>NZ_JALMEW010000002.1 GCF_023094245.1 Halomonas getboli | reverse complement strand
GGCCTGGCCGCCGGCGGGATAGCCCGGGGACAGGGTCTCGCCGGTGGCGGGATCGACGGCGTGGATCGCCTTGCCGTCGCTGAGCACGGCCTGCTGGCCGATCAGTTGCTTGCCTTCCAGGGTCATGTTGCCTCCTGTCATCACAGTGAGTTGACGCGGGTATCGGTGGCCTCGGTCTCGAACGCCAGCGGGTTGCGCAGCGTGCGGCCGAAGGCCGGCAGGGCGATCTCGAAGCGATCGCCGTCGCGGGTCTGGACGCCGTCGGCGAAGCTCAGCGTCGCGGTGCCGAAGAAGTGCACGTGGACATCGCCGGGGCGCCGGAAGCCTTGATACTTGAAGTGGTGGTGCTCGAGGTTGGCGACGCTGTGGGCCATGTTGGCCTCGCCGGTGAGGAACGGCTTCTCCCACAGGGTCTCGCCGTCGCGCACGATGCGGCTGGTGCCCTCGAGGTGCTCGGGCAGCTCGTCGATCAGCAGCTCCGGGCCGAAGCTGCAGTGGCGCAGCTTGGAGTGGGCCAGCCACAGGTAGTTGAAGCGTTCGGTGACGTGGTCGGAGAACTCGTTGCCGATGGCATAGCCGACGCGCCAGGGCTGGCCGTCGTCGCCGATCACGTAGAGCCCGGCGAGCTCCGGCTCCTCGCCGGCGTCCTCGGCGAAGGCCGGTACCGGCATCGGCGCCTCGGGGGCCACCACGCAGTCGCCGTCGCCCTTGTAGAACCATTCCGGCTGGGCGCCGATCTCGCCGGCGGCGGGCTTGCCGCCTTCCACGCCGAGCTTGAACATGCGCATGGAGTCGGTCAGCTCGGACTCGTCGGCCTGGGCCTTGGCGTGCATGGAGGCGCGGGTGTCGGCGCTGCCCAGATGGGTCAGGCCGGTGCCGGTGACCAGGCAGTGGGCCGGGTCATCATGGGTCAGCGGCGGCAGCAGCTGGGCGCCGTCAATCAACGCCTGGTAGTCCAGGCGGGTCTCGGTCAGCGCCGCCTCGACGATCTCGGCCAGCGGACGACCGGCGGCGATGGCGCGCCGCGCCAGGGTGTAGGTGTCGGCCTCGGTCAGGCGGACGGTTTTGTCGTCTTCGACCAGGGCGGCGCGGGCCGCACCGTCGTGAAGGCACTGGATGATGCGCATGGCGTGTTTCCTCGGCTGTCGGGTCGGAGCGGCGAGGCACCGAAGGGTCCCCATCATAGCCCCGGCTCCGGGTGTATGTGCAACATATAATTTTATATGTTGATTCTATTGGGTCGTATCGATGAAAAAGTACGCAGGCTTTGTGTCGGTTGAGCCGGTGACAAGCCCCGGGGTGCCGGACCATTGAGGAGGCGCTGTGAATACGTCCCTGTACGCTACCGACGCCATCCGTGGCGTAGGACCTCCTCGTCGGCTTGTCCCCGACACCTCTCGCTATTGATCGTGTCGCGCCGGCGCCAGGGTGTCCTCGCCGGCGCGCCCGAAGTCCGGGAAGCCGTCGTCGTCCCAGCGGATCGGCTTGACGTAGGTATGGCGATTCGGGTCCCACAGCGGGTCGCCCTGGATGTCGGTATAGGTCCGGGCGTGGTAGACGAGCAGGTCGGTGCCGTCCTCGCCGACCGTGAAGCCGTTGTGGCCGGGGCCGAAGATCTCGTTGACCGGATCGCTGGCCAGGATCGGCATCGGCGACTTCGACCAGCTCGCCGCGTCCAGCGGGTCGCTGTCGGCATCGGCCCACAGGAGCCCCGCGCAGTAGTTCTCGTCGGTGGCGCTGGCCGAGTAGGTGAGCAGCAGCCGGCCGTGGCGCTGGAGCACCGCGGGCCCCTCGTTGACCAGGAAGCCGCGCGTCTCCCAGTCGTATTCCGGCACGCTGAGCCGCGTCGGGGGCCCGGCCAGGCGGGTCGGTCCCGCCAGCTCGGCAATGTAGAGGTTCGAGTTGCCGGGGATATCCGGATCCTGCTGGGCCCAGACGTAGTAGTCGCGGCCGCGCAGATGGAAGGTCGTGGCGTCCAGGCAGAAGCTATCGAGCGGCGTCTCCATCTGCACGGGCTCGCTCCACTCGCCGGCCAGCGGGTCATCCGCCGTGCAGGTGATGACGTACATGCGGTGCTGGAAGAGGCCGTCGACGATCTCGCGGGATGGCGCGGCGGCGAAGTAGATCACCCACACGCCGTCGACGCGGTGCAGCTCGGGGGCCCAGATCAGCTCGCACAGCGGCCCGGTGTCGGGCTTGCGCCATACCGTGGTCGCCGGTGCCGCGGCCAGCCCCGCGACGCTGTCGGCGCAACGGAGCTCCAGGCGGTCGTACTCGGGCACCGAGGCGATGAAGTAGTAGCGCCCGGCGTGCGCGAGGATCCAGGGATCGGCGCGCTGTTCGATAAGTGGCTCGGGAGATAGCGACATGGTGGACTCCGTGGCGTGTGCGGTGGGACGTAGCATGGCCATCAGTTGGCGCGGCCCGGCTCGAGGGTGTCGTCGGTGGCCGGGTCGGCGGCTCGCTGGCCGGCGCCGATGTCGCCCAGCGAGGCGTAGTAGGCGTCGGTGATCCGGTAGCGGAACATGAAGCCGCCCATCAGGGTGTGGAAGACACCGGGGATGATGGACAGCATCAGGGCGATGCCGGTGAGCGTGAAATCGCTCTGGTCGACGTTGGGCTCGTAGTGGAAGAAGGTCAGCAGCGCGCCCACCAGGAAGCCCGCGGCGCCCATGCCGGCCTTCTGGAAGAAGGAGATGCCGCCGAAGGCCAGCCCCGAGACGCGCCGGCCGGTCTTGGCCTGGCCGTAGTCCACGGACTCGGCGATGGCCGACCAGAACACCGGGGCGTGCAGGTCCACCACGAACGAGATCAGGAAGTAGAGCACGAAGGCGAGCACCACCTCGCCGGGGTCCACCACAACGAACATCAGCACGCTGAGCATGCCCACCGCGACCTGGCTCCAGCGGAACAGCTGCACCTTGCAGTAGCGCTTGGTGATCCAGGTGGAGGCGACCATGGCCAGGATGGCGGCGCCGACGCCGACGGTCAGGAAGGCCGAGAGCATCCCCGGGCCGGCGCCCAGGTAGTACTTCGCGTAATAGGCGGCCACGGAGCTGCGCAATACGTAGCCCATGGTGCCGGTGAAGCAGGCGCCGCACAGCAGCAGCCATTGGTCGTTCTTCAGCAGCAGTGCGAGCTGCTGCTTGATGGGCTTATCGTCGATGCGGTGCTGGACGCGCTCGGTGGTGGTGCGATAGCAGAACAGCAGCAGCAGGGTCGCCAGGCCGCCCATCAGCCCCATGGCGACCTGGTAGCCCAGCTCGAGCCGGCCCTCGCCGAAGGACTCGGCCAGCTTGGGCACGATGATGGTGACCAGGAAGGCGGCGATCTTGGCGAAGAACAGCCGGTAGCCGTTGGCCGACAGCTTGTCCTTGGGATCGTCGCTCAGCACGCCGATCAGCGAGATGTAGGGGATGGTCACGGCAGTGAACAGCAGCGTGACCAGCAGATAGGTCGAGTAGGCCCACACCAGCTTGGCGTTGTAGCTCCAGTCGGGGGTGGTGAACAGCAGCAGCACCGAGATGCCGAAGGGCACCGCGAAGATCAGGAAGTAGGGCCGATAGCGACCGCGGGGCGTGTTGGTGCGGTCGGTGATCATGCCCATCAGCGGGTCGGTCACCGCATCCACCAGCCGGGCGACCAGGAACAGGATGCCCATGTGGGAGGGCTTCAAACCGAAGATGTCGGTATAGAAGTAGGAGATGATCAGAAACATCGAGGAGATGACCACGTTGATGGCCATGTCCCCGCTGCCGAATCCCACCTTTTCCAGGTACGTCAGTCGTGGTGTCGCCATGATGTTGTCCTTGTCATCGATGGAAACGCCTCCGCGGGCGTCGGGGAAGGCAAGGCGACGTCCCTCGTCGCCTTGCCGGCGGCGTCAGCCCACCAGCCACATGGCCAGGTCGGGCCAGAACAGCAGCGCGAACAGCACGCACAGCTGCAGGGCGATGAAGGGCAGCAGCGAGACGAAGATGTCCTTCAGGCTGACCTCGGGCGGCGCCACGCCCTTGAGGTAGAAGGCGGCCGGGCCGAACGGCGGCGACAGGAACGACACCTGCATGTTCACCGCGAACAGGATGCCGAACCAGATCGGGCTGTAGCCCAGCTGCTCGACGATCGGCACGAAGATCGGCAGCGTCAGCATCGCCACGCCGATCCAGTCGAGGAACATGCCCAGCACCAGCAGGATCGCCATCATCACCAGGATGATCACGATCGGCGCCACGTCGAGGCCCATGATCATGCCCGAGATGAAGCGGTTGCCGCCCATCAGGTTGTAGACCCCCACCAGCGCCGCGGCGCCGATGCCGATCCAGATGATCATGCCGCAGGTGGTCAGGGTCTGGCTGAGGCTCTCGTGCAGCGTCTTGAGCGAGAACTCGCCGCGGGCGACCACCGCCAGCAGCACGCCGAACACGCCCATGGCCGCCGCCTCGGTGACCGAGGCCACGCCGCCGTAGATCGAGCCCAGCACCAGCCCGGCGATCAGCCCCGGCACGATGATGGCGCGCAGCGCCTGGCCCTTGGAGGAGAAGCCTTCCTCGCGGTCGGCGTCGGTCATCGGCGGTCCCATGGCCGGGTTCTTCAGGCAGCGAATCAGCACGTAGCCGATGTAGCTGGCCATCAGGATCACCGCCGGGGTGATGGCCGCGGTGAACAGGTCGGCGATCGACTCGGAGGCGATCAGGCCGTAGATGATCAGCACGATCGACGGCGGCATCATGGTGCCCAAGGCGCCGCCGGCGCAGACCACGCCGATGGAGAGGTGCTTGTCGTAGCCCAGTCGCAGCATCTGCGGCAGCGCCAGGATGCCCAGCAGCACGATCTCGCCGCCGATGATCCCGGACAGCGCGGCCAGGAAGAAGGCCACCACGATGGTCTGCACCGCCACGCCGCCGGGCAGGCGGCCGGCGAACACGCGCATGGCGTTGAACAGGTCCCTGGCGATCCCCGATCGGTCCAGTAACGAGGCCATCAACACGAACATCGGCACCGCCACCAGCGAATATTCGGTGACGAAGCCGTAGACCCGGCTGGTGACCAGCGGCAGGGCGTTGGGCCCGAACCAGCCGAAGGTGAAGGAGAGTGCGACCAGGCCGGTGATGAAGGCCAGCGGCAGGCCGGTGATCAGCAGGGCGAAGATCAGCCCCACCAGCAACAGGGTTCCGTCGGCGATGCTCATGAGGCTGCCTCGTTGGATGCGTTATCGGGCCGGCGGCGCAGCGAACGGATCAGGTGCAGGAAGGACTGCACGCACATGATAGCCAGCGCCAGCAGGATCACGCCCTTCACCAGCGCCGGGAACGGCGGGTTCCAGGAGGTGCCGGAGCGCTCCAGCTGCCATTCGCCCAGCGGGTTGTGGGAGGCCTCCCAGAACATGGTGTAGGCGGCGTAGCTCATGGCCAGGCAGAAGCCGAAGGTCACCAGGTCGTTGAAGCGGTCGAGCCACAGCCGGAAGCGCGGGCCGACGGCGTCGTAGAGCACCTTGACGCGGATATGGCGGTCGCTGGCCAGCGCCGCCGGGCCGCCGAGGGCGAAGCCGACCGCGACCAGCATCACCACGCTCTCGTGGACCCAGGAGGTCGGTGAGTCGAAGCCGTAGCGCATGATGACCTCATAGACGCTGATCGCCATGGCGATGAACACCAGCCAGGCGGCGCCGCGGGCGGCCATGATCACGCCGCGGTCGAAGGCGCTGCGGGCGGGAGACGGTGCATCCACCTCGAGCGCGGCAGGATCGTCGGGAAGGGGGGAAGACATGACTCCTCCGGGGTGGCGCGTGGAGCGCCGTCATGAACGTCGGGAAAGGCGGCGGTGCCGGAGCACCGCCGCCCGGGGGCAGTCGATCGGGGATTACAGCTGGCCGCGTGCCTTGAGGAAGTCGGTGGCCTGGTCGTAGATCTTCTGCGTCATCTCGTTGCGGCCGGCCCACTCGGCCCACTCCTGCTCGGCGGCCTGGCGGAACTTCTTGCGCTCGGCGGCGGGCAGGTCGACGGGGTGCACGTCCGGGTTCTCGTTGAGCGCCTGCAGGGTCTCGATGTCCTGCTCCTTGAGACGGGCGATCAGGTCATAGGCCATGTCGTCGAAGGCGGTCTCGAGGGTGACCTGCAGGTCCTCGGGCAGGCCGTCCCAGATGTCCTTGTTGAGCGACACGGCGATCATCGGCATGGAGTGGAAGCCCGGGTACAGCGGGTAGGGCGCGAACTCGTGGATGCCCATGGCGTCGTTGTTGGACAGCACCGTGGAGTCGGCGGCGTCGATCACGCCCTTCTCCAGGCCGGTGTAGACCTCCGAGCCCGGCAGATTGACCGGGGTGGCGCCGATGCGCTCGAAGATGTTGTAGACCATGCCCTGGGGCGCGCGGATCTTGAGGCCCTGGAAATCGTCGATGGAATCGATCTCGACGGTGGAGGGAATCGACTCCAGCGGGAAGGTCGCGGCGCTGATCAGGTGCGTGCCGTAAGGCGCGGCCAGCTCGTTGTAGAGCTCCTCGCCGCCGGCATGCTTCATGAACTCCAGGAAGTCGTAGGGGTTGCTCCAGGCGCCGACCAGGTTGCCGATCATGCCGAAGGCCGGATCCTGACCGGAGAAGTAGCTCGGGTCGGTCATGTGGCCCTGGAGGATGCCGGAGGACACCGCCTGCAGGGTCTCGGTGGGGCCCACCACGGAGTTGATCGGCAGGATCTCGATGTGCACGCGGCCATCGGTCATGGTCTCGATCTTGTCGGCCCACTCCTGCTTGATCTTGAAGCTGGGCTCGCCGGCGGTCTCGGAGGCCTGGAACTTCCAGTCGTACTCCGCCGCCTGGGCGGTAGACAGGCCGAGCATCAGGGCCGTGCCGGTCAGCAGCAGGGCGGGCTTCTTGAGGTAAGGCATCAGAACTCTCCATCGAAGCTGTTGTTGTCGTGCGGCGTTCATTCATGGCGTGCCGTCGCGGGAGCTAAATGTTGTACATAGGCGTAATTTGTTCAACATATACTTTCGTATGTGTCGACTACGCGTCGACATCCGGCTACCGTTCATGCCATGGCCGCATTGCCCCGGGCCGATGCTCCGGGCGCAGCGCTTGAGACGAGAGCCAGGCCTCGAGACGCGATTAAGGAGAGACTTCGATGACAGACAGCAAGCGCCGGTTGCGCAGCGCCGAGTGGTTCGGCAGCGCCGACAAGAATGGCTTCATGTACCGCAGCTGGATGAAGAACCAGGGCATCCCCGACCACGAGTTCGAGGGCAAGCCGATCATCGGCATCTGCAACACCTGGTCGGAGCTGACGCCATGCAACGCGCACTTCCGCAAGATCGCCGAGCACGTCAAGAAGGGCATCCTCGAGGCCGGCGGCTACCCGGTGGAGTTCCCGGTATTCTCCAACGGCGAGTCCAACCTGCGCCCCACGGCGATGTTCACCCGCAACCTGGCGAGCATGGACGTCGAAGAGGCGATCCGCGGCAACCCGATGGACGCCGTGGTGCTGCTGGTCGGCTGCGACAAGACCACCCCGGCGCTGCTGATGGGCGCGGCCAGCTGTGACCTGCCGACCATCGTGGTCACCGGCGGGCCGATGCTCAACGGCAAGCACGAAGGCAAGGACATCGGCTCCGGCACCGTGGTGTGGAAGCTCTCCGAGGAGGTCAAGGCAGGCAAGATCTCGATTCACGATTTCATGGCCGCCGAGGCCGGCATGTCACGATCCGCGGGGACCTGCAACACCATGGGCACCGCCTCCACCATGGCCTGCATGGCGGAGTCGCTCGGCACCTCGCTGCCGCACAACGCGGCGATTCCGGCGGTGGACTCTCGCCGCTACGTGCTGGCGCACCTCTCCGGCAACCGCATCGTCGAGATGGTCGACGAGGACCTGCGCCTGTCCAAGGTGCTGACCAAGAACGCCTTCGAGAACGCCATCCGCACCAACGCGGCCATCGGCGGCTCGACCAACGCCGTGATCCACCTGAAGGCCATCGCCGGGCGCATGGGCGTCGATCTGGAGATGGACGACTGGACCCGCATCGGCCGCGGCACCCCGACCATCGTCGACCTGCAGCCCTCCGGGCGCTTCCTGATGGAGGAGTTCTACTACGCCGGCGGCCTGCCCGCGGTGCTCAGGCGCCTGGGCGAGGCCGATCGGCTGCCCCACAAGGACGCCCTGACCGTCAACGGCAAGACCCTGTGGGAGAACGTCCAGGACGCGCCGCAGTACAACGACGAGGTGATCCGCCCGCTGGACAACCCGCTGCGCGAGGATGGCGGCATGTGCGTGCTGCGCGGCAACCTGGCCCCGGGCGGTGCGGTGCTCAAGCCCTCGGCGGCGACGCCCGAGCTGATGCAGCATCGCGGACGCGCGGTGGTGTTCGAGAACTTCGACGACTACAAGGCCCGCATCAACGACCCGGACCTGGACGTCGACGCCGACAGCATCCTGGTGATGAAGAACTGCGGCCCGCGCGGCTATCACGGCATGGCCGAGGTGGGCAACATGGGCCTGCCCTCCAAGCTGCTGGAGCAAGGCATCACCGACATGGTGCGCATCTCCGACGCCCGCATGAGCGGCACCGCCTACGGCACCGTGGTGTTGCACGTGGCCCCGGAAGCGGCCGCCGGCGGCCCGCTGGCCGCGGTGCGCAACGGCGACTGGATCGAGCTCGACTGCGACAGCGGCCGGCTGCACCTGGAGGTCGACGAGGCCGAGCTCGAGGCGCGCCTGGCCGAGAGCGACCCCACCGCGGAATCCAAGGAGATCGCCCGCAGCGGCGGCTATCGCCAGCTCTACATCGAGCACGTGCTGCAGGCCGACGAGGGCTGCGACTTCGACTTCCTGGTCGGCAAGCGGGGCGCCGACGTGCCGCGCCACTCTCACTGAGGCCCTGCACGCCATGACCGAACGTGCCATGAAGGATCGTTCCATGACCCCCGACCGGCTGCGCTCGCGCGACTGGTTCGACAATCCGGATCACCCCGGCACCACCGCGCTGTGCCTGGAACGCTACATGAATCAGGGCATCACCCTGGAGGAGCTGACCAGCGGCCAGCCGATCATCGGCATCTGCCAGTCGGGTTCGGACCTCACGCCCTGCAACCGCCACCACATCGAGCTGGTGAAGCGGGTCAAGGACGGCATCCGCGCCGCCGGCGGGGTGCCCTTCGAGTTCCCGCTGCATCCGATCCACGAGAACGTGCGCCGCCCCACCGCGGCGCTGGATCGCAACCTGGCCTACCTGGGCCTGGTCGAGGTGCTGCACGGCTATCCGCTGGACGGCGTGGTGCTGACCACCGGCTGCGACAAGACCACCCCGGCCAGCCTGATGGCCGCGGCCACGGTCAACATCCCGGCCATCGTGCTGTCCGGCGGGCCGATGCTCAACGGCTGGCGCGGCGCCGAGCGCGTCGGCTCTGGCACCGTGGTGTGGGAGATGCGCAAGCGCCTGGCCGCCGGCGACATCGACTACCCCGAGTTCCTGTCGCGGATCGCCGATTCGGCGCCCTCGGTGGGCCACTGCAACACCATGGGCACCGCCTCGACCATGAACTCGCTGGCCGAGGCGCTGGGCATGAGCCTGCCCGGCTCGGCGATGATCCCCGGGCCCTACAAGGAGCGCGGCGCGGTGGCCTACCAGACCGGCGAGCGCATCGTCGACATGGTGTGGGACGACCTGCGGCCGAGCGACATCCTGACCCGCGAGGCGTTCGAGAACGCGGTGGTCACCTGCTCGGCGCTGGGCGGCTCGTCCAACGCGCCGATCCACATCAATGCCATCGCCCGCCACGCCGGCGTCGCGTTCGACAACGACGACTGGCAGCACCTCGGCCACGAGGTGCCGCTGCTGGCCAACGTGATGCCGGCCGGCGCCTATCTGGGCGAGGAGTTCCACCGCGCCGGCGGCGTGCCGGCGGTGATGCATGAGTTGCTGGCCGCCGGCCGGCTCCACGGCGAGGTCGCGACCGTCAACGGCCGCTCTCTGGCCGAGAACCTGGCCGGGCGCGAGACCGCCGACGACGAGGTGATCCGCCGCTACGCCAATCCGCTGGTCGAGCACGCCGGCTTCCTCAACCTCAAGGGCAACCTGTTCGACTCGGCGCTGATGAAGACCAGCGTGATCGCCGCGGACTTCCGAGAGCGTTTCCTGAGCGACCCCGAGGACCCCGACGCCTTCGAGGGCAGGGTGGTGGTGTTCGACGGCTCCGAGGACTACCACGCCCGCATCGACGACCCGGCGCTGGAGATCGACGCGCGCACCATCCTGGTGATGCGCGGCGCCGGCCCGGTAGGCCACCCCGGCGGCGCCGAGGTGGTCAATATGCAGCCTCCTGAAGCCCTCATACGGGCGGGGGTCGAGTCCCTGCCATGCCTGGGTGACGGGCGCCAGTCGGGCACCTCCGGCTCGCCGTCGATCCTCAACGCCTCGCCGGAGGCCGCCACCGGCGGGCCGCTGGCGCTGCTCGAGAGCGGCGACCGGCTGCGGGTCGACCTCGGCCGCTGCGAGGTCACGCTGATGGTCGACGACGCCGAGCTGGCCGCGCGCCGCGAGCGGCTGGAGGCCGAGGGCGGCTATCGCTACCCGGACCACCAGACGCCGTGGCAGGAGATCCAGCGCGCGATGGTCGAGCCGCTGGACCGCGGCATGACCCTGGCGCCGGCGACCAAGTATCGCGACGTGGCCCGGGTCAGCCCGCCGCGGGACAATCACTGAGCGAGGAGCGAGGTGCGAGGTGCGAGGTGCGAGGTGCGAGGTAAAGAGTGAGGGGTAAGGAATGAAACGCGGCCGGCGCCTGGGAGGGTGCCGGCCGCGATCGTTCCGTTGCGCCTTAGCCGAGGGTGAGCTGGCGTCCGAGGGCGCTGTCGCCGGGCTCGATGCCGAGCGCCTGGGCGGTGCCGGCGAGCACCGCCTGGGCGGCGAGGAAGGCCTCGCGGGGCTGGCGCGCGCGGATGCTCTCCATCAGCCGGCGATGGCGCTCCAGGCTCTCTTCGGGATCGCTGGCGCTGACGTTGGACTCCTCGATCAGCATGTAGATCGAGGGCCGCAGGATGTGCGAGAGCTGGGCCCAGACGATGTTGTGGGTGGCCTTGAAGATGGCGACGTGGAAGGCAACGTCGTAGTCGCTGTGCAGGCGAGCCTCCTGGCCGTCGCCGCCGTGCATGTTCTGGCCCATACCCTCGAAGGCTTCCTCGATGGCCACCAGGTCGCGGGCGGTGGCGCGCTGGGCGGCGGTCATCGCCACATAGGGCTCGACGTCGAGGCGGAACGACAGGATCTCGCGCTGGACGCCCGGATTGGGCGCGGCGTAGCGGGTCATCCAGTCGGTGACCTGAGGGTCGAGGATGTTCCACTCGGCGTATTCGCGCACCTTGGAGCCGTGGCCCGAGATGCGTTCGATGATGCCCACGTCCACCAGCTGGCGCAGATCGCTGCGCACCGCCGAGCGGTTGATGGCGAACTGCGTGCAGAGGTCGACTTCCTTGGGCACGAAGTCGCCGGGCTGATAGCGACCGGAGAAGATGGCCTCGGCCAGGAAGTCGGCCACGCTGGGCCGGGGGGCTGTCTTGCGCTGATTGTCCTTCACGAGTCCCACGTCCGCTGAAGTTTCAACATATCGTGTTTTATGTTGCACATTTCGTCAATATGACCTTGGTGTCACCCGGGGAACTGGCGCGCTTTCAGCCGCTGGCAGAAGCCTTCCAGCAGTGAAGAGGCCTCCGGCGTGGGGGACACCCCGGCCAGCAGCGCCTCGGGATCGCGCCCCTGCTCGGCCAGCCCCTCGGCCTGGTGGCGCAGGTAGGCGCGCATCACCGCCGGCGTGAACTCGGGATGGAACTGCACGCTCCACTGACGCGGCCCGTAGCGCAGCGCCTGGAAGGGATCGTGATCGTTCACGGCCAGCACCTCGGCGCCCGGCGGGGCGGCCAGCACCGACTGTGCGTGGGTCAGCTGGGAGGGAAAGGCCTCGGGCAGGGTGCCGAGCAGGGCGTCGCGGCGGCCGGCGTCGGTCAGCCGCACCGAGTGAGTGCCGGTCTCGCGGCCCGCCGGGTGATAGCCGCTGTCGCCGCCGAAGGCCGCGGCCATCAGCTGGTGGCCGTAGCAGACGCCGAACATGGCGACGTCGCGCTCGCGAGCCTCGCGCAGCCAGGGCTTGAGGGTCTCGCTCCAGGGCTCGGCGTCGCTGACCATGGCGTGGGAGCCGGTGATCACCAGGGCGTCGTCATCGGCCAGCGCCGGAGGAGCGCCGTCGTGGCGCGCATCGAACACCTCGAGCGTGAATTCGCCGCAGGCCGGCGCCAGGCGGTCCCGGAACAGCGCCTCGAAGTCGCCGTGGTCGCGGACTACATCGGCGAAGGCGTCGCCGGTCTTGACGATCAGCAGTCGCGGCATGCTCAGGCTTCCTTCTTCTCGAGTCGTTCGCCTAAGGCGCGCATAAAGGCCGAGCCGGCCTCCAGCTGCGCGATCTCCAGATACTCGTCGGGCTGGTGGGCCTGGCTGATGCTGCCCGGGCCGCAGATCACCGTGGGTAGGCCGGCGCGCTGGAACTGGCCGGCCTCGGTGGCGTAGGCCACGGCGCCGGCCGGAGCCTCGCCGACGAGTTCCCGGCACAGCGTCAGTACCTCGGCGTTGTTGTCGTCGGCTAGTGCCGGCACCGTGGTATTGAGCCGCTCGGTGTGGATGCCGGCATCAGGGGCGCGCTCGCGCATCTCGGCCTGTAGCGTCTCGGCACAGGCCTCGACGCGGCCGAACAGGTCCTCGAAGCGATCCGACGGCAGATGGCGGATCTCCCACTCGAAGCTGCACTCGCGGGCCATGATGTTGATGGCGGTGCCGCCCTGGATCTTGCCCACGTGCAGGCTGGAGTGGACCACGTTGAAGGCCTCGTCGACGCGGCCCTCGGCGCGCAGCTCGCTCATCACGTCCTCGATGAAGGTCACCAGCCGCGCGGCGACGTGGATCGCCGAGACGCCCTGGTTGACCTGGCTGGAGTGCGAGGCGCGGCCGGTCACGGTGGTGCGCAGATTGGTGGCGCCCTTGTGGGCGACCACCGGCTCCATCAGCGTCGGTTCGCCGACGAACACCGCCGCCGGGCGCGGATGGTCGGCCATCAGCCGCTCGATCATGCGCGGGGCGCCGACGCAGCCGATCTCCTCGTCGTAGGAGAAGGCCAGATAGATCGGCTTTTCCAGTGCGAGCTCGACCCAGCGCGGCACCTCGGCCAGGGCGCAGGCGATGAAGGCCTTCATGTCGCAGGTGCCGCGGCCGTAGAGGCGGCCGTCGCCCTTGTCGGTCAGGGTGAAGGGATCGGTCGACCAGGGCTGGCCGTCCACCGGCACCACGTCGGTATGGCCGGAGAGCACCACGCCGCCTTCGACCGCGGGGCCGATGCGGGCCAGCAGGTTGGCCTTGGTGCCGTCGTCGCTGTCGACGCGCCAGTGTTCGACGCCGTGGTCGTCGAGCCAGGCCTCGATGAAGGCGATCAGGTCCAGGTTGGAGTCGCGGGACACGGTGGGGAAACCCACCAGTCTCTCGAGGAACTGGGCGGCGGTCATGGTCGGCTCCGAAGCAGGGTGACGTCGCCGCCTAGCCTACCATGCCGCCAGGCCCGGAGGGATGGGCCCGGCGGCATGTGACGGGGCAGAAAAGAGGGGCTGCGACGCTCAGGTCGAGCGGCGGCGCAGCCGGGGCGTGCGCAGCGGCTCGCCGCGCAGCCAGGGGCCGAGCAGGTGCGTCGACAGCGGGATGAAGAGGAACACCATCACCGGGGTCAGCATCAGGGTGCTGGCCAGCACCTTCGGCACCAGCGGCAGGGTGGCCAGGGCATCGCCGAACAGGATCTGGAAGGCCAGCGAGACCGGGAAGAACGCCAGCCAGATGGCGATGGCCTGTTTCCAGCGCGGCGGCGCCGGCGTACCGGGCTGCTGGAACCAGCGGTCCAGGCCGGTGGCGCGGTGCTCATGGGGCGCGTCGAAGAGCCCCTGACCGCGGGCCAGCCAGGCCCGGCGCGAGGCGGAATGCTCCCAGGTCGCCAGGGTCTCGGCGTCGCGGAAGCGGAAGATGATCTGGTACTCGTCGTCGCCGGGCGGCGGTGCCAGCACGCCGGAGCCGAGGTAGCCGCCGAAGTCGGAGGCCAGTTCGCGGCCTTCCTCGAGCCAGCGCATGAAGTCGCGGTAGCGGCCACTGGCCACGCGGCGCGCCACCATCAGAGTGACGGGATCAGAGGACATGGTGGTTCTCCTGATGAACTCGTTGGCCCGGGTAAGGGCCGCCGAAGAAACGGCGGATCGGGTACATCCGCTGCTGGGAGAATCATATGTCATTAAGGATGAAATAGACAGATCATGTGGGTTTTGAGTCATTTGTTAGCATGATGGTCTATTTTGGGGCAATAGAAGGGAGCAGCTAGAGAACTTGCACCATGCTGGTGCCAGAGAGCATTGCCGTATGACAGGGCAGCAGGTGCCGCCACTCGAGTGCGTGGACTCCTGATATGCGACCGCTCGAAAGCCAAGGTGGAGGTGGCGCCTGTTATCCTCACTGGCCCACGGTATGCATTAATGGCAGGCTAAGAAAAAATCGGTTCAGCTCGACGCTAGAGCGGGCGATAAACCTTGAGCAACCGCTGGCAAGGAACGCATATGCAGGGGCACATCGAACGCAGGGACAGCGGCCACGATTCTGGCAACTTCCCATTCCTGGCCGGGCATGACCCGGTGTTTCTCGAGCTCGCATCCAGTGCCGAGCGCGCTTTCTCTCATGACCCCAACACCACATTGATCAAGCTACGCCAGCTTGGTGAGGCTATGGCGCAGGACATTGCGGCTCGCCTCGGACTCGAAGTGGAAGAACGCACCACCCAGCGTGATCTGCTGTATCGGATTGATGGTGCCATGGGGCTCGATCCCGCGGTGCGAGAGCTCTTTCATACCCTGCGCATCGAGGGCAACAAGGCCACGCATCAGTTTCGCACGCAGCATCGCGAGGCCATCCAGGGGCTCAAGGTCGCCCGTAGCCTGGCGGTCTGGTTCCATCGCGCCTTTGCCGATCCTGATTTCAAGGCCGGTGCCTTTACGCCCCCGCAGGATCCCAGCCATGAGCTGCGCGAGCTACAGACCGAGATGGAGCGACTGCGCGGCGAACTGGCCTCCGCCAGCGAGCAGGCCGAGGCCCAGCGGCGGCTGGCCGAGCTGGAGGCTCGCGAGAAGCAGGAATATGCCGAGCTTGCCGAGGCGATGGATGAAGAGGCGCGTCGCCTGGGCGAGGCCTCTCAGGCGCAACAGAAAGAACTCGAGAAGCGGGAGCGGGAATTCCAGCAGCGTATTGCCGAGCTGAAGCGGGCCCAGGCGGAAGGGCACACCAAGACGATCTCGCGGCCGCAGCTGCGACAGGCCAACCAGGCCCTCAATGATCAGCTGGGCATGGACGAGGAACTCACTCGCCTGTTGATCGACCAGCAGTTGCAGGAAGCAGGCTGGGAAGCCGATACGCTCGAGCTTACCTGGAAGAAGGGGGCGCGCCCTGAAGCCGGCAAGTGCCGAGCCATTGCCGAGTGGGAGCTGCCCAACGGACAGCGTGCCGACTACGTGCTGTTCCATGGGCTCTTGCCCATCGGCGTGGTGGAAGCCAAACGTCAGAACATTGATGTGGCCGGCAAGCTGGGGCAGGCAGAGCGCTACTCACGAGGATTCGATGGGCGAGGCTTTACCGGAGAGTTGGAGCTCCCCTGGGAGCGGGAGGGGCGCACGATCGCCTGGCCCGATGATCAGGACGGCCACTATTACCTTCCCTTCGTCTTTTCCTGCAACGGTCGCCCCTACTTGCCGCAGCTGGCCGAGAAGTCCGGCATCTGGTTTCGCGACGTGCGTGAACCGGGCAATCTGGCGCGGGCGCTGCCTCATTTCCATAGCCCGGAAGGGCTGCTGGATCGTCTCACGCGCAGCCGCGCTCAGGCCGAGCAGCGATTGCGCGAGGAAGGTTTCGGCTACCTGCAGCTGCGCGACTATCAGGAACGAGCGATCCATGCCGTGGAAGGCGCCCTGGAGAATGGAGATCAGCGCGCGCTGCTGGCCATGGCGACCGGCACCGGCAAGACCCGCACCATCATCGGACTGATCTACCGTTTCCTGAAAACCGAGCGCTTCCGCCGTGTCCTCTTTCTGGTGGATCGCAATGCGCTGGGCACGCAGGCGCAGGAGGCCTTCGACGAGGCGCCCCTGGAGCAGAACCACCCGCTCTCGCAGATCTACAACGTCGCCGAGCTTGGCGACATGGCCGCCGATGCCGAGACGCGAGTGCAGGTGGCCACCGTCCAGGCCATGTCGCGACGGCTGTTCATGGCCGACGCCCCGCCGCCGGTGGATACCTATGATTGCCTCATCGTCGACGAGGCACACCGCGGCTATACCCTGGATCAGGAGATGACCGAGGGCGAACTGGCCACGCGGGATACCGGCCAGTATCTGTCGCGCTATCGTCTGGTACTCGAGCACTTCGACGCCGTGCGCATCGGGCTGACCGCGACGCCGGCCAAGCACACCAGCGAGATATTCGGCCGGCCGGTCTTTACCTACTCTTACCGTGAAGCGGTGGCCGACGATTGGCTGATCGATCATGAGCCGCCGATCCGTTACGAGACCCTGCTCAGCCGCCACGGTATCCACTTCGACAAGGGCGAGGCGGTGAGCCGCATCGATGCCCGCACCGGCGAGGTGGAAAGCGCCGAGCTCGAGGACGAGCTGGATTTCGAGGTCGAGGCCTTCAACCGTCAGGTGATCGCCCCCGAGTTCAACCGCGTGATCTGCGAACAGCTGGTCGAGGAGCTCGATCCCTTCGGCGAAGAGAAGACGCTGATCTTCTGCGCCACTGACCTGCATGCCGACATGGTCAAGCGGCTCCTCGACGAGGCTTTCCATGCGAAATATGACGAGGACTATCGCCAGGCCGCGGTAGCCAAGATCACCGGCAAGTCGGACAAGGTCAACGACCTGATTCGTCGCTACAAGAACGACAAGTATCCCAATATCGCCATCACCGTGGACCTGCTGACGACCGGCATCGACGTGCCGAGCATCTGCCATCTGGTGTTCCTGCGCCGAGTGAAGTCACGCATCCTCTATGAGCAGATGATCGGACGCGCCACGCGGCGCTGCGACGAGATCGGCAAGTCGGTATTCCGGATCTACGATCCCGTGGATCTCTATGCCGCCCTGGCCGAGGTCAATACCATGCAGCCGCTGGTGAAGAACCCCAACATTACCCTGGAGCAGCTTCACCGCGAACTGACCGATCCCGATCAGCTGGCGCGTGCCATGCAGGCGTCTGGTGACGAGGAGGGGCGCAGCCAGGCCGATGAGGTACTCGACCAGTTCGGCCAGAAGCTGATGCGAGTGATGCGCCAGGCGACCAAGCAGGCTGAACGCCGCGATGATGTTCGCCAGTGTCTGGCACGGCTCGAGCAGAGCTGGGGCGTAGCGCCGGACAAGCTCCATCAGCATCTGCACAAGCTGGGGCCACAGCCCGCTGCCGACTTCCTGAACCAGCATGGTCGCCTGCTTCGTCAGGTCGCCGAGGTCAAGGCGCTGCTCGGCGACGAGCGCATGCCGCTGATCTATGAAGGCGGCGATGAGTTGAGGGATCGTCGCCAGGACTATGGCGTGCACGAGAAGCCCGCCGACTACCTGGATAGCTTCGATGACTTCATCAAGCACCAGCTCAATGAGTCCGTGGCGCTGAGCGTGGTGGTCAACCGGCCCCGCGACATGACCCGCGAGACCCTCAAGGAGGTGCGCCTGCTACTGGATGACGCCGGCTACAGCGAAGCCGCCCTGAAAAGTGCCTGGCGCAATGCTACCAACCGGGAGATCGCCGCCAGCATCGTCGGCCATATTCGCCGCGCCGCCCTGGGCGAGGCGCTGATTCCCTTCGAGCAGCGGGTGCGTGAGGCCATGCCGCGTATTTACGATCTGCACGATTGGACGCCGGCGCAGCGCAAGTGGCTCGACCGCCTGGCCACGCAGCTTGGCCACGAAGTCGTGATCGACCACGACTTCATCAACCAGCGCTTCGCCGAGCACGGGGGGCTGAAGCGTCTGGACGCCGTGCTGGGCCATCACCTAGACGAGGTTCTCGATGCCCTCAGCGATGGCCTCTGGGAAGCGAGCTGAGGGTGACGTCATCGACCTGTAGTGGGGAGCGATGGCGCCACCATGTCGCCATCGGCTTCCCGCAGCGAACGTAAAATAGTGTCAAGCCTTATTTTATTTTTGGCCATAAATTAAAATAAGTGCCATCTCTATTTTAACCGGCTGCGATGCCGAAGCTCAGGTGAACCTCATGGAACGTGGACTCACGGGCCACTACGTCGACAGCGTCGCCGGTGGCGTACGCTGTCAGGCGTTCATTCCCGATGCGCTGCCGCCAGAGCCCCCGCTGGGGCTGGATGGCAAGCTGCAGGGGCGCATCAATCAGGCCATGCTGGCGCTGGGCCGTCTCGATGCCATCAGCACGCTGCTGCCCGATGCCTCGCTGTTCCTGTACAGCTATGTCCGCAAGGAAGCGGTTATGTCGTCGCAGATCGAGGGCACACAGTCCTCGCTCAGTGACCTGATGCTCTACGAGATGGAAGGCATGCCGGGCGTGCCCATGGACGACGCCCAGGAGGTCTCGTGCTACGTGAACGCCTTGACGCTGGGCGTGAGACGCGTGCGCGAGGGGCTTCCCATCGGCCACCGGCTGCTGATGGAAATGCACACCGCCCTGATGACTTCGGGGCGCGGCATCAATCGTGGGCCGGGCGAGTTTCGCGGCAACCAGGTCTGGCTGGGTGGGCACCGCCCCGACGAGGCCGTCTTCGTCCCGGCGCCGCCCCAGCACCTGGCGGAATGCTGGTCGGCGCTCGAGCGCTTCATCAACGACGTGCCCGAGGCCACCGATCCGCTGATCAAGGCGGCGCTGACCCACGTCCAGTTCGAGACCATTCACCCCTTCATGGATGGCAACGGGCGCCTGGGGCGCCTGCTGATTCCGCTGATCCTGGTCGAGGCCGGCATCCTAACCGAGCCCTTGCTCTACCTGTCGGTGTTCTTCAAGAAGCACCGGCAGGTCTACTACGAACGCCTCCAGCAGGTTCGTGTCACCGGCGACTGGGAAGCCTGGCTGCTGTTCTTCGTGGATGCCGTGGCGGACACCGCGACCCAGGCCGTGACCACCGCACGGCGGCTCAACCAGCTGCGCGAGCAGGATAAGGCGCGGCTCGCCGAGCTTGGCCGTCAGGCGGGGTCGGCCGGATTGCTGCTCGATGCATTCTTCGAGCAGCCCATTGCCAACATCGGCCACCTCTGTGAGCGCGCGGGGCTGAGCCCGGCCACCGTCGGCAAGCTGCTGACGACGCTGGAAAACGAGCTCGGCATCGTGCAGGAGCTCACCGGACAGAAACGCAATCGCATCTACGCCTATCGGGCCTATATCGACATTCTCAATCAGGATCCCTCATGACCCAGAACGATATCGTCCAGAAGCTGTGGAACCTCTGCGACGTGCTGCGCGACGACGGCATCAACTACTCGGACTACGTCACCGAACTGGTGCTGCTGCTGTTCGTCAAGATGGAATACGAGAACACCCAAGCCGGCCTGCTCAACGCCCACGCCCTGCCGGAGGGCAAGCGCTGGCCGGACCTGACAAGCCGCTCCGGGCTCGAGCTGCTGAACTTCTACCGACAGATGCTGCTAGATCTCTCGCAGAGCAACGACCGGCTGATCGCCGCCATCTATGATGACGCCCAGACGCGCCTGCGCGAGCCGCGCCACCTGGAACAGCTGATTCGCGATCTCGACCGGATCGACTGGTTCAGCGCCCAGAAGGACGGCCTGGGCGATCTCTACGAGGGCCTGCTGGAGAAGAACGCCAACGAGACCAAGTCGGGCGCCGGCCAATACTTCACGCCCCGCGCCTTGATCAGCGCCATGGTGCGCTGCATGCGGCCCCGGCCAGGCGAGCGCATCCAGGACCCCGCCGCCGGCACCGGCGGCTTCCTGATTGCCGCCGACCAGTACATGCGTGACCAGACGGATGACTATCTGGATCTGGAGCGCTCCCAGGCCGACTACCAGAAGCTCAAGGCCTTTGTCGGCATCGAGCTGGTGCCTGGCACCCGTCGCCTGGCGCTGATGAACTGCCTGCTGCACGGCATGGAAGGCGACGACGAGGGCGTGGTGCATCTGGGCAACGCCCTGGGCCAGCAGGGCGCTCAGCTCGACCGCGCCGACGTGATCCTCGCCAACCCGCCCTTCGGCACCGCCAAGGGCGGCGGTGGACCCACACGCGATGATTTCTCCTTCAAGACCAGCAACAAGCAGCTGGCCTTCCTGCAGCATATCTACCGCGGGCTGAAGCCCGGTGGCCGCGCCGCCGTGGTGCTGCCGGACAACGTGCTGTTCGAGGCCGGGCAGGGTACCGAGATCCGTCGCGACCTGATGGAAAAGTGCCACCTGCACACCATCCTGCGCTTGCCTACCGGCATCTTCTACGCCCAGGGCGTGAAGACCAACGTGCTGTTCTTCAGCCGCGGCACCGCCGAGAACCCGCATCAGGACGAGGGCTGTACCGACAGCACCTGGGTCTATGACCTGCGCACCAACATGCCGAACTTCGGCAAGCGCACGCCTTTCACGGAAACTCATCTCAAACCCTTCGAGCGCTGCTACAACCCCAACGGCGCCGATGCCCTGAGCGAGCAGCTCGACGCTCGGGAGGAGGGCGACTGGAGCTTCGGCGCCGAGGAGATCGAGGCCGACAGGGTCGCCGGTGCTGACGATGCCAATGCCGGCGTGGACGACAAGCTGCAGACCTCGCGCTGGCGCCGGTTCAGTCGTGAATGGATCCGCGACACCAAGGGCGATTCCTTGGATATCACCTGGCTCAAGGACGCCGACAGCCTGGAAGCCGAGAACCTGCCCGAGCCCGACGTGCTGGCCGCCGAGGCAATGAGCGAGCTCACCGAGGCCCTGCGCGAACTCGACGGCCTGATGGCAGCCCTCGGCAACGAGGACGAGGCCACCGCTCAGAAGACGTTGCTGGCCGAGGCGTTGGGCCTTGGCGATGGCACTGATGCCGAAGGTGATGAGGTAAAGGCATGAGTGAGCGGAAATTGCCGGAGGGGTGGGCAATGACCTCTATTGACCAGGTTTCCATCAAGGGGGAGCAGCGAAAGCCCGATGCAGGAGAGCAGTTTCTATATGTGGATATCGGCAGTATTGATAGGGAAAAGAAGATAGTATCTACTGCTCATGAGCTGTTCGGTTCGGATGCCCCAAGTCGGGCGCGGAAAATGATACGTGCTGGTGATGTATTGGTATCGCTCACGCGGCCGAACCTGAATGCGGTGGCATTAGTGGGCAAGGAATACGATGAACAGATTGCCTCGACGGGTTTCGAGGTGATCAGGCCTGTTGGTATGGATAGCCGGTTTCTTTATTATTTGGTGAGGTCGAAGGCATTTGTAGATGCCATTTCCGGAAGGGTTCAGGGGGCTCTTTATCCTGCTGCCAAGAGTCATGACGTCAAGAACTACCAGTTTTCATTGCCGCCTGCCCAAGAGCAAAGATCCATCGCCAATAAGCTGGATGAGATGCTAGCTCAGGTCAATAACTTGAAAGCCCGTCTGGATGCCATTCCCGCTATCCTCAAGCGACTTCGGCAGTCCGTGCTGGAGGCAGCAGTTAGTGGAAGGTTGACGAGTGATTGGCGGAAAGAAAGCCGACTGAACCCTGCCATTGAGGTAGAGTTAGATTGTGTGATTGATAAAGGGCCTCAGAATGGAATTTATAAACCGTCAAGTGCCTATGGCGAGGGTGTGAGAATAATTCGTATTGATGGCTTCTATGACGGGGAGCTGATTCCTTGGTCTGGCATGAGGCGCCTGGAAATCTCTTGCGAGGAACTTGGGAAATGGCGGGTCAATGCTGGAGATATTCTGATAAATCGGGTTAATAGTATTGAGTATTTGGGAAAGTGCGCTCTCGTGAGGGATGTGCCTGAAGAGGCAGTGTTCGAAAGTAATATCATGCGCTTTTCAGTTGATTCTGAGAAAGCAATTCCAGGATATGTGATGCGCTGTCTTGGTAGCAGTTCTTTGAAGCGTCAGCTCGTCGGTAAGGCTAAGCATGCGGTGAACCAAGCAAGTATAAATCAAAAGGATGTGAAGAGCTGTGTTATACCGCTTCCTCAGGTTGAAGAGCAGGCTGAAATCGTCCGCCGTGTCGATCAGCTCTTTGCCTTTGCCGATCAGGTGGAGAAACAGGTCGAGAATGCCCAGGCCCGAGTCAACAAGCTGACCCAGTCCATCCTTGCCAAGGCCTTCCGCGGCGAGCTCACCGCCGACTGGCGCGCAGAAAACCCCGAATTGATCAGTGGCGCACATTCCGCCGAGGCGTTGCTGGCGCGGATCAAGGCCGAAAAGGAAAAGCTGAAGCCGGCGAAATCGCGGCGGGGAAGCAAAACGAAGCAGGCGTCGATGCCGGTCTAAGACCGGCAATGACTGTAGCAAGAGCACCTTATACCCGTTGAAAGGGAGCGATATATCATGAGCGCACTCGAGACGCAGGTCCTCAAGCTGCTCGAGCTACATGCTCCGGTGAAGGCGCGAAAGCTGGCGAGCATTCTGGCGGATGAGTTTGGCAAGCATGTCGATCGTAGCGACGTGAATGCCATGCTCTATCGGCTCCAGAATGATGGCGTCGTCAAGAAGGACCCGCAGCATCAGTGGCAGCTTGTGGCCGGGCCATCGTCGACGGCGCAGGAGCCTGCAGCGACGCCTCTCGATGAGGCATCTCCTGCGCAGCCAGCCATTACCTTCACGGCAGAGCAGCAGGCCGTTATCGACCTCGATCCGACGCAGCATCTGCTGGTTCGCGGGCAGGCCGGCAGCGGCAAGACCACCGTGCTGGCGGCTCGGGCCGGCAAGATCATCTCGGCGATGGGCAAGGGCTCCCTGCTGTTTTTGACCTACAACGCCGCGCTGTGTGCCTACGTCAAGAAGGCCTTCAAAGAGGCCGGCATGACAGGCGATGTCGACGTCAGGACGTTCCATGAGTGGTCCAGGTCCACGGCCAGGGAGCTGGGATACGAGTTCGCGGGCTGGGTCGATGGCAAGCAGCGGGCCGAGAAACTCAAGGAGCTGGTGGCGGAAGCCGAAGCGGAGGTCGGGCATCATCGGCTCTACGAGCTCAAGAATGATGCGGGTCTGGTGGCCTGGTGGGGCGACGAGATTGCCTGGCTCTTCGGCCAGCATATCACCCGTCTGGATGAGTATCTCGATGTGGAACGGACCGGCCGTGGCACGGCGGTTCGCGTGACGCAGGAAGATCGACGCTTTGTCTGGTGTGTCTACGAGCTTTATCAGGAGTGGCTCGAAGAGACCCGGCAGGAAGACTACGATAATCCTGCGGGCGTCCTGCTGCATGCGATGCTCGAGCGCGGAGGCGATCTGCCGAACGAGCTTCGCTATGACCACCTGATGATTGATGAGGTGCAGGACTTCGACAAGAGCTGGCTGCTGGTGGCCGCTCAGGTGCCGCGCGTTTCCCTCAGCATGGCGGGTGATCTGGCGCAGAAGATCTATCGCAGGAGCTTTACCTGGTCGTCGGTCGGCATACAGGTGGTGGGTGGTCGCTCACGCAGACTGTCGGCCAGTCATCGTACGACGCAGCAGATCATGGATGTGGCAGAGCTGCTGCTGACGGATAACGATGTGGCACAGAGCGATGATTATCTAGCACCCGTCCGACCGCAGAAGAATGGTGAAAAGGTCCGGTTGCTGATCTCGGACAGTCCTCGCGATGCCTACGAGCAGGGATACGATTTCGTGGCCGAGCACTACAAGCGGCTGCGTACGACGTCAGTGGCCGTCGTGATGCCGTTCGCGCGCCAGCTGTATCCGGCCCATAAAGCCCTGGAAAAGCGGGACATGAAGGTGAAGAAGGCCAAAGGCGCCAGTCTCGGTGGTTTTGGCGGTGGCGTGGTCGTAACGACGTACCATCAGTTGAAGGGGCTCGAGTTCGACCATGTCGTGATCATGGGCTTACACGATACCCAGTATCCGGGTCGCCTTCTGGAAAACGTCGCGGAAGAAGACATGGCGCAGGAGACAAGCCTGCTTCGCCGTGTTCTCTATGTGGCAATGACCCGTGCGAAGCAGAGCGTGACGCTGGTCGGCTCGCTCCCTTTCTGTCGCTTCTTTGATCGGGTGCCGGATGAGTATCTGGTGAGCACAACGGGTAATCGAGATCAGTAGCGCTCTGGCAGTGCGAGGCCTGTCACAGGAGGTGATCAGTTGAAATCAGTATCATCCTACAGTGCGCTGGACAAGCTGGGGCGTGTCAGGCTGTCCAGGCATTTTTTCATGCGTGACTTTCTCTATAGCGAGATCGCCGCCCATCATGGCGTGAGGAATGTTCCCGACAACCCGGAGCTTGCAATCGAGGCGGGAAGGCATCTTTGTGAGGAACTCCTCGAGCCGCTGAATGCGACATTCGGGCGTATTGCCGTCAGGTCGGCGTTTCGATCCTGTGACGTGAATGCGCTGGGCAACGAGAAGAAGCTCAACTGTGCCAGCAATGAAAGCAATTTTGCCGGTCATATCTGGGACAGGCGCGATGCCGATGATGGCATGGGGGCGACTGCCTGTATCGTCGTGCCGTGGTTCACGGATCAATATCAGTCCGGTGCGGACTGGTGCTCACTGGCCTACTGGATTCATGATCACCTGCCTTACAGCGAGCTGGAGTTTTTCGATGGCCAGGGGATGTGTGCCTTCAATCTTTCCTGGCACCAGACGCCAAAGAAGAACATTACCAGCTGGATGAAGCCCCGCGTCTTGATGAAGGGTGGGCATGACCAAGGTGGTTTCTCCGACTGGTATGAAGATTTTCCGCCTTTCCGGAAGGAATAGCGGACAGGGGGAAGGCATCATCGCCGACGAATAGGCCCGGCTCTTACTCCCGCTCGCTCTTCGTCGCGCGCAGCAGCACCCGGTCCATGCCCCGGGTGCTCAGCACCCGCTTCAGCGCGGCGAACAGATGGGTGGGGACGGTCACGGCGTAGCGGGGCCTGGGGCGCTTGCTCTCCAGGGCGTGGACGAGCTTGTCGACCACCGCCTCGGGGCCCAGGGTGAAGGGGCCCTTGCCGTCCTCGCTGGCAAGGCGAGCTTCGACCTTGACGTAGGTGTCGGCGTGGGCGCTGCGGGCGGCGTCGATGTTGGCCCGGTAGGCGCGGTAGGCGTTCTCGCGGAAGCGGCTGGCGATGGGGCCGGGCTGGATCAGGCTGACGTGGATGCCGCTGCCGGTGAGCTCCTGGCGTAACGTATCGCTCAGGCCCTCGAGGGCGAACTTGGAGCACACGTAGGCGCCGCGGTAGGGCAGGGCGGCGAAGCCCAGCACCGAGCTGTTGTGCACGATGCGCCCATGGCCCTGAGCGCGCATCATCGGCAGCACCTTGGTCGTGAGCTCGTGGGTGCCGAGCAGGTTGGTCTCGAGCTGCTCGCGCAGCACGTCCCGGCTCAGGTCCTCCACCGCGCCGGGCTGGCCGTAGGCGCCGTTGTTGAACAGCGCCGTCAGCCGCCCGCCGGTGCGCTCTCGCACTTCGGCCACCGCGGCTTCGATCGAGGCGCTGTCGGCCAGATCCAGCCGCAGCGCCTCCAGGCCATCTGCCTCGAGCCGGGCCACGTCCGCCTCGGCCCGGGCGGTGGCGAAGACCCGCCAGCCGCGCTTGGCCATGGCATGGGCCGCGGCCTGGCCGATCCCGCTGGAACAGCCGGTGATCAGCAGGCTGCGCGTCGTCTCGTAGCGTTCCGGCATTCTCGTGTCTCCTTCCATCATTCCGTGTGTCTCGGGATCGCTAGCCGCTGACCAATCGCGCCTGGCTGGTGCCGTTGCCCAGCGGTTCGACGCGGATCTGCACCGGAATGCGCTCGTGCATCTCCTGGACGTGGGAGATCACCCCGACGCGGCGGCCCAGTGCCTGCAGGCCATCGAGGGCTTCCATGGCCAGCGCCAGCGACTGCGGATCGAGGCTGCCGAAGCCCTCGTCGATGAACAGCGACTCGATGACCAGCTCGCCCGAGGCCATGGAGGCCAGCCCCAGCGCCAGGGCCAGCGAGACGAGGAAGGTCTCGCCGCCGGACAGCGAGTGCACCGAGCGGCGCTCGTCGCCCATGTCGTGGTCGACCACCAGCAGGCCGAGTTCGCTGCCGCCGCGCACCAGCCGGTAGCGTCGCGACAGCCCGCCGAGGTGGGCGTTGGCGTGCTCCAGCAGCTGTTCCAGGTTGTAGGCCTGGGCGATGCGCCGGAACGCCTTGCCGTCGGCGGAGCCGATCAGCTCACTGATCCGGCCCCAGCGGCGATGCTCGGCCCGCGCCGCCTCGAGTTCGGTCTGAGCGTCCTGCTGGCGCTGGCGCCGGCGGTCGTCGTCGCGCAGGGCATGGGCGGCCTCGTCGCGCTGCTGCTGGGCGGCGTTCAGCCGTGGCGTGAGGGCCTCGCGTTCCTCGGCGAGCGCCTCGCGACGACGGGCGATCTCGGCCTCGGCGCGCTCGTCGAGCAGCGTCGGGTCGCTGTCGTCGACCTCGACCAGCCCCTGCTCGCGGCGATGGTCGATCAGCGCCTGACGGCGTTCCTTGAGAGCGGCGGCGGCCTGCTGACGGGCCTGATCGGCGTCTTCCAGCTGCCGCCGCTGGCGCTCCGCCTCGTCGTCGGACTGGGCCAGCAGCCGGGCGAGGGTGGCGTCGTCCAGTTCGGGATGGGCCCGCCGCCACTCGGCCAGCTCGGCCTCGAGGGCGTCGCGCTCGCGGCGCAGCGCGTCGAGCCGTTCGCCTTCATGCTCGGCCTGCTGGGCGAGGCGCTGGTGCTCGGTCTGGGCCTGGTGATAGCGCGCCAGGGCCGCGTCTCGTGCGCCGGTAGCGTCCTGCTGACGGGCGTCGAGATGCTGCTGCCAGGCGTCCGGCGAGGCATGTTCGCCAAGGCTTGCCTCTAGCTGGGCGGCCAGGGCATCACGCTCGTGGCGCAGCGGCGGCAGCCGCTCGGCCAGCCCGGTGAGTTCCTGCTCGAGCTCGCTCTGCTGGGAACCGAGCCGGGCGAGCTCGATCTCGTCCCGATGCAGTGACTGGTTCAGCGGCGCGAGTTCGGCCTCGGCCCGGGCAAGCTCGTCGAGGACTTGCCGATGCTCGGCCCGCCGGGCCTCGCTGGCCTGCCGCTGATGGCCCAGCCAGGCCTCGCGCTCCTCGGCGGCAATGGCGGCCAGCTCGCCGTGCAGAGAATGCGCGTCGAGCGCCCGCTGCGCCTCGGCGCGTTGCCGATCGGCGTTGCCGAGGTCCTCGCGCTGCTGGGCCACCGAGGCCTTCAGGGCGCGGTATTCGCCCTCGATGTCATGGCGCTGCTGGTAGGCCCGATCGCGCTGATCCTGCGCCTGTGCCAGCTGGCGATCCTCTTCTGCCTGCTGGGCGGCAAGCTGGGCGGCCTCCGGCGAGGCGGGCGGCCGGTGACGCCAGGGATGCTCGAGCCCGCCGCAGACCGGGCAGGGCTCGCCCTCCGCGAGGCCCTCGCGCAGATAGATGACGCTCTCGCTGCGCACGGCGCGGCTGCGCTCGACGAAGGCCTGAATGCTCGTGAGGTGGCGCTCGGCGTCGTCGAGGCGCTGCCGGGCGGCCTGGCCTCGGCCGAGCAGTGCCTCGAGCCGCTGCTCGTGGTCCGTCAGGCGCGTCTTCAGCGTCT
Source organism: Halomonas getboli (assembly GCF_023094245.1). Classification (GTDB taxonomy): domain Bacteria; phylum Pseudomonadota; class Gammaproteobacteria; order Pseudomonadales; family Halomonadaceae; genus Halomonas; species Halomonas getboli. Next base: position 511,948 of record NZ_JALMEW010000002.1, on the reverse strand, counting down.
GATGGGCCTGCTCGGCGCGGCAGGCTTCCTGCCAGCGGCCGTGAAGCTCACCCAGTTCGAGTCGGCGCTGGGCCGCCGCATCGTGGGCCCGCTGGGCGGTCTGTCGGGCGCTGTCCAGGCTGTCATGGTCGCCGATCAGGCGCTCGAGGGCGGCGTGCCAGCGGTCGCGCTGCTCGCGTCGCTGGGCGTGGGTCGTGTCGGCCTGGCGCCGCTGCTCGGCGAGGGAGGCGGCGCGTCGACGGCGCTCCTCATGGGTGTGCTCGAGCTCCGCCAGCTGCTGGTCCTGGGTCGCGAGGCGCTGGGCCAGTTCGCGTGCCTCGCGCAGCGCGGGCTCGGCCTGCTGACGGGCGTCGGTGGCGTCCGCCAGCGTCTGTTCGGCGGCCTCGCTGGCGCTTCTTGCCTGTTCCTGTGTACTTTCGGCGTCGGTGAGCGCTCGCTGTGTCTTCTGGTGGTTGGCCTCCAGGGCCTCTAGCTCGCCGGGTAGGGCGGCCTGGCGCGTCAGCTTGTGGCGCTGGGGCAGGATCAGCCATCGCCAGGCCTGGTCGTCCCGGGCGGGGGCCTGCGTCTGCCAGGCCTGCTCGGCCTCGCGCTGGAGCTGCTGGCCCTCGGCGAAGGCGTGGCGCAGGCGCTCATCGTCGTCATGCCAGCGCTGCCTGGCCTGAAGCGATGCCGAGCGCTGTTGCAGGTCGGTGAGCGCTCGCTGGGTGGTCTCGGCGGCGCGCTCGAATTCGGCGCGGGCCTCGGGCTCGGCGGGCAGGTCGTCGGCGAGCCGGGCCTCGATCTTCTCCACGGCCTTCCTGGCGTCGCTCGAGCGGCGGTAGGCGGCCATCGAGATGGCGGAGTATTCGGTGGTGCCAGTCAGTCGCTCCAGCAGGTCGCTGCGCTCGTTGTCGTCGGCCTTGAGGAAGGCGGCGAACTCGCTCTGGGCCAGCAGCACGGCGCGGGTGAACTGTTCGAAGGTCAGGCCCAGACACTCCGGCAGCAGGCGGTCGAATTCGCGCTTCTGGTTGGTCAGCAGGCGGTCGTCGTCGAGATCGCGCAGCGACTGGTCGACGGCCTGCAGGCGGCCGTCGGCCTTCTCGCGGGCGCGGCGCACGGCCCAACGGGCGCGGTAGCGGCGACCGTCGCGGCCGAGGAAGTCGACCTCGGCGTAGCCGCTGGCTGTGCCGCGGCGCAGCAGGGTGCGCGGGTCGGCGGTGTTGAGCGTGGCGTCGCCGACGTCGGGCAGCGGCGCCTCGCGGCCGGGGGCCTGGCGCAGCCGGGGCGTGCCGCCGTAGAGCGCCAGGCACAGGGCGTCGAGCAGGGTGCTCTTGCCGGCGCCGGTGGGTCCGGTGATGGCGAACAGCCCGGCCGCATCGAGCGGCGGGGCGGTAAAATCGAGCTCGAGCGGGCCGGGGATCGAAGCCAGGTTGGCCAGGCGCAGAGCGAGGATCTTCATGCGGAGTCCTCTTCGCCTGAGTCCAGCACGTCCTGACGCAGCCGGTCGAAGTCGGCGAGCACGTCGTTGTCCGGCGGCTCGCCCCAGCGGCCCTGCCAGGTGCGTTCGAACAGCCGGCGCGGGCCGAGCGTCTCGAGGTCGACGCGCTCGGGGGCGTCCTCGGCCGCGACCTGCGGCAGCCGGCGCTCCAGGCGCAGCAGGCGAAGCGGCCTGCCCTCGAGGGCGGCGTCGACCCGGGCGCGCAGGTCGGGCATCGGCGCCTCGAGCTCGACGCGCAGCTCCAGCCAGGGCCAGCGTTCGCGCGGCAGGGCATCGTCGAGTTCCAGCGTCTCCAGCTCGGCGAGTACATCCTCGAGCGGCGCGGGGCCGAGCCGGTGCATGGCCACCGGGCGCGGCACGGGCAGGGATTCGACCCCGGCCAGCCGCTCGCCGTCGAGGGTCGCCTCGACCACCTGGTGGGCGTAGTTGAGCTCGCTGAAGTCCAGCGGCAGCGGGCTGCCACTGTAGCGGATGCGCTCGTCGCCGACCTTCTGGGCGCGATGCAGGTGGCCGAGCGCCACGTAGGCGATGTCGTCGGGGAACAGCGCGGCGGAGATCGACTCCTCGCCGCCGATCACGATCGGCCGCTCGCTGGCCTCGGAGACGGCGGCGCCGTGAAGGTGGGCGTGGCTCATGGCGACCAGCGCCTGGCCGTCGCCTCGCTTCTCGCGGGCGGCGTCGATCAGTTCGTGATGGACGCGGTTGATGCCGGCGACGTAGTCGTTGGGCGCTTCCTCATCCTTCCCGGCCTCGTCGGGGGCCAGCTGGCCGGTGACCTCGGCGGGGCGCAGGAAGGGCAGCGCCAGGCACCAGGCGCGGGTCTCGCCGCTGGCGTCGGTCAGCGGCACCAGCAGGCGCCCGGCGTCGAGGCGGCCGTCGTCGAGCCAGCGTACCCGACCCCGGGCGTGGGTACGCAGGCGCTGCATCAGCGGCGCGGGCAGCTCGATGCGGTTGCCGCTGTCGTGGTTGCCGGCGATCAGCACGATGTCGAGTGTCGGCAGCCGCTCGTGGGCGCTGACGATGAAGTCGAACAGCAGCTCCTGAGCGCGCAGTGAGGGATTGACCACGTCGAAGATGTCGCCGGCCACCAGCAGGGCGTCGGCGTCGCGTTCGACCAGGGTCTCGAGCAGCCAGGCCAGGAAGGCGCGGTGCTCCTCATGGCGCTCCTGGCCGTGGAAGCTCTGGCCCAGGTGCCAGTCGGCGGTGTGGATCAGTCTCAGCATCGGCTCCCCGGTGTTCCGTCACACGGTCGAAAAGGCCTAGTCTAACCCGAGCGATGCCGACAGATCAGGGAGCCCCGCGCCGATGAATCCCCTTCACGACTGGAATCTTTCTCCCGCCGAGGCCATCGCCTTGCAGAAGCGGCTGGCAGGACTGGTGGAGCGCGAGGATCGGCTTGATCCGGTCCGTCGCATTGCCGGGGTGGATATCGGCTTCGAGCAGGGCGGCGAGATCACCCGCGCCGGGGTGGTGGTGCTGGCCTGGCCGCCGGCGGGCGAGGGCGCCTTCGAGGTGATCGAGCAGGCGGTGCACCGCGAGCCGACGCGCATGCCCTACGTGCCGGGGCTGCTGTCGTTTCGCGAGGTGCCGGCAGCGCTGGCGGCCTTCGACCAGCTCTCGGCCCGGCCGCAGCTGGTGATGGTCGACGGCCAGGGCAGCGCCCATCCGCGCCGGCTGGGGGTGGCCAGCCACCTGGGGCTATGGCTCGACCTGCCGACCATCGGGGTGGCCAAGACGCGGCTGTGTGGCCGCCACGACGAGCCGGGGCCGGAACGGGGCGACTGGACGCCGCTGGTCGACAAGGGCCCCGACGGTGAGGAGACGATCGGCGCGGTGCTGCGCTCGCGGCACGGGGTGAAGCCGGTGTTCGTCTCGCCGGGGCACCGGCTGTCGCTCGCCTCGGCGCTGGAGTGGGTGGTGGCCTGTCTGGGACGGACCAAGCTGCCGGAGCCCACGCGGCTGGCCGACCGGCTGGCGTCGAGACGGGATTAGAAGCGGCGCTGAGCCGATCCTTTCCGCCCTGCTTGCCATCCAGGGCCGGGCGGTCGACCATGGCGCCCTTCTTTCACCATCGGGATGCCCGCCATGACCGCTTCTGTTCCTTCCCCGCTCGAGGCCACCCGCGCCTGGGTCGAGACCTTCGTGGTCGGCCTCGAGGTGTGCCCCTTCGCCGGCCGCGAGGTGGCCCGCGACAGCATCCGCTACGTCGAGCTGGACGCCAGCGACCTGGCGGCCGCGCTGATGCGGCTGATGGAGGAATGCTGGCATCTCGACGAGCATGCCGAGACCGAGACCACGCTGGTGGTGGTGAGCGAGGGGCTGGCGGACTTCGACGACTACCTGGACGCGCTCGGCATGGCCGAGGCACTGCTGGAAGAGCAGGGCTACGAGGGCATCTATCAGCTGGCGAGCTTCCACCCGGGCTACGAGTTCGAGGGCGAGGCCGTGGACTCGCCGCGCAACTTCACCAATCGCTCGCCCTGGCCGATGTGGCACCTGATCCGCGAGGCCGGGCTGGAGCGAGCGCTGGAACACTACCCGGACCCCGAGGCCATTCCCGAGCGCAACGCGGCGCTGATGGAGTCCAGGGGCCATGACGCGCTGGCCGCCTCGCTGGCGGCGCTGCGCGGGGCGTCAGGAAAAGAGGCTTAGGCTTTGTCTGGAAAGGCGACGAGCGAAGGATAGACAAGGCAAAAATCAGTGAAAAAGCGGAGTTTACGAGCTGTAAATGAGCATTTTGATCGGACCCGCGCCCGAGCTGATTTTTAACGCGGTATAGCCGAGCGCAGACAGTTTTCAGACATTGCCTAGTAGATTTCCTGCCAGGAGGCGGCGGTGGCACCTCCGCCGCTGCCGGCGATCAGCCCCAGGTTGTCCAGCGCCGCCTGGCTGTAGCTGAGGTTGATGCTACCGCTCAGCGGCAGGTCCGTATCGCCGTTATCACCGCTGCCCAGGCCGTCGGGATCGGTAGATTTCAGCATCACGAGGCCGCCGTAGAGATCGAAGGTGCCATTGGCCTTCAGGATCTGGCCGCCGGGTTTCACGATGATCAGTCCCTCGTGATGGGCCGTGCCGTTGAGCTTCAGCGAGCCTCCGCTCTCGACGATGATCACGCCCGACGTCGAGGCCTTGCTGTTCATCTTGGCCGTGCCGGTAACCGCGATGACCTGTGGTGCGGTTCGGGAAGGGGTCGAGGCGATCTTGTCATTCTTCGATGAGTAGATGATCGAAGGCGTCAGGCTGTCGACATAGTCTTCCCAGGCCTGGCGTGTTTCCTCGTAGTCGGCACTGACCGTCGCCCCATCGCTTTTGGCTGTTTCGTCGGTGAACCAGTCGTCGTTGTACAGCTTGGTCTGCGCGATCGCGTCGGCGTCGTCCTCCGGCGTCGTGGTGCAGCCGCTGCCCGAGCAGCCGAAGTCGCTGGGCAGGGGGTGGTCCTCGCCGTCGATATGGTCGACGCCGCTGGCCGAGCAATCGTCGCCGAAGCAGGTGAAGACGGCCTCCAGGTCCGGCACGGTCACATCGCTTGCCACCTGCGACAGGATCATGCGTTCGATGGGGCTATCCTCGGGCCCGGCATAGCCCCGTGACAGCACATAGGTGCCTGCGGCGAGCGAGGCCAGCCCTGTCTGTTCCTCGGCCTGCACCTCGTCGACGATGGCGTACTGATAGCGGGAAAAGGAGGAGGTCTCCGTGAGAGCGCTCCACGTCAGGGTGTCATCGGAGGCGCTGTCGTCGTCTTCCTTGTAGGCGCGGCGACCGGCGCTGACGCCGGCTTCGGCGCCCATGCGCGCCTGGGTCGCCATGCGCTGATTGCCGGTGATGCGCTCCTGCAGCAGGCTCGACTGAAAGGTGGAGACCGCCAGGATGGTGCCCATCGCGACCAGCACCAGGACCACCACGAGCGCCATGCCTCGCTGTTGTCTACAGGAGCTTGCCATCATGACTCCGGGGCCTTTTCCATCGCGCTCTGCATGGCCTGCTGGCGGTTGACCGCCACGAAGGTCAGCGGTTGCGCCGGTGCCCCATCGTCGGCCGACAGGGTCAGGGTGATCTCGACGCTGTGGGAGTCCTCTCCGGAGATGACGTCGAACCCTGAGATCCCGCTGATCAGTGACATGGTGTTGTCCAGGCCTTCAAGGCACACAGGATCTATCACCAGCTCATCGCCCTCACGGGAATAGGTGAGCGTGATGTCTCCCGTGCCATTCCCGGGGCAGTAAGCGCTGCGTCGAACGCCGTTCAGCGTGAGCTCGCTGCCATCGTCACTGACCTCCAGCGCTCCCCTGGCGGTACGAATGTCCCGCATCAGGCTCTCTGTGCCGAAGGTCAGCGCCTGCTGGCGCTCGGCCAGCATCTCGCTGCGGTCCTGACTGCGACTGATGGTGAGGTAGAGCTGGGTGGCGCCGATCAGCACCAGCAGGCCGATCACCGTGGCGATCATCATCTCGACGAGCGAGAATCCCGCCTGATGCCGCGGCATGGACGTTTGGTACATCGGTTCAGGCATTGGGCAGCGCTACCGTGTAGGTCAGCCTGGAGACGTTTTCCGTCGCGATCTCGTCATCCTCATCGAGATAGGTGAAGCGTGCGTCGCTCCAGCTCACCGTGACGTCGATGCTGCAGGCCGCCTGGTCTTCCCAGCTCAGGCGGCTGCCGGAAAAGTCGGGCAGGTCGTCTGCCCAGTTGTCGATCCATTGCTGCTGAAGCGCATCGAGCTGCCCATCGCTCGGGCAGGCCAGGCCATTCTGCCGTCCCAGCCATTCCCACAGGCGCTCGCCGGCATCCTGGGCGGCGAGGTCGGCCACGGCGCGCTGATAGGCGACGTGGCCGCTCTGTAGCCCCTTGAGCTGCATGCCGGCCAGGCCCAGCAGGGAGATCGAGAGCACCAGCAGGGCGACCAGTGCCTCGATCAGGGTGAAACCGCGGGAAGACAGCACCGGGCGACTCCAGCGAGCAAAAATGTGCCGAAATGTTAACAGGCTGCCCTGAGCTGGCAAGTCGCTTGCTTGCGCGTCTCGCCGACGGGACGCCAGGCCGCTCAGACCACGTCCAGCGGCTCCTTGCCGAACGGGGCCGGGAATTCGGCCTCGAGGCGATCCAGGGCCTGGTCGTCGATGGTGGCCTGAAGGACGGCGGCGTTGTCGCGCACGTGGTCGGAGTGGACGGCCTTGGGCGTGGCGATCAGGTCGCGTCGGCCGTCGACCGGCCGGATCGCCCAGGCCAGCAGCAGCTGGGCCGGAGTGAGGCCCTGCTCGGCGGCCAGGGCATTGACCACCTCATTGCTGAGCGGGTCCTGCTGCAGCCGGCCGGCGCGGGCCAGCGGGCAGTAGCCCATCAGCGGCATGTCGTGGTCGCGATGCCAGGGGCGCAGGGCGTGTTCGATGCCGCGAGAGCCCAGATGGTAGAGCACCTGGTTGATCGCACAGTCGCCGCCACCGGGGCGGGCATGAAGGCTTTGCATGTCGTCGACGTCGAAGTTGGAGACGCCGAAGCGGCGGATCTTGCCGGCCTCGCGCAGCCGTTCGAAGGCCTCCAGGGTCTCGTCGAGGGGAATGCCGCCGGGCCAGTGCAGCAGGTAGAGATCCAGATGATCGGTGCCCAGGCGCTCCAGGCTCGCCTCGCAGGCGGCGATGGCCGAGTCGCGGCCGGCGTTCCAGGGATAGACCTTGGAGACCAGGAAGGCCTCGTCACGGCGCCCGGCAAGCGCCTCGCCGACGACCTTCTCGGCGCCGCCCTCGGCGTACATCTCGGCGGTGTCGATCAGCGTCATGCCCAGATCCAGCCCCTGCTGCAGGGCGCGGACTTCGTCGGCGCGGGCGGCGAGCCCTTCGCCCATGTACCAGGTGCCCTGGCCGATGGCGGGGAGTGCCACGGCAGGTTCGTGAGACGTTGCCGGCAGGGTGACGCGAGCGGGTTGAGTCATGGCGTTTCCTTGTCCGTTGTCGTGGTAGGTGCTGGCTTCCAGTCTGGAGATGCTGCCGCGGTGGCGCAATCCGCCCTTGTTCCACGGCATGATCATCCCCATGGTCTATCGTGTAGAGGCAGAAATTCCGACCATCCAAGCGCAAGGAGTCGACATGAGCATTCAGAAGAATGGCAGCGCCGTCTGGCAGGGCGGCCTCAAGGACGGAAAGGGCACGGTATCCACCCAGAGCGGCACGCTGACCGAGGCGCCCTACAGCTTCGCCAAGCGCTTCGAGGACGAGGCCGGCGCCAACCCCGAGGAGCTGATCGGCGCCGCTCACGCCAGCTGCTATTCCATGGCGCTGTCGATGATCCTCGGCGAGGCGGGCTACACGCCGGACCGCATCGCCAGTCGGGCCACCGTCACCCTGGCGCCGGACGACAGCGGCTTCAGCATCAGCGCCATCCACCTGGAGACCCGCGCCAGCGTGCCCGGCGCCGACGAGGCGGCCTTCCAGGACGCGGCCGAGAAGGCCAAGGCGGGCTGCCCGGTGTCGAAGCTGTTCAACGCCGAGATCACCCTGGACGCCAAGCTGGACTGACGTCATCACTTTGATCGCTGGATTCACGAGGCCACCTGCGGGTGGCCTCTTTCGTGTTCGGCGTACGGGGAAGAGGACGCACGGCGTCAGCGGCTGCGGCGGGCGGCGTCGACCAGGGCGCGGATCAGCCGCTGCTGGGGGCGATTGAAGATCAGCCACTCCGGGTGCCACTGCACGCCGATCAGGAAGTCGTGCTCGCGGGACTCGATGGCCTGCACCAGGCCGTCGCGGTCGCGGGCGACGATCTCGATGCCCCGGCCGGCCTCCTGCACCGCCTGATGGTGCAGGCTGTTGATGCGGCACCAGGTGACGCGAAGGATGCGGTAGAGCCGGCTGTCGCCGACGATGTCCACCGTCTTGCGCGGCAGCACGGTGCGCCGCCGCTTGAGCCCCTCGTAGGTGGTGTAGATGTCCGGATCCAGGGTGCCGCCCTGGTGGACGTTGATCAGCTGGGCGCCGCGGCAGATGCCGAGCACCGGCGTGTCGGCGGGAATGAAGCGCTCGAGCAGCGCCAGCTCCAGCTCGTCGCGTTCGGGGTCGACGCGCACGTCGAGCTGGATCTCGCCGCCGTAGTGATGGGCCTCGATGTCGTCGCCGCCGCCGATGATCAGGCCGTCGAGCGCCTCGGGCCGCGGCCGCGAGGGCGACAGCCGCAGCGGACGCCCGCCGTGACGCCACACGGCGAACCAGTCGAACCACCAGGCGATGCGGCTCTTGCGGTCGGAGGTGGTGATGCCGATCAGCGGGCGTTCGCTCTGCCTCATGCGTGCCCCAACCTCCGGCGCAGCGAGCGCCAGACCCGCACCGGCCAGGCCGGCCGATGGCGCGCCAGGTACTGGGCGCCGCGCTCGGCCAGGGTCTCGGGCGTGGCGGCCAGGGTCTCCACCTCCAGCCAGCGGTTCCACTCCTGCACGGCGCCCCAGCCCGGCTCCGAGAGCTGGGCGTTGGGCAGCCGGTAGTGGTAGGTCGGCCGCGGCTTGACCAGATGATCGCCGAGCAGCTCGTGGGGATGCTCGGGATGCAGGTGGGCGAACAGCGGCAGCAGGTCGAGCTCGCGGTTGCGGGTCGGGTTGTACTCGAGATAGTCGTCGATCAGCGTCTCGAGGTCCGGCGCGTAGCCGGGGTCGAGCACCTTGAGCGCATAGGCCCGCGGGAAGGGATTGGCGTGGGGCAGCACCTCGCGGGTGATGTCGACCTGGATCTGCTCGCGCAGCCAGCGGGCGCTGAGCAGATAGGCGCGCAGATGGGCCAGCAGGCTCTCGACGTCCAGGCGCGGCGCCTCGGGGTTGAGGTGCAGGCCGAAGCCGTAGAGCAGGCTGGCATCGGTGCCCTTGGCGCCGTGCTGGCGCAGTGCCTCGAACAGCGCATCGAGCTCGCCGAGCTCGTCCCAGGGGACCGGCGGGCAGACGATCTCGGTGGGCACCAGGCCGGTGACCACGTCGCCGATCAGCTCCCGGGTGCGCTCGTGGAACTCCTGGCGCATGCGCTCCCACTCGCTGTCCTGGCAGGCCTCGGGATCGACGCGCTGTTCGTCCGGGTGGGCGTACTGGGTGTCCAGCTCGATGCCGAACTCGCCCCAGCGCGTTTCCTTCACCTTCAGGCGATGGGGGCTCAGCACCTCGACCTCGCCACCGAACAGCGACTGCACCAGGCAGGCGGTGTCGTGCGGCGGCAGGCCGGCGAACTCGATTTCAACGCCCACGCGGCGCGGCTTTCCTTGCGCATTGTCGGGCACGGGTGGCGGTTGCGGCGTCATGACGGCATCCTGTGTGACGGTATCGGCAGCCTAACATCGCTGCCCAGGATTCTGATATTGCGGACCCCCAACGCACGGAGACCCCACGTTGCCACGCGCTCGCCGCCACTTCTCGTTTGCCCTGCGGGGCCTGATGCTGCTTTCGCTCCTGCTGCTGCCGCTGATGGCGGCCGCCCAGTCGCTGCCGATTCCCGCCCTGGGCGGCCAGGAGCAGAGCGGCGAGCAGCAGCCCGACCCCGCCGCCCTGCAGCAGGCGCTCGATCGCATCATCTCCACGCTGGAGGACGAGAACCGGCGCGACCAGCTGCTGAACAGCCTGGAGGCGCTGCGCACGGCCAACGGCCAGGTGGCCGAGGACGAGGGCATCGCCGGTCAGCAGGGCCTGCTCGGGGCGTTGGCCGACACCTTCAACGAGCTGGGCCAGCAGGCCGAATCCGGCAGCTCGCCCTTCAACGACTGGCAGCGCCAGTTCCGCCAGGGCTGGGGCGATTTCACGCAGCTGGTGATGCGCACCGGCGACGGAGCAGTGCTCAACTTCCTGGTCGAGATGGCGGTGCTGGTCGGCATCTGGGCCGGGCTGCTGGTGATCCTGATCGCGCTCGGGCGGCGGCTGGCGCAGCGCCGGGCATGGCCGCTGGATCTGCCCCGGGAACCCAAGGGCGCGCTGCTGGCGATCCACTTCCTGCGCCGTCTGCTGCCCTGGGCGCTGGCCTTCCTGCTGGCGCTGGGCGTAGCGCAGCTGGTCCCGGAGAGCGCCGGGCGCACCGGGGCGTTGGTAGTGGCCTACATCTCGCTGTGCGGGCGTACCCTGTCGGTGGTGGTGGAAACGGTGATCTCGGTGTTCACCCGCGGCCACCGCTTCGTCGCCGTGCAGATCCTCCAGCATCGGGCGCTGCGGCCGCTGTTCGTGATCGGGGCGCTGATCGCGCTGGGCGATGCCCTCAACTCCACCCGCATCACCGACGCGCTCGGCGTCGATCTGTCCAACCTGCTGTCGGTGATCGCCAACGTGCTGGCGGCGTTCCTGAGCGGCCGCTTCGTGGTCCGCTTCAAGCGGCCGATCACCCATCTGATTCGCAATCGCCCCTACTCGTATCGTCGCGACAGCAGCGCGGCCGCCGACATGGCTCGCGCGGTCGGCGGGCTGTGGCACATTCCGGCTCTGCTGCTGGTAAACGGCTCGCTGGTGGCGATCTTCGTCACCGGCGGCGACGTGGCTACTGCCCTGGCGCGCTCGATCGTGTCCGCGGCGCTGCTGGTGCTGACCCTGGTGGTGGCGGGGCTGATTCGTCGCCACTCCGAGCGCCGCACCAAGCGCCGCTTCCGCCGCGAGTATCGCCGCCGCCTGGAGCGCTTCGGCTATACCCTGGCCCACGTGCTGGCCTGGATCACCTTCGCCGAGCTGTTCCTGCAGGTGTGGGGCGGCTCGCTGATCGGCATCGGCCGCCAGGGCGTGGCCAGCGTGCGCATCGGCCAGGCGCTGCTCGGCATCGGCTTCACCGTGCTGCTGGCCTGGCTGGCCTGGATCTTCGCCGACACCGCCATCCAGCGGGCGCTGGCCTCCTCGGCGCGCACGCGCGGGCGGCGGGTCAACCAGGCCCGGGCCCAGACCATCACGCCGATGATCCGCAACATCATCTTCGCCACCATCGTGATCATCGCCTCCATCGTCGGGCTGGCCAATCTGGGAGTGAACGTCACGCCGCTGCTGGCCGGTGCCGGGGTGATCGGCCTGGCGATCGGCTTCGGCGCCCAGACCCTGGTGCAGGACCTGATCACCGGCATCTTCATCCTCATCGAGGACTCGCTGGCGGTGGAGGACTTCGTCGAGATCAACGGCCACATGGGCACCGTCGAGGGGTTGACGCTGCGCACCGTGAAGCTGCGCGATCTGGACGGCATCGTGCACATCATCACCTTCAGCCGCATCGACTCGATCCATAACATGTCGCGCCAGTTCGGCATCGCGCTGATGAAGATCCTGATTCCCTACGACATGAAGATCGACGACGCCATCGCCCTGATGCAGGAGACCGCCCAGGCGCTGCGCCAGGATCCGATGATGCGCCACTACATCTGGTCGCCGCTGGAGATGCAGGGCATTCACGCCTTCGAGAACGGCTGCCCGCTGCTGCGCATGCGCTTCCGCACCGCGCCGGAGATGCAGTGGGACGTGGCGCGTGCCTTCAACCTGCTGCTCAAGCGGCGCATGGAAGAGCAGAGCATGGACCTCGGCGTGCCGCGCCTGAGCGTCAGCATGGAAGGCCACGGCGGCGGCCGGCTCGACGGCACCACCGAATGGGGCGATGCCGCCGGCCGCCAGCCCGGCGAGGCCGGCGTCGCCGACCCCTATCGCCAGACCAGCGCCAGCGGCGGCTCCCCCGATCCGGGCTAAGATAGGCCGGCTAACGCGGCCCGGCTAGAACGGCGGCAGGTAGCGCCCCAGCATCGCACCGCCGGCCAGCGTCGCCAGCCACAGCACGATCAGCGCGCCGCGGCGCCCGGGCCTGCGGTTGTGGGCCCGGGCGGCCAGGTTCAGGCGCTGCATCCATTCCTCGAAGCGCGAGCCCGGCGGGCCCGGCGGCAGCGAGAAATCGTCCGCCGGGCCGGCGCGCCAGTAGGGCGCGTGGGTCAGGCCCAGCCGCGCGCGCAGCCGGCCGATGTCGGAGAGGGTGTCGTGGAGGGCGTCGTACTCGGCGCGGCGTGAGTCGGCCTGCAGCACGGTGGCGGCGTCGGCCTTCAGCGCGCTGTGCTCGCAGCGCGCGATGGCCTTGGCCAGTGCGGCTTCGTCGGCATCGGGCGAGAGGTGCAGTCGCTGGTAGAGGTCGCGCATTTCAGCTCACCTTCATCAGGAAGTCGTAGGCTCGGCGAATCCGCTGGAAGCGCCGCGAGGCGCTGGCCACGATCGCCTCGCCCTCTTGGTGGAAACGGTCCGGGTGGTGGGCCTGGGCCAGGCGTCGATAGGCCTTGCGGATCTCGCCGCGGCTGGCGCCGGGCTCCAGACCCAGCACGGTCAGGGCGCTGCGGATGCGGGGGTCCGGCGCCGCGGGCCGCTCGTGGGCGCGGTGGGCGCTCTCGTCGTCGCGCCGCTGTTCTCGATGGCCGCCGCGCCGTTGCGCCCGCTCGTCTTCCCGGCGTCGACGCGCCTGTTCGCGTTCGGCCCGCTGGCGCTGCTTCTCGGCCTCGCGACGGGCCTGCTGGCGGCGCTTCTCGGCGTCGCGCTCGGCCTGCTGACGGGCCTTTGCCTGTTCCTTCTCCTGCTGCCGCTGGCGCTTGGCTTCGGCCCTTTCCTCGCGGGCCTGACGCCGGGCCTCGGTCCTGGTCGCGCGGGGGCTTTCCGTCTCGGCCCGGTCGCGCTTGTCCGCCTGTTCCTGCGTGTACTGCTGACGCTTCTCCTCGCCGGCCGTCTCGCGGCGGCGGTCGCGGGCTCTCTGCTCGCGCCGCTGCCAGTAGTCCTGCCGGCTGGGGTCGCCCGGCTCGCGCAGCGCCCGCCCGACCTGGGAGGCATAGAGCTCGGCGAACTCCGGCGGCGACACGCCCAGCAGGTCGGCCAGGAAACGCAGCACATGGTGATTGGCCAGGGTCGGCTCGCCGTGCTCGGCGGCCAGGGTGACGGCCAGGCGCAGGAAGGCGCGGGCGGTGTCGCCGTGCAGTTCCTTCTGCAGTACCTCGGCGGCGAGCTGGATGGCGCCCAGGTCCTGGCTGGCGGCGATCTCCAGCAGCGGTTCCAGCGCGTGGCCGTGGCGGAAGGCGCCGGTCAGCGAGACCAGCTGGGCGCGTTCGGCTTCCCCGACCGGCCCCTGCTGGGTCAGCACCCAGGCCAGCAGCAGCAGCGCGGCGCTGTCGGCCTGGTCGCGACTCTGGAGCAGCAGCAGTTCGAAGGTGGAGAAGCGCGCGGCGGTCATTCCCTGACTCTGGTTGAAGGGCTCGGCAAGCCCGGTGCGACGATGTGCTAGCGTAATCTCGTGGGTGCCGGCATTCGCCCCTCGGGCGACGGCCGGGTACAGCCCTTCGTTATCGGCGGCGGGCGCCAAATCTTGATGCCAGGAGGAGACCCTCATGCGATCGCTGATCCAGACGTTGCTGGCGCCGGTGGTGTGGGTGGCCGACAAGCTCGGCACCAGCCGCGAGATCGAGCGCGACGAGGCGCAGCAGGCCGAAGTGGATGACGCCTGCGAGGCGCTGGCGCTCTACCAGTTCTGGAGCGAACCCGAGTGCATCCGCGTGCGCCGCGAGATCACCCGCCTGGGGCTCTCGATCGAGACCCGTGACGCCCGCCTCGATCCCGAACACGGCCAGACGCTGAAGGAGCAGGGCGGCAAGCTCCAGGTGCCGTGCCTCTATATCCGCGAGGCCTCCGGCGAGGAGCGCTGGCTCTACGATGCCAGGCGCATCATCGACTATCTGCGGGGGCGGTTTGGGGAGTAGTGCGGCGTCTTGTCTCGATACGGCAACGTCCTTTTCCACCGCGACAGTCCTCCGGGCAATGGCGCTCATACCACGCTAGATCCTCAACTAATTTAGTGGCAGGCTGAGGGAAAGGTCGTGATAGGTGGAAGGCTCGATGATCTGTGTTATGACGCCAAATTATTATCAAGGCTATTGAAAATCAGTCGGTTAGCTCGCGTGAGGCGCGCCGCATAACACGGATGAACATGCCGGCGCGTTTAAGTCGATAAACGAGCCGACTACCTAATAACTGTTATGCATCAAAATAGAGAGCAACAATGAACAAAGGAATATTGACCTTCTTCTGTGGAAAAATGGGTGCAGGAAAGTCTACCAAAGCTAGCGAAATCGCACTGAAAAGCAATGCAGTATTGCTTTCAGAGGATGAATGGCTTGCGTCACTTTACCCAAATAAGATTTTGTCACTAAATGACTATATCGAATATTCAAATCTGCTTAAGCCGCAGATTAAAAAGCTTGTTCAATCTATGTTGTCTACAGGAGCTAATGTGGTAATGGACTTTCCGGCAAATACTCTTTCACAAAGAGACTGGTTTCGGAGCATTTTTTTCGAGATTGAGGCTCCACATAATTTGATATATATCGACCTGCCAAACGCGGACTGCTTGAAACAGATTGAAAAACGGCGCAAAGAACAGCCAGAAAGATCGGCAACAGATACACCAGATATGTTTGAGCAGGTGACAAAGTATTTTATGGCCCCTACCCCCGAGGAAGGCTTCAATACAACCAAAGTGGCGCAAAATGCATAACAAGGCGCTGCTGCGGAAAATTTACTCGCTGACGCTCCTAATTTTCCGCAGAGCGCGGCGTTATACGGCATGAAACCCACAAGCTCGGAGTTTCAAGCATGGCTGACGATAGAGCGCTACAAACTTCCAGAACTTTACCTTTCTCCCCAGAAGAAATTTACGGAGCATTTGCTTCGCCTGAATTGTTGGCGGCATGGTGGGGCCCAGAGGGATTTTCAAATACCTTCGAAATTCATGATTTCAGGGAAGGGGGGCGCTGGAAATTCATAATGCACGCCCCAGACGGAACCGAACACCAGAATGAGAGCAAGTTCGAAGTGCTTGAGCCCAATTCGAAGATAGTCATTCACCACGACTGCCCGCCCAATTTCCGACTCACAGTAGAGCTCACTGCCGATGCTGAAGGAACGCACGTAAACTGGAAACAAGTGTTTGAAGATGCCCAAACTGCCCAGGTAGTCAAAGAGAGGGCTGGTCCAGCAAATGAGGAAAATCTTGATCGACTCACGCGGGTGCTTGAGCAGGCGAGAAATGCCGTATAACCAGGCAGTCAACCGGACGCCAAAAGCGGGGCGATTTTGTCTGGCATGACCATAAAGATACGGATGAGGTTTTTTGGTCGTCAAAGGCGAAATGGGTATCGAACTCCGGGATGGTATGATCCATCTCTCCGAGAGAGAAATGTATGTTGTCGAGAAGGGGGGAACATAAGCCCTTCGCTGAAGGTGAATGCCATGTTCTCCTTATTGGGCCGCGGGGCGTGGTCAATACCGGAGACTCCGGAAGCGCGCTTCAGGCGGACAATGATGTCTGGGTATAGCGGCAAGCTATCCTGCGCACACAAGGCCTGGCGCAGTGGCGACCTCGGTTTTGTTCCCTGGGATCTCTCCCGGGCAGGCAACCTTTTTTATGGCATCAGGATGATGAAATGGATCAGCAGGCAGCGTTGATCGTCGTCGATATGCAGCGTGGGATGGGGGAGCCCGACGCCGGCGAGCGCAACAATCCCGACGCCGAGCGGAATATTCAGGCGCTTCTGGCCGCCTGGCGCAAGAAGGGATGGCCGGTCGTGCATGTTCGTCATATATCGCGGACGCCGGGTTCACCGTTCTGGCCGGGCCAGCCCGGGGCCGAATTCCAGCCCGACATGGCACCGCTGGGTGAGGAGCATGTGGTCGAGAAGCACGTGCCCGATGCCTTCACGCACAGCAGTCTCGAGCGGTGGCTGCACGTCCGCGATCTTCGCCGGCTGGTGGTGGTCGGTGTGAGTACCAGCAACTCCGTCGAATCCACCGTGCGTACGGCAGGCAATCTGGGGTTCGAGGTGGCTGTGGTGTGTGATGCGACGTTCACCTTCGCCAAGTCCGACTACGCCGGGATTCCAAGGTCGGCGGAGGAAGTTCATGCCATGTCGCTGGCGAATCTCGAGGGTGAATATGCCGCGGTCGCGACCACGAGGGACATCCTTAGCGCCTCTGATCGATCGTCGAGCGTGTGATGTAATGCGGAGGTATACGGTCCCGCTCCGGCTGGCGGGCCGGGATGGGCGTGCAGCATCCCCCGACAGGCGGCCTGATATCCGCAATGGGAAGCGCGTTGGGCTTCTTCGACCCCCTGAGTCATTGAAGAGGGTCCACAATATGCTCAAGGAGCGCGTTCTACCTCTTCAGGACGTATCGGTAACCTGCGTAAGCGTCGCGGAGGATGCATGACCTCGATAAAGAAAATACCGGAATTCTGGCGACGTCGATCCCTGAAGTTCTGGCTGGCAACAGGCATGCTGATGAGCCTGGCGCCGATCTTCATTTCCGCGTTCGCGGGCTACTTACTCTATCGTGGGACGATCATCCAGCCATTGATTGAGGTCACTTCGGAGCAGCATCGTATTTTGCAGCCTTTGCAGAACGTGCAGCTGTCGCTTTGGGATGTCTCGGATTCGGTGATCGATTTCGCGATCGATGGCGAGCCCAGGCGCAAGATTGCCTATCAGCAGCAGGCCAGCCAGATCGACGCGGGCTTTGAACGGCTTGCCGCCGCCATGGATGATCAGGGCTTCGATATATCCCGGCTCAATCAGGCCAAGGAAGCCTGGCGGAGTCTGGCCGATCTTTCCAGCGCCATTCTGTCTGGTGAGTCACTGCACGGTAATGCCACGGTCGGCATGGGTGTAGAACAGTTCGAGGCGCTTATCGACGACCTGGCCCATCAACTCGAAACGGTTCAGGACACCGTCCGCATTCGGAACGAGCGGACCCATCAGCAAGCACTGGCCAGCCTGAAACTTTCCGAATATCTGGCGGTAGCCGGGCTGGCCGTCTCGATTCTTGGTGCGATCCTGGGCGTCATCGTCATCAATCGCTCGCTGGTCAGTAGCATGGACCAGTTGGCTGCCGGTTCAATGCGGTTTTCCGACGGGGAGCGCGATCATCTGATCGAGGTGCAGATCCCCCGTGAACTCGCCAATGTCGCTGATGCCTTCAACCTGATGACTAAGCGAATTCGTGAACAGGAAGACACTCTGGAGCTTATGACGATCACCGATGGTCTGACCGGCCTTTACAATCGGCGAGGCCTGGATCACCTGCTGTCCGAGGAAATGCGGCGAGCGGAGCAAGACGGCACGCCGCTCAGCCTGATCATCGGTGATATCGACCATTTCAAGGCCTTCAATGACACTCATGGACACCAGGCGGGGGATGAAGCCTTGAGATGTGTCGGTCGGACGCTGGCGGAGAATCTCCGAGAAGTGGACAAGGCGTGCCGATTTGGGGGCGAGGAGTTCGTGATCATCCTGCCGGGATGCTGCGCTCAAGACGCACGTCAGGCGGCGGAGAGGCTGAGGCGTGCGGTCGAGGCGAAGGTCTTGTCTCTCGACGGAGCGAAGACGGCTCAGGTGACCATCAGTCTGGGGGTTGCCACGTCTCCCGGCGTTGGTGGCACGACCGAGATCTTGCTGAAACGTGCCGACTCGGCCTTGTATCAAGCGAAGGAACAAGGCCGTAACCGGGTGATAGCCACCGTATAAAGGGTTGAATGCCTCCCCCTATACCGGAAGAGGCGTGGGTAAGGTGTCTGAGGTGCTGCGACATCGGATGATCGCGATGGCGCAACCGTACAGCAACGAGGCTCCCTCGCCATGCCACTCGGTGACGAGGCTCGGTTCAAAGCGCCTCTTCCAGCAGCATCAGCAGCCGTTTGTAGTGCAGCTCGTTGGCCTCGTCGTTGTATGAAGGCGCGTCCTTGGCGGTAAAGCCGTGGGCGGCGCCACGGTAGAGCTCGGTGGTGAAGTGCACGCCGGCCTTGGCCAAGGCCTCGTCCATGCGGGCGATCTGCTCGGGCGGCAGCAGCTCGTCCTGATCGGCGTGGGCGAAGTAGACGCGGCCTGCGATGTTTCCCACCACGTTTATCGGCGCGTTCTCGTCATCGGCCTTGGCCAGGTGGGCGGAGTGGAAGCCGGCCGCGGCGGCGACGCGCTGCGGGTGCTCGGCAGCCATGCGCAGCGCGAAGGCACCGGTCATGCAGTAGCCGACCACGGCGACCTTGCCCCCGGCGAAATCCGGCGCGGCGTCGATGCCCTCGAGCCAGGCGGCGAAATCTCGGAACTGCGCCTCGGGCGTCAGGTGGCCGGCGTACTCGACCAGCGTCGGGCGCACGTCGGGATCGCGGAACGACTTGCCCGCCGGGACGATCTCGCCGGCCGCGTCGCGATAGTAGACGTTGGGCATCAGCACGGCGTAGCCGGCGTCGGCGATGCGCTGGGCCTTCTCGTGATAGCAGGGGCGCAGGCCGCCGATATCGGTGAGCAGCACCACGGCCGGCAGCGGGCCCTCGGCGTTTGCGGGCGTGAAGACATGGGCGTCGATGGTGCCGTCGGCGGCGGCAAGGTCGATGGCGCGAGACATGAGGGCTCCGTATGGTGGATGGGCAGAGTGGGCATCAGGCATTGGCCCTGTGAGTGGTGACAATCTCTACCATAACGGGCCGATGCCACTAAAGCGCTTTAATCGACGCGTGAGAGCGGCTGGGGCGGCTTGGCGTCGTCGGGATCTCTTATGACCTTTTACAAGGGGCTGTGATGACAGAACAAGCCGGGTTTTACGTGCTGTATCGCTTCAAGGTGGTGCCGGGCAAGGAGGAGGCCTTCAAGGATGGGTGGTGCCGAATGACCGAGGCCATCCGCGAGCAACGTGGAGGGCTGGGCTCCCGCCTGCACTATTCCGAGGATGGCTGGTGGGTGGCCTATGCGAAGTGGCCGAGCCGGCAGGCCTGGGAGGCGTCACGAAGGCTTGCCGAGTCACCCGACAGCGAGGCCGCCGCCCTCATGGCGCAGTCCCTTCAGGAGCGTTTGCCGCCTATACCTCTAGCACCCGAGATCGATCTGATTGACCGCCGTTAGGAGACCGGCGGCTAGCGCGAGGGATGATACCGGCGGGGCCACGAAGGGAGCGTTACTGCCCGCCGCCGATGGTCAGTCGCAAAGCCTGGAGGCCGCCGAGCTCGAGCCGGACTTCCTCGGAGAACAGCGGGTGGCCGTGCACGGTGAGGTCGATGCTGGCGGCCGCGCCGCGGTAGTGCACGTCGGCGGTGACGTCCGCCTCGGTGCCGAGCGGTGCCAGCGGATCGTAGCGGACGCCGTCCACTTCCACGGCGGTGAGGCCCATGTCGGTCAGCGCCTGGGTCACGTTTTTCTTCACGGCCATGCCGTAGGTGACGTAGAGCCCTCCGTAGGCCAGCGCGGCGATCACGATCAGGGAGAGAAGTCGGCCCATCGCGGGTTCCTCGTGTGAAAGTCGGGTCAGATGACGGACTGGCGGGGCTGCCAGCCGCCCTCGCGAATCGCGGGGAAGCCCGCGACGTCGCGATTGTAAAGATACAGCCAGGCCGGGCCGAAGGCGGTCGCGTGCACGACCCGGTCATAGGTGCCGCTGGCCGGCTGGCGCACGCGATAGTCCTCGAGCACGTCGAGCTCCTTGAGCCCCGCGACATCGACGCGGAACACCTCGATTTCGACGCCCATCGAGCGTTCGAGCCGGGCACCGGGGTAGGGGCCGAGGTCGAACAGGGTGATGTCGGTGAGCACGTCCGCGCCCACGAACTCGGCGCCGTTCAGCCAGTGGTGATTGCGCAGGCCGCGTTTCAGGGTGCCGTAGACGGCGACCAGCGGCGTGCGCTCGATGGCGATGGCGGGGCTATGCATAGAGGCTGCTGTTCCTTTCCGCGGTTTAGCGGCTCTCCAGTCTACCAAAACGCCCCGCACGATGGCGGGGCGTCGAGGGCGAGCGGCAATGGGAGAGTGTGGCTCAATCCATCGCCGAGTCGCGGCCCAGGTTCTCGGGGCCGAAGGGCGTCCATGGGGTCAGACCCCGGCCGAGCCATCAGGCCCGTTATGGTGCACTGCTCTGGCTGTATCGCCGCCGCCGGGGTCTGACCCCATGGCGGCAATCAGCTCGCCATCGGCAGAGAAAGGGACGCCGACGGCGATGCCATTTTGGGAAGGCCTCGGGCTCAGTCGCCCAGGGTCGAGGAATGGCCCAGATTCTCGGGGCCGAAGGAGTCGGGCAATAGCTGATCCATGGTGTAGCGGCGCAGCAGCGTGCCCTGGGCGTCGACCACGCGGATCAGCGTCTCGGGCGTGGCGAACTCGCGGATGCGCTGGCGGCAGTCGCCGCAGGGCGTGCACAGGTGCTCGCCCGGGCCGATCACGTAGACCTCGCGCAGCTCGCGCTCGCCGGCGCTGGCCATGGTGGCGATGGCCGAGGCCTCGGCGCAGATGCCCTTGTAGTGGGCCACCTCGACGTTGGCGCCGACATAGCGAGTGCCGCTCTCGCTGACGATCAGCGCGCCCACCGGATGGTTCGAGTAGGGCGCGTAGGCGCGGTCGCGCACGCCGATCAGCGCCTCGACGATATCGGGCTGAACCTCGCTCATGCCTGGGCCTCCCGGGCGGCATCGTCGCGCAGCACGCTTTCCAGGGCGACGGTCATCATCTCGTCGAAGGTGGTGGCGCGCTCGTCGCTGGAGAGCGAGTCGCCGCGCACGATGTGGTCGGACACCGTGCAGATGGTGGCGGCCCGGGCGCCGTACTCGGCGGCCACGCCGTAGAGGCCGGCGGCCTCCATTTCCACGCCGACGATGCCGTAGCGGCGCATCAGATCGATCATCTCGGGGCGCGGGTCGTAGAACAGGTCCGCCGAGAAGATGTTGCCGACCTTGACCGGCACGCCCTGGGCCGCGGCGGCGTCCACCGCATGGCGGGTCAGCGCGAAGTCGGCGATGGCGGCGAAGTCGTTGCCGAGGAAGCGGGTACGGTTGACGCCGGAGTCGGTGCAGGCGCCCTGGCCGATGACCACGTCACGCACCTTCACGTCGTCGCGCACCGCGCCGCAGGAGCCGACGCGGATCAGGCTCTTCACGCCGAACTCGGTGATCAGCTCCTTGGCGTAGATCGATACGGACGGAATGCCCATGCCGTGGCCCATCACCGAGATCTCGCGGCCCTTGTAGGTGCCGGTGTAGCCGTACATGTTGCGCACGTCGTTCACCTGGCGGGCGTCCTCGAGGAAGGTCTCGGCGATGTACCTGGCGCGCAGCGGGTCGCCGGGCATCAGCACGGTGTCGGCGAAATCGCCGCGTTCGGCCTTGATATGCGGGGTGGCCATGTTCGGTCTCCTTGGTCGTGTCGGTCCGGGGCTCGGCGGGCCGGGTCTTAGCGTGCCTGGGCGTTGAGAGCCGGTAGAAAGCTTTCGCCGTCATCCATGGGCGCCAGGCCGAGGTGGGCGGCCAGGCTCTGGCCGATGTCGGCAAAGCTCTCGCGGATGCCCAGCGAGCCGGGCGCCAGGCCGGCACCGCTGGCCAGCACCGGGATGTGCTCGCGGGTGTGATCGCTGCCGGGCCAGGTCGGATCGCAGCCGTGGTCGGCGGTGAGGATCAGCAGGTCGTCGTCCTCGAGGCGCGCCAGCAGCTCGGGCAGGCGGGCGTCGAAGGCCTCCAGGGCGGCGGCGTAGCCGGCCGTGTCGCGGCGGTGGCCGTAGACCATGTCGAAGTCGACGAAGTTGGTCATGATCAGCGAGCGCTCCCCGGCCTCGGCCATCGCATCCAGGGTGGCATCGAACAGGGTGTCGTGGCCGCTGGCCTTGATGGTGCGCGTGATGCCGCAGTGGGCGTAGATGTCGGCGATCTTGCCGATCGCCACCACGTTGCCGCCGTCGTCATGCAGCTTCTGCAGCACCGTGGGTGCGGGCGGTTCGACGCTGTAGTCGCGGCGGTTGCCAGTGCGGGCGAAGTCGTGGGCGCTCTGGCCCGTGAAGGGACGCGCGATCACCCGGCCGATGTTGTAGGGCTCGAGCAGCCGGCGGGCGATCTCGCACAGCTCGTAGAGGCGCTCGAGGCCGAAGGCCTGCTCGTGGGCGGCGATCTGGAACACCGAGTCCGCCGAGGTGTAGACGATCGGCTTGCCGCTGGCGACGTGCTCTTCGCCGAGCCGGGCGATGATCTCGGTGCCGGAGGCGTGGCAGTCGCCGATCACGCCGGGCAGGCCGGCCTCGCGCACCAGCGCCTCGAGCAGCTCGGGCGGGAAGCTGTGCTCGCGCTCGCTGAAGTAGCCCCACTCGAAGCGCACCGGCACGCCGGCGATCTCCCAGTGGCCGGAGGGCGTGTCCTTGCCGGACGAGACCTCCCGGGCGATGCCGTAGGCGCCGTCGACAGTCTCCGGCGGCGTGACGCCGGCGGCCCAGGCGCCGGTGCTCTCGTGGTGGGCGTGGAACAGGCCCAGCCGGCCGAGGTTCGGCAGCGCGAGCGGACCCTGGCGGTTCTCGCCGTCGGTCGCGCCGGACGCGCAGGCCTCGGCGATATGGCCCAGGGTGTCGGCGCCGGCGTCGCCGAAGGCCTCGGCGTCCGGGGTGGCGCCGAGGCCGAAGGAATCGAGAACGAGCACGATGGCGCGGGTCATGGGACCTCCCGACGGATGGTGTCCTGAATCAGTGGTGGGGCGGGGCAGGGCGCGTCACTCAGCGTGAGGGCGTCGCGCAGCTGGGCCTCGGCGCGTTCGGCGTCGGCCTCGCTGCGGGCGTGGATGCGGGCCAGCGGCTGGCCGGCGGTGACGGCCGCGCCCAGCGCGGCGATGTCGGACAGGCCGACGGCCGGGTCGATGGCGTCCGCCGGATGGCGGCGCCCGCCGCCGAGCTCGACCACCGCCATGCCCACGGCCCGAGTGTCGATGGCGCCGAGATGGCCGGCGCGCGCGGCGCGGACCTCGCGCACCACCGGCGCGGCGGGCAGGTGGGCGTCGGCGCGCTCGAGCAGATCGCTCGGCCCGCCGAGGCCCGCCACCATGCGCGCGAAGCGCTCGGCGGCGGCGCCGGAGGCCAGCCGTTCGTCGAGCCGGGTGAACGCCGCGCCGCGGTCGGCGGCCAGGCCCCCGGCCAGCAGCATTTCCGCGGCCAGGGTGCGGGTGACCTCGAGCAGGCGGCCGCCGCGGCGCTCGCCGGTCAGCACCGCCAGCGCCTCGCGCACCTCCACGGCGTTGCCGGCGCAGGGTGCCAGGGGCTGGCTCATGTCGGTCAGCAGCGCGGTGGTCGGCGTGCCGGCGCGGCTGGCTACCGTGGCGATGGCGGTGGCGAGCTCCCGGGAGGCCTCGGGCGTGGGCATGAAGGCGCCGCTGCCGACCTTGACGTCCATCACCAGGGCGTCGAGGCCGCAGGCGAGCTTCTTGCCCAGGATCGAGGCCACGATCAGCGGCAGCGACTCCACGGTGGCGGTGACGTCGCGCACCGCGTAGAGGCGCTTGTCGGCCGGGGCCAGGCTGCCGGTCTGGCCGATGATCGCCACGCCCGCGTCCTTCACCAGGCGGCGGAAGGTGGCGGTGTCCGGGGTGACCGAGTAGCCGGGGATCGCCTCGAGCTTGTCGAGGGTTCCGCCGGTGTGGCCGAGGCCGCGCCCGGAGATCATCGGCACGTGGCCGCCGCAGGCGGCGACCCAGGGGCCGAGCACCAGCGAGACCAGATCGCCGACGCCGCCGGTGGAGTGCTTGTCGAGCACCGGGCCGAGCAGGTCGAGCCCGCTCCAGTCGAGCACCTCGCCGGAGTCGCGGGTGGCCTCGGTGAGGGCCACCGTTTCGGCGTCGTCCATGCCCTGCAGATAAATGGCCATGGCCAGGGCGCCGACCTGGGCGTCCGCGAGGCGGCCGTCGGCGATGCCGGAAACCAGCTCGCGGATGGCGTCGGGCGGCAGCGGCCGCCCGTCGCGCTTGGCGCGGATGGCTTCCTGGGGAAGCATCAGTAGTCGTCCTCGTCGCCGTCGGCGGCCGGGGCGTCGAAGGCGCCGAGGTTCATCAGCAGGTCGTCGAGCAGGCCGGAGGCGCCGAAGCGGAAGTGGGCCGGGGAGATCCAGCCGGCGCCCATGATGCGCTCGGCGAGCTCCAGGTAGGCCGCGGCATCCTCGGTGGTGCGTACGCCGCCGGCGGCCTTGAAGCCGATGTCCTTGCCACTGTCGCGGATCACCTCGAGCAGGATCTCGGCGGCTTCCAGGGTGGCGTTGATCTCGACCTTGCCGGTGGAGGTCTTGAGGAAGTCGGCGCCGCCTTCCACGGCCAGTTCGGCGGCGCGGCGGATCAGCGCCGGGTCCTTGAGCTCGCCGGTCTCGAGGATCACCTTGAGGGTGGCATCGCCGCAGGCGGCCTTGCACATCTCGACCAGGTCCTGGCCCACGCCTTCGTCGCCGGCTATCAGCGCGCGGTAGGGGAACACCACGTCGACTTCGTCGGCGCCGGAGGCCACGGCCTCGCGGGTGGCGCGGGCCGCGCGCATCACGTCGTCGTCGCCGTCGGGGAAGTTGGTGACGGTGGCGATCTTGACGCTGTCGTTCAGGCGATGGGCGGTCAGCGCGCGGCGGGCCGGGACGATGAACTGCGGGTAGATGCAGATCGCTGCCGGGGTGCCCATCGGCGTCTTGGCACGCTGGCACAGGCCCTCGACGGTGGCGTCGGTGTCATCGTCGTTGAGGCTGGTGAGGTCGAGCAGCGGCAGGGCCTGGCGGGCGACGCGTTGCAGATCGGTCATTGACGGGGTCCTGTAGAGACGTGGTCCGGTAGAAAAGGGGCCTGTTTGACAGAGTACACCGCGGCCGAGCGGGCCGCGGTGTCGCCGGTTCAGGCCCCGAGGGCGATGAAGAAGCCGGCCAGGGTAGCGGACATCAGGTTGGAAAGGGTACCCGCGAGCACGGCCTTGAGGCCCAGGCGGGCGATGTCGTGACGCCGGCTGGGGGCGATGCTGCCCAGGCCGCCGAGCAGGATGGCGATGGACGACAGGTTGGCGAAGCCGCACAGCGCGAACGACAGGATCGCGGCGGTGTGCCGAGACAGCGCCTCGCCGGTGGCCGCCACGATCTGGTCGCCGCTGAGGTAGGGCGCCAGGTTGATGTAGGCGACGAACTCGTTGACCACCAGCTTCTGGCCGATAAAGGAGCCGGCCAGAGTGGCCTCGTTCCAGGGCACGCCGAGCAGGAAGGCCAGCGGCGAGAACAGCCAGCCGAGCAGCATCTCGAGGCTCAGTGAATCGTAGCCGAACCAGCCGCCGATGCCGCCGAGGATGCCGTTGACCAGCGCGATCAGGCCGATGAAGGCCAGCAGCATGGCGCCGACGTTGGCGGCCAGCATCAGGCCGGAGCTGGCGCCGGAGGCGGCGGCGTCGAGCACGTTGCTGGGATGGTCCTCTTCCTCGTCGAGGCGCTCCTCGGCGGCGGAGACGCTGTCTTCGGGCGCCTCGGTCTCGGGCAGCAGCAGCTTGGCGAACAGCAGCCCGCCGGGGGCGGCCATGAAGGAGGCGGCGACCAGGTATTCCATGGGAATGCCCAGCGCGGCGTAGCCGGCCAGCACCGAGCCGGCCACCGAGGCCAGGCCGCCGCACATCACGGCGAACAGCTGCGATTCGGTCATCTTGGCGATGAAGGGGCGCACCACCAGCGGGGCCTCGGTCTGGCCGACGAAGATGTTGGCGGTGGCCGAGAGCGACTCGGTGCGCGAGGTGCCGAGCGCCTTCTGCAGCGCACCGCCGAGGATGCGGATGATCCACTGCATGATGCCGAGGTAGTAGAGCACCGCGGTCAGCGAGGAGAAGAAGATGATGATCGGCAGCACCTTGACGGCGAAGATGAAGCCGGAGGACTCGGCGTCGGCCAGGCCGCCGAACAGGAAGCTGATGCCGTCGTCGGCATAGAGCACCACCTGGCTGACGGCGTCGGAGACGGTGGCGAGCACGGCCTGGCCGGCCGGCACGTAGAGCACGAAGGCGCCGATGCCGGCCTGGATGGCGAAGGCGCCGCCCACGGTGCGCAGGCGGATCGCGCGGCGATTGCTGGAAAAGAGCACGGCGATGGCGATCAGCGTCGCGATGCCGATCAGGCTCATGAGCAAGGTCATGGGGATGTCCTTGTGGTTGATGGCAGAGGCGCGCGCGACGCGCCTCGGGGCCGGCGATGGGTCACGAGGCGCGGCAGGTTACAGGAAGTTGTACTTCAGGGTATAGATCATCGCATTCTGGTACTCGCCGGCGGTGCCCAGCTTGTTGTTCGAATAGCGATACTGCACGCCGGTGGTGATCTCGTCGATCGGGTGCCACCACAGCGCCACGGCGCCGTTGGTGCCCAGCTCGCCGGCCGGGCCGTTGACGTAGTTCCTGCGCAGGTACTCGTCGTCGCGCTCGAAGGTCTGCTCGTGCCAGTTGGTCAGGCTGAAGGCCTCGCCGAAGGCCTGGAAGTCGTAGCCCAGCACCCAGCCGGCCATGTAGCCGTTCTCGCCGCTGTAGCTGTTGCCGTCGCTCTCGACCCAGGCCTTGCCGATGAACGGCTTGAACCACAGGCCATTGGCGAAGGTGTGGCGATAGCCGAAGCCGACTACGCGGTCCTGTTCCTCGCTGTCGTAGCCGTAGTCGCGGAAATCGTAGACGTGGAAGTACAGCGAGAAGGGCGATTCGCCGAGATAGATGTGCGAGGTGACCTTGGCGGCGCTGCGACGGTTGTCGCGGCCGTCTTCCTCGGCGGTATCGTTATGCGGGTTCTCGGCGTCGTAGAAACCGTAGAATTCGCCCCAGTCGAAGCCGACGCCGCCTTCGAGCTCGAGGTAGAAGAAGTCGCCCTTGGCGGCGTTGGTCGAGGTGCGTTCCTCGGTGCCGTCGGACCAGTCGAGATAGTTGACCGAGACGTTGGCGAACGACCACTGGGGCGTGAGGGCCGTGGCGGCGGCATCGTCGGACGCGGCGGCGGGCAGGGCGGTGGCGCCCAGCAGCAGGCCGGCCAGGGAAACGCTGTGGCGGGGAGCGAGGGAAATCGTCATGGGGATCGGCTTCTCTGAACGTTGTTTGTGACGGTTGTTGTCGGGTGAGGTGCCGGGCACGCGGCCGGGCGTCGCTCACGTCGACTGGGATCACGGGCCCGGTCGTGACGGGCGAACGGTATGGCGCGCGGCGTGCTTGTTATTTGAGTAACATGGCAATGTTATTTTAATCACATTCGGCGTCGCAACCCTCAGAAGGGCCGGGGACGCCAACGCGGGGAACGAGCGCGGCGAACGCCGCTCGGGCCCGAGAGAGTCAACAGCGAGAGGGAGTGCAGTTGAACGAACGAAGTGAAGGGCGGCTGATGCGCCTGCAGCGGGCCCTGGGGCAGGGCGGCAGCCTGCGCCTGGCCGAGGCGGCGGCGCTGTGCGACGTGTCGGAGATGACCATCCGCCGGGACCTGGCCGGGTCCGACGGTAGCCTGGTGCTGATCGGCGGCTATCTGATGCTGGCCAGCGATCCGCGCCATGCGTCGGTCTATGACCTGGCCGTGCAGCGCGATCGCAACGCAGAGGTCAAGCGGCAGCTGTGCGAGCGGGCACTGGCTACCCTGGCAGAGGGTGACACCCTGTTCATCGACTGCGGCACCACCCTGACGCCGCTGGCGGCCAGCCTGCCCGATGGCATGTCGCTGACGGTCGTGACCTATGCGCTCAATATCGCCGAGGCGGTCAGCAAGCGGCCAGGCGTGCGGCTGTGGCTGCTGGGAGGCGCCTTTCACGATTCCTCGCGTTCCTTTTCCAGCGATCAGATGGCCGAGGAGATCCGCGGCTTCGGTCTCAACAAGGCGTTCCTGACGGCCGCCGGCGTGGACGAGCGTCAGGGACTGAGCTGCTTCCACTTCCACGAGGTGGCGCCCAAGCAGGCCGCCATCGCTACCGCCCAGCGCCGAATATTAGTGGTCGATGCCAGCAAGCGCGGGATGGTGCGCCCGGCCCGCTTCGGAGGGCTCGAGGATATCGACGAGGTGATCACCGAGGAGGGCATCGACGATTGATGTCGTGTCGGATCTTGCTCGCCGTCAAGGTCGGACGCCGGAAAGTGGCTATGTTGAAGGGGCGAGGGGCGTGTCCCGCGCCTCATTCATAGCCTCGGAGACGTTGCCATGCGCGCTGCAGATGTCATGACGCCCCATGTGATCACCGTGTCGCCGGACAGCGAGGTGCGCGAGATCGCCAGCCTGCTGCTCGAGCATGGCATCAGTGCCGTGCCGGTCGTCGATGACGACGACCGCGTGCTTGGCATCGTCAGCGAGGGCGACCTGATCCGACGCGCCGAGGACGATCGGCGCGACAAGGCCTGGTGGTTGAGGATGTTCGAGATCACGGATCCCGGGGAGTACGTCAAGACCCATGGCCGCAAGGCCCACGAGGTCATGACGCCGGAGCCCGTCACCATTGCCGAGGACCGCCCGCTGCCTGAGATCGCGCGGCTGCTCGAGAAGCATCGCATCAAGCGGGTGCCGGTGGTGCGCGAGGGCCGGCTGGTGGGCATCGTTAGCCGGGCCAATCTGCTGCGCGCCTTTTCGGTGGCGGAACCTTCGGTGCCGTCCGGCGTCGGAGATCGGGACATTCGCGACACTATCCTGAAGGAGGTGGAACGACACACCGGAGTGATGGTCGAACGCCTCAACGTGATCGTCAGCGACGGCCAGGTGCAACTCTGGGGGCTGGTCGACAGTCAGGAACAGCGCCTCGCCGTGCAGGTGGCGGCGGAAAATGCTCCCGGGGTTGCCTCGGTCGAGAATCACATCGGTTTCATGCCAAAGGGAATGGGCGGATACTGAGGGTCGCATCGCCGGCGCGGCGGCCCGCCGCGACCGGGTGGTGCGCACCCCTGCGGCAAATCGTCACTTTCCTCTTTTCCTCGTTTGCTACACAATACGCTCCCTGCGGCCGGACCCTTTTCGCACGCGCCACCACGGCGTTCGTGAGGGTTTGGCCATGAGTGAGCCGAGCCCTTTCCACGATGGTTAGCCTTTGCTGCGGTCATGGGTCAACCGGCGCAGGACAGGTCTCGGCCTTTGTGTAGCTTGCTACTAGTCAGCAGGATTTTTCCTGTCGCCAAGCCTGACGAGGTCGAAACATGAATCGAACTCCCCACCTGCGCAAGCTCGGAGTCTTGCTGCTGGCGGTGTTGCCCCTGTTGCTGGCGGGGTGCAGCTCGGCACTGCTGGACCCCAAGGGCCAGATCGGGGAAGAACAGCGAACCCTGATCCTCACGTCCTTCGGTCTGATGCAGATCGTGGTCATTCCCGTGATCGTGATGACGCTGCTCTTCGCCTGGCGCTATCGCCGCAGTAACCGCGAAGCCTCCTACCGCCCGGATTGGCACCATTCCAATCTGATCGAGGCGGTCGTGTGGTTCGTACCCTGTGTGATCATCGTCTTCCTGGCGGTGTTGACCTGGTACACCTCGCACAGCCTGGACCCGCACAAGCCGATCGAGCCGACCGCAGAACAGCAGGATCCCATCGAGATCCAGGCCGTTTCGCTGGATTGGAAGTGGCTGTTCATCTATCCCGAGCAGGGCATCGCCACCGTCAACGAGCTGGCCTTCCCCGAGGATACCCCGGTGCACTTCCGTGTCACCTCGGGCTCCGTGATGAACTCGTTCTTCATCCCGCGTCTGGGCAGTCAGATCTATGCCATGGCCGGCATGGATAACGACGTCCACCTGGTCGCCGATGAGCCGGGCGTCTACGCCGGTCGCTCTACCAACTACAGCGGCGCGGGCTTCGCCGACATGATCTTCGACGCCCATGTGGGCACCCAGCAGGATTTCGATGCCTGGGTCGAGAAGGTGCGCGAATCGTCCGAGTCCCTGACCTATCCCGATGAGTACTATGCCCTGGCCGCGCCCAGCGAGGCCAATCCGGTCGAGTACTTCTCCGAGGTATCCCCCTCTCTCTACGAGAGCATCATCAAGAGCTTCAAGGCTGGCGGTCGTCACGCCGAGTACATGGCGGCCCTCGCGGGCGAAGGCCATGGCGCTGGCCACGGCGAAGAAGCCGCCGACGCCCATGGCGAGTCTGTGAGCGCGGAGGCAGCGGAGTAAATTATGTTCGGAAAACTGACTCTGGAGGCGATTCCTTTCCACGAGCCGATCATCATGGTGACCGCTGCGGTCATCGCGATCGGTGGGCTCGCGCTGGTGGGAGCGCTGACCTACTTCAAGAAGTGGGGCTATCTGTGGACGGAATGGATCACTTCCATCGACCACAAGAAGCTCGGCATCATGTACTTCCTCGTGGCGCTGGTGATGCTGATTCGCGGCTTCGCCGACGCCATCATGATGCGCAGCCAGCAGGCGCTGGCCGCGGGTGGTGCCGAAGGCTTTCTGCCGCCGCACCACTATGACCAGATCTTCTCCGCCCACGGCGTGATCATGATCTTCTTCGTCGCCATGCCCATGGTCATCGGTCTGATGAACCTGGTGGTGCCGCTGCAGATCGGTGCGCGTGACGTGGCCTTCCCGTTTATGAACAACCTGAGCTTCTGGCTGTTCGCGGCGGGCGTGGTGTTGGTCAACATCTCCCTGGTGGTGGGTGAGTTCGCCCAGACCGGCTGGCTGGCCTATGCGCCACTATCGGGCATAGAGTACAGTCCCGGCGTCGGGGTGGATTACTGGATATGGGCGCTGCAGATATCGGGTATCGGCACGACCCTGACCGGTATCAACTTCTTCGTCACCATCATCAAGATGCGCACCAAGGGCATGAAGCTCTTCCGCATGCCCATTTTCACCTGGACATCGCTGTGCGCGAACGTCCTGATCATCGCTTCTTTCCCGATCCTGACCGCGACCATCGCACTGCTGACGCTCGATCGTTACCTGGGGATGCACTTCTTCACCAACGATTTCGGCGGCAACATGATGATGTACGTCAACCTCATCTGGGCCTGGGGCCATCCTGAGGTTTACATCCTCATCCTGCCGGCGTTCGGTGTGTTCTCCGAGGTCATCGCGACCTTCGCGCGCAAGCGTCTGTTCGGCTACGGCACCATGGTGTGGGCGACCGTCGCCATCACCGTGCTGTCGTTCATCGTCTGGCTGCACCACTTCTTCACCATGGGCGCCGGCGCCAACGTCAATGCCTTCTTCGGCATCATGACGATGATCATCGCCATCCCGACAGGGGTGAAGATCTTCAACTGGCTGTTCACCATGTACCGCGGCCGGATCGAGTTCACCTCGCCGGTGCTGTGGACCCTGGGCTTCATCATCACCTTCTCCATCGGTGGCATGACCGGTGTGATGCTGTCCATTCCGGCGGCCAACTTCGTGCTGCACAACAGCCTGTTCGTCATCGCCCACTTCCACAACGTCATCATCGGCGGCGTGGTGTTCGGCATGCTGGCGGGCCTGACCTATTGGTTCCCGAAGGCCTTCGGCTTCACCCTCAACGAGAAGTGGGGCAAGCGCTCCTTCTGGTGCTGGCTGGTCGGTTTCTACGTTGCCTTCATGCCGCTGTACGTGCTGAGCTTCTTCGGTGCCGTGCGTCGCATGCAGTCCTACGCCAACAGTGACTGGCAGCCGCTGATGATCGTCGCCTGGGTCGGTGCCGTGATCATCATGTGCGGTATTGCCTGCACCGTGATCCAGTTCTACGTCAGTATCCGCGATCGCAAGCAGAACCTGGACCTCACCGGCGATCCCTGGGACGGCCGTACCCTGGAGTGGGCGACCTCTTCTCCCGCGCAGTTCTACAACTTCGCGCATCTGCCCGAGATCCAGGGTGTCGACGACTTCTGGCGCATGAAGCAAGAGAACGGTGGCAAGACGCCGCTGTCCGAAGGTCCCTATCAGGACATTCACATGCCCAAGGACACCTGGGAAGGTCCGGTCATCGGTGGTCTCTCCATCGTGTTCGGCTTCGCCCTGATCTGGCACATCTGGTGGCTCGCCATCGTCGGTGGTCTCGGCATGTTCGGTGTGTTCATGGCGCGCATCTTCCGTGAAGACGTCGACTACTACGTGCCCGCCGCGGAAGTCGAGCGCATCGAGCGCGAGCACCGTAAGAGCGTCGAGCGTGGCGTTCCGCAGTCTTCAACCTATGCATCCCAGGTAGGGGGGCAGGCGTAATGTCTACTGATACCCTGAGCAACCACGGGGATCATGCTCACGAGCACGATCACCACGACACCTCGGGCACCAAGCTCTTCGGGTTCTGGGTCTACCTGATGAGCGACCTGATCATCTTCGGGTCGCTGTTCGCCACCTTCGCCGTGCTCCTCAAGGGCACGGCCGATGGTCCGACGCCCGGTGAGATCTTCGAACTGCCCTTCGTTCTGGTCGAGACCTTCCTGCTGCTGTTCTCCAGCTTCACCTACGGGATGGCGGTGCTGGCGATGAACGCCGATCGCGCGTCCCAGGTGAAGGCCTGGCTGGCGATCACCTTCCTGCTTGGCGCAGGCTTCGTCGGCATGGAAGTCTACGAGTTCCAGCACCTGATCCATGAAGGCTTCGGTCCGGATCGCAGCGCCTTCCTGTCGGCCTTCTTCACCCTGGTCGGCACCCACGGTCTGCACGTGACCTTCGGCCTGATCTGGATCCTGGTGATGCTGATCCAGGTGCAGACCAAGGGGCTGACCGACATGACGCGCCCGCGGATCATGTGCCTGAGCCTGTTCTGGCACTTCCTGGACATTGTCTGGATCTGCGTCTTCTCCTTCGTCTACCTGATGGGAGTCCTGTGATATGAGCGGACACGCCTCTCATGCCGAGCAGAGCCACGGCAGCGTCAAGTCCTATGTGATCGGCTTGATCCTGTCCATCGTGCTGACCATCATCCCGTTCGGGGTGGTGATGACGGGATCCTTCGCCACTTCGGCCACCGTGCTGATCATCGTGGCTACCGCGGTGGCTCAGGTGCTCGTGCAGTTGATCCTGTTCATGCACATGAGCACCAAGACCGATGAAGGCTGGAACGTCACGGCCTTCGTCTTCACCGTGTCGATCCTGGTCCTGGTCATCGGAGGTTCCTTATGGATCATGCACAACCTGCATCTCAACATGATGATCGGGTGATGGCGACCTCCTCTCGGCGTCGGGACTATCTGGCTCTGACCAAGCCGGGGATCATCGGTGGCAATGCCATCTCGGTACTGGGCGGCTTCTTCCTGGCCGCCCAGGGCCAGATCGATCCCTGGCTGCTGCTGGCCACGCTGGCAGGATTGTCCCTGGTGATCGCGTCCGGGTGCGCCTACAACAACGTCATCGATCGCGATATCGATGCGGTGATGGAGCGTACTCGCAGCCGGCCCCTCGTGCAGGGGCGGCTGTCGGTCGCTGAGACGCTGCGCTTCGCGACCCTCCTGGGGGTCGCGGGCTTCGCGCTGCTGGCGGTGTTCACCAACGCCTTGACCGTGGGCCTGGCGGCCTTCGGGTTCGCCATTTACGTGGGTGCCTACAGCCTGTGGCTGAAGCGTAGCTCCGAGTATGGCACCCTAGTGGGTAGCCTGTCCGGCGCCATGCCGCCGGTGGTGGGCTACTGTGCGGTGTCCGGCCAGTTCGATGTCGGTGCGCTGACGCTGCTGGTGATCTTCTGCCTGTGGCAGATGCCGCACTCCTATGCCATCGCCATCTTCCGCTTCAAGGACTACGAGGCGGCGAAGATTCCCGTTCTGCCCGTGGTGCGCGGCATCGGTACCGCCAAGCACTACATCCTGGGCTACGTGGTAGCCTTCGTCTTTGCCTCCCTGGCGCTGAGCGTGGCCGGCTATGCCGGACCGGGCTATTTCGCCGTGGCGCTGGTGATGGGCATCTACTGGCTGTACCTGGCCATGCAGGGCTACTGGACCACCAACGCCGAGCGTTGGGCCAAGCGCGTCTTCGGCTTTTCCATCCTCACCATCACCGCACTGAGCGTGATGATGTCGGTGGAATCCAGCCTGCTGCCGACCACACCGTTGATGGCTGCCCTGGGGTAAGCGCTCTACCGTTGGCGGAAGACCTCCCCGGTCTCTGCCTATACTTGCCGGTGAAGACACACGTGTGGCGGGCCGCCCTGGCCCGTCCCCGGCAGGAGGGAGTGCCATGTTGACACATGCCTGGGGCATCCTTGCCCATCCGAAGCGCGAGTGGCAGCAGATCAAGGAAGAGCGCGAGACGCTCACCCACCTCTACGAGCACCACGTGCTGCTGCTGGCAGCCATTCCCGTCGTCTGTTCCTACATCGGCACCACCCAGGTGGGGTGGAGTCTCGGTGGGGGCACGACCATTCAGCTGGGCTATCTTGACGCCCTGGGCGCCGGGATCGTCTTCTATCTGGTGATCCTGGCGGCCGTCTATGCGGTGGGCAAGGTGATCCGTTACATGGCCAAGCGTTTCACCAAGCCGCCGAGCCAGAGCCAGTGCATCGTGTTCGCCGGCTATGTGGCCACGCCGATGTTCGTCAGCGGCATCGTGGCGATCTATCCGCTGATCTGGCTGTGCATGCTGGCCGGGGTGATCGGGCTCTGCTATACGGCCTATCTGCTGTATCTCGGTATCCCGTCCTTCCTCGGCATCGACAGCGAGGAGGGCTTCATCGTCTCCAGTGCGACCCTGGGCATCGGGGTGCTGGTGCTGGAGGCGCTGCTGGGCATCACCGTGCTGCTGTGGGGCTATGGCGAACGCATCATCCTGTCCCTGATCGGTAGCTGATACCCTCGGGCGAGTCCCGCAAGAACGTCGAAGGGCGGCCCGCGGGCCGCCCTTCGGCGTTCGTCGTGATGACGCCTGATTCGGCTAGATATCGGTGCTCTCGATATGCGTCAGGGCCTTGTCGAGGGTCGCCAGGGTGCGATCGACGTCGTGCAGCTTGTCGAAGCCGAACAGGCCGATGCGGAAGGTGCGGAAGTCATCGCCCTCGTTGCACATCAGCGGCACGCCGGCGGCGACCTGCAGGCCGTTGGCGGCGAACTTGATGGGGAGATCGGGATCCCGGGTGTAACTCACCACCACGCCGGGTGCCTCGAAGCCGGGGGCCGCTACGCTCCGGTAGCCATGCTCGGCAAGGCGCTCGCGCACCCGTCGCCCGAGCTCGAGCTGTTCGTCGCGGAGCTTCTCCAGACCGTAGGCCTCGGCCTCGGCCACGGCATCGCGCAGGATGCGCAGGGCATCGGTGGGCAGGGTGGCGTGATAGGCGTGGCCGCCGGCCTCGTAGGTCTCCATGATCGACAGCCACTTCTTGAGGTCGCAGGCGAAGCTCGAGCTTTCGGTCTCCTCGATGATCTCGCGGGCCAGGCGCGACATCATCACCATGGCGCAGCAGGGCGAGCCGCTCCAGCCCTTCTGCGGGGCGCTGATCAGGATGTCGACGCCGGTGTCCTGCATGTCGACCCAGTCGGTGCCGGAGGCGATGCAGTCGAGCACCAGCAGGCCGTTCTGCTCGTGGATGGCCTCGGCCAGGCGCTGGATGTAGTCGTCGGGCAGCTTCACGCCGGACGAGGTCTCGACGTGGGGCGCGAACACCAGATCGGGCTGCTGGTCGTGGATCGCCTCGAGCACTTCCTCGATGGGCGGCGGCGTGAAGGGCGAGGTCGGATCGTCGTCGTCGAGCCGCACCGCCTTGCGCACATAGAGATCGGACGGGATCTGGCCGCGCTCCAGGATTTGGTGCCAGCGGTAGCTGAACCAGCCGTTGCGGATGACCAGGCAGCGCCGGTCGGTGGCGAACTGCCGCGCGACGGCCTCCATGCCGAAGGTGCCGCTGCCGGGAATGATGACCGTCGAGTGGGCGCGATAGACGCGTTTCAGCGAGGTGGAAATGTCGCGCATCACCTGCTGGAAGCACTGCGACATGTGGTTGAGGGAACGATCCGTGTAGACCACCGAGTACTCGAGCAGTCCATCGGGGTCGACATCGGGCAGTAAGCCGGCCATTGCTGTCTCCATGTTGTCGGACGCTTTCTCCCTGTGACGGGGCGCGTCTTGCACGTTAGATG
The DNA here is from genome assembly GCF_023094245.1 of Halomonas getboli. Lineage (GTDB taxonomy): Bacteria > Pseudomonadota > Gammaproteobacteria > Pseudomonadales > Halomonadaceae > Halomonas > Halomonas getboli. The sequence goes on along the minus strand of NZ_JALMEW010000002.1, from coordinate 475,728 downwards.
AGGATATTCCCTATCTTGGCTTCAGGCCAGAGCGAGGGCGCCGGAGCCGGTCTCATGACCCGCGTCAGCGTCCGGGATGGCGTCCGGAAGCGTTTTGTTCCAGACTGTCCCTGCGCAGGGAAACATTGTTTCCTAACTGGAGAAATCCCATGAAGACCTTGCTGATTCCCGTCGCGGCGGCCTGTCTGGTGGCCGCCACCAGTGCCCAGGCCCAGAGCGGCCCCATGACCTATCAGCCGAGCCCCTACGTCGGGGCCGATGCGCTGTTCTGGGAGCTCGACCCGGACGGCCGCGCGGACGATCGCGACAGCACCGGGCTGCGTCTGCGGGCCGGCGTCGCCTTCAACGACTACTTCGCCCTGGAAGGCCAGTTCGGCACCGGCGGCTCCGACGGCCACCTGGATCTGGACTACCTGGCCGGCGGCTACGCCAAGGGCATGCTGCCGATCACCCCGCGCTTCAAGCTCTACGGCCTGCTGGGCGCCACCGAGGTCGAGTTCGACGGCGCGGACTCCGAGAGCGATGTCTCCTACGGCGGCGGCGCCAGCTACGCGCTGATGCCGAACCTCTCGCTGGACGCCGACTACATGCGCTATCTCGACAAGTCCCACTACGATTTCGACGCCATCAGCCTGGGCGCCACCTACCACTTCTGATCGCGCCTTCTCGATCGGCCAAGCGCCCCGCCACCGGCGGGGCGTTTTCGTGGGGCACTCGGTGGCCAGGCGTTTCTCGATAGGGCGAATCGCTGCACTGTCGTGAGACGGCCGCCTTTTCATGGTGCATGCGAGGCGGCCGGCGGATCGCCGACGATGCTCACCAGGCCTGCCACCGCGCTGCTCGAAGCCCGTTTGGCACGTTACCTGCAATGCCTTGGGGAACAAGGTCACGAAAGGTGCTGCCATGTCATCCCCATCCTCCCGGCCCGATCTCTCCGGCGCGCGGCTGCTCTTCACCGACCTGGACGGTTCGCTGCTCGATCACGAGACCTACGACTGGTCGCCGGCCGTCGAGTGGCTGTCGCGGCTGCACGAGGCGGGTGTGCCGGTGATCCCGGTGACCAGCAAGACGCGCAGTGAACTGCTGGCCCTGCGCCATGCCCTGGACCTCACCGAGACTCCCTTCGTGGCCGAGAACGGTGCGGTGGTGGGGCTGCCCGCCGCCTGGTGCCATGCCCGGCTGGAACGGATGCCCGGCCCTGACGGGCTGGTGATCAAGCCCCTGGGTGTCGATATCGGCTTCATCCGCCAGCGCCTTGTCGTATGGCGAGAGCGGCTGGGCCTGCGCTTCACGCCGATGAGCGAGATGCCGCTCGACGAACTGGTCGCCTTCACCGGGCTCAGCGATGAGGAAGCGCGCCTGGCGCGGATGCGCGAGGGCAGTGAGCCGCTGGTGTGGGACGACAGTGAGGCGCAGCTGGAGGCCTTCCGCGAGGGCCTGGCCGGGGACGGCCTGCATCTGGTGCGTGGCGGGCGCTTCTGGCATGCCACCGGCGAGTCCGACAAGGGCCAGGCGGTGCGCTGGCTGAGCGAGCGCTTTGCGGCCCTGCGCGGCGTGCGCCCGCTGACCCTGGCGCTGGGCGACGGCCCCAACGACATCGCCATGCTCGAGGCGGTGGACCAGGCGGTGGTGATCCGCGGCTGCCACGGCCTGGAGGTGTCGCCGAATCAGCCTGCGCTCTACCGCAGCCGGGAAAGTGGCCCGGCCGGCTGGGCCGAGGGGGTGGACCACTGGTGGGGGCGAGGCGAGCGCCGGTGCGAGCCGGCGCTGATGGCGTCCGACAACGATAACGACCGAGTGGGGAGTGTCAGCGCATGAGCGATTTCCATCAGAACGGCATCATCACCGACTTCCACAACCTGACCCGCCGGCCGGTCGAGGCCCTCGAGGCTGATCTGGTGGGGTTCTCGACGCAGCGGCCGATGAGCCTGATCCTGCCGTCGTTGTATTCCGAGCTCGAGGGGCCTGCATTGGCGAATATCGTCGATCAGCTGGCCGAGGTGCCCTATCTCTCGGAGATCGTGATCGGCCTCGACCGCGCCGATCGCGACCAGTTCGACCGGGCACGCGAGTTCTTCTCGCGGCTGCCCCAGCGCCACCGCATCCTGTGGAACGACGGTCCGGGCCTGCGCGCGCTGGATGCCGAGCTGGAAGCGCAGGGCCTCGCGCCCCAGCAGCCGGGCAAGGGCCGCAACGTCTGGTACTGTGCCGGCTACGTGCAGGCCTCCGGGCGCAGCGAGGCGGTGGCCCTGCATGACTGCGATATCCTCACCTACGACCGCGGCATGCTGGCGCGGCTGTTCTATCCGGTCGCGCATCCCTACTTCAACTACGAGTTCTGCAAGGGCTACTACCCGCGCATCGCCGACGGGCGGCTCAACGGCCGTGTCTCTCGGCTGATGGTTACGCCGCTGCTGCGCGCGCTCAAGCAGATGTTCGGGCCGCTGCCGTACCTCGAGTACCTGGACTGCTACCGCTATCCGTTGTCCGGTGAGTTCGCCATGCGCACCGAGGTGCTCGACGGCATCCGCATCCCCGCCGACTGGGGGCTCGAGATCGGCGTGCTCTCCGAGGTGCACCGCAACTACTCCACCCGCCGCCTGTGCCAGGTGGACCTCGCCGACAGCTACGACCACAAGCATCAGCCGGTCTCCGAGGAGGACGCTTCCGGCGGGCTCAACCGCATGAGCCTGGATATCGCCAAGGCGCTCTACCGCAAGCTGGCGACCCAGGGCGTGACCTTCAGCGCCGAGGGCTTCCGCACCCTCAAGGCCACCTACTACCGCATGGCGCTGGACCTGATCGAGGCCTACGACCACGACGCGCGGATGAACGGCCTGAGCCTGGATCGCCACAGCGAGGAGCGGGCGGTGGAACTGTTCGCCACCAACCTGCTCGAGGCCGGCGGCGTGTTCCTCGACAACCCCGGCGAGCGTCCCTTCATTCCCAGCTGGAACCGGGTGCGGGCGGCCATTCCCGATCTGCTGCCGCGCATGGCCGAGGTGGTCGAGGCCGATAACGCTCCGGGCCCAGGTCGGTAGCCGGAAGCTCGAAGAGCGGCGCTTCGCGCCTGGAAGCCGGAAGAATTACCGCCCCCATTGGCTTGCCATGGGGGCGGTGTTCTTTGCGCTGTCTTCCAGCTTATGGCTGGTTGACCAACCACAGGGCGCCGTAGGGCGGCAGGGCGTGTTCCGACTGCCAGACCTCGCCGTCGAGTCGGTCCCGCCACACGCCTTCGTTCAGCTCCTCCAGCGCCAGCGGTTGGGGGCGGTCGGTGACGTTGTGGATCGCCAGCAGCCGGCGCCCGTCGTCCAGCGGGCCGCGCTCGACGACCAGCAGCGCCGCTGGCGTCTCGATCACCCGCTGGGGCACGTCGGGGTGGAAGCAGGGCTCGTCGCGGCGCACCTCGAGCAGCCGCGTCAGGGCGGTGAAGGCCTGATGGGTCGAGGTGTGGCGGCTGTCGAGCAGCCGCTCCAGGCTGCCGCGGTCCCAGCTGTGGCGATTGATCGAGCGCAGCCGGCCGCTGCGCTCCATGCCCTCGATGTCGTTGAGGGTGCCGGTCAGGGCGTGCAGGTAGAGGGCGGGAATGCCCTGCAGGCCGAGCATCAGCTGCTGGCTGCACAGGAAGCGCGGCATCTGCCAGGGGTCGGCGCCGCGCCGGGTGCCCTTCATGGCATCGAACCAGGTGATGTTGATCTCGTAGGGTGAGTCCTCGCCGTCGTCCTTGGTGCGCATGCTGACGAAGCCGCCGAAGCGGTGCATCAGCTCGAGCAGTGCCTCGACCTCGTGGGGCGGCAGCCAGCCCTCCAGCGGGCGCACGCCGATGCCGTCGTGGCTGGCGGTGAAGTTGAGGAAACTGCAGCCCGGCGGCAGCTCGGGCAGGCTGCGCAGCCAGGCCGCCAGGGTGCCGGCCTCGCCGCTGGTGAAGGTGTGCAGCAGCAGCGGCGGCAGCGGGAACTGGTAGACCAGGTGCGCCTCGTCCGGTGTCGTGCCGGCCTGCTCGAGGCCCTGATCTTCCAGACCCTGACCTCCAAGACCCTGTCTTTCGAGACCAAAGTAGCTGATGTTCTCGCGGTGCGGCACGTTGGTCTCGGTGAGGATCAGGGCCCCCGGTGCCACATGGTCGGTGATGGCGCGCAGCAGCCGCACCACCTCGTGGGTCTGGGGCAGGTGGATGCAGGAGGTGCCGACTTCCTTCCACAGGTAGGCGATAGCGTCCAGACGGATCACCCGCGCGCCCTGACAGAGGTAGAACAGCAGGATGCCGACGAACTCCAGCAGCACGTCGGGGTTGGCGAAATTCAGATCGATCTGGTCCTCCGAGAAGGTCGCCCACAGGTGGCGGGGGCCGCGGCGGGTCGGCACCTTGACCAGCAGCGGCGAGTTGCGCGGGCGTACCACCGCCGAGAGATCGGTCTCCGGGTCCATTTCGATGAAGTAGTCGCGCCCCGGCAGGTTGCCGCCCAGATAGTCGGCGAACCACAGCGACTCGCGGGAGACGTGGTTGAGCACCAGGTCGATCCCGAGGTCGTGGTGGCTGGCCAGCTGGCGGATATCGGGCCAGTCGCCCAGCCGCGGGTCGACCTCGCGGTAGTGGATGACCGAGAAGCCGTCGTCGCTGCTCCAGGGAAAGAAGGGCAGCACGTGCACGCCGCTGAAGGTGCTTCCGAGCCGATGGGCGAGGAAGTCGTCGAGCACCTCGAGCGGAGCGTGCTCGTCGTCGACCAGGCTGTCGCCGTAGGCGATCAGCCACTGGTCGCGCTCGCTCCACAGCGGCCGGGCGGGCGGTGTTTCCCCATCCGGGGGCGTCATGGGCGCCTGATGCGCCAGCAGGGTGAGCAGCCGACGCAGCACCTCGTCGGCGCGGGGGCCGTAGAGCATCGTCAGGTGGCGGTGGGCCCGCTCGCGGAAGGCCTCGGCGGCCAGCGGCGTCGATAGAGAGGGTTCCGGCATGGCGATGGCCTCTTGGTGGATTTTCCCATAAGCATGCAGGCCGCGTGCCATCTGTCCACGTTCGAGGAATCTGGAAGCGTTGCCCCGCTGCCTTGAGTCTATAGCGGCTACAGGCTCTAGGCTGGTGCTCATTCAGAAGACGAGACGTTTCAGGAGGTCATCATGGCGTGCAACGCCGCCGACGCCGGTTTCCGCCGACACCACTGGCGGGTGGAGGGCATGGACTGCCCGAGCTGTGCCGGCAAGATCCGTGGCGCCCTGGAGCGCCTGGACGGCGTGAACGACGTGCGGGTATCGGTCATGCAGGGCTCGCTGGCCCTCGATCTGGAGGCCGGGCGGACGGCGCCGGAGACCGTGGAGTCGCTGGTCGAGCGGCTGGGCTATGGCGTGCATCTCCAGCAGCCGGCGAGCGCGAGCCAGGCCGTGGGCGGCTGCTGTGGCGGTGATCATGTTCACGACCACGACCACGACCACGACCACGACCACGACCACGACCACGACCACGACCACGACCACGACCACGACCACGAGACCATGATCCAGGCCGCGGGAGCATCCCGGACCTGGCGCGTGAGCGGCATGGACTGCCCGAGCTGCGCGGCGACGATTCGCGGCGCCCTGAAAGCGCTGCCCGGCGTCGATGGCATCCGCGTCTCGGTGATCAACGAGACGCTGAGCCTGTCGTTGGACGAGGACCGGACCTCGCCGGAGACGGTCACCGCCACCGTGCGCCGGCTGGGCTATGACGCCACGCTTCACGAAGACGCGGCGGAGACGAACGACGCCCCTCCCAGGCAGCGCTGGTTCGCCACCGCCAAGGGGCGCCAGGTGCTGGCCACCGGCGTCGCGCTCTCCGTGGCCACGCTGCTGTGGGTCACGCTCGGCGCCGAGCTCGCCCACTGGGCCTTCTTCGCAGCCTGCCTGATCGGGCTGGCGCCGATCGCCAGGCGTGCGGTGACGGCGGCGCGGGTCGGCATGCCGTTCACCATCGAGATGCTGATGACCCTGGCCGCCGGCGGCGCGCTGATCATCGGCGCCGCCGAGGAGGCGGCCATGGTGGTGCTGCTGTTCGCGATCGGCGAGATCCTCGAGGGCGTGGCCGCCGACCGGGCGCGCTCGGGTATCCGCGCGCTGGCCGAGCTGGTGCCCAGGGAAGCGCGGCTCGAGACCGCCGACGGCGAGACGCGCACGGTGGACGCGTCACATCTGGCGGTCGGCCAGGTGGTGGTGGTGCGCCCCGGCGACCGCATCCCCGCCGACGCCACCATTCTCGAGGGCCGCTCGGCGATCGATGAGTCGCCGGTGACCGGCGAGTCGGTGCCGCGGGACCGGGGCGAGGGCGACGAGGTGTTCGCCGGCTCGATCAACCATGACGGCGTGCTCCGGCTGCGCGTGGCCCGGCCGCCCGAGGACAACACTATCGCGCGCATCATCCGGCTGGTGGAGGAGGCCCAGGAGGCGCGGGCGCCTACCGAGCGCTTCATCGACCGTTTCAGCCGCGTCTACATGCCGGCGGTGGTCGGTCTGGCGGCGCTGGTCGCGGTGGTGCCGCCGCTGGCGATGGACGGCGCCTGGAGCGAGTGGACCTACCGCGGCCTGGCGCTGCTGCTGATCGGCTGCCCCTGCGCGCTGGTGATCTCGGTGCCGGCGTCGATCGCCTCGTCGCTCTCCAGCGGCGCCCGGCACGGGCTGCTGCTCAAGGGCGGCGCGGTGATCGAAGCCGCCGCCCGCACCGAGGCGGTCGCCTTCGACAAGACCGGCACCCTGACCGAGGGCCGGCCGCGGGTGACCGACGTGGTGCCGGCGGGCAATGATGTCGCCGCTCAGGATGTCATCGCCCTGGCGGCGAGCCTCGAGCGCGACGCCAGCCATCCGCTGGCGCTGGCGGTGGTCGAGCACGCGGACTCGCTCGGCGTCGCGCCTTCGCCTGTCAGCGAGGCCCGAGCGGTGCCGGGGCAGGGCATCGAGGCGCTGATCGAGGGGCGTAGGGGCTTCGTCGGCGCGCCGCGCCATGCGGCCGAGCGCGCCACGCTGGCCGAGGCGCTGGCCGCGCGCATCGAGGAACTCGAGGGCGAGGGCAAGACGGTGATCGTGGCGCTCGAAAACGGCGTGGTGCTGGGAGCGATCGCCCTGCGCGACGAGCCGCGGGCCGATGCCGTGGCAGGCGTGCAGGCGCTGACGGCGCTGGGCGTGCGGTCGGTGATGCTGACCGGCGACAACGATCGCACCGCGGCGGCCATCGCCGGACGCCTCGGCATCGAGCGCCGCGCCGAGCTGTTGCCGGAGGGCAAGGTGGAGGCGATCCGCGAGTTGGCCGGCCATGAGCGGACGATGATGATCGGCGACGGCATCAACGACGCCCCGGCGCTGGCCAGCGCCCAGGTGGGCGTGGCCATGGGCTCGGGCACCGACGTGGCGCTGGAGACCGCCGATGGCGCGCTGCTGCGCAACCGGGTGGGCGACGCGGCGGCGATGATCCGGCTGGCGCGGGCGACCATGGCCAACATCCGTCAGAACATCGCCATCGCCCTGGGGCTGAAGGGGCTGTTCCTGGTCACCACCGTGCTCGGTATCACCGGGCTGTGGCTGGCGATCCTGGCCGATACCGGCGCCACCGTGCTGGTCACGCTCAACGCCCTGCGGCTGCTGCGCTTCGCGCCTGGCGGGAGTGACGTGACGGAAGACGACGCGGCCGTTGCCGCCTCGCCCGCGGCACACTGAACTCGTCTGGCCGCATGAAAAACGCCGCGCCGGCAATCCGCCGGCGCGGCGTTCTGCGTCAAGGCGCGAGGTCAGACCTCCCTGTACAGCTCGGCGCCCTGGTTGCGGAACTTCTCGGCCTGCTCGGCCATGCCGCGCTCCACCGTCTCTCGTTCTACCCACTCAGGGTCGCCGTCGAGGCCGTTGCCGGTGGCCCCGTCCTTGAAGACCGAATCGCGGACCTCCTGGCTGATCTTCATCGAGCAGAACTTGGGCCCGCACATGGAGCAGAAATGGGCCACCTTGGCCGAGTCCTTGGGCAGGGTCTCGTCGTGGTACTCGCGGGCGGTGTCCGGGTCGAGGCCGAGGTTGAACTGGTCCTCCCAGCGGAACTCGAAGCGCGCCTTCGACAGCGCGTTGTCACGCCTTTGCGCAGCAGGATGCCCCTTGGCCAGGTCGGCGGCATGGGCGGCGATCTTGTAAGTGATGATGCCGGTCTTGACGTCGTCCTTGTTGGGCAGCCCCAGGTGCTCCTTGGGGGTCACGTAGCAGAGCATGGCGCAGCCGTACCAGCCGATCATCGCCGCGCCGATGCCGGAGGTGATGTGGTCGTAGCCGGGCGCGATGTCGGTGGTCAGCGGCCCGAGGGTATAGAAGGGCGCCTCGTCGCACTCGCGGAGCTGCTTGTCCATGTTCTCCTTGATCAGGTGCATTGGCACGTGGCCGGGGCCCTCGATCATCACCTGGACGTCGTGCTGCCAGGCGATGCGGGTCAGCTCGCCCAGGGTCTCGAGCTCGGCGAACTGGGCCTCGTCGTTGGCGTCGGCCACCGAGCCCGGGCGCAGGCCGTCGCCTAGCGAGAAGGCGACGTCGTAGCGCTTGCAGATCTCACAGATCTCCTCGAAGTGCTCGTAGAGGAAGCTCTCGCGGTGATGATAGAGGCACCACTTGGCCATGATCGAGCCGCCGCGGGAGACGATGCCGGTGGTGCGCTTCGCCGTCAGCGGCACGTAGCGCAGCAGCACGCCGGCGTGGATGGTGAAGTAGTCGACGCCCTGTTCGGCCTGCTCGATCAGGGTGTCGCGGAACACCTCCCAGGTCAGGTCCTCGGCCACGCCGTTGACCTTCTCCAGCGCCTGGTAGATCGGCACGGTGCCGATCGGCACCGGGGCGTTGCGGATGATCCACTCGCGGGTCTCGTGGATGTTCTGCCCGGTGGACAGGTCCATGATGGTGTCGGCGCCCCAGCGGATGCCCCAGGTCATCTTGTCGACCTCGTTCTCGATGGAGGAGGTGACCGCCGAGTTGCCCAGGTTGCCGTTGATCTTCACCAGGAAGTTGCGGCCGATGATCATCGGCTCGGACTCCGGGTGGTTGATGTTGTTGGGGATGATGGCGCGGCCGGCGGCCACCTCGTCGCGCACGAACTCCGGGGTGATCTCCTGGGGCAGGCGGGCGCCGAAGGCCTCGCCCGGATGCTGGTGGCCGAGGATGCGTTCGACCTCCTCGGTCCCGAGGGCTTGCCGACGTTGATTCTCCCGAATGGCGATGAATTCCATCTCCGGGGTGATGATGCCCTGGCGGGCATAGTGGAGCTGGGTGACGTTCTTCCCTTCCTTGGCGCGGCGGGGTGCGCGGGTCAGCTCGAAGCGCAGCGGGGCGAGCATCGGGTCGTTGGCGCGGCGGCGGCCGTACTCGGAGGTCGGGCCGTCGAGGAACTCGGTGTCGTCGCGGGCCTCGATCCAGCCGCGGCGAAGCTCGGGCAGGCCGCGGCGCAGGTCGATCTCGGCCTCGGGATCGGTGTAGGGGCCGGAGGTGTCGTAGACCAGCAGTGGCGGATTCTCTTCATCCGCCCCCGACGTGCGGGTCGGCGACAGGCCGATCTCGCGGAAGGGCACGCGGATATCGGGCCGCGAGCCTTCGACGAAGACCTTGCGCGAGCCGGGCAGCGGGGCCACGGCGGCGGCGTCGACGCGGGCGCTCTCGTTGAGGAAATGGGTGGTCTTGCTCATGGTCGTGCTCCCTTGGCTTGAATGGTTCGTCAGGGAGGACCGTCGGGGAGGACAGGGGCGGCCGACGCCGAGGCGCCGCCGCGTGTCGCTTGATCCCTACGCTGGTCCTAGCCAGTTCAGGTTCAACGGGATCCATGCTCGGGCGTCTCGCGCCGCATGATCTCAGCCGTCTTCAACGGCACCCCGTCAAGCGTGGTGTGGCTCGCCGTGGTGGCGGGCCTTATTGCATCATGTTGTCTGTTTGGTCCGGGCTCGCCGCCGAGCCGGGGAAGGCCGAAGAGGAGGTCCTACGCCAGGGATGGCGTCGGTAGCGTACAGGGAAGTATTCACAGCGCCTCCTCGGAGGCCTTCCTCGGCGATTCCTGTCTCAACGGCCAGCTTGCCGCTAAATCAGTCCGCGCGATCCAGCCCCATCTGCCAGAAGTCGATCTCCAGCCGGGTGGCGTCGCGGAACAGTCGCGCCAGCTGGTCGAAGCGCGCCGGCGTCACCTCGGCCAGGCGCGCGTCCAACCAGGCGATCTCGGCGTGCATCGCTTGCTGGAAGTCGTCGCCCTGGTACATGGCGATCCAGGCATCATAGGGGTTGGCGTCGCCGCGCACGGTGAACGGCTGCGCCTCGAGCCAGTTGGCGATCTCGCCGTAGCCCACCAGGCAGGGGGCCAGCGCCACGCGCAGGTCGAGCAGGTCGCCGCGGCTGCCGGCGTCGAGCACGAAGCGGGTGTAGGCCAGGGTGGCCCGGGCCTCGGGCAGGGCCGCCAGGTCGTTCTCGCCGATGCCCCATTCGCGGCAGAAGCCGCGGTGCAGGTCCAGCTCGACGTCGAGGATGGTCTTCAGGCCATCGAAGGCCTGGCGCAGCTCGTCCAGGTCGCGGCTCTTGTAGGCGGCCAGGGCGTAGGCGCGGGCGAAGTGGATCAGGAACAGGTAGTCCTGCTGCAGGTAGTGGCGGAAGGCGTCCGCCTCGAGCGTGCCGGCGCCCAGGGCGCGGACGAATTCATGCTCGGTGTAAGCGCGCCAGTCGGCCTGGCAGGCGGCGGTGAGATCACTGAAACGACGGCCCATCTTGCCTCCGATTCCGTTGAGAGCGGATGCCGGAGGGCGTGCATGGCGCACGAGCGCAGGGGAAACGGGAGGTAGGGGCGGCGCACGAGGAGGGCGCGCCGGCCCACCGCCTGATTCCCTACGCCGGTTCACGTGCGGCGCGTGCCACACCCACCCGGATCAGGTTCCACGGGACCAGCGCTGGGCTCTGTCTCGAACGTCGTCGAGCGCGAACCTGCGCCATCTCAGCCGGTTCCACCGGCACCCCGTCAAGCGAATGGGCCGAGTCTAGCAGCTTGGCGGGCGACGAACATCCCCGTCGTCGCTCCGGCCGCTCGACGGTCACTCGCCCTGGACGGCGCGGGCCTCGGCGCTCGCCGACCCCGCCCAGTGGCGGCCGAAGGACTGGATCGGCATCTCGCAGGGGCGCTCGGCCGGCGGTGCGGCGGGGTCATCGGCTTGCTCGAGATCCAGCGAGGCCGGCCTGGCCTCGAGCACCGCCGGCGGGGCGGTCTCGCCGGGCACCAGCAGCAGGCCGCACCGGCGCAGGCGACGCCCGATCGTCAGGCTGCTGCTCCAGCGCACCAGCGGCGCGGCCAGCATCAGCCCGAGCCATACCGGCGTCAGCCACCAGAAGAAGGTCGGCGTGGCCCACCAGGTGATGCCGGCCCACAGGGCGCCGGCCAGGGTGCCCGGCCAGGTATGGCGCAGCGCCTCGCGCCAGGGCAGGGCGCGCCCCTCGCGCGACTGCGGGTTCCAGGCCACGGTGCGGCCGCTGAAGACCTCGATCACGAAGCGGCTGTGGAAGACCATCATCAGCGGCGCGATCAGCATCGCGAACAGCGCCTCGAGCAGGGCGCTGGCGACCAGCCTGCCGCGCCCGCCGTAGCGGGACGGCGACCGGCACAGGGCCAGCACGACGCCCAGCAGCTTGGGCATCAGCAGCATCGCCAGGGTGCCGCCGAGCAGCGGCATGATCAGGTTGGGCGGGGCGATCGGCCAGTTCGGGAACAGCTGGGCATTGGAGGTGAAGAAGTTGGGTGCGATCAGGGCGCGCAGCAGGGCATCGGCGGTGCTGACCACGAGAATCGCCAGCCAGACCAGCGATGACAGATAGGCCAGCGCGCCGCACAGGAAGTGCACGCGACTGACCATGTGCAGGCCGCCGGCGCCGAGCAGGCGCAGGTGCTGCAGGTTGCCCTGGACCCAGCGTCGGTCGCGCTTGGCGTAGTCGAGGATATGGCTCGGCATCTCCTCGAAGCTGCCGCCGAGGTCGGTGCGCATGCGGACCTCCCAGCCGGCGCGCCGCAGCAGCGCGGCCTCGACGAAGTCGTGGCTGAGGATGTCGCCGCCCAGCGGCGGGCGCCCGGGCAGCTCGGGCAGGCCGGCATGCCGGATGAAGGGCGCCACGCGCAGGATGGCGTTGTGGCCGAAGTAGTTGGCGGCGTCGGACTGCCAGAAGCTCAGCCCGGCGGCCAGCATCGGCGAGTAGACCGCCGCCGCGAACTGGTTGGTGCGCCCGAACAGGCTGTCCTGGCGCACGGGAATCGGCACCGTCTGCAGCAGCCCGAGGCGCGGATTGGCCTCCATCTGGGCGATCAGCTCGTGCACGGTATCGCCGCTCATCACGCTGTCGGCGTCGAGCACCAGCATGAAATCGTAGCGCTGTCCCCAGCGCTGGCAGAAGTCGCCGAGGTTGCCGGCCTTGCGGCCGGCGTTGCTATCGCGATGGCGGTAGTGCACCCGGCAATGGCCGGACAGCCGCCGCTGCAGCGCCGCCATGACGGCCTTCTCCTCGGCCACCACGGCCTCGTCGGTGCTGTCGCTGAGCACGAAGGCCTCGATGTGCCGGCGCTCGGTGATCGGCGGCAGGTCTCGGCAGGTCGCCTCGAGGCCGGCGGCGACCCGCTCGACGTCCTCGTTGTGGATTGGCATCACCAGGGCGGTGCGCGAGCGGGCGTCGTCGGGCGGCCGGGGCGAGCCGGCCCGGGCCAGGCTCAGCGGGTCGCGCCCGGCGAGGCTCAGGACGAAGCCGATCAGGCCGCTCCAGAAGGCCACGGCGATCCAGCCGAAGGTCACCGCGAACAGCGCCAGGACCGCCAGCTCCAGCGGGGTCAGGCCGCCGACGTGGAGGATGCGGAACATGGTCCAAACGCCGAGGGCGGTGGTGGCGGCGATCAGCAGGGCGACGGCCCAGCGGCGGGTGCGGCGCCAGGGAATGGGCGCCGCGGCGTTGCGGGAATCAGCGGCGCTCATCGGGATACCAGACATAGTTCCAGGTTTCGGTCAGCGGCTCGCCGTGCAGGGTCAGGGCCAGGCGCATGTCGGCCGGCGTGCCGTCCTCCGGCGCGAGGCGGAAGCTGACGCGCCAGGTGTGATCGGGCAGGCGCTGCACGCGGGGCTCGATCAGCTCGCCGCTGGAGGTGCTCAGGCGCGGCTCCACCGGCTGGTCGGCCTCGAGGCCGTCGAGCGTGGGCCCCTGGAAGTCGACGATGAAGACGCGCTGGCTGGCGGGAGGCGGATCGTCCTGCCCCGGCGTGGCACCCCAGCCCTGGCGCGAGCGCAGCACATGGGCGAGGCGCTGGTCGGGCGGGGTGGCGCCGAGGGTACTCAGCCGGTAGCGGAAGGTCCGCGACTGCCCGGCCTCGAGCGGCTGCTCGGGGATCCAGTAGGCGGTGATGTTGTCGTTGGCCTCGCTGTCGGAGGGGATCTCGACCAGCTCGACGCGGCCCTGGCCCCAGTCGCCCAGCGGCGTGACCCATTCGCTCGGGCGCGTCTCGTAGCGGGCCTCGGCATCCAGATAGGCATCGAAGCGGCGCGGCCGCTGGATCAGTCCGAAGCCCTGGGGCGAGGTGTCCTGCAGGCTCGACAGGTGCAGCGTCTCGGGATTGCTCAGCGGGCGCCAGATGCGCTCGCCGTCACCGGTCTGCATGGCCAGGCCGCTGGAGTCGTGGACCCGGGGGCGATAGTCGTCCGCCGGGTAGTTTCCGAGCCCACCGTGCAGGTACATGCTGGTCAGCGGCGCGATGCCGAGTTTGGCCACGTCTTCGCGGGCGAACAGCCGCGCCTCGGTCTCGACCGTGGTCGGCTCGCCGGGGGCGATCTCGAAGCGATAGGCGCCGGAGAGCGACGGGCTGTCGAGCAGGGCATAGACCGTCAGGTGCGTGTCCTCGGGGCCGGGCTCGACCAGCCAGAACTCGCGAAAGGCCGGGAACTCCTCGCCGCGGGGGGCGCCGGTGTCGATGGCCAGCCCGCGGCTCGAGAGGCCGTAGCCCTGATCGCGACCGATCATGCGGAAATAGGAGGCGCCGAGAAACACCATGAACTCGTCGCGGTAGTCGCCGCTGTTCAGCGGGTAGTGCAGGCGGAAGCCGGCATAACCGAGATCGCCGAGGGCCTCGGCGTCGAGATCGGCCAGCTTGGCGGCCTCGCCATCGTAGCGGAAGCGCGATGGGTCGAAGGGCAGCGGACTGACCTCGCCGTCCTGATCGACCAGGTTGAGCGCGACCGGCTGGTCGTAGAGGAAGCCGGGATGGAACAGCTGGACCTCGAACAGACCGTCGTCGTGCCAGAGTGCCCGGTCGGGGCGAAAGCGGATCTGGCGGTAGGTATCGTAGTCGAGCTCGGTCAGCGCCGGCGGCAGGTCGGCGTCCGGCGCCTCATAGGGCGCGTCGGCCAGACGCTCGGCCCGGTCGGTGACACGGTCGAACAGCCCCTGCTCGGCGGCGGGCCCGGCGCTGGCCTCCATGGCCAGCGTCGTACCCAGCGAGAGGGCCAGGAAACGGAACAGCGATGTCATGAGGTGACTCTCCTTGGAATCCCGCCGGCATTCCCTGCGCGAGCCGGTCCAGGGGGTCGTGTCGTGTTATGAGTATGATTATCGTGAAAAGCGTACCGGGGTTGGTCAGCGCGCCGCCGGGATGGTTCCGCCCCGCGGTGCCCAAGGTGCTATTTGTAGACGCGGAAGCGCTTCCAGTCGGCGCGGCCCTCGAGCTCCTCGGGGGTCTTGCGATAGCGCTTGTATTCCCACTGATACTGGACCGGGTCCAGAGCGATGGCGGCCTCCACGCAGGCGTTCACCCCGGCGGCCGAGGTGGCTTCATCGGTGGAATAGACGCGCTCGTCGGCGGCCAGGAAGTGCAGCGCGAAGCCGCGGCCGGGCAGTCGCTTCGCCACGCCGGTGACCACACGAGCATCGGTACGCGCCACCAGCTTGGGCAGCAGGGTGGCGGTGTAGGCCGGGCGGCCGAAGAAGGGGGCGAAGACGCCGCTGCCCCAACCCGGCGTCTGGTCCGGCAGGATGCCGACCGTCTCGGTGCGCTTGAGCGCCTTGAGCAGCGCCGCCACGCCACGCGGGTTGGTCGGCACCAGCTCGGCGCCGCGTCGCTCGCGTCCGTGGCGGATGATCGGGTCCAGCGGGGCGAGCTTGGGCGGCTCGTACATGGCGGTGAAGGGAAAGTGCCCGGACAGCCAGAAGTTGAGCACCTCCCAGTTGCCGAAGTGGGGGGCCAGCACGATCACGCCGTGTCCCTCGGCGCGGGCCTCGTCGAGCAGCTCGCGGCCGTGGACCTCGAGAATGCTGGCCTCGACTCTCTCGGGGTCGCCCATCCAGGCCAGCCCAAGCTCGAGCATGGTGGCGCTGGAGTGGACCAGGCTCTGCCGCGCCAGGCGGCGGCGCTCGGCCTGGGAGGCGCGGGGATAGGCCTGGGCCAGGTTGATGCGGGTCACCCGGCGCTCGCGGCGGCTGCCGGCCTGGATCAGCGGACCGATAACGTTCGCCAGGCGCCATAGCGAGGCGGGCTTCCAGTTGGCGAGGGCGCGCCACAGGCCGGCGATCAGCCGGGCCTGCAGGCGTCCCTGGGGGTGTTGCGTCTCGGCCATGGATCAGATCAGCCAGGTGTCGACGTTGTCCGGGGCGCGCTTCTCCTGCAGGCCCTTGAAGCCCTTCACGCAGCGGATGATCATCCATACCGCCAGCGCGATCAGCAGCGGGAAGCCGATCACGACCAGGGTCAGCAGCGAGGCCAGCGCGGCGTAGAGCAGGCCGATCCAGAAGGTGCGGATCTGATAGCGATAGTGCTCGTCGAGCCAGGTCGGCCCCTTGCCGCGATAGACGTAGGCGATCACCACGCCGATCACCGAGGTGAAGCCCACCACGAAGCTGGCCAGGTAAAGCGCATAGACGACCATCGCCATGGTGGTGTCGGGCGTGCGGGTGTCGTCGGCGACCACGGCGTCGCGGCGCGCGGGATCATGCTCGTTCATCGGTCGTCCTTGCGGGGATGGAAATCGTGGCGCCCATGATACTGGCCTGGGATGGCGATGCCACCGTCGGCCGTCAGCGCTTGGGCCGGCTGATCTCGAGCAGGTTGCCGTCGGGGTCGCGCAGGTAGAGCGACTCGAGCTCGCCGTTGGCGCCCTGGCGGCTGACCGGGCCGAGTTCGACCTCGACGGAGAGCGCCTCAAGGTGGCGCTGGACCTCGTCCAGGGGCAGCTGACTGCGCAGGCACAGGTCGAGGCTGCCGGGAGTGGGCGTGGCCGCCCGTGGCTGGATGTCGGTGGCGGTCCAGTGCAGGCGCAGGGCCATGTCGCCGAGCATCAGGTCCACGCGCTCTCGGTCGCGATAGCGGACGTCCAGCCCCAGCACCCGGGTGTAGAAGTCCACGGCGCGGGTAATATCGGTCACGGTGATGACCAGATGGTCCAGACCTGACAGCATGCATGCCTCCTGAAAGTGAGTCCTGCACAGAGAATACGATGATGCCGACCTGTCCGCTATGCGCATCCACCGATCATGGGCCCTACCATCGCGATGCGCGGCGCGACTACCGCCGCTGCCGGTGCTGTGCGCTGGTGTTCGTGCCGGCCCATCAGCGCCTCGGGCCGGCGGAGGAGAAGGCGGTCTACGACCAGCACGAGAACTCCCCGGACGATCCCGGCTATCGCCGTTTCCTGTCGCGGCTGTTCGACCCGCTGGCGGCGGAGCTCCCGCCCGGGGCCCGCGGGCTCGACTTCGGCGCCGGCCCCGGGCCGACGCTGTCGGTGATGTTCGAGGAGGCCGGCCATCGGATGGCGATCTATGATGCCTTCTACGCGCCGGACACGGCGGCCCTCGAGCGCACCTACGACTTCATCACCGCCACCGAGGTGGTCGAGCACCTGTTCACGCCCGGCGCCGAGCTCGAGCGCCTGATCGGCCTGCTGGCGCCCGGCGGCTGGCTGGGGCTGATGACCAAACGGGTGCCGCCGGACGAGGCCTTCCCCGGCTGGCACTACATCCTCGATCCGACCCATGTTTGCTTCTTCGACGAGGCGAGCTTCCGCTGGCTCGCCGAGCGCCATGGCCTGAGCGTGGCCTTTCCGAGCGCCGATGTCGTATTGCTGCAGCGAACGTAAACGAACTTCATTCGATAACGCGCCGTTATCGTCATCGAAATGTCGTGAAAAAACGCTTCGGCAAGGATTGGCGGTGCCTGCCGCGGGGCGTATATTCGCCCGCGAATTCTCACCACCGCCGGCCCCGGCGGTGTCGTTTGCTGCTGCCGTCGGAGGCCCGTGCGCATGTCACGCCAGCTGTTGTTCATGGCCCTGGGGCCGCTGCTCGGACTGTTCGTGCTGGGCATCGGCAACGGCTTTCTGGCCACCCTGATCACCCTGCGCCTGGATGCCGCGGGCGAGTCGCCGGTGGTGATCGGCTGGGTGTCGTCGGCCTACTTCATCGGCCTGGCGCTGGGTGCCATGCTCAATGACCGCCTGCTGCTGGCCATCGGCCATATCCGCGCCTATGGCAGCTTCGCCTCGCTGGTGGCGGTGACCGTGCTGCTGCAGGGGTTGTTCTTCGATCCCGCGGCCTGGTTCGTGCTGCGTCTGATCGGCGGCTGGGCCACGGTGGGCGTGTTCCTGGTCATCGAGAGCTGGCTGCTGACCGCCGGCGATGCCACGGTGCGCGGCCGCCTGCTGGCGCTGTACATGATCTCGCTGTACGCCGCCGGGGTGCTGGGACAGCTGCTGCTCGGCGTCACCGATGCCATGGGGCCTACCGCTCCCTTCATGGTGATCGGCCTGCTGGCCTCGCTGTCGGTGCTGCCGATGGCGATGATTCCGCGGGTCACGCCGCTGATCGACAAGGCCGAACCGCTGTCGCCGCTGCGCCTGATCACCCTGACGCCCACCGGTGTGATGGGCAGCTTCGGTTCGGGGCTGGCGGTGGCCGCGGTCTACACCCTGCTGCCGCTCTATCTGCAGCGGACCGGCTTCGGCGTGGATCGGGTCGGCCAGCTGATGGCGGTGATGGTGCTCGGTGCCATGCTGCTGCAGTACCCGGTGGGGCGCTGGTCGGATCGTCACGACCGCCAGCTGGTGCTGATCGGGATCGGCGGCTTCTGCGCCCTGATCTCGGCGGGCATCCTCTTCCTGCCGCTGCCGCCCTGGGGGCTCGCCGCGCTGCTGTTCCTGCTCGGCGGGGGCGTCTTCTCGCTGTATCCGGTGGCGGTGGGGCATGCCGCCGACCGCGCCCCGGCGGGAGCCCTGGTGCGCATGAGCCAGGGCCTGCTGCTGATCAACGCCGTCGGCGCGACCCTGAGCCCGCCGCTGATCTCGCCGGTGATGACGGTGCTCGGTGACAGCGGACTGTTCTGGTCGCTGGGCGCGCTGGGCGTGGCGCTGGTGGCCTTCTTCGCCTGGCGGCGCAGCGTGCGCCCGGCGCCGATGCCGGTGGCGCCGTTCTCGCCCTCCACCCCGCTCAGCGCGGTCGGCGCCGAGCTGGCGGTCACCGAGGAGTGGGTCCAGGGCGCGCTGGAGCACGAGCACGTCGAGGACCTCTCCGAGGCGGTGCCCGATGTGGAGGTGGCCGAACCGCTGGTCGGCCCGCCGCCGCCCGATGAGCCGCATATCGCCTATTTCGACGATACGACGCCGGCCGAGCGCGGCGAGGAAGAGGGCCTGGCTCGGGCGAGCCACGGCTGAGGGGGCGACCTACGGCTAATGGTTCATCAGCCGTCGTGAATCTAGGCTCGCGGAACGTTCAGCTTTCGAGGTGCCCCGATGACGCCCTATTCGCCGCCGCTTCGCGACCTTCGCTTCGTGCTCGAGGAACTGCTCGAGCACGGTTCGCTCTCCCTGCCCGGCTTCGAGGAGATCGGCCCCGAGCTGGTCGACGCCGTACTGGAGGAGGCCGGCCGGCTGGCCGGTGACGTCTGGGCGCCGCTCAATGCCGTCGGCGACCGTCAGGGCTGCCGGCGCCGCGAGGACGGCGGCGTCACGCTGCCCGAGGGATTCGCCGAGGCCTACCGCGCCTACGCCGAAGGCGGCTGGAACGGCATCGGCGTCGCCGCCGCACACGGCGGCCAGGGCCTGCCTGAGACCGTCGCCAGCGCCGTGCAGGAGATGCTGCACGGCGCCAACATGGCGCTGGGGCTGTGTCCGATGCTGACCGCCGGCGCCATCGAGGCGCTGGCCCGCCACGGCAGCGAGGCGCAGCAGGCGCGCTATCTGCCGCCGCTGGTGGAAGGCCGCTGGACCGGCACCATGAATCTCACCGAGCCCCAGGCCGGCTCCGATCTCTCCCAGGTGCGCACCCTGGCCGTGCCCCTCGATGATGCCACCGGCCGCTATCGACTCAAGGGCCAGAAGATCTTCATCACATGGGGCGAGCACGAGGCCGCCGAGAACATCCTGCACCTGGTGCTGGCGCGAACCCCGGACGCCCCCGAGGGCAACAAGGGCATCTCGCTGTTCCTGGTGCCCAAGTATCTCGTTGAGGAAGATGGCAGCCTCGGCGCGCGCAACGACGTGACCTGCACCGGGCTCGAGCACAAGCTCGGCATCCACGGTTCGCCGACCTGCTCGCTGAGCTTCGGTGAGGGGCGGGGCGAGGTAAGAGATGAGGGCGAGGGCGCCATCGGCTATCTGGTCGGCGAGCTCGGTCGCGGACTCAACCACATGTTCACCATGATGAACGAGGCCCGTCACAAGGTCGGTATCGAGGGGATCGGCGTCGCCGAGCGCGCCTGCCAGCAGGCGCGGGGCTATGCCCTGGAGCGGGTGCAGGGCCGCCGCGACGGCGCGCCCTGCGCCATCGCCGAGCATCTGGACGTCAAGCGCATGCTGCTCTCGATGCGCGCCCGCACCGATGCGCTGCGCGCCCTGGCGCTGACCTGCGCGGCGCAGATGGACCGGGCTCGCCACGCCGATGATGAGGCCGAGCGCCAGGCCGCCCAGGCGCGGGTCGAGGTGCTGATCCCGGTGGTCAAGGCGTTCTCCACCGATCAGGCGGTGGAGATCGCCTCGCTGGGGGTGCAGGTCCACGGCGGCATGGGTTACATCGAGGAGACCGGCGCCGCCCAGCTGCTGCGCGACGCGCGCATCGCGCCGATCTACGAGGGTACCAACGGCATCCAGGCGCTGGATCTGGCCGGCCGCAAGCTCGCCCGCGACGGCGGCGCGGCGCTGAGCCGACTGGCCGACGAGGTCGAGGCCACGGCGGAGGCGCTTGCCGTCAGCCCCGAGCTGCGCCCGCTGGGCGAGAGTCTGGCCGGCGGCGTGGCCGATCTGCGCACCGCCATGGGCCTGGTGCTGGCCCAGGGCGCCGATCCCGAACGCGGCGCGGACGCGGTGCAGGCCCATGCCACGCCGTTTCTCTCCCTGACCGGCCACGTGCTGTGCGCCTGGCAGCTGGGCCGCTCGGCCCTGCGCGCCGAGGCGGCGCTGGCCGACGGCACCGATGACGCCGACTTCTATCGCGCCAAGCTCGCCGCGGCAGAGTTCGGCCTGCGCCAGTGGCTACCGGAGGGCCGCGCCCGGCTGGCGGCGATCGAAGCCGGCATGGGCGGCCTGGCGGCGCTGAATCCCGAACACCTCTAAGCCCGGCGAAGGGGGGAGCCTGCCAGCGTGATGTCAGCGCAGGCGGGCCTGACTCGACCGCGACACAGGAGCGGTGCATGCTGCTCCGAATGCTCGCCGGACGTGTTCGGTGGGCGAGTCCACCCAAGCGAGGGAGAGGCAGCGATGAGTCAACAACCGATCGGCGTCGTGGGCGCCGGCACCATGGGCCAGGGCATCGCCCAGGTGCTGGCGAGCGGCGGTTTCACGGTCCGCCTGTTCGACGTGGCCGAGGAGGCGATCGAGCGCGCGCGGACCGGCATCGACAAGGGGCTCGGCAAGCTGGTGGCCAAGGAGCGGCTGAGCGAGGACGCGCGCACCGAGGCCCTGGATCGGCTGCATGGCACCACCGAGATTGCGACTCTGGCCGACTGTGAAGTGATCATCGAGGCCGCGCCCGAGAACCCCGCGCTCAAGGAGCGGCTGTTCCGCGACATGAGCGCGCTCGGCGACGACATCATCCTGGCCTCCAACACCTCCTCGCTGTCGCTGACCCGGCTGGCCGGCGTCTGCGAGCGCCCCGAGCGGGTGGTGGGCATGCACTTCTTCAACCCGGTGCCGGTGCTGACGCTGGTCGAGGTGATCCGCGCCGAGCAGACGGATGATGCCACCGTCGAGCGCGTCGAGCGGCTGGCCGAGGCGCTGGGCAAGACCGCGGTGCGGGTGGGGGATTCGCCGGGCTTCGCCGTCAATCGTCTGCTGGTGCCGATGATCAACGAGGCGGCGTTCCTGGTGCAGGAGGGTGCGGCCACGCCGGAGGCGGTGGACCAGGCGATGCAGCTCGGCGCCGCCCATCCCATGGGCCCGCTGGCGCTGGCCGACCTGATCGGCCTGGACGTGTGCCTGGCGATCATGGAGGTGCTGCAGGAGGGCTTCGGCGATCCCAAGTACCGGCCCTGCCCGCTGCTTCGGCGCATGGTCGATGCCGGCTTCCTGGGCCGCAAGAGCGGGCGCGGCTTCCACGTCTATGATGCTTCCTGACCCCCGACCAAAGCCGCGATTGTCGCTCTACCAAGCGTTCGCTAGGGTGAGAGCGTTGCGTCTTTTTCGATATCACGAGCCATGTCACGAGGAGCCATCATGAGCGAGCAGCCGATCGAGGTGCAGGACGACGGCGGCGTGGTCCGCCTGACCATCAGCCGTCCCAAGGCACTCAACGCCCTGAACAGCGAGGTGCTGGCCGCCCTGGCGGCGACGCTCGACGATCTCGAAGCCCGCGACGACCTGCGTGCGGTGCTGATCACCGGCGCCGGCGAGAAGGCCTTCGTGGCCGGCGCCGACATCACCGAGATGCGCGGCAAGAGCGCCGGGGAGGCCCGTGACTTCGCCGGCCAGGCCCAGGCCACCCTCAAGCGGCTCGAGGCGCTGCCGGTGCCGGTGGTGGCGCTGGTCAACGGCTTCTGTCTGGGCGGCGGCTGCGAGCTGGCGCTGGCCTGCGACTGGGCGGTGGCCAGCGACAACGCCGTGTTCGGCCAGCCGGAAGTGCTGCTCGGAGTGATTCCGGGTTTCGGCGGCACCCAGCGCCTGCCGCGCCGCGTCGGTCCGGCCGTGGCGCTGGACCTGGTCACCACCGGGCGCAAGATCGACGCCAATGAGGCCCTGCGCATCGGCCTGGTCAACCGGGTGATGCCCCAGGCCGAGCTCGAGGACTACGCCGCCGAGCTGACCAAGCAGCTCGGCGGCAACGGCCCCCAGGCGGTGCGTAGCGCCAAGCAGGCGGTCCACGACGGCCTGGACCAGGACCTGGACAGCGCCCTGGCGCTGGAAGTCAGCCTTTTCGCGCTGTGCTTCGCCGGCGACGAGCAGCGCGAGGGCATGAGCGCCTTCGTCGAGAAGCGCAAGCCGAACTTCTGAGCGTCGCGCACCCTGCGCAGCATCAACGGCCGTGGCGGTGACGCCACGGCCGTCCTGTTTCTCCGGCGTCAGTCCAGGCGTCGGTCGCGGCGCCCGGCCAGGCGCGCCGGCCAGCCGAGGCGTAGCACGCCGGTGGCGATGGCGGTGCCGGCCAGGGTGATGGCCATGCCGGCCAGGATCTGCAGGCTCAGCGTCTCGTCGAGCAGCACATAGCCCCACAGCAGGGCGCTCACCGGCACCAGGAAGGTCACGGTAGACGTGGCGGTGGCCCCGGCGCTGGCGATCAGCCCGAAGTAGAGCAAAAAGGCCAGGGTGGTGCTGAAGGCCGCCAGTGCCAGGCCGTTGGCCCAGCCGAGGCCGCTGATCCGGGCCTCGGGCCACAGCCACAGGCCCGGCAGCAGCAGGATCAGCCCGGACATGGCGCAGCTGCCGGCGGCCAGCACCCGCACCGGCAGGTGGGACAGGTAGGTCTTGGAGTAGTTGGTGGCGATGCCGTAGCAGAAGGTGGCGCCGAGCACCGCGAGGATGAACCAGCCGTCGCCGCCCAGGGCGAAGTCCAGCCGGTCCGCGGACAGCACGTAGACCCCGAGGAAGGCCAGCGCCAGGCCCAGATACTGGCGCCGCGACACCGGCGTGGCGAAGAACAGCGCGCCGAGCAGAGCCGTGAACAGCGGCGTGGTGGCGTTGATCAGCGAGGTGAAGCCGGCCTCCAGCCGGGTGGTGGCCAGCGCCAGCAGCGAGAACGGCAGCACGTGGTTGACCAGCCCCAGCAGCATCAGCCTGCCGGCGTTGTCCCTCACCAGGCGCAGGTAGCGAACGCCGAGCAGCAGCGGCAGCATCAGCAGCGCGCCTACGCCCATGCGCACCAGGATCAGCGGCACCGGGCCGAACTCGGGCACCGCGACCCGCATGAAGATGAACGACATCCCCCACAGCGAGGAAAGCAGGATCAGGCGGAGGGTGTCGGCCGGGCTCATGGCGGTGTCCAGGTGGCGAGCGGGAAGCAAGGTGTCATGGCAGGTTAATCGCCCGTCCATCGGCAGGGAAGGGCGAGGGCCTGTGACGGTTAGTGCCGTCCCGTCGCCGTTCGCCGCCGATGACGGCGCTGGCGCGCAGGCCGGCGGTCGTGATATCGCTGTGGGGCGATGATTCCACACGGAGGTGACCATGAAGACCATCGGCGTGCTCGGCGGCATGAGCTGGGAGTCCACCCAGAGCTACTACCGGGCCCTCAACGAAGGCGTGAAGCGCGAGCTGGGCGGCTTCCACTCGGCGAAGGTGGCGCTCTACAGCGTCGACTTCGCCGAGATCGAGACGCTGCAGCAGGCGGATCGCTGGGACGAGGCGGGCGAACGGCTGGCCGACGCGGCGCGGAGGGTGCAGGCGGCGGGAGCCGACTTCCTGCTGCTGGCCACCAATACCATGCACAAGGTGGCGCCGGCGATCGAGGCCGCCACCGAGATCCCGCTGCTGCATATCGCCGATGCCACCGCCGAGCGGCTGCGCGAGGACGGCGTGCGTCGGGTGGGGCTGCTGGGCACGCGCTTCACCATGGAGCAGGCCTTCTACAAGGGCCGGCTCAGCGAGCGCTTCGGCATCGAGGTGCTGGTGCCGCAGGCCGAGCAGCGCGAGCGGGTGCATCGGGTGATCTTCGAGGAGCTTTGCAGGGGCGCATCGAGCCGGCCTCGAAGACGGCGTATCTCGAGATCATCGCGGACCTGCACGCCCGCGGCGCCGAGGCGGTGATCCTCGGCTGCACCGAGATCGCGCTGCTGGTTGGCCAGGACGATACCCCGGTGCCGCTCTACGACACCACGGCGCTGCACGCCGAGGCCGCGGTGGCCGCCGTGCTGGCCGAGGAAAAGGGCGAGCGGGCTTGATAGAGTGACGGCTTACACCAACGCCAGGGAGGCAGGGATGCGCATCACCCAGCTCAACATCTATCCGGTCAAGTCGCTGCGCGGCGTCGCCCTCGACGAGGCCACGCTCACCGAGCGCGGCCTGGCCTTCGATCGCCACTGGATGGTCGTCGACGCCCGCGGCCGCTTCGTCACACAGCGCGAGCGCCCCGCCATGGCCCGGGTCACGGTGCGCCTCGAGCCGAGCCGCCTGATGCTGGAGCATCCCGAGGCCGCGCCCCTGGCGGTGCCGCTGGCGCGCCACGGGCTCGAGCACCTCGAGGTCAGCATCTGGAAGGACACCTGCGAGGCGCTGGACGAGGGCGTCGAGGCGGCCGAATGGCTGACCGCCGTGCTGGGCGGTGGCGAGCAGGGCGATCGGGACGGCGAACTGCGCCTGGTGCGCTTCCCCGAGGAGCGCCGTCGCGAGGTCGAGGCCGACTATCTGCGCGGCGAATCGGCCCACACCGCCTTTCCCGACGGCTATCCGCTGCTGGTGGCCCATCAGGCCTCCCTCGAGCGGCTGAACGAGCGCCTCGCCGAGAAGGGTCTGGACCCCGTGCCGATGAGCCGCTTTCGGCCCAATCTCGTGGTCGAGGGAGAGGGGCCCTTCGCCGAGATCGATTGGGACGAGCTGGCGCTCGGCTCAGGCGTCCGACTGGGGCTGCGCAAGCCGTGCAAGCGCTGCAAGATCATCACCCAGGATCAGCGTACCGGCGAGGCACCGGTGCCCAAGGAGCCGCTGAAGACGCTGGTGGAGATGGACACCCAGCCGGGCTGGAAGGGTGCCTTCTTCGGTCAGAACGCCATCCCCCTCGACGGCGTGGGCCAGACGCTGCACGTCGGCGATGACGCGTCGGCGACGGTCCGGGGCTGAGGCGCGGTGCCGTCGCTGCGCCCGGCCCGTGCGTCGGACCGTGACTGGGCCGCCGCCCTGGTGCTGGCCAACATGCGTGTGGCCTATGAACGCCATGGCCTTGACTGGCAGCCGGAAGCGTTCGAGGCCGACTGGGCCGCCGGCGAGAACCACCTGCTGTGGTGCGAAGGCGCCCGCGTGGGCTATCTGCGTCTCCACTACGGCGAGGGCATCGGCTATCTCCAGGACCTGCAGATCGTGGCCGATCGGCGCGGCGCCGGGCTCGGTGCCTGGGCGCTCGAGGCCGTCAAGGCGCGGATCCGCGAGCGTCGGCTCGAGGCGCTGCGCCTCAAGGTGTTCGCCGACAGCCCGGCCGTGCGGCTCTATCGCCGCCACGGCTTCGTCACGCTGCTGCACGCGCCACCGCTGATCGGCATGGAATGTCGCCTGGCGGCGGCCGGATGAGCCACTCGGGGTCTTCATGAGGGAGGCCCCTCTTCATAAGGAAATGACATGATCGTGATCTATGGCCTTCGCCATCGTCTGGACCCCATCAAGACCCGCCTGTCGGCGGTGATCCACGGTTGCATGATGGACGTGTTCGGCATGCCCGAGGACAAGCGGGCCCAGCGCTTCATGCCCATGGACGCGGAGGACCTCTTCGCGCCCGGCGGGCGCAGCGACGCCTATACCGTCATCGAGATCAACATGATGGCCGGTCGCACGGAAGAGACCCAGAAGGCGCTGATCAAGCGCCTGTTCGCGGACATCGAGACCGAGCTTGGCATCGCCCCGGTGGACGTGGAGATCATCCTCAAGGAACAGCCGCCACACTGCTGGGGCTTTCGCGGCATGACCGGTGACGAGGCCCGCGATCTCACCTATCGCGTGGAGGTCTAGCCGCACCGCGACTTTGCTCGGGGTCATGAATCCTCCCATGACGGCCTTGCTGCTGTTCGCCAGCTGCTAGCCTTGAGGAGCGTTCGTCAAACGGTCGGGAGGAAGCGTGCGATGCGTCAGTCTCCGTCGGAGTTGTCATCCGGGCAGGGCGAAGAGGTCGAGGATCCGGTGGCGCTGCAGCTCGATCGGGCCTTCCATGCCGGCCTGGCGAAGCTGACCGCGGGCATTTCGCCGGCGGGGCTCGCCAGCCTCCAGGCGGAGTGGTGGATGCATCTGGCGCTGTCGCCGGGCAAGCAGCTCGAGCTCGCCGAGAAGGCCGGGCGCCAGGCCTGGCGATGGGGCAGCTACCTGCAGCACCTGAGCGTCGATCCCGGTACGCCGCCGTGCATCGAGCCGCTGCCTCACGACCGGCGCTTCAGCGCCGCCGGCTGGCGGCTGTGGCCCTACAGCCTGCACTACCAGGGCTTCCTGCTGACCCAGCAGTGGTGGCACAAGGCCACCACCGATGTCACCGGCCTGCCGGCGCATCGCGAGCGGGTGATCAACTTCGTGGCCCGCCAGTGGTTGGATCGCTGGTCGCCCTCCAACCTGCCGTGGCTCAATCCCGAGGTCGCCTCCCTGACACTGACCACCGGCGGCCAGAATCTCATGCAGGGCTGGGGCAACCTGGTCGAGGACTGGCATCGTGCCCTGGCCGGGCGGCCGCCGGTGGGCGCCGAGGCCTACCGGGTGGGACATGAGCTGGCCACCACGCCGGGCAAGGTCGTCTATCGCAATCATCTGATCGAGCTGATCCAGTACGCGCCGACCACCGAGCGCGTCCATGCCGAGCCGGTGCTGATCGTTCCGGCCTGGATCATGAAGTACTACATCCTCGACCTGCACGCCGGGGCCTCGCTGGTCGAGTACCTGGTCGGCCGCGGCCACACGGTGTTCATGATCTCCTGGCGTAACCCGGATTCCGACGACCGGGACCTGGGCATGGCGGACTATCGCCGCGAGGGGCCGATGGCGGCGTTGGACGTCATCACCGAGATCACCGGCGCCGAGCGCGTGCACGGCGTGGGCTACTGCCTGGGCGGCACCCTGATGTCGATCGTGGCGGCGGCCATGGCCCGGGACGGCGACGCGCGCCTGGCCAGCCTGACGACGCTGGCCACCCAGGTGGACTTCACCGAGGCCGGCGAGCTCTCGCTGTTCATCGGCGAGAGCCAGGTCTCCTACCTGGAGAGCATGATGTGGGAGCGCGGCTATCTGGACGGCTACCAGATGGCCGGCGCCTTCCAGATCCTGCGCTCCAACGACCTGATCTGGTCACGGGTGGTGCACCGCTATCTGCAGGGGCAGCGTCAGCCGATGAACGCCCTGATGGCCTGGAACGCCGACCTGACGCGGATGCCGTATCGCATGCACTCCGAGTACCTGCGCTGGCTGTTCCTCGACAACGACCTGGCCACCGGGCGCTATCACGTGGCGGGCCGGCCGATTGCGATCAGCGACATCCGCGTGCCGCTGTTCAGCGTGGCGACGTCGCAGGACCACGTGGCGCCCTGGCGCTCGGTGTACAAGATCCATCTGCTGGCCGACACCGACGAGGTCACCTTCCTGCTCACCAACGGCGGCCACAACGCCGGCATCATCAGCGAGCCGGGGCATCCGCACCGGCACTATCAGCGCTGCACCCGTCGCGGCAGCGACCGCTATATCGATCCTGACGCCTGGCGCGAGACGGCGCCGAGGGAGGAGGGCTCCTGGTGGCCCGCCTGGCAGGCCTGGCTGGTCGAGCATTCCGGCGGCGAGATCGCGCCGCCGCCGATGGGCAGCGCGACGCACCCGCCGCTGGAGGAGGCCCCGGGGCGCTTCGTGCTGATGCCCTGAGCGCTCGCCGCCGTCAGTGCGACGGGTCCACCAGTCCTCCCAGCGAGGCATTGCGCCGGAACCAGCCGGCGATGCTGGCGCGGGGATAGCGGGTCGGCAGCACCTCGTGGGGCACGCGGTCGGAGAGAAAGCAGACGAAGGTGCCGGCCTCGGGCCGGACCCGGATCAGCTCGCGCTCGGGGTCGTGCTCGTCGAAGATCACCATCTCGCCCTCGCCGTCGTCCGGCCAGTCGGGGTTGAGGTAGCCCACGGTGGAGATCACCCGGTTGGCGCGGCCGCGGAAGCTGTCGAGATGGCGGCGGTAGAAGGCGCCGGGCGGGTACTGGGCGAAGTGTGCCTCGTACTCGAACAGGCCCAGGAACAGCGCCTGGTTGAGCGCCTGCTGCAGCTCGCCCATGGCCTCGAGATAGCGGCGCTGGGCCAGGCTCTCGCGGTCCAGCCAGTGGATGGCGTCGCCGCGGATGTCTCGGCGCAGGTGATGCTCGCTGCCGCGGCCGACGCCGGCGGCCTCCAGGGCCTCGCGGGCGGCCATCGTCTCGAGCTCGGCGAGCAGCGGGGCGTGCAGGGCCTCGGGCAGGAAGTCTTCGCCCAGGTACCAGCCCTGCTCGACCAGGGCGTCGACCAGCTCGGTCAGGCGGGCGGCGGGCAGGTGCGGTCGGATCATGATGGCGTCAGTCGGCGTTCGGGGTGGAAGTGCAGCTTGCCCTCGGGGCGCTGGAAGAGATCGATCGGCATGGCGAAGCCCTCGGCCAGCAGCTCCACCAGCATCATCGAGGACAGGCCCCAGATCACGTGGTCGTCGTGGCGATAGCTCGGCACGTAGTAGTCGCGGCCGTCGACGCGGATCACGTCGGTGTGGGTGCGCCTGTCGTCGAGGAATGCCGCCAGCGGCACCTCGAAGATGGCGTCGAGCTCGCCGGGATCGGGCACGAGCGGCAGGCCCGGGGGAATCAGGCCGACGAAGGGCGTGACCCGGATGCCGTGCAGCGAGATCACGTCGGACAGCCGGCCGAGAACTTCTACTCTCCCGGGCGGCAGGGCGATTTCCTCCTCGGCCTCGCGCAGGGCGGTGGCCAGCAGGCTGTCGTCGCCGTCCTCGCGCTTGCCGCCGGGAAAGGCGACCTGGCCGCTGTGGGTGGAGAGGTGGGCGGCGCGGCGGGTGAACAGCAGCGTCGGTTCGGGGTGGGCCACCAGGGGGAGGAGCACCGCCGCCTGGGGCAGGTCGAGCGTCAGGCGGCGCGGCGCATGCGCTTGCAGGCGCTCGCGAAGTTTCTCTAACATGATGATTCCATCGAGTTTCACCTCTTTTACCCAGTCGCCGCGCGCGGCGTCAAGCCCGGGGCACTCCCGGTGCCAGCCAGTCAGGGAGCGCCATGAACTTTTGCAGTCATTGTGGGCAGCCGGTCCGTTTCGCGATTCCCGAGGGCGACGATCGGCCGCGATTCCTGTGCGACGCCTGCGGCACCATCCACTACCAGAATCCTCGCATCGTCGCCGGGACCCTGCCGGTGTCGGGCTCGCGGGTGCTGCTGTGCCGCCGCGCCATCGCCCCGCGCAAGGGCTTCTGGACCCTGCCGGCGGGCTTCATGGAGAACGGCGAGACCACCCCGGAGGCGGCCGCCCGCGAGACCCGAGAGGAGGCCATGGCCGAGGTGGCCCTGCACGGCCTCTACACGATGATCAACCTGCCGCACATCGACCAGGTGTTCATGATCTTTCGCGGCGAGCTCGACGGCGACTTCGGCGCGGGGCCGGAGAGCCTCGAGGTGGCGCTGTTCGAGGAGCACGAGATTCCCTGGGGCGAACTGGCCTTTCCCACCATCGAGCGCACCCTGCATCACTTCTTCGCCGATCGCCGCGGCGGCGATTTTCCGCTGCACGTCAGCGATATCACGCCCGAGGATCGCGAGCGCTACTTTGGTTCCGCATGACGATGGGCTCGGCCTGATGGTGCTTGCTGGCGGATGAGACAACGCCACGGGCTTCGGCCCGTGGCGTTGTCGTTGCCCGCGTTACAGGTCGGCCAGCTGCCAGACGTCGTAGGCCGGTTCCTCGTAGGGATGGGCGCGCTTCAGGGCGGCCAGGGCCTCGCGGATCAGGGCATCCTCGCACACCAGCTCCACCTTGAGCTCTTCCACGCGCTCCAGGTCGCCGACGCGGCCGATATGCGGGTCGGCGCCGGCCAGCGGGCGGAACTGCCCGGTGCCCGGCGTCTGAAAGCAGCAGGCCTCGTAGTCGCCGATGCGCCCGGCGCCGGTGGCGAAGACGGCGTCCTTGACGGCGTCGGCATCCTCCACGGGCACGAAGAAGGCAAGCTTGTACATGATGGGCTCCAGGCTGGGGGTTCGCCACCGTTGTGCCATAGCGCGGGCCGTTCGTCAGCTGCCAGACGGTCGCGCAGAAAAAACTTGTCCAATTTCTATACAGGGTATATTTTTTTGTATAGGTCGAGTTGAGGCATGTCTCGACCCAGGACATTTCTCGCATCGAGTGCCAGCCGGGATGACCCGGAGGAGCCATCACATGAATGTCATGACGTCACGAATTCCCCATTTCATCGGTGCCGGCCTGGTCGGCCTGGGGTTGAGCCTCAGCGCCACCGTCCAGGCCGACGATCACGCCATGAAGGCGGACATCGTCGATACTGCCGTCGAGGCCGGCCAGTTCGAGACGCTGGTGGCTGCGGTGAAGGCCGCAGGCCTGGTCGAGACCCTCAAGGGTGAAGGCCCGTTCACCGTCTTCGCCCCCACCGACGAGGCGTTCGCGGCACTGCCGGAGGGTACCGTTGACGAGCTGCTCAAGCCGGAGAACCGCGACACCCTGACCGCGGTGCTGACCTACCACGTGGTGCCGGGCAGAATCATGGCCGAAGACGCCATGGCCGCCGACAGCGCTTCCACGGTGCAGGGCCAGGACATCAGCATTACCACCATGGACGGCCAGGTGATGGTGAACGATGCCACCGTGATTCAGCCCGACATCGAGGCCAGCAACGGCGTCATTCATGTCATCGACGGTGTGCTGATGCCCGAGTGACGCCGACGATTTCCCCCGCGATTGCCTCGTGCAATCCCCCTGTTTGCCGCCCACCCCCCGGGCGGCCTTTTTTTGTTGGCCGGTACCGTGTTTGGCCGATACAGCGCACGCGGTTAGGTGACAGGTCGGGGCGCTTTGACAGCGGCTCCCTGCGGGGCGAGGCTCGTCGGACACGATGACGTACGGAGTGCAGCGGATGTTCGATGAGGCTCTCGAAGCACTGCTGAATCGCCTCGGCCTCAGGCCTCGCGGCTCGCTGGAGCCGCTTTCCGGCGGTGATATCGCTGCCGTCTATCGGCTGGAGACCGATCGCGGCGAGGTGGTGCTCAAGCGCGACGACCCGGCGCGGCTGGCCGGCGAGGCCGAGGGGTTGCAGGCCCTGAAGGCGGCGACAGCGATGTTGACGGTGCCCGAGGTCTGGGGCGAGGGCGATGGCTGGCTGGTGATGGAGGCGCTGACCCCGGCCCGGCGCACGGCGGCCGGCGAGCGCACCCTGGCCGAGGGGCTGCGCGAGCTGCATGGGGCGGAACCCGCTTCGGGCGAGGCCCCGCACGGCTGGGCGCGAGACAACGCCTGCGGCGCCACGCCTCAGCCCAACGCGCCGCTCGACGACGGCCGTGCCTTCCAGCGCGAGCGACGGCTGCTGCCTCTGACCCGCGCCTGTCACGACCGTGGACTGCTGGACGCACGTCTTCGAGAGCGGCTGGAGGTCGTGGCCCACGGGCTCGAGGACTGGCTGCCGGATGCGCCGTCGCGGCTGGTGCACGGCGACCTTTGGTCGGGCAACGTGCTCCATACGACTCGTGGGCCGGCGCTGATCGACCCGGCGGTCTATCGTCACTACCCGGAAGTCGATCTGGCCATGCTGACGCTGTTCGGTGCCCCGTCCGAGGCCTGCCTCGAGGCCTACTGGAACGGCGCGGCGCCGGCAGACTGGCCGCGTCGCGAGGCGCTGTTCCAGCTCTACCCGCTGCTCAATCACCTGCTGCTGTTCGGCGGCGTTTATCGCGATGGTGTGGCGCGGACGCTGACACGGGTGGAGCAGGGCGGCTGAGGCCTTCGCATGCCGCGCCCGGGACTTGCTCAACGTTGTCAACTGGCTCAGCCCCGACGCAGTCGGGCCAGGGCGCGTCGCCACCAGGGGATTCCGTCACCGGGGCACTCGACGGCGGGGAAGTCCCGTGTCAGGCAGTCGCCGACCGGGCCCGCCTGCTCGGGGCGGTCGAGCATCGGCGCATGGCCGCAGTCGGCCGCTTCGAGGCTGATCAGGTCCGGCTGGGCCTGGCGCATGCGTTCGACGCTCTCGGCCTCGAGCAATGGCGACTCGGCGCCGCGCACCACCATCAGCGGACAGCGGATCGCTCGCCAGTCGGCCCAAGTGTCGCGCGGCGTGTCGTGGATGAATTGCTCGCCGATGCGCGGATCGTAGTGGTAGGTCCAGCCGCCGTCCGGCAGCCGGCGGGCGCTGCCCAGGGCCAGACGACGCCAGGCGTCGTCGCTGCGCGGGCCGAAGCCGGCATAGTGACGGCGCAGCTCCGCGGCCAGATCGCGGAAGTGGTTGAAGCGATGGGGTACGCCGAAATAGGTGCCCAGGGCGACCAGGGCGTCCGGGTTCAGCTCCGGACCCACGTCGTTGAGCACCAGCCGCTCGATGCGCGCGGCGGTGTCGGCCTTGGCGGCCAGCAGCATGCCCAGCAGTCCGCCCATGGAGGTGCCGACCCAGGGCACCCGCTCGAGAGCGAAGTGATCGAGCACCGCGACTGCTATGGTCATATAGTGCGCATACACATAGTCGTGGGCGGGGTAGAGCGACCAGCTCGACAGGCCGCGCCCCGGCGTGTCCGGCGCCAGGACGCGCCAGTCCGGGCCCAGCAGACGCGCGAAGTCGGCGAAGTCGCCGCCGTGGCGGGCCAGCCCGTGCCAGGCGATCAGGGTGCGGGGCGCGTCGGGATGCCAGACGCGTACGGCGACGTCCAGCTGCCTGACGCGTACGAAGGTCAGGTCGTCCATGGTGGCATGTCCTGAGTGGGTTTATGCTGCCTTGCAGCATAGTCGCTCGGAGGCGATAGCTAGGTAGCGCGATAATTTTCTTGCTAATTACACCAGCGTTGATGGATTGACGCGATAAACATGCGACAATGAATGTATAGTCCATAGCCACTTTGAGAAGGAACTTGCCGATGAAACCGTATCGTCCGGTGCCGTCGGGGCGGTTTGCCCTGTTGCCCTGCCTGCTGGCCGTCTCGCTGGCCGGCCAGGCCCAGGCCGCCGATCTGCTGACCATCACCCGGGATGCCATCGACAACAACGCCAGCCTGGCCTCGGCGCGCGCCCAGCGGAGCAGCGTGGAGGAAGGCCGCAACGTCGAGCGTGGCGATCTGCTGCCCCAGGTCTCGGCTACGGGCCAGGTGGCACATAACCGCCTGTACGACAGCGTTGCTTCGACCCGCACGGCCGGCACCGGCAACGGTGATGACAGCTACAACAGCGCCAGCCTGAGCCTGGAGGCGACCCAGGCGCTGTTCGATGCCGCCAACAGTGCCGAGGTCGATCGGGCCGAGAGCCGGATCGACCAGCAGACCTATCAGCTGGCGGCCACCGAGCAGCAGGTGCTGATCGATGTCTCTTCGGCCTATTTCGATATCCTGCGGGCACACGCCATCCTCGAGGCGCGCCGCGCCCAGGAACGGGCCATCGGCCGTCAGCTCGAGCAGGCTCAGGAGCAGTTCAACGTCGGCCTGATTGCGGTGACCGAGGTGGAGGAAGCCCGGGCCAGCTACGACCAGTCCCGTGCCGATCGCATCGCCGCCGAGAACGAGCTGCAGGTCAGCTTCGAGGCCCTGGAACGCCTCACCGGCCAGCGCTACGAGAGCATCGACGCCCTCCAGGACGCCATGCCGGTGATCCCGCCGCAGCCCACCGGCCGCGACGCCTGGATCGATCTGGCGATGGATAACAGCCCGCTGGTGCTGGCCAGCCAGGCCGGCGTCGAGGTTTCCGAGGACGCGGTGGACATCGCCCAGGCCCAGCGCCTGCCGGTGGTCGAGGCCTTCGCCAACTACGACTACTCCGACAGCGACCAGGACCACATGGAGGGGCACAACTCCCAGAGTCAGCTCGGTGCCCGGGTGAGCCTGCCGATCTATACCGGCGGCCGTACCAGCGCCAGCATCCGCCAGTCGACCTATGACCTGGAGTCCAGCCAGTACGACTTCGAGGACCAGCGTCGCCAGACCGTCCAGCAAGTGCGCTCGCTGTACACCCAGGTCACCAACGACGTGGCCACCGTCGAGGCGCGGGCCCAGGCCATCGTCTCCAATCAGAGCGCGCTGGACGCCACCCGTGCCGGCTACGAGGTCGGTACCCGCAACATCGTCGACGTGCTCAACGCCGAGCAGAGCCTCTACGATGCCATCGCCGACCACGCCGATGCGCGCTTCAGCTACGTGATCGACCTGCTTACTCTGCGCCAGCAGTCGGGCACCCTGAACGTCGAGGCCATCGAGTCGCTCAACGACTGGCTGTCGGCAGAGCAGGGCGTGTCTCTGGCGCTGCCGGACACCCGGGAAGACAGTCGCTACGACGAGGCGATGGACATCGGTCAGCCGCCGCAGCCGGAGTCGTGATCTTTCACTTACGTACAGACGCGAATGTATGTTTATATTCGCGTCTGTCGTGCGATATCCCCTTCTACGTTCGATCCCCTAACGAGATTCAGGCATGAACATAACACTTCAACGCAGCCGCGCAGGGCTGCTGGCCCTGACGGCAGGGCTGCTGCTGTCCGCCTGTGGCCAGGACGAAGCGGCCCAGTCGCAGGGCGGTGGCGCCGAGACGCCGGCACAGCCGAAGCCGGTGGCGACGATGGCGCCCCAGGACATACCGCTGGACAAGTCCTATCCCGCCAAGCTGAGCAGCGACACCGAGGTGACGCTGGTGGCCCGCGTCAGCGGCGTCCTCGAGGAGCGCCTCTTCGAGCCCGGCGATATCGTGGAGAAGGGCGATAGCCTCTATGCCATCGAGCCGGACGTCTATCAGGCGACCGTGGATGAGCGCAAGGCCGACCTGGCCAGCGCCCAGGCGGAAGAGGCCCGCGCCCAGCGCGACGCCAGCCGCTACCAGCGGCTGCTCAACCAGAACTCCGTGAGCCGCCAGGAAGCCGACCAGGCCCAGGCCGACCTCAACGTCGCGCGCGCCAGCGTGGCCCAGGCCGAGGCGGCGCTGGCCAATGCCCGGATCGACCTGGGCTATACCGACGTCACCGCGCCGGTCAGCGGGGCGATCGGCCTCAGCCAGGTCAATGTGGGCAATCTGGTCAGCTCGGGCACCGAGCTGGCCACCATCACCCCGCTGGACCCGCTCGAGGTACGCTTCCAGTTGCCCCAGCGCGACGCCTTCGTGCTGCGTCAGCAGCTGGGCGGTCAGTCGCCCGAGACCATCGCGGCCACCCTGTCGCTGCCGAGCGTCGGGACGACGCTGGAGGGACACCTGGAATTTCTCGGGTCGCGCGTGGACAACGACACCAGCACGGTGCAGGCCAAGGCATCCTTCGCCAATCCCGACGGCGCGGTGCTGCCCGGCCAGTTCGTGCGGATCCAGCTGGCGGGGCTGAAGCGCTTCGACGTGCTGGCGGTGCCGGAGATCGCCATCGGCCAGGGCCTGATGGGGCCGCAGGTGTTCGTGCTCGACGAGGACGACGTGGCGCGCGCCCGCACCGTGGAGCTCGGCGAGCTGGCCGGCCCGTGGCAGATTCTGACCGGCGGCGTGGAGCCGGGCGATCGCGTGATGGTCGGCGACCCGGCGGGCGTCGAGCCGGGCACGCCGATCGAACCGCAGCCGTTCGACGGCGACGCCCAGGCGCTGATCGCCCAGGCCACCGGCCAGCGCCAGGGACAGGCATCCGGCCAGGCTCAGGGGGCGGCGCAGGGCAGCGATAGCGCGCCCGCCGCCGAACGCGCCTCGCCGGCCGAAGAGGACGCGGCGGAATGAATTTTTCCAACTTTTTCATCAAGCGACCGATCTTCGCGTCGGTGCTGGCGATCATCCTGACGGTGGTCGGCCTGATGAGCATGCGGGTGCTGCCGATCGAGCAGTACCCGAGCGTGGTGCCGCCCACGGTCTCGGTCAACGCCACCTTCCCGGGGGCGGATGCCGAGACCGTGGCCCAGACGGTGGCGGCACCGCTGGCGGAGGCCATCAACGGCGTCGAGGACATGCTCTACATGAACTCGACCAGCTCCGACAACGGCACGATGAGCCTGAGCGTGGCCTTCAATATCGGCTCCGACGGCGACATCAACACCATCAACGTCAACAACCGCGTGCAGGGTGCGCTCTCGCAGCTGCCCCAGGCAGTGCAGGACCAGGGCGTGACGGTGGAGCTGCGTTCCAGCTCGATCCTGATGCTGGTCTCGCTGATCTCGCCCGAGGGCGATTACGGCAAGACCTTCATGCAGAACTACGCCTCCCTCAACATCCTCGACGAGCTGCGCCAGGTGCCCGGCGTCGGCGAGGCCGAGGTGCTGGGCGGCGGCGACTTCGCCATGCGCATCTGGATGGATCCGGACAAGCTGGCGCAGTACGACCTGACGCCGTCCGAGGTGGCCAGCGCGATCCGCGCCCAGAACACCGAGGTGCCGGCGGGTAGTCTGGCGTCTGCGCCGCAGTCGGATCCGCGCGCCTTCACCTATACCATCACCGCCGGCGGTCGCCTGACCAACGTCGACGACTTTCGCGACATCTTCCTGCGCACCAATCCCGACGGCTCGGCGCTGCGCCTGGACGACGTGGCGCGCATCGAGCTGGGAGCCTCGTCCTACGGGGTGGATGCGAAGCTGAACGGCGGCACCATGGCGCCGATCCTGATCAACCAGCAGCCCGGGGCCAATGCCCTGGAGACCGCCAATGCGGTCAAGGCCAAGATGGAAGAGCTGTCCGAGCGCTTCCCGCCGGGGCTCGAGTATGCCACGCCATACGACACCACGCTGTTCATCAATGCCTCGGTGGAGACGGTGCTGCACACCTTCATCGAAGCGTTCCTGATCGTCGGCGTGATCCTGTTCATCTTCCTGCAGAACTGGCGCTTCACGGTGATCGCCATGTCGGTGGTGCCGGTCTCGGTGCTGGCCACCTTCGCCGGCTTCTACGCCTTCGGCTTCTCGATCAACCTGCTGACGCTGTTCGCGCTGGTGCTGTCGATCGGCATCGTGGTCGACGACGCCATCCTGGTGGTGGAGAACGTCGAGCGGGTGCTCGGCGAGGACGAGGAGATCACCGTTCTTCAGGCCACGATGCAGGCCATGCGCGAGGTCGGTGGGCCGGTCATCGCCACCTCGCTGATCATGGCGGCGGTGTTCGTGCCGGTGGCCTTCCTGGGCGGCTTCAGCGGGCAGATCTACCAGCAGTTCGCGTTGACCATCGCCGTCTCGGTGGCCTTCTCGGCGCTGATGGCGCTGACCTTCACCCCGGCGCTGTCGGCGATCTTCATCAAGCACGACCTGCATCGCAAGGAAACGGCCTTCATGCGCGCGGTGCGCACGCCGCTGCGCCTGTTCGACCGCCTGTTCGCCGGCGTCACCGCTGTCTACATGTGGGTGGTGAAGAAACTGGTGCGATTCTGGGGCCTGGCGCTGCTGCTCACCGCCCTGGTGGGGGCGGGCTCCTGGTGGCTGTACCAGACCACGCCGTCGACGCTGGTGCCCGAGACCGACCAGGGCATCGTGATCACCTCCGTGCAGCTGCCGGATTCGGCCTCGCTGGAGCGTACCCAGACCTACATGGCCAAGCTCAGCGCGGCCATCGAGAAAACGCCGGGCGTGAAGTATTCCACCGCGGTGGCCGGCTACGACATGCTGACCAGCTCGGTGAACACCGCCCGCGGGGTCATCTTCGTGACCCTCGACCCGTGGGACGAGCGGGATATCACCGCCACCGGCCTGATCGGCAAGATCATGGGCATGGGCGCGCAGATCCCCGGCGGTTCGGCGATGGCCTTCAACATGCCGCCGATCATCGGCCTGTCGACCACCGGTGGCTTCACCGGCTATCTGCAGTCCTATGACGGGGCCTCGCCCGAGGAGCTCTATCAGGCCTCGGTCAAGGTCATGCAGGCGGCCGGCAAGAGTCCGGTGCTGCAGCGGGTGTTCACTACCTTCAACGTCAACGTGCCGTCCTTCCACGCCGAGATCGACCAGCAGAAGGCGCTCAGCTATGGGGTCTCGCTGACGGCGCTGAACTCGACCCTGGGCAATACCTTCGGCAACGGCTTCGTCAACTACTTCAGCTACAAGGGCCGCAACTTCCAGGTCTATCTGCAGAACGAGGACGAGTACCGCGACACGCCCGAGGACATCAACAACGTCTACGTGCGCGGCGGCGACGGCGAGCGGATTCCGCTGTCCGAGTTCGTGACCCTGGATCGCCAGGTGGCACCGGCGGTGGTGACCCGCTTCGGCGTCTACCCGGGCGCTCAGTTCCAGGGCGGTCCCGCCCCTGGCTACAGTTCCGGGCAGGCGATCGCGGCCATGGACCAGATCGTCCAGGACACGCTGGGCGATGGCTGGGGCATGGGCTGGACCGGGACCGCCTACCAGGAGAGCCAGGCCGGTAACGCGGCGACCATCGCCATCGTCTTCGGCCTGCTGATGGTGTTCCTGATCCTGGCGGCCCAGTACGAGAGCTGGTCGCTGCCGCTGGCGGTGCTCACGGCCACGCCCTTCGCCTTCCTGGGCGGCATCGGCGGCATCGCGCTGCGCTCGCTGGATACCAGCGTCTACGTGCAGATCGGCATGCTGGTGGTGGTCGGCCTGGCGGCCAAGAACGCCATCCTGATCGTCGAGTTCGCCGAACTGCAGCGGCGCGAGATGGGCAAGACCATCCGCGAGGCGGCGGTCACGGCGGCCGAGCTGCGCTTCCGGCCGATCGTGATGACCTCGCTGGCGTTTATCTTCGGTACCCTGCCGCTGGCCATGGCCACCGGGGCTAGTGATACCAGCAGTCAGCACATCGGCACCACGGTGGCGATGGGCATGGCGTCCGTGGCGGTGCTCGGCAGCCTGTTCGTGCCGACCTTCTACGCCATGATCGCCGGCGTCACCGACTGGCTGAAGCGCAAGACGCGCGGCGACCAGGCCGGCGAGTCGCAGCCGGCGCTGGAGCAGGACGCGACCCGCTAACGGTCGCGCCCCGCGTCGACGGGCACCGTCTCCCTCGGGAGGCGGTGCCCGTTTTCGTTGGCAGGGACAAACGTGTGAGGCAGGCGGCGATCTGCGACCAAAGTGGGGCGTTGCCCGCCGCCGGCGACCGCTACGCTGAAGGGAGAAAAACACTTTGCCGGCTAATCGGCCGGACGGAGGAGTCGCCATGAACGCTATCGTCTCGCTCGCCCTGAGTTTCC
This sequence comes from Halomonas getboli, assembly GCF_023094245.1. Classification (GTDB taxonomy): domain Bacteria; phylum Pseudomonadota; class Gammaproteobacteria; order Pseudomonadales; family Halomonadaceae; genus Halomonas; species Halomonas getboli. The sequence goes on along the minus strand of NZ_JALMEW010000002.1, from coordinate 436,329 downwards.
CGCTGATCGTCTTCACGGCGCTGCTGGCGCTGACGGCGATCTACTGGTTGCTGGTGCTGCTGCGCCTGGCGCCCGTGGAGCTGTTCGAGCACGACAGCCTGCGCAACGACAATCTGGCCGGTGCCCTGGTGTCGCTGGGATTCGGCGGCGTGCCGGCCTCTGTGGCGCTCAGCGCGCTGATCGTGCTGGCCTCGGCGCTGGCGCTGGTCGTCGAGCTGGCGATCCTGCGTCCGCTGCCGCTGGGCTTCTTCCGTGTGCCGCTCGGCATGGCGGTGATCTGGGCGGTCTTCGCGCTGGCCTCGCCGCTGGCCTCGTGGCTGTGCCGTCGGCTGCATCGTCGCCTGCATCGTCATCCCACGCTGTCGCGGCGCTGCCTGTTGGGCGAGCGGGTGCGGGTGACCGAAGTCGATGCCGATGGCGCGACCGCGGTAATGGATGACGACCCCGGCCGCGAGGTGCGCCTGCGGGGCAAGGAGGGGAACTGGCCGCGGGTCGGCGAGATGCGCGTGCTGGTCAAGTATCTAACTGACCAGGGCGCTTATCGCTCGGTGATGGAGCAGGACTACCTGGATGCGCGCACGCGGCTGGTGCGGCTGCATCTGCTGGAGCGACATGAGCGCTCCGATGGGGAAGAAATGCGGGGGCATAAAGGGCCGACGTCTTCAGGCTAAGGCGTCTTGCCGGGTGAGCAGCCGCAGCTGGGTGTCGACCATCCTGGTGCCGCGCTCTGCGAGAGAAAAGGCCTCAGTGTCGAGTAACCAGTCGTGGAAAAGGCCCGACAGGGTGGCCTGCAGCAGTAGAGTGGCGTCTTCCGCGGAGATGTCGTCCCTGAGCAAGCCATGTTTCTTGGCCGTGTCGAAGTAGTCCCTCAGGGCGCCGAGACACTCGCTATCCATCTCCTTTTGCATGGCGCAGGGATCGATATCGCTGAAGAACTCGCAGCGGTGCAGCAGGATGGCGCATACGCGCCGATGTCGCGGCTGTTCCAGGCGCCAGAAACCCTGGCGACAGCCCAGGCGAATCGCCTCCAGCGGCGTGGTGGCCTCGACGTCGGTTTCCTTCACCAGTTCCTCGAACGGCATGCGCACCCGGTCCAGCATGGCGCGGAACAGGTCGGCCTTGTTGCGAAAGTGCCAGTAGACGGCGCCGCGGGTCATGCCGGCGTGGCGGGCGATCTGCTCCAGCGAGGTGCGGGCGACGCCCTTCTCGAAGAACACCTCCTCGGCGGCATCGAGCAGAGCCACGCGGGTGGTTTCGGCTTCGGCCTTGGTGCGTCTGGCCATGGTGTTGATCGACTCCGGATGGGTAGGGCGCCATTCTACCCAATGAGCGAGCGGGTTTACATTCATCGGTGAATGCTACGTTGGTCCGGGGTTGCTTGAGGCGTTCGCCGGGATGCGTGAATATGAGGTGGCGCTTATTTCAGGAGGTCGCTTCATGGCTCGCGCTCCGTTCGAACTCGCCGGCGTTCGCGTGGCACCCGGCACCCGACAGCAGATCGACGTGCCGGCGGCCCGGCTCTATACCCATGCCCCGCTCTACATTCCCGTGGAGGTGGTTCACGGCCGCCAGCCGGGGCCGGTGATGCTGGTCTGCGGTGGCATCCACGGCGACGAGATCAACGGCGTGGAGATCGTGCGCCGGCTGCTGCGCTCGCGCCAGCTGAAGGGGCTTCGGGGGACCCTGGTCGGCGTGCCGATCGTCAACGTCTTCGGCTTCGTGCAGCACAGCCGCTACCTGCCCGACAGACGCGATCTCAACCGCTGCTTCCCGGGCAGCGAGTCGGGTTCCCTGGGCAGCCGGATCGCGGCGCTGCTCCGCGAGCAGATCGTCGATCAGGCCACCCATATCATTGACCTGCACACCGGCGCTCTGCATCGCACCAACCTGCCGCAGATCCGTGCCCGCCTGCGTCCCGGCAGCGAGACCGAGCGCATGGCCGACGCCTTCGGCGCGCCGGTGATCCTCAACGCAGAGCTGCGCGACGGCAGCCTGCGTCACTATGCCGAGAGCCGCGATATTCCGGTGCTGACCTACGAGGCCGGCGAGGCGCTGCGCTTCGACGAGTGGGCGATTGCCCCGGGCGTGCGCGGCGTGCTGCGAGTGATGCGCCGGCTCGGCATGCTCGGCGGAGAGAAGCGTCGCCGTCCGCCGCCGGCGGCGGAGGTGGCCGGCGGCTCGAGCTGGGCGCGTGCGCCGATCGACGGCATCCTGCGGCCGCGGGTGCGGTTGGGCGCCCGGGTGGCGGCGGGCGAGCTGCTGGGGCGGGTCGCCGATCCCTTCGGCAACGCCGAGGGTGAGGTGCGGGCCACGGCCGACGGCATCGTGATTGGCATGAGCCGGCTGCCGCTGGCCAACGAGGGCGAGGCGCTGTTCCATATCGCCCGTTTCGACGCCATCGAGGAGGCCGAGAGTGCCGTCGAGACTTTCCAGTCGAGCCTGGAGCCGCCGCCCGACGCGCTCTATTGACGCGTCAGTCGGCCGGGATGGCTTCGCGCGGCGTCGGCACCAGGCCCAGGGCGTCGTCGAACACCGCGAGACCGGCGCCGTCACGGTGGGCATGCTCGGACAGGTGGCGACGGAACTTGCGACCGCCCGGGCAGCCCTGGAACAGGCCGAGCAGGTGCCGCGTCATGTGGTTGAGCTTCGCGCCTTCCTCGAGCCGTTGGGCGATATAGGGGCGGAAGGCCGCGGCGGCGGCGTGGCGGTCGGCCGCCGGGCCGATGTCGCCGTACAGGCGACGGTCGACGTCGGCCAGCAGCCAGGGATTCTGATAAGCCTCGCGGCCGACCATCACGCTGTCGACGTGCTCGAGCTGCGCCTGGCACTCGTCGAGCGTCTTGATGCCGCCGTTGATGCCGATGTGCAGCTCTGGACGGCTGGCCTTCAGTCGGTGTACGCGCGGATAGTTGAGCGGCGGAATGTCGCGGTTCTCCTTGGGCGACAGCCCCTCCAGCCAGGCCTTGCGCGCATGCACGATGAACACCTCGCAGCCGGCGTCTGCGACCCGTTCGATGAAGCGGGCCAGATCGGCATCCTCGTCCTGATCGTCGATGCCGATGCGACACTTCACGGTGACCGGAATCGACACCGCCTCGCGCATCGCCTTGACCGCCGCCGCGACCTTGTCGGGGTGGCCCATGAGGCAAGCGCCGATCAGGTTGTTCTGCACCCGGTCGCTGGGGCAGCCGACGTTGAGGTTGACCTCGTCATAGCCCCAGGCCTCGGCGATCGCCGCGCACTCGGCCAGCGCGCCGGGGTCGCTGCCGCCGAGCTGCAGCGCCAGCGGATGCTCCACGGCATCGTAGCCGAGGAAGCGCTCGCGGGGGCTGCCGTGCAGGATGGCGCCGGTGGTCACCATCTCGGTATAGAGCAGGCTGCGGCGCGTCAGGGTCCGGGCGAACGCGCGGTAGTCGCGGGTCGTCCAGTCCATCATCGGGGCCACGGAGAAGGTGCGGTCGAGATCGGTCATCGGCATCACGGGGTCGTTCGGGAAGCGCGTATTCTACCAGTCATGGCGCGGGGTGCGAGTGCCGGCGGCGATGTCGTCCATACTCGATGAGGCAGCGGTGTGACACGGCAATCGAAGGAGGGCGAATGGACACTCATGATCTCGACGAGTCGCGGCGCGAACTGCTGGCGCGGGTGTTGCAGCATGGCGGGGTGCTGGCCGCACCGTTCGGCCATGCCGGCGAGGATTCGCACCAGCCTCGGGAGCTGGCCGATATCGCGGCTCTGGAGGAGGCGGGGCATCTCGCGGTGCAACGGGATGACGAGGGCCGGCCGAGCCGGCTCGAGCTGACGCCGAGCGGCTATCGCGCCCTCGGGGTCGCCTAACTCGGCAGATAACGCGAGGGAAAGGAGGCGAACGATGAGCGATCGCAAGATCGAGCTGGAGCGGCTGAAGGAAGAGCTCGAGGCGCGCCTGGCCCGCTATCGTCAGCACCGGGAGCGAGCGGCGGGACCGCTGGACAAGGACATGGAGGATCAGCCCCTGGAGACGCGGGACGACGAGGTGGTGGCCTCACTGGAGGCGGAGGCCGCGGACGAGCTGTCCCAGGTCCGCCATGCCCTGGCTCGGATTCGCGAGGGACGAGGCGAGGCGTGTGAACGCTGTGGCGAGCCAATCGATGCGGGTCGCCTGGCGGCGGTGCCCCATGCGACCCTGTGTCGAGCGTGCCAAGATGGCGGGTGACGCCGCTGGGAGCGTGTCTGATCAGGGAGGAGTCGTATGAAGGCATGGCAGCGAGGCGCCTGGGGCATGGCCCTGGTGACAGGGCTGGTAGCCGGCCTGGGCGGCTGCGGCGGCAGCGAAGACGACAAGCCGCCGGCCGATGAGCGACTGGGTGGCGTGGCGCAGCCCGAGACGTCCGCGCAGTCCGCGCCGGCGCTTGACGTTGCGCCATTCGATGCCGAAGTGAGCATCGATATCGATGCCCGGCTGCGCAGCGATCGTCGCCTGCTGGTCGAGGGCGTCACCAACCTGCCCGAGGCGACGCGCCTGCAGGTGCTGGTGGAGCGCGAGCTCAGCGGTGTGCGCTGGCAGGAGCGTACCGTAGTGGAAGCGGGAGGCGGCTTTGCCGCCGGACCGTTCGGCCCGGGCAGCGGGCTGCCGGACGGCGGCTATCGCATCACCGTGAACATGCCGCCCGCCTCGGTGCAGCCGTCGGAGGTGCGGGCGCGGCTGGGGGATAAGGGGCAGCATCTGCGCGGTCCGCTGGTGCAGGCCTCGCGTCACGGGCTGGGTCAGGTGATCAGCGCCAGTCAGCGCTTTCTGGTCGGCAGTGAGCCGCGGCATACCACCGACCAAGTGGAGGTCATGGAAGTGAAGTAAGCGCGCCGGTTCACACCGTCTCGTGACGCCACAGGGCGACGACCTTGCCCAGCAGTCGGCAGTCGGGCGTATAGGGTGTCGGCGCGGCGTCGTCATGGCGCTGGAAAGTCAGTTCACCCTTGGCATCCTGCTGGACCCGGCGCAGTGCCAGCTTGCCGGCTTCCTCGATCAGGTAGAGGCCCGGCTGGCGAAAGATCTCGGTCGGGGCGATGGCCGCCAGGTCACCGGTGTTCAGGTAGTCGAGTGCCTCGCCCGGCGCCGGCGTCGCCAGATGGCAGTCGCCGTCCCAGCGCTGCCCGGGGGTGAGTTCGATCGGCAATTCGATGCCCTTGGCCTCGGTGCCCTCCCAGGGCGGCGGCCCATCGGCCCGCAGGAACAGCGGTGCCGGGCGGCTGGCGTTGTTGTCGAGCAGGGCGGAGAGCGGGCAGCCCAGGGCGGCGGCCAGCGCGACCAGGCGTTCGTGGCCGATCTGCTTGATGGCCCCGGATTCCCAATAGGAGATGGTGACGTCCGAGACGCCGACTCGACGGGCCAGGGCCGCCTTGTTGAGATTGGCCTCCAGGCGAAGCTGTTTGATCCGTGGGCCGAGTGTTTCCATGAACGTCGTCCTGTCTGAGGTCTCTACGAAAGAGAGGAATGGTCTGCGATTGCTGGGAACTGTGCAATAGCGAGCATCAACGTTATGACCATCGTCGCGGCCGAACGTCACCACGCGATGGGCTGGTCGTTCCAGTCCCTGAATTCGCCGGTGTCCGACGGTAAGCGCTCGCTCATCACCGCGAGCAGGCGTTCGGCAACGAAAGACGGCGTGAACAGCTTGCCTTCGGGCACCCGAGACTGGAAGGGGGCCGAGAGAGCGGTGTCGGTGGTGCCGGGGTGCAGGCAAAGGAGGCAGGCGTTGGGGTTCAGGCGCCGCAGCTCCACCGAGGCGGTCTTCATCAGCATGTTATGCGCCGCCTTGCTGGCGCGATAGGCGTACCAGCCGCCCAGGCGGTTATCGTCGATGGAGCCGACCCGCGCCGAGAGGCTGCCGATCAGCGCCGTGTGGTGCCCCTTGAGCGAGGGGGTCAGCGTCTTGAGCAGCAGCGCCGGGGTAACCGCATTGACGTGGAGCAGTCGGCCCAGGGCCACGGCGTCGAGATCGTCGAGCTTCTTCTCGGGTGCAATGCCATCCGTCTCGTCGTGCAGCATGCCCATGGCATTGATCACCAGGTGCAGCGGTTGGCCATCGAGGGCCTTGCCCAGCGCCTCGAGCCCCTGTTCGGTGGCGAGGTCCAGGGTATGGGGAGTGAGTCGCTCGTCGTCGCGGACCACTGGCCGGCGGCTGATGGCGTGCAGGCGCGCCAGGCGCGGCTCGTCCAGCAGGGCGTCGACCAGCGCCGAGCCGATGCCGCCGGAGGCGCCGGTGATCAGGGCGGTGAAGCCGTCGGGCAGTTGGGGCAGCATGACGTTCCTCGCGCTCTAGGGTTCAGCCATGGACCATTTCGCGTTTCGATGATTCCACGGTGCGGCTGCCGGCATCCGGCGAGGCGCGTATAATGCGCCCATTCCTCTGGAGGTCTTGCGGCAGCATGCGGTTTCATGCCCCGGCTGGCAAGGCGGCCAGGATCCATTCCCCGACCGGACCAAGGACGACATGACCGTACGTACCCGTATCGCGCCGTCTCCCACCGGCGATCCCCATGTGGGAACCGCCTATATCGCCCTGTTCAACCTGTGTTTCGCCCGCCAGCACGGCGGCGAGTTCATCCTGCGCATCGAGGACACCGATCGGGTGCGCTCGACCGCCGAATCGGAGCAGATGATCCTCGACTCCCTGCGCTGGCTCGGTCTGGAGTGGGACGAAGGCCCCGACGTGGGCGGTCCGCACGGCCCTTACCGCCAGAGCGAGCGCGGCGACATCTATGCCGAGCATGCGCGCAAGCTGATCGCTTCCGGCCATGCGTTCAAGTGCTATCGCACCAGCGAGGAGCTCGACGAACTGCGCGAGGCCCGCAAGGCCGCCGGCTTGCACCTGGCGCTGAAGCCGGCCGACCTGGCGCTGCCCGAGAAAGAGGTCGCGCGTCGCGAGCGCGAGGGCTGGCCTCATGTGGTGCGCATGCACGTGCCGGCCAGCGGTACCTGCGTGGTCGAGGATATGCTGCGTGGCACCATCGAGGTCGACTGGGCCCAGGTGGACGCCCAGATCCTGCTCAAGTCCGACGGCATGCCGACCTATCACCTGGCCAACGTGGTCGACGACCACCTGATGGGCATTACCCACGTGCTGCGCGGCGAGGAGTGGATCAACTCCGCGCCCAAGCATCAGCTGCTGTACGAGTACTTCGGCTGGCCGATGCCGACGCTGTGCCACATGCCGCTGTTGCGCAACCCGGACAAGTCGAAGCTGTCCAAGCGCAAGAACCCGACCTCGATCAACTACTACCGCCGCATGGGCTTCCTGCCTCAGGCGGTCACCAACTACCTCGGTCGCATGGGCTGGTCGATGCCGGACGAGCGTGAGAAGTTCACCCTCGACGAGATGATGAGCCACTTCGACGTGCAGCGCGTCTCGCTGGGCGGGCCGGTGTTCGACCTGCAGAAGCTGAGCTGGCTCAATGGCCTCTACATCCGCGAGGACCTGGACGACGACGCCTTCCTCCAGGCGCTGCGCGACTGGGCCTTCAACGAGGAATACGTGCGTCAGATCCTGCCGCAAGTGCGCCCGCGGGTGGAGACGCTGTCCGATGTGATGCCGCTGGCTGGCCACTTCTTCTCGGGTGTGCCGGCGATAGAGGAGGGCGACTTCGACGGCGTCAAGCTGGGCCGCGAGGACCTGGTGAAGCTGCTGCAGTTCCTGACCTGGCGCCTCGAGACCGTGCCGGCATGGCACAAGGATGCCCTGCTGGCCGAGGTCAAGACGCTGGCCGCACACTTCGAGCTCAAGATGAAGGACTTCCTGGCCCCGGTCTTCATCGCCATCACCGGCTCCGCCGCCAGCACCTCGGTAATGGATGCCATGGCGATCCTCGGCTCGGACATGACCCGGGCGCGCCTGCGCCACGCCATCGCGGTGCTGGGCGGCGTGTCCAAGAAGCAGGCCAAGCGCTTCGAGAAGGAATACCGCGATCTCTAATTAAACAGGAACACGCTGAAGTTCCGTCGCAAGCGACGATAGGCTGGTCGCCGCCGGAGCACAGCGCCCGGAGTGTAGCCTGCTACATGAGGAGCGCGAGCACCGCCGGCGGCCAGCTTTTCACAAAGAGCGCGAGCGCAGCAGGAAATTCTCGTTTTACCGTTGACGAAGGCGAGGGGAATCAGTATTATACGCCTCGTCTTCACGACACGTGGGGCCTTAGCTCAGCTGGGAGAGCGCAACACTGGCAGTGTTGAGGTCAGCGGTTCGATCCCGCTAGGCTCCACCATAGATGTCATCGAAGGCGATGCGTCCCATTCGTCTAGTGGTCCAGGACACCGCCCTTTCACGGCGGTAACAGGGGTTCGAACCCCCTATGGGACGCCACTACTCTCTTATATCTCCCCGGACGCTTTAGGCGTCTTTTTTTGTCTCCGCCGTCGGCGCCCCGTGGTGCTGTACTGCTTGGGGCTCATGCTTTTCTCCTAGAAAGGGCCGTTCCGGGCCTTGACTTGTCCACTTGAGCGGTTCCTGTCGCAATGCTTGTTCACAGCATCGCGGCGAAAGCCCGTGGTTATGGGGTTTTTAAATTAGTGCTTTAAAATCAAAGGCTTGGATGCGATCAAAATTTGATCAATCTAAGCCCGAGCCGCTATCCATGGCGATTCTGAGCGATTCCCCAACGGTTTTGAACAGGTTTATCCACAGATTGTGTGGAAAACGCTGCGAAACCGCGTCAGTACGATGACGGCGGTGGAAAAGGGGGGTGCTCTGCTCGGCCGTCTCCGCGCGAGGCCGTGAGCGGGGTGGGGCGGGGCGGTCGTCTCAGACGATGCCGGCAGGGTGCAGGGATGGCCGGGAAGGAATGTCGAGATAGTGCGATGGCGTTGAGTCGTTGGTGCTCAGGGCCGCTCTCGAGAGGCCCGGGGCGATGGGGGAATGCAAGAAGGCCGCCCCAAGGGGCGGCCTTCTGCGTCGGAGCGAAGCGTTCGCCGATTACTTGGCGGGGTAGTCGCGCTGGGTGTGGCCGGTGTAGAGCTGGCGCGGACGGCTGATCTTGTAGCTGTCGCTGAGCATCTCGTTCCAGTGGGAGATCCAGCCGATGGTGCGGGACACCGCGAAGATCACGGTGAACATGTTGGTCGGGATGCCCATGGCCTTGAGGATGATGCCGGAATAGAAGTCGACGTTCGGGTAGAGCTTGCGCTCGACGAAGTACTCGTCTTCCAGGGCGATCTGCTCGAGGCGCTTGGCGATCTTGAGCTGCGGGTCGTCGGCCTTGCCGAGCTGGGCCAGGACCTCGTCGCAGGTCTCCTTCATGACCTTGGCGCGCGGGTCGAAGTTGCGGTAGACGCGATGACCGAAGCCCATCAGCTTGAACGGGTCGTTCTTGTCCTTGGCCTTGTCGATGAAGCGCTGGATGTTCTCTTCGGAGTCGTCGCCGATCTCGTCGAGCATGTTCAGCACCGCTTCGTTGGCGCCGCCGTGGGCCGGGCCCCAGAGGGCGGCGATGCCGGCGCTGATGCAGGCGAACGGATTGGCGCCGGTGGAGCCGGCCAGACGCACCGTGGAGGTGGAGGCGTTCTGCTCGTGGTCGGCGTGGAGCATGAAGATGCGGTCCATCGCCTTGGCGAACACCGGATTGATCTCGTAGTTCTCGCACGGGTTGCTGAACATCATGTAGAGAAAGTTCTCTGCATAGTTCAGATCGTTGCGCGGATAGACGAACGGCTGGCCCACGTTGTACTTGTAGGACATGGCCGCGATGGTCGGCATCTTGGCGATCAGGCGGATGGCGCTGATCTCGCGGTCTTCCTGCTTGGTGATGTCGAGGTGGTCGTGGTAGAAGGCGGCCAGACCGCCGACGACGCCGCACAGGATCGACATCGGGTGGGCGTCGCGACGGAAGCCCTTGAAGAAGTTGGCCAGCTGCTCGTGGACCATGGTGTGATGGGTGATGCGGCCGGCAAATTCGTCATACTGGGTCTTGTCGGGCAGTTCGCCGAACAGCAGCAGGTAGCACAGTTCGACGAAGTCGGACTGCTTGGCCAGCTGGTCGATCGGGTAACCGCGGTGCAGCAGTACGCCCTTGCCGCCATCGATATAGGTGATGGCGGACTGGCAAGAGGAGGTGGCCATGAAGCCGGGGTCGTAGGTGAACAGGCCTTCGGCACCCAGGCCGCGAACGTCGATGACATCCGGGCCCGCCGCCCCCGAGTAGACGGGTAGCTCGATCGATTTCTCCAGACCTTCTACCGTCAGCGTTGCTTTCCTGTCAGCCATAACTGGCCTCCTCTCGAGTTCATGGTGGCGCGATAAGTCCTGAATTCGCGGAACTTGCCGGCGAAAAGGTTCGCCCACTATAGAAGCGTCTTTTCGATTGTCAATTCATCCATTGGCGCTCGAAGGTGATCGCGCCAACCGCTTTTGTGTATTTTTTGTACAGCTAATGGTGCTTTGCACCATCGGGGTGCGGTGTGCGCGAAGCCAAGTACATGAAACTGGCAAACCTCCGTGGGGCAGCGTTTTTTTCGCTATTCGGAGGCTGCCACCATGGTCGAGTCGGCGAGCGAGCGATTTGTCATCGATATGGGCATGGCCCTATAATCCAGTCCCGCGACTGGCAGGAAAAGGGAGATCGTGACCCGCAAGGCATGATCGTTCTCCTTCCCGAAACCACCGCCCGTGTCGGGCTCTCCTCGAGTGCCCAGCAGCGGGCCAAGAGAGTGTGTAGAGAGCCGTGAATAGCAAACGACCCGTAAATCTGGATCTGTCCACGATACAGTTCCCCCTCCCCGCCTTGACGTCGATCGCCCACCGGATTACCGGCGTCATTCTCTTCATCGGCCTGATCTTCGGCTTTTGGGCACTGGATGCGTCCTTGTCATCCCCCGAAGGCTTCGCCGCCGTCAGCGGTGCGCTGGCTCACAACTTTCTGGTCAAGCTGATCGCCTGGGGGCTGCTGTCCGCCCTGGCGTTCCACTTCGTGGCCGGCATCAAGCACCTGCTGATGGACGTCGACATCGGCGTGACCCTCGAGGGTGGCGTCAAGAAGGCGCAGATCACCGTCGTGGCAAGCGTGGTCCTGATCATTCTGGCTGGAGTCTGGGTATGGTAACCAACATCACGAACTTCGGGCGCAGCGGGCTGTCCGATTGGCTCGTTCAGCGCGTTTCGGCCGTTATTCTGGCCCTCTACACACTCTTTATCGTCGGCTATCTGCTGGTCCACCCGGGGCTCGACTACGCGACCTGGAGCGGGCTCTTCGGCCAGACCTGGATGCGCATCTTCTCGCTGCTGGCCTTCGTGTCCCTGTCCGCCCACGCCTGGGTGGGTCTGTGGACCGTGACCACCGACTATCTCAAGCCGACCGGCATTCGTGTTGCCGTCCAGACCGTCATCATCCTGGCCATCTTCGTGTTCCTGGTCTGGGGTATTCAAGTCCTGTGGGGAGCCTGATCCATGTCCAACATGCGTAGCCTGACCTTCGACGCCATCATCATCGGCGGTGGCGGTTCCGGCCTGCGGGCCGCGCTCGAGCTGGCCAAGTCCGGCAAGAAGACTGCCGTGCTGTCCAAGGTCTTCCCGACCCGTTCGCACACCGTGTCCGCCCAGGGCGGCATCACCTGCGCCATTGCCTCCGCCGATCCGAACGACGACTGGCGCTGGCACATGTACGACACCGTCAAGGGCGGCGACTACATCGCCGACCAGGACGCCGCCGAGTACATGTGTTCCGAAGGTCCCAAGGCGGTCTTCGAGCTCGAGCACATGGGTCTGCCGTTCTCCCGCTTCGACAACGGTCGTATCTATCAGCGTCCGTTCGGCGGCCAGTCCAAGAACTTCGGCGAAGGCGGTCAGGCGGCCCGTACCTGTGCCGCGGCGGATCGTACCGGTCATGCCCTGCTGCACACTCTTTATCAGAACAACCTGAAGAACAATACCACCTTCCTCAATGAGTGGTACGCCGTCGACCTGGTCAAGAACGCCAATGGCGACGTCGTCGGCTGCATCGCCATGGACATCGAGTCCGGCGAAGTGGTTCACATCAAGTCCAAGGCCACCGTGCTGGCCACCGGCGGCTCCGGTCGCATCTTCGCCTCCACCACCAACGCCCTGATCAACACCGGCGACGGCATCGGCATGGCGCTGCGCGCCGGCTTCCCGATGCAGGACATGGAGATGTGGCAGTTCCACCCGACCGGCATCTACGGCGCCGGCACCCTGGTGACCGAGGGCTGCCGCGGCGAGGGCGGCTACCTGGTCAACAAGGACGGCGAGCGTTTCATGGAGCGCTACGCGCCCAACGCCAAGGATCTGGCCGGCCGCGACGTGGTCGCGCGCTCCATGGTCATGGAGATCCTCGAGGGCCGCGGCTGCGGCGAGAACGGCGACCACGTCTACCTCAAGCTCGACCACCTCGGCGAGGAAGTCCTCGGCAAGCGCCTGCCGGGCATCGTCGAGCTGTCCAAGACCTTCGCTCACGTGGACCCGGCCAAGGAGCCGATCCCGGTGGTGCCGACCTGCCACTACATGATGGGCGGCGTGCCGACCAACGTGCACGGCCAGGCGATCATGCAGGATGGCGACGGCAACGACCACATCGTCAACGGCCTCTACGCCGTCGGCGAGGCGGCCTGCGTCTCGGTCCACGGCGCCAACCGCCTGGGCGGCAACTCGCTGCTCGACCTGGTGGTGTTCGGTCGCGCGGCCGGCATGTTCATCGAAGGTGCGCTCAACGAGGGCGTCGAGTACCTGGCGGCCAGTGAGTCCGATGTCGCCTCCGCCATGCAGCGCATCAACCGCTGGAACGAGTCCGAGAGCGGCGAGACCGTGCCCGAACTCAAGCGTGCGCTGCAGGACATCATGCAGAACGCCTTCGGCGTCTTCCGTCAGGAAGACAACATGCAGAAGGGCGTCCAGCAGCTGGCCGAGCTGCGTGAGCGCATCAACAACGCTTACCTGCCGGACAAGTCCAACACCTTCAACACCGCCCGGGTCGAGGCGCTCGAGCTCGACAACCTGATGGAGGTCGCCGAGGCCACCGCCATCGCCGCCCTCGAACGCAAGGAAAGCCGTGGTGCCCACTCTCGCTACGACTACCCGGATCGCGACGACGTCAACTGGCTGAAGCACTCGCTCTACTTCCCGGCCGAGAAGCGGTTGGGCAAGCGCGACGTCAACTTCGCGCCCAAGACCGTCGACATGTTCGAACCGAAAGTCCGTACCTACTGAGGGGAGTCACGATGTCCACGCTTCAGGTATCCCTGTACCGCTACAATCCCGAAACGGACTCCGCCCCCTACATGGAGGAGTTCCAGGTCGACACCCAGGGTCGCGACCTGATGGTGCTCGACGTCCTGCATCTGGTGAAGGAGCAGGACAACGGCCTGGCCTATCGCCGCAGCTGCCGCGAGGGCGTGTGCGGCTCCGACGGCATGAACATGAACGGCAAGAACGGCCTGGCCTGCATCACGCCGCTGTCCGACGTGGTCAAGAAGGGCAAGCTGACCCTGCGTCCGCTGCCCGGCCTGCCGGTCATTCGTGACCTGGTGGTCGACATGGGGCTGTTCTACCAGCAGTACGAGCGCATCCAGCCGTATCTGCAGAACGACACGCCGGCGCCGGCCATCGAGCGCCTGCAGTCGCCGGAGGATCGCGACAAGCTCGATGGTCTTTACGAGTGCATCCTGTGCGCCTGCTGCTCGACCTCCTGCCCGTCGTTCTGGTGGAACCCGGACAAGTTCGTCGGTCCGGCCGGCCTGCTGCAGGCCTATCGCTTCCTGGCCGACTCCCGCGACGAGGCCACCCGCGAGCGCCTGGAGGATCTCCAGGATCCGTTCAGCGTATTCCGCTGCCGCGGCATCATGAACTGTGTGGCAGTGTGCCCGAAGGGGCTCAACCCCACGCGCGCGATCGGCAAGATTCGCGAGATGCTGCTGGCGAATGCCACTTAAATCGTGGGCCCGGGCTTGTTATCATACGCCCCAGGCTGCGACGTGCTGTCGCAGCCTGGCCCCCGGTGAGACGTCCGAAGCCGGTGCCCTGTGCACCGGCTTCTGATCATCGCAAGAAGGTGTCTGCCCCGCCGGCCGGCTACCTAATGTTGTCGCCACGGGTGAGCCGTGACGGCCGACACCACCCCATCAGTGCAGGGTGACCGAGAGATGCAACAAGGCATAATGGAGTTGATGTGGCGCTCCTCCCATGTCAGTGGCGGTAATGTCCACTATGTGGAAGCGCTCTACGAGCAGTACCTCGATGACCCCTCTGCCGTTCCCGACGAATGGCGTCAGTACTTCGACCAACTGCCGCAGCCCGATGGCAGCGCCACCCAAGACGTTCCGCTTGCCCCGACCCGCGAACAGTTCTATCAGCTAGGCCGCCAGCGCCGCACCGCCCAGACCGCTGCCGCCGCTCCCGAGAGCGACGAGAATCGCAAGCAGGTCAAGGTGCTTCAGCTGATCAACGCCTACCGCTTCCGCGGGCACCAGAAGGCCGATATCGACCCCCTCGATCTGCGCAGCCCGACCCCGGTGCCCGACCTCGATCTGTCCTTCCACCAGCTCTCCAAGGCCGATCTGGATACCGAATTCCAGACCGGCTCGCTGTTCATGGGGGCCGACAAGGCGCCGCTGAAGCAGATCGTCGAGGCGCTGGAGCAGACCTACTGCCGCAGCATCGGCTGCGAGTTCATGCACATCGTCGACACCGAAGAGAAGCGCTGGCTGCAGCAGCGTTTCGAGTCGGTGCGCTCGGCGCCCAAGTTCAGCGATGACGTGCGCAAGCATGTCTTCGAGCGGCTCACCGCCGCCGAGGGGCTGGAGAGCTACCTGGCCTCCAAGTACCCGGGCACCAAGCGCTTCGGCCTGGAGGGCGGCGAGTCCTTCATCCCTATGATGGACGAGCTGATCCAGCGCGCCGGTGGCTACGGCACCAAGGAAGTCGTGATCGGCATGGCCCACCGCGGCCGTCTCAACGTGCTGGTCAACATCCTGGGCAAGAACCCCTCCGAGCTGATCGACGAGTTCGACGGCAAGAAGCTGGTCGAGCGTGGCTCCGGTGACGTCAAGTATCACCAGGGCTTCAGCTCCAACGTCATGACCCCGGGTGGCGAAGTCCACCTGGCCATGTCGTTCAACCCGTCCCACCTGGAGATCGTCGCGCCGGTGGTCGAGGGCTCGGTGCGGGCCCGCCAGGATCGCCGCAACGACGCCGACGGCGGTAAGGTGCTGCCGATCAACGTTCACGGCGACGCGGCCTTCGCCGGCCAGGGCGTGGTCATGGAGACGTTCCAGATGTCCCAGACCCGTGCCTACCGGACCGGCGGCACGGTGCAC
Organism: Halomonas getboli; assembly: GCF_023094245.1. Taxonomy (GTDB): domain Bacteria; phylum Pseudomonadota; class Gammaproteobacteria; order Pseudomonadales; family Halomonadaceae; genus Halomonas; species Halomonas getboli. The sequence continues at coordinate 421,040 of NZ_JALMEW010000002.1, read as the reverse complement.
ATCGTGATCAACAACCAGGTGGGCTTCACCACGTCCCATCCGGAAGACTCGCGCTCCACCGAGTACTGCACCGACATCGCCAAGATGGTTCAGGCGCCGATCTTCCACGTCAACGGCGACGACCCGGACGCCGTGTTGCACGCCACCCAGGTGGCGCTCGACTATCGTCAGCAGTTCAAGAGAGACGTGGTCATCGACCTGGTGTGCTACCGCCGCCGCGGCCACAACGAGGCCGACGAGCCGTCCGGCACCCAGCCGATGATGTACAGCAAGATCAAGAACCACCCGTCCTCGCGCGCGCTGTACGCCCAGCGCCTGGTCAAGGAGGGGCTGATCAGCGAAGACGAGGCCAAGGCGACCATGGAAGGCTACCGCGACGACCTGGTCGCCGGTAACCACGTGGCCAACGCCCTGGTGCAGAAGCCCAACACCGCGCTGTTCGTCGACTGGAAGCCCTATCTCGGCCACGAGTGGAGCGGCCACACCGACACCAGCTTCGACATGAAGCGCCTGCAGCACCTCGCGGCGCGCATGTGCGAGGTCCCGGACGGGGTCGAGGTGCAGCGTCAGGTCGCCAAGATCTACGATGATCGGCGCAAGATGCAGGCCGGCGGCATGGCCTGCAACTGGGGCTTCGCTGAGACCCTGGCCTACGCCACGCTGCTCGACCAGGGCCACCCGATTCGTCTGACCGGCCAGGACGTGGGTCGCGGCACCTTCTCTCACCGCCACGCGGTGGTGCACAACCAGAAGGACGGCAGCACCTACGTGCCGCTGCAGCACCTGACCGACGGCCAGCCGTGCTTCACCATCCACGACTCCTTCCTGTCGGAAGAAGCCGTGCTGGCGTTCGAGTACGGCTATGCCGCCACGGCGCCCAACGACCTGGTGATCTGGGAGGCGCAGTTCGGCGACTTCTTCAACGGCGCCCAGGTGGTGGTCGACCAGTTCATCTCCTCCGCCGAGACCAAGTGGGAGCGCCTGTGCGGCCTGACCATGCTGCTGCCGCATGGCTACGAGGGTCAGGGCCCCGAACACTCCTCTGCGCGTCTGGAACGCTTCCTGCAGCTGTGCGCCGAGCACAACATGCAGGTCTGCGTGCCGACCACCCCGGCGCAGATCTTCCATCTGCTGCGTCGCCAGATGATCCGCAAGCTGCGCAAGCCGCTGGTGGTGATGTCGCCGAAGAGCCTGCTGCGTCACAAGGATGCCACCTCCAGCCTCGACGAGCTGGCCGGCGGCAGCTTCCAGATGGTGATTCCCGACCAGGGCCAGCGCGACGCCGACAAGGTCGAGCGCATCATCCTGTGCGCCGGCAAGGTCTACTACGATCTGGCCAACTGGCGCGAGGAGAACGCCCGCGACGACGTGGCCATCCTGCGTCTCGAGCAGCTCTATCCGTTCCCCGAGGCCGAGCTCCTCGAGGCGATCCAGGCCTACACCAACGCCAGCGAGATGGTGTGGTGCCAGGAAGAGCCGCTCAACCAGGGTGCCTGGTACTCCAGTCAGCACCACATGCGCAGCGTGGCGGAGCAGCTCAAGACGGGCCTGGGCGGCAAGCTCAAGTTCGCCGGCCGCCCGGCCTCGGCGGCGCCCGCGGCGGGCTACATGTCCGTGCACACCGAACAGCAGCGCAAGCTGGTGGAAGACGCCTTCAACCTCTAAGGCAGCCCACCGGGACGAGAGAGAACACACAAGGGAAACGACATGGCTACCGAGATCAAGGCACCCACCTTTCCGGAATCCGTTGCCGAAGGCAGCGTGGCCGCCTGGCACAAGAAGCCGGGTGACAGCGTCGAGCGTGACGAGCTGATCGTCGAGATCGAGACCGACAAGGTGGTGCTCGAGGTCGTGGCACCCGAGGCCGGTACCCTGGCCGAGGTGCTGGCGGAAGAGGGCGATACCGTGCAGTCCGAGCAGGTGCTCGGCCGCATCGGCGAGGGCGCGGCCAGCGGCGGCGACAAGGCCGAGGCCGCCAGCGAGGAGAAGAGCGATGCCAAGCCGGAGGCCGCACCGGCCGCCGGCGGCCAGGCGCACGAGGTGAAGGCCCCGACCTTCCCCGAGTCCGTTCAGGAAGGCACCGTGGCCAGCTGGAACAAGCAGGTCGGCGAAGCCGTCAAGCGCGACGAGGTGCTGGCCGAGATCGAGACCGACAAGGTCGTGCTCGAGGTGGTCGCCCCCGCCGACGGCGCGCTGTCCGAGATCAAGGCCGAGGAAGGCAGCCAGGTGGCCTCCGAAGAGGTGCTGGCGATCTTCACCGAAGGTGCTGGCGGCGATGCCACGCCGGCGTCCAGCGAGGGCAAGGCCGCCGCGTCCGCCGACGATGGCGCCAGCGACGAGAAGGTCGGCGACAAGATCCTCGCCCCGGCCGCACGCAAGCTGGTTGCCGAGCATGACCTCGACGTCAGCAAGCTCGAGGGCACCGGCAAGGGCGGTCGCGTGCTGAAGGAAGACGTGCAGAAGGCGATCAAGGACGGCAGCGCCAAGAAGGCCGCCAAGCCGGCCGGTGCCAAGGCCGCCGCGGCACCGGCGCCTGTCGCCGAGGGCGAGCGCCCCGAGAAGCGCGTGCCGATGACCCGCCTGCGCAAGACCATCGCCAAGCGCCTGGTCGAGGCCCAGCAGACCGCCGCCATGCTGACCACCTACAACGAGGTGGACATGGGCGCGGTCATGGAGCTGCGCGCGCAGTACAAGGACACCTTCCTCAAGGCCCACGACACCAAGCTCGGCTTCATGGGCTTCTTCGTCAAGGCGGCCTCCGAGGCGCTCAAGCGCTTCCCGGACGTCAACGCCTCCATCGACGGCGACGACATCGTCTACCACGGCTATCAGGACATCGGCGTGGCCGTGTCCACCGACCGTGGCCTGGTGGTGCCGGTGCTGCGCGATACCGACAGCATGAAGATCGCCGACGTCGAGAAGGGCATCGTCGACTTCGGCAAGCGTGCCCGTGACGGCAAGCTCGGCATCGACGAGATGCAGGGCGGCACCTTCACCATCACTAATGGCGGCATCTTCGGCTCGCTGATGTCCACGCCGATCCTCAACCCGCCGCAGACCGCGATCCTGGGCATGCACAAGATCCAGGAGCGTCCGATGGCGGTGAACGGCAAGGTCGAGATCCGTCCGATGATGTACCTGGCGCTGTCATACGATCACCGCATGATCGACGGCAAGGACGCGGTGCAGTTCCTGGTGACCATCAAGGCGCTGCTCGAGGATCCGGCCCGTCTGCTGCTGGATATCTGATCCGCGCCGGTTAACGCGCACAGCGAAACACTTTTGCAAGGAGCCAACATGGCCGACAAGTTTGATGTCATCGTCATCGGCGCGGGCCCCGGCGGCTACGTGGCCGCCATCCGTGCCGCCCAGATGGGTCTGAAGACCGCCTGCGTCGAGAAGTGGATCGGCAAGGAAGGTAACGTCGTTCACGGCGGTACCTGCCTGAACGTGGGCTGCATCCCGTCCAAGGCGCTGCTGGAAGCCTCCCACAAGTTCGTCGAGGCGCAGCACGACTTCGACGACATGGGCATCCAGGCCGGTGACGTCTCCATGGACGTCAAGAAGATGATGGCCCGCAAGGACAAGATCGTTAAGAACCTGACCGGCGGCATCGCCGGCCTGTTCAAGGCCAACGGCGTGACCGCGCTGGAGGGCACCGGCAAGGTGACCGGCAGCCAGCAGGTCGAGGTCACCGACAAGGACGGCAACGCCGCCACTTACGAGGCCGACAACATCGTGGTCGCCGCCGGTTCCGTGCCGGTCGAGATCCCGCCGACCCCGCTGACCGAAGGCCTGATCGTCGACTCCACCGGCGCCCTGGAATTCCAGGAAACGCCGAAGCGCCTGGGCGTGATCGGCGCCGGCGTCATCGGCCTGGAGCTGGGCAGCGTGTGGAACCGTCTGGGCTCCGAGGTCACCGTCCTCGAGGCCATGGACGACTTCCTGCCGATGGTCGACGGGGCCATCGCCAAGGAGACCCAGAAGCTGCTCAAGAAGCAGGGCCTGGACATCAAGCTGGGCGCCCGCGTCACCGGCTCCGAGGTCAAGGGCGACGAGGTCGTGGTCAAGTACTCCGACGCCAAGGGCGAGCAGGAGATCACCTTCGACAAGCTGATCGTCTGCGTCGGCCGCAAGCCGTACACCAAGGGCGTGATCGGTGACGGCGTGGGCGTCGAGCTCGACGAGCGCGGCTTCATCCACGTCGACGACCAGTGCCGCACCAGCGTGCCGGGCGTCTATGCCATCGGCGACTGCGTGCGCGGCCCGATGCTGGCCCACAAGGCCTCCGAAGAGGGCGTGATGGTCGCCGACATCATCGCCGGCCACAAGGCCGAGATGAACTACGACGCCATCCCCAGCGTGATCTACACCTTCCCCGAGGTGGCCTGGGTCGGCATGACCGAGCAGGAGGCCAAGGCCAAGGGCATCGAGGTCAAGACCGGCGCCTTCCCGTTCGCCGCCAGCGGTCGCGCCATGGCCAACAACGCCACCGAGGGTCAGGCCAAGGTGATCGCCGACGCCGAGACCGATCGTATCCTGGGCATGCACATCGTCGGCCAGCACGCCGGCGAGATGATCGCCCAGGGCGTCATCGCCATGGAATTCGGCTCCAGCGCCGAGGATCTGGCGCTGTCCTGCTATGCGCATCCGACCATGTCCGAGGCCGTCCACGAGGCAGCCCTGGCCGTGGAAGGTCACGCCATCCACATGGCGAACCGCAAGAAGCGCAAGTAAGACAACAAGAGCGCCGCCTTCGGGCGGCGCGTCCCTTCCGGCCTCGTATCGGAGGGGAGCGGTGGTAGCCGCCGCGCTGCGCCGAGTCGGCGCCCGGGCGACTACCGTTCGAGTCACATGCAACCAATGGCATGAATCGATGAACCTTCACGAGTATCAGAGCAAACAGCTGTTTGCCGACTATGGTCTGCCCGTTTCCAAGGGCTTCGCCGTCGACACCCCCGAGGAAGCGGCGGAAGCCTGCAAGAAGATCGGCGGTGAGATGTGGGTCGTCAAGGCCCAGGTCCACGCCGGTGGCCGCGGCAAGGCCGGCGGCGTCAAGCTGGTCAAGAGCGCCGACGAGGCCAAGGCCTTCGCCGAGCAGTGGCTGGGCAAGAACCTGGTGACCTTCCAGACCGACGAGCACGGTCAGCCGGTCGCCAAGATCCTGGTCGAGAACTGCACCGACATCGCCAGCGAGCTCTATCTCGGCGCCGTGGTCGATCGCGCCACTCGTCGCGTGGTCTTCATGGCCTCCACCGAGGGCGGCGTCGAGATCGAGAAGGTCGCCGAGGAGACGCCCGAGAAGATCCTCAAGGCCGAAATCGATCCGCTGGTCGGCGCCCAGCCGTACCAGGCCCGCGAGCTGGCCTTCCAGCTGGGCCTCGAAGGCGCGCAGGTCAAGCAGTTCACCAAGATCTTCCTGGGCCTGTCCAAGCTGTTCCACGACAAGGATCTGGCGCTGCTCGAGATCAACCCGCTGGTGATCACCGAGGAAGGCAACCTGCACTGCCTCGACGCCAAGATCAACCTGGACGGCAACGCCCTGTACCGTCACCCCGATCTGCAGGCCATGCGCGACCCCTCCCAGGAGGATTCCCGCGAGGCCGAGGCCGCGGCCTGGGACCTGAACTACGTGGCCCTGGACGGCAACATCGGCTGCATGGTCAACGGCGCCGGCCTGGCCATGGGCACCATGGATATCGTCAACCTGAACGGCGGCAGCCCGGCCAACTTCCTTGACGTCGGCGGCGGCGCCACCAAGGAGCGCGTGGCGGAAGCGTTCAAGATCATCCTGTCCGACGACAACGTCAAGGCCGTGCTGGTCAACATCTTCGGCGGCATCGTGCGCTGCGACATGATCGCCGAAGGCATCATCGGCGCCGTCGAGCAGGTGGGCGTCAACGTGCCGGTCGTGGTGCGTCTGGAAGGTAACAACGCCGAGCTGGGTGCCGAGAAACTGGCCTCCAGCGGTCTGAACATCATCGCTGCCAAGAGCCTCACCGACGCGGCTCAGCAGGTCGTCAAGGCAGCGGAGGGCAAGTAATGAGCATCCTGATCGACAAGAACACCAAGGTCATCTGCCAGGGCTTCACCGGCGGCCAGGGGACCTTCCACTCCGAGCAGGCGATCGCCTACGGCACCCAGATGGTCGGCGGCGTGACCCCGGGCAAGGGCGGCCAGGAGCACCTGGGCCTGCCGGTGTTCAACACCGTCAAGGAAGCGGTCGAGCAGACTGGCGCCGAGGCCAGCGTGATCTACGTGCCGGCCCCGTTCTGCAAGGACTCCATCCTCGAGGCCGCCAACGCCGGCATCAAGCTGATCGTGTGCATCACCGAGGGCATCCCGACCCTCGACATGCTCGACGTCAAGGTCAAGTGCGATGAGCTGGGCGTGCGCCTGATCGGCCCGAACTGCCCCGGCGTGATCACCCCGGGCGAGTGCAAGATCGGCATCATGCCGGGCCACATCCACCAGCCGGGCAAGGTCGGTATCGTGTCGCGCTCCGGCACCCTGACCTACGAGGCGGTCAAGCAGACCACCGATCACGGTTTCGGCCAGTCCACCTGCGTGGGCATCGGCGGCGACCCGATTCCGGGCTCCACCTTCATCGACATCCTCGAGAAGTTCGAGAAGGATCCGGCCACCGAAGCCATCGTCATGATCGGTGAGATCGGCGGTACCGCCGAGGAAGAGGCGGCCGCCTACATCAAGGAGCACGTCTCCAAGCCGGTCGTGTCCTACATCGCCGGCGTCACCGCGCCTCCCGGCAAGCGCATGGGCCACGCCGGCGCCATCATCGCCGGCGGCAAGGGCACCGCGGACGAGAAGTTCGGCGCCCTCGAGGCGGCGGGCGTCAAGACCGTGCGCTCCCTGGCCGAGATCGGCGATGCCCTGAAGGAAGCCACCGGCTGGTAAGCCGCTGCCTTCGGGACGCAACGCGAAAGGGCACCCCTCGGGGTGCCCTTTTTCGTGCCCGCGTGCAGGCCTCGTTCGCCTTCAGGACGCTCGGCGAGTGCGGTCCCGGCCCTCGCGCTTGGCCACCAGCAGCGCCTGATCGGCGCGTTCGAGGGTGTCGTGGTAGGTCTCGCCGACGCGATGCTCGGCCACGCCGATGCTGGCGGTCACGCTGCTGGGATGGCCCGTGACGTCCAGCGCCAGGTCGAGCCGTCGCAGGCGCTCGCCGAGCCGAGCCAGCAGCGGCTCGGCCTGGTCGAGGCGCATTTCGGGCAGCACCAGCAGGAACTCCTCGCCACCCCAGCGGCCGCACAGGTCGTCGGCCCGCAGCGACTCCGTCAGGGTCTCGGCCAGAGCGACCAGTGCCCGGTCGCCGGCGGCGTGCCCGAAGCGGTCGTTGATGGCCTTGAAGTGGTCGATGTCCATCATCGCCAGGCATAGCGGGCGCCCGTGGCGTTCGGCGCGGGCGACGAGGGCCATCAGCTGCTCGTCGAGGCGACGCCGATTGGCCAGTCCGGTGAGCGGATCCAGCCCCGAGGCGTCCTCGAGCACCTGGTTGCGTTCGACCAGCAGGTCCTGGAAGCGGTCGGCGATGCGCGATAGCTTGCGCTGTCGTCGCTGCTGGCGTTCCAGCTGCTGACGGGTGGCGTAGAGGTCCTCCTGGGCGCCCTGCTGGAAGCCGTCGGCGATGGCGATCATCCGCTCCAGCCGCTCGCCCTGCGTCAGGTGATGACGATAGAGGCGCTCGAGTGCCTGGTGCAGCGGGTGGCCGCGATGGGCCTCGTCCGCGAGCAGCGCCGCGACCTCGGCGAGCAGGGCCTCGTCCCGGGCGCTCACACGCTCACCTCGAGCGGGCGAATGGCGAAGGGATAGCTGCAGTCCTCCTTGAACTCCTCGGCCAGCTCGGCGATGCGCTCGTTGCGCGGGTCATAGCGCCATTCGACGCCGACCTCGCGGCCGCTCTCGTGGGCCTCCTCGAGCAGGTCGAAGATGTCCATCATCGCCTTGACCGAGCTGGTGTTGAGATAGACGAGCTGCAGGTCCAGCGACAGCGGGCGTGACTCCTGGCCGAGGAAGGCCTCGACCCAGGCGATGACCCGGCCGAAGAGGTCGAAGGAGTTTTCCGGGTAGGAATCGCCCTGCATCGCGAGCCGTCCTGCCTGCCAGTCGCTCTGGATGGCGGGAGTGGAGGCGCTGCCGGGAAGGTTCAGATCTTGGCTCATGGGAAAGACCGTTCAGATGGTGGCTGTCAGGCTGAGAAAGCTGCGGCCGGCGGACAGCGGCTGCAGCGAGGCCTCGAGGGGGCGCGACGACTTTCGGGCCATGTCGATCAGCCCCAGGCCGGCGCCGCTCGGTGCTGCCTCGTCGCGGGGGCGGCGCAGCTGCTGTTTGTAGGCGCGCTTGAGCTCGGCGGCATCGAGGCCGGCCAGGCTCTCCACGGCCTCGACCAGGCGCTGGCCGTCGGCGTGCTCCACCAGGTTGCCGGCGGAGACCAGATAGCGGCCGTCCTCGTCCCGGGCCACGGCGACGGTGGCGGTGGCGTCCCCTTCGCCGTAGCCCTGCTCGCGGGCGTAGTGACGGATGTTCTGGGTCATCTCGATATAGACGGCGAACACGTCCATGGCCGAGGAGGGTGCGGCGGACTGGCTGTTCAGGTAGTTGCGCAGCGCATGGCCGATCTCCTCGATCAGGCTGCGCGATATGGGGCCGTTGAAGCACAGCATGATGCGCTGCTGGAGGTAGGTGTCGCGCAGGGTCAGCAGATCCATGACGTCTCCGGGTCAGGTGAACGAGGACGGGGCGTGAGCGAGCGCGCCGTCATCGGGTGGCGTGTCGAAACGGAAGCATAGCAGGGTGATGTCGTCGCGCTGGGCATGGTCGCCGCGGTAGGCGTCAAGCTCGGCCTCGAAGGCGGCGATCTGGTCATCCAGCGGCGCGTCGGCATGGCGGCGCAGCATGGCCTCGAAGCGCCGGTTGCCGAAACCGAAGCCGTGCTCGCCGCCGGCCTGATCGAGGAAGCCGTCGGAGCACAGCGAGTAGGTCCAGCCCCGATGCAGCGGCATCACGCGGTTCTCGTAGGTCATGGTGCGCTTCTGGCCCAGCGCGCGCTTGCCGCCTGGCTGCACCTCGAGCCGTTCGCCGTCGCTGGCGTAGAGCGACATCTTGGCCCCGGCGAAGGTCAGGCGCTCGGCGTCGCGCTCGACCCATACCAGGCCCATGTCCATGTTGGTGGCGATCGAGGCCGGCAGGCTCTCGCGCTGCAGGGTGGCGCGGTTCTGGCGATCGGTCTCGTTGAGAATGGCCGCCGGGTCGTCGGCGCCGACCTTGAGGATGGCGTGGTCGACGATGGCCCGGGCCAGCATGGTCATCAGCGAGCCCGGCACGCCGTGTCCGGCGCAGTCGATCACGCCCATCAGGTAGCCGGTCTCGGTGGCGCGGAAGACGTAGATGTCGCCGCCGACCTGGTCCCGCGGGCGCCACAGTACGGCCTGGTGGCCGGCCAGGTGGGCCTCCAGCTGGTGGCGGGGCAGGATGGCTCGCTGGATGATGCTGGCGTACTCGAGAGAGGCGTCGATCTGGCGCTGGGCGGCGGCCATCTCGGCGTTGGTGGCCTCCAGGTCCCGGGTGCGGCGCCGGACCGTGGCCTCCAGCTCCTGGGTGTGGCGTTCCACCTGGCCGGCCATGTGGGCGAAGGCGCGCGACAGCTCGCCGATCTCGTCGCCGCGCTCGGTGGGCAGCTGGCTGGCGTAGTCGCCGTCGGCGATGGCCTGGGCGGAGTGCTGCAGGCGGCGCAGCGGGCCGAGGATCAGCCGCTCGATGCCGTAGGCCACGCCGGCCATCAGCAGGGCCAGCACCAGCGCCAGGGCGCCCAGCAGCGCCCAGAACCAGCGGCCCTCGAACACCGGCGCGCTCTCCAGATCCAGGGCCGAGACGAACAGCCACTGCAGCTCGGGAATGTAGCCCAGCGTCAGGGTACGCGGCTGGCCCTCGAGGCTGACCTCGAGCTGCTGCACCGTGCCAGGGCGGCGTCGGGCTTCGAGCATGGCATCCTCCAGCCGCTGGCGCTGGGCCGTGTCGTCGACCAGCACCTGAAGGCGTGGCACGTCGCCGTCGAGCCGGCGCTGGGTGGCGGAGTTGAGGGCCAGCCGATCGCGGTCCGGGTGGGCCTGGATGGCGCCGCGGTCGTCGACGATCATCGGCGTCAGCCCCGGGGCTTTGTCGCGCAGGAAGTCGTCGAGGAAGCGGCTCAGGTCGAGTCCGCCGCCGGCCATGCCCAGCGCCCGGTTGCCGTCGCGTATCGCCACGTTCAGCCACACCTTGGCCAGCCCCAGCTTGCCGTCGATATTGACGTTGATGTTGTAGCTGGCGTAGCTGGCCATGGTGTCGAAGTACCAGGCGTCTTCCGGGTCGTCGGGCGATAGCCGATAGCGGGGCAGGCGGCTTTCGGGCGAGTCCGCGTCGTTGTAGTAGTAGTCGCCGCTGGCATCGTCGACCACGAAGTAGGCCTCGCCGCTGAACTGCTCGCGAAAGCCCTCGGCCTCGCGGAAGAAACGGGCTCGCCGTGCGGCGTCGTCCGGGGATGCCAGCCACTCGCGCGTGACTACCGAGTCGGCGAAGCGGCGCGCCAGGGCCAGCTCGCGGGAGACCGGCGCGAGGATCTCCTGCATGTGCAGCAGGGTGTACTGCTCGGCATAGCGGGTGGCGAAGTGGCGACGCACCTCGTCGACGGCCTGCCAGCCGATCAGCAGCGCCGGTATCAGCGCCAGCAGGCAGGCCAGCAGTAGCGTGAGGGTGGACTGGCCACGCAGTCCCCAGCGTTGGGCCATGAAGGAGTTCCTTGCGCGTTCCGACCGGCGGTCGGAGGACGGCTTTGTAATGATTTGTGACTACTATGCCACATCCTGAGTAGCAAGAAACTCGGTAAGAAAGGCAGAAGGCGGGTATCGGGCATGACGCAGGGAACCCGTCGGGCTCCCTGCGGGCGGGCGTGAATGGGAGCGGTAGGCGTGCAGCGGCGCTAGCCCGCCACTTCTTCCACCGCAGTGTTGCCGAGCCCCAGCACCTGGACGTCCAGCGCCTGGCCCGATCCGGTCTCGGCGCTCATCTCGGCGGGCAGCGCGTCGTCGCCGTAGGCCTTGAAGCTGAAGCGCCAGGCCTCGCCCGGGGCCAGGGTGTTGGCGTTGTTGTCCTGCACCCGATAGCCGCCGTCCCCTTCGCCGACGACGCCGTTCCACAGGGTGTCGAGATCGGCAGGCAGATCGAAGCCGACCTGCGGGTCGACGATGTCGTCATCGGAGACGTTCTCGACGAAGACCTCGGCCACGTAGCCCGAGGACCACTGGCTGGTGACGTTGCCGGTCACCAGCAACTCGGCGTCGTCTTCCAGGATGGCGGGCTTCGTGCCGTCGCCGTCGAGGATCTCGCCGGGTTCGGGCGCGTCGATGGCCTCGCCGCGGAACAGGTTGCCCGACGCCGTATGCAGGGTGGTGCCGTCGCCGAAGACCGCGAACTCCACGTCGGTCAGGGTATCCTCGCTGCCCTTGCCGGTGATGATCACGCCGTCGTCGGACATCGCGATCTCGTGATCGTCGAGGTGGCCGGTATAGCGCGCGGTGTCGACGCCCTCGCCGCCGTCCAGACGGTCGTCGCCGTCGTACCAGTCATCGCCCGGCCCGCCCTGGAGCAGGTCGTTGCCGCTGCCGCCGTATAGCCGGTCATGGCCCAGGCCGCCGTTCAGATAGACGCCGTCGTCAGAGCCCTGCACCCCGTCCTCGCGTCGGGTACCGATCAGATAATCGAAGACCACCTCGTTGGCATCGGGATCGGTGGGGGCACCGAAGCTCTCGCCGTCCTCGTTGACGTACAGCGCCGGCGACAGTTCGTCCGCCTCCGGGTCGCGGATCGACTGCCGCACGTGAACGCTGTTGTCATGATCCCGGCCGCCGTGGAAATTGACATCGCGGTCGGTCGAGGCGATCTCGACCTCGTTGCCGGCCGAGGAGCGCCAGGAGGCGAACACCAGGCCGTGACGCATGCCGCTGTCCTCGAGTCCGGAGAAGACGCCGTCGTAGCTCTCGTGAAGCTCGTAGGCGTAGCCGTTGCCGTTGCTGCCCTTGTTGAAGGCGCCATGGGCCTCGAGATCCTCGCCGCGGGTGTCCAGCGCACGGGACAGGCGAAAGGCGGTGGAGGGCCCCTCGATGACCTGAATGTCGTCGAGCCGGGCGTTGACCGTGCCCTCGAGATGCACCGCGTGATAGTCGCTCAGGTCATCCCGGACGTTCTCGAACCGCGACAGGTCGGATTCCCCGAGCTCGAAGCCCAGGCTGAAGCCTTTCAGGGTGACGTTGTCGACGCTGTCGAGGCGTTCGACCCGGGTCTCTCCCGACGAGAAATCGAAGCGTACGCCGCGGTCCAGCGTGACCTGATCGCCGTCGACGTCGGTGACCTTGGCCATGCTGGTGCGCAGCTCGGCGTACTCGACCTTGCGCCAGGAACTGTCGCCGATGTCGTCGAAGAAGGCGTCGTCGTTGTCTTGCCATAGGCGGACGGTATCCCCCACGGACAGGTCGGGATCGTCCTCCAGCGTCAGCCGACGATCGCCGCTGTCGGCATCCGCCGACAGGGTGCCGATGTCGACGTTCTCGCTACCGTCCAGGTGAATTGCCTGGTCGTTGTCTCGTGACAGCGCCTCGTCGGTGAAGGTCAGGCGCGTCTCGTCGGCGCCCGCACCCATCAGGGAGATGTCGGAGCGTTCGACGGTGATCGAGTCGTCGAAGCGATATTCACCCGCGGAAAGTCGAAAGCTCGTGCCGGCGTCGGCGTTCCGGATCAGGCTCTCGAGTTCCGCGGCGGACGTCGATGTGTCTACCTCAATGGTCGAGCTCATGTATTGACTCCTGTTGTCGAAGTGTCGTGATGATGTCGAATATTCATAGGCCGGCTTATCGATAGATTTTTATCGAAATCATGACTCTCTTTTGTCGTCATTAGGAGACATTTTTCCAGGGTTGAACAAAGGGTTTGATACCGGGTATTTTCCCGATGATTGGCGCAAAAGAGGCGCCATTTTCAGTTTTGTACAGGGAAAAAATAGCGTCAATCGGCGTGTTGAAAGTGAGAGGGAAACCAGGGCATGGGAGAGTCAGCGGAGTGTTGAGCCGGCGAAGGAAAGGCCGAGAGAGAGCGGAAGTCGGCGGTCAGGCTCGGGCAGGCGCCGACACGCCGCTGGCCGATGCGCGCGAGGCGTGTCGCCGTTCGCTGCTGTGGGTCGCGGGCTTCAGCCTGTGCCTCAACCTGCTGATGATGACGCCTGCGCTGTACATGCTTCAGGTGTACGACCGGGTGATCCCCTCGGGCAGCGAAGCGACGCTGTTGATGCTGACGCTGCTGGTGATCTTCCTGTACGTGGTCATCGGTGGAATTGAGTGGGTGCGAGCGGGCGTGCTGGTTCGCCTGGCCAACCGCCTCGACGCGTGCGTCGTCGAGCCCCTGCATGCGGCGATGTTCCGCCGCGGCCTGCAGCGGGCGGGCGGCCAGGGCGCCGGGCCGCTGGACGATCTCGCCACCCTGCGTCAGGGGCTGGCGGGAGGCGCGCTGCTGGCCTTCTTCGATGTGCTCTGGGTGCCGGTCTATCTGGCCCTGCTGTGCCTGTTCGATCCCTGGTTCGGCGTCTTCGCCGCTGCCGCCGGCCTGCTGCTGCTGGCGCTGGTGGTGATCAGCGAGAAGGCCACACGCGGCTGGCTGGAGGGTGCCGGGCAGGAGATGGCGGCCGCCCGCGAGCGAGCGGCGGACAACCTGCGCAACGCCGAGGCGCTCGATGCCATGGGCATGCTGTCGAGCGTCGCCGGACGCTGGCTGGCGCACCATCGTCGCGGGCTGTGGCGGCAGTCGCTGGCCAGCGATCGGGCGGCCATGCTGTCGAGCCTCACTCGGGCGCTGCGGCTGCTGCTGCAGTCGATGATCCTTGGGCTCGGCGCCTGGCTGGTGCTCGAGGAGCGGATCACCGCCGGCATGATGATCGCCGGCTCCATCCTGCTGGGCCGGGTGCTGTCGCCGGTCGATCAGCTGGTCGGCAGCTGGCGCAGCGTCGTCGCGGCCCGCGCCGCCTATCGTCGACTCGAGGCGATCTTCCGCGAGGCGCCGCCGCCCGCGTCTCCCATGTCGCTGCCGGCCCCCCGGGGGCAGCTGACCCTCGAGGGCGTGACGGCCGGGGCTCCGGGTGGGAAGCGGCCCATCCTGGCCGGCATCGATCTCGATATCGCCCCGGGGCAGCAGGTCGGCATCATCGGCCCCAGCGCCGCCGGCAAGTCGACCCTGGCGCGCCTGGCGCTGGGCGTGTGGCCGGCCCGGGAAGGCTGTGTGCGGCTGGACGGCGCCGATATCACGCGCTGGGATCGCCGCGCCCTGGGGCCGCACCTCGGCTATCTGCCCCAGGACGTCGAGCTGTTTGCCGGTACCCTCGCCGAGAACATCGCCCGCTTCGCCGAGGTCGACGGCGAGCGAGTGATCGCGGCGGCGCGCCGCGCCGGGGTGCATGACATGATCCTGCGACTGCCCGAGGGCTATGACACCTGGCTGGCGCCGGGCGGCGGCCTGCTCTCCGCCGGCCAGCGCCAGCGCATCGGCCTGGCGCGGGCGCTTTATGGCGACCCGGTGCTGGTGGTGCTCGACGAGCCGAATGCCAATCTGGACCATCGCGGCGAACAGGCCCTGGCCGAGGCCATGGAGGCCCTGCGGCGGGACGGCGTGACCCTGCTGGTGATCAGTCATCGCAGCGGGGTGCTGAAACGGGTCGATCGCCTGCTGGTGCTCGACGACGGCCGGGTGTCGCTGTTCGGCTCCCGCGATCGTGTGCTGGAGCGCATGGCGGCCCGGCGGCATGAACGACGCGAAGCGACCGCTCAGGGAGGCGCCCATGCAGCCGACACATGATGCGCCTCGGCCACCGGTCGATGACCGTCGCCATCGCCTCGCGGGGCTGGCGCTGGTGCTGGTCTGCGTGCTCGGTTTCGGCGGCTGGGCGGTCTCGGCCGAGCTGGCGGTGTCGGTGATCGCCCCCGGCCGGGTCGAGGTGGCCTCGTTCAAGAAGACGGTGCAGCATCTCGAGGGCGGCATCGTGCGCCGCATCGCGGTCGAGGAGGGCGATCGCGTCGAGGAAGGGCAGACGCTGCTGGTGCTCGATCCGACCCAGGTCGAGTCGCGGCTGCAGATCGCGCGCTCCCAATACCTGATCAATCGCGCCGCCGAGGTCCGGCTGATGGCCGAGCAGGCCGGCGAAGACCGCCTGACGTTTCCCGACGCGCTCGATGACGCTGACTCACCGCGCAACGCACAGCTCAAGGCGGTGCAGCGCGGGCTCTTCCACTCGCGTCGCGAGGCGCTCGACGGGGCGCTGGCGTCGCTGGAGGCGCAGAGCGAGCAGCTGCGCCAGCGCATCGAGGGTCGCGAGGCGATGATCCGGGTCAGTCGCGAGCAGCTTGCTTCGCTGCGCGAGGATGCCGAGGCCTATCGCTCGCTGTTCAAGGACGGGCTGGGCGACAACCGCCGGCTGCGAGAGCTGGAGCGCGAGGTGCTGCAGTATCAGGGCGAGATCGAACAGCATCGCACCGAGATCGCTCGGCTGAGGTCGCAGATCAGCGAGAACGATCTCAAGAAGCGGGTGCGCGTGGAAGAGTTCCGCCAGGAAGTGGGCGAGCGCCTGCGCGAGACCCGGCGCCAGATCGCCGATGCCCGGGAGCGGATGACCGCGCTGCGCGATCAGCGGCGGCGTACCACGGTGACGGCGCCGGCCGCGGGCACGGTGGTTGGCCTGGCGGTGCATACCCGCGGCGCGGTGATCGAGCCCGGCACCACGCTGCTGGAGATCGTCCCGGGCGGCGGGGAGTTCGTGGTCGAGGCCCGGGTCGCCGATCAGGACATCGACAGCGTCTATCCCGGCCAGTCGGCGGAGATCCGCTTCAGCGCCTTCAATCGTCGCCGCTCGCGGCTTATCGACGGCACCGTGCAGCGGGTCTCCGCCGACAGCTTCACCGACGAGCGCAGCGGTAAGCGCTACTACGAGGTGCGGGTCCGGGTCGGCGAGGCGGAGCGTGAGGCGATGCCCGAGTCGATGCGGCTGCAGGCAGGCATGCCCGCCGAGGTGCGGCTGCAGGCCGCCAGCCGCACCTTCGCCAGCTATCTGGCCAAGCCGGTGACCGACATGCTGGCGCGGGCCATGCGGGCCGACTGAGCCGGCCTCGCTCGGGGCGCGTTCCGGCCTGGTTCAGCGCGCTCGCTGACGACGGGGCAGGCCGATCATGGCCAGGAACACCGGGGCGCCGGCCAGCAGGTAGCAGTGGAAGGTGACGAAGCGCCAGATCACGATGGCGGCCCCGGCGGTGGCCTGGCCGACCAGCGGGATCAGCAGCATGCCGGTGCCGAGTTCGGCGGCACCGGTGCCGCCGGGCAGCAGGCTCAGCTGGCCTGCGGCCATCGACAGCATCTGCACCAGGAAGGCCCAGCTCCAGGCCACGTCGGCGCCGAGCCCCTTGAGCGCCAGGTAGAGCAGGCTGTAGCGCGTCAGCCAGTGGGCGGCGCAGCTGGCCATGGCCAGCACCAGCACCGGGCGGGGCAGTGCCAGGGTGGCGGTCAGCGCCTGGCGAAAGCCGAGCAGCCGCCGGGCCAGACCGGGGCGCCGCCTTCGTGACCCGCGGCGGCGCAGCAGCGCCGGCAGGTGCCGGATCAGCATCGCCCCCGTCGTCAGCAGCAGGAGCAGGGTGACGATGGCGGCGACCAGCAGCCACTGATGGGGCCAGGGCACGGCCGTGACCAGCGACACCAGCACCAGGGCGGTCAGCGCGGCGAGGAAGAACAGCAGGTCGCAGCACTGGTCGACCATGAACACCGCCGAGGCCCGGGCGGGGCGCAGCCCGCGTCGGGCCAGCAGCGCGAGCAGGGTCGGCAGCCCGCCGCTGCCGCCCGGGGTGGCGCAGATGGCGAACTCGGTGGCCATCACCATCCCCAGGGCGCTGCGCTGGCCGAGCTGGCCGGCGCGCCCCGCCAGCAGCAGCCTCAGGCGCAGGGCGTTGAGGTTCCAGCACAGCACCACCAGCGCCAGCATCCCCGCCAGCCTGCCCGGCGGGAACGCGCCCAGCGCCGTCAGTGCCTCGCGGCCGCCGATCATCAGCGGCACCGCCAGGGCCAGCACCAGCGCCGCGGCCAGCCACCCGCCGTAATGTCGGCGACGCTCAGCCATGTCGAAGGCGCGGGGCCGCGCGCTCGCCGGGCGTGAGGGTGGCGTAGTAGCCGAGCAGGTCATCGATCACCCGGTTCCAGTGGAAGCGACGCTCCACCTGGCGGCGGGCGTGACGGCCGCCGGCGGCGACGTCGTGGCCGAACAGGGCCTCGACCGCCTCGGCCATGGCGCCGTCGTCGTGGGGCGTGCACAACAGCCCGCCGCCCAGCGGCACGTTCTCGATCAGCGCCCCGGCCCGGGCGGCGACCACCGGCAGGCCGCAGGCCATGGCCTCCAGTGCCACCAGGCCGAAGGTCTCGCGGGTGCCGGCGTGCAGCATGGCGTCGGCGCTGGCCAGCGCTCGGGCCACCTCGCGGCGATCGCAGTAGCGCGAGATGGCGGTCACGTTGTCGGGCACCCGGGTCGGCATGCCGGGGCCCATCAGCAGCAGGTGATAGGGGCGACCGAGGCGCCGGAGCGTGCGCAGCAGCACGTCGACGTTCTTCTCCCGCGAGTAGCGCCCGGCGAAGACCAGCAGTCGGGTGTCGGCGGGCAGCCCCAGCGAGGCCCGCCAGGCCGGATCGGCGCGGTCGGGGTGGAAGGTCGCGAGGTCGACGCCCAGCGGCTGCACGCGCACGTCGTCCACGCCCCAGTCCGCCAGCCGCTCGGCCATGGCCCGGCAGGGCGCCATCACGCCGTCGAAGCGGCCGTAGAGGTCGCGCACGTAGCGCTCCAGGCGCCGGCGCACCGCGCCGCCGAAGCGATCGCCCATCAGCCGTGGCAGGTCGGAGTGGTAGAAGCCGACCACCGGCACGCCGAGGCGCTGGCCGGCCTCCAGCGCGGCCCAGGGCGTGACGTAGGGGTCGCCGGCCTCGATCAGGTCGGGGGCGAGCTCCAGCAGCCGCTCGCGCCAGGGGGCGCGGCGCAGCGGGAAGCGATAGCCCTGACCCAGCGGCAGGCGCATCGCCGGCAGCGTATGGCAGTCGTCGAGGGCGTCGCGCTCGGCGCCGGGCACGAGCAGGCTCGAACGCAGGCCGGGAGTCTCGGCGATCCGGCGCCGCTTGGCCTGGAGATAGGTGCGCACGCCGCCGCTCGAGGGGGCGTGGAACATGGTGACGTCGGCGATATGCAAAGGGTCCCTCCCGCGCGGGCCGATGGTTCAGGCCTCACGCTACGTGGGCTTTGCGACAGTTCGGCGACATGGGCGGGGGGCGTGGGTCCGAAGGAGACCCTGAAATGCAGAACGGCGGCCCGAGGGCCGCCGTGCTGCGTGCGAGGGATCGCGCGAGGAGGGCGCTTACTCGGCCGGGCGGCCGACCAGCGAGCGGGTCTCCTCGCGGGCCTCGGTCAGGGCCACGCGGATCACGTCGCCGAGCTTGTAGCGCTCGACGCCTTCGATCTGGATGCGGCCGTCCTTGTCGTCGATCGCCACCTTGTCGCGGTCGCTGTGCATCAGCGGGGCCGGGATGAAGGCGGTGGCGCCGTTGGCGGTCAGGCGCACGCGCATGCCGCCGCGGTTGATGGCGATGATCTCGGCCTCGAAGCTCTCGTTGGCCTCGGCGGACGGCGTCAGGTAGCGCACGTAGAGCCAGTCCTTGACGTCACGCTCGGCCAGGCGGTTGAGGCGGCGACGCTCGGTGAGCTGCTCGGTGAGCGCCTGGCTGGCCTCGGCCGGGGCCTGCTCGCCCTTGAGCACGCGCTTGATCAGGCGGTGGTTGACCATGTCGCCGTACTTGCGGATCGGCGAGGTCCAGGTGGCGTAGGCGTCGAGCCCCAGGCCGAAGTGCGGACCGGGCTGGGCGGACATGTTGGTGAAGCCCTGGAAGCGGCGCAGGCGCGCGTCCAGCCAGGCGTCCTCGCGGCCCTCGAGCTCACGCTTGAGCTCCCTGTAGCGGGGCAGCTCGGTGAGCGCCTCGAGCTCGACCTGGATCTCCTGGCCGGCCAGGAATTCCTGGGCCGCCTCGGCCTTGTCGGCCTCGAAGGCACGGTGGACGTTGAAGATGCCGTGGCCCACGTGCTGGCTCAGCAGGTCGGCGCAGCAGGCGTTGGCCGCGATCATCGATTCCTCGATCATGCGGTTGGCGATGCGGCGTTCCTCGGTGCGGATGCCCAGCACGTTGCCGGCCTCGTCGAGGTCGAACACGTAGTCCGGACGGTCCTTGAACACCAGGGCGTGCTTGGCGCGCCAGTCGGCGCGGGCCTCGGTCAGCTCGCGCAGCGCCTTGAGCTGCTCGCCGATGGCCTCGGACGGCGCCCAGTCGCCCTGGCCCTCGAGCCAGTCGGAGACGTGGTCGTAGACCAGCTTGGCGTGGGAGCGCGCGGTGGCGGCGAAGAAGCGGTACTCGCCCAGGCTGCCGTCGGCCTCGATGTTCAGCGCGCAGGCCAGCACCGGGCGGTCGCGGTCTTCCCACAGCGAGCACAGGTCGTCGGCCAGCGCCTGGGGCAGCATGGTGACGTTCTGGCCCGGCAGATAGACGGTGAAGGCGCGGGTGCGGGCCTCCAGGTCGGCGGCGTGGCCTTCCTCGACGTAGGCGGTCGGGTCGGCGATGGCCACGGTCAGGGTCCAGCCGCCACCCTCGCGACGCTCGACGCGCAGGGCGTCGTCCATGTCGCGGGTCTTTTCGCCGTCGATGGTGAAGAACGGCTCGGCGGTCAGGTCCTCGCGCTCGAGGCCCTCGTCGCGCAGCGGCCAGTCGTCGCCGGCATCCGGGCATTCCTGCTCGAGGGCGTGGCGCGCCAGGGTCACCCGCCAGGGCACCGCCGGGTTGTCGGTCTTGGCCACCAGCTCATCGATCTGGGTGAAGAAGCCGCGATCCTCGGGCTTGAGCGGGTGCCGCACCAGGCGCACCACGACCCAGTCGCCTTCGCCCAGGCTTGCCTCGTCGAGGCTGCGCTTGACCCGCGCCTTCAGCGGGGCATTCATCGACGGATGATCGGGGATCACCGACAGCCGCCCGTCGCGCTTCTTCACGCGGGCGATGAAGCGTTCCATGCCGCTCTCGATCAGGGTGTCCGGCTCCACGGACTTCTTCTCGCCCTCCTCGTGGAGGATGGCCTCGACCCGGTCGCCGTGGAGCACCTTCTTCATGGCGGGGGGGGGCACGAAGTAGGACTCGCCGTCGTCGGTCTCGAGGAAACCGAAGCCGCGGTCGGTGGCCTTGATGACCCCTTCGACGCGGGGCGTGTTGTCGCGGATCTGTTGCTTGAGCTGAGCAAGCGCCGAGTTGTTCTGCAGCATGGTCACGATCGATTGGCGGGATAGGGGGGCCACTATACGTATTCCGCCAGCCGGCGCCAATCGGGCGTGGGGCCGAAGCCGGTGGCGTGTCGCCATGCTGTTGACGGATGCGCCCACCGTCGCCCATGCGGGCTCAGACCAAGGTGCAAGGTCATTGGTATTTTATTGGTATTGTTGTTGGTCTACATTGGTTATATCAAGACGCCAGCATGAGGCCGCCCATGGATCCCCGTCTGCAACAGCTACATCTCAACACGGCGCTGCCCACGCCGCTTTATCACCAGCTGGCCAGCGGGCTCGAGTGCGCCATCGAGGCCGGCGCCTGGCTGGCCGGCGAGGCGTTGCCTTCCGAGCGGGCCCTGGCCGAGGCGCTGGACGTCTCGCGTATCACCGCCCGCAAGGCCCTGGATCGGCTGGCCGAGCTGGGTCTGATCCGCCGTACCCGCGGCTCCGGCACCTTCATTACCCCGCGTCTCAACCAGCCGCTGACCCGGCTGGTGAGCTTCACCGAGATGCTCTCCCAGCGCGGTTTCACGCCGAGTTCGCGCTGGCTATCGCGCACCCTGTCCTCGCCTACCGCCGAGGAGAGCCTGCGACTGGGGCTCGCCGGCGATGCGCGCGTTGCCCGGCTCAAGCGCCTGCGCCTGGCCGACGGCGTGGTGATGGCGGTGGAGGAGAGCTGTCTGCCCCAGGCGATTCTCGCCGATCCCGGCGCCGTCGAGCGCTCGCTCTACGCCACCCTGGATGTTGCCGGACATAGCGTGGTGCGGGCTCTACAGCATGTCAGCGCGGTCAATGCTGGCCCGGAGCTTTCACGACTGGCCGAGGTGCCCGAGGGCCAGGCGCTGCTTGAGGTGACGCGGCTGGGCTACCTCGCCGACGGCACGCCGGCGGAGCTGACCGTGACCTACTGCCGCACCGACTACTACGACTTCGTCGTCGAACTGACCCGCTCATAGGACCCTCACCATGCTTTACGGCAATGTGCTGACCCCTTGCGGCTGGCGGCTCGGCGAGCTGCAGTGGCGCGACGGGCGCCTCACCGTCCTGCCCGAGACGCCGGTGGACCCCGATGACAACGACCTGCCGCGTATCCTGCCCGGCTTCCTCGACCTGCACGTCCACGGCGGTGGCGGGGCGGACGTGATGGAAGGCGGCGCGGCCCTGGCTACCGTGGCGCGCACCCATGCGCGCTTCGGCACCACCGGCCTGCTGGCCACCACCATGACCGCGCCGGACGCGGAGATTCGCCGCGTGCTCGGCGACATCGGCGACTACCTGCGCGATCCGGCGCCGGACGCCGCCGGTGTATTGGGCGTGCACCTGGAGGGCCCCTACATCAATCCCGGCAAGCTCGGCGCCCAGCCCTCCCACGCCCGCCCCGGCGTGCTCGAGGACATCGAGGCGCTCGGCCGGCTGGCGCCGATCCGCCTGCTGACCCTGGCCCCGGAGCTGGCCGGCCACCTGACGTTGATCCGCCAGCTCAGCGAGCGTGGCATCCGCGTGCAGCTCGGCCACACCCTGGGCAGCTACGAGGATGGGGTGGCGGCGCTCGAGCACGGCGCCTGCGGCTTCACCCACCTGTTCAACGCCATGAGCGGGCTGCATCACCGCAAGCCCGGGATGGTCGGCGCGGCCCTGGCCCACGCCGACTACGCCGAGCTGATCCCCGACCTGCTGCACGTGCATCCCGGCGCCATCCGCGCCGCCCTGCGCAGCATTCCCCGTCTCTACGCGGTCACCGACTCCACCGCCGCCGCGGGCATGCCCGACGGCGACTATCGGCTCGGCGAGCAGGCCGTCACCAAGTGCCTGGGCGGGGTGCGCCTGGCCGACGGCACCCTGGCCGGCAGCACCCTGACCATGGACCAGGCGCTGCGCAACCTGGTGAGCCTCGGCCTGACGCTGGCCGAGGCCTCGGACCGGCTGTCGCGCTTTCCCGCCGACTTCCTCGGCCGCCAGGACCTGGGTCGCCTAAGCGAGGGCGCCCGGGCCGACCTGGTGGTCCTGGACCCCGACCTCAACCTGCAGGCCGTCCACGTGGCGGGCCGGCGCATCGAAGGAGAATTCCATGTCACTGATGCTTGATGAAGCCCGCAACGCCCCCGAGCGGATCCGCGGCCAGCTGCAGCGCAATGCCGAGGTCCTGGCCTATCTGGGCGCTCGTCTGCGTGAGGCGCCACCGCATGGTGCTCTGACCGTGGCGCGCGGCAGTTCGGATCATGCTGCGGCCTATCTGGCGTATCTGATCATGAAGCACCTGGGTATCCCGGTCGCCTCCCTGCCGCCGTCGCTGTCCGATGCTCCCTGGCGGCTGTCCGGCCAGCTGGCGGTGGCGATCTCCCAGTCGGGCCAGAGCCCCGACCTGATCGACGCTCAGCGTGCTATGGCCGCCGGTGGGGCCCGCACCCTGGCGCTGGTCAACACTCCCCAGTCGCCGCTGGGGGCCGCCAGCGACGACGAGGTGGCGCTGTTCGCTGGAGAGGAGCGCAGCGTGGCGGCGACCAAGAGTTATATGGCGACGCTGTCCGCCGGCGCCCAGCTGGTCGGCCACTGGGCCGGCGACGAGCGGCTTCTCGCGGCGCTACAGGCGCTGCCCGAGCGACTCGTGGAGGCCGCCGAGCAGGACTGGACGCCGGCCGTCGAGGCGTTGGTCGGTGTCGAGCGGATGATGGTGATCGGCCGCGGCCCGGGGCTGGCGGTGGCCCAGGAGGCGGCTCTCAAGCTCAAGGAAACCTGCACCCTTCAGGCCGAGCCGTTCAGCGGAGCCGAGGTGCGCCACGGTCCCATGGCGTTGATCGAGGAAGGCTATCCGGTGCTGGTGTTCGCGCCGCCGGGCCCCGAGCAGGCGGGGCTGCTGGAGCTGGCCGAGTGGCTCGAGGGCGTGGGTGCCCAGGTGCTGCTGGCCGCGGATGCGGGCGTCTCCCGGCGTCACCTGACGCTCGTCGACGCCGGCCACGACGACCTGCAGCCGCTGTCGGTGATCCAGAGCTTCTACACCATGGCGGCAGGGCTCGCCGCGGCCAGAGGCAGCGATCCGGATCATCCGCGGCATCTACGCAAGGTGACGCTCACCGCCTGATCACCGGGCGTCGAATGCCGCCGTCGAGCACAATAACAACTCCGTGGAGACTTCCATGCCTACCCCATCCCTGATCCTGCAGGCGCCGTGCGACGGCGTGCTGCTGTCCCTGGACGCGGTGCCGGACCCGGTCTTCGCCGGCCGAGCGCTGGGCGAGGGCGTCGCCCTGGATCCCCTGGGCGACACCCTGCATGCCCCCTGCGACGGCGAAGTGGTGCAGTGTGCCCGGACTCGCCATGCCGTGACCCTGCGCACCGCCGAGGGCGTCGAGCTGCTGCTGCACCTGGGCCTGGATACCGTCGAACTGGACGGCGAGGGCATCGAACTGGTCGTCACGACCGGCGATCGGGTGGCCGCCGGCCAGCCGCTGTGTCGCTTCGCCCCCGACCTGCTGGCGCGGCGGGCCAAGGCCCTGATCACCCCGCTGGTGGTCACCGAGCCCGCCGGCTTCCGGCTTGCGCCGGTCGAGCGGGCCAGCGGGCAGCACGTGGCCCAGGGCGACGCGCTGCTGACCCTGGTCCCGACGCAGCAGCACGCGGCGGCCGCCGTGGCCGACGGGCCGACCCGCTCTCGCGAGCTGGTCCTGGCGCTGGCCGCCGGCCTGCACGCCCGGCCTGCCGCGCGGCTGCGCGCCATTGCCCGGGAACATGCGGTGAGCCTGACGGTCGCCGCGGCGCAGGACGAGGCCGCCGCCGACAGTCTCAGCGCGTTGATGAACCTGGGGGGCGTGGAGGGCACGTCGCTGACGCTGACGGCGCGGGGCGAGCGGGCCGAGGCGGCCCTGGACGCCGCCCAGCGGCTGCTGACCACGCCCGAGGCCGCCGAGCCTGCCCCGGCACCTCAGGCGAGCCTCGCCGAAGTCACCGACGGCCAGTATCCCGGCCTGGTAGCCAGCGCCGGCCTGGCGATCGGCCCGCTGGTTGCCTACACCCCGGCGCTGCCGCGGGTGCCGCGGGACGGCGAGGGCCAGTCGGTCGAGGCGTCGCGCCTGACCCGAGCCCTGGAAACGGTGGGCGACGCCCTCGATGCCGAGTATCGGCGCGCCCGGGCGGCCGGTCAGGAGGCCGAGGCGGATATCTTCGCCGCCCACCAGGCCTGGCTGGAGGATCCCGACCTGCGCCGGGCGGCAGACGATCGTCTCGCCGCGGGCCGCAGCGCCGGACAGGCCTGGCGTGAGGCACTGGACGCCGAGGCCGAGCGCCTGGCCGGCAGTGGCAACCCGCTGCTCGCCGGACGCGTCGCCGATCTGCGCGACCTGCAGCGCCGGGTGATGGCCGAGTTCGCCGAGGCCGAGGCGTCAGTGCCCGAGGTGCCCGCCGGGGCCATCGTGCTCGCCGGGGATCTCACCCCCTCGGAGCTGGTGGCCCTGGCCGAGGCCCGCCCGGCCGGGCTGTGTCTCGCCGCCGGCGGTACCACCTCCCACGTGGCGATCCTGGCCCGGGCCCGCGGGATTCCCTGCCTGGTGGCCATGGGCCAGTGCATCGGCGAGCTCGACGGCGAGCGGGCCGTGCTCGATGCCGAAGCCGGGCGGCTCGAGCCGGCACCGAGCGCCGCGCGCCTGGCCGAAGTCGAGGCGGCCATCGCCGAGCGCGCCGAACGCGCCGCCCGGGAGCGGGCCGCCGCCCATGAGTCGGCCGTCACCCGCGACGGTCGCGAGATCGAGGTGGGCGCCAATATCGGCTCCGCCGACGAGGCGCGGCTGGCCGCCGAGGCGGGCGCCGACGGCATCGGCCTGATGCGCAGCGAGTTCCTGTTCCTCGAACGGTCCGCGGCACCCAGCGAGACCGACCAGCGCGGCGAGTACCAGGCCGCGGTGGACGCCCTGGGCGGCAAGCCGGTGATCATCCGCACCCTGGATATCGGCGCCGACAAGCAGCTGCCTTACCTGCGCCTGCCCCAGGCGCCCAACCCGGCGCTGGGCCTGCGCGGCTCGCGGCTGTGGGAGAGTCATCCCGAACTGCTCGATGCCCAGCTGCGCGCGCTGCTCGGCGTCACGGCCCCGGAGCGGGTGCGCATCATGGTGCCGATGATCGGCGATGCCGGCGAGCTGGCCCGGGTGCGCGAGCGCCTCGAGCGTCTCGCCGAGGGGCTGGGCGTGATCCGACTGCCGGCGCTGGGCGCCATGATCGAGGTGCCGAGCGCGGCCCTGTGTGCCCGGCGTCTCGCCGCCGAGGCCGACTTCCTGTCCATCGGCACCAATGACCTGACCCAGTACACCCTGGCCATGGATCGCGAGGATCCCGGGCTGGCGGCCCGCGCCGACGTGCTGCATCCGGCGGTACTGACGCTGATCCACACCACCGTGGAGGGCGCCGCCGGGCGCTGTCCGGTCGGGGTGTGCGGCGCCGCCGCCGGCGACGATCTGGCCGCGCCGCTGCTGGCGGCGCTGGGCGTCGACGAGCTCTCGGTGGAGCCGGCCCGGGTCCCGGCGATCAAGGCCGCGCTGCGTCGCCTGGACGTCGCGGCCCTTGCCGGGACGATCCCCGAGCTGCTGGCCCTCGACGACGCCGCCGCGGTGCGCGAGCGCCTGGCGGGATGGTTCGACGCGCAAGCCACCACCACAACAACAACTCACGAGAGGATGCCCTCATGAGCACCACCCTCGGTTCCCGACTCATGGCCGGCCTGCAACGGCTCGGCCGCTCGCTGATGCTGCCCATCGCCGTGTTGCCGGTGGCCGGCCTGCTGCTGCGCCTGGGCCAGCCGGACCTGCTCGACATCGCCTTCGTCGCCGAGGCCGGCAATGCCATCTTCGCCAACCTGGCGCTGATCTTCGCCATCGGCCTGGCGGTGGGCTTCGCCGACGACAGCAACGGTGCCGCCGGCCTGGCCGGGGTGATCGGCTACCTGGTGCTGGACGCCGTGCTCAAGACTCTCAACCCCGACATCAACATGGGAGTGCTCGCCGGGGTGATCATCGGCAGCGTGGCGGGGCTGCTCTACAACCGCTACAAGGCGATCCAGCTGCCGGACTACCTGGCCTTCTTCGGCGGTCGGCGTTTCGTGCCCATCGCCACCGGGCTGGCGGCGGTAGGGCTCGGCATCGTCTTCGGCTGGGCCTGGCCGGTCATCCAGTCCGGCATCGATGGCCTGGGCCACTGGCTGATCGAGGCCGGAGCGCTCGGCAAGTTCGTCTACGGCGCGCTGAACCGGCTGCTGATCGTCACCGGCCTGCACCACGTGCTCAACAGCTTCGTGTGGTTCGTGTTCGGCAGCTTCGACGGTGCCACCGGCGACCTCAACCGTTTCTTTGCCGGCGACCCCTCCGCCGGGGGCTTCATGGCCGGCTTCTTCCCGGTGATGATGTTCGGCCTGCCGGCGGCGGCGCTGGCCATGTACCACGCCGCGCCCCGGTCGCGACGCGCTCAGGTGGGGGGCCTGCTGATGTCGCTGGCGCTGACCGCCTTCCTGACCGGGGTGACCGAGCCCATCGAGTTCACCTTCATGTTCCTGGCGCCACTGCTCTATGGCTTCCATGCGGTGATGACCGGGGTGTCCATGGCCCTGATGCAGTGGCTGGACGTCAAGCTCGGCTTCACCTTCTCTGCCGGCGCCTTCGACTATGCACTGTCCTACGGACTGTCGACCCACGGCTGGCTGATGCTGCCGGTGGGACTGGCCTACGCCGCCCTCTACTACATGGTGTTTCGCTGGGCCATCGTGCGCTTCGATCTGCCGACGCCGGGCCGTGAGCCCGAGGTTGAGGCCGCCAAGGCGGCGCCGACGGCCGCCGGTGAGCGTGGGCCGGCCTTTGTCGCCGCCCTCGGCGGGGCGAGCAACCTGCAGAGCGTCGGCGCCTGCACCACCCGGCTGCGGCTGGTGCTCGCCGATGCCGAGGCGATCGATGAAGCATCCCTCAAGGGGCTGGGGGCCCGCGGCGTGCTCAAGCTGGGCGGAGGAGGCCTGCAGGTGATCCTCGGTCCGATCGCCGACGGCGTGGCCGATGAGATTCGTGTCGCCCTGGCGGCCGAGGGCGTGGCCGCCCCCGGCGATGCCTCGCCGGGCGACGCCTCATCGGTCGCCGCCGAGACGGTGCCGGCGCCGGACGCCGAGCGAGTCGGCCGCTGGCGCGAGGCGCTGGGCGGGGCGGACAACCTGCGTCGCCTGGAGGCCCTGGCCCATAGCCGGCTGCGCGTCGAGCTGGCCGACGAGGCCCGGCTGGACGTCGCGGCCCTCGAGGCCCTGGGCTGTCGGGGACGCCAGTCGCTGGGGCAGGGCGCCTGGCACCTGGTGGTCGGCGACCAGGCCACGCCGCTGGCCCGCGCGCTGAACGCCGGCTGAGCCCGCTCCGGGGGCGCCGCGCGACCGCGAGCGACGCCTCCGGGGCTGGTAGAATGGGCGCACACTCTTGTCAGCGGAGGGCGCCGCCCATGTCGGCCCATCTCATCGTCAGCGACCTCGACGGCACCCTGCTCGGGGCGGATCACGCCTTGGCGGACGACACCGTGGCCACCCTGCGCGCCCTGGCGGCGCGCGGGCACCACATCGCCCTGGCCTCGGGGCGCCACTATCGCGACATCTTGGCGTTTCGCGACCGCCTGGGCGTGGATGCCCATATCATCAGCACCAACGGCGCCTATACCCACGCCCCGGATGACACCCTGATCGTGGCGCGCCACCTGCCGGTCGAGCTGGCCCGCGCGCTGATCGACCTGCCGCGCCCCGACGCCGTGCGCCTCAACCTCTACCACGATGACGAGTGGGTGATCGACGCCGAGGCGCCGAGGCTGCTGGCGCTGCACGCCCACACCGGCTTCGGCTATCGGGTGGTGGCGCCCGAGCGGCTGGCCGCCGAGGGCGTGGGCAAGGTGCTCTACATCGGCGAGCCCGGGCACCTGGCCGAGCTCGAGGGCGAGGTGCGTCGCCGCGCCGGCAAGCGACTGCACGTCACCTATTCCATGGGTAACTCGCTGGAGATCATGGCCGAGGGCGTCAACAAGGGCACCGCGCTGACGGCGCTGCTCGAACGGCTCGACCTGCCCGCCGGGCGCTGCCTGGCGTTCGGCGACAACCTCAACGACACCGAGATGCTGGCGCTGGCCGGCGAGGCCCACATCATGGCCAACGGCCACCCCGAGCTGGACGCGCGCCTGCCCGAGGCACGGCGCATCGGCCATCACGCCGAGGCGGCCGTGGCACGGCATCTGGCCGAGCGATTCGCCCTCTAGGCCGGCGCGGGTGCGAGGCGGGCGTTGCCACGATGGTGGTATCGCCCGACGACGGCGGCGCGGGTAAGGTGTCTGGCATGACGACTCCCGCCGCTACCCTGATCGTGGTCGACGACGACCCGGAGATTCGCGACCTGCTGGCCGACTATCTGGGCCGGCACGGCTATCGCGCCCTGGTGGCGGAGGACGCCGTGGCGCTGCGCGAGCTGCTCGCCAGCGAGGCGCCCGACCTGCTGATCGTCGATCTGATGCTGCCCGGCGACGACGGCTTCGCGATCTGTCGCGAGGTGCGCCGCGACGGCGAGCTGCCGATCATCATGCTGACCGCCAGCCCCGACGAGACCGACCGGATCCTCGGCCTCGAGCTCGGCGCCGACGACTATCTGGGCAAGCCCTTCAATCCCCGCGAGCTGCTGGCTCGGGTCAAGGCGGTACTGCGGCGCTGCCGGCCCCGTGAGCCGGCGGTCGCCCCGGCGCGGGCCCGGGTAGTGGCCTTCGGCGACTGGCGGCTGGACCGCATCACCCGTGAGCTGATCGACGCCGGTGGCGCGCGCAGCGCTCTCTCCGGCGCCGACTTCACGCTGCTGCAGGCCTTCCTCGATCACCCCGAGAAGGTGCTGTCGCGAGATGTCCTGTTCGACCTGACCCGCGGGCGTCCGGCGCCGCCGCTGGATCGTTCCATCGACGTGCACGTCTGCCGGCTGCGCCAGCGGCTAGGCGAGGATGCCCAGCACTCGGCGCTGATTCGCACCGTGCGCGGCGCGGGCTACGTGCTGGCGACCCGGGTGGACGTGATCGCGTGAGTCGGGGTGTCTGGCGGCGCGGCCGGCGGCGGCTGGCGCGCTGGCTGCCGCGCACGCTGCGCGGCCGTTTCCTGCTGATCATGCTGGTGGGGGTGCTCGGCGCCCAGCTGGCCAGCTATGCCATCTGGACGACACAGGTGCGCGACGGCCGGCTCGCCCGACTCGACGAGCTGTCGCGCGATATCGCCTATAGCGTCGCCTCCACGGTGCGCTTCTTCCGCTCGCTGCCCTATGGCTATCGCCATATCGTGCTCGACCAGCTGCGCGACATGGGCGGCACGCGTTTCTTCGTCAGCGTCAACGATCACCGCATCGCCGTGGCCGACGCCGGTGGAGGGCCCGAGGCGCGGCTGGTGATCGACAATTTCCATGCAGTGCTGCGCGCCGAACTCGGCGTTACCGACGCCCTGGTGGCCTTCTCCGAACCCGGCACCCTGCGGCTGCTCAATAACGAGGTGCCGCTGCGCGACCTGCCGCCGCGCTGGGGGCAGCACAGCCTGCTGACGGCGCCGCCGACGCAGCCGATCCTGGTGGTGCAGCTCCCCCTGGAGGCCGACCAGTGGCTCTATGTGGCCACCCTGCTGCCGGTGCCGGAGGGGCTGGACGCGCGTCACTGGCTGTCGGCGGATCGCCTGTTCGTGCTGCTGATGGTGCTGCTCACCGTGATCGGCCTGTCGTGGCTGGGCATTCGCAGCGCCACGCGGACCCTGGCGCGGCTGGCCAGGGCGGCGCGACGCCTCGGCGACGATCTGGATGCGCCGCCGCTCGGCGAGGGCGGGCCGCGGGAGGTCGCCGCCTCGGCGGCGGCCTTCAATCGCATGCAGCGGCGCATTCGACACCAGTTGGAGGAGCGCGAGCGGCTGTTCTCGGCGATCTCTCACGATCTCAAGACCCCGATCACCCGCCTGCGGCTGCGTGCCGAGATGCTCGACGACCCGACCCAGCGCGAGCGTTTCTGCGCCTCCCTCGACGAGCTCGATCGGCTGGTGAGAGGCGCGCTGGACTCGGTCAAGGGGCTCGACATGCACGAGGAGGTCGCCGCCGTCGCGCCGCGGGCGCTGATCGACGAGCTGGCCGGCGAGCTGCGTCTGCAGGGCGGCGAGGTCACCGTCGAGGGCGAGGCGGCGCCGCTGGCCGTCAAGCCGCTGGCGTTCAAGCGCTGCCTGGCCAACCTGCTGGAGAACGCCGTCTTCTACGGGCGGCGGGCCGAGGTGCGCCTGACGGACGACGCGCAAGCGCTGCGCCTCGATATCCGCGACCATGGTCCGGGCATTCCGGTGGACCAGCGCGAGCGGGTCTTCGAGCCCTTCGTGCGGCTGGAACCGTCGCGCAGCCGGCATACCGGCGGCAGCGGCCTGGGGCTGGGCATCGCCCGGCACATCCTCGAGGCCCATGGCGGACGACTGCGGCTGCTCGATCCCCCCGGTGGCGGGCTGGTGGTTCGCCTCGAGCTGCCCCGTCCCGGCCCGCTGGCCCCGTAACACTTCGCAGCATTCGGAAATACGCATTCCTGGCGGCTCACGCTAGGCTGGACCCGATATTCCTGCAGGAGGCACCCAGTGAACGTCTACGATCGCGACTTTCTCGCCGCCCATGTGCGCAAGACCATGGCCTTCTACCATCCTCGCGCCATCGACCCGCACGGCGGTTTCCATCACTACCTGCTCGACGACGGCACCATCCTCGATCGCGGCCACCGGCATCTGGTCTCCAGCGCCCGCTATGTGGTGACCTACGCTCGCTATGCCCGTCACGGCGGCGGTGACGAGTACCGCCACTGGGTCCGCCATGGCCTGGCCTATCTGGAACGGGCGCACTTCCAGACCGCTACACAGGGCTATGCCTGGACCCTGGACGCCGGGGTGGTGGAGGACGATACGAACCACTGTTACGGGCTGGCTTTCGTGCTGCTCGCCCATGCCGAGGCGCTCAAGGCCGGCATCGACGAAGCGCGAGACGGCCTGTACGCCGTCCATCGGCTGCTGCAGAAGCGCTTCTGGGAGCCGCAGTGGCAGCGCTTCGCCGACGAAGCCGACCGGCACTGGCGAGTGTCGGCCTATCGCGGCCAGAACGCCAACATGCACGGCTGCGAGGCGCTGATCGCCGCCTTCGAGGCCACCGGCGACGCCGCCTTCCTCGACCAGGCGCTGGCCATCGCCCGGGCCATGGTGACGGCCAATCGCGATCATCCTCACGGCTGGATCTGGGAGCACTACGACGACCAGTGGCGCCCCGACTGGGACTACAACCGCGACGATCCCGCCCACCTGTTCCGCCCCTGGGGCTATCAGGTCGGGCACCAGACCGAGTGGGCCAAGCTGCTGGTGATGCTGGAGCGTCATCGCCCCGAGCCCTGGCTGGTGCCCGCGGCCGAACGGCTGTTCCTGTCCAGCGTGACGGCGGGCTGGGATCGTGATCATGGCGGCCTGGTCTATGGCCTCGATCCGGCGCAGCGGGTCTGCGACGGCGACAAGTACTTCTGGGTGCAGGCCGAGAGCCTGGCGGCGGCGGCGCTGCTCGGCGCGCGCACCGGCCGGCCCGCCTACTGGCGCTGGTACGAACGACTCTGGGACTACAGCTGGCGCCACTTCATCGACCACCGCCACGGTGCCTGGTACCGCATCCTGACCCCGGACAATCGCCGCTACTCCGACGTCAAGAGCCCGGCCGGCAAGGTCGACTACCACACCATGGGCGCCTGCCACGACGTCATGGATGCCCTGGCCGGGCGAGATGTTTCAGCGCCGTAATATCTCGGCAATACTATCCAGCATTAGGTAACGCCTATTGATGCCACGAATGCGCTAGCGTGAGGCGAGCCGCCAAGGTTTCGGGCGGCAGTCGAGACAACAACAATCAGGAGGCACGGCACATGCGCGCATTGATGCGATTCACCCCACTCCGCCATGCCCTGCTGGGACTGACCGCGGCTGGTGCCCTCGGCGCCGGCCAGGTCCAGGCCGGTGAGGTCGAGGTGCTGCACTGGTGGACCTCCGGCGGCGAGGCCAAGGCGGTGGGCGAACTACGCGACCTGCTCGAGGCGGAAGGGCACCAGTGGAAGGACTTCGCGGTGGCCGGCGGGGCCGGCGACAGCGCCATGACGGTGCTCAAGTCCCGGGCGATGTCCGGCAATCCGCCGGCGGCGGCGCAGATCAACGGCCCGGAGATCCAGGAGTGGGGCGAGCTCGGCCTGCTCGGCAATCTCGACGGCGTGGCGGAGCAGGGCGACTGGGATGCGCTGCTGCCCGAGGTGGTGGCCGACATGATGCGCCACGACGGCCACTACGTGGCGGTGCCGGTCAACGTCCACCGGGTCAACTGGCTGTGGGCCAATCCCGAGGTGCTGGCCGATGCCGGCGTCGAGATGCCGACCACCTGGGACGAGATGTTCGCCGCCGGCGATGCGCTGCGCGAGGCGGGCTACGTGCCGCTGGCCCACGGCGGGCAGCCCTGGCAGGACGCCACCCTGTTCGAGAGCGTGGTGCTCAGCCAGGGCGGCAGCGATTTCTATCGCCGCGCCTTCGTCGATCTCGACGAGCAGGCGCTCGAGAGCGATACCATGATCGAGGCGCTGACCACCTTCAAGCGCCTGCGCGAGCTGATGGACGAGGGCATGCCGGGACGCGACTGGAACCTGGCCACCGGCATGGTGATCGACGGCGACGCCGCCATGCAGATCATGGGCGACTGGGCCAAGGGCGAGTTCACCGCCGCCGACATGCAGGCCGGCGAGGACTATCGATGCGCGCCGGTGCCGGGCACCGAGGACGCCTTCACCTTCAACATCGACAGCTTCGCGATGTTCAAGCTCGGCGACCCCGAGGCGCGGGAGGCACAGTTCGCCCTGGCGCGGCTGATCCTCGAGCCGGAGTTCCAGAAGACCTTCAACCAGCTCAAGGGCTCGATTCCGGCGCGCCCGGATCTCGACATGAGTGGCTTCGACGACTGTGCCCTGCGCTCCATGGAGGACTTTCAGGACGCGCGCGACGCCGACACCCTGGTGCCCAGCATGGCGCACCGCATGGCCATGCGCAGCGATGTCCAGGGCGCCTTCTTCGATATCATCACCAACTACTTCAACTCGAGCGACATGAGCGCCGACCAGGCCGCCGAGCGGCTGGCCCAGGCCGCCAGCCTGGCCCTCTGAGCGTTCCGTCCGGCGCCTGCACGGCAGGCGCCGCCCCTTCCTCGAGTGTGAGGTGATCCCATGAAATCCGTTTCGACTCACGCCGACGCCTGGCGGCGCGGCGGGCGCCCCGCGGCGCGTGCCAGTCTCACGGGGCGCTTCCAGGCCTGGCTGCCCAAGCTGGTGCTGGCGCCATCCGTCGCGATCTCGCTGTGCTTCATCTATGGCTTCATGCTGTGGACCTTCGTCCTCTCGCTGACCAATTCGCGCATGCTGCCGAGCTACGACTTCGTCGGCTTTGCCCAGTATGCGCGGCTGATGGCCAACGAGCGCTGGTGGGTGGCGGCCACCAATCTCGGCGTGTTCGGCGCGCTGTTCGTCGGCATCTGCCTGGTGCTGGGAGCAGGCCTTGCGATCCTGCTCGACCAGCGGATTCGCCAGGAGGGCGTGCTGCGCACGATCTACCTGTATCCCATGGCGCTGTCGTTCATCGTCACCGGGGTGGTGTGGAAGTGGCTGCTCAATCCGGGCCTGGGCATCCAGGCGATGGTGCGCGGCTGGGGCTTCGAATCCTTCACCTTCGACTGGCTGGTGGATCCCGACATGGCGGTCTACACCCTGGTGATCGCCGCGGTGTGGCAGGCCTCGGGCTTCGTCATGGCGCTGTTTCTGGCCGGCCTGCGCGGCATCGATGACAGCATCCTCAAGGCCGCCCAGCTCGATGGCGCCAGCCTGCCGCGGGTCTATCGCCGGGTGGTGATGCCCTGCCTGCGGCCGGTGGTGTTCAGCGCGGTGATGATCCTCTCGCACATCGCCATCAAGAGCTTCGACCTGGTGGTGGCGCTGACCGGCGGTGGCCCGGGCTATGCCTCCGACCTGCCGGCGACCTTCATGTATGCCCACGCCTTCACCCGGGCCCAGATCGGCATGGGCTCGGCCAGCGCCATCCTGATGCTCGGCGGCGTGCTGGCGATCCTGGTGCCCTACCTGTATTCCGAACTGCGGAGCCGTCGACATGGATAACGTGATTCGCTCCCGGACGCCGGCGGCCCGTGCCGGGCGCCTGCTGCTGCAGGCGGTGCTGGTCGTCGCCGCACTGTGGTATCTGCTGCCGCTGGCGGTGATGGTGCTGACCTCGCTCAAGCCCCTGGACGAGATCGGCGCCGGCAGCCTGCTGACGCTGCCCGAGCATCCGACGCTGGCGCCCTGGCTCAAGGCCTGGGGTTCGGCCTGCACCGGGATGCGCTGCGAGGGGGTGAGCGGCTACTTCTGGAACTCCTTCGCCATCGTCATCCCGGCGGTCATCATCGCCACCCTGATCGGGGCGCTGAACGGCTATGCCCTGACCAAGTGGCGCTTCCGCGGCGCGGAGCTGCTGTTCGCGCTGATGCTGTTCGGCTGCTTCATCCCCTTCCAGGTCATCCTGCTGCCCATGGCCCAGACCCTGGGTTGGCTGGGGCTGTCCAGTTCCCGGGCCGGGCTGGTGCTGGTGCACGTGGTGTTCGGCATCGCCTTCACCACGCTGTTCTTCCGCAACTTCTACGTGTCGGTTCCCGACGAGCTGGTCGCGGCGGCCAAGCTGGACGGCGCCGGATTCTTCCGCATCTTCTGGCGCATCCTGCTGCCGGTGTCCAAGCCGATCATCGTGGTCTCGGTGATCTGGCAGTTCACCCAGATCTGGAACGACTTCCTGTTCGGGGTGGCCTTCTCCGGGCACGACACCCAGCCGGTGACGGTGGCGCTCAACAACCTGGTCAACACCTCGACCGGGGTCAAGGAGTACAACGTCGACATGGCCGCCGCCATGATCGCCGCGCTGCCGACCCTGCTGGTCTACGTGCTGGCCGGCAAGTATTTCGTGCGCGGGCTCACCGCGGGTTCGGTCAAGGGCTAGCGACGCCACGGGCCGGGAGCCGCCCTCATCGTCGGCGGCCCGTCGCCCCCGGTACGGGGCAACAGAACAATGAAGAGGTAACCACCATGTCAGCTTTGGAAATTCAGCGGGTCTGCAAGGACTTCGGCAGCACCCGGGTGCTCCAGGACGTCAGCCTGGCCATCGACTCGGGCGAGTTCCTGATCCTGGTCGGCCCCTCCGGCTGCGGCAAGTCGACCCTGATGAACGCCATCGCCGGCCTCGAGCCGGTGACCTCGGGAGAGATTCACATCGGCGGCGAGGAGATCACCTGGCGCACGCCCGCCGAGCGTGACATCGCCATGGTCTTCCAGTCCTATGCGCTCTATCCGAGCATGACGGTGCGCGGCAACATCGCCTTCGGCCTGGAGATGCGCAAGGTGCCCAAGGCCGAACGCGAGGCCGCGGTGGAACGGGTCGCCGATCTGCTGCAGATATCGCATCTGCTCGAGCGCAAGCCCTCGCAGCTCTCCGGCGGCCAGCGTCAGCGGGTGGCCATGGGCCGGGCGCTGGCCCGCGAGCCCAAGGTCTACCTGTTCGACGAGCCGCTCTCCAATCTCGATGCCAAGCTGCGGGTGGAGATGCGCACCGAGATCAAGAAGCTCCACCAGCGCCTGGGCACCACCATCGTCTACGTGACCCACGACCAGATCGAGGCCATGACCCTGGCCGACAGCATCGCCGTGATGCGCGACGGATGCATTCTGCAGTTCGGCACGCCGGACGAGATCTACAACGACCCGGTGGACATCTTCGTGGCCGGCTTCATGGGCTCGCCGTCGATGAATTTCGTTCCGGCGGTGCTGGAGGGTGCGCCCGGCGACTACCGCCTGCGCGTGGCCACGCCCGGCGCCGACGACCTGCTGCTGCCCTGGCCGGTGAGTCGCGAGACCGCCGCCCTGGCCGAATGCCGTGGCCGGACGCTGACGCTGGG
Organism: Halomonas getboli; assembly: GCF_023094245.1. Taxonomy (GTDB): domain Bacteria; phylum Pseudomonadota; class Gammaproteobacteria; order Pseudomonadales; family Halomonadaceae; genus Halomonas; species Halomonas getboli. The sequence goes on along the minus strand of NZ_JALMEW010000002.1, from coordinate 384,610 downwards.
CCTGCGTCCCGAGCACTTCAGCGAGGAAGACGCGCGGCTCGGCGAGCAGGCCGAAGGCACACCGCTGTCGGCGACCGTCAGCGTGGTCGAGCCCACCGGGGCCGATATCCTGCTGCGCCTGCCGCTCGGCGACGGCGAGATCACGGCCCGGGTGAATCCCGACTGCCGGGTGGCGGCGGGGGAGCGCCTGGGCCTGCGCGTCGACATGCGCCGAGCGGTGCTCTTCGATCCCGACAGCGAACGGCGTCTCGCCTGACACAGGAGGTCGTCATGCCACAGCAAGCCTTTACTCTCGATCCCGAGCGGCTCGGCGAGACCATTGCCGCCGCCAAGCGCGAACTGCGCCAACGGATCGGCGATTATCGCGGCGCTTTCGCCCAAGCCGAGGCCGCCATTCTCGCCCAAGTGGCCGAGATCCGGGCCGAGCGCGAGGCAGGCTGCTCGCCGATCCCGAGCCTCGACGCCGACGACGTGGTCGCCGGCCGGGTCGACGAGGCGGTCCTGGCGCGGATCCGACGACGCGGCGCCTGTGCCATCCACGGCGTGTTCCCGGCGGCCACCGCCGCGTCCTGGAACGTCGAGATCGGCGACTACCTGGCGCGCAACCGCTTCATGGCCAGGCTCGCCGAGGCCGCCGAGGACCCCTATTTCGGTGGCCTCGACCAGGGCACGCCGCAGATCTACGGCCTCTACTGGTCGCGCCCACAGGTGCTGGCGCGCCAGGATCCGCGCCTGGCCGACGCCTGTCGCTTCCTCAATGGCCTGTGGGACGCCGGGGAGGAGTTCGATCCCGGGCGCCTGGCCTGCTATGCCGACCGGCTGCGGCGTCGTCCGCCGGGCTCGGCGAGCCTGGGGCTGTCGCCCCACGTCGACGGCGGTTCCGTGGAACGCTGGCTGGAGGCCAACTTCCGCGACGTCTATCGTCACGTCTTCGACGGCCGGCCGGAGCGCTTCGATCCCTTCGACGCGCGCAGCCGAACCCGGGTGCGCGAGGTGAAATCGCCGGCGGTGTGCTCGATGTTCCGCACCTTCCAGGGCTGGACGGCGCTGACGGCGCAGCGCGGCGGGGCCGGCACCCTCAACCTGATCCCGATCGCCGATGTGATGAGTTACTTGCTGCTGCGGGCACTGCAGGACGACGTGCCGGAGCACGATCTGTGCGGGGCCCGGCCGGGGCGAGCGCTGTCGGTGGACCCTCACTGGCATGCGCCGCTGCTCGAGGCGCTGACGCCGATCCCGGACCTGGCGCCCGGCGACACCATCTGGTGGCACTGCGACGTGGTGCATGCGGTGGACCCCGAGCATCGCGGGCACGAGGACAGCAACGTGATCTATATCGGCGCGGCGCCCTGGTGCGACAAGAACGCCGCCTACCTTGAAGAGCAGTGGCGGGCCTTCGCGTCGGGCCGCACGCCGCCGGATTTCGCCGCGGACGATTTCGAGGTGGACTTCGTCGGGCGCGGCAGGCCGGGGCAGCTGACGCCGCAGGGGCGCGGGCTGATGGGTGACCCGACGTTCAATGGACGGTGACCACGCTGCACTCGGCGGCATGGCTGACCTTGTGCGACACGCTGCCGGTGAGCAGGCCGCGCAGGTCGCTGAGGCCGCGGCTGCCCATCAGGATCGCGTCCACGTCGCGGGCGGCGGCCAGCTCGAGGATGGTACGGGTGGGGTCGCCGTAGCGTAGCAGGGGCTCGACGTGGCGGACGCCGCGGTCGCGCGCTTCCTCCGCGGCCGTATCGAGCAGCCGTCGGGCGCGACGTTCGCGCTCGTCGCGGGAGTCGGCCGCGGCCTCGCTGCCCGCGCCCCACATCATTGGCGGGTCGTGCGGCGCGGCTTCGGGGACGTGGAGCAGCAGCAGGCAGGCGTCCTGACGGTCTGCCAGCAGCTGGCAGGCCAGCGAGAGCGCCTTGCGGGAGTGGGATGAACCGTCGACCGGCACCAGGATCGTGCGAAACATGGCATCACCTCGCGACACGGGCTTCACGCCTGCAGCCTAGCCGCCGGTCGACGCTGCGTCAGCGGATCAGTGAACGGTGATCACCCGGCAGTCGGCGCCGTGGCTGACCTTGTGCGACACGCTGCCCACCACCAGGCCCTTGAGGTCGCCGAGGCCGCGGCTGCCCATGACGATGGTGTCGACGCCGTGCTCCTCGGCCGCGGCCAGGATCGTCTGGCTGGGATCGCCGCGGGTGAGCACCGGCTTGACCTGCTCGATGCCCAGGGCCTTGGCCTCCTCGATGGCGTGATCGAGCAGGGTCTGTCCGACCTCGTCGCGCTTCTCCAGGGTCGATTCCATGGGCACCGCGCCGATGCCCCAGACCAGCAGCGGCTCGTGGGGCAGGGCCTCGGGGATGTGCAGCAGGATCAGCTGGCCGTCCTCCTGGCGGGCCAGCTTGCAGGCGACGCACAGCGCCACCCGCGAGTGCTCGGAGCCGTCGATGGGCACGAGGATGGTGTGGAACATGGGATCTCTCCTTGGCGTGGCCGGTGGCATACCCTTCAGCCTAGACCCCATCGGGCCGCCTGGGATGATCCTCATCAACGCTTGTCGTCCTGCTCGCGACGCTCCAGGCGTCGCATTCTGCCCCACAGCTCGCGGCGCAGGTCGGCGACGCGCGGCCGCTCGGCCTCGTCGAAGGCCAGCGGGCGGGTCAGTCGCTGGGCGCGAAGCCCCAGCCGTGCCCCGAGCAGGCCCACCGCCATGCCCTGGCCGGCCCGCGCCGAGAGGCGTCCGGCCAGGTTCAGCGACAGCCATTCCATGCCGGCCTCGCTGGCCAGCTCACTGGCGCCAGCGAAGGCCATGTCGCGCAGGACCTGGCGAAACAGCCGCAGGCGCGCGGCATAGCCGAGCTCCAGGCCGTAGAGCCTGCACAGCCGGTCGATCAGCGACAGATGCCGCCAGGCCACCAGCGCCATGTCGACCAGCGTCAGCGGGCTCAGCGCCACCATCACCGCGGTTTCGCCGCTCATTCGGGAGATCAGCCGCCGCGCCTCGCGGTCGCGCGGGGCCAGCAGGTGGTGGGCCAGCAGGGCCCGGGTCTCGCGGCCGTCGTGATGGGGCTCATGGGCGGCGAGGAAGGCCTGCCAGTGCGGATGGTCCTCGTCCAGGCCCAGCTGGCGGCGCAGCTGGTCGGCGGTGGCGCGCGCCTGGCGGGCGGAGGCCTCCGGCAGCGCGCCGAGCGTCTCGCGCAGCCGCTCGTGGCGCCGCAGGCGGCGCAGTCGCCACAGCTCCCGGGCCAGGGCGCCGCCGCCGAGGCCGATGGCGCCGAGGCCCAGCAGCCCCCAGCCGAGCCCCAGCCAGTCGCCCTCGGCCAGCGCCGCGGGCATCGACAGCGCGAGCTCGCCGGCGCCCAGTCCGAGCCCCGCGACCAGCAGCCCGAGCAGGCCCCAGCGGCGGCGCTTCGGCGGCGCCAGCCCGGCGGTGACGGCGGCCTCACTCTCGCCGGGGGCGGCGTCCGGCTCCGCCGGCGTCGGTGGATGGTGGGCCTGTGTCGGATCGAACAGATGCTCCGGGGCCGGCGTCTCGGGCGCCTCCGGGGCGGTTTCGGTCTCCAGCGTGAAGCGCCGGCCGGGGCGCGGGTCGGATTCGCGGGGCGCGGTCATGTCAGCTTGTCTCCGATCAGCCACTCCAGGGCGGCGTCCAGGCGAATGTGCGGCAGGGCGCCGCCGTCGCGGGGCTGGGGGCGAAAGGCGGTGAAGGTGAAGCCCTGGCGGCGCCAGAAGCCGGCGTCGGGCAGGGCGGCCGGCACCTCGCCGGGGAACAGCAGCGTCTCCTCGCCCTCGAGGGTGGTGCCGCGCAGGACCGGCTGGCGTTGGCCGCGGTGGTCGACCTCGCGGGCCTCGGTGGCGCGGATCGCGGCCAGGCTCAGGGCGCGCACCGGCACGTCGGCGAAGCGCAGGTCCTTGAGCGGCTCGGCCAGCAGCGCCTGGAGCAGCCCGGTGAGGCGCGGATGCTGCTCGGGAGTGACGTGGTCGGCCTTGGTGGCGGCGATGGCCAGGCGGTCGATGCGCGGGGCGAACAGCCGCGAGAGCAAGCTGCGCCGGCCGTAGTCGAAGCTCTGCATCAGCCGCGTCAGCGCCCGGGACAGATCCTCGAAGCGCTCGGGCCCGGCGTTCAGTGCGCCCAGCACGTCGACCAGCACGATCTGGCGGTCGAAGCGCCGGAAGTGATCACGGTAGAACGGCTTGACGATGTGCTGCTGGTAGTGGCGAAAGCGTCGCGCCAGGGTGGCGTAGAGGCTCTCCGGCGGCAGCTGCGCCAGCACGGACGGATCGGCCCCGTCGAGCCCCGGCAGGGGAAAGAACTGCAGCACCGGGGCGCCCTCGAGCTCGCCGGGCAGCAGGAAGCGGCCCGGCTGAAGGTCCGAGAAGCCGGCCTCGCGGGCGGCCCGCAGGCCCTCGGCGTAGCGCTCGGCGATCTCGGCCAGGCGTGCCTCGTCGACCTCCTGAGCCGGGTCGAGCTTCGCCACCTCGCGCTGCCAGTCGGCGAACAGCGCGGCGCGCTCGCCGTCGAAGCGCTGGGCCCGGCACCAGCTGGCGAAGTCGTGCTCCAGCAGCGGCAGGTCGAGCAGCCATTCGCCGGGATAGTCGAACAGGTCCAGCGTCAGCCGGCGGGTGTCGCCGCCGATCCAGCCCGGGCGGCTGGGGCGGTAGCGGATCGACAGGCGCAGCTCGCTGATGCCGCGGGTCGGCGCCGGCCACTGCGGCGGGTCGGCGTCGAGGGCGGCGAGGGCGCGGTCGAAGGGAAAGCGCGGCACGCCGAGGTCCTGCTGCTCGACCCGTCGGGCGCCCAGCAGGCGGCCTTCCCGAGCGGCCGGCAGCAGGTCCAGTCGGGCCTCGAGCCCGGCGTGGCGCAGCTGGTCGATCAGCGAGGTCAGGAAGGCGGTCTTGCCCGCCCGCGACAGGCCGGTGACCGCCAGGCGCAGCTGGCGGTCGCGGCCGCGTTCGAGCAGGTCGCGTGTCAGGTTTCGGGGCATGGGGCGTCGCTCGGCATCCGTGTCAGCCCCTAATCTGCGGGCGGCGACGCCGGAAGGCAAGGCGACGGGCGCCGAGCAGCGCCAGCGGCAGCAGGCACAGCGGGACCAGCAGCAGGTTGAGGCTCGCCCAGCCCAGCAGCGTCACCGCCGGGCCGGCCAGCAGCGCGGTGATCGCCACGGTGGAGAACACCAGGAACTCGTTGGCGGCCTGGGTACGGGCCTTCTCGGCGGGGGAGTGGGCCTCGGTGAGCAGCCCGGTGGCGGGCAGGAAGGCGAAGTTCCAGCCCAGACCGAGCAGCACCAGCCCGGCATGGAAGCCGGCGAGCCCGGCGTCGAGCTGGGCGATCAGGGCGCTGGCCGCGAGCAGCAGGCAGCCGGCGCCGATCATCCGCGGGGCGCCGAAGCGGGCGGTCAGTCGCCCGGTGAAGAAGGAAGGCAGGAACATCGCCACCACGTGCCATTGAATGGTGGTGGCCACGTGATCGAAGCCGTGGCCGACCTCGGCCATCGCCAGCGGGGTGGCGGTCATGGCCAGGTTCATCACCCCGTAACCGACCATGGCGCTGACCACTGCCAGCAGAAACACCGGCTGGCGGACGATCTCGCTCAGCCGGCGCGGCTCGCCCTCGGCGGCTTCCCGGCCGGGCTCGGGCAGGCGCACGCCGGCCAGCAGCGCCAGGGCCAGCAGATAGAGCGCGCCAAGGCCGAGGAAGCTGCCCAGGTAGGGCACCTCGGCCAGGGCGTGGCTGTGGCGGGCCAGCCAGGGGCCGAAGAAGGCCGCCAGCACGCCGCCGCCCATCACCAGGCCGATGGCCCGGTCGCGTCCGCCCTCGGGGGCCGCCTCCACCGCGGCGAAGCGATACAGCTGGCCGAAGCCGATGCCGATCCCGATCAGCCAGGTGGCGAGCAGGAACAGGCCGAACGTCTGGGCCTGGAGGGCGGCCACGGCGAGGGCTGTGCCGGCGAGCCCCAGCAGGTGGCCGAGCACGAAGCCGCGGCGGCGACCCAGCCGCGCCATGATCAGCGAGGCGGGAATGGTGGCGCACATCAGCCCCAGCCACTGGGTCGCCACCGGGGCGGTGGACCAGGCCGGCGCCGGGGCCAGCTGGGCGCCGATCAGCGGCGATACGGCGATCAGCAGGATGTTGCCGCTGACCAGCAGGGCCTGGCACAGCGAAAGCAGGGTGACGGTCAGGGGCATGGGGCTGGCTCCTCGAGCGGGACGGGGCGGGCGCCGAAGCGCTCATGATAGACCGACGGCGGGACGCCGTAGCGGCGATGAAAGAGGCGGCGCAGCTGCTCGGCGCCGCCCAGCCGCCAGCGGGCGGCGAGACGCTCGAGCGGCGGGGCGGGATGGCCATCGATCAGCTCTCGGCGGTCACCCTCCAGGCGTAGCTGCGTCAGGTAGGCGCCGGGCGAGGTATCGAGATGGCGCCGGAACAGTCGCGACAGATGGCGCGGGGTGACCGCCATCCGCTCGGCCATGCGCTCCAGGCGGTGATCGCCGGCCGGATCGGCGTGCAGGCCGTCCAGCAGCTCGCGCAGCGGGCCGCTGGTGCGACGCTGTTGCGCGAGCGCCTCGCTGAACTGGGACTGGCCGCCCGGGCGGTGCAGGAACATCACCAGCTCGCGGGCCACCCGGCCGGCCAGTTCGGCGCCGTGATCGGCCTCGACCAGCGACAGGGCCAGATCGATACCGGCGGTCACTCCGGCGCTGGTGTAGCGGCCGCGGTCGGCGACGTAGAGCGCATCCGGCTCGACGCTTACCGTCGGGTAGGCCTGCGCCAGGGCCTGGCGTGGCGCCAGTGGGTGGTGGCGCGGCGGCCGTCGAGCAGGCCGGCTCGGGCCAGCAGGAAGGCGCCGGTGCAGATGGCGCCCAGTCGCCGGACGCGCGGTGCCATCTCGCGCAGTCCGTCCAGGTGGTGTCCGGCGCGGCACTCGGCGAACACGCCGCTGCCGCCGGCCACCAGCAGGGTATCCGGCGCGCCACGTGCCGTCAGGCCCGCCCAGTCGAGGTCGGCCACTATCGCCAGGCCGCCGTTGGTGTGAAGCGGGCCCGGGGCGCGGGCGACCAGTGACAGCTCGTAGAGCGGCCGGCCGGCGCAGTCGTTGGCGCTGGCGAAGACCTGCCAGGGGCCGCTGACGTCCAGCGCCTGGCAGTCGGGATAGGCCAGTAATACGACGCGGCGCGGCGGGAAAGCATCGGACATCGGCGGGTTCCTTGACGAGACGATGTCTGAAGTCTGGCGGCTGGCGTCGATGTCTACAACGACCCATTTCCCACTGATCAGGACATGGCGCGGCCCGAAACGACGACGCCCCGCACGGGGCGGGGCGTCGTCATGGCGCGGAGAAGCCGGCGTGGCGTCAGGCGAAGGCGGCGTAGATGGCGATCACCAGGATCACCAGCACGATGCCGGCAGGCACGGCGCCCTTCCACGGCGTCAGGTCGACGGCGCCGCTGTCCTCGTGGACCCAGGCCTCGGCGCGCGGACGCAGCTTTCCGATCACCAGCATCGCCACCACCAGCAGCACGAAGACCGAGGCGACGAAGTGGAACTCGTTCATGATCTGCGGCAGCTGGTTGAACGGCGGGATGAAGTAGCCGGCGAAGATCAGCAGGCAGCCGCCGACCAGGGCGATCTTGGCCGCCATGGGCGGCACGCGCTTGGTCAGCAGGCCGACCAGCACCACCGCCAGCAGCGGGATAAAGTAGATGGCGTTCATCTTCTGCAGATAGCCGAACAGGCTCTCCTGGCCGGCCAGCAGCGGGGCGATTGTCATGGCGATCAGCGCCATGATCCAGCCGAAGGTCTTGCTGGCACGGACCACCTGTTCCTCGCTGGCGTCCTTGTTCAGCACGCCCTTGTAGAAGCCGAGGCTGAACAGGGTGGTGGTGGAGTTCAGCGCCGAGTTGAACGACGACAGGATGGCGCCGACCATCACCGCGGCGAAGAAACCGCTGAGGTAGGGCGGCAGCACGTTGAACACCAGGTGGCCGTAGGCCTCGTCGGCCTGGACGCCCTGATCGGCGTAAAGGTGATAGGCGATGATGCCGGGCAGCACCAGGTAGAGCGGGCCGAGCAGCTTGAACAGGCCGGTCAGCAGCACGCCCTTCTGACCCTCGGCCAGGTTCTTGGCGGCGAAGGTACGCTGGATGATCTGCTGGTTGGTGGTCCAGTAGAAGACGTTGATCAGGAACACGCCGGTGAACAGGGTGGCGAAGGGCACCTGCTGGTCTTCACGGCCCATGGAGTTCAGACGCTCGGGATGGGCTTCCTTGAGCATGTCCCAGCCGGCCATCACGCCGCTGCCGTCGCTGACGGCCTGCAGGCCGAAGTAGACGATCACGAAGCCGCCGATCAGCAGGCCGATGCCGTTGAGGGTGTCGGAGACGGCGACCGTGCGCAGGCCGCCGAACAGCGCGTAGACGGCGCCGATCAGGCCCACCATCCACACCGTCAGCCACAGCAGGGTGGTGTCGGACTGGATGCCGGTCAGGCCGTGCAGGTCGAGCATGCCCTGCAGGCCCATGGCGCCGGAGTAGAGGATGATCGGCAGCAGGATCACCGCATAGGCCAGCAGGAAGATCACGTTGGCGATGCGCTGGGTGCCCTTGTCGAAGCGGATCTCCAGCAGCTGGGGGACGGTGGCGATGCCGCTGCGCAGGAAGCGTGGCAGGAAGAACAGCGCCAGCAGCACCAGGGCGATGACCGCCACCACTTCCCAGGCCATCACGCTCAGGCCATCGGCGAAGGCGGCGCCGTTGAGCCCGACCATCTGCTCGGTGGAGAGGTTGGTCATCAGCAGCGAGCCGGCGATCAACGGGAAGGTCAGGCTGCGCCCGGCCAGGAACAGGCCGTTGGTGCTTGAGTGGTCGTCGCGGCGGGTGATCCGCCAGGTCAGGAAGGCCACCAGTCCTGTAAAGAACAGGAAGGAGGCGAGGGTCAGGGCGTGCATATCGGAAACATCCTTAATGTCTGGCGCACATTGGCGTTGTCGCCGCGTGGGGACCGTTTTTTCTTGCTAACTTTACGAGAGTGGTCGGGAGTCTAGGGAACTGCCTTGCCTGTGCCATACGCCTTTCGTCTAACCTTCGGTAGTCTTTTTTCAGGATAGCGTCACCACACCCACCGATGTCGGCCATGCCCCGCCGCACAGCGGCGCCAGACGCGTCGCAGGAAGCGCCGAGCAGCGAGATCGGCCGATAGGCGGCCGCAGGCGTTGTCGGGCATCGGTCGGGTAGCGAGAGCGGGCTGCTATGCTGGGAGATCATCCGCCGTGGCCGGGGGTTGGCCCCGCTACCAGAGGAGGCAGCGACGCCATGTCAGGCCAGGAGTCCCGGGAAGTCCTCGCGTTCTGGTTCGACGAGCTGGCACCGGCGCAGTGGTTCCGCCAGGACAGTGCCCTCGACGACGAGGTGCGGCGGCGCTTCGGCGATACCCACGCGGCCGCACGCCGCGGCGAGCTCGACGGCTGGCGGCAGTCGGCGCGGGGAAGACTGGCCGAGATCATCGTGCTCGATCAGTTCTCCCGCCATATCCACCGAGACACCGCCGGGGCCTTCGCCGCCGACGCACGTGCGTTGGCGCTCGCCCGGGAGGCGGTGGCCGTCGGCGACGACGCAGCGCTTCCGGCTCGCGAGCGAGCCTTCCTCTATATGCCCTACATGCACAGCGAGTCGCTGGCCGTTCACGACGAGGCGCAGGGGCTGTTCGCGCAGCTGGGCCTGGAGGACAGCCTGCGCGCCGAGCGCCGGCATCGCGACATCCTCGAGCGCTTCGGCCGCTATCCGCATCGCAACGCCGCCCTCGGGCGAGCCTCGACCGAGGAAGAGCGGGCCTTCCTGGCCCGGCCCGGATCATCGTTCTGAGCTTGCGTTACGACCTTGCTTTTTGACACCGCATGCCGGCAGTCTGGCAGGCACATCCCTAGGAAGTGGAAAAGGAGAGTCCCATGAGCATCATCGCCTGGTTGATCATCGGCGGGTTGGCGGGCTGGATCGCCGGCAACATCATGCGCGGCGGCGGCTTCGGCCTGCTGGGCAATATCGGGGTGGGGGTCGTCGGCGCGGTGGTCGGCGGCTTCCTGTTCAGCCTGCTGGGCCTGCAGGCCGGCGGCTTCATCGGCTCGCTGGTCACCGCGGTGGTGGGGGCAGTAGTCCTGCTGTGGGTGATCGCGAAAGTGAAAAAAGCCTAGGAGTGCCCGGCGAGGTTTCGCCTCGCGCCTGACGCCTATCCCCTCACGTAAAACGCACGCCGCCTGGCCGATTGGCCGGGCGGCGTGCGTTTGGGCTAGCGCAGGATCAGGCGGTGGCGGCGGCCTGGCTGCCGACCAGCTCCGTCAGGCACTCCTCGATGATCGCGAGGCCTTCTGCCAGCACTTCGTCCTCGATGGTCACCGGCATCAGGAAGCGGATGGTGTTGCCCCACAGGCCGCAGGACAGCAGGATCAGGCCCTTCTCGCGCGCCTTCTTGCACAGCGCGCCGGCCAGGTCCGCGTCCGGGGTGTGGTTGGCCTTGTCGGAGACCACGTCGAAGGCGGCCATGGCGCCGAGATGGCGGCCGTTGGCCACGCAATCGAAGCGCTTCGCCCACTGGTCGAAGCGTTGGCCCAGCTTGTCGCCCAGGGCCTGGCTCTTGTCGAGGATCTTCTCCTCCTCGAACACCTCGAGCACCGCCAGCACCGCGGCGCAGGACACCGGGCTGCCGGTGTAGGTACCGCCCAGCGAGTTGCCGCCGGAGGCGTCCATCACCTTGTCGGTGCCGACCACGGCGGAGATCGGCATGCCGTCGGCCATGCTCTTGGCCATGGTGATGATGTCCGGCTCGACGCCGCTGTGCTCGATGGCGAACAGCTTGCCGGTGCGACCGAAGCCGGACTGCACCTCGTCGACGATCATCAGCATGCCGTGCTCGTCGCACAGCTCGCGCACCGCCTTGAGGAAGCTCGGCGAGGCGGCGTAGAACCCGCCTTCACCCAGCACCGGCTCGAGCACGATGGCGGCGGTATTCTTAGGGTTGGCATCGGTCTTCAGCGTCAGCTTCAGGCCGCGCAGGGCCTCTTCCTCGCTGACGCCGTGATAGGGCACCGGATAGGGCGCGCGGAAGACGTTGCCCGGCATGCTGCCGAAGTCGGTGGCGTAGGGCGCGACCTTGCCGTTCATGGCCATGGTCATGAAGGTGCGGCCGTGATAGCCGCCGGTGAAGCAGATCACGTTGTCGCGGCCGGTGGCGGCGCGGGCCACCTTGACGGCGTTCTCCAGCGCCTCGGCGCCGGAGTTGGCCAGCATCACCTTGCCGTGGCCGCGCACCGGGGTCACCTGGCTGAGCTTTTCGGCCACCTTCACGTAGCCCTCGTAGGGCATCACGGTCTGGCAGGTATGCATGACCTTATCGAGCTGGTCCTTGACCGCCTGGACCACCTTGGGGTGGCGATGGCCGATGTTGAGCACGCCGATGCCGCCGGCGAAGTCGATGATGCGGTTGCCGTCGGCGTCCCAGATCAGGGCGTTCTCGGCCCGGTCGGCAAACTGGGTGGCCGGGCTGGCGGCACCGCTGGCGACGTAGCGCTGCTTGAGCTCGTTGAGTTGTGCGTTGTTCATGAGACGACTCCTGTTGAGAGAGCGGTAGGGGCTCAGAGCCCGCCGACACAGACGTATTTTAGTTCAGTGTATTCGTCCAGACCGTGACGCGAGCCTTCGCGACCCAGGCCGGATTCCTTGACGCCGCCGAACGGCGCCAGCTCGGTGGAGAGCAGGCCCTCGTTGACGGCCACCATGCCGTACTCGAGGCCTTCCATGGTCTGCCAGATGCGCCGGTAGTCGCGGGCATAGAAGTAGGCGGCCAGGCCGAATTCGGTGGCGTTGGCCATGGCGATCGCTTCCTCGTCGTCGTGGAAGCGGAACACCGGCGCCAGCGGACCGAAGGTCTCCTCGGTGGCCACCCGCATCTCGGCGGTGACATCGGCGACCAGGGTCGGCTGGAAGAAGGTGCCGCCCAGGGCATGGGGCTCGCCGCCGCACACCAGGCGCCCGCCGTGCTCGAGGGCGTCGGCGATGTGCGCCTGTACCTTGTCCACCGCCGCGGCGTTGATCAGCGGGCCCTGCAGCACGCCGTCCTCGAGGCCGTTGCCGACCTTGAGCTCGGCCATGCGCGCGGCCAGCTTCTCGATGAAGGCATCGTAGACTCCATCCTGCACCAGGAAACGGTTGGTGCACACGCAGGTCTGGCCGGCATTGCGGAACTTGGAGGCGATGGCCCCTTCCACGGCCGCATCCAGGTCGGCATCATCGAAGACGATGAAGGGCGCGTTGCCGCCGAGCTCCATGGAGGCCTTCTTGACGGTGCCGGCGCACTGGGCCAGCAGCGTCTTGCCGACCGGGGTAGAGCCGGTGAAGGAGACCTTGCGCACCCGCGGGTCGGTGGTCAGCACCTCGCCGATCTCGGCGGGACGGGAGGCGGTCACCACGTTGATCACGCCCGCGGGGAAGCCGGCGTCCTCGGCCAGCCTGGCCAGCGCCAGGGCGGTCAGCGGGGTGGCCTCGGCGGGCTTGATCACCACCGGGCAGCCGGCGGCCAGGGCCGGGGCGCATTTGCGGGTGATCATCGCCAGCGGGAAGTTCCAGGGCGTGATCGCGGCCATCACGCCGATCGGCTCGCGCATCACCAGGATGCGCTTGTCGGCGCCGTGGCCCGGCAGGGTCTCGCCGGCCACGCGCTTGGCTTCCTCGGCGTAATACTCGACGAAGCTGGCGCCGTAGCCGACCTCACCGCGCGACTCGCCGATCGGCTTGCCCTGTTCGCGGGTCATCAGCCGTGCCAGGACCTCCTGGTGGGCCATGATGCGCTCGTACCAGCCTCGCAGCAGGGCGGCGCGTTGCTTGGCGGTCTGGCGGCGCCAGGCCGGCCAGGCGGCCTCGGCGGCAGCCACGGCCTCGCGGGCGTCGTCGGCGGTCAGGTCCGCCACCTCGGCCAGCACTTCGCCGCTGGCGGGATCGGTCACGGGGAAGCGGCGCTCGGCGTCGCGCCACTGGCCGGCCACATAGGCCTTGTCGATCAGCAGGTCGCTCTCGGTGAACATGGGGCTCTCTCGCGATGCGTTAGGATGGCTCGTGATGCGTTATGATTGACGAGTGTGCATTATTTGAAACACCTCGCCAAGCCCCGGCGTTGACTTTCTCTGGAAGGGGATTCGAGCATCGGCGAGGGCGGCGCTTTCCGTTACACTATGTCGCCGAATTTCCCGCGGCGCCGAGGCGCCGTTCCGAACGTTTGCTTGTGTGGCGAGGTGTGCCTTGGTCGATCCCCTGAATGCCTGGTGGGCCCAGCAGCTGGTGCTGTGTGATTGGGCCTTCGCCCCCGATCCCCTGACGCTGGAGGCCGAGGTGGCCGAGGCGCGTCTGGAGGAGCTGGGGGTCGTCGACCGCGGCGAACTGGGCTGGCGCCTGCTGGAGGCGTTCGGCGCCGGGGGCGAGGCCCATCCGGGGCGGCTGCTCGCCGCGCTCGAGCTCGCGGCCCTGGCCGGCGCCGCCGGTTGGCTCGGCGAGCAGCGGGCCCGGGACTGGGGCCAGCGCATCGCCGAGGAGATCGGCGGCCGCTATCACGGCCTGGACGCCTGGCTGGATGCGCTGTGCCGCGCGCGTAGCGCCGAGGGCTGGGTCCACGGCGACGATGGCTTCAGCGAGGCCTGCGAGGCGCTGGCCGCGCTCGAGCATCAAGGCGAGGGCGTGACCTGGGACATGCTGCGCGAATGGCTGGCCGGTTCGCGCCGCGAGCCGGCGCTGTGGCCGGACGACGAAGCCGAACGGGTGTGGCGGCTGCGCGCGGCCTTCAGCCCGGTGCTGGAGGCACGGGCCGCGCCCCTCGACTGGCAGGGCGTCGAGGCCTGGCTGGCCGAGGGCTGGCAGGTCCAGGGCCGCGACGAGCTGATCCGGGTGCTGCTGTGGCTGGCGTCCCAGGGCGACCGACAGGCCTGGGACCTGGACGCCGAGCGCCTGCTGTCGGCCGCCGGTGAGGAGCGCCGCGCCTGGTGGGAGGGGCTGGCGCCGCGCGACCAGTCCGCCGGGCGCGTGCTGCTGACCCTGGTCGAGGGCGGCGAGCCGCTGGAATGGGCCGCCTGGGACTGGCTGCGCATGATCGATCTGGCCTGGGCCGGCCTGTGTCTGGGCTGGCTCGACGACGAGGAAGCCCGCCATTTCGCGCTCCACGGCGCCGACCTGGCGATGCATCGCTACAGCGACTGGATGGCCCTGGCCCGGGCCTACCAGCGCGGTCGCAGCCTGTTCGAGGCCCGCGACCTGCGCGGCGCGTTCGACGCCGACTGGGCGTTGCTGCTGCAGTCGCCGGTCAGCCCCTGGCGCCGGCCGCTAAAGGAGATCGCCGCGGACGAGGCTCTGGAGGCCTCGCGCCGGGCCATGCGTGACTGGCGACGCGATCCGAGCCACTGGGTGCTGGCCCTGGCCGCGGTGCGCGAGCCGGAGCTGGCGCTGCGCCAGGGCGTGGCGCCGTCGCTGGACGAGGCGCGCCAGCAGGATGCGCGCCGCTATCTTGCCGAGACCCTCGATCTGCACGCCGACGAGGGCCCCGAGGCGCTCTCGCGCTACTGGCTGCCGGCCCAGGCGCATCACCTCAACCAGCTGGCGGCGGACGGCGCCCACGGGGCCCTGCCACCGCCCGCCACGCCGTTCGGCCGCCCGACCAAGGGCGATCTGGCCGCCCGTGACGCCCTGGGCAAGGCCAGTCGACACGCGGCGACCATCCACATGGCCGAGAAGTATGCCTTTCACCTGCAGATGGCCATGGACAGCGGGCTGTTCGATGCCGACCGGCTGGCCGAGCTGGCCGCGGCCCTGCACGGTTCGCTGAGCCGCTTCTATGCCAGCCCGCGGCGGCTGCTGGCGGCCTGGGCGCAGTGGGAGGCGCTGTTGCCGGAGCCCGACCAGCCCTCGTTGGTGGCCGAGATCCGCTGGCATCTGGAAGACCCGGGCAGCCCCTTCCACTGGCTGGACTGGAAGAGCGGCGAATGGCGGGAGCCCGGCCCGCGGCCGAGCCTGCCGCACTTCACCGCCATGGCCCTGGTGGGGCCGCTGAACAGCCCGGCGTGGAGCCTGCCCCAGCCGGAGAGCGAGCGCGAGTGCGCCTCGATCCGCGAATGGGTCGACGGCCACTACGGCCTGCATACGGCCGGCGAGCTCGCCGACTTCATCGACTACCTGCTGGACGTCGGGGATCGGCAGGAGTATCAGATCAACTACGCCCCTTACACCCTCAACCGCAGCCGGCTGCTGTCGGAGATTGCCACCCTGGAGTCCGGCGAGTGCAGCGAGGAGGAGCGCAACCACCTGCTGCGCCTGATCCGCGTGCGCGACGGCGAAGAGGGCTGCAACGAGCTCGACATGACCGCCTGGGACCTGGCCCAGGCGGTGGACCTGGCGATCGCCGGTCGCCAGCTCGGCTGGCTGGCGGAGCCGGACTTTCTCCAGCGCCTGGAGCGGGCCCACGCCCTGGCCGCCCGCCACTATGGCGGCTGGGAGGAGTACGGTCGCGGCCTGCTGGCCGGCTTCTCCTTCTTCATGGGCGAGACGCCGGAGCGCGAGGCCTTCCTCGCCGGCTTCCGTCAGGCGCTGGTGAGCTGGCTGTCCGCCGCGCCGCCGCTGGCCGGGGCCTGGGCGAGCCTCGATTTCCCGGGCGCGCGGCTGCGTCACTGGGCACCGATGCACGTGGACACGCTGCCCGGTGATGGCCGGCAGCTGCATTAAACCGTTACGCTGGTTATGATGTCGACGGCTGGCGCCGACCGGCCGACATCATCTTCAAGACACACAGGGATCGGGGAAGGGGACAGGGATGTCGACGTGGAGTCGCGTTTCACTCGCAGGCCTGACATTGCTGCTGCTGACCGGTTGCGCCGGCAGCGGCGGATCGAAGCCGCCGGTGGACGATTATTTCGCCCGCGATATGCCGGGGCTGCCCGGCGGGGCGCAGATGTCGCCAGTCGACAATCCTGTCCTCGCGCTGCGCGGGCTGCGTAATCCGCCGCCGGCCCAGGTGCGCCAGGCGCTGCTGGTCGAGCACCAGCGCTGGCTCGGCACGCCCTACCGGCTGGGCGGCACCACCCGCCACGGTATCGACTGCTCCGCCCTGGTGCAGCGCGTCTTCGCCGAGGCCTTCGGCCTGGATCTGCCGCGCACCACCACCCAGCAGGTACGCGAGGGCGAAGCGGTGCCGCGCGACGACCTGCGTCCCGGCGACCTGGTGTTCTTCCAGCCGCCCGGCTATTACCATCACGTTGGCATCTATGTCGGTCAGGGGCGCTTCCTGCACGCCTCGACCTCCCGCGGGGTCAAGATTTCCTCCCTCGACAATCGCTACTGGCGCCACTACTACTGGCAGGCGCGGCGTCCGCTGGACGACGTGCATCTGGCGCAGCGCCTCGACGACGCCCCGTCCGATCGCGGCGAGGGCTGAGGACTCGCGCCAGGCGCTGCCTGACACGTCGACGCGCGCCGGCACCGCTCTGACATCGCCTAGCGGTTCTCCAGCACGAACGTCACGAAGGCCTGTTCGGCCCGCGACAGATAGGCGCCTTCCTTCCAGGCCAGCGACAGCGCCAGCCAGGCCGGCGGGTCGAAGGATACCGCCGCCAGCTCCGGCTCCTCGACCACCCGCCTGAGGAAGGTCGTGATGCCGAAGCCCTGGCGCACGATGGCCTTGGTCAGCGGAATCAGGTTCGACTCGAAGGCGACGTTGGCGCTGGCCCCGGTGTCACGCGCCAGGGCGTCGATGAACTCGCGATGAAAGTAGCCATCCTGGAACAGCACCAGCGGCTCGGCGAAGAAGGCCTCGGGCGTGACGCTGTCGCGTGCGGCGAAGGGGTGTTCCCGGGGCACGCAGACCACCATTTCTTCCCGCGCCAGCGCCTCGCGCGTCAGATGGCGGCTCTCGCCGTCGTCGATCACCACCCCCAGGTCCAGCTCGCCCGCGGCGATCATGCGCTGCAGGCGGCGAGCGCCGGCCTCCACCACCGTCAGCCGGATGCCCGGATGGCGCGCCTTGAAGCCCATCAGCAGCGGCGGGAAATAGTAGGAGCCCAGCATCGAGGGAATGCCGATCCGCAGCTCGCCCTTGACCAGCCCGTGAAGCTCCCGCATGGCAAGCTCCGCGGCTTCGGCCCGAGCCAGCAGGTCGCGGGCATGCTCGGCCAGGGCCTCGCCCTCGGCGGTCAGGGCGATGCGTCGCTCGTGGCGATGAAAGAGCGTGAGCTCGAGGCGATGTTCCAGGTTGGCGACGGTCTGGCTGACTGCGGACTGGGCCAGGTGCAGCGAGCGGGCGGCGGCGCTGAAGCCGCCATGGTCCACCACCGCCAGGAATACGCCGAGGCTGCGCAGGTCGAAGGGCAGGGCCATAAGAGAATCCGATGAGTTCCATCATTAACTTCTGCTTGGCTTATCATTGTGCGCCCTGGATCATGGGCAGCCAACCCGGAGGCCTTCATGATCGACGCTCACAGTCGCGCCTGGTGGCGCGCGACCCTGGCCCTGTGCCTGGGCTCCTTCCTCGTGTTTCTGAATCTCTATGTGGTGCAGCCGCTGCTGCCCTCGCTGCACCAGGCCCACGGCGTCTCGACGCTGGTCGCCAACCTGGCGATGTCGCTGGCCACGCTGTCGCTGGCGGCGGCACTGCTGGTGTTCGGCCCGCTGTCGGACGCCATCGGCCGCGGCGGCATCATGCGCCTGACGCTGCTGGCCGGGGGCGGGCTGTCGCTGGCGCTGGCGGTCGTGCCGGGCTTCGAGACGCTGCTGGCGCTGCGCGTGGTCCAGGGGTTCGTGCTGGGCGGGCTGCCGGCGGTGGCGATCGCCTGGATGGGCGACGAGTTCGAGCGCTCGGCCATGCTGCCGGCGGTGGGGCTCTACATCGCCGCCAACTCGCTGGGCGGCATCTCGGGGCGGGTGATCGGTGGCTGGGCCGCGGAATCGGCCGGGGTCTCGGCGAGCTTCCTGTGGGTCGGCGGCCTGACGCTGGCCGGCGTGGCGCTGTTCTGGTGGCTGCTGCCGCCGGCCCGCGGCTTCGCGCCGCGTCGTTTTCGGCTGAGCGAGGCGCTGGCCGACATGGCCGGGCACCTGCGCCAGCCCGAGCTGCGCGGCGCCTACCTGCTGGGCGGACTCAACTTCCTGGTCTTCATCAACCTCTACAGCTACCTGACCTTCCGCCTGGCGGATGCGCCGTTCTCGCTGGACGCGCGCCTGCTGGGACTCTTGTTCCTGACCTATCTGGGCGGCACCCTGGGTTCGTCGCTGTCCGGCCGCCTGGTGCGTCGCGCCTCGCCGCCGACCTGCATGGCGCTCGGCACGCTGCTGCTGGCCGCGGGCATGGCGCTGACGCTGGCGCCTTCATTGCCGGTCATCCTGGTCGGGCTGACGCTGGCCGCCTTCGGCTTCTTCCTGGCCCACTCCATGGCCTCGGGCTGGGTGGGGCGCCAGGCCAGGCGGGCCCGCGGCAGCGCCTCGGCGCTCTATCTGGTGTTCTACTATGTCGGCGCCAGCCTCGGCGGCGTGTGGCTCGAACCGTTCTGGCGCGCGGGACACTGGCCGGGCGTGGTGCTGGGCGGCGGCCTGGTGCTGCTCGTTACCCTGACGCTGGCCTGGCGGCTGCGTCGCGGGGAGCGCCGGCGGGCGGCGAAAGAGGCGTCGGCTCAGGGCATGGCGTGAGCCGACGCCTCGTCGCCCCAGACCTCCTCCAGCCGATCGGCACGCCCGCAGGCCGACTTGTAGAAGTGGTAGCGCACCGGATTCTTTTCGTAGAAGTCCTGGTGGTAGTCCTCGGCCGGGTAGAAGGCCGTGAAGTCGCGGATCTGGGTGCCGATCTCGCGGCCGAAGCGTTCGGCCACGGCGTCGCGACTGGCCTCGGCTAACGCGCGCTGCTCGTCGCCCATGACGAAGATGACGCTCTGGTAGGTCGCGCCCTTGTCGCAGAACTGACGGCCCACCGCGAAGGGGTCGATATTGCGCCAGAAGACGTAGAGCAGGGTGCGGTAGTCGACCGTGGCGGGATCGTAGTCCACCTTCACCACCTCGATATGGCCGGTGCCGCCGGCCGAGACCTGCTCGTAGCTGGGATTTTTCACCTCGCCGCCGGAGAAGCCCGAGGTCGTCGCGACCACGCCGTCGACCTCGTCGAAGGCCTGTTCCACGCACCAGAAGCAGCCGCCGCCGAACACGGCGCTCTCGGTGGCGGTGCCGTCGGACTCGGCGGCCGCGGGAACGGCGAACGCGGCCGCGAGCAGCAGGGCGGGCAGGCGAATCATGCGGTTGACTGTCATGATGGGAATCTCCTCCACGAGCGATGACGATGGGTCGGTCGCGAACGGCTTTCCTTACACGCGATTGACCGCCAGTGTAAGGGGAAGTGCCCGGCGACGACTCACAGGGCGTTACCTCACCATGGAACAGGGAGACCGACTTGACCAAGCGACGCCTGCTGCTGGGCCTGATCATTCTCGCCTTCGCCGCCTTCTTTCTCTCCGGTGCCGATCAACTGCTGACGCTGGATCATCTCAAGGCCGAGCAGGTCCGCTTCCAGGCCTGGCTGGCCGAGGACCCGCTGACCTTGGCCGGCGGCTTCTTCGCCCTCTACGTGGCAATGGCAGCGCTGTCGTTGCCGGGGGCGGCGCTGCTGACGCTGCTCGGCGGGGCGCTGTTCGGCTTCGGCTGGGGGCTGGTGCTGATCTCGTTCGCCAGCAGCCTGGGCGCGACCCTGGCGGCGCTGATCGCCCGCACCCTGGCCCGCGCGCCGCTGGAGCGGCGCTTCGCCGCCCAGCTCGAACGCGTCAACGCCGGCATCCGGCGTGAGGGCGCCTTCTATCTCTTCACCCTGCGGCTGATCCCGCTGTTTCCGTTCTTCGTCATCAACCTGGTGATGGGCCTGACGCGGATGCGGCTGACCACCTTCTATTGGGTCAGCCAGCTGGGCATGCTGCCGGGCACCGCGGTCTACGTGAATGCCGGCCGCGAGCTCGGCGACCTCGAGTCGCTGGCCGGCATCCTGTCGCCGGGGCTGATCCTGTCCTTCGCCCTGGTCGGGGTCTTTCCCTGGCTGGCCCGGGGGCTGGTGGGCCTGGTTAAGCGGCGCCGGCTGGCCCGGCGATTCTCCCGGCCGGCGCGCTTCGATCACGACATCGTGGTGATCGGCGGCGGTTCGGCCGGGCTGGTGGCGAGCTACATCGCCGCCGCGGTGAAGGCCCGGGTGGCACTGGTGGAGCGCGACCGGCTGGGCGGCGACTGCCTCAATACCGGCTGTGTGCCCTCCAAGGCGCTGATCCGCGCGGCGCGGGCCGCCGAGGAGGTGCGCCGGGCGCCGCGCTACGGCGTTACCGCCGGCGAGCCGAGCGTCGATTTCGCCGCCGTGATGGCCCACGTGCGCGAGGCGATTCGCGAGATCGAGCCCCACGACAGCCGCGAGCGCTACGAGGGGCTCGGCGTCGAGGTCGTCCAGGGCGAGGCACGGCTGGACGATCCCTGGCGGATTCGCGTATCCGAAGGCGAAAGCGAGCGGGTGATCACCGCGCGCCATGTGATCATCGCCAGCGGCGCCTCGCCCTGGGTGCCGCCGCTGCCGGGCATCGAGCAGGCCGAGCCGCTGACCTCGGACACCCTCTGGCAGCTCCAGGCGCTGCCCGAGCGCCTGCTGGTGCTGGGCGGCGGGCCTATCGGCTGCGAGCTGGGCCAGAGCTTCGCCCGGCTGGGCAGCCGGGTGACCCTGGTGGAGCTGGGCGGCCAGCTGCTTCCCCGGGAGGACGAGGACGCCGCCGAGGCGGTGGCCGACCGGCTGCGCGAGGAGGGCGTCGAGGTGCGCCTGACGGCCAAGGCGCTGCGGGTGATCGCGCTCGACGACGGTGGCCACGGCCTCGAGGTCGAGATCGGCCAGGGCAATGAGGCCGGCGATACGCGCCTCGACACGCTGCCCTTCGACCGGCTGCTGGTGGCGGTGGGGCGGCGCGCCAACGTGTCCGGCCTGGGGCTCGAGGCGCTGGGCGTCGAGACCGCCCCGGACGGCACCCTGGCGGTGGACGAGACGCTGCGCTCGGTGCTGCCCAACGTCTGGGCCTGCGGTGACGTGGCCGGGCCCTTCCAGCTGACCCATGCCGGGGCGCACCAGGCCTGGCATGCCGCGGTCAACGCCCTGTTCGGCGAGCTCAGGCGCTTCCGGGTCAGCTATCGGGCGCTGCCGGCGGTGACCTTCACCGACCCGGAGGTGGCGCGGGTCGGCCTCAGCGAGCGCGAGGCCCGCGAGCGCGGCATCGAGGTCGAGGTGACCCGCTACGCGCTGTCCGAGCTCGACCGCGCCATCGCCGACGGCCGGCGCGACGGCTTCGTCAAGGTGCTCACCGTGCCGGGGCGCGACCGCCTGCTGGGCGCCACCCTGGTCGGCCTGGGCGCCGGCGAGATGCTGGCCGAGTTCACCCTGGCGATGACCCACGGCATCGGGCTCAACAAGCTGCTCGGCACCGTGCATCCCTATCCGACCCGCAGCGAGGCGGTGAAGGCCACCGCCGGGGTGTGGAAGAACGCCCACAAGCCGGCACGGCTGCTGGCCTGGCTCGAGCGCTATTTCGCCTGGCGCCGGGGCGAGGGGCGCGCCGAGGGGAAGGGGGAGCGCGACGGGAGCGACAGACGAGACGAGAGTGACGCGAAAGGAGACGCCTGATGCTCGATCGCTGGACCATGCCGCTGACCCAGCGGCCGCTGAGATGGCTGGCCCGGGGGCTTGCGAAGATCGGCGTGCGGCCGGATCAGGTGACCGTGGTGGCCTTCCTGGTCGGCATGCTGGCGCTGCCGCTGCTGGCCATGGAGGCCTACGGCGCCGCTCTGGCGGTGATCCTGCTCAATCGGCTGGGCGACGGCCTGGACGGTGCCCTGGCGCGGCTGACCGATCACGCCAGCGACGCCGGCGGTTTCCTCGATATCGGCCTGGACTTCGTCTTCTACGCCGCCGTGGTGCTGGGCTTCGCCCTGGCCGACCCGGCCGCCAACGCCCTGGCCGCGAGCCTGCTGCTGTTCGCCTTCATCGGCACCGGCACGTCGTTTCTGGCCTTCGCCATCATGGCCGCCCGCCATGCGCTGGACCGGCCGCGCTTTCCGCGCAAGGCGTTCTATTACCTGAGCGGCCTGACCGAAGGCACGGAGACGCTGCTGGCGCTGGTGGCCTTCTGCCTGTGGCCGGGGCACTTTCCGCTGCTGGCGGTCGTCTTCGCCGCGGCCTGCCTGGTGACGACCGCGACCCGGCTGGCGGGCGGCTACCTGACCCTGAGGGCGCTGTCGGCCGGCTCGAGCTGATCGTCAGGGCCCCGGCGTGCGCCATGGTCAGGGGGCTGCATGGCGGCCTGACGTTGGCGCTCCCGGATTTTGCACGGCCCAGGCTGTCCCTTATGGTGTGGAGGGGGGCTGATTCGAGAAGGACACTCACTCACCTGTGTATGGAGCCTGGCATGTCCGATTCCTCTTCCTCGACGTCGTCCGATACGACGCCGCCGCACGTCGCCTTCGGCACCAAGGGGGCACACGCGCCCGACCTGGACCCGGGGCTTGCCGGTAGCCAGCTGGGCACGCCCCCGGGGGGTGGATGGCCCTCCCTCAAGGCCGTCGAGACGTTCCTGTGGTCGGAGCACCTGCCCGTCAAGGGCCATCTCGGCTTGCTGAAGATGAATCAGCCCGACGGCTTCATCTGCCCCAGCTGCGCCTGGCCGAATGGCGACAAGCCCAAGCGGGCGAATTTTTGCGAGAACGGCGCCAAGGCACTGGCGTGGGAGGCCACGAGCAAGCGCCTCGAGGATCGTTTCCTTGCCGACCATACGCTGAGCGAACTGCGCGAGTGGACGGATCATCAGCTGGAGCGCGAGGGGCGGCTGACGCGCCCGCTTCGCTATGACGCCGAGCAGGATCGCTACGTTCCCGCTTCCTGGGCGGCGGCCTATGCGGAAATCGGCCAGCGGTTGAAGGGTTACGAGAGTCCGAATCAGGTCGAGTTCTACACCTCGGGGCGCACGTCCAACGAGGCGGCCTTCCTGTTCTCGTTGCTGGGGCGCCTGTACGGCACCAACAACTTTCCCGATTGCTCCAACATGTGCCACGAGACCACGTCGCGGGCGCTGCCGGAGTCCATCGGCCTGGGCAAGGCCACGGTGAATCTCGACGACTTCTCCCAGGCGGATGCCATCTTCATCTTCGGCCAGAACAGCGGCACGAACAGCCCTCGCATGCTGGGAGACCTGCACGCGGCTCGCGCTCGCGGGGCCGAGATCGTCAGCTTCAATCCCCTGCGCGAGCGGGCGCTGATACGCTTCGCCGACCCGCAGTCCGCGAAGGACATGCTGGGGCGCGAGGGCACGGAGATCTGTACCCAGTACCATCAGCTGCGAATCGGCGGTGACCTGGCCGCGATCCAGGCGATGTGCAAGTACGTCATCGAGGCGGACGATGCGCGTCGCCGCGACGATCCGCATGCCGCGGGCTACCTCGACCACGCCTTCATTGCCCAGCACTGCCATGGCTTCGAGGCCTTCGCCGATTACTGTCGGGCGCTGTCGTGGGACGACCTGGTCGGCATGTCCGGTCTGTCGCGTGAGTCACTGCAGCAGGCCGCACAGACCTATCTCGAGGCCGATCGCGTCATCTGCTGCTGGGGAATGGGGATTACCCAGCACGCTCGGGGCGGCGACACCATCCAGCAGATCATCAACCTGCTGCTGCTGCGCGGCAACATCGGGCGTCCGGGCGCCGGGGCCTGCCCGGTCCGTGGCCATTCCAACGTGCAGGGGGATCGTACCGTCGGGATCGAGAATCTGCCCAAGCCCGAGATGCTGGACGCCTTCGATCGGGTCTTCGACATGCAGTGTCCGCGCGACCCTGGCCATGATGTGGCCGAGTGCTGCGAGGCCATCCTGCGTGGTGAGGTGAAGGCCTTCATCGGCATGGGCGGCAACTTCTTTCGTGCCATCCCCGACCAGCAACGCGTGGTCCGGCGTGTGGGCGAGCTGGACATGACCGTGCACATCGCCACGAAGCTCAATCGCAGTCATCTTCATCCTGGTCGGCATGGCTGGGTGCTGCCGACGCTGGGGCACAGCGAGCGTGATCGTCAGGCAGGCCCCGACGGCCAGGGCGCGGAGCAGGTGACAAGCGTCGAGGACGGCATGTGCAACGTCTCGCCGTCGCGCGGCATGCTCGCCCCGGCCGACCCCTCGCTGCCATCGGAAATCGCCATCACCTGTCAGCTGGCCAAGGCGACGCTGCCGGCGCACCCTTCCCTGGATTGGGACTGGCTGCAGGCGGACTATGCCCGCATCCGGGATCGCATCGAGGCGGTCTTCCCGCAGATTTTCCCCGACTACAATGCGCGTCTGGCCGAGGGAGGCTTTCGCATCCGGACGCCGCCTCGAGAGCGCATCTGGCCGACCGACAGCGGGCGCGCCAACTTCCTGTTCCCCGATGGGCTGGGCGCCGATGAGCCGGGCCTCGACAAGGTCACTCACGAGACGCTCGACAGGAATAGCGTCTTCCTGCTGATTACCCTGCGGGGGCATGATCAGTTCAATACCACCGTCTATTCGGAGGATGACCGCTATCGAGATGTCTACGGCACCCGCATGGTGGTGATGATCAGCCCCCAGGATCTTGAGGCGCTCGGCTTCACCGAAGGCCAGCGTGTGCGGCTGGAGACGGCCAGCGAGGATGGCCTTGAGCGTGGCATGTCGGGCTTTCGGCTCAAGGCCTACGACATTCCGAGCGGCTGCCTGGCGGCGTATTATCCGGAAACCAACGACCTGATTCCGCTGGATCATCGGGATGCCCGCAGCAATACGCCGGCCTCGAAGTCGGTGCCGGTGCGTCTGCGCCCGATGGACGCCGAGGAGGTGAATGCGCGCGAGGGAGTGCTGGCCAGCGTCTGAGGCCGGCGTTGACTGCTCATCTCGACGGGACAGGCATAGAAAAGGGGCAGCCCGTGGGCTGCCCCTTTTTCGTCCTGGCTGGCGGCGAGCTTAGTGCTCGTGGCCACCTTCGCCGTGGACGTGGCCGTGCTCGACCTCTTCCTGGCTGGCCTCGCGGACTTCGGCGATCTCGACGTCGAAGTTCAGGGTCTGGCCGGCCAGCGGATGGTTGCCGTCGACGGTGACGGTGTCGCCTTCGACCTGGGTCACGGTGACCATTAGCGGACCGCCCTGGGTCTGCGCCTGGAACTGCATGCCCGGCTCGATGCTTTCGACGCCCTGGAAGGCGTCGCGCGGGACTTCCTGCACCAGCTGCGGCTGGACTTCGCCGTAGCCTTCTTCGGGGGCGACCTTGGCCTGGAGCTTGTCGCCAGCCGCACGACCTTCCATTTCCTTCTCGAGGCCCGGAATGATGTTGCCGGCGCCGTGGAGGTAGGTCAGCGGCTCACGGCCTTCCGAGCTGTCCAGCACTTCCCCTGCATCGTTGGTCAGGGTGTAGTGGAAGGCCACAACGGAATTCTGTGCGATTTGCATGATGAACCTATCGATGAGTGCGTGTGCGCGCATGGTAACGTGGCTTCCCGGGGACTGTCAGTGGCGTAAGGAGATTTTTCAGCTTGCTCGCGGCGATCCTGAGCGGGATTCACGCCTTGTCCCCGTGGTTGCGTGCTTCTGAAGGCGGGGATACCCTTTGTGCGACGCTTTTTCCCCGTTCATTCGTTCCCTGCTGGAGACTCCTCCATGACCTTGACCGTCATCTGGCTGATCGCCTTTGCCGTGATCCTCTTCCTGTGCCTGAGCCGCTGGGAGGCCACCGTCAGCTCGGCGCTCGACAAGCTGATGCCGTCTGTACTGCGCAGCGAGGACGACCGCTGGGTGTGGAGCCCGGCCATTGCCGTGCTGGGCGCTACCGCCATCGTGCGCCCGGTGGATCTGCTGCTGACGCTGGTCATCATCGGCCTGATCGTGCTGATCGGCAGCAAGCTGGTGTGCTGGGCGATGCGCAAGGCCAACTTCCACTGAGGTTGACGCCTGCTCGACGAGAAGGCCCGCGGCGCATGCGCCGCGGGCCTTCTGCGTTATCGCGTCGGCGTATCGACGGCGCGGGGCTCAGTAAGGCGCCACGCTGACGTTGTTGCCGGTGCCGATCAGGCGCACCTTCTGGCCGACCTGGAACGGCTGATCGGCCTTCTGCACCACCACCACGGTCTGGCCGGTCTGCTTGCGGATCTCGAGCTCCCAGGCGTCGGTGCGATTGGCGCTGTCCTCGATCTTCTTGCCGGCCACGCTGCCGCCGATGGCGCCGGCCGCGGTGGCCAGGGTGCGGCCCGAGCCGCCGCCGATCTGGTTGCCCAGCAGTCCGCCGATGACGGCGCCGCCGAGGCCGCCCAGCGCGCCGCTGTTCTGATCCCCGGCCTGGATCTGCACCCGCCGCATGGCGGTGATGGTGCCGATGCTCACGTTCTGGGCCACCTTGGCCTGATTGCCGGAATAGACGTTGCCCGAGTAGGGCGCGGTGTTGGCGCAGCCCGCCAGGGTCAGGGCGCCGAGGGCGACGATGGGAAGAAAGCGCTTCATGAATGACTCCTTGCAAGTCGGTGAGCGACGCCGTTGGTGTCGCGCCGTATGGCTTCCGTAAGACATGGTGCAGCGGAGCGTATGCTCGCCGTTGTTCATACCCTGCCTGTAGACGCGATTTTTGACCAGCGAATGCCGAAAAGGTGCGCCTGCGAACGAGGGCGGCCGGTGGCGAAGCGAGTGCCATGAAAAAGCCCACCCCGCAGGGCGGGGTGGGCAATGGCTAGTCAGGCTGTCGCGGAAAGGCGCCTCATTCCTCCTCTTGCTGCAAGGCGTCGCCGGTCAGCACCTCGTCCCAGGCATCGTCGAGGGAGTAGCCCACGCGGCTGTCGACGGTATCGATCACCTCGACGGCGTGCTGCAGGGATTCCCGGTTGCCCTTCAGGGCCAGCACCAGCTTGGCGAGTTCCTGCTTGCTGAAGGTGCTGGCAATGAGGTCGGCTTGGTGGCTCAGTTCGATGCAGTTCATGTGTAACACCTCGTTCAGTCGCCATCGTCGATGGCATTAGGGGGCGTTTGCTACGCATGCCGGGCCGGGTAAGCGCCCTATGCTGCAGTCGCGAAGTGGTCACAAGCTTGGAAAGACCATCGCCTATGGCGCCTGGATCATCGACAAGAGCGCCTTCGTTGTAGCTTTCAGCGCGGGTCGCCGGTCGGGGTAGCGACGCGTTGTCCTGCGCTGTGAATTGACTATGGTGCAGCACGGTAGAACCGACCATGCCTCATTGGCCGCAGCCGGGGTTGTAACTCGACTACATCGTGTAAGGAACGTCGCGGATGTTGTTGGCATGCTTCATGGGTGCGAGGTGCGAGGTGCGAGGTGCGAGGTGCGAGGTGCGAGGTGCGAGGGGCGAGGTGCGAGGGGCGAGGTGCGAGGGGCGAGGTGCGAGGGGCGAGGGGCGAGGGGCGAGGAGAGAGGAGAGAGGAGAGAGGAGACAGGGGCGATGCGAGTCGGGGCAGTGAGCGCCGGGTAGGCCGACAGTAAAAAAGGGGAGGCCGAAGCCTCCCCGAGTGTCTTGTCGTGGCGGTGGTGCTGCGTTCGATCAGCCGAACTGGTTCATGGTGTTGTCCTTGCCGCCGGCCTTGAGCGCCGCCTCGCCGTGGAAGAACTCCTTGTGGTCGTCGCCGATGTTGGAGCCGGCCATGTCCTGGTGCTTGACGGTGGCGATGCCCTCGCGAATCTCGCGGCGCTGGACGCCCGCCACGTAGGCCAGCATGCCTTCTTGGCCGAAGTAGCCCTTGGCCAGGTTGTCGGTGGACAGGGCCGCGGTGTGGTAGGTCGGCAGAGTGATCAGGTGGTGGAAGATGCCGGCCTCGCGGGCGGCGTCGCGCTGGAAGTTCTGCGTCCACTCGTCGGCCTGGCGACCCAGCTCGGTGGCGTCGTACTCGGCGTTCATCAGGTCGGCGCGGTCGTAGGCGCTGACGTCGCGGCCCTCGGCCTCCCAGGCGTCGAATACCTGCTGGCGGAAGTTCAGAGTCCAGTTGAAGGACGGCGAGTTGTTGTAGACCAGCTTGGCGTCCGGGCAGACCTCGCGCACGCGGTCCACCATGCCCTTGATCTGGCCGACGTGGGGCTTCTCGGTCTCGATCCACAGGAGGTCGGCGCCGTTCTGCAGGCTGGTGATGCAGTCCAGCACCACCCGGTCCTCGCCGGTGTCCGGCTTGAACTGGTAGAGGCCGGAGGCCAGGCGCTTGACCTTGACCAGCTTGCCGTCCTGCTTGATCACCACGTCGCCGTTGGCGATATCGTCCGCGGAGGCGATCTCGTCGCCGTCGAGGAAGGCGTTGTACTGGTCGCCCAGGTCGCCCGGCGCGTGGCTGACGGCGATCTTCTGGGTCAGGCCGGCGCCCAGGGAGTCGGTGCGGGCGACGATCACGCCGTCTTCCACGCCGAGCTCCAGGAAGGCGTAGCGCACGGCATTGAGCTTGGCGATGAAGTCCTCGTGGGGCACGGTGACCTTGCCGGCCTGGTGGCCGCACTGCTTCTCGTCGGAGACCTGGTTCTCGATCTGCAGGCAGCATGCCCCGGCCTCGATCATCTTCTTGGCCAGCAGGTAGGTGGCCTCGGCGTTGCCGAAGCCGGCGTCGATGTCGGCGATGATCGGCACCACGTGGGTCTCATGGTTGTCGATCTGGCCTTCGAGCTCGGCGACCCTGGCGCTGTCGCCGGCCTCGCGGGCGGCTTCCAGGTCGCGGAACAGGTGATTGAGCTCCCAGCTGTCGGCCTGGCGCAGGAAGGTGTAGAGCTCCTCGATCAGCGCCGGCACGCTGGTCTTCTCGTGCATCGACTGGTCGGGCAGCGGGCCGAACTCGGAGCGCAGTGCGGCGACCATCCAGCCGGAGAGGTACAGGTAGCGGCCCTTGGTCTCGCCGAAGTGCTTCTTGATGGAGATCATCTTCTGCTGGCCGATGAAGCCGTGCCAGCAGCCCAGCGACTGGGTGTACTTCGCGGTGTCGCCGTCGTAGGCCGCCATGTCCTCGCGCATGATCCGGGCGGTGTAGCGGGCGATGTCCAGGCCGCTCTGGAAGCGGTTCTGAACGCGCAGCCGGGCGGCGTGCTCGGGCGTGATGTTGTCCCACTTGCCGCGCTGACCTTCGCGCAGCTGGGTCAGGGTCTTGAGCTGTTCTTGAAACGTTGCCATGGAGCCATCCTCTCTGCCTGCTGGGGGAGGTCGCCCGGTCTCGTCTCGGCGTGATTGCCGTCTGGTGTCGACGAAGCCTCATGCTGCGACCGCGAAGCGCTATCAGGTTCGTCCGCTTTCCCGAGTCTGTCTCCAGGAGGCTGGTCGAACCTCGTCGAGAGAGGAAAGTGCCCGGCGACTACATGGCACAAGCGTCGATGCCGGGCGTCCCTCGCTCGCCTTGGATATCACTATGGGCCGCCATGGCGCGGCTCAACAATTGATCCTTGGGGGCAGCGAGGGTTGTAGCCCGACTACAGAATGGGGGTGTGAGGCGTGTTTCCTGTAGTCGGGTTTCCCGCGCTGGATGCGGGAGAGGGCATCAGGCGTCGAGGCGAAGCATCATGTTGCGGTGCGGAATGCCGGCGTCCATGAAGGTGTCGCCGAAGGCCTCGAAGCCCAGCCGCTCGTAGAAAGCGAGGGCATGGGTCTGAGCGGCGAGCTCGGCCGCGGGCAGGCCGCGATGGCGGGCGGCGGCGATGGCCGCCTCCATCAGCGCCAGTCCGATGCCGAGCCCACGCGCCTCGGCCAGCACGGCGACGCGGCCGATATGGCCGTCTGGCAGCAGCCGGGCGGTGCCCAGGGGGCGGCCGTCGGCCAACGCCAGGAAGTGCAGGCACTCGGGATCGCGGCCGTCCCATTCCTCGTCCCTGGGCACGTCCTGCTCCTCGATGAAGACGACGCGGCGGATCTCGCCGGCCGCCTCGCCGAGGGTCTGCCAGTCGCCCTCACGGATCTCGACGTTACCACTCATGCGCTTACTCCTCGTGTCTCATTCTTCTTCGTGGTCGCTCCACCAGGCCAGGCTGCCGGCGTCGAGCAGATGGGTCAGCACGCGCGGGGCGTCGTCGAAGGCGAGCAGGTCGGCGTCGACCGGCTCGCCGCCGGCCAGGGCGCGGGCCAGGGCGATCGAGCACTCGACGCCGTCGCCGTCGACGAACAGGGTGGCGCGTGCGTCGTCCAGCGCGCGCCAGGCGAAGCGCGAGCCGGGGCTACGCTCCAGCGTCTCGCCGTCCTGTAGCGCGGCGACAAGGTCGTTCGGGTCGGTGGGCGTCTCGCTGGCCACCAGCTGGTCGACGTACTTGGGCTGGGTCATCACGCGGCCGAACCACTGGGCCAGCTGGGCGGGATCGTCGAGGGTCTCGAGGATCAGCGCGCGCATGCGCTCAAGCGCCGCGTCATCGAGCTCGGCCGGGTCGGCGGGCGGCGTCATGCCGGCGTCGGCGTAGCGCAGCGAGGGCGGCAGCTGTTCGCCGATGTAGTCGGCGTAGGAGGTCACGGCCTCGTCGGCGGAGGGGGCGCGGAAGCCCACCGAGAAGGTCATGCAGTCGCTGGACTGGCTGACGCCGTGATGGGCCCAGCCCGGCGGCAGATAGAGCATGTCGCCCGGTTCCAGCACCCAGTCGGCGTCGGCCTCGACCTCGAAGGTCTCGAGGATGCGCAGGTCGATGCCCTTGAGGATCGGGGCGTCGTCGCCGACCTCGCCGCCGAGCTGCCAGCGGCGCTGGCCGCTGGCCTGGAGCAGGAAGACGTCGTACTGGTCGACGTGGGGGCCGACGCTGCCGCCCGGCGGGGCGTAGCTGACCATGATGTCGTCGAGGCGCCAGCTGGGCAGGAAGTCGAAGGTCTCGAGCAGTTCGGCGACCTCGGGCACGTAGTGGTCCACGGCCTGGACCAGCAGGGTCCAGTCCTGCTCCGGCAGGCGGGCGAAGGTGGCCTCGTCGAAGGGGCCGTGGCTGACCTGCCAGGGGCCGTCGGGGCCGCGTTCCTCGACCAGACGCGCCTCGATGTTCTCCTCGCAGGCCAGGCCGGCGAGCTCGTCGGGCTCGAGGGGGCTCTGGAAGTCGGGGATGGCGCCGCGGATCAGCAGCGGCCGGCGCTGCCAGTGGTCGCGCAGGAAGTCGGCTGCGGTGCGCCCGCCGAGCAGGGTGAGGGGTTCGTCTCGGGACTGTCGTGACATTGGCTCGCGCTCGCGAAGGGATGAAACGGCGACAGGCGCCGAGTGGCGCCTGTCGGGATACTAGCATGTGGGGCCAGCCGATGAGGGGCATGGCGGGTTAAGGGTCGGGCCTCGTGCTCGCGATCCCGGGAACGAAACCCTGACACTGCGCTTGCCGCCTGCGCGTCGCTTCACAACATAATCCCTCACGGGTGAAGCCGGCTCGCCATCCCTGGCGAGCCACGCGCGCGGCTGCGCTGGTGTCAGCGTCCCCGGGTAGATATCGCATCGCTACGATGCCCGCCCCTGATCGTCTGACCGGCCGGGCGCTTACAGATTACGCGCCTGGGCTTCGGCGTTGCCGATGTAGTTGGCCGGGGTCAGCTGCTTGAGCTCGCCCTTCACCTCGGCCGGCAATTCCAGGGTGTCGATGAAGGCGGCGAAGCCGGCCTGGTCGATGCGCTTGCCGCGGGTCAGCTCCTTGAGCTTCTCGTAGGGCTTCTCGATGCCGTAGCGACGCATCACGGTCTGGATCGGCTCGGCCAGCACTTCCCAGCTGTTGTCCAGGTCCTCGGCCAGGCGGGCCGGGTTGGCCTCGAGCTTGCCGATGCCCTTCAGCGAGGCCTGGTAGGCCACCAGCGCGTAGGCCATTCCGACGCCCAGGTTGCGCAGCACGGTGGAGTCGGTCAGGTCGCGCTGCCAGCGGGAGATCGGCAGCTTCTCGGCCAGGTGACCCAGCACGGCGTTGGAGAGCCCCAGGTTGCCCTCGGAGTTCTCGAAGTCGATCGGGTTGACCTTGTGCGGCATGGTCGAGGAGCCGATCTCGCCGGCCACGGTCTTCTGCTTGAAGTAGCCCAGCGAGATGTAGCCCCAGACGTCGCGGTCGAAGTCGATCAGCACGGTGTTGAAGCGGCACACGGCGTCGAACAGCTCGGCGATGTAGTCGTGCGGCTCGATCTGGGTGGTGTAGGGGTTGAAGGTCAGGCCCAGGCCCTCGACGAAGGTACGAGCGTTGGCCTCCCAGTCGACCTCCGGGTAGGTCGCCAGGTGGGCGTTGTAGTTGCCTACGGCGCCGTTGATCTTGCCGAACAGCTCCACGCTCTCGATCTGCTTGAGCTGGCGACGCAGCCGGTAGGCGACGTTGGCCATCTCCTTGCCGAGGGTAGTGGGGCTGGCGGTCTGGCCGTGGGTGCGCGACAGCATTGGCTGGGCGGCGTGCTCCTCGGCCAGGCGGGCCACCTCGTCGGCCACCTGGTGCATCACCGGCAGCAGCGCGTCCAGGCCGCCGCGCAGCATCAGCGCGTGGGACAGGTTGTTGATGTCCTCGCTGGTGCAGGCGAAGTGCACGAACTCGGTGATGGCGTGCAGCTCGGGCGTCTCGGCGATGCGCTCCTTGATGAAGTACTCGACCGCTTTGACGTCATGGTTGGTGGTGCGCTCGATCTCCTTGATGCGCTCGGCGTCTTCCACGGAGAAGTCGCGGACCAGGGCGTCCAGCGCCGCGGTGGCCTCGGCGGAGAGCGGCGGCACCTCGGTGATCTGTGGCTGCTCGGCCAGGCGCTGCAGCCAGCGGACCTCGACGATGACCCGGGCGCGGATCAGGCCGAACTCGCTGAAGTGCTCGCGCAGGGCCTCGGCCTTGCTGCCGTAGCGGCCATCGACGGGAGAAAGGGCGGTGAGGGCGGTCAGGGGGAGTGACTTGGGCTGCATGGTCGCGTTCCGGGTGGCGTGGTGGAGAAATCAGTGGGGGAAATCAGTTCAGCTCGTCCAGGGCCTTCTTGAGGGCGCCGCGCTGGAACATCAGCTTCCAGCGGCGGCCGCCCTGTTGGTGCCACAGCAGCGCGAAGCGGATGCCGGTCAGCAGGCAGGCACGCACGCGCTCGGGCATCATGCGGCTCTGCAGCAGCGAGGGATCGCCCTGGACGACGATCCGGCTCTTGAAGGTGGAGATGGTGTCCTGATAGGCCTCGCCGAGGCTGGCGACCACGTTCTCGTGGGTCTCGCCGAAGTGCTCGGCCTGACCCTGGATGCGGGTCAGGCGGGCGCCCAGGGTGTCCATCATGTCGTTGTCGTTTCTCAGCTTGCTCATCAGCATCAGCAGCGAGAAACCGTAGCGCATCACCACCGGATTGGCCTGACGTCGGCCCAGCATGCCCTCGAGGGTCTCGATGCCCAGGCGCAGGTTGTTGGGGTGCCCGCCGTAGATGGCCTCGAAGCTGGCCGGATCGGTGTCGAGGGTGGCGTGGATCAGGGTGTCCCAGGCGCGCTGGTCGACCTGGCCGGTGCGGGCCAGCTGGTCGACCTGGCTGGCGGCCTGGAACACTCCGGCCAGCGCCAGGGCCTGGCGCGCGACGGGCGAGTCCGGGGCGCGGTGAATGGGCGTGGTGCCGTTCATCGCGCGGCCTCCTCGGCGTTCCAGATGGCCTTGATCACGCCGCCGCCGAGGCAGATCTCGCCGTCGTACAGCACCAGCGACTGGCCGGGCGTCACGGCGCGCTGGGGCTCGTCGAAGCGGACCCGCACGCCGCCGTCCTCGGTGGTCTCGAAGCGGCAGGGCACGTCTTCCTGGCGATAGCGGGTCTTGGCGGTGAGGCGGCCCTCGGTGGCCGGCGGCTCGCCGGCGACCCAGTCCATCGGCTCGGTGGCCAGGCTGTCGGTATAGAGCAGCGGATGGTGCTTGCCCTGCACGGCCACCAGCACGTTGCGCTCGAGGTCCTTGTCGGCCACGAACCAGGGGGCGTCGGAGTAGTCGGCGAGCCCGCCGATGCCGAGCCCCTGGCGCTGGCCGAGGGTGTAGTACATCAGGCCCATGTGCTCGCCGATGACGTCGCCGTCGGGGGTCTCGATGGTGCCGGGCTGGGCCGGCAGGTACTGCTGCAGGAAGTCGCGGAAGCGGCGCTCGCCGATGAAGCAGATGCCGGTGGAATCCTTCTTCTTCGCCGTCACCAGGTCATGGCGCTCGGCCAGGGCGCGGACGTCGGGCTTCTCCAGCTCGCCGACCGGGAACAGGGTGCGAGCGATGGCCGCCTCGGGCACGGCGTGCAGGAAGTAGCTCTGGTCCTTGTTGGCGTCGAGCCCCTTGAGCAGGCGCGGCCTTTCGACGCCGTCGAGCTCGCCACGCGCCCGGCCGCCGCGGACGTAGTGCCCGGTGGCGATGCGCTCGGCGCCGAGCATCTCGGCGTACTCGAGGAACACCTTGAACTTGATCTCGCGGTTGCAGAGGATGTCCGGGTTCGGCGTGCGCCCGGCCTTGTACTCGGCGAGGAAGTGCTCGAAGACGTTGTCCCAGTACTCGGCAGCGAAGTTGGCGGTGTGCAGCTTGATGCCGAGCTTGGCGCACACGGCCTCGGCGTCCGCCAGGTCCTCCTTGGCGGTGCAGTACTCGGTGCCGTCGTCCTCGTCCCAGTTCTTCATGAACAGGCCCTCGACCTCATAGCCCTGCTCGAGCAGGAGCAGGGCGGAGACGGAGGAGTCGACGCCGCCGGACATGCCGACGATCACCTTGCCTTGGGTGGCTGTCATGACGCTCTCGGATTGGGGTGGTCGCAAATGGGGCGGGATTATACACGACACTGGAGACGAGGTTCGAGGTTCGAGGTTCGAGGTTCGAGGTTCGAGGTTCGAGGTTTCCTCGCCCCTCGCCCCTCGCCCCTTACCGCTCGTGTATCACGTCCATGGGGTAGAAGCGCCCGGCCAGGGCGTCGCGCACGCGGCGCAGCACCAGCGGGCTGCGTAGCCGGCCCAGTCGCTCCAGTGCCTCCAGCTCTTCCAGCGTCACCCAGTGGGTGGCCAGGATGTCCGGGTCGAGCTCGTTGCCCAGTCGGGCCAGCGCCATGCCGTAGAAGCCATGGCTGTGGAAGGTGGTGCCGTCCGGCGCCTGATAGACGTAGATGCCCAGATAGTCGCTGAGGCCTACCTGCCAGGCGGTTTCCTCGCGCAGCTCGCGCAGGGCGGCGTCCTGGATGCGTTCGCCCGGTTCCAGATGCCCGGCCGGCTGGTTGAAGACGGTCTCCGGCCCGCCCCGGTCTTCCTCGACGATCAGGAAGCGCCCGGCGCGCTCGACCACGGTGGCCACGGTGACGTAAGGGTGCCAGCGGCTCATCGGCGTGTCCTCCCGCTGTTGCGTGACTTGCCGTTCTGGCGGCCGCTGGTCCGGCGGCCGGAGTCGCGACGGTCCGAGGGCGGCTTGGGCGCGTGCAGGGTCTCGCGGCGCCACTCGCCCGGCGCCAGGCCGTCGAGCGTCCATGAGCCGATCGCCACCCGCACCAGGCGCAGGGTGGGATGGCCGACGTGGGCGGTCATGCGCCGCACCTGGCGGTTGCGGCCCTCGGAGATGATCAGCTCCAGCCAGGTGGTGACCGGGTGGCGCTTCGGGTCCAGCGGCGGCTCGCGCTCGGGCAGCTCGCTCGCCTCGAGGCGTCGGACCCGGGCCGGCCGGGTCGGGCCGTCCCTGAGTTCGACGCCGCGGCGCAGGGCGTCCAGGGCGGCATCGTCGGGCCGGCCCTCGACCTGCACGCGATAGGTCTTGGGCTGCTTGTGACGCGGGTGGCTGATGCGGTGGATCAGCTCGCCGTCGTCGGAGAGCAGCAGCAGGCCCTCGGAGTCGTGGTCGAGTCGGCCCGCCGGATAGATGCCGGGCACGTCGAGATAGTCGGCCAGGGTGGCGCGGGGCGTGCCCTCGGCGTCGCCCTTGTCGGTGAACTGGGACAGTACCCGGTAGGGCTTGTGAAAGAGATATAAGCGGCTCATGGGCGTATCTTACCGGTCGACGCGGCGGGATGGCAGGGATCGCCGCCATGCGTCGCGGGCGGCGGGCTGATATACTGCGCGACGCTCGCCGGAGCGCCCTCGTCATTTTCCGGGCCTGGCGTGACCCGCTCAGAGGGTGGCCGATGTCGCGTGTCGGCGATCGCGCCGAGTGGCTCGCCCTGGTTGCCCGTGTCGCCGACATCGAGAGTGTGCGCTTCGATCCGTTTCATGTTAATGCAGTGACCAGAGAGATCTACGCCACATGTCCAAAACGCCGAAGATTATCTATACGCTGACCGACGAAGCGCCGGCTCTGGCGACCCATTCCCTGCTGCCGATCATCGACGCCTACACCGATTCCGCCGGCATTACCGTCGAGACCCGTGATATCTCCCTGGCCGGGCGTATCATCTCGCAGTTCCCCGACGTTCTCACCGACGAGCAGCAGCTGGGCGATCACCTGGCCGAGCTGGGTCAGCTGGCCAAGACGCCGGAAGCCAACATCATCAAGCTGCCCAACATCAGCGCCTCGCTGCCGCAGCTCAAGGCGGCCATCAAGGAGCTGCAGGGCCAGGGCTATGCGCTGCCCGACTACCCGGACGAGCCGAGCAGCGACGCCGAGCGCGAGGCCAAGGCCCGCTACGATCGCGTCAAGGGTAGTGCCGTGAACCCGGTGCTGCGCGAGGGCAACAGCGACCGCCGCGCGCCGCGCTCGGTCAAGAACTACGCCCGCAAGTACCCGCATCGCATGGGTGAGTGGCAGTCCGATTCCCGCTCTCATGTCGCCCACATGACCGACGGCGACTTCTACGGCAGCGAGAAGTCCGCCGTGATCGGCGCCGACGGTGCGGTCAAGATCGAGCTGGTCGGCAACGATGGCAGCGTCAGCGTGCTCAAGGAGCGCACCCCGGTGCTGGCCGGCGAGGTGATCGACGGCTCCATGATGAGCCGCAAGGCGCTGTCCGCCTTCGTCGCCGAGCAGATCGCCGACGCCAAGGCTCAGGGCGTGCTGTTCTCCCTGCACCTCAAGGCCACCATGATGAAGGTCTCCGACCCGATCATGTTCGGCATGGTGGTCGAGGAGTTCTACCGCGACGTGCTCGAGAAGCACGCCGAGGCGCTGGAAGAGGTCGGCTTCGACGCCACCAACGGCATCGGCGACCTGTATGCCACCATGGCCAAGCTGCCGGCCGACAAGCAGGCCGAGATCGAGGCCGACGTCGACGCGCTGTACGCCGAGCGCCCGAGCCTGGCCATGGTCGACTCCTACAAGGGCATCACCAACCTGCACGTGCCGAGCGACGTGATCATCGACGCCTCCATGCCGGCGATGATCCGCGATTCCGGCAAGATGTGGGGCGCCGATGACGCCCTGCACGACACCAAGGCGGTGATCCCGG
Organism: Halomonas getboli; assembly: GCF_023094245.1. GTDB lineage: Bacteria > Pseudomonadota > Gammaproteobacteria > Pseudomonadales > Halomonadaceae > Halomonas > Halomonas getboli. Next base: position 347,301 of record NZ_JALMEW010000002.1, on the reverse strand, counting down.
ACCGCTGCTACGCCGGCATCTATCAGGCCACCATCGAGGACTGCAAGAAGAACGGCGCCTTCGATCCGACCACCATGGGCAGCGTGCCCAACGTCGGCCTGATGGCTCAGAAGGCCGAAGAGTACGGCTCCCACGACAAGACCTTCCAGATTCCCGCCGACGGCACCGTGCGCGTGACCGACGAGGCCGGCGAGGTGCTGTTCGAGCACGCGGTGGAAGAAGGCGACATCTGGCGCATGTGCCAGACCAAGGACGCGCCGATCCGCGACTGGGTCAAGCTGGCCGTGTCCCGCGCCCGTGAGAGCGGTGCTCCGGCGGTGTTCTGGCTCGACGCCCAGCGCGCCCACGACGCCCAGCTGATCAACAAGGTCGAGGCCTACCTCAAGGATCACGACACCGACGGCCTGGACATCCGCATCATGGCGCCGGTCGAGGCGATGCAGTTCTCCCTCGAGCGCATCCGTCGCGGCGAGGACACCATCTCCGTGACCGGCAACGTGCTGCGCGACTATCTGACCGACCTGTTCCCGATCATGGAGCTCGGCACCAGCGCCAAGATGCTGTCCATCGTGCCGCTGATGAACGGCGGTGGCCTGTTCGAGACCGGCGCCGGCGGCTCCGCGCCGAAGCACGTCCAGCAGCTGCTGCAGGAAAACCACCTGCGCTGGGACTCCCTGGGTGAGTTCCTGGCCCTGGCCGCGTCCCTCGAGCACCTGGGCAAGACCTTCGACAACGCCCGCGCCCGCGTGCTGGCCAAGGCGCTGGACGAGGCCAACGGCAAGTTCCTCGACAGCAACAAGTCGCCGTCGCGCAAGGTCGGTGAGCTCGACAACCGCGGCAGCCACTTCTATCTGGCCATGTACTGGGCCGAGGCGTTGGCTGCCCAGGACGAGGACGCCGAGCTGAAGGCACTGTTCGGCAAGCTCGCCGTCGAGCTGACCGCCAAGGAAGCGGTCATCGTCGAGGAGCTCAACGCCGTGCAGGGGCAGGCGGTCGACATCGGTGGCTACTACCACGCCAACGGCGAGCTGGCCGATGCCGTGATGCGCCCGAGCCGCACCCTCAACGCGGCCCTGGAGCTGGTGGCCGAGCGCTAAGCGCGACCGCCCGCGACAGGCACGTCGTCGACGTGTTCCGGCCCCCGCCCGTTCCCGGGCGGGGGCCGTTGCATTGCTGGCGGCGGCCAAAGACGGCAAAGTGAATCAATCCCGATGAACCCGGCCGCCCCGCCGGCGTCCAAACACGGTTGGAATGCCCGGCGGCGACCGGCTTGTCGATAGCGACAGTGAAGCTTATGTTCAAGACACAGGAAGACGGCATGATGGCGCACCGCGCGTCGGTGCATGCCGGCATGACGCGTCCTCCGGGGCCGGAGGAAGAGGGCGACGGCGACCTGGCGGTGCAGTCGTCAGAGCCTGAGCTGGCGAAGCCACCGATGTACAAGGTGGTCTTGCACAACGACGACTTCACCCCCATGGAGTTCGTGGTGGAAGTGTTGCAGACGTTCTTCAACATGGACAACGAGAAAGCGGTGCAGATCATGCTGGCCGTGCACACCCAGGGCAAGGCGACCTGCGGGATCTTCACCCGCGACATCGCCGAGACCAAGAGCCATCAGGTCAATGAATACGCCCGTGAGTGCCAGCATCCACTGCTGTGCGACATCGAGGCAACGGATTGAGCGCTGGCGTGTCGAAGTAGGGAAATCGCCAGCGTTGGCGGTGCGACTTGCAACGCCAATGTTTGTGCTCGATGTTGATGATGCCGGACCCAGAAGGATCCGATGCAAGCCCTAAGCGGCGAGAAGGGGACTGCCATGCTGAGCAAAGAACTTGAACTGACCCTGAACACGGCCTTCACCGTGGCGCGCTCCAAGCGTCACGAGTTCATGACCGTGGAGCACCTGCTGCTGGCGCTGCTCGACAATGCCTCGGCGGCAGACGTGCTGCGAGCCTGCGGGGCCAACCTCGATAAGCTGCGGTCCGACCTGCAGGATTTCATCAATTCCACCACGCCGCTGATTCCCGAGGATCAGGCCGACCGCGAGACTCAGCCGACGCTGGGTTTCCAGCGCGTCCTGCAGCGCGCGGTGTTCCACGTGCAGTCCTCCGGCAAGAGCGAAGTGACCGGCGCCAACGTGCTGGTGGCGATCTTCTCCGAGCAGGAGAGCCAGGCCGTCTACTTCCTCAAGCAGCAGAACGTGGCCCGGGTGGATGCCGTCAACTACATCGCCCACGGCATCTCCAAGGTCGCCGGACATGGCCAGAGTCAGAGCTCGCCGTCGCCCGAGGCCGAGGATGCCGAGGAAGCCGGCAGCGAGCAGGGCGGCAATCCGCTGACCGGCTACGCCACCAACCTCAACGAGCAGGCCCGCATGGGCAAGATCGACCCGCTGATCGGGCGCGATCACGAGCTCGAGCGGGTGGTGCAGATCCTGGCCCGGCGGCGCAAGAACAATCCGCTGCTGGTCGGCGAGGCCGGCGTGGGCAAGACCGCCATCGCCGAGGGACTGGCCAAGCGCATCGTCGAAGAAGATGTGCCCGAGGTGATCGGCGACGCCGTGGTCTACTCCCTCGACATGGGTGCGCTGCTGGCCGGCACCAAGTACCGCGGCGACTTCGAGAAGCGCCTCAAGGCGCTGCTGGCCGAGCTGCGCAAGCAGCCCAACGCCATCTTGTTCATCGACGAGATCCACACCGTGATCGGCGCCGGCGCGGCCTCCGGCGGCGTGATGGATGCCTCCAACCTGCTCAAGCCGCTGCTGTCCTCCGGCGAGCTGCGCTGCATCGGCTCCACCACCTTCCAGGAGTTCCGCGGCATCTTCGAGAAGGATCGCGCGCTGGCCCGCCGCTTCCAGAAGGTCGATGTCATGGCGCCCTCGGTGGAGGACACCATTCGCATCCTCAAGGGGCTGCGTTCGCGCTTCGAGGAGCATCACCACCTCAAGTACACCGACGCCGCGCTGGAGAGCGCCTCGCGGCTGGCGGATCGCTACATCAATGATCGCCACCTGCCCGACAAGGCCATCGACGTGATCGACGAGGCCGGCGCCCATCAGCGGCTGCTGCCGCCCGAGGTGCGTGTCGATACCATCGATACCGATCAGGTCGAGGCGGTGGTGGCCTCCATCGCGCGGATTCCGCCGAAGAGCGTCTCCAGCTCCGATCGCAAGCTGCTGGCCAACATCGACCGCGACCTCAAGATGCTGGTGTTCGGCCAGGATGAGGCGATCGACGGGCTGGCGGCGGCCATCAAGCTCTCGCGTGCCGGCCTCAAGGCGCCGGACAAGCCGGTGGGCAGCTTCCTGTTCGCCGGTCCCACCGGCGTCGGCAAGACCGAGGTCGCCCGCCAGTTGGCCCATATCATGGGCATCGACCTGGTGCGCTTCGACATGTCCGAGTACATGGAGCGTCACACCGTGTCGCGGCTGATCGGCGCGCCTCCAGGCTACGTCGGCTATGATCAGGGCGGCCTGCTGACCGAGGCGATCACCAAGCAGCCGCACTGTGTGCTGCTGCTCGACGAGATCGAGAAGGCGCATCCGGAAGTCTTCAACCTGCTGCTGCAGGTGATGGATCATGGCCGGCTGACCGACAACAACGGCCGCGAGGCGGACTTCCGTCACGTGATCCTGATCATGACCTCGAATGCCGGGGTCGAGCAGGCCACGCGTCGTTCGATCGGCTTCCAGACCCAGGACCACTCCACCGACGCCATGGAGGTCATCCGCAAGACCTTCTCGCCGGAGTTCCGCAACCGCCTGGACGGCATCATCCAGTTCCACGCCCTGCCCACCGAGGTGGTGCGCAATGTGGTCGACAAGTTCCTGATCGAACTCCAGGCGCAGCTCGACGAGAAGCGCGTGCAGCTCGACGTGGACGACGAGGCCCGGGACTGGCTGGCCGAGAAGGGTTACGATCCCGACATGGGGGCCAGGCCGATGGCGCGCCTGATCCAGGAGAAGCTCAAGAAGCCGCTGGCCGAGCTGATCCTGTTCGGCGAACTGGCCGAGCACGGTGGCGTGGTGCACGTCAGCGTCGAAGGCGGCGAGCTGCACCTGGCATCTGAATCGGAACTGGCCGACGCGCCCTGAGACGGCGCGTCGATCGCTCCCGCCAACTTATCAGCGCCCTGTCTTCGGACGGGGCGTTGTGCGTCTGGGAGCCGTGCTGGCGGGGAGTCTCCAAAGGGCGCTGCGGGCACGCCCTAAGGCGGTGTCTGAAAAGTCGGCGAGCGCCGCCTCTTTTCAGGCATGGCCTAGCGAGAGCGGTAGACGATGCGGCCTTTGGACAGGTCGTACGGGGTCAGCTCGACCTTGACCTTGTCGCCGGTGAGGATGCGGATGTAGTTCTTGCGCATCTTGCCCGAGATGTGGGCGGTCACCACGTGGCCGTTCTCGAGTTCGACCCGGAACATGGTGTTGGGCAGCGTGTCGACGACGACGCCTTCCATTTCGATATGGTCTTCGCGTGCCATATAGGCAATTCCTCGCTGGTGATAACAAACGGCGGCACGAGTGGCGGAGTGTCCGCTCGTGCCGATCAGGATAGCGCGATATTGTGCCGCATGCCGGGCGTCAAGGCAAAAAGCGCCGCAATGTCAGGTCGGGATCAGGCGCCGCCAGTGGCGTCCCTCGAGCCGCTCCAGGGGGGAGAAGGCCTGTTTGTAGGCCATCTTTCGGCACTCCTCGATCCAGTAGCCCAGGTAGACGTGGGGCAGCTCCAGCTCGCGGGCGCGTTCCACCAGTGCCAGCACCGCGTAGGTGCCCAGCGAACGGCGGTCGAACTCCTCGGCCGGGTCGAAGAAGGTGTAGATGGCCGACAGGCCGTGCGAGAGCTGATCGAAGGCCGACACGGCCAGCAGTCGTCCGTTCAGACGCAGCTCCAGCATGCGCGCGTAGTCCTGGTTCAGGGTCAGAAAGGTGCGGTACTGCTCGTGGCTCGGCGGATACATGTCGCCGTCGGCGTGGCGGGTGCGAATGTAGTGGGCATAGAGCCCGTAGTGTTCGGGGTCGAACAGCGCCGGGCGGATGCGCATCTCCAGGTCGGCGTTGCGGCGATAGAGCTTGCGCTGGGTGCGGTTGGGCGAGAAGCCCTTGACCGGAATGCGCACCGAGACGCAGGCGTTGCAGCCTTCGCAGTGGGGGCGATAGAGATGGCTTCCGCTGCGCCGGAAGCCGAGCGGCGCCAGGGAGTCGTAGACGCCGCTGCCCGGGGATTCCTGCGGGTCCAGGAACAGGGTGGTCGCCTCGCGCCCCTCCAGATAGCTGCAGGCGTGCGGCACGGTCAGGAAGAACCGCAGATCGCGAATCGGCTGGCGGGGAGTGTTACTGCTCAAGGCGGCCGCCTCCTGTGGCTCCCGGTGGCATCTGTCTCGCGGCGTCGAGGCGTTCGAACGACCATGCCGGCGGCGGAAAGACGAGTTCGGTGTCGTGTCGCGGCTCCGGCATGTCGTCCAGCCACTCATCAAGATAGTCGATGAACGTCTCCCGGGCGATGTCCCGGGCGCCCAGGCTCGCCAGGTGGGCGGTGTGCATCTGGCAGTCGATCAGCCGGCCACCCTCGGCGGCCATGGTGCGGGCGAGGCACGCCAGCGCTACCTTGGAGGCGTCGGGTGCCCGCGAGAACATCGATTCGCCGAAGAACACCGGCCCCAGGGCGATGCCGTAGAGGCCGCCGACCAGCGTCTCGCCCTGCCAGACCTCCACCGAGTGTGCCGCGCCCAGTGCATGCAGCCGACGGTAGGCTGCGGCCATCTCGTCGGTGATCCAGGTGCCGGGCTCGTCGTCGCGCGGTGCCGCGCAGGCGTGAATCACCGCCTCGAAGGCGCGGTCGCCGGTGACCGTGAAGCCGCCGTTGCGTAGCCGCTTGGCCAGGCTGCGGCGCACGCGCACCTCGTCGGGAAACAGCACCATGCGCGGGTCCGGGCTCCACCAAAGCAGCGGCTGGCCCTCGCTGTACCAGGGAAAGATGCCGTGGCGATAGGCGCTGAGCAGCCAGGCCGGGCTCAGTTCGCCGCCGGCGGCCAGCAGGCCGCCGGGATCGTCGAGGGCGGACTCGACCGGCGGAAAGCGAACGGGGTGCGCGGGGAGCCAGGGCAGCATGGAAAGGACGTCCTCGGGGCGTGGAAGCCCAAGTGTGACCGGCGCGATGCCGCGGCTCAAGTCGTCGCCTGCCCCCTGTGACGGGCGCGGCTTGCTCGGTATGATTGATGGCCTTGGATTTGGAAGACGCCATCTCGGCGCAAGGGGGTTGGCCGCTTGAGTGCCAAGAAGACAACCACGTCGCCGCGCGAGCGCGCGGTGACTGCCAAGGAAACGGCCAGGCGCTTCGGCCTGCGACTGCAGGGATCGATGCGCGAGGGCGTGGTGATCCTGCTGCTGGCAGGCTGCGTGTTCCTGCTGCTGGCGCTGTACAGCTTTCGTCCCGATGATCCCGGCTGGTCGCGCAGCGGCCCCGAGACAGAGGTCGCCAACTGGATGGGCCAGATCGGCGCCTGGCTGGCCGACGTGCTCTATTCGCTGTTCGGGGGGAGTGCCCTGTGGTGGCCGGCGATGCTCGGCTTCGCCGCCTGGTGGCTGATTCGCGCCGGCCAGGTGCGCCTGGAATGGGACGCCACGGCGCTCGCCGTGCGCTGCGGTGGCCTGATGCTGCTGCTGCTCGGCTCGACCACGCTCGGCGCGCTGCACTTCTACGATCCCGAGAGCCTGCTGCCCTACGGGGCCGGCGGCATCCTCGGTGAAGGGCTGGTCGGCGCGCTGCTGCCGCTGGTCGGCGGAGGAGGAACGGCGCTGCTGTCGCTGGTGGCGATCCTGTGCGGGGTGCCGCTGTTCACCGGCTGGTCCTGGCTGACCATCATGGACGAGCTGGGCCGTCGCGTGACCTCGCTGTGGGGCGGTATCACCGATCGCTTCGCCCTGCGCCGGGATGAGGGGGACGACGCCGAGTCTGAAGCCGAGCTCACGACGCGCTCGGCGCCCGAGCCCGATGCGGCCACCGAGGCCGACGATGCGCCGACGAGCGCCCGCGAGCCCTGGTGGCGTCGCTGGCTGCCGGCGCGCCGCGAGTCGGCTCCGGTGCTGGCGACGGAAGGTGCTCGGCGCGAACCTGGCTTCGGCAACGACGGCGACACCGAGATTCCCTGGGAAGTGCCCGAGCGTACGCCCTCGGCGAAGCGCCCCGGGGCGGCCTATACCGCCCAGGAGCCGAGCCTGTCGCTGTCCGCCGAGCGCCGCGAGCCCGAGGCACCCGCGGTTGCCGCCATGCCGCTGCGCGCCACCGAGCCGGCGGAGCCGGAGGCCTCGCCTGATGCCGCGGAATCGGTATCTTCTCGTGAGCCCGAGGCTTCGCCTGCTGCGCCGTCGCCCCAGGCATTCGCGCCGCGCGAGCGCGAGGAAAAAACGCCCAAGCCTCGGGAGCCCGCGCCGTCTCCGGCGCCCGTGCCGGCGCCACGGGTCGAGCCGGCTGCTGCGGCCGAACCTTCGCCCGCCGAGGCGCCATCGGAGGAAGCGCCCGCGGAGGCGGCCGTGCTGCCCTGGTCGCGCGACGAGAGCGCCGACCCGGTGAATGCCGAGCGTGAGCCCGCTCCTGCTGCTGCACCGAATCAGCCGGCCGAGCCCCGGGCGGCCGAGACGACGCCCGAGCCTGCCGCTTCCCGCGAGCCCGAACCGGCCACCCCGCCGGCGCGCGAGCGCAACGAGGCGCCGGCATCGACGCCGTCGCCCGAGCCGCGCCGGGTGCCGGAGGTGATCCCCGATCCGGTGCTGCCGGACGACGACGATGAGCCGTCCGCCGCGGCGGCCTCGTTCGCGTCGCCGCAAGCCTCCCGGCCGGCCGAGCCGCCGCGGCAGGAAGCGCCGCCGGCGCAGGTGGCGACCGCCGAGCAGGGGCGTCAGGCCGCCGACGAGCCCGACGGGCCGACGCTGTGGACCGTGGAGCACCTGCAGAACCAGCGCCCCGAGATGGAGGCGTTCGCCGAGCCCGAAGGGGAGCTGCCGGGCCTGCGCCTGCTGACGCCGCCCCAGGATCATCAGCCCAACTACACCGACGAGCAGCTGGCCGAGATGGCCGAGCTGCTGGAAGTTCGGCTGCGCGAGTACGGGGTCAAGGCCGAGGTGGTCGACACCTGGCCGGGGCCGGTGATCACACGCTTCGAGATCAAGCCGGCGGCCGGGGTGAAGGTCTCCAAGATCAGCAACCTGGCCAAGGACCTGGCGCGTTCCCTGATGGTCAAGAGCGTGCGCGTGGTGGAGGTGATCCCGGGCCGGCCCACGGTGGGCATCGAGATCCCCAACCCCAACCGCGCCATGATTCGCCTGCGCGAGGTGATCGATTCCGACCGCTACCAGCACGAGGCCTCGGCGCTGACCCTGGCGCTGGGCCAGGACATCGGCGGCGGCCCGGTGGTGGCCAACCTCGGCAAGATGCCGCACCTGCTGGTGGCCGGCACCACCGGCTCGGGCAAGTCGGTGGGCGTCAACGCCATGCTGATCTCCATGCTGCTCAAGGCCAAGCCGGAAGAGGTCCGCATGATCATGGTGGACCCGAAGATGCTTGAGCTGTCGGTCTACGACGGCATCCCGCACCTGCTGGCGCCGGTGGTCACCGACATGAAGGAGGCCGCCAATGCCCTGCGCTGGTGCGTGGCCGAGATGGAGCGGCGCTACAAGCTGATGGCCGCCATGGGGGTGCGCAACATCGCCGGCTTCAACGCCAAGCTCGACGAGGCCGAGCGCGCCGGGGCCCAGGTCGCCGATCCGCTGTGGGAGCCGCAGCCGTGGGAGATGCACCAGGCGCCGCCGGTGCTCGAGAAGCTGCCCTACATCGTGGTGGTGATCGACGAGTTCGCCGACATGTTCATGATCGTCGGCAAGAAGGTCGAGGAGCTGATCGCGCGCCTGGCCCAGAAGGCCCGCGCCGCCGGCATCCACCTGATCCTGGCCACCCAGCGGCCCTCGGTGGACGTGGTGACCGGTCTGATCAAGGCCAACATCCCCACCCGCATGGCGTTCCAGGTCTCCTCCCGGGTCGATTCGCGCACCATCCTCGACCAGGGCGGCGCCGAGAACCTGCTGGGCCACGGCGACATGCTCTACCTGCCTGCCGGGTCCGGCATGCCGACTCGCGTGCACGGGGCCTTCGTCGACGACGACGAGGTGCACCGGGTGGTCGAGGACTGGAAGCGCCGCGGCGAGCCGGAGTACATCGACGAGATCCTCTCCGGCGGCGTCTCCGCGGATGCGCTGGCCGGCCTCGAGGCCGAGGGCGGTGGCGGCGACGACGACGCCGAGCAGGACGCCCTCTACGACGAGGCGGTGGCCTTCGTCACCGAGAGCCGCCGGGCCTCGATCTCGGCGGTCCAGCGTCGCTTCAAGATCGGCTACAACCGGGCGGCGCGCCTGGTCGAGGCGATGGAGATGGCCGGCGTGGTCTCGACCATGGGCACCAACGGCGCCCGCGAGGTGCTGGCGCCGCCCCCGGCGGGTGACTAGCCCGCCGATCGTGCAACCACCATGCAAGCCGCGGCGGGAGCGCAACCCGCCGCGGCCTGCGCAGTCTTACCGGGCAGGATGCCCTCGACCTTCAGGGAAACAGGAGATGACCATGAAACGAACCTTCGCCGCGCTGGCCCTGGTGGCCCTGACGCCGCTCTCGGCCGCCGCCGATGATGGCGCCGAGCGCCTGGCCCGTATGCTGAAGCCGGTACAGACCTACGTGGCCGACTTCGACCAGCAGATCCTCGACGGCTCCGGGCAGCGCCTGCAGGAGGCCAGCGGGCGCATGTGGCTGTCGCGCCCGGGCCGCTTCCGCTGGGAGGTGAATGCCCCGTATGAGCAGGTCGTGATCTCCGACGGCGACGAGGTCACGCTCTACGACCCCGACCTGCAGCAGGCCACCGTGCAGCCGCTGGACGACCGTGTGACCCACACGCCGGCCCTGCTGCTGTCCGGCAGCGCCGACCAGCTCACCGACAGCTACGAGGTCACCAGCAGTCAGCAGGGTACCGCCGAGACCTTCGACCTGGTGCCGAAGAGCCCCGATACCCTGTTCGAAGAGCTCAAGCTGACCTTCTACAGCGAGCGGCTGGGCTTCCTGCAGATGACCGACAGCACCGGTCAGCGCACCGCCATCCAGTTCGATGACGTCGAGCAGAACGTGGCGGTGGATGACTCGCGCTTCGACATGGCGCTGCCGGAAGGTACCGACGTGATTCGCGAATCGCGGTAAGCGGTCTGGTCAGGCGGGAGGGGTGAGGGGGAGACCTTCACCCCTCATATTATCTCGCACCTCGCACCTCGCACCTCGCACCTCGCACCTCGCACCTCGCACCTCGCACCTCGCACCTCGCACCTCGCACCTCGCACCTCACACCTCACACCTCACACCTCACACCTCACACCTCACACCTCACACCTCACACCTCACACCTCACACCTCACACCTCACACCTCACCGCGATCCGCCTGGGCATCGAGTTCGGCGCGCCATTCCAGCATCTGGCCGTAGCGCTTCTCCTGGCCGTTGGCGGTGGGTTGGTAGAAGCGCTCATGGGGCACGTCCTCAGGCCAGCAGTCATGGGCGCTGCCGGCGGGGTAGCTGTTGGGCTCGGCGTGGGCCCAGCGGTAGCCGTCGCCGTGGCCCAGCGACTCCATCAGCTTGGTGGGAGCGTTGCGCAGGTAGGTGGGTACCTCGAGCCGCGGCTGGGCGGCGGCAAACGCCTTGGCGCGATTCCAGGCCTGGTCGACGGCGTTGCTCTTGGGGGCCACCGCCAGGTGGACGGCGGCGTGGGCGATGGCGCGCTGGCCCTCGTAGTCGCCGAGCCGCAGGTAGGCGTCCCAGGCCGCCATGGTCAGCGGCAGCGCCTTGGGATCGGCGTTGCCGACGTCCTCGGAGGCGATGGCGGTCAGCCGGCGGATCACGTCCAGCGGATCGCCGCCGCCCTGCATGAAACGGGCGATGTAGAGCAGGGCAGCGTCCGGCCGCGAGGAGCGCACCGACTTGTGGATCGCCGACAGCAGGTCGTAGAAATGATCACCCTGCTTGTCGAAGGCGCTGGCCTGGTGGCCGATCACGTCCTCCAACGCCTCGCGGGGCAGCCGTTCGCCGTTGCCCTCGGGCACGGTGAAGTCGCAGGCGGTCTCCAGCAGCCCCAGGGCGCGGCGGGCGTCGCCGGCGGCGGCCCGGGCCAGCAGCGCGAGCACCTCGTCGTCCACGGCGATGTTGCGCTCGCCCAGGCCGTGCTCGGCATCGGCGAGCGCGCGCCTGAGCACCTCGGTCACGTCGTCGTCGGAGAGCGACTTGAGCACGTGCACCCGGGCCCGGGACAGCAGCGCCGAGTTGACCTCGAACGACGGGTTCTCGGTGGTGGCGCCGATCAGCGTCAGCAGGCCGGACTCCACGTGGGGCAGCAGGGCATCCTGCTGGCTCTTGTTGAGCCGGTGGATCTCGTCGAGGAACAGCAGGGTGGGGCGCTCCTGGCCCTGGGCGGCGCGGGCGCGGTCCACCGCGGCGCGGATGTCCTTGACCCCGGCCATCACCGCCGAGAGGCGCTCGAGGTGGGCGCCGGACTCCTCGGCCAGGATCTCGGCCAGGGTGGTCTTGCCGGTGCCCGGCGGCCCCCACAGGATCATCGAGCGTACCGGGCCGCCCTCGGCCATGCGGCGCAGCGGCTTGCCGGGGCCGACCAGCGCCGGCTGGCCCACGTAATCGGCCAGCCGGCGGGGGCGCATGCGCCAGGCCAGGGGGGCGCTCTCCTCACTGCTGGCCTGCTGGAACAGGTCCATTTCTGACTCCTTCGCTGACGGCTGCTATGTTGGATACGCGATGCCGGGGATTCGCTCCCGGCGTCGGGCAAGATCTCGAACGAGGTGGGCGAACCCTGACGGCCGGTGCCATTGGCCAGGAACCCGGAGGGCGAAGGCGCGTCTAACACCAGTGCCTTCCATCCATGACCGATATTGAGGAGGCTGCCGCAATGCCCATGCTGAACCAACTGCGCCAGGATCATGCCAACATGGCCCGCATGTTGCACGTTCTTCAGCTCAAGCAGAAGACCCTGGCCGAGGGCGAACGCCCGAATTTCCAGCTGGTGCGGGAAGTCGTGGATTATATCCTCGATTACCAGGACGGCTTCAGCCAGCCGCTGGAGCACGTCTGCTCCGAGCGCCTGCGGGAACTGGCGCCGGAGACCGAGGAGGTGACCGAGCGTCTCTCGAAGAACTATCGTGCCCTGAAAGTCCAGCTCAAGCGGCTTTCCGGCGACCTCGACATGATTCTCATGGATGCGGTGATCCCCATGGATCGCTTCGCCGACGACCTCAAGGCCTATCTCGACGCGCACCGGGCCTATCTGCGCGACGAGCGCGAGCTGCTCTTCCCGCTGATTCGCGAACACTTCGCCGAGGGCGATCTCGAACGCCTGGCCGAGGCCCTGCCGGAGGGAGCGGCCGACGAGCTCGAGCGCCTGCAGGAAGCCTACCCCGAGCTCTATGCCGAGCTGCGCGATGCGCCGGAGCCGGTGACCTGACCGCCATCCTTGTCGTCGCCGGGTGACGGCTTCGAGTCCCGGCTCCACTGAGGTAGAATGCGCCGCATCGTTCGACGGAAAACCTGCGATGCCGATGTTCGCCTCGACCACTCTGACATTTCCTTCGCCCCCCGTGCTCGGCCGGCCGGGGGGCGAACGCGTGGTGGCGTGCCGATGACGGGCCCGGTGCTGGTGTTCGATTCCGGCGTCGGCGGGCTCTCGGTGGTCGAGGCGCTGCGCCGCCGGCTGCCGGAGGTCGCCCTGGCCTATGCCTGCGACAACGCCATGCTGCCCTATGGCGTGCGCGAGGACGGCTGGCTGGTGGCGCGCATCCTCGCCGTATGCGAGGCGGCGGTGGCCGCCAGCGGCGCCTGCGGTCTGGTGGTCGCCTGCAACACCGCCAGCACCCTGGCCCTCGACGCCCTGCGCGAGCGGCTGTCGGTGCCGGTGGTGGGCACCGTGCCGGCGATCAAGCCCGCAGCCGGGGCCAGCCAGAGCCGCCATATCGGCCTGCTCGCCACCAGCGCTACCGTGGCGCGGCCCTACACCGCGCGGCTGATCGAGGCCTTCGCCGGCGATTGCCGGGTCACCCGCCTGGCTGCCGACCCGCTGGTGGGCGAGGCCGAGCGTCTGGTGGCCGGTGATCGTCCGGACATGGCGGTGCTGCGCCGGGTGCTGGCGCCGCTGGCCGAGCTACCCGATCTCGATACCCTGGTGCTCGGCTGCACCCATTTCCCGCTGCTGCGCGAGGCCCTCGAGGCCGCGGTGCCGCATCCGGTGCGCTGGGTCGACTCCGGCGATGCCATTGCCCGGCGCACCGGTCAGGTGATCGCCGCGCCGCAGCGTCGCCCGGCCGCCGAGCGAGGCTGGATCACCGGCCCCGATCCGACGCTGGCCCGCGGGCTGGCCGGCTTCGGCTTCGCCGAGACGCATCCCCTGGTGCTGCGCTGAGGCTCGTGCTGCGCTGGGGCGCGTGCCGCCCACAAGCGCCGTGCCTTCCGTCTTTCCCGTATTCGCTCATTCCATTCGACCGACCATCTTCCAGGAGCCGCCGTGGCCATTCCCGTTGTCGACCCCGACCGCTATGACGAGCAGCTCGCGGCCAAGCGTGATCGCCTGACCGCCCAGTTCGCCCGCTTCAACCCGCCGGCGCTGGAGGTCTTTGCCTCGCCGCCCAGCCACTATCGCCAGCGCTGCGAGTTCCGGATCTGGCACGAGGGCGACGATCTCTACTACGCCATGTTCGAGGTCGATCCCGAGGATCCCAAGCAGAAGACCGTGGTGCGCCTGGACGACTATCCGGTGGCCGGCCGGCGTATCAACGAGCTGATGCCGGCGCTGCGCGAGCGCCTGCTCGACAACCGCGCCCTGCGCCATCGGTTGTTCCAGGTGGAGTTTCTGACCACGCTGACCGGCGAGGCGCTGGTGACGCTGATCTATCATCGCCAGCTCGACGAGGCCTGGGAGGCCGAGGCCCGGGCGCTGGAGCAGGCGCTGGACATCATGATCATCGGTCGGGCCCGCAAGCAGCGTCGGGTACTGACCCGCGATCACGTCTGGGAGCGGCTCGACGTTGACGGCCGCGAGCTCGTCTATCAGCAGGTCGAGAACAGCTTCACCCAGCCCAACGCCGAGATCTGCCGCGCGATGTTGTCCTGGGCGCGCGACGTCACCGCCGGCAGCACCGAGCGCGATCTGGTGGAGCTGTACTGCGGCAATGGCAATTTCACCGTCGCCCTGGCCGAGAACTTCCGCCGCGTGCTGGCCACCGAGATCTCGCGCACTTCGGTCGCCAGCGCTCGCGAGAACCTGGCCGCCAACGGCGTCGACAACGCCGTGGTGGGGCGCATGTCCGCCGAGGAATTCTCCCAGGCGCTGCGCGGCGATAAGGGCGGTCGCCGGGTCGCCGAGTTCGGCCTCGACGACTACGATTTCTCTACCGTGCTGGTGGATCCGCCGCGGGCCGGGCTGGATGAGGACAGCTGTGGTCAGATCAGTGGCTACGAGCGTATCGTCTATATTTCATGCAACCCGGATACGCTCGCCGACAACCTGGAGACCCTGACTCGCACCCATGAGGTGGTACGTTTCGCGCTCTTCGACCAGTTCCCTTGGACGCACCACTGCGAATGCGGCGTCCTGCTGGAGCGGCGCCGCTAGCCGCGGCCGGTTCCCTCAGAGGACGCCCCGCTGCCGCGAGGATTGTCAAGAGCAATGCGTAACCGACATGGTCATGAGAGAACCGGCATGCTGCTGGGGTGGGCCGTGTCAGAGGCGTAAGCTGTTGCCAACGCGGGCCTTTGGCGAGGACTGTCGGCGTCTCACGGGACGAGGCGCCGACGGATCTCCGGGCTCGGCGATCCGGTCCAATGATCCGGCCGCATGAAGCGGCCGCTGGCAGTCGAGGTGATGGATGCTACAAGTCGCACACGAGGAGAGTCGTCAGGATCTTCTCAAGCAGCTCGAGGAACGGCTGCAGAGCCGTCTGGACAAGGAGAAGGCCGAGGCGGTCGAGGCCTTCGCCAGATACTTCTATGCCGCCGTGCCGCTGGAGGACCTTGCGGACCGCCGGCTGGACGATCTCTACGGCGCGACCCTCTCGGTGTGGCACTTCATCCAGCAGTTCGACGCCGCCGATCCCAAGGTGCGGGTCTTCAACCCGGACTTCGAGGAGCACGGCTGGCAGTCCACCCACACCTTCATCGCCGTGCTGCACCAGGACATGCCGTTCCTCGTCGACTCGGTGCGCGTGGAGCTCAATCGCCGCGGCATGACCGTGCACGCCATTCACAACGCCGTGCTGGCGGTGGAGCGCGACAAGTCGGGTCGCCTGGGGCGGGTGACTGCGCCCGGCGAGGCCGATGCGCCCTCCTCGCGTGAGTCGCTGATCGCCATCGAGGTGGATCGCCACTCCGATCCCGAGGAGCTGGAGGAGATCGAGGCCAGCCTGCAGGAGGTGCTGGGCGACGTGCGCACCGCGGTGGCCGACTTCGACCCCATGCGCGAGAAGGTGCGGGCGGCCATCGACGAACTGAAGGCCGGCTGCCCCGAACAGGTCGCGTCCGAGGACCATCAGGAGGCGATCGACTTCCTCGAGTGGCTGCTGGCGGACAACTTCACCTTCTTCGGCTATGACGAATACGAGGTACACGAGAGCAAGGGCCGGCAGCGCCTGGACAAGGTCAAGGGCAGCGAGCTCGGCGTGTTCCGCCTCGACCAGCCGCGCTACCTCGAGCGCATCCGCACCGACCTGGGCGTCGAGGGCGACCGCTTCGTGCTGGTGCCCCAGCTGCTGTCGTTTGCCAAGAGCGCCCATCACGCTCGCATCCATCGGCCGACCTACCCGGACTACATCTCCATCGACCGCTACGACGCCGAGGGCAACATCATCGGCGAGCGGCGCTTCCTGGGGCTGTTCACCGCCACCGTCTACAACGACTCGCCGCGCCACGTGCCGATCCTGCGCCGCAAGCTGAGCTCGGTGATGGAGATCTCCGGCTTCAGTCCGCAGGCCCACAACGGCAAGCAGCTGATGCAGATCCTCGAGGTCTATCCGCGCGATGATCTGTTCCAGATCGATGTCGACGAGCTGGCGCAGACGGCGCTGGGCATCCTCGACATCCGCGAGCGGCGCCGGGTGCGGCTGTTCATCCGCGAGGATCGCTTCGGCAAGTTCTATTCCTGCCTGGTGTTCGTACCCCGCGACGTGTTCTCCACCGAGCTGCGGCTGCGGCTGCAGGAGCTGCTGTGCCAGGAGCTCGATGCCACCTTCGGCGACTTCAACACCTATCTCTCCGAGTCGGTGCTGGCGCGTATCCAGTTCATCCTGCGCTTCAACGGCGATGCGCCGACCGACTACGACATCAAGCGCCTCGAGGACAAGCTGGTCAAGCTGGCCCGCAACTGGCGCGACGACCTGCTCAACGCCGCCATCGAGGGCTTCGGCGAGGAGCAGGCCAACCTGCTGATGGGCCGCTTCCGCGACGCCTTCCCGGCCAGCTACCGCGACGATTTCAGCGCCCGCACCGCGGTCTACGACCTGCAGCATCTCGGCGAGCTCGACGACGGCGCGCCGCTGGCGTTGTCGCTGTACCGCCTGATCGAGGAAGAGGGCAGCGGCGTCAATCTCAAGCTGTTCCATCCCGACGCCTCGATTCCGCTCTCCGACGTGCTGCCGATGATGGAGAATCTCGGTCTACGCGTGCTCGGCGAGCGGCCCTACGAGGTCCACGCCACCGACCGCGACTACTGGATTCACGCCTTCACCCTGGAGCATCACACCAGCATCGAGGTGAACCTCCAGGAGATGCGCGAGCCCTTCATCGAGGCGTTCCGGCGCATCTGGGCCGGCGAGGCCGACAACGATCCCTTCAACCGACTGATCATCGGCGCCAACCTGGACTGGCGCGAAGTGGCGATGCTGCGCGCCTACGCGCGCTACCTGAAGCAGATCCGCTTCGGCATGTCGCAGAACTACATCGCCACCACTCTGGTGAAACATCCCGAGATCACCCGCGAGTTGGTGACCCTGTTCGAGCTGCGCTTCGACCCCGCCGATCGCCCCGAGGCCAGCGAGATCGCCGACTGCGAGGCGCGCATCCTGGCACTGCTCGACGAGGTGCCGAGCCTCAATGACGACCGCATGCTGCGTCGTTACATGGAGCTGATCCAGGCGACCCTGCGCACCAATTACTACCAGCGTACCGAGAGCGGCGGCGTCAAGGACTATATTGCCCTCAAGCTCGAGCCCTCCAGGGTCACCGGGATGCCCAAGCCGCGGCCGGCCTTCGAGATATTCGTCTGCTCGCCGAGGGTCGAGGGCGTGCACCTGCGCGGCGGCAAGGTCGCCCGCGGCGGGCTGCGCTGGTCCGATCGCCGCGAGGATTTCCGTACCGAGGTGCTGGGCCTGGTCAAGGCGCAGCAGGTCAAGAACGCGGTGATCGTGCCGGTCGGCGCCAAGGGCGGCTTCGTCTGCAAGCGCATGCCGGAGGGTGCGGATCGTGAGGCCGTGCAGAAGGAAGGTATCGCCTGCTACCAGACCTTCATCCGTGCGCTGCTCGACGTCACCGACAATCTGGCCGGCGGCGAAGTGGTGCCGCCGAAAGACGTGGTGCGCCACGACGATGACGATGCCTACCTGGTGGTGGCCGCCGACAAGGGCACGGCAACCTTCTCAGACATCGCCAACGAGATCTCCGCCGAGTACGGCCACTGGCTGGGCGACGCCTTCGCCTCGGGCGGCGCCAACGGCTACGACCACAAGAAGATGGGCATCACCGCCAAGGGCGCCTGGGAATCGGTCAAGCGCCACTTCCGCGGGCTGGGCATCAACACCCAGCAGGACGAGTTCAGCGTGGTCGGCATCGGCGACATGGCGGGCGACGTGTTCGGCAACGGCATGCTGCTGTCCGACAAGATCCAGCTCAAGGGCGCCTTCAACCATCTGCACATCTTCGTCGATCCGACCCCGGACGCCGCATCGAGCTTCGCCGAGCGTCAGCGCCTGTTCGCGCAGCCACGTTCGAGCTGGGAAGACTATGATGCGTCGCTGATCTCCGAGGGCGGCGGTATCTTCAAGCGCAGCGCCAAGTCGATCGCCATCACCCCGCAGATGAAGAAGGCCTTCGGCATCCGCGAGGACAAGCTGTCGCCCAACGAGCTGATCCGCGCCATGCTGGTCTCCCAGGTCGACCTGATCTGGAACGGCGGCATCGGCACCTACGTCAAGGGCAGCATGGAAAGCGATGCCCAGGTCGGCGACAAGGCCAACGACGCCCTGCGTATCGACGGTCGCGACCTCAACTGCCGCGTGGTCGGCGAGGGCGGCAACCTCGGCCTCACCCAGCGCGGGCGCATGGAAGCCGCGGCCAAGGGCGTGCGGCTCAACACCGACTTCATCGACAACGCCGGCGGCGTCAACTGCTCCGACCATGAGGTCAACATCAAGATCCTCATCGACGAGGTGGTCTCCCGCGGCGACATGACCGAGAAGCAGCGCAACCAGCTGCTGGCCGACATGACCGACGAGGTCAGCGAGCTGGTGCTGCGCGACAACTATCGCCAGACCCAGGCCCTGGATCTCGCCGAGCGCCTTTCCCAGGAGGGCATCGGGCCCTTCCGTCGCTTCATCAGCGAGCTGGAATCGGCCGGTCAGATCGACCGCGAGCTGGAGTTCCTGCCCGCCGACGAGGAGCTTCAGGAGCGCGCCCAGCAGGAGCAGGGCATGACCCTGCCCGAGCTGTCGGTGCTGATCTCCTACGCCAAGAGCGTGCTCAAGGGCGACCTGATCGCCTCCGACGTGCCCGATGACCCGACCATCATCCGCTTTGTCGAACGTGTCTTCCCGTCGGTGCTGGCCGAGCGCTATCACGACGAGATGTACGATCACCGCCTCAAGCGCGAGATCGTCGCCACCCAGGTGGCCAACGACATCATCGATCACATGGGCGTGGTGTTCATGCGTCGGCTGATGGACTCCACCGGCGCCGGCCGCGCCGACATCGCTCGCGCCTACGTGATCGCCCGCGACAGCTTCCAGCTGACCAAGCTGTGGGAGCAGGTCGAGGCGCTGGACAACAAGGTGGCCAGCGACGTCCAGTACGCGATGATGCTCGACCTGATGCGCATGCTGCGCCGTGCAACGCGCTGGTTCCTGCGCCATCGCAGCAGCATGAGCACCCGCGACGCCATCGACTACTTCGGCCCGCGCCTGGCCCAGCTGCAGGAAGGCATCGGCAAGCGCCTGCGCGGCGAGGAGAAGGCCCAGTGGGAGGCGCGCCGCCAGGAGCTGGTCGAGGCCGGCGTGCCGGAGGCCCTGGCCGCCACGGTGGCCGCGGCCAACAGCCTCTATGCGGCGCTGGGCATCATCCATGCCGCGCGCCAGAACGATGACAAGCCGCAGCGGGTCGCCGAGGTGTTCTACGAGATCGGCGCGCGCCTGGAGCTGCCGTGGCTGCTGCAGCAGGTCTCGCAGCTCGAGGTCCGCGACGGCTGGCAGGTGAAGGCGCGTGAGACCTTCCGCGACGACATCGAACGTCAGCAGCTGGCGCTGACCTCGAGCGTGCTGAGCATGGAAGACGGGCCGCGCGACAGCGCCGAACGCGTCGAGCGCTGGCTGTCGCTCCACGAGAGCATGCATCAGCGCTGGGGTCGCCTGCTCGAGGAGGTCGGCAGCGGTAGCCAGGGCGGCTTCCCGCTGTTCGCCGTGGCCGTGCGCGAGCTGGTGGATCTGGCCGAGAGCAACAGCGAGTCCTAGGCAAGGCAGCGTGTCGGCCTGACACGGGTCGGCACGAGCGCTGCTGATACGGCCTGACACGAGAAAGGGCGCCCCGCGGGGCGCCCTTTCTTGTTGCCTTCCTGGCTGTGATTTCCGTGGGACAGCAGGCCGGCCGAGATGCCGGCGATCAGCGGCAGCTGACGCTCCAGATCGCCTTGTAGTCCTCGCCGTCGTCGTTCAGGGCCGCCAGGTTGGTGTCCTCGTTGACGGTGCCGCCTTCCACCATGGCTTCGGCCTCGTGACGCTTCTTCGCGCTGGCGTCGGGCCCCAGCACCTGCTGCTCCTGAATGATGAACTCGTCCCGGTCGCGAGCCTCGCAGACCTCCAGGGCGCGCTCCTTGGCCGCTTCCAGGGCTTCCTGGCGGTCGTCGCCGAGGCCGGTCACCACGTAGTCGGTGCTTTTCATCTCCATGGAGGCGCTGTCGCTGGCGCAGCCGGTGATGCCCAGAACGGCGATGGCGCCGGCCGCGATCATCAGGGTGCGTGTCTTGGTCAGCGGTGCTTTGATCAACTGAGTCTTGGTCAACATGGGTCTCTCCTTTTCCGTCGTGCCGATCCGTGCGGGAAAGCCGTTTCCCGTGGTGACGAGGCCACCGGGCGCGGTGGCCTGTCGTGGTTCTCATGCTAGCGGGGATGCGGAGGCGCACAAGAGTGGCGCGGCGGAGACGCCGGCCGTCGCGGAACGGCGACGGCTCGGGGCGTGGTGGCAGCAGCAGGAGCCGCGGTTACAGCAGGAAGAGCGTGGCCAGGCCGAGGAAGGACATGAAGCCGACCACGTCGGTCACCGTGGTCAGCACCACCGAGCCGGACAGGGCGGGATCGATGCCGAGGCGCTTGAGCAGCAGCGGAATGACGATACCGGCGACGCCGGCGGCGAGCATGTTGATCACCAGGGCGGCGGCGATGATGACGCCGATGCCGAAACTGCCGAACCAGACGATCGCCAGTGCCGCCACCACCAGCGCCCACAGCAGGCCGTTGAGCACCGCGATGCCGACCTCCTTGCGCAGCAGCCAGTTGCTGTTGGTGCGGCTGATCTGGCCCAGCGCCAGGCCGCGGATCGCCAGCGTCAGGGTCTGGCTGCCGGCGATGCCGCCCATGCTGGCGACGATCGGCATCAGCACCGCCAGCGCCACCAGCTGGTCCAGGGCCGCCTCGAAGCGGCCGATCACCCAGGCGGCCAGGAAGGCGGTCAGCAGGTTGATGCCGAGCCACACGGCGCGGCGCTTGGCGCTGGGCAGCACCGGGGCGAACAGGTCTTCCTCCTCGTCGAGGCCGGCCATGTTCATCAGCGCCTGTTCGGACTGCTCACGGATCACGTCGACGATGTCATCGATCACGATGCGGCCGAGCAGCAGGCCGCGGGCGTCGACCACCGGCGCCGAGACCAGGTCGTGGGTCTGGAACAGGGTGGCCACGTCGAGGGACTTCATGGTCACCTGGATGCTGTCGACATCGCTGTCCATCAGGTCGGCCACGGCCTGATCCTGATCGCTGGCCACCAGCCGGGCCAGCGGCAGCACGCCCATGAACAGGCCGTTGCGGTCGACCACCATCAGGCTGTCGGTATTGTCGGGCACCTCCTGCTTCCAGCGCAGGAAACGCTGTACGGTCTCCAGGCTGACGTCGGCGCGCACGGCGATGGTGTCGGTGCGCATCAAACGCCCGGCAGAGTCCTCCTCGAAGGCCAGGGTCTCCTGCAGGCGAGCGCGCTGCAGCTCGTCCATGGAGCGCAGCATGTCCTCGGCGACCTGCTGCGGCAGGTCCTCGAACAGCTCCGCCAGATCGGCGGTGTCGAGCCCGGCGGTGGCGGCCACGATCTCGGCGTGGTCCATGTCGTCGATCAGGGTGCTGCGCGCCTCGTCGTGGACGTGCAGCAGTACCTCGCCGTCGACCTCCTGAGGCACGCGTTCCCACAGCCGGATGCGCGCGTCGAGCGGCAGCGACTCCAGCAGCAGGGCGACCTCGGCGGGCTCCAGGTCGGCGATCACGTCGTCGACCCATTCCAGATGTTCCTTCTCCAGCGCCAGGTGAATGCGCGACAGGCGGTGTTCCAGCGTCTCGGTCGTTTCGGTCATGGCGTCTCCCTGGCGGGGCGGCGTCGCCCGCGGTCTGTTCCGTGTCGGACATTCCGATGTCCGGTCAGTCAATCATACAAGATGTGCCGCACGGTCGTTGGCATTGACGTTCGTCGTGGCGAGTCGGCTGCGCTATACTCGCGCCCGATTTTTCCGCCCTCGTCTCAGGAGCCGCCATGTATTCCCTCGCCCGTTCGCTGCTGTTCCGCCTCGATGCCGAGAAGGCCCATGGCCTGGCACTGTCGGGGCTGGACCTGGCCGACCGTCTCGGCCTGGCGAAGGCCATGGGCAAGCGCGTCGACGATCCGGTGGAGTTGATGGGACTGCACTTTCCCAACCGGGTGGGGCTGGCCGCCGGACTCGACAAGAACGCCGACCATCTGGACGCCCTTGGCGCGCTCGGCTTCGGCTTCGTCGAGGTCGGCACCGTGACGCCGAAGCCCCAGGACGGCAACCCGAAGCCGCGGCTGTTCCGCCTGCCCGAGGCCGGCGCCATCATCAATCGCATGGGCTTCAACAACGCCGGCGTCGACCACCTGATCGCCAAGGTGAAGGCCAGCCGCTATCGAGGCGTGATCGGCATCAACATCGGCAAGAACCTGACCACCCCGGTGGAGCAGGCGGTGGACGACTACCTCCACTGCCTGAACGAGGTGCATGCCCATGCCCACTACATCACCGTGAACATCTCCTCGCCGAACACCCCCGGGCTTCGCAACCTGCAGTTCGGCGAGCATCTGGACGAGCTGCTCGGCACCCTGCGCGAGGCGGGCGACCGGCTCGATCGCGAGAACGGCCGTCGCGTGCCCCTGGCGGTCAAGATCGCGCCGGACATGGACGCCGAGGAGGTCGGCCTGGTGGCACGCAGCCTCGAGGCCAATCGCATCGACGCGGTGATCGCCACCAACACCACGGTGGCTCGCGAGGCAGTGGCCGGGCTGGCCCACGGTGATGAGCAGGGTGGACTGTCGGGCCGGCCGGTGTTCGAAGCGTCCAACCGCGTGATTCGCGAGCTGCGCCGACATCTGCCCGAGCTGCCGATCATCGGCGTGGGCGGCATCGACAGCGGCGCGGCGGCGGCGGCCAAGATCGAGGCGGGCGCGGACCTGGTTCAGCTGTATTCCGGCTTCATCTACCGCGGGCCGGCGCTGATCGGGGAGTGTGCTCGGGCCCTGCGCGACCGTCGTCGCTGACCTGGCGTGCGGGCGGCGCATTAAAAAGCCCACGCGAGGCGTGGGCTTGAGAGGTGAAGTTCGTCGAACGAAGGGGAGAGTCTGCCCGGTCGTCGGGTCAGATCACCATGGGGTTCTTGTGAATACCGGAGACCCCGGTCATTCCGGACCATTGGTCACCACGACCTTCACGCCAACCGCTCATCCAGTACTCTCTTAGGTTGATGTCCTGGTTCGGACAGTCATCGCGGGAGCGACCTGAGACTCCCGCCTTGTACCCATGAACATAGGCACGCTGGAAGCGATCACGTTTCTGTCGTTTCATTGGACTACCTCTTGCTAAAAGGCACCGATGGTAGCGACGCTTCAGGCGTCGCGACCGTGACTCGAGGGTGTCGAAACGGCACAGCTATGTACTGTGTCGACAGGTCCTTGCCCTCATGACAGGAACGCATGCGTTGTCTGGTAGCTACCACTTCATTCATAGCGCAACCTGGTCGATGCCGTCGACAGGTGATTTGTAACAAAGCGTACATTCAGGCGTCACGCGGACGTGGCCGACCTGAAACCACCCGATGGATTTCTCATGACCGAACGACGAGCTTCCGACTCCCTGGCCTTTCTCGCCACCTGCCCCAAGGGGCTGGAACTGCTGCTGGCCGATGAGCTGGCGGCGCTGGGCGCCACGCCCGGCAAGACGACCCTGGCCGGGGTGAACTTCCAGGCCGACCTCGAGACGGCCTATCGGGTCTGCCTGTGGTCGCGGCTGGCCAACCGGGTGGTGCTGTGCCTGGTGCGCGAGGAGGGCATCGAGACCCCTGACCAGCTGCGCGCGGCCACGGCCGCCGTGGCCTGGCGCGATCACCTGCCGCGCGGGGCGACCCTGGCGGTGGACTTCCACGGCCGCTCCAGCGAGATTCGCCACACCCGCTTCGGCGCTCAGACCGTCAAGGACGGCGTGGTGGATCGCCTGCAGGCCGACGGCCAGCCACGGCCGAACGTCGACACTCACCAGCCCGATCTGCGCCTCTACGCCCATCTGCATCGCGGCCGGCTGACCCTGGGCATCGACTTCGCCGGCGACAGCCTGCACCGCCGCGGCTATCGCCGCGACGTGGGCCACGCGCCGCTCAAGGAGAACCTGGCCGCGGCGCTGCTGATCCGCGCCGGCTGGCCCGAGCGGGCCCGCGAGGGGCAGCCGCTGGTCGACCCGCTGTGCGGCGCCGGCACCCTGCTGATCGAGGCGGCGATGATGGCCGCCGACATGGCGCCCAACCTCAACCGCGAGCGCTTCGGCTTCCAGGGCTGGGCCGGCCACGACAAGGCCCGCTGGCAGGAGATCAAGCGCGAGGCCGAGGCGCGGGCCAGCATCGGCCGCAAGCGCTGCCGCTGCCGGCTCTACGGTTTCGACCAGAGCCCGCCGGCGCTGTCCTCGGCCAAGGCCAATGCCATGCGTGCCGGCATTCCGGCGCTGATCACCCTGCAGGGCGCGAGCCTCACCGAGCTCAAGCGCCCCGAGGATCTCGACCCCGAGGCGACGGGGCTCATGATCACCAATCCGCCCTACGGCGAGCGCCTGGGCGAGCTGCCCGAGCTGGTCGGCCTCTACGCCGATCTCGGCGAGCGCGCGCGCCAGGCCTTCCCGGGCTGGCGCCTGGCGCTGTTCACCGGCAATCCGGACCTCGGCCATCGCACCGGGCTGCGCGCCCACAAGCAGTATTCGCTGAAGAACGGCCCGCTGGATGCGAAGCTGCTGCTGATGGACGTGCCGGAGGGCGCTCAGGGGGAAGGCGAGGCCGCGACGTCGACGCCGCCGCCGCGCTCCGAGGGCGCGCAGATGTTCGCCAATCGCCTGACCAAGAACCGCAAGCGGCTGAAGAAGTGGCTCAAGCGCTCCGGCGAGACCTGCTACCGGCTGTATGACGCCGACATGCCGGAATATGCTCTGGCCATCGACGTCTACGGCGATCACGTGCACGTGCAGGAATACGCGCCGCCGAAGTCGATCGATGCCGGTCAAGCCCAGAAGCGGCTGTTCGAGGCGCTGGCGGTGATTCCGGAGGAGCTGCAGGTCGACGCCAGCCGGGTGGTGGTCAAGCGCCGCGAGCGCCAAAGCGGGCGCGCTCAGTACCAGAAGCAGGCGGCCAGCGGCGAGCGCTTCGAGGTCCGGGAGGGGCCGGCCCGGGTGTGGGTGAACCTGCGCGACTATCTCGACACCGGGCTGTTCCTTGATCACCGCCCGGTGCGGCGCATGCTCGGCGAGATGGCAAAGGGCAAGCGCTTCCTGAACCTGTTCTGCTAC
Source organism: Halomonas getboli (assembly GCF_023094245.1). Taxonomy (GTDB): domain Bacteria; phylum Pseudomonadota; class Gammaproteobacteria; order Pseudomonadales; family Halomonadaceae; genus Halomonas; species Halomonas getboli. The sequence continues at coordinate 321,948 of NZ_JALMEW010000002.1, read as the reverse complement.
ACCGCCACGGCCACCGTGCAGGCGGCGCTTGGCGGCGCCTCGGACAGCGTCAGCGTGGACCTGTCCAACACCTATCTCGACTGGGCCCGCGACAACTTCGCCCTGAACCGGCTCGACCCCTCGCGTCACCGCGTGGTGCGCGACGATTGCTTCCAGTGGCTGGAGACCGCCGGCGTCCAGTTCGACCTGATCTTCATGGACCCGCCGACCTTCTCGAACTCGAAGAAGATGGCCGACACCCTGGACGTGCAGCGCGACCACGGCCGGCTGGTGCGCCTGGCCATGGCGCGGCTGGCGCCCGGCGGCACCCTGGTGTTCTCCAACAACCAGCGCCGCTTCAAGCTCGACGCCGAGCTGGCCGAGGCCTATGCGGTGGAGGACATCTCGGCGAAGACCTTCGATCCGGATTTCTCACGCAGGCCCGATCTACATCATGTCTTCCTGATCCGCCACAAGGAGGGTGCCGCCGAGGCATGATCCATCTGACGCTCTACACCACGCTCGGCTGCCATCTGTGCGAGACGCTGGAGGCCGGGCTGGCGCGCCTGGCCGGCGTCGAGTATTGCCTGACGCGGGTCGAGATCAGCGAGGACGAGGCACTGCTGGCGCGCTTCGGCGAGCGCATCCCGGTGCTGGTGGACGCGGCGGGGGAGGCGCTGGAGGGCGGCGTCTCCCCGGCGCGACTGGCCGAATGGCTGGCCGCGCGGGGCTGGCTGGACGAAAGCGCCTGGCAGGCGATGCAGGGCGAGAGCGAGGCGACGCAGGAGTCGGGCGGCGCGGTCAGCCGGCGGGGGCGTCGCTATCTCGGATAGGGCTCGGATAGGGGCTGAGGGGCCAGCCGAGGTCGGGACTAACGTCAGGGGCGGATCAGAGCTGGTCGAGCAGCGACAGCTGGTTGACCGCATCGCGCCCTTCGGGGCTGTGATCGTCGGCCTCGAGCACCTTGTGAAAGCCGCGCGAGGCCTGGATGGTGGCTTCGTCCTCGAGCCACATCATTGCCTGGGCGTGGTCGTCGGCGAGCCGATGCTTGAGCCCGCCGAACTGGGTGCCGATCTGGCCCCAGGCGCGGCTGAAGATCCAGTCGCCGAACATGTCCTGATGGACATGTACCAGCACATAGTCATGGTCGGTTTCCCAGCGGACGATCACGGCGACTCCCGAGGTCGGCGGCGGCGCGACGCGCACCGCTCGTGTAACATGACCTGTATTGTAAGGCCTTGTGTTTCATGGACAAGTTTCATGGACAAGTCAATCGAGAGGAAGGACCCATGAGAATCGTCGTCGACGCCAACGTGCCGGCCGCGGAGGCCTGTTTCGGGCCGCTGGGCGAGGTGATACGGGTGCCGGGCCGCGAGATCGATGCCGACACGGTGCGCGACGCCGATGCGCTGGTGGTGCGCTCCATCACCCGCGTCGACGAGGCCCTTGTGGCCGGCTCCCGACTGCGCTTCGTCGGCACCTGCACCATCGGCACCGACCACGTCGACCGGGCGGCGCTGGCCGCGCGTGACATCGGCTTCGCCAGCGCGCCGGGCTGCAACGCCGAGGCGGTGGTCGACTACGTGCTGACGAGTCTCGCGACCCTGGCCGAGCGCCAGGGCTTCTCGCTGCTCGAGCGCACGGTCGGCATCGTCGGCGTGGGCAACGTCGGCGGCCGGCTACGCACGCGCCTCGAGGGCATGGGCATCGCCTGCCTGGCCTGCGACCCGCCTCGCGCCGAAGCAGAAGGCGGCGAAGGCTTCCACGACCTCGACGCCCTGATCGATGCCTGCGACGTGCTGTGCCTGCATACGCCGCTGGTGCGCGACGGACGTCACGCCACCCGCCATCTGCTCGACGCTCGTCGCATCGCCGAGCTGGCGCCGGGCACCGTCGTGCTCAACGCCGGGCGCGGCGATTGCCTGGACGGCCAGGCGCTGCGCGCGCGGCTCTCGGGGCAGGGCGACATCACGGCGGTGCTCGACGTCTGGGAGGAGGAGCCCGGCATCGATGCCGCCCTGTGCGACCTGGCGGCGATCGCCACGCCGCATATCGCCGGCCACAGCCGCGACGGCAAACTGCGCGGTACCCACGCCATCTATCAGGCGCTGACCCAGCGCTTCGGCCTGCCGGCGCGACTGACCCTGGCGGATCTGTCGCCGGCGCCGCCGCTGGCCTCGCTGACCCTTGACGGCGGCCTGTCGGTGGAGGAGGCGCTGCGGCTGTGCATGCGCGCGGTCTATGACGTGCGCCGCGACCATGATGCCCTGCGCCGGGAGAGTCGCCGCCAGGGCATGGCGGTCGGCTTCGACCACTGCCGTGCCAATTACCCGCTGCGCCGCGAGTTCTCGACCCTGGCCGTCGAGCTGCGCCCGGCGGCCGAAGCGCTGGCGAAAACGCTCGCGGCTGCGGGGTTTCGGGTGGCGCCTAGCGCCTAGCTACAAGCGCCAAGCTATAAGAAAACCCGAAGGCCATGGCCTTCGGGTCTTCTTTTGCTTCGAGCAGTTTCACGCTGTCGATTTGCAGCTTGCAGCTTGCAGCTTGCAGCTTGCAGCTTGCAGCTTGCAGCTTACTGCCTATAAGCCGCTTCCTTGAGCGCACGAATACGGTCGTCGAGGGGCGGGTGGCTGGCGAACAGCCGCTCCATCAGCTTGCGGGTCTGGCCGGTGGTGATGGCGAACGCGGTCAGGGTGTCCGGCATCTGGTCGGCCATCTGGGTCTCGGCCTTGAGCCGGCCCAGAGCGTTGATCATGGCGCCGCTGCCGGCCAGCCTGGCGCCCGCGGCGTCGGCGCGGTACTCGCGGAAGCGCGAGAACCAGGCGACGATGGCCGAGGCGATCAGGCCGAACACGATCTCGGCGACGATCACCACCGCGAAGTAGCCGAAGAAGCCCAGGCCTTCGTTGTCATCGCGGCGCAGGAAGCTGTCGACCAGCTGGGCCACCACGCGAGCGAAGAACATCACGAAGGTGTTCAGCACGCCCTGGATCAGCGCCAGGGTGACCATGTCGCCGTTGGCCACATGGCCGATCTCGTGGGCCAGCACCGCACGCACCTCTTCCGGGCGCATGCGGTTAAGCAGGCCGGCGGAGACCGCCACCAGGGCGTCGTCCTTGTTCCAGCCGGTGGCGAAGGCGTTGGATTGCTGGGCAGGGAAGATGCCGACCTCCGGCATCTTGATGCCGGCCTCTCGGGCCAGCTCGCCCACGGTGTCCAGCAGCCACTGCTCGGTGCTGTTGGAGGGCTGCTCGATGATTACCGTGCCGGTGGTGCGCTTGGCCATCCACTTGGAGATGAACAGCGACACCATGGAGCCGGCCATGCCGAAGATGAAGCAGAAGATCAGCAGGCTGTTGAAGTTGATGCCCTGGGCGGTGAGGTAGGGCTCCACGCCGAGCAGTCGCAGGGTGATGCTGGCCACCAGGATCACCGCCAGGTTGGTGCCCAGGAACAGCAGGATTCTCATCATTGCCGGAACTCTCCCATGAGGGTTGTCGTGCAGGCGCCGCGCCCCGGTGGGCGCGACGAGTAGAAGCATCTGCTTAGATACGGACTTTCGTCGGGGGTTTCAAGCGCGGCGTCGCGACAGCCTCATCGACGATGGCGAGATGGGCTTACTGGCGGTAGCGCGACAGGAACCGCGCGAAGCGATCCAGGGCGTCGTCGAGCTGTTCGGCCCAGGGCAGGGTGACGATGCGCACGTGGTCCGGCTCGGGCCAGTTGAAGGCCGTGCCCTGCACCAGCAGGATCTTCTCCTGCAGCAGCAGGTCGAGCACCAGCTGCTGGTCGTCCTGGATGTTGAACACCTTGGGGTCGAGGCGCGGAAAGGCGTAGAGCGCACCCTTGGCCCTGGTGCAGGACACCCCGGGAATGGCGTTCAGCTTTTCAAAGGTGATGTCGCGCTGGGCCAGCAGCCGGCCGCCGGGCAACACCAGGTCGTTGATCGACTGGTAGCCGCCCAGCGCGGTCTGGATGGCGTGCTGGGCCGGCACGTTGGCGCACAGGCGCATCGAGGCCAGCATGTTGAGGCCCTGGATGTAGTCCTGGGCGCGTTGCTTGGCGATGCTGCCCGACAGCGTCATCCAGCCGCTGCGGAAACCGGCGCAGCGATAGCTCTTGGACAGCCCGTTCATGGTCACCACCAGCTGGTCGTCGCCGGCCAGGGAGCCGGTGGAGACGTGCTCGGTGCCGTCGTAGAGGATCTTGTCGTAGATCTCGTCGGAGAACACCACCAGATTGTGCTTGTGGGCGATCGCCAGCAGCTCGCGCACCACCTCCGGCGGATAGACGGCGCCGGTGGGGTTGTTGGGGTTGATGATGACGATGGCCCGGGTGTGCTCGGTGACCTTCTTGCGGATGTCATCGAGATCCGGCGCCCAGTCGGCCTGCTCGTCGCACAGATAGTGCACGGCGCGGCCGCCGGAGAGGTTGGTGGCGGCGGTCCACAGCGGATAGTCCGGCGCCGGGATCAGCACCTCGTCGCCGTCGTTGAGCAGCGCCTGGAGCGAAATGGTGATCAGCTCGGAGACCCCGTTGCCGACGAACACGTCCTCGACGCTGACGCCGGGAATGCCCTTGCGCTGGCACTCCTGCATGATCGCCTTGCGCGCCGAGTAGAGTCCCTTGGAATCGCAGTAGCCCTGGGCGGTGGGCAGGTTGCGCATCACGTCCTGGAGGATCTCCTCCGGGGCCTCGAAGCCGAACGGCGCGGGGTTGCCGATGTTCAGCTTGAGGATGCGCTGGCCTTCCTCTTCCAGGCGCTTGGCATGGTCGAGCACCGGGCCGCGGATGTCATAGCAGACGTTTTCGAGCTTGTGCGATTTCCTGAGCGAGGCAGTGTCCATGGGGTCGAGTCCAGTGGTGTCCAGGGCCGCCGGTCGGCGGGGTGATCGTCTTTTCGAGAGTAAAGGTGTGTCAGCCTGTCTCAGCCGGCCGCTTCGTCGTCGGCGCTGGCTGAGGTGTCGGCGTCCTCTTCGGGAGGCTCGGCCGGAATGTCGGCGGGGGTCTCGAGGGTCACGCGGCCGAGCTTGCCATCGCGCAGCTCGTGCAGCAGCACCTCGGCACCGCGGTGCAGGTCGACCTCGCCGCCGGCACGCAGGCCGCCGCGCTTGCTGGCAATGGTGGCGAGCAGGGCGTGGCCGTCGAAACCGGCCTCGGCCAGCAGGTCGAGCTGGGCGTCGCCGTCGGCCTCGACTCGGTCGGCATCGGGGTTGCCCTCGTAGGGAGGCAGTGTCTTCAGCTTGTAGCGAGCGGAAAACGCGTCGGGATAGCGCTTGGCCAGCTCGGCGGCGGCCACCACGGCCACGTCGACGTAGTCGATGGCGGTGTCGCGGATCGCGCCGCTGGCGGCCAGGCGATAGGCGCTGGCCTGATCCTCGATCTTCGGCCACAGCACCCCGGGGGTGTCGATCAGCGCCACCTGGCCGTTGATGCGCACCTTCTGCTGACGCTTGGTGACCGCCGGCTCGTTACCGGTCTTGGCGATGGTGCGTCCGGCCAGGCCGTTGATCAGCGTCGACTTGCCGACGTTGGGAATGCCCATGACCATCACCCGCACGTCGCGGTCGGCGCGCACCTGGCCGGCCAGCTCGTGGCACAGCTTGGGAATGCGCTTGAGCTCGCGCGACTGGGTGGTGGTCACCGCCAGGGCGCGGGTGTCAGGCTGGGCGTCGAAATGAGCGGTCCACTCTTTCGTACGGACCGGGTCAGCCAGGTCGGCGCGCGAGAGAATCTTGAGCACCGGCTTGTGGCGGGTGAGCTCCGCCAGCATGGGGTTGGCGCTGGAGTAGGGCAGACGGGCGTCGAGCACCTCGATCACCACGTCGATCTCCGGCAGCGCCTCGAGGATCTGCCGGCGCGCCTTGTTCATGTGTCCCGGGAACCAGCCGAGCATCATCCCTCTCCTGCTACTCAATGAAACGGCCGATCATCATAGCAGATGGCCGGCCGCCGCAGGGTGGGGGAGGGCGCTATTCCCCGGGATGGAAGTCGAGAGCGACCGAGTTGATGCAGAAGCGCTGGCCGGTGGTCTCCTGCGGGCCGTCGGGGAAGACGTGGCCAAGGTGAGCGTCGCAGCGGGCGCACAGCACCTCGATGCGCTGCATGCCATGGCTGGCATCCGCCTGGTGTTCCACGCAGCCGGTGCCCAGGGGGCGATCGAAGCTCGGCCAGCCGCAGCCGGCGTCGAACTTGTGCTCGTTCTCGAACAGCGGTGCGTGACAGCACACGCAGTGATAGATGCCCTGTTCGTCGTTGACCTTGTAGTCACCTGAGAAGGGGCGCTCGGTACCCTTCTCGCGGGTCACGTGGTACTGCTCGGGGGTGAGCTGTTCACGCCATTCGGCCTCGCTCTTCTCTACCTTCTTGCGCATGGCCTCTACTCCTTGGTTGCGTCGCCAGGTGCGTGCACCTCATTGTGACATCAAGACACGAGATTTTTTCCAGTCCGATCGTTAACGCTAGATCGTCGTGCCACTCCCGTGCTTGACACTTTCCCGCCGTGTCAGTACTATACGCGCCATCTCGACGAGGCGAGACACAGCGTCCCATTCGTCTAGTGGTCCAGGACACCGCCCTTTCACGGCGGTAACAGGGGTTCGAACCCCCTATGGGACGCCACTCTTCTCGATGAGATACCGGAGTGCGGGAATAGCTCAGTGGTAGAGCATCGCCTTGCCAAGGCGAGGGTCGCGAGTTCGAATCTCGTTTCCCGCTCCATTCAGTCTTCGGGCTGATGGGTTTAGAGTAGGGCCTGCGAGGGTCGCGAGCTGGTACGCCAGCCCGGTCGAATCTCGTTTCCCGCTCCATGCGTCCCATTCGTCTAGTGGTCCAGGACACCGCCCTTTCACGGCGGTAACAGGGGTTCGAACCCCCTATGGGACGCCACATCCGGTGTTTGACAATGCGAAAGCTGCGGGAATAGCTCAGTGGTAGAGCATCGCCTTGCCAAGGCGAGGGTCGCGAGTTCGAATCTCGTTTCCCGCTCCATTTTCCTTCGGGGTGATGGGTTAGAGTAGGGCCTGAGAGGGTCGCGAGCTGGTGCGCCAGCCCGGTCGAATCTCGTTCCCGCTCCATGCGTCCCATTCGTCTAGTGGTCCAGGACACCGCCCTTTCACGGCGGTAACAGGGGTTCGAACCCCCTATGGGACGCCACTTCGCAGTGTCGCCAGTGTTAAGCGGGAATAGCTCAGTGGTAGAGCATCGCCTTGCCAAGGCGAGGGTCGCGAGTTCGAATCTCGTTTCCCGCTCCATCTTCTTTCGGGATGATGGGTTCTAGAGTAGGGCCTGCGAGGGTCGCGAGCTGGTGCGCCAGCCCGGTCGAATCTCGTTTCCCGCTCCATTTGCTCGTTAGGGCAATGATTGCGTCCCATTCGTCTAGTGGCCTAGGACACCGCCCTTTCACGGCGGTAACAGGGGTTCGAACCCCCTATGGGACGCCACCTCGAAGTACCTCCTTCCAAGCGGGAATAGCTCAGTGGTAGAGCATCGCCTTGCCAAGGCGAGGGTCGCGAGTTCGAATCTCGTTTCCCGCTCCAGTAGGTCTCCAGAGAATGTTGTTTGGCCAAGGCTCGGGTCACGATCCGAAGTGTCGGTCCAATCGAATCTCGTTTCCCGCTCCAGTAGGTCTCCAGAAAATGTTGTTTGGCCAAGGCTCGGGTCACCATCCGAAGTGTCGGTCCAATCGAATCTCGTTTCCCGCTCCATTCGAAGGTTTCTCTTCACCGGTCCGGCCAGATGCGCCTGTCCGGGATGTCGTGTGTCTGCCCTTGGCGTCTGTCGATAGGCGTCTTTCCTCGCCGTGCCGCAAGAGCATGCCTCCCGGAAAATCGCCCAACTCGTTCGCCCGCGATTGAATTTGGCGGAATCGTCCCCATGATAGTGGGCCTTCAACGACATTCACCCAAGTACACAGGACTGCTCATGGCCGAACCGGCGCTGTCCATTCGTGGCCTGACCAAGGTCTACGGCAATGGCTTCCAAGCCCTCAAGGGCATCGACCTCGATGTCGCCCAAGGCGACTTCTATGCCCTGCTGGGTCCCAACGGTGCGGGAAAATCCACCACCCTCGGGGTGGTCTGCTCGCTGGTGCAGAAGACCGCCGGCAAGGTCTCGATATTCGGCATCGACATCGACAAGGACTTCGCCAAGGCGAAGTACCACCTCGGCGTGGTGCCCCAGGAATTCAACTTCAACCAGTTCGAGAAGGTCATCGACATCGTGCTGGCCCAGGCCGGCTACTACGGCATGTCGCGCCGCGAGGCCCTGCCGCGCGCCGAGGAACTGCTGCGCGACCTGGGGCTGTGGGACAAGCGCAACGGCAGCGCCCGCATGCTCTCCGGCGGCATGAAGCGTCGGCTGATGATCGCCCGCGCCCTGATGCACCGTCCCAAGCTCTTGATCCTCGATGAGCCGACCGCCGGGGTCGACATCGAGCTGCGTCGCAGCATGTGGGAGTACATGCGCCGCATCAACGAGAAGGAAGGCACCACCATCATTCTCACCACCCACTACCTGGAAGAGGCCGAGAGCCTGTGCCGGCGCGTGGGCATCATCAACCACGGCGAGATCATCCGTGACACCAGCGTGCGCGACCTGCTCGCCGAGCTGGACACCGAGACCTTCCTGCTCGACCTGGCGCACCCGCTCGAGGACGCGCCCGCCATCGACGGCTTCGACGTGCGCAAGTCCGACGACGCCCAGCTGGCGGTGATGGTTCATCGCGGCCAGCGCCTGAACGACGTCTTCGACGCCCTGGGGCAGCAGGGCATCGAAGTGGTCTCGATGCGCAACCGCGCCAACCGACTCGAGGAAATGTTCGTCTCCATGGTGGAAGAGGGGCAGAAATCCGCTAAATCCGACCAGGAGGCCCGTTCATGAACGCCAACCAGATCGCCATTGCCCTCTGGACGCTGGTGTCCAAGGAGATCCGCCGCTTCACCCGGATCTGGCCGCAGACGCTGCTGCCGCCGTCGATCACCATGACCATGTACTTCATCATCTTCGGCAACCTGATCGGATCGCGCATCGGGGCCATGGATGGCTACAGCTACATGGACTTCATCGTGCCCGGCCTGATCATGATGGCGGTGATCACCAACAGCTACTCGAACGTCGCCTCGAGCTTCTTCTCCAACAAGTTCCAGCGCAGCGTCGAGGAGATGATGGTCTCGCCGATGCCCAACTGGGTCATCCTCGCCGGCTTCGTGCTGGGCGGCATGGCGCGCGGCCTGGGCGTGGGCGTCATCGTGACCTGCGTGTCGCTGTTCTTCACCCGCATCGACGTGGCCCATCCGCTGCTGACCATCGTGGTGGTGGTGCTGACCGCGGCGCTGTTTGCCATCGGCGGCTTCATCAACGCGCTGCTGGGCAAGAAGTTCGACGACATCTCCATCGTGCCGACCTTCGTGCTGACGCCGCTGACCTACCTGGGCGGGGTGTTCTACTCGATCTCGCTGCTGCCGGCCTTCTGGCAGGGCGCCTCGATGCTCAACCCGATCCTCTACATGGTCAACGTCTTCCGCTACGGCTTCCTGGGCGTCTCCGACATCCCGGTGGGCTGGGCCCTGACCGCCATCCTCGGCTTCATCGTGGTACTGTTCGGCATCGCCCTGTGGATGCTCGACAACGGCAAGGGCATCAGGAGTTGACCATGGCACACGAACGACCCGAGACGCTCGCAGAGGCCCCGCTGGGCCGCGAGTCCGCCTATCCGGAGCACTACGACGCCGGGCTGCTGTACCCGATTGCCCGCGCCGCCAACCGCGCGCCGCTGGGCATCGAGGAGGGCGCGCTGCCGTTCGTCGGCGAGGACGAATGGCACGCCTTCGAGGTCTCCTGGCTCAACGCCCGCGGCAAGCCGATCGTCGCCGTGGCGCGCTTCCGGCTGCCGGCCGAGTCGCCGCGGCTGATCGAGTCCAAGTCGTGGAAGCTCTACCTCAATAGCTTCAACCAGACCCGCCTGGCCTCGCAGGACGAGGCCCGGGCGATCATGGAGCGCGACCTCTCCTCCGCGGCCGGTGCGCCGGTGGCCGTGGAGCTATTCGGCGTCGACGACGAGGCGCTCGCCCCGCGCCGCCTGCCGGGGGAGTGCATCGACGAGCGTGACATCGAGGTCGAGGACTACACGCCCAGCGCCGAGCACCTGACCACCGGCGACGAGATCGTCGAGGAAACGCTGCACTCCCACCTGCTCAAGTCCAACTGCCCGGTCACCGGCCAGCCCGACTGGGGCAGCGTGATGATCCGCTACCGCGGGCCGCGCCTCGACCGCGACGGCCTGCTGCGCTATCTGATCGGCTATCGCCAGCATCAGGATTTCCATGAGCACTGCGTCGAGCACATCTTCATGGACCTGATGGAGCGGGCCAGGCCCGAGCGGCTGCTCGTGCTGGCGCGCTACGTGCGCCGCGGCGGCCTCGACATCAGCCCCTGGCGCGGCACCCCCGGCGAGCGGCCGCCGACCCCGCTGCGTCTGGCGAGACAGTAGGGCGTTCCCGCCACCAGGCCTGGCGCGACAGCAATCGAGCGGCTTGATAGAGTATCGAGAACCTTTCTCGTCTGACCTCGGCAAGGAGACACCGATGGATGCGATGACGCTGCTGCAACAACGCAGCTCCATGGGCAAGCTGATGGCCCCGGCCCCGAACGCGGAACAGCTCGAGGCGATGTATCGGGCCGCACTGCGCGCCCCGGACCACAAGGAGCTCCGGCCCTGGCGCTTCATCGAGTTCTCCGGCGACGGGCTCGACCGCCTCGGCGAGCTGTTCGCCGAGGCCGAGCGGGTCGAGAATCCCGATGCCCCGGAGGCCGTGCTCGAGGGTGCGCGCAAGAAGCCCAAGCGCGCGCCGATGATCATCGCCGTGGTTGCCAGGGTCGTGCCGGACGAGCCCAAGGTGCCGCGGGTCGAGCAGGTGATCTCCGCCGGCTGCGCCGCCCACGGCCTGCTGCTGGCCGCGCACGCCCAGGGCCTGGGCGCCATGTGGCGCACCGGCAAGTACGCCTTCGACGCCACCGTGCGCGAGGGGCTCGGCCTGGCCGAGCAGGACGAGCTGGTCGGCTTCCTTTATCTGGGGCAGGTCGGCGGCCGCCACCGCCCGGTGCCCGAGCACGACCTCGACGCCTTCGTCGAGCGCTGGAGCTAAGCATGCGCGAGCTCGGCGTGCCCCATCCGCGCCTGCCGCTGCCGTCGGCGGGCGCGGAAGACGATCCGGCGGCCTTCCTGACCTGGCTGTGCGACGCCATCCCAATGGTCGAGCATCTCGGCATCGAGGCCATGCGGCGCGACGGCGATGCGCTGGAATGGCGGCTCGCCATCGCCCCGAGCCTCAACGACAAGGGCACCGGCTTCGGCGGCGCCCTGACCGCCCAGACCACGCTGCTCGGCTGGTGCTGGGCCACGCTCTGGCTGCGGCGACATGGTGTTGACCGTGATGTGGTGGTGGCCGAGGCCAGCCAGCGCTTCCTGGCGCCGGTGACCGGTGACTATCGGCTGGTCTGCACGCCGGAAAGCGAGCACGGCCCGGCGCGCCTCGAGGAGCGTCTGGCGGAGCGGGGCAGGGGGCGCATCGCCCTGGTGCAGCGCCTGTACTGCGGCGAGACCCTGTGCCTCCAGGCCCGCGGCGACTACGCCGTGCGCCCGGCACGCTGAGCCACCGGGCCCGATCAGCAAGAAAACGAAAAAACCACTTGCGTACACGGACTTAAGTGGATAATATACGCCCCGTTCTCGAGGCAAAGGCAGCAAGTCAAACGGTTCGAGAGCCAAAATGCGGAGGGGTGTCCGAGTGGTCGAAGGAGCACGCCTGGAAAGTGTGTAAGTCGAAAGGCTTCGAGGGTTCGAATCCCTCCCCCTCCGCCACGAATTCTAAGAAAGCCGCTGAGAGATCAGCGGCTTTCTTGCGTTTGTGCCTCCCCAAAGCGCTACACCTTCTCGCATCCCAGTGCACAGATTCCCCGGCCCCTAGCGGCATTCCTCTGGACGACTGTCCTTACAGACCCTCGCACAATCCGCAGCCACACTCACCTTGGTCGGTGATCGCTAATTCAGGCATGACAGCCGCATCTCTCTTAGGTAGTGTCGTCCTAAGTGTTGTGAGTGGACGTTGGTGGTTGAGGCGCGCTTTCTTCTCGAATGCATCCACGCCGCCGGCGATGGCCGTTCGCTCGAGCGGGAGGAAGTCGAATCCACCATGTACTTCCCCACCGAGCAGCTCGCCGCCCAGGGCCTCGATCTGGTCCAAGCAAGGTCCGCAGCGACTCGATGGACGGCACCCTGGCCGACGGCGACTGGGTGCTGGTGGATCGCAGTAGCCGCGATCCGCACACGGAAGGGGTGTTCTTGCTGCTCGTGCACGGCGAGCGACGTATCAAGCGCGGGCAGCGCGTCGCAAGCGGCGCCTGGCTGCTGATCAGCGACAACGAGCACTATCGGCCCGAGATGATCCCGCCCGAGCAAATGCGGGAGGTGGAGATCCTGGGGCGCTGCGAGGTCCGCATCGGGCGGATCTCGTGACCAAGGCGGCCTAGACCGCCAGTCCACAACAGCCCCGGCAGGGGCGATACGCAAGGAGAAGGGAATGAGCAACTTGGAATCGGAAACCAACAACGGCAAGGGAGCGCCGATCAAGGCAGTGTGGATTCTGCTGCTGATCGCCTGGGTATGCTTCCTGGTGCCGTTCCCCGGCCTGGGACTGTTCCTGGGCGCGCCGCTGAACCTGGTGGCCTTCATCATCGCCATCGTGGTGATTACGCGGGGCCGGACCGGCACCGGTATCACCCAACTGATCTGCACCCTGGTGGTATCGCCGATCGTCTACTTTATCGGCCTGGCTGTGTTCGGTGCTGCCCTGAACAGTGCGGAGCCGGAGAATACGGAATTCGACTATGGGGCGCTGATGCCGGAGCCGATGGTGGAAGCGGCCTGATAGGGAGGTGGGGCGATGAAATCTATGGCACTGCTGGGCGCTGGCCTGGCTTTCTTTGCTGGATCTGCTTTTGCAGCTGACATTCCGCGCTTCGATGTCGAGGCTCACTGTGGGCAGGTGGCCAGCATTAGCGGCGACTCCAGCAACATGCTGTACAACAGCTGCATCGACATGGAGCAGTCCGCCTATAACGGTCTCAAGGGCCAGTGGTCGGGCCTGCCGTCGAACATCCAGAGCCATTGCCAAGACGTGGCCAGCGTAGGCGGCCCGGGCAGCTATAGCCTGCTGGAGAGCTGCGTGCAGATGGAAGTATCCGCCGGTAACAACCGCAGCGAGTTTAGCTTCGACTGATCCTGGCCTATGCGACTCCATTACCTCGGCCCGGTGCTGCCGGGTCATGACCATCCCGTGCTCGAAGACCTGGACGCTCGGCGGCTAACGCCGAGCTGCTACCTCGTGGAGGTGGGCGACGACGCCGGCGTGGACGGCGAGATCATCGAGGGCGACGTGCTGGTGATCGACGAGGCGCGCCTGGTCCAACATGGCGATCTGGTGGTGGTGCAGGGTGAGGACAGTCTGCGCCTGTGCCGTAGCCACCGGATCGGCGGGCGCTTCCGGCTGATGCGCACCTCAGGGCCGAAAGAGTCGTTCTTCGCCCGGCAGTCGGCGTGTCGGGGCGTGGTCATTCACAGGGCTAGAAGTGACGCAATATTTCTTCAGGGAAATTGACCTCTTTTGATGAATTTCGATTAACCAAAATAATTGAATTGCAGGGTGTGTTATGAGTTTGAATACTGTGGAAGCCGAAGGTCAGGATGTGAGTGATTCTGATGAGGATTATCTTGCCAAGACAGATCTTCATCATCTTATTACGCACGAGCTCCGAAAAGATAAGCACGTAAGTGAAAATGTTACGGTTAAGCCTAGGTCAAAGCCTCTAGCAAAAACAAAGCTGGCACAAAAGCTGGTTGATCAGCTGTATGAAATATATTCATCAAAGCCCTCGAAGTCATTTGGTTATTTTAATGGAAAGGTCGAGGAGAATCGCTCTCAAGTATATGTAAAAAGGTACTTCGTTGATCGTGAGCTTGACTTTAAAACGTTTAGCGTGAAAATGGCGCATGCATTAGCTGCTGAAGCTAGGCGGTCCAGTGCTTCTACCGGTGGGCACGTGTTTGTCGCGCAATTTTCTCATGCAAAGAAAGACTATCTCTTAGTTGCTATTATAAATGATGAGTACGCCATTGCACTCAACGAGGAAGAAGATAGAGGCGATGAGTTAGAAGAGGTTGGCTTTCTAAATCTGAAGGGTTTGCGCTTTGCGGGACAAATAAATGTCACTGCTTGGAGAAATGAAGAAGATCGCTATTTAAGCTTTCTCAAAGGTACGGGGGACGTCGCGGATTATTTCAAAAGGTTTCTGGCATGCGACTCTTCTATTTCAAATTTGAACGACACTCAGTCGTTGACCAGTGTTGTTGAGAAATTTGCGTCAACAGTGAAAGTCGACGGTGAGCCGCTATCGGATCAGCAGCGAGATGATTTTTTCAAGAAAGTAGATGAATACTGTAGAGCGATGGCTGATGAAAGCCTAGAATTGCACCTTGAGGAGTTTTCTAATGTTGTGTGGCCTCGTGAACCTGAGGCTCTTAAAACCGCTTTGGCCGAGAGTGAAACTCCGATTAGCGATGGCTTTGTTCCGAACAAAAGAGGGCTCTTCGGCTTGGTGAAATTCCGAGGTAAGTCACAGCACTGGATCCTCAGCTTTGATAGAGAGGCCATCGCTGCTGGGAATATTCAGCTGTTAGAAGATAATAGTATTAAGCTTTCTGATGTTCCTCCTCACTTGATCGAGAGTCTAAGGCGAGAGACTTCGAGGTCCTGATCATGCGGCAGATTAGCTTTGATGATCTTGTTGAGATTTACAAAATGCTGGATTTAAGCAGTAGAGGTAAGTCTGAGCAACCACAGCGCTACGAATTGACTCTTGAAGAGGAGGGGCAAGTAGAACTTTTGTCACTGGCGCTCAGTGAGAAAAATTCCGAAGATTCTGGAATAACCATAACTAAGGGAGATCCTGACAATCTTAAGATTGGTGACGCTGTTGAGCTAAGGGTGTCGCAGCCCAGGCCAGGTTTAGGGATATTGGCTTGGGATATTGATGCCCTTTTTAAGGCGGGAGTTATTAAGGAGCCAAGCGACTATTTTTTGGTTTCGGAAGGCTTTTCGAAAAATGATAGTAATCCGCCATACTTGATAGTGCAGTATAGGAAGATGCTGGACTTTATTCAGTCACTCGGGAAAGCCTCAGATTATTTTGATAAAGAAAATAAGGAGTTGGTGTTTGTTGATTCTGGAAAGGTTTCCATACCTATCGTTTATACTTCCCATGATTTAGAGGGTTTGAATTTTGATATAGGGTTTATTTCTTCTTTTTTCGAAGGTGATGTTCATGAGGATCAGAAGAAAGAAATAATGTCCTCGGCTATCATTTCTTTGGTATCTGGCGTGCCTAAGGAAGATAGGTTCTCTAAAATGCTAAGTCGATTTTCTGACATCGAGGATAATGCAAGAGAAGGCTATAGGATTTTTTGTTCCGGCTTTTCCTATGAGCTTGTTAAGGGGAAGGTTCAAGATGCCAAGCTCGACTTTACTAAAAGAATTCATGACATATTCTCAAGCATTCAGAATCAGGTTCTCAGCATACCAGTGGCAACCGTGATAGTTGCTACCCAAATGAAAGATGCAGACAAAAGTGATAGCCAGATGCTTATAAATCAAGGCGTGCTTTTTGGATGCTGGATGTTTTCATTAATTGTTCTTGCGCTGATTTTTAACCAGTGGTGCTCAATTAATGCTATCAAGTCAGAAGTTGTTCGTCAGAGAGAAAAGATTTCCGCAGAATATCCGACCATTGAGCGAATGTTTGACAGTGTTTTTGTTTCTTTGTTGCATCGGATTTGCATGCAAAAGCTAATTTTTGTATCTCTGGTTTTATTGGTTGTGGTTGGTCTTGTTGCTGCACATGTGATATTTAACTCCTTTCTGCCAGAGGCGGATAAAGTGAGCTTGGATGGTGGATTTGACGCTCTGAGTATGTGGAGTGTTTTTAAAAATTCATTTTTCAATATGCTTAGCTTTGGTTGAGTTTTCTCCTTGAAGTTTCTTCTTGGAAATGGGGGAGTGTTCAGCACCCGCTACTAACTATGACATGGCACCGTTCTCTCTATTCAGCCACTCCGCATGACCGGATATTCGTAGTAGAGCTCGGTCAGCTTTCAACGAAGTCGAGCGTGAATGAGGCGCTTGGCCTAGCCGCTCCTTACCTCCATCTCCACCGAGCTGGTCAGCGCGCGGTCGCTGAGGGTGACAGGGGTCTCGGGGTAGAGCTCGGGGCGGCATTTCGGCGAGGTCGAGGGTGAACGAGGCGCCACCTCGCTGGAGGCGCTGCCATTCGCTCTGGGCGGCGGCGAGGGCGTCGTCCTTTGTGTCGTCGGTAGGGCGGCGCTTGGGCTTGTCGTCGCTGCCGGCGATGAGCTCGCGGGGGCTCGGCACCGTTTCAGAAGTCAGCGGAGCTTCGATAGGGGAGAACAGCTGTCACGACTGACCGGCCGGCCTTATTCCGCCCCCCGCACGGAACCCGCGGCAGGCCAGAGTTCGGCCGCTTGGCTGACGGTGAGGTCATCGACGATCACCGCGCCTTCACAGCCCTGAACATTGGTGAAAAGCTCGGCGCTGAGCACTCGGCCCCTAACGCGCTCGGCTTCGATCATGCTGCCGACGCTAGGGATTTCCTCGGCTTCCAGGCAATGCAGCAGGTAGCTGCCCGGGGTGTAGCTGACGACGAGAAGCTGCATGGGGGAACTCTCCTTCAAGAGCATTCGCCTGAGTCTTGACCACCCCGAAGCGCCTGTCACTGAAAGAACACTGTGCGCAAACGGGCTCCTTCCAAAACATTGATCTGGCGTGTGTCGCATGGCGAAAAACGTCCTTGCTCACCTTGCCGTTGAGCCCCCGGTTTGCCTGTTCGGCCCCTCCATGAGTAGCCTTTCACTATCCGGCCTGCCGGCGCCTCCGAGGCTCATGCTGCATGATCCTGCGCTCTTCCTGCCCGAACATCCCGCTGCCGTGCGGCCTGCGCCCGTTGCTGGCAGCCATGGTGCTGCTGTTCTCGCTCGCCACCGGCGCCATGGCATCGTCGGGGCCACCGCCGACCATCCAGAGCGTCGCCATGCTGGCCGATCCGGGAGGGCAGCTGACGGCAAAGGAGCTGGTCGGCCGGGAGGATGCCTTCCGGCCGGTCGAGACCAGGACTGACCTGAGCATCGGCTACACCGGCCATCCGGTCTGGCTGCGCTTGAGGGTCTCGGGCGGGGCGCACGGTGCGAGCGAGGCCGTGCTGCGCTTCGTCTATCCGCTGCTGGAACACGTCTCGCTCTATCGGGTGCAGGATGGCGCGATCATCGAGGAGTGGCGAAGCGGGCTGGTGGTGCCGCCCGAGCGGCGGGCGATGGCACATCGTCTTCCGGCCTTTCCGCTGAACCTCGAGGCTGGCGAGAGCGCCACGCTGCTGGCCCGGGTGGAAAGCGCGGGCAGCATGGCGCTCGGCGTCGAGCTGCTGAGCCGCGAGGCCTTCCAGATCGCCAACGACCGGGAGATGTTCTGGCTCTCCGCCTACGTCGGCCTGCTGGTGGCGCTGGGCGCCTATAACCTGCTGCTGTTCGTCGGGCTGCAGGAGCGCGTGTTCCTGCTCTATGCGCTGTTCGTCGGCAGCTTCTGCGTGGCGGTCATTACCGCCAACGGCCTCGGGCCGCTGCTGCTGTGGGGCGGGCTGGGCGAGGCGACCGCGCGCCTCGTCACCCTTGGTTTCACGCTTTCGGCGGCGTTGGGCACGCTCTTCGCCCGACAGTTTCTGAATACTCGCTGCTATGCGCCGCGCTGGCACCGGTCCCTGCGCTGGCTGCTGGTGGCGTGCCTGGCGGGCATGTTCGGCGCTGGCCTGCTGCCGCGTCGCGGCGCTCTGCAGCTGATGGATATGGTCGGGCTGGTGACCTGCCTGTCGTTGCTGGCCTGCGCCATCACCTGCGCTTACCGCCGCGTGCCGGGCGCCAGGCTGTTCGTGCTGGCCTGGGCCTTCCTGCTGGTGGGGGCGTCGATCTTCGCCCTGCGCAACCTGGGCATCATTCCCTCGAACGTCTTCACGCTGTACGGCATCCAGGCGGGGTCGGCGCTGGAGATGCTGCTGCTGTCCTTCGCCCTGGCGGCGCGCTTCAATACGCTCAAGCGCCAGAAGGAGAAGGCTCAGGCGCAGCTGGTGGCGTCGCTGAAGACCCAGGAAGCGATTCTCGAGAAACGTGTCGCCGAGCGCACCGCGGCGCTCGAGGTGATGGCCCGCCAGGACACCCTGACCGGGCTGTTGAACCGCACCGGCCTGGCCGATCGCGCGGCGGCGGCCTGGCGGCGAAGCGAGACGAGCGGCAGTCCCCTGGCAGTGCTGATGCTGGATCTCGACGACTTCAAGCCGATCAACGACCGCTTCGGCCACGCCACGGGCGACAGCGTCATCCAGGTCATCGCCGGGCGGCTGCGCCACCAGATACGCCAGCACGACCACTGCGCCCGCATCGGCGGCGACGAGTTCCTGGTGCTGTGCGAAGACCTGAGCGGGCTGGAGGAGGCCGAGGCGCTGAAGCAACGTCTGGAAAGCGCGATTCGCCAGCCGATCCGGCTCTCGGATGATACGGCGATCCGGGTGGGCGTCAGCATCGGGATCGGCTTCGACGAGTCGCGCACGCTGGATCTCGATGCGCTGATGCAGCGCGCCGACGCGGCGATGTATGCCCACAAGCGTCATGAGCAGAAGCGCTCGACGTCGCCGTGACGAAGCGGGGATAAGTGGGGATGGAGCCAGGGAGAAGAAAGCGGCGGGAAGGCACAAGGCAGAAAAAAGCGGGGCCCGCATGGGCCCCGCTGTCGCGTTGGCGTCCCGCCGCGCTCGCCTCAGGCGTGGCGCGCGATCAGGGCATCGAAGCTTTCCTTGGGCTGTACGCCGGTGAGGGCTTCGGCCTTTTCCCCGCCCTTGAAGAGGGCGACGGTCGGCAGGCCTCGCACGCCATTCCTGGCGGCCAGGTCGGGCGCCTCGTCGACGTTGATGGTGACGACCTTGAGGGCAGAGTCCCGCTCCTCGGCGATGGACTCGACGACCGGGTCGAGCATCTTGCAGGGTCCGCACCACGGTGCCCAGAACTTGACCAGCACCGGCTCGCGGCTGTCGATCACTTCCCGGGCGTAATTGCTGTCGTTGACGGCTGTCAGGGTGGTCATGAGTCTCTCCTTGGCATCTCGGCGGATGCTGGATGAAGTGGAGGCATCGCGAAGATGCTGACGTGTGGCCACCTTACTTCAGCGGGATTTTTGTTAGCAAGATTATTTTTTCATGGTTATGTAACTCCGCGAACGCGGCGGGGGAATCTCATCGAGCGCTTACGCGAAGCCTTCGAGCACGATCTTGCCCTTGGCCTTGCCGCTCTCCAGCAGCGCATGTGCGCGCTTGAGGTTCGCCGCATTGATCGTGCCGAAAGTGTCCGTGGCGGTGGACTGGATCATGGCGCTGTCCAGCATCGCCGCCACCTTGTCGAGGATCCTGCCCTGACGATCGATGTCGGCAGTGGTGAAGAGCGCACGAGTGAACATCAGCTCCCAGTGGATGGAGACGGCCTTGCTCTTGAACGGCAGCACGTTCAGCGTCTCGGGATCATCGATCAGGCCGAAGCGACCCTGGGGCGCGATCAGGTCCACCACTTGGTCGGTGTATTGCCCGGAATGGGTGGTCGAGAACACGAAGCCGGGCTGGCCGATGCCCAGCGCCTCGATCTGAGGCGGCAGCGGCTGGCGATGGTCGATGACATGGTGGGCGCCCAGATGACTGACCCATGCCTGTGTTTCCGGGCGAGACGCCGTGGCAATCACGGTCATGTCGGTCAGGGCCCGCAGCAGCTGGATGGCGATCGAACCCACGCCACCGGCGCCGCCGATGATGAGTACCGCCGGCGCCGCGCCGGGGACCGGCTCGCTGATGCGCAGGCGATCGAACAGCATCTCGAAGGCGGTCAGGGTGGTCAGCGGCAGCGCCGCGGCCTGTGCGGCCGACACGGATCTGGGGGCATGCCCGACGATGCGCTCATCGACCAGGTGAAATTCGCTGTTGGCGCCGGCCCGGCTGATATCACCGGCATACCAGACCCTGTCGCCCGGGGAAAAGCGAGAGGCATGCTCGCCCACCGCGACGACCTCGCCGACGGCATCCCAGCCGAGCACGGCGGCCTGGCCCTCGTTCGGGGCGCGGCTCTGGCGGATCTTGTAGTCGATCGGATTGACGGAAACGGCCGCTACCTTGACCAGCAGGTCATGGCCGGAGGCGGTCGGCGTCTCGCATTCGATATCGACCAGGGCGTCATCGCGGTCGATGGCGCCGGTCTCGTAGTAGCCAATGGCTTTCATGGGGTCGCTCTCCGTTCCTGTCTTGGGCGATGCCGGGCGGACCGAGCACGCTGGTCGCCGCGGCGTGATATGTCGTGACGTATCCTAGGCATGTCCTGCAGGCGGAAAAACGGCCTGTGATCGCAAACATATTCCGGTGAATCCGAAAAATGCTGCTTGATAACATCGCGCTGTTCCTGACCATCGTGGAGAAGGGCAGCCTGACGGCGGCCGGGCGGGAGGTCGGTCTGTCGCCGACGACGGTCTCGGAACGACTGGCCGCGCTGGAGACGCACTACGGAGTGGTGTTGCTTAACCGCACCACGCGCGCCATCAGCCTGACCGAGGAGGGGCGCACCCTGGTCGAGGGCGCCCGGGAGCTGTTGAACGGCGTGGGCGATCTGGATACCCGCATTCGTCACGGTGCCGAAACCCTGACCGGGACGATCCGCCTGAGCGCGCCGAGCGACAGGGGGCGCCATCTGATCTCCCATGCCCTGACCGAGTTTCAGGCCACGCATCCCGGCATCCGGGTCGAACTGCTGCTGTCGGATGGCTACGTCGACATCGTGGGAGAGGGCATCGATCTGGCCCTGCGTTTCGGCGCGATCATGGACAGCACCCTGAGGGTGCGCTCGCTGGGTGACGCCCGGCGGCTGGTGTGTGCGTCACCGGCCTATCTCGAGGCCCACGGCGTGCCGCACGAGCCCGCCGATCTCCGCTCGCACAACTGCCTGATGATGCGTTTCGGACAGAACCTCGATAACGAGTGGCGCTTCGAGACGCCGGCGGGGCCCCAGATCGTGACGGTCAGCGGTAATCGCGTCGCCAACGACGGGGCGATGGTCCGCCAATGGGGGCTGGAAGGCCTGGGGGTCGTGCTCAAGTCGGAGCTGGACGTGGCGGAGGATATCCGTCGCGGCCGGTTGATCGAGCTGCTGCAGGGCCATGCGGCTCAACCGGCCCCGGTGCAGCTGCTGTTCCCGCCGGCCCGGACGCAGCCGCGCCGGGTCAAGGCGCTCGCCGATCACCTGGTCGAGACCTTCGCGACGCTGGAACCGCTGCCCTGGCCGCGGTGATGTCAGCTCATGCAGGCGCTGTCGCACACCGGACTGCAGATGCCGGTGATGCCGAAGGAGCCGGGCTCCTGCGCCGGGAGGCGTCGGATCAGGCGGGCTGATGGCACTGCACCGCAAGCTGGCGGAGACGGTGGGCGAGTTCGGCATTTTTCCGGAGTCCGGGGCCGAGCGGGAATAGGCGGGGAAGAGGATTGGCCGGTGGCGCGTCAGCCGTCGTGATCCGCCAGGCCGACGAGCCGATCCGTGCGCTGGGCGCTGAGCCGCTGGATCATGCGCCTGAGCCGGCGCCGCTGGCCCCAGGAAGAGAGGCGCTTGGTGTCCCAGCTGGCGGGCAGCAGGGTGCACTGATCGGCGTGGAAGCTCAGTCGGAAGGTGCGCTCGGCGCCGACCGGCATGTCCTCCGGCCCGTAGATGCCGATCAGCCGGATCGTCAGGCTGTGGAACTGCAGATCGCCCGCCGGCTGATGGCCGGCCATCTCGATGCCTTCCAGCTCGGCGATGCTCGCGATCAGCCCGGAGAAGGTGCCGATGTGCAGGAAGTCGCCGGAATCCAGCGGGCCCTGGCGGGTGTCGTGACGGTGACCGCTCTTGCCGCGGCGATGGTCGCGATCATCGTCGTCGTGATCCCGGTCATCGTCGTGATGCTTGCCATCGCCGCGCGCTTCGTCGCCTTCGCTGTACTGCTGCTCGCGGTCCGTCACGTCGACCGTGAGCGTGCCCTGCGAGGTCTCGAGGTCGGCGACGATGTACTCGAGGAAGATCGATTCGGCGCTCATGTTGCTGATGATGCACAGCGCCTCGATGTCGCGCTTCTTGCCGCGGTTGATCAGCAGCCGCGGTCGTCGCTGGCGGCGAAAGCCCCAGTAGAGCAGCTGCGCATAGACCAGCGAGAGAAACAGCGTGCCCAGGCTGATGATGACGTTGAGCACGCCCTGATGCTGCGAGATCCATTCGAACATGACGTTCCCTGTCGTTTCGTCGCGAATCGATCTCCAGCCTAAAGCAAAAGCCCCGGTGCTGTCCGGGGAACCGTCTCAATGGTCGTGGTGCGCGTGGCCGTCGTCGGCCGGCGCCGATTCGGGCTCGCTTTCATCGTGGGCGTCGCTCATGGCACTCATGTCGCCATGCTCGTGATCGTGACCGTCGTCGGCCCGGGGCGTGCCGCTCGAGGCAGTTGCCGTGCCTTGCCCGTCATCCTGTAACAGCGCCTCGTACTGCCGTTCGGAGAGCGATGGCATCTCCTGCAGGAAGGCGACCAGCTCCCAGAGCTCCTGGTCTTCATGGGTGGCGCCCCAGCTGGGCATGCCGGTCATCTTGATGCCGTTGTCGATGATCCAGAACTGTTCTTCGGGGGGGACGTCACCGGGCTCGGTCAGGTTGGGCGGCATGGGGTTGAGGCCCTGGCGCAGCACGGTGTCGTCCATGCCCGGCGTCAGGTGACAGGCCGCGCACAGCGACTCGTAGGCGCTGGCGCCCTGGCGGATCTTCGCCGTGTCCGTCAGATCGGGCGTCTCGATGGATTCGGCGCGTGCGTCCACGGACTGGCGCATGGTGGTGTGCAACGCCCATTCGACGACAGGCAGGTGCTCCTCCTGCGCCGAGACGTTGTAGAGGCCGCTGTAGATGAAGGTGCCGGCGCCGAGGGCGACCGCCACGCCGCCGATGGAGAGTCCGTGCCAGAGGTTCATGCGTGCTCCCGGGCTGGTGCTGGAAATGATGGCGCCGAAAATGAGGAAGGCGGGCGATCCTCACACGGCCGCCGCGATGCGATGGCGGGCAACGTGTCGGGGCAGTGTCGTCGACCGCCGGCGCCTCATCAACCGCTGGTGCTCGATGGATGTCGAGCCGGGATATCTGAGAGGGGAGGAAAGAGGCTGCGTCCGCGCGATGTCGCTGTGGCTGACCCGGCGGTTCGCCGAGCGTCGCCTCGGTGTCCGCTATCTCTTACGCGCCGTGGCGTCGATACCGTGCGGTCACGGCAGGGCCCACGGGCCATGATGAGCTCATGGCGTGATGCCCGGTTCGAGTCAAACCGGGCAGGCCGGGGCAGGGAGGCTCCGGAACATGCCAGGGTTGGTGCGCTCGCACCGGCCGGTCCCGATCCTCCTGTGGGCTCTCCACGGCCCCGAACGATTACTTTCCCTGCTTGGCCCCCCTCGTGGGGGCGCTTTTTATGGTGTATCGCTGATGGTTTTCCTGGCTTCCCGAGCCCAACGAGGAGGTCAGGCCGTGTGTCTGGCAGGCGGTCCGGGCAAGTGGCTGACCCATTCCAGGGCGTCCGGCTTGTGGCGGACGGTGAAGGTGCGGATTTCCATCGACTTGAACAGATGGTTCTCCAGCCGCGTCAGGTGGCGCACCCAGTGCCTGTCGCTGAGCACCGCGGCGCGATAGTAGCGGTTGAGATCGCCGATCTGGGTCAGGCCATAGCCGAGATCGCGCAGGAAGGCGGTGAAGGTCATCCAGCGCATCTCGTCGATCTCGGTGTAGAGGCTGACGAGGGGCTGGGTCTTCTTGGTCGCCTCGATGGCATCGATGGCGACCTGCAGATCCGGGGCGGTGACGCGGCCGCTGACCTTCATCGCCACCACATGGGCGGCGCCCGAGGGCAAAAGTTCGAGCATGTGCGGGGCTCCTCGCATGGATGATCGTGCCTGCCTTGCAGCATAGCCGCTCGTCCGTGGAACGCCGCTCACGCCCGGAGGGAAGCAGGAGCCCGGCGCCGGGCTCCTGCCTGCCGGTGTCGCCTCAGTGGCGAGCCGGCTGGTCGTCCAGCTCGCGTTCCAGCTGGCGGGCGACGTCGCCGGGCGATCCGGTGCGCCGGGCCAGCAGGTCGTAGGCCACCGGCACCACGAACAGGGTGAAGAAGGTCGCCGCGGTCACGCCGGTGAAGATCACGGTGCCGATCACCAGGCGCGTCTCGGCGCCGGCGCCGCTGGAGAGAATCAGCGGCACCGAGCCGGCGATGGTGGTGGCCGAGGTCATCACGATCGGCCGCAGCCGGGTCATGGCGGCGTGCATCAGCGCCTCGCGGAAGGCCGTGCCCTCATCGCGCAGCTGGTTGGCGAATTCCACGATCAGGATGCCGTTCTTGGCCGCCAGGCCGACCAGCATCACCAGCCCCACCTGGCTGTAGATGTTCAGCGACTGCCCGGTCAGCCACAGGCCGAGCAGGGCGCCGCCGATCGCCAGCGGCACGGTGAGCATGATCACCAGCGGGTGGATGAAGCTCTCGAACTGGGCGGCCAGCACCAGGAACACCACCAGGGTGCCGAGCACCAGCAGGAAGGTGGTGGCGCCGCTGGATTCTCGATAGTCCCGGGCGGCGCCCTTGACGTCAGTCTGCACGCCCGGTGGCAGTACCTCGTCCACGGCGTTCTCCAGATAGGCCAGCGCCTCGCCCATGGAGTAGCCGTCGGCCAGGTCCGCCTGGACGGTGATCGCCCGCAGGCGATTGTAGCGGTTGAGCTCGCTGGGCCCGGCGAAGCTCTCGATCTCGACCAGGCTCGACAGCGGAATCAGTTCGCCGGTGCGCGCCGAGCGCACCCGCAGGCTTTCCAGGGCCCCGGGGGTGGGCGTCGCGCCGCGCTCGCTCTCGAGAATGACGTCGTACTCCTCGCCCTCGTCGGTGAAGCGGGTGACGGTGCGCCCGCCGAGCAGTGTCTCCAGGGTGCGGCCGATCTCGCTGACGGTGACGCCGAGGTCCGCCGCGCGGTTGTAGTCGATGTTCACGCTGAGCTGAGGCTGGTTCTCCTCGTAGTCGCTCTCGAGGTTCAGAAGCCCCGGATTGTCCTGGCGGATGTGGTCCATCAGCGCATCGCGCCAGGCTACCAGCTGCTCGTAGCTGCCGCCGCCGAGCACGAACTGCAGGCCCTGCTCGCTGCCGCCGCCGAAGCCCTGGGGCATGATCGGGAAGGCGCGGATGCCGGGCAGCTCGGCCAGCTCTCGGCGCACCTGGTTGAGCACCGGCCCGGCCGGGCCGCGCTCGTCCCAGTCGGCGAGGCCGACGATGGCGAAGCCGGAGTTGAAGTTCTCGGTACGCCCGCGGCCGCGGGGCGACATGATCATCACGTCCTCGACCTCGCCGCCCTCGCGCAGCGGCAGCAGCCGGGCCTCCACCTCGTCCATGTAGTCTTCCATGTAGGAGAAGGTGGCGCCGGGCGGGCCGTTGATCAGCACGAAGAAGGTGCCGCGGTCCTCCTGCGGGGTGTATTCCGCCGGCAGCTGGGGGTAGAGCCAGGCGATCGCCGCGACCAGCCCCGCGAAGCCTGCCACCACCAGCCAGCGCAGCCGCAGCACCGCCTCCAGACAGCGCCGGTAGAGCCCTTGGGCCCAGTGCAGGCCGCCGTCGACCCAGTGGGCCAGGCGTCCCTCGTGCAGGCTCGGCGAGAGGATCTTGGAGGCCATCATCGGACTCAGCGTCAGGGCCAGCAGGGTGGAGATGGCCACCGCCGCCGAGAGCGTCAGGGCGAACTCGGTGAACAGCTTGCCGACGTCGCCCTGGATGAAGCTCAGCGGCACGAACACGGCGATCAGCACCAGGCTGGTGGCGATCACCGCGAAGGCCAGCTGGCGCGCGCCGCGGTAGGCGGCCACCAGCGGCGACTCGCCGTAGAGATGCATGCGCCGGTGGATGTTTTCGAGCATCACGATGGCGTCGTCCACCACCAGGCCGATGGCCAGCACCAGCGCCAGCAGGGTCAGCAGGTTGATGGTGAAGCCCATGGCCGCCAGGGCGGCGAAGGTGCCGATCAGCGTCACTGGCACCGTGACCGCCGGCACCAGGGTGGTGCGCAGGTTGCCGAGGAACACGAAGATCACCACCACCACCAGGCCGATGGCGATCAGCAGCGTGCTGACCACCTCGCGGATGGCGCCGGAGACGAAGGTGGAGGCGTCGTAGTTGACCGCCAGGCTCATGCCCTCGGGCAGCCGCGGCCCGATCCGCTCGGCCTCGGCGCGCACCGCGTCGGAGAGCGCCATGACGTTGGCGGTGGACTGCTTGATCATGCCCAGGCCGACCACCGTCTGGCCGTTGCCGCGGAACAGCGAGCGTTCCTCGACGGTGCCGAGCTCGACCCGGGCCACGTCGGCCAGGCGCACCAGATAGCCGCCGTCGCCGCGGTCGAGCACCAGCTCGCGGAAGTCCTCAGGGGTGGCGAAGCTGCGTGGCAGGCGCACGATGAACTGACGGTCGGCGGATTCCACGGCGCCGCCCGGCAGCTCGACGTTCTCCTCGCGCAGGGCGTCCTCGACGTCGCTGACCGCCAGTCCGCGGGCGGCGAGGGCGTCGTTGTCGAGCCACACGCGCATGGCGTACTCGCGGCCGCCGCCGACGTACACGCCGGAGACGCCTTCCTGTACCGAGAAGCCGTCGACCAGGTAGCGCTCGGCGTAGTCGGTCAGCTCGGCGGTGGTGTAGCCCTCGCCGGAGAGCATCAGCCACATCACCATCTCGGAGCTGGTGTCTTCCTTGCGCACCTCGGGCGGGTCGGCCTCCTCGGGCAGGTTGTCGGCGGCGCCGGAGATGCGATCTCGCACGTCGTTGGCGGCGGCGTCGATGTCGGTGTCCAGTCCGAACTCGATGGTGATGTTGGAGTTGCCGTCGCTGCTGGTGGAGGAGATCACCTCGATCCCGGCGATGCCGGCGATGCGTTCCTCCAGCACCTGGGTGATTCGGGTCTCGACCACCTCGGCGTTGGCGCCCGGATAGGAGGTGCGGATGCTGACGATCGGCGGATCAATGGTGGGATATTCCTGCAACGGCAGGCGGGTCAGGGCCAGCAGGCCGAAGGCGACGATCAGCGCGGCCATGACGATGGCCAGCACCGGGCGCTGGACGGAGACGTCGGACAGGCGCATCAGGCGTCATCTCCGTCGCGGGTCGCGCGAAGAATGTCGCTGACGCTGGTGGCGTCGTCGGCGATGCCGATCAGCTCGACCGTCGAGGCGTCGTGCAGGCGGTCGGCGCCGTGGCTGACCACCAGGTTGCCAGGGTCCAGGCCCTCGGTGACCTCCACCTCGCCGCGGCGGCGAGCCCCCACGGTGATCTCGCGGCGCTCCACGCTGCCTTCCTCGCGAGAGGTGATCACCCACACCGACTGGCGACGCCCCTCGGCGACCACCGCGGACTCCGGGATCACCAGCGTCTGGCGCGGGCGGCGGTCGAGGGTGACGCGCATCAGCATGCCGGGGCGCAGCAGGCGCTCGTCGTTGTCGAGGATGGCGCGCACGCCGATGCTGCGGCTGACCGGGTCGACTCGGGAATCGATGGTGGCGATCTCGCCCTCGAACACGCGCTCGGGATAGGCGGCGGTGGTGGCGCTCAGGGCGAGACCCTCGGCCAGCGAGCCGAGCTGCACCTCGGGCACCTCGAAGTCGAGCTTCATGCGCGAGACGTCGTCGAGGGTGGCGAGCTCGTCGCCAGGGGTGACCAGCGCCCCCACGCTGATGTCGCGCACGCCGACCACGCCGTCGAAGGGCGCGGTGACGTGATAGTCGTCGAGCCGCGCGCGCAGCCCCTCGATGGTGGCGTCCACCTGCTGCAGCTGGGCGCGGCTGTCCTCGATGTCGGCGCGGGGCGCCAGGTTGCGTTCCTGCAGCTGGGCCAGGCGATTGACCGCGTTCTGGCGCTCGATGCGCAGCGCCTGAGCCTCGCGCAGCGACGCCCGTTCCTCGGCGTCGGACAGCTCGACCAGCACGTCGCCGCGGCTGACCGTCTCGCCGCCCTCGAAGTTGATTGCCGTGACGGTATCGGTGACCGTGGCCGAGAGCGTCACGCTCTCGTTGGCGGCCAGGGTGCCGAGCGACTCCAGCGGGTCGGACCAGGCCTGTCGGGTGGCCTCGGCGCCGATCACCGGCGTCGGCGGCAGGCCGGCGGGCTGAGCCAGGGCAGACGGTGTCAGGGGTGGCAGCGCCGGCGAGAGCGCGCCGAGCAGCAGGGTCAGTGTGGCCAGACCGGGTCGCCGGGCGCGGCGCGAGAGAAGAGCGTGGATCATGATCAGTGTCCGCAAAGAGGGCGGCGGCCCCGCTAACGTGAGTGTCGAGTGGGCGTCGATATCAGGGGCGAAGCCCTGTCGACGGATGGCGACAGCATGCCTCAAGCCGAGCGTCAGGATGTCAACGCGGCGTGCCTTGCACAATGTTTTCGCAACTCGTTCTCCGGCCGGCAACGGGGCGTTGCGCGAGGCGACACGTCGCGGGCTCGTGGCGTCGCCCTCTGGTACCATGTCGCCCTTTTGACTGGCGGGCGTCCGCGCGAGACGAGGCGCGGCGGCACGGGGAGCGCAGTGGCATGAAGTATGACGTGGTGATTATCGGCGCCGGCGCCGCCGGCTTGATGTGCGCGCTGACCGCCGGCTATGCCGGGCGTTCGGTGCTGGTCATCGATCATGCCAACAAGGCCGGCAAGAAGATCCTGATGTCCGGCGGCGGGCGCTGCAACTTCACCAATCTCGACACCTCCCCGGCGAACTTCTTCTCCAACAACCCGCACTTCTGCATCTCGGCGCTCAAGCGCTATCGGCCGGAGCACTTCGTCGAGCTGGTCGAGCGCCACGGCCTGGAGCACGTGGAGAAGGCGCCGGGCCAGCTGTTCTGCGCCGACTCGGCCAAGGACCTGCTGGCGGTACTGCTCACCGAGTGCGACTGGGCCGGCGTCGAGATCCGCCTCAAGACGTCGGTCGACGCGCTCGAGCGCCAGGGCGAGGGCATGCGAATCGAGACCTCCGTCGGGCGCATCGACGCCGGGGCGGTGGTGGTGGCCACCGGCGGGCTGTCGATTCCGACTCTCGGCGCCACCGGCTTCGGCTACGAGATCGCCCGCCGGTTCGGCCTCGAGGTGACCGATACCCGCGCCGCCCTGGTGCCCTTCACCCTGACCTCGGCCTGGAAGGAGCGTACCGCGGCGCTGTCCGGGCTCTCCACCGAGGTGGTGGCGCGCTGCCGCGACGGTGAATACCGCGAGCCGATGCTGTTCACCCACCGCGGGCTGTCCGGGCCGGCGCTGCTGCAGGCGTCGAGCCACTGGCACCCCGGCGACGAGCTCGCCATCGACCTGCTGCCCGGCGAGCCGGCCTTCGAGGCGCTGGCGGCCGCGCGCCGCGAGTCGCCCAAGCGGCGGCTCTCCACCTGGCTGGGCGAGCGCCTGCCGCGGCGCCTGGCCCAGGCACTGGTCGAGTGGCACGGCGGCGATGGCCCCATGGCCGAGCGCTCCAACGCCGATCTCGAGGCCTGGGCCGCGCGCCTCAACGACTGGCGGATCAAGCCCGCCGGCACCGAGGGCTGGCGCACCGCCGAGGTCACCATGGGCGGCGTCGACACCCGGTCGCTGTCGTCGAAGACCTTCGAGGTCAATGGCCTGCCGCAGCTGCGCTTCATCGGCGAGGTGCTGGACGTCACCGGCCAGCTCGGCGGCTACAACTTCCAGTGGGCTTGGGCGTCGGGCGTGGCCTGCGGCCAGTCCCTCTAGGCGTCTCTTCCGGGGCGAGACTCCTCGCGTCGCTCTATCTCTTCGATCTATCAACGGCTTAGGTCGGCCTATACTGGGAGCATCGCTCGCCCTGGAGGGAGGTCGCCATGAGCAAGCCGCTGCATCGCAAGCGCCTGAGTCGCGTGGTCGGTCGGCAGGGCCTGGAGCTGCTGGCCAAGGCCCGCGAGGCCTGGCCGCGCATCGAGGCGCCCGACGACAGCGAGGGGCTGCACGATTTCCGGGTGGCGCTGCGTCGGCTGCGCTCCTGGCTTAAGGCCTATCGCGGCTATCCGGGCGTGGCGATTCCCAAGGCCCAGCGCAAGCGCCTGCGCGACCTGGCCCGCGCCACCAATGAGGCCCGCGACGGCGAGGTGATGCTGGCCTGGCTCGAATCGGAGCGGCCGGCACTGGGCAACGCCGAGCGTGGTGCCATCGACTGGTGGGCCGAGCGCCTGGTGCCCCGGGTCGAGGCCGATTACGCCGAGGCCCGCTGCGTGCTGGAGGCCGGTTTCCCGGCCCTCGATCGCGAGCTCGGCAAGACCCTCGCTGTATTGGCCAAGCAGAGTGGCGGGCCGCGCTTCGGCGTGGCGACGGCCCGGGAACTGTCCGCCCTGCACGAGACCCTGACCGCGGAGCTCGCCGCCATCGGCTCTGCAGACGAGCGCGAGGCCCTGCATCGCCCGCGCATTACCGGCAAGCGCATCCGCTACCTGCTGAGGCCCTGGAAGGATGAAGCGCCGATCTTCGAGGAG
This sequence comes from Halomonas getboli, assembly GCF_023094245.1. Taxonomy (GTDB): domain Bacteria; phylum Pseudomonadota; class Gammaproteobacteria; order Pseudomonadales; family Halomonadaceae; genus Halomonas; species Halomonas getboli. Next base: position 291,269 of record NZ_JALMEW010000002.1, on the reverse strand, counting down.
GCAGAAGAGGCCATGAAGGCGTTTCAGGATGCCTTCGGCGTGTTGCATGACGATCTAGTACGCGAGCCGGCGCTCGAGGCGGCGGCGGCCGCCCATGCCGACGAGGAGGCGCGGGCACGCCTTGCGCTGGCGGCCGGTGGGAAGCAGGCCCGGGCCTCGGCACCGCGTCATCTGCGCGGCTTCATGGGGCTGGCGCGGGCCAACCGTGAGCGTCGTCTGGTCCACTACGATCGCGCCCTGGAAGCCGCTCGCGAGACGACGCGGTCGGCACGGCTGGAGGCAGCGATCGCCGCCATGCGCGGCGACTGAGGGTGTCGGGTTGGTGTGCCTGTCTCAGTGCAGACGCTGATCGATCTCTCGCCACAGCGCGGTATAGGCCCTGGCCGCGGCGCTGCGCGGGGCGTAATCGCGCACCGGGGCGCGCTCCAGGCCCATGCGTTCCACCGCGCTGGCCGAAGGAATATCGATCGACAGCCGCAGCGGCCAGCGCTCGTGGAAGCCTTCCATGACCTCGCGGTGCAGGGTCCGGCGGCGGTCGGCGAGGGTGATGAAGGGCCAAAGCGTGCAGGCGATGTCGTGATCGTCGAGGAAGTCCTGGAGCTGGTCCAGGGTACGCAGCGACAGCACCGTGGGCACCACCGGCACCAGCAGGGCGTCGACGCTGGAGAAGATGTTCTCCGACAGGTGCGAGAGGCTGGGCGGGCAGTCGAGGATCACCAGATCGTAGTCGTCGCGCACCGGCTTGAGGATCTGACGCAGGTGGCTCGCGCCGCGCTTTGCCAGCAGGGCGTCCATCTCGCGCGAGGCCAGCGCCGCCGGCAGCAGGTCGAGCCCCTCGATCTGGGTGGCGCGGATCACCTTGTCGAAGGCGGCCTTGCCCTTGACCAGCTTGTCCACGCCGCCGCGGACCTTGGGCTTGACGCGCAGGTAGAAGCTGGTGGCCGCCTGGGGATCGAGGTCCCAGAGCAGCACGCGGTATCCCGCTCGGGCGGCCTCCGCGGCCAGATTCACGGCCGAGGCCGTCTTGCCGACGCCGCCCTTGATGCTATACAGCGCCAGCATGCGCATGGAGTCCATGTCCTGTCGTCGTTCCGTCACGAGGTCGAAACAAAATCATAACAGGCCTGCCATGTCAGTGTGTTACGGCGGGATGATAATCGCTGTCAGACGGGCCTAGGGGAGGGGCAGTAAGCGCTGCAGCTGCTTCAGGCGCCGCGCGGTGACCGCCACGAACAGCGAGCGCCGGGCCAGTCGCTTGGCCGCCGCGGGGTGACGCAGCGACCACCACAGCAGCAGCGCGCCGCCGCCCACGGCAGGCAGCCGATAGCGCTGGAGGGATTGCCAGCCGGCCTCGAGCGGGCGGGCGGCCTGGTGCCAGTGCTCGGCCTCGACCAGCAGGTCGAGGCGCTGCTGTTCGATAGCGGCCTCCAGGGCCGCCTTGCGGGCTCGGCGCTCGGCTTTGGTCATCGGTCAGCGCTCCTCGCTTCGGGTCTCCATCAGCTCGCGGTCCAGCGCCAGATGCTTGAGGGTGTCGACCAGCAGGGTGCGGCGCCGGGCCAGGTGCAACACCCAGCCCGCCAGCCCCAGGCCGCCGATCAGCAGCACCGCGGCACAGCCGCCGATGGCGGCCAGCCGATAGCTGTCCCAGAAGGCAACGATGATCAGGGTGGTCAGCGCGCCGAGCCCCAGCAGAAGCAGCAGCAGGCTGATGCCGGCCAGCAGCAGCAGGGTGATGAGCCGCGCGCGCTCCTCCTCGAGTTCCAGCACGGCGAGGCGCAGACGCGTCTCGCCGGTGGCAAGCAGGCTGCCCAGCAGCCGCTTGCCGGCGCCAAACAGCCGCTGAGCCGGTCCCTGGCTCTCCGACATCAGCGCCGCCCGATCAGCATGCCGACGACCACGCCGACGGCGGCGCCGATGCCGATGCTGGTCCAGGGATTGTCGCGGACGTAGCGGTCGCAGGCGTCGGCCTGCTGGGTCACGCTCTCGCGCGCGTCGCGGTAGGCGCGTTCGCCGCGAGCCTCGAGCCGGGCGCGGGTCTCGCTGAGGCGCTTCTCTGCGCGCTCGCGCAGCTCCTTGATGTTGTGGCGGGAGTCGTCGGCGGTGGCGTTGACCAGCTCTTCGACGGTCTGCGAGAGGTGCTGCAGATCTTCCTTGAGCTGTTCGGTGGACTCACGGGTACGGGAGGTGTGATCGGTCATCGGGTCATCCTCTGACGGTGCGTGACAGGCCCAGCATAGCAGTCGTCTCCGCGGAGCGTCATGATCTGCGGCAGATCACTGCGAGAAGGTACCGGTGGAAAACAGCGGGTTGAGGCTGAAGCCGAGGCTCAGGCGCTGCGTGCTGCGGTCGTAGTCGATCAGGCTCTCGCCGTAGCCCTGGTAGAACTGGACATGGCCGCGGATCTTGCCGAACAGCGGCCAGGAATAGTCGAGCTGGGCGCCCATGTGTCCGCTGTCGGGGTTGCCGCGCCACAGCAGGCTGGCTTCCTGGTCATCGAACAGCTTCCGGGCCACGGTGACGTCGGCGTACCCCATGTACTTGTGAATGTCGGGGTTGTCGTCCTGACCTTCGGTTTCCGGCAGGCGCCAGTAGGGCGACATCGAGATCGCCCAGTCATCGTTGATGAAGGTGCTGGTCAGGATCAGGCGGTTCCAGCTGCGCGACAGGTCGCCCGAGCGGCCGTTGGACTGGTGATTGAGCGAGAGCCGATTGTCGATATTGGTCCAGCCGGCCAGCGTCCAGTCGTTGTCGAAGTCGACGAAGACCTCCGGCTCGTAGTTGGTCTCGCGGAAGGGCGAGGAGGCATCGGAATTGTAGGCCTGCCACCAGCTGCGCTGGGTGTAGGCAAAGTAGAGATCGCCGCGATTGAAGACCAGGTCCTCGGCGAGCTTGAACTTGGCGCTGAACTGGAACTTCACCTCCATCCGATCGGGGCTGGCGCCGTGGTCGATCTCGTTGAAGGTCTCCTGGTTGGGAGAGCGGCTATAGCTGAACGGCAACAGATAGTTGCGATGGTGGGCGGTGATCGCGAACGGATTGCCGGCGGATTCCTCTTCCAGCAGGCGCCGCTCGGCCACCGAGGCACCGAGCTGCGGCGAATTCGTGGCTTCCTCCGTGGGCGTGGTGTCGTCGGTCGGTTCGGCGCCTGCCGGCGCGGCGTCCTCGACGTCGGCCGTCCGGGTCAGGCGCGCGCGCAGCTCGCCGATCTCGTCCTGCAGGGACTGGATGCGGTCGCGAATGGCCTGGCGTTCGGCATCGTCGAGCGGAGCCTGTGTCTGGGCCTGTGCCTGACCGGCCAGGCCGGCGCTCAGCACGGCGGCGGTCAAGGGGACGATAAAGCGTGGAGCCATGGGGAGCGGCTACCCTGTCTAGGTGGAAGCGTTCTTCTATCATGCCCGCTGGGCAAGTCAACGGCCAGTCATCGCCCGCCGGCCGATTGTCTTGCCGCCCCGAGACGACGACAATCCGCTGACACGCCCATGAGTTCGCCTTGTCGAGGTGCCAGTGATCGCTTTTCCGCGCTGTCGGCGGCTCGTCCGCTTTCACATTCTTTGCTGCCTGCTCGCGCTGTTGACGCTGTCGGCGGCGATCCCGGTCGCTGCCCAGACCGACGAGCTTCCCGAACGTGCCGACCTCGAGGAGCGGCTCGCCTCGCTTCGTCCTGAAGAGGGCAAGACCGCCGATGCTGCGGCGCAGCAGGCGATCGATGCCCTGCAGTCGGCGATCGCCGGGCTCGAGGCCCTGGACGACGTCGAGGCACAGCTGGCCGACCTGGAGAAGCGCGCCGAGCAGGCGCCCCAGGCATTGAACCAGGCGCGGGAGTCGCTGGCGAGCCTGCAGGACACGCCGCGGGAAGTGCCGGATCAGGAGGCGCTGGCGGGGCTGGACTTCGATACCCTGACCGCGCGCCTGGAGACGGCCACCGATGACCTCGAGGAAGCCCAGGATCGCCTCGCCGAGGTGGAGACCCGGCTGCTCGGCACTCAGACGCTACCCGAGCGTGCCCAGCAGGGAATCAGCGAAGCCTCCGCGGCGATGGAAGAACATCGACGCGCCCTCGAAGCGCTGTCGGCCCGCGAGGCGGCGAAGGATGCCCCGCAGCGGATACAGCATCTCGTGGCGCGGGCGCTGGCCGAGCGACGATTGGCGCTGCATCGGCGCGAGCTGGCCACCAATTCGCGCTTTCGGGAGCTGGCCCAGCAGCAGCGTGACCTCTACAAGCTGCGGGTGGCGCGGCTCGAAGCGCGTGTTCAGGCGCTGCAGGCCTCGCTCGAGCAGCGTCGCCGCGAGCAGTCGGAGCAGGCCGTCGCCGAGGCCGTCGGGGACGAGCCGGAGGGCGTGGCCAAGCATCCCCAGATCCTGGAAGCGCGTCAGGCCAATCGCGACATGAGCCTCGAGCTGCTGCGGGCGACCAGTCGGGCCAACGAACTGGAGCGTCAGGGCCAGGAGGCGCGGCGTCAGCTCGAGCGGGTGCGTCAGCTGCAGCGCGGACTGTCCGAGCATATCGAGGCGATCCGCGGCAGCCCGCTGCTGTCGCGGATTCTGCGCGAACAGCGCCGCGCCCTGCCGAGCATCGAGTCCACCGATGGTCTCAAGGAGGAAATCGCCGACCTGCGGCTGAAGCAGTTCGAGCTCGCCCGTCAGCGCGAGCGCCTGCAGGATCCCGAACAGCAGGCCGATCGGCGCCTCGAGGAGGCCGGCGCTCAAGCCTCCGAGGCCGTCAGCGAGTCCCTGGTGCAGCTGCTGCGCGCCCGGCGAGAGCTGCTTGACCGGCTCGAGCCGACCTACGGCGAGTTATTGACCGCGGCCATCGAGCTGCAGCTCAACCAGCAGCAGCTGGTCGAGACCAGCCGCGAGCTGCGCGGCACCATCGACGAGCAGCTGTTCTGGATCGCCAACGCCCGCCCGCTGGACCTGAGCTGGCTGACCCGCTTGCCGAGCCATCTGAGCGTTGAATGGGGCGAGGGGGAGTGGCGTCGCGCCCTGCCGGTCCATTGGCGTTGGCCCGATGCCGGGGCGCTGCTGGCCTCGCCGGTGCTGCTGCTCGCCGGCGTGCTGCTGGCGCTGCGCCGGCCGCTGTCCCGCCATCTGGCGCGTCTGCACGACGAGATCGGGCATCTGCGCCAGGACAGCCAGGGTCATACGCCACAGGCCATCGCGCTGGAGGCGCTGCTGGCGCTGCCGGGGCCGCTGTGCCTGGTGGCGGTGGCGCTGGCGATGATCTTCGGGGGCGTCGGGCTGGCGGTCAGCATTGGCTCGGCGCTGCTTTATCTGGCCCTGGCCTGGGCGATGATCGCCTGGATGCGACGGCTGCTGGTGTCCGACGGCGTGGCCATCCACCATTTTCACTGGCCGAGCGGCTATGTGGCGCGGCTGCGCCGCTGGCTGTGGTGGCTGGGGCTGGCGCTTGTGCCGGTGCTGTTCGTGGGCACCCAGGCCCGCGACGTCGACATCGACCTGACCCAGCGCCCGCTGGCGCTGCTGCTGCTGCTGGTCGGTCTGGTAGGCATGAGCCTGGCGCTGGCGCGGCTGATTCTGGCCCATACGCCGTTCTTCGGCGTCAAGCTGTTCCGCCTGCTGCTGGGCCTGGCGATGGCGATGGTGCCCCTGGTGCTGGGCGGGCTGGTGATCTTCGGCTATGCCTACACCGCGCTCAGCCTGGTGGGGCGGTTCGTGATCACCCTGGACCTGCTGGGCATCTGGATCCTGGTCGAGGCGGCGGTGGTGCGCGGGCTGGCCGTGGCGGCGCGGCGGCTGGCCTATCGGCGGGCGCTGGCCCGGCGCCGGGCGCTGGCTCATGAGGCCGAGAACGGCGAGCACGGCGTCGAGGTCGTCGAGGAGCCGCCGCTGGACATGCAGCAGGTCAACCAGCAGTCGCTGCGCCTGTCCAAGCTGATCCTGATGCTGGGCTTCCTGGTCATCCTCTACCTGGTGTGGGCCGACCTGCTGACGGTGTTCGGCTATCTCGAGCAGGTGATGATTCTCGGCGGCGAGGGCCAGCAGGGCGGTGAGCTGGTGGGCACCTCGATCTCGGTGGCCGACCTCTGCGTGGCGCTGCTGGTGGTGGCGCTGACGCTGATCATGGCGCGCAACCTGCCGGGGCTCCTGGAGGTGATGGTGCTGTCGCGCCTGGAGCTCAAGCAGGGCAGCGCCTACGCGATCAGCTCGCTGCTGTCCTACGTGATCATCGGTACCGGCGTGGTCTGGGCGCTGGGCACGCTCGGGGTCTCTTGGAGCAAGCTGCAGTGGCTGGTGGCGGCCCTCGGCGTGGGTCTCGGCTTCGGGCTGCAGGAGATCTTCGCCAACTTCATCTCGGGGCTGATCATCCTGTTCGAGCGTCCGGTGCGCATCGGTGACACCATCACGCTGGGCAACCTCACCGGCACGGTCAACCGCATCCGCATCCGCGCCACCACGGTGACCGACTTCGATCGCAAGGAGATCATCATTCCCAACAAGACGTTCGTCACCGACCAGCTGATCAACTGGTCGCTGTCGGACAGCATCACCCGGGTGATCCTGACCTACGGGGTGGCCTACGGTTCCGATCATCGACTGGTGCAGCGGCTGCTGCACCGGGTCGCCGAGGAGAACGCCCGGGTGCTGGCCGACCCCGAGCCCCAGGTGCTGTTCATGCGCTACGGCGAAAGCAGCCTGGAGTTCGAGCTGCGCATCTTCGTCAACAGCCTGGGCGACCGGCTGCTGGCCACCGACGAGATCAACGGCCGGGTCGGCGAGCTGTTCGCCGAGCACGGCCTGGAGATCGCCTTCAATCAGATGGACGTGTGGCTGCGCGACGACCGGGGCCGCGAGGCGCGGGTGCCGAGCCGCGGCTCGGGCGAGGCGCCCGCCCATCCGCCGCCCGGCGCGAACGGCGATCCGGGCGAGCTGGAGGCGGGAGACGGCGGAGGCGACGCCGGGCGCTAAAGCCCCTTCAGTATCGGAAAAGTCTTCGAGCGAAGGCTAGACAAGGCAAAAAGCAACGACAAATCGGCAGGGATTGCCGATTTGGGCAGCTTCGCTGCTCGAAGAGCGAGTGACAGGATGTCACGAGTCATAAGCCGGAGTTTACGAGCCGTAAATGAGGACTTTGACCGGGCTCGCGTTCGAGATGATTGTTAACGCCGTATAGCCGAGCGCAGATACTTTTCGGTTAGCTCCGGCGGGCGTAGAGCAGGAACTCTCTATTCCCGTCGCCGCCGCGGATCGGGCTCTCCTGCCAGTGTTCGATGGCGAAGCCGGCGTCCGCGCTGGCCTCGCGGATGCGTGCCTCCACCTCGGCATAGCGTGCGGGGTCCGTGACCAGCCCGCGGGCGTTGACGCCCTCGGGGCCGACCTCGAACTGCGGCTTGACCAGCGACACCAGCTCGCCGCCTTCGGGCAGCAGGACGCCGAGTTCCGGCAGGATCAGCGTCTGCGAGATGAAGGACACATCCATCACCGCCACCTCGGCCGGATGCTCGGCCAGCGCGGCGACCAGACGCGGGTCGCTGCGCATGGCACGGGCGTTGAGCCCCTCCAGGCAGGTCAGGCGCGGCTCGTCGCGCAGCTCGTCGGCGAGCTGGTCGTGGCCGACCTCGACGCCGATCACATGCGCCGCGCCGTGGCGCAGCGCGCAGTCGCTGAAGCCGCCGGTGGACTGGCCGACGTCGAGCACCGTGCGGCCCTCGAGCGTCAGCGCCAGGGCCTCCAGCACCGCCTCCAGCTTGAGCCCGGCGCGCGATACGTAGCGCTCCTCCGGGTCGTCCTCGACGCTCAGCTCGGTGGTGTCGGGCAGCTTCTCGCCGGGCTTGGTCAGCACCCGGCCGCCGCCTGTGAGGCTCACGCGGCCGTGGCGGATCAGGCGCTGGGCGCGGGTGCGCGAGCGCGCCAGTCCCTTCAGAAGGAGCAGCTGGTCGAGGCGTGGCATGGGGCGGTCCTGACGGTCGAAGAGGGGGAATGCAGGGCCGCCATTATGCCACAGCGGACGGCCCGGTCAGCCGCCCGGTTCGGCCTGCAGACCGCCCGGCGGCAGGCGGTCGGCGCCCCAGCTGCGCTGCAGGTAGCCGATCACCCGGTCCAGCTCGGCCTGGTCGATGCGCGCCGGCTCACCGGGCTCGAGCGGGTCGTGGTGGAAGATGTAGAGCCGCGAGGCGAACTGCTCGAAGGGCAGCGAGGCCTCGCCGAAGCGCTCGCCGTGGCCGGCGGTGCTGACCCGCACGCCGTCGCCCCAGTCCTGGCCGCTGTCGTTGTTGGGGTTGTAGAAGTAGACGCGGGTCTCGCCGCCGGGATCGAGGCTGACCCGCAGCAGGGTGATGGCGTGCCAGCCGATGAAACGGGCGGCGCTGTCGGTGACCGCGATGCCCGCCGGCTGCGGATGGATGATCGGCTGGTTGCCGTTGTAGCCGGGGTGATAGCTGGCATAGAAGTGGCGCAGGAAGCCGTCGAGATCGACCAGCTGGCCGCTGGCCACGTCGACGTTGATGCGAAAGCCGCGCCCCGACCACCAGCCGTGGAACTCCGGATTGACCCAGCGGTGGGGATCGCCCTCGCGGCCGATGCAGCGTCGGCCCATCTCGGCGTAGATGCGGTCAAGATGCGGGACCACGATCAGCGATACCGGGTCCAGGTCCATGGGCAGCTCGGTGGCCACGCCGCCGGTGCTGGCCATCGATGAGATCGGCTGGCCCTCGAAGTGCATGATGATCTCGTCGTCGCGGGCGGCCCAGGCCACCATCTGCAGCAGGTAGTCCGGGTCGTTGTAGGCCCACATCGACAGCGCCCGGGCCGACTGGCAGGTGGGATTGTTGCCCTGGCCGACGCCCAGCGGCAGGCCGAGCATGCACAGTACGCCCTCCAGCAGCCGCGCCCGCGGCGAGACGGCAGCGCCGAAGGCCAGATCGAGCCGCGCCTGAGACCAGTCCGACAGGGCCAGACCCAGCTGGCGCCACAGCGCCGGCGCCACCGGTGGCTGGTAGAGGATGCCGCGCTCGAGCGTCAGCGCCAGGCCGTAGACGGCCTGGGCGGTATCGGGGTGAAGCCCGCCGCGGATCAGCGCATGCACCAGTTCTCGATAGCACAGCAGGCAGTCGCGGCCGGTCGAGGAGAGCCCCAGCGCGTCGCCGATCAGGGTGTCGCCGTTGTCCAGCAGGTGGCGCAGCAGTACCGGGTGATAGGGTGAGACCAGGCCGGTATCGTGCATCGCCCGGGCGAAGCCGGTGGCCTCGGCCTGCAGGGCGGTGGGATCCATGCCGGTCAGGCGCTGGCGATAGACCTCGAGGCCCGGGTCCTCGCGGCAGGCGTGGGTGGGGCCGAACAGCGAACTGACCAGGCGGTCGGCGCCCTGGCCGCTGATGCCCAGATCGATCGCCGGGTCGGCCTGGCAGATGGCGATCTGGGTGATCATCTGCTTGACCGGACCGACCTGGATCGGGCGCTGCTGGAGGATGCGCCAGATCTCGCCGATCAGTCGGTCGATGATGTGCTCGTAGCCGATGCGCTGGGCCAGATGGGCGAACAGCCGCCGCGGCAGCTCGGCCAGGCGGCCCTGGGTTTCGCGTTCGGCCTCGCTGGGCGCGCCGAACAGCAGCCACAGGTTCAGGGCCATCACCTGGGTCAGGTAGTGGTGGGCCTGCTCCGACGAGATCAGCGCGTGGCGGACGTCGCCCCTGGCCACCGCCAGCAGCCTGAGCTCGCTGAGCGCCTCGATCACCACGGTGTTGGCATCGGCGCTCTTCAGTGCCTGGGTGGTCAGCGAGGGCACCAGGAACTGGGGCGTGGCCCAGTCCGAGCCCTCGAAGACCCCGGCGGCCTCCATGGCCGCGGTGCGGGATTCGACCGCCGCGGCGCCGCCCTCCTGCAGCAGCACGCGGCGGGCCGTGTCGAGTACCCGTGGCAGCTTGCCCGGCTTGGCGAAGTCCCGGGCCTGGGCCAGCAGGGTCGTGGCCTCGTCCAGTCGGGCCAGCAGGCCTGTCAGCTTGTCGTCGCCAGTTGGCGCGGGGGGATGGGTCACACCGACTCCTCGTCATTCTGCGGGATGACGTCCATGACGCCCCCATCAGACATAGAAATCAAGTTCTTCCATACGCTTGAGCAGGTCGCGCATGCGATGGGGATCGTCGCCCTTGAAGTACACCAGGCCCCAGTGGGTGCCGAAGGCGGTGCGCTTGGTGACGGTCTCCTGCATCGGCGGCGTCAGCTCGTGAGATTCGAAGTAGGCGTCGTCCTCGACCTCCTCGGGAATCTCCAGCTGGCTGACCACGCGCAGGCGCGGATAGACCCCAAAGCAGCCGGCGTAGCCGTCGGCATCGACGACCTCCTTGGGGAAGAAGGCGGCGACTTCCTCGGCCGTGGTCTTGGGGTCGAAGACCAGCATGCTGGCCTGATAGGCATTGAAGCCGTAGACCCGTTCGAGCAGCTCGAAGACCTTGAAGCCCGGCGGCCGGTAGGCAACCTCGCCGAAGTACATCTCGCCGTCGCTGGTGACGAAGTACTCGGGGTGAATCAGGCCGAAGGAGATATCGAAGGCCTTGATCAGCTTCTCGATCTGGGCGGTGATCTGGGGACGATAGCGCTCGAGCTCCGGCGAGGCGGGCACGAACACCGAATAGCCCAGGGTCACGTATTCCGAGATGTTGAGGAAGGCGATCTTGCCGTCGTGGATCCAGGCCTCCACGGCGAATTCCCAGCCGTCCAGATGCGATTCCATCAGCACCGGGAATTCCTCGTCGGGAATGGTGTCGACCTCGTCCGGCGTGCGGATCACCCGATGGCCCAGGCAGCCGGCCTTGTCGAAGGCCTTGAGGTGAATGGGGTCGTTGGGGTCGCCGTCGAGCTTGAGCAGGGTCTGGTTGACGCGCTTGAGAAAGCGGATGACATCGTCCTTGTCATGGGCCTCCTCGAAGATGCCGACGCGGATGCCGCCGAGCTGGGCGCGGCGCTTCATCAGCGCCTTGTCGCGCAGCAGCAGCGACTGGCCGTATAGCCGTGGGCTGTCGAGCAGCACCGAATTGATGGCGCCGGCCCATTCCACGGTTTCCTCGAACAGCGGGATGGCCACGTTCACGCCCATCTCCTTGAGCGTCTCGGCGATCTCCATCGAGCGGTCGTTCAGGCGCTCGAAGTTCCAGGAGAGGTAGGGGATGTCGTGCTGCTGGCAGTACTCCTCGGCCCAGTCCGGGGCCACCACCACATAGCGTCGGTCGAAGTTCTCGGCGGCTTCGATGGCATTCAGGCTCCAGCCCAGCAGCGCGATATAGCCCTTGTTGGGATCTTTCTTCATGGGATGCCTCCGATCGGCGATTCACGAATTGGCCCTCGCCGTCGGCGACGGCAAGGAGACGAGCTAACCACACCATAGTCGTTCCTGTGCAGTTGACGCGTTGATGGACATCCACGCACGTCACGATTCGGCAATCGCTCCTTGCTGCGCCGCCGGTCGCTTGGTATAGTGCGCGGCGTTCGGCAACTCCCTGATCCTGCTCAGAGAAGTGTCTGAACCAAATGGCATGTCAGATGCCCGCTGTGGTGGCCCCTCAGGTCCTCCCGCAATGCTAAGTCGCGAACCCCGCCAGGCCCGGAAGGGAGCAACGGTAGTGATGGATGCGTGTGCCGGGATGTGGCTTTTGGGGCCGCCTCCATTTTGGGCCGTATTTTTTCCCGCCGAGCCCTCTTTCCTGTTCCGCCTTATCCTTCGCTTCGCCGTCTTCGTCCGAGGCCAGGCGTGGCCGCGCGCATGTGTTCTCCATGGTTTGCCAAGACGTGAGCGCCTGGGGCACGTTTTGCTTCGACCATGGTCTGAGGCCTGCGCCGACGGCGCCGTGAGCCGACGGGGCGTTGGTCGCCGGCACGCGCTGTTATAAGATAACATTTTTTCGCTGCGGATGCCGCCGATGCACGGGCAGCGCTCGGCGTCTGCGGACGTTTGAGAGTCAAGGATCGCTTGCAGAAATGGAGTCTGGCCCGATGGAAAGAAGGCGCTTTCTCGGTGCGCTGGCCGTGCTGTCGCTGTTTCCCTCTTCTCTGGCGCTGGCCGATGAGCGTCGCGCCAACCGCTACAGCCTGTCGTCGAGCGGTGGCTCGGCGACGCTGACGATCGAGCTGCCCGAGGAAGCCGATTACCGATCGTTCAGCCTCGATGGCCCGCCGCGCTTCGTGATCGACCTCAAGCGGATCGATCGTGTCCTGCCGACACACACGGTGGAAACGAGCGGGACGATCGTCAAGCGCGTGCGAACCGGTGCGCGGCAGGACGGCGTTCGGCTGGTGGTGGATCTGGCACGTTCGGTGCCGACCCGGGTGACGATGCAGGACGCGGGCCGTGGCCTCAAACGGCTGGTGGTCCAGCTCGGCGAGGGCGATCCGATCATGGCATTGATGGGAGAAGCGAAGGCGGCCGACGACGGCCCGCGGCCGGCGGTGATCGCCATCGATGCCGGCCACGGCGGGCGTGATCCGGGCTGCATCAGCGCCTCGGATCACTACGAGAAGTTCGTGGCGCTCGGTATCGCCGCCAAGTTGTGCCGCCGCCTCGAAGCGGATGCGCGCTTCCGGCCTATCATGACGCGAGACGACGACACCTTCATTCCCTTGCACGAGCGGGTGCTGATCGCCCGGGACCGCCAGGCGGACATGTTCGTCTCGCTGCACGCCGATTCGGCGCCGCGCACGAGCGCCTCCGGGGCCTCTGTCTACGTGCTGGGGGCGGACGACGCCGGCTCGGCGGAGGCGCGCTGGCTGGCCGAGAGCGAGAACAGCGCCGACCGCTACGCCTCGACCCGCCAGAGTCGCATCTACAGCCAGGACCCCGAGGTGCAGGACATCCTGCTGGACCTGTCCATGAGCAGTACGCTCGCGTCCAGTCGCGACCTGGCCAAGACGATGCTGCACCACCTGTCGCAGACCACCAATCTGCACAATGACCGCGTCAATGCCGCTGGCTTCGCCGTGCTCAAGTCGCCGGAGATCCCGTCGATCCTGGTCGAGAACGGCTTCATGTCCAATCATCAGGACTGCCAGCGGCTGCTGACCGATGGCCACCAGCAGGCCCTGGCGGAGGCCCTCCACCAGAGCATCGGCGACTATTTCGAGCGCTATCCGCTGCACGCCTGATGGCACGACTTTCCAGGGGGTCAACGAAAAGGGCATCGTGCCGTGCACGATGCCCTTTTGGCGTGGTGATGGTACGGCAGTGCTCAGCCGGGCTGCGCCGTCTCCCGGTGTTCCTGTTCATAGGCGTTGACGTCGTTGCGCTCGCCTTCCCGCCAGATGAAGACGTTGAACATCGCATAGAGGATGGCGATCACGGGGGTGATCAGGGCCAGGAAGGTCCAGCCCATGTAGTCCCATGCCGAGACATCGAGTACGCCCATGTAGTAGGCGCCGCCCAGGCCCCAGGGGACCAGCGGCGAGGTCACGGTGGCCGAGTCCTCGCAGGTGCGCGAGCACACCGACGGCAGGATCCTGAGACGCCGGTAGGCCGGCACCAGCATGCGGCCCGGGATGATGATGGCGATGTACTGGCTGGCGGAGAACAGGTTGGTGGCCAGCGACGCGAACACGTGGGTCACGATCAGGCCCCGGGAGTGGCTGACCAGCTTGCCCATCCGGTCGAGCAGCACCTCGAGCATGCGGGTCTTTTCCAGTAGGCCGCCGAGGCTCAGGCCGATGAAGCCCAGCGAGATGGTCCACATCATCTCCTGCAGGCCGCCGCGGCTGAGCAGGCTGTCCACTGCCTCGATACCGGTCTCGGAGACGTAGCCGTAGTTCATGTAGTTCATCATGTCGCCGATCGCCACGCCCTGCACGCCGACGGCCATGGCGGCGCCGACCAGGCTGCCGATGACCATCACGGCGAGCGCATTGACGCGGCTGTAGGCCAGCACCACCACGACCAGCGGCGGCAGGAAGGCCAGCAGGCTGACCGAGTAGTTGGCCTGGATGCCCTGCAGCAGCTGGTCGGTCTGGGGGGTATCGATACCGCCGGTGTCGTGACCCAGGCCGATGACGAAGAACAGCGCCGCCGAGATGATCAGGGCGGGGCCGGTGGTGTAGAACATCGAGCGAATATGGTCGAACAGGTTGGCCTCGGCGATGCCGGCCGCCAGGTTGGTGGAGTCGGAGACCGGGGAGATCTTGTCGCCGAAGATAGCGCCCGAGATGACCGCGCCGGCGGTCATGGCGGGCGGGATCTCCAGGCCGCCGCCGATGCCCATGAAGGCCACGCCGAAGGTGGCGGCAGTGGTCCAGGAGCTGCCCGTCACCAGCGAGGCGATCGAACACACGATCACGGTGGTGAACAGGAAGTAGGACGGATCGATCAGCGTCAGGCCGTAGTACACCAGCGACGGGATGGTGCCCGAGGCGATCCAGCTGGCCACCAGCACGCCGACCATCATCAGGATCAGCATCGGCAGCATGGCGATCTCGCAGCCGTAAAGGATGCCCTTCTGGACGTCATGCCAGCGAAAGCCCGAGAGCAGCGCGATGATCGCGCAGACCACGATCGCCAGGATCAGCGAGATATGGGTGACCCAGTCCTCACCGAGGAGGAAGATCTGGGCGAACATCATGAAACACAGGAAGCCGATGCAGCTCAGGGCTCCGAGAAACGAGGGGCGTAGGGATGCATCGTGGGGCGTCGTATCGTGCACGTATGGCTCCTTCAAGGCATAAGATACCGTCGACCGATCGCGGGATCGGCCGGAGGGGGTCCTGGTGTGTTCTGAATCTGCTGGGGCGGGTGCCTCGTCAGGCCTGGGCGCCCAGGTGCTTGCGCAGGAAGTGCTGGGTACGTTCCTGCTCGGGATGGCTGAACAGGTGATCCGGGGTGTTGGCCTCGACCACGACGCCGCCATCCATGAACATCGCCCAGTCGGAGACGTCGCGCGCGAAAGCCATCTCGTGGGTGACGATCAGCATGGTCATGTGCTCCTCGGCGAGCCCCTTCATGACGCGGTTCACCTCCTCGACCAGCTCGGGATCCAGCGCCGACGTGGCCTCGTCGAAGAGCATGACCTTGGGCTGCATGGCCAGTGCCCGGGCGATGGCTACGCGCTGCTTCTGTCCCCCGGAGAGAGAGCTGGGGTAGGACCGTGCCTTGTCCGCCAGGCCCACGCGCTCGAGCAACTCCATGCCCAGTTCACGGGCGCTGCCGGCATTCATGCCCTTGAGCTTTCTGGGCGCCAGGGTCACGTTGTCCAATGTCGAGAGATGGGGAAACAGATTGAAGTGCTGAAACACCATGCCCATGTTCTGGCGGATATGATTGATATGTCTCTCGAAGGCCAGGCCCTTGAGGTCGGGACGGTTGACCTGTACGCCATCCAGCAGGATGCTGCCTTCGTCGATCACCTCCAGATTGTTGATCGAGCGCAGTAACGTGCTCTTCCCCGAGCCCGATGGTCCGATGATGGAGATGATCTTGCCGCGGTCGACCCTCAGGTCGATGCCCTTGAGCACCTCCAGGTCACCGAAGCGTTTCTTGACCCCCTTGAGCTCGACCATCGGGGTCTCTGTCGACTGTGTCATGTCGCGTCCTCGTTAGCGGCGATAGGCGGCACGACGCTCGATCCACGTCTGGCCGGCTTCCATCATCAGATTGATCAGGTAGTAGATGACGGCGATGGTGATGTAGAACTCGAAGGGTCGGAAGGTCACGCTGATGGCATACTGCGAGACATACACCATCTCTCCGATGCCGATGGCGGACAGCACCGAGATATCCTTGACCATGATGATCATGTTGTTGCTCAGCTGGGGCAGGGCGCGATAGAAGGCCTGGGGAAGGATCACGTAGAACAGCGTTTTCACGTGTCCGAAACCCAGCGAACGAGAGGCCTCGTACTGTCCGCTCGAGACCGATCGGATAGTGGCAATGAAGATATCGGCGTTGTAGGCCATGTAATGAAAGCCAAGGCCAAGAATCCCCACCACGATGGCCGGTATCAGGATCAGTTCGCCGAGGCCGAAGTAAAGAAAGTAGAGCTGCAGCAGCAGTGGTGTGGTCATGAACAGCCAGATGAAGAAGCGCAGTGGCCAGTTCACCATCTTGCGGGTATATAGCGTGATGACCGCCACGATCTGGCCACCGATTACCGACATCACGGCAACGGCCAGGCCGATCAGCAGGGTGACGCCGACGCCCTGAAGCAGGGTAGGCAGGTACTCGATGACGGGGCTGAAATCGAATTCCATGGGGCAATCCTTCTTGTTGTGGTCAGCTAAGGCGCCCTGTATGCGTTACAGGAAGGTGTAGCGTGTGGCTCGGCGATAGAGGAATTCCACGATGCCCATGACCGCATAGATGATGACGATGTACATCAGGGCGCTGAGCGTGAAGACTTCCAGAGGCTTGTAGGTGGAGCCGATCAGGCGCTGGGCTTGATAGGTCAGCTCGATCACCGAGATGATCGATACCAGCGAGGAGTTCTTGACCAGGATGATGGCCAGTACGCCGATCGAGCGAATCATCAGCCCGGCGGCCTGGGGCAGGATGATATACCTCAGGGTTTCCAGGCGACCGAAGCCCAGGGAGCGCGCCGCCTCGTTCTGGCCACTTTCCACCGATTCGATGGCGCCGCGAATGGCTTCGCTCATGTAGGCCCCGATATTGAAGGCCCCCACTACCACGCCACAGGTGAAGGGGTCCAGGCGCAGGCCGACGGCGGGGCCACCGTAGAAGACCAGCAGCAGCTGCACGAAATAGGGCGTGCCGCGCACCACGCTGATATAGGCGCGTGCCAGCCAGCGAACGGGTGTGATGCGCGAGGTGCGAAAAAACACCAGTACCGAGGCGATGAAGAAACCGAAGAACAGGGCGCGTGCGGAGATGTCCACGGTCACCCACGCCGCCTTGATCAGCAGCGGCGTGATCTCGATCATCAGATTGAAGTCCATGATCCCTTCTTTCCTGTTGTCGTGTTGTCAGGAAGGGTGGGGGGCAGCAGGGCTGTTGCCCTGCTGTGTCGATCCCGTCAGTTGAATTCGACGCCTGCGCCGATCCACTTGTCGACGATGTCCTGATAGGTGCCATCCGCCCGGATCTCCGCCAGCGCCTCGTTGAGCGCCTCCTTGAGCTGCGGAGAGCCTTTCTGGACGGCGATGGCGGCCGGGAAGCGAGGCAGATCGCCCACGTCGACCTGCTTGATGGCGATATCGTCCTCGTTGAGCGCGACATAGACGGGAATGTCATCGGCGACCATGACGTCGATGCGACCGGTGGTGAGGGCATTGAGCATGTCGGGCAGCCCCTGGAAGGTCTGGTTGCGCCACCGGCCTTCGGCGTGCTCGGTGGCCCACTGGTTACCCGTCTCGCCGAGGGTCGAGCCCACTCGCTTGCCCTCGAAGTCCGCGATGCTGGAGACGTCATCGGTCTCTTCCTGCACCCAGATGGAGAGCCCCGAGCGGTAGTAGGGATCGGTGAAGTCGACGGCCTTCCGACGCTCCTCGGTAGCACTCATGCTGCAGATGCAGGCATCGAAACGGCCCCCGGCCAGGGCGGCGACGATGCCATTCCAGGGCGATGTCTGGATATTGACCTCGACGCCCATCTTGTCCGCCAGCGCCTTGGCGATATCCACGTCGAAGCCGACCAGGTTGCCCTGAGTATCGACGAAGCTGAACGGTGGGTAGGCACCGGAATTGGCCACCTGGAAGACATCGTCCTGGATCTCGGGAAGGTCCCGGGCCTGGGCCGGCAAGCTGGCCAGAGACAGGGCGCCGAGCAGTGCCAGGGCGCCGATGACGGGACGGTGGAACGGCTTGTTGTGCTTTGTCATGTTATTGCCTGCTTGTTATGGAGTTAGCGTGATGGATTTGGCGTTATGGGTCTGGCGCTATGAGTCTAGGTGATTAATTTATGGATCTGCTGGATGACGCTTTCGACGTTCTCGATGCGGGGGGTGGCGATCACCTCCTGACTGTGGGGCAGGGGTAGCGGTGCAGGCCGTTGCCTGCGCGCGTCATGCTCGTTCGAGGATCATGGCGATGCCCTGGCCGCCGCCGATGCAGGCCGCCGCGCAGCCGTAGCGCCCTTTTTGGTGTTGCAGCGTGCGAGCGAGGGTGCCGGCCAGGCGGATGCCGGTGGCGCCGAGGGGATGGCCCAGGGCCAAGGCGCCGCCGAACACGTTGACGCGCTCGGGGTCGAGCCCCAGGGTGTCGATGGCATAGAGCGGCACGGCGCTGAAGGCCTCGTTGATCTCCCAGGCGTCGATGTCGTCGATGCCGAGGCCGGTGGCGGCGAGCACGCGCTCGATGGCGACCGCCGCGCCGGCACCCATGCGCTCCGGCATCACGCCGCAGTCGACCACCTCGACCACCCGCGCCATGGGCGCAAGCCCGTGATGCGCCAGGGCGCTCTCGGACATCACCAGGGCGGCGCCGGCACCGGAGGTCAGCGGCGAGCTGTTGCCGGGGGTGACCCGGCCGCCCTCGAGGAAGGCCGGGTCGAGCTCGGCCAGCCGCGAAAGGCTGGTGTCGGGGCGGATGTTGGCATCGCGCTCGACGGACTCGCCGGCGGCGTTGGTCAGCGACAGGCGCTCGCCGTCGAACCAGCCTTCCCGCTCGGCCAGCCCGGCCCGCTGATGGGAGCGCAGGGCGAAGGCGTCCATGGCCTCCCGGGTGATGCCGCTCTCCCGGGCCAGGCGCTCGGCGGTCAGGCCCATGTTCATGGCCACGCTCAGGTCGAGGTCGTCCTTGCCCTGCAGGGCCTCGGGCACCGTCAGCACGCCTTCCTTGAACAGGCTCGGGCCCATCGGCACCCGTGACATGTTCTCGAAGCCACCGGCCATGCCGGCCTGGATGGCGCCGGCCTGGATCTCGCGCACCGTGCCGCGCAGCGCCGCCAGGCCGGAGCCGCACTGCTGGTCGAACAGCCGCGAGGGGCAGCCGTTGCCGAGCCGCGAGAGCCACAGCGGATAGCGGCCGCCGAAGCTCCACTGCTCCTTCACCGGCAGGGCACAGCCGATGCCGAGGTCCTGAATGGCGTCGCCCTCGACTGCGTTGCGTTCCAGCAGGGCGTCGATCACCCGGCCGAGCAGCACGTCGCCGCGGGTGTCTGACCAGGCGTCCACCTCCGGCTTGCGGGGATGGGCGCGGGTGAAGGCGCTGCGCGCGAAGTCGACGAGATAGGCGGCATTCATGAGGGGCTCCGCGCGGTGTCGCCGGTGGCCCAGCGATGGATGAACAGGGCGTAGGTGGTCAGCACCCGGCGGATGGAGTCGATCTCGACGCATTCGTCGACGCCGTGGATGCGCTGGGCGACCGGGCCGTAGCAGGTGCCGTTGATGCCGCCCGAGACGTGGAAGGCGCGCAGGTCGGTGGTGCAGGTCGAGAGGTAGTGGGCCGGCGGCGCGCCGACGAGATCCTCGTGGCAGCGCGACAGCAGGCGGATCCCGGGCGTCTCGAGGTCGACCAGGTGGCCCTCGGAGCGAAAGCCGTGGAACTCGACCCGCGGCGCGGGGCTGCCGTCGTCCAACGCACGGTGGTGTGTGGCGACGACCTCGCGCACCCGCGCCATCACCTCGTCGGCACTCAGGCCCGGCGGGAAGCCGACGCGGCCCTCGAGGATGGCGTGGGCCGGTACGCTGGAGGCCCAGTTGCCGCCCTCGATCTTGCCGATGCTGAGGTTGAAGGGGTGTTCCAGGGCGTCGTAGGGCGCCGGTCGGGGCAGGGCGTTGATCTCGTCCTCCAGCGCCTTGAAGGCCGGCAGGTAGCCTTGCAGGGTCTCGATGGCGTTGCTGCCGGCGCGGGTGTCCAGCACATGGGCCGGCACGCCGTCGACGCGCAGGCGGAACCACAGCACGCCCACCTGGCCGCTGTAGATCTGGGCGCCGAAGGGCTCGGGGATCAGCACGAAGTCGCCGCTGTAGCCCTGATGCAGGCAGGCCAGCGCGCCGTTGCCGGTGCACTCCTCCTCGATCACGGTCTGCAGGGTCAGCGGGAAGTCGATCTCGATGCCGCTCTCGCGCACTGCCTGCACGGCCATCACCATGGCGGCGATGCCGGCCTTCATGTCGCCGGCGCCGCGACCGTACAGCCAGCCGTCCTGCTCCCAGGGCTCCCAGGGCGGCCGCGTCCACATGTCGGTGGGCTCGGCGGGCACCACGTCGAGATGGCCGTTGAGCACCAGATGGGGCCTGTCGGCGTCCGGGTTCAGCCGGGTGACCAGGTTGTAGCGGCCCTCGCTCGACCACGCGGTGGGCGCGCGGTGGGGATGATCGGCGAAGCCCGGGGCATCCAGGGCGACGCGCTCGGCCGGCAGGTCGAGCCGCTCGAACCACTGTTCCATGGTGTCGAGCGCGCCGCGTTCCTGGCCCAGCACGCTGTAGCCGCGCACCAGGTCGCGGGTCAGGTCGAGGGTGGTGTCCATCAGCGCCTCGCAGCGCTCGAGCAGCCGCGTTTCGGTGGCATTCAGCATCAGAACCTCCCCAGCCGGTGTTCGTCGATGATCAGTTCGGCCTCGGTGGCCGCGCGCAGCGAGGCCACGTCGAGCCCCTCGGCGATGTCCACGACCTCGAGGCCCGCCTCGGTCACGTTCATCACCGCCTTCTCGGTGATGATGATCGAGACGCAGCGCCGCGCCGTCAGCGGCAGCCGACACTGGCGCAGGATCTTGGCATTGCCGTGCTTGTCGTTGTGCGAGCAGAGCACCACCAGCCGCCGGACCTTCTGCGCCAGCTCCATGGCGCCGCCGATGCCGGGCGAGAACTTGCCGGGAATCTTCCAGTTGGCGAGGTTGCCCTGCTGGTCGACCTCGAAGGCGCCCATGAAGGTCACGTCGACCCGGCTGCGGCGGATCATGGCGAAGGACAGGGCGCTGTCGAAGACGCTGGCCCCGGGCCGGGTGCCGATATAGGCGCCGCCGGAGTCGATCATCTCGAGGTCGGGCTCGGCATCGGGCGCGAGGGGCTGGCAGCCCAGCACGCCGTTCTCGGAGTGCACCAGCACCTCCATGTCCGGCGGCAGGTAGTGGAACAGCCGGGTGGGCAGGCCGATGCCGAGGTTGACGATCTGGCCGTGGGAAACCTCCCGGGCGGCGCGGGCGAGGATGCGTTCCTGGTCAGACGGCATGGGCGTGGCCTCCCTGTTGGTCGGCGGCGGGGTCGACCTGCACGACCTGGCTGACGAAGGCGCAGGGCGTGTGGATGGAGGCCGGTGCCAGCCGGCCGGGCGCCTCGACTCGATAGGCCTGGGCGATGACGCGGTCGGCGGCCATGGCCATCAGCGGATTGAAGTTGATCGCGGTGCCGCGATAGACGAGGTTACCGTAGGCATCGGCCAGGTCGGCGTGCACCAGGGCGAAGTCGGCGCGGATGGCGGGTTCGATCGCCCAGGTCCGGCCGTCGCAGTCGATCTCGCGGCGGCCCTCGCCGATCTCGGTGCCCAGGCCGATATCGGTCAGGAAACCGTAGTGGCCGGCGCCGGCGCAGCGGATCTTCTCGGCCAGCAGCCCCTGGGGGTGGATCTCCACGGCGAGGTGGCCCTGGTTCATCTCCTCGATGGCGACCCGGTTGAGACCGATGTGCGAGGTGATCAGCCGCTCGACGCGGCCGGCGCGGATCAGCGGGCCGATGCCGATGTCCGGCTCGTTGGCGTCGTTCTTGATCAGCGTCAGGCGTTTCTGGCCCTGGGTCAGCAGTTCGTCGAGCAGTGCGCAGGGCGTGCCCGGCGTGCCGAAGCCGCCGACCATGATCGAGGCGCCGTCGGGAATGGCGGCGATCGCCGCCTCGAGCGTGGTGTGCTTGTGATTGAGCCGTGTCATGGGAGATCAGCCTGTGATGCCGTGAGCGGAGGGCGTGGCGTGGGCGTCGCGCAGCGGCGCCACTTCGCGGTCGAGCCGGTCGAGGGCGCGCCCCAGGCGCTCGAGCAGCAGCGCGGTCTCGTCCTCGTCGATGGTGAACGGCGGACTGACCAGGAAGTGATCGCCGGCGCGGCCGTCCAGGGTGCGGCGCGGGTAGATGAGCAGCCCTTCCTCCTTGGCCAGTGCCGTGACGCGGGCGAAGAGGTTGGCCTCGGCGGGGAAGGGCGTCTTCCCGACCGGGTCCATGACCAGCTCCACGCCCCACAGCAGGCCGAGGCCGCGCACGTCGCCGATCCAGTCATGGCGGGCCTTGAGGGCCTCGAGCCCCTGCTGCAGCTGGCGGCCGCGGGCGTTGACGTTGTCCATCAGGCCCTCGCGGCGAATCGCCTGGACGGCGGCCAGGCCGGTGGCGCAGGCCAGCGGATTGCCGGCATAGGTGTGGCCGTGCTGGAAGCCGCCGCCGGCCATCACGGTGTCGACGATGTCCTCGCGGCACAGCAGCGCACCCACCGGGTAGTAGCCGGCGCCCAGGCCCTTGGCGGTGGTCAGCAGGTCCGGCACCACGCCCCAGTGCTGATAGGCGAACCAGCGGCCGGTGCGGCCCACACCGCACAGCACCTCGTCGAAGATCAGCAGGCAACCGAACTCGTCGCACAGCTCGCGCAGCCCCTCCAGGTAGGCCCGGTCGACCAGCCGGGCGCCGGTGCTGGCGCCGCCGACCGGCTCGACGACGATGGCGATGACGGTGTCGCCGCCGGCGGTCTCGATCCGTTCGCGGGTCTCGTCGAGCACGCGGCGCACGTGGGTCTCGCGGTCCGCCTCCGGCTGACGATAGAAGTCCGGGCCGGGCACCTTGAGCGAGCCCGAGGTGATGTCGGCGAAGGGCGCTTCCAGCGGCTGGTAGCCGGTGACGCCGAGCGCGCCGAGGGTGCTGCCGTGATAGGACGGGCGCAGCGAGACGAAGCGACGGCGCTGGGGCTCGCCGCGAGCGGTGAAGTACTGGCGGGCCAGCTTGAGCGCGGACTCCACCGCCTCGGAGCCGCTGGAGACGAAGAACACCTTCTTTAGCGCGCCTTCGGTCATCTCGACCAGGGCGTTGCCCAGCGCCATGGCCGGCGCGTTCTCGAACTGGGTGCGATAGGTGAAGGCGACGCGGTCGAGCTGAGCCGTCATGGCATCGCGGATGTCCTGGCGGCCGTGGCCGAGGTTGCAGGAAATCGCCCCGGAGCAGCCGTCGAGATACTCCTTTCCCCGGGTGTCCCAGAGGAAGACGCCCTGGCCGTGACTGACTTCCGGCATGGCGGGACCGGCCTGATAGAACAGGGGAGAGGTGGTCATGGTATCGGTCCGTTGTGGTTGTGTTGTCGGGATATCGCCAGTCTAGGTAGGCACGTTATGCTATTTCAATATATGATGTTTTTACCGAATTCTATGACTTCGAATCATGCCTGACGTCAATATCCATTCCCTCAAGGCGCTCGCCATCTTCAAGACCCTGTTCGAGGCCGGCAGCGCCTCCCAGGCGGCGCGGACTCTGGGCATCACCCAGTCCGGCGTCAGCCGCTCGCTGTCGCAGCTGGAGCAGAATCTGGGGCTCTCGCTGTTCCTGCGCGAGAAGAACCGGCTGGTGGCCACGCCCGAGGCGCGGGAGCTATACGAGGAGATCCTGCGGCTGATGGGCAATATCGAGGAGCTGCGCCACAGCGTGCTGGCGCTCAAGGAGTTCGGCACCTCGCGACTGCGCATCGCCGCCATTCCGGGGCTGGCCTTCGGCTTCGTGCCGCAGCTGATCGCCACGCTGCTCGAGGACAATCGGGGCTTCAGCATCAGCTTCGACATGATGTCGAGTCACGAGGTGCTGCGGGAGGTCGAGTCCGGCCATGCCGATATCGGTTTCGTGACGCTGCCGGTGAGCTCCCGGGTGCTGCGGGTCGAGGAGTGGCTGACGACCCATGCGCGGTGTCTGGTGCCGAAGAGCCACGCGCTCGCGACGCGCCGCGAGGTGACCATCGACGATCTCCGGGACGAGTATCTGGTGATCGGCAACCAGCCCAATGTCGGGGCCGACCCGCTGCTGAATCTGGCCACGCAGCACGGCATCCACATCGCCGGCAAGACCGAGGCCAATATCGGCGCCATCAGCGCCCTGGTGGCGAACGGCGTCGGCATCAGCGTGATGAATCCGATCACCGCCGTCGACCAGCTGGCGCATCGCGACGAGGTCGTAATGCTGCCGTTCCGCCCGGAGATCGATTTCGGCTTCGGGCTGGTCTATCGCGACGACTGGAAGCAGGCGCGGGCGCTGGAGTTCATCCGGGCCAGCGGCCGGGAGCTGCTGCAGCGCTATCCGCAGTGAGGCGGGGTGCCGAGGGTGTCGCCGGGGCCGCGGCGGTGGCATGCTAGCGGTCCGGTGACGATGCGATTCCGTGCGTCGTCGTTGAACCTCTGCTTCACGATCCTGGCAGGAGCCCTCGCGACATGTTGACCTTCCACAGTGATGACACCGGCCTGCGCCGTGCCCGTACCGAACTCGACGGCGGCGAGCTGGTGACGCCCTACGAGTGCCCCGAGCGGGTGGAGCTGGTGCTCGGGCGCGTGCGCGAGGTCGGGCTCGGCGAGGTGCGCGCCCCCGAGGCGTTTGGCCTCGAGCCGGTGCTGGCGGTGCACGACCGCGGCTACGTGGACTTCATCGCGACCTGCTGGGACGACTGGCAGGCGGCGGGCAAGCGCGGTGAGGCGATCGCCTGGATGTGGCCGACCCGCACGCTGCGCGACGATCGCATTCCCGAGCACATCGACGGCCGCCTCGGCCACTATGCGATGTCCGCCGATACCGCGATCTGCGAGGGCACCTTCGAGGCCGCCCTGGCCAGCAAGGACATCGCGCTGTCGGCCGTTGCCCATACCCTGGCCAGCGGCGAGCCTTGCTTCGGGCTGTGCCGGCCGCCCGGCCACCATGCCGCCAGCGACCAGTTCGGCGGCTACTGCTTCTTCAACAACGCCGCCATCGCCGCCCAGCATGCGCTGGACAGCGGGAAACGGCGCGTAGCGGTGCTGGACGTCGACTTCCACCACGGCAACGGCACCCAGCAGATCTTCTACGAGCGCGACGACGTGCTGTTCGCCTCGCTGCATGGCGACCCGCGCACCTGCTTCCCCTACTTCCTGGGCCACGCCGATGAAACCGGCCGCGGGCGAGGGGAGGGCTTCAACCTCAACTATCCGATGGCGCCGGGAACGGGCTTCGAGGCCTGGTCCCGGGCGCTCGACGATGCCCTGGTGCGCATTCGCCAGGCCGGCTGCGAGCTGCTGGTGGTCTCGCTCGGCGTCGACGCCTTCGAGCACGACCCCATCAGCGCCTTCAAGCTGACCAGCGACGACTTCACCGAACTCGGTCGGCGACTGGCCGGCGCGGGACTGCCCACGACCTTCCTGCTCGAGGGCGGCTACGCGGTCAAGGAAATCGGCATCAACGCCGTCAACGTGCTGACCGGCTTCGACGCCGCCCGTTAACACGCCCATCACAAGGAACGATCCATGGCACGCATCTACGACGACAATTCCCGCTCGATCGGCAATACCCCGCTGGTCCGTCTCAACCGGGTCAGCGAAGGGGCCACGATCTGGGCCAAGATCGAGGGCCGCAACCCGGCCTACTCGGTGAAGTGCCGCATCGGTGCGGCGATGATCTGGGACGCCGAAGAGCGCGGCGTGCTCAAGCCCGGGATGAGCATCGTCGAGCCCACCAGCGGCAACACCGGCATCGCGCTGGCCTTCGTCGCCGCGGCCCGCGGCTATCCGCTGGTGCTGACCATGCCGGCCTCCATGAGCCTCGAGCGGCGCAAGGTGCTCAAGGCGCTGGGCGCCGAGCTGATACTGACCGAGCCCGCCAAGGGCATGGCCGGCGCCATCGCCAAGGCCAAGGAGCTGGCCGAGGCCGAGCCGGAGACCTACTTCCTGCCGCAGCAGTTCGAGAATCCGGCCAACCCGCGTATCCACGAGACCACCACCGGTCCCGAGATCTGGAACGACACCGATGGCGAAGTGGACGTCTTCGTCGCCGGCGTGGGCACCGGCGGCACCCTGAGCGGCGTTTCGCGCTACATCAAGCAGACCCAGGGCAAGGCCATCACCAGCGTGGCGGTGGAGCCGGTCGACTCGCCGGTGATCGCCCAGACCCGCGACGGCCAGGCACCGACCCCCGCGCCGCACAAGATCCAGGGCATCGGCGCCGGCTTCGTGCCCGCCAACCTCGATCTGTCGCTGGTCGACCGGGTCGAGGCCGTGGGCAACGACGAGGCCATGGAGATGGCGCATCGGCTGATGCAGGAAGAAGGCATCCTGTGCGGCATCTCCTGCGGCGCCGCCGTGGCCGCCGCGGTGCGCATCGGGCGCGACCCGGCCTTCGCGGGCAAGAACATCGTCGTGATCCTGCCGGACAGCGCCGAGCGCTATCTCTCCTCGCCGCTGTTCGCCGGCCACTTCGGCGAGCTGGAAAACCAGCCGTAAGTCGCGTTTCCAGCCCCATTCCCGGCCTCAGTCCCGGCGGCCGCCCGGCCGCCGGGATCGCTCTCGCACTCCGGCGCCGCCGCGGCGCTCCCTACGCCTGCGGCGGCGGCAGGCTGGGCACCAGGTCCACCACCCCGAACGTCTCCATCCCGATCCATGCCAGGAAGCCGACGTAGAGCGCCAGCAGTACCGCGCATTCGAGCTTCGTCAGCACCATGCCGGTGCGCATCATCAAAAACAGCGCCACCGTGGCGGCGGTGAGCACCGCCATCATCGGCGCGGCGATGGAAAAGTTGACCATGGCGGTGCCGGCGATCAGCACCCCGGCGGGGATGCACACCAGCAGGTCGAAGGTGTTGCTGCCCAGCACGTTGGCGATGCCGGTGACGCCGCGACCCTGGCGGGCGGCGCGGATCGAGACGAAGGCATCGGGGATCGAGGTGCCGGCGGCGACCACGGTGATGCCCCACAGGAAGCTCGGGGTGTCGAAGATCTCGCCGAACTGGATCGCCGCGCGCACCAGCCCTTCCACGCCGATCACGATCACCGCCAGCGACAGCCCCAGCCGGGCCCATTCGCGACCCGGATGTACGTCGCCGACCGCGGCCTCGCCCTCGTGGTCGAGCGTGTCCTGATACTGCACGAACAGGTAGAGCCCGTAGAGGGCCACCGGCATCAGCGCCAGGCCGCGGGTCAGCTCGCCGCTGATGGCGCCGCCTGCCGCCTCGGCGGGATGATAGATGGCGGCGAAGGCGAAGGTCAGGGTCAGCACCGCCACCGCGATCATGTAGAACTGGGCCTCCTTGTAGACCAGGTCGCGGTTGGCCTTCAGCGGGTGAGGGCTGGCCAGGCCGGAGACGGCGGGGATCACCAGGATGTTGAACAGCGCCGAGCCGACGATCGCCGCCACGCCGAGCTCGAACTCGCCGTGCACCAGGGTCGAGATCACCGTGGTGGAGAGTTCCGGGAAGCTCGAGCCCACGGCCACCACGATGGCGCCCTGGACGATGTCCGGCAGGCGGTAGTGGGCCGCCAGCCGCTCGCTGCTGGTTTCCAGCAGGCCGCTGCCGCGCCAGACGATGGCGGTGGCCACCACGGCCACGAGGCTCCAGATCAGGATGGCGAGCATGACGGTCGTCCCTTCCGTGAATGACGAGCGTCCAGCCTAACAGCCCCCGACTGTCGATCGCATATTGGTGGCCTCTGATATTGATGTCGTCTTCTCCGACCGGCAGGATGGCGCCTTTCCGACATGGAGGGGTGCATGCAACGTCTTGTCTTGGCAGGTTTTCTTACACTGGCTCTGGCCGTTTTTCCGGGCCTGGCCGGCGCCGCGGTGATCGGCAGCTGGAACCTCGAACATCTGGGCTGGAACAACGACAAACGGCTCGATCTGGTGGCCCGGGTGGCCGGGCGCTTCGACCTGCTGGCGGTGCAGGAGTTGATGGACGGCGAGGCGCTGGCGCGGCTGGAGCGCGAGCTCGAGGCCGTGTCCGGCGAGGACTGGTCGTCGATGGCCAGCCACGCGGTGGGGCGCAGCCGCTACCGGGAGCACTACGGCTTCCTGTGGCGCGAGTCGCGCGTCGCATCGCTTGGCGGCGGCGCGCTTTTCATCGACAGCCGCGACGTCTTCGCCCGCGAGCCCTTCTCGGCGACGTTCCGCGATCGAGAGAGCGGCGACACCTTCGTCGCCGCCACGATGCACGTGGTCTACGGTGACGGTCTCGCCGATCGTCGGCCCGAGGTCGAGGCCCTGGCCGACTACTGGCAATGGCTCGACGAGGCCTATCCCGACACCCCACGGCTGCTGATGGGCGACTTCAACCTGGCGCCGGACGATCCCGCCTGGGCGCCGCTCAGGGCCCTCGGCGCGGTGCCGGCGCTGAACGGCGAGCCCACCACCCTCGGCACCACGGCGGGGCGCTACGCCAGCCCCTACGACAACATCTGGTATCGTCCCGATCGGCTGAGCCCCTCGATGCTCGGCATGCTGCGCTATCCGTCGCTGACCGGGCTCGAGCACGGCGAGGCCCGCGAGCACGTCTCCGATCACGCGCCGGTCTATCTGGCGCTGCATCAGGGCGAGCTGGCATCGCTGCCGCCCGGCGCCGGCGTGGTTGCCGATGCCGGCGACGCCTCTCTCGGCGCGACGGCCGGCTGCATCGATCTCAACGCCAGCCCGCGCGCCGCACTCGAGAGCCTGCCGCATATCGGCCCGGCCCGCGCCGAGGCCATCGTGGCCGGTCGGCCCTGGGCAGGCAGCGGCGAGCTCACGCGCATCGACGGCATCGCCGCCGGGCGCCTCGCCGACATCCGCGCCAGCGACCGGCTGTGCGGCGGCTGACCCGCTCCGGCCCACGCTTTGCGCCCGGCAGGGATCGAGTGGTTTGCTACGAAAGAAACGAGCTGGCCGTGCCGCTGCTTGAAACGAAAAGACGCTCGATGGCGCGTGTTGCTGCCACATGAAGCAGGGCCCGTTCGTTGAGTTCGCGATGGCGCCGCTCCACCGGATCTTCGGTTCGGCCTGTGTGCTTCGCGGGAATCACTCCGTCGTTGACGCAGGCAATGTGCATCTCGCGGAACTCTAGCCCTTTGACGCGGTGAAGGGTGGCAAGGCGAACGCCTTCCTGCTCGGGGTCATCCGGCTTGTCGCGCGACACCGCCCGGGTGGGGATGTCGCGCGCCTGCAGCGCCTGATGGATGTCGCCCAGCAGTTTCTGCGTACGAGCGGTGACGCAGCAATCAGCGCCGCGACTCTCGACGGCCTCCTCGTCATGGGCGGCCAGATGCGCTTTCAGATGTTCGGCCAGGGCGTCCATCTCGGCCTCGAAGTCCGCGTAGTGCGTCACTTCCGGCATATCGCCCTGCAACAGCGAGCGATAGTCCTGCTGCCCGTCGCTGCCCTCATCCAGGTCGTCGATGGCCAGGCCTTCCAGCAGGGCCACGGCAAAGCGCCGCGTTTGTTCGGTGGTGCGGTAGTTGATGCGCAGTTTCTTGCCGCGTCCGCGAATATTGATGCCGCACTTCGAGAGCGAGGCCCGTCGGCCATATATGCGCTGGTGACCGTCGCCCACGATGAAGAGATCATCCCGGGCCTCCGGCACCAGGTGTCGCAGCAGCTTCAGCGTTTCGGCACCGAAATCCTGCGCTTCATCGACGATGACGTGTGACCAGTCCGACGTCAGGTCGCCATTCTCGATCATGTCGATCGCCTCGAATACGCCATCCTCGAACGGGCGCAGGCGCGCATGGCTGAGCTGAGCGCGCATTTCCTCAAAGACGGGCCATATGGCGGCACGCTGTCGGCGGTTGAGTGCCACGCCGCGCCCGGCGCGGGAGGCACGAAAGTAATCCTGGCGGGTCACGACATGCTGGGGCAGCACCACCTGCTGGAATTCCTCCTCATAGAAGGAAGTCGGCAGGTCAGGGTCGCTGGAGCGGGATTGCATGGCGCGCTTCCAGGCCTCCTGGTAGCCCTTGTCTGAGGGGTAGACCAACCGAGGGGCGCCGTCGCGGGCGACGAGACGCGATACCAGACGATTGATGTTGACGACCTCGATACGTGCCATCTCGTCGTCATGGCAAAGCTCGCGCAATTGGTGCTCGATGTCCGTCGCCAGATTGCGGGTAAAGGTCGTGACCAGAATGCGGCTCAGTCCGTCGTCGGCCATGTCATCGATCAGTCGCCGTGCCAGCCAACGGGCGCGATGCATGGCCACCACGGTCTTGCCGGTGCCGGCACCACCCAGCACTCGCACGGCACCGTTCCAGTGGCGTTCCACCAGCTGGCGCTGGCTGGGATGCAGGAAGACACGCCAGTGCGAGAGCGGAGCCTGCAGCATGTGCTCCAGCTCCTGCTCTTCCTCGACCACGCGGAAACGCCGCTGACTGTCCGGGCGTTGCAGCGCGGCAGCGAAGTCCTGGCGGTCGACCGGATCATGAGTATCCGACACCCCATAGGTTTCCAGCACCTCTTGTAGTGGCTCGCCCTGGGCAAGAAACATCAGGGCCTCCTGAGCCTCAGCGGGCAGGCGCGGGGCCAGTGCCTCGAGCGCCGACAGTGTCGTCACCTGTTGCACGTCCGTGATCAGCGACTCCGGCACGCCCAGTCGCAAGAGTTCGTGATCCCTGGCCTGGCAAAGCGGCGTCGTCTCGTCGACTTCCAATGTCTCCTGTTGAGCGGCCGGTGCTTCCCCGGGCTCTTCCGCCGCCTTTTCGGTGGCCGAGGAAAGGATCTGCAGGCTGCCGGTCTGCGGGTGGATATCGATCTTGTGGCGGGAGGCCCAGGCGTAGGCTTCATCGTGCTTGTCGACCCACAGCAGCACATAGACATTACCCTGTTCCGGCTTGAGCACGATGGCCCGATATTCGACATCGACACGGATCGAACGCAGATTGGGATCGGGGGTGGTCAGGGTCTCGTAATTGAGGCCGGGCGAACGTGGGTTCTCGCGAAACTTGGTGACCATGTTCATCACCTTGCCCTGCTTGCGACGTGGGATCTGCGCGTATGCCTCGAGGAATTCCTGGGAAATCGCGACGGTGATCTCGCTCATGGCTCACTCCTTGTCTCAGTGCTCAACCAGCCGATCAGTGTCTCGATGGTGGCGTTGTCATGTGTCGTGACCAGTCGCCAGTCAGACAGTGCGGACTGCCAGTCGGCGGGCAGGTCGTCCTCCAATGCTACTGCGACTTTCGCGGACTCCCAGGCCAGCTCCAAGGTGATCGAGGCTTCACCGGATGCATCCAGCACATCCAGCCCCGGCGTTGGTACCGGCAAACCTCGTTGCGCCAGGCTGGTCAGCCATTCGCGTGGCAGCAGCGTCAGCTCCTGGTCAATCAACGCCTGCCACTCGGCCGTGGCCGCTGTGCTGTTCTGGGAGGTCGACGACTCGTCCTGCGACCCCTTGATAGCCGTCTTCAGCGCCGTGCATTCGGCCACCGTATCGCTGACGACCTGGCGGGCCACGCCCTGAACCGAGCACATGGAAAAGCGTGGCGCGAATTGCAGCAAATTGGCGGCATGCCAGAAGGCCCGCCAGCGGGCTTCGCCCTCGGTATTATCGGGCAGGTGGCGGTCATCCAGGCTCAAGTGAAAATGCAGCTCAACGGGCAGTCGATTAGCGTTTTGCAGGGCATCAAAGGGAATGCTCAAGGTGATTTCGCTGCTGGCCGGGGCGTTGGCATCTTCGCTGTTGCCGAGCGCATTCATGACGCCGCCGAGCAGGATGGTAGCGGACTCCGGCAGTAGCGCATGTCGCACCGCGACCGGGGCGTTTTCGGCCAGTTCTAGGTCGATACTCTGGCGCAACCCGGGGTCTTGAAGCGTGCGCTGATCCAGCCAGTGGAAGGCCTGGCCGAGAGCCGCTTGGGCCAGACGCTGCGCTGTATCGAGGGGATCGCGCAGATAGGCCAGCAGCCAGTTCAGAGAGCTTTCCTTGAGATCTTCCAAGCCAGCATGACGGCTGGTGGTGCCGAGCTTTTCAGCAGTCTTCGGATAGAAATTCCCCAGGTGACCGGTTGGCTGGCGTTGCCAGAGTGGTAAATCCAGATCGGTGCCTTCCAGATCACGCCAGCCCAGCGTCCAGACATGAAAACGTCCCGATGCCAGTACCGCCTGGCGCTTGGCCGTATCGTCATCCAACTGGTCGTGGTGATACTGGAAGCCATCCAGATAGAGCGCCACCGGACGGGCCTGTTGCTGGCTGTCGCTGGCGGGCCATAGCACGAAGTCCGGCCGCGTGTCCCGCGTGACGCCGTCGGCCGCTCCCAGGTTGCGCTGGGGCTCCACAAGCCAGCTGGCCAGCCGTGGTGTCCCATCTTCGCGTCGCCCGGTTTCCAGCGTCAGGCGCCACCCCGGGGTTCCCTCGTACAGCTCCGGGAGGAGGCGGATACCGGTTTCCCGATTGGCAAGAGCATCGATGAAGCGTTGTTCCAGCTCGCTTTCCACCAGGGCGTTGAGGTCGACATGATCCAGGCCATCAATGGCGATCAGCGCATCACGCCGGCTCAGAATCCGCTCCAGCAATTCCATGGCCCGCCGTCGAGAGATATGTACCATGTGGCGGCTTTCGCGGTAGGCAAGCAGGCAGCGATAACAGCCATCGAGCTGTTCATCGTGCTGGCAGTCACACCCATCAAGATGTTCGAAGGCGGTCTGCAACATTGCCAGCAGGGTATCCGGGGATTGCATCAGTTCCTTCAGGTAGCCGGTGCCCCCCGGCACACTGTCATGGAGCACCAGGTAATGGCGAGAGGGCGCGCTACCCTGGCTCGGCGTCTGCTGCTCGGAGACCTTCAGGTGGTCCACATTGCCATGGAAGTGCTGCTTCAGCCCCAGGTGCAGGGCCGCAATCAGTGAGTGGCGCGCCGTATCGGACATGGCAATATCCGAAAGCGGCAATAGCAGGCGCAAGGCCTCAGAGGACAGCTCGCGATACAGGAACAAGCTGTCCAGAAAATCCTCTTCCTGTTCGACGGCACCGCGCTGTGCCAGTTTGCAGAAGCGCTGATGCCGTTCATTGGCCTTCATCTTCGGTCGCTGCACCTTGCCGCAGTGCTTGCAGACACGAAAGCCGGCTCGCGGGCGCTCCTCGCCGGCCACCTTGAATGACGGTGCCTTGTCGTCATGACGGCCGAAGTTGATCTCGCGAAAGCGCGCCTGGGGAATATACTCGAAGCCGAACGGGCACTCCGGGTCATCGATGCGATAGGCAAAGCGCGCGCTGTTGGGCGCGATATCCGTCAGCAACTGGCGAACATGAAAGGATGGCTCGCGCTGCTCGCTGTCATCACCGATTCGGCTGTCGCGATCGCGTACCGTGGCGGTCACCTCTCGCAGCCTGAGGAGCTGCTGCTTCTGGGCACCATCCGCCCACTGCGGGCTGCCGCATCGCGGGCAGGCACCATGCCGGTCGCCCTGGTCGATCTGCTCGCTGAAGTGGCAGTGGTTGCATAGCCGCCAGGTTTCCACATCGCTCAGGCGCATGTTGACCTGGTCGATCTTCAAGGCCCGGCCAACGGCATAGAAGGTGTTATCCGGCGCCAGCTCGACCAGCGCATTCTGGGCAGGGCGTTGAAAGTCGTAACTCACCACCTCATAGGACTTCGCGGTCTTGTCGTTCCCGACAGGCCGAGCATCGCTTCCGGAAGCACTGGTGTCGTGCTGCGCCTGGCGAACCGAACGGATCACCACGCCATTGAGGGTAACGCCTTCTTCCGGGAAGGCGTAGTTGGGCAGCAGCCCCTCATCGGTGAAGAAATTGAGGGTGTGCTGGGCGTCGAGGCGCTTCGCCATCTCCTGCAGGGCCCGCTTCTCGCTCTCCACGGCCTCGATCGCTTCACGGATGGCTTCATCCTCGGGCTGCTGGCGCAAGCGCTCGAGCTGCTTGTTGTGTGCCCGGATGGTATCGCGCCAGCTCTGGCGTTGACGGGCCTTTTCGTGAAGCCGGTTGTTGATGCGGTAGCGCAGGCTGCCTTTGATGCTTGCGTCATCGCTGAAGTAGTCATGCAGGTGGCGGCGGGCCTCATCATCCAGGGCCGGGAAGAGCGCGCAAAACTGCTCGAACAGCCAGTGCTGATGGCGATCGATGAAGGTCAGCAGGCTGTGTGGAAAGCCCGTCTTGTCGCCGCGGCGCATGTTGTCGAGCACCACCGAAAGGCGGGTGGGCAGCATGCTCTCGTCCAGGGTGTTGTCACGCGCGGCCTCGGCTACCCAGTGATCGAAGGCGAAAGCCATCAACTGGCGCTCCAGCACCGCCGTGGCCCGCAGAAATACCCCTGGCGGCTGCACGCTGCCTGCCATCATTTCCTTGGGCTCGGCGTAAAAGTACAGATCATGAGGCGCGGCATTGGCGATGGTGACATTCAGCGCATTGCCGTCGCGGCGGCCGGCCCGGCCGATGCGTTGCAGATAATTGGCCTGGGAAGGCGGTGTCGAGCACAGCAGCACCGACGACAGGTTGCCGATATCGATGCCCATCTCCAGCGTCGGCGTGGCCGAAAGCAGATTGATATCCCAGGGCCGCTGGCCGCTGATGAAGGAGCGCTCGACCTGGGCGCGTTCGTCGCTGTACAGCAGGCCGGTATGCTCGTGGCTGACCAGTCGCGTGGGTGAATTCTTGGAGGCCGGCAGTGCCCACTTGAATGCCTTGGCCCGGCCCAGCTCGCCGGCACACTGGGGTTGCAGGCAGGCCATGCCTTCCCAGTGCTCGGACTGTTCATGAGCCACCTGGGATCGCTGGCCACAGACATTGCAGCGCATGGGCAGCGGCTGGGTCACGGCATGCCAGTGTGGGCGTTCCAGCCCCCAGATGGAGCGTCCTTGGGGCGTTGCGACCACTCTCAACAGTCCGATGCGCTCCAGTGTCCGCAGGGTCAGCTGATAGGCTTGGGCCACGTCATGGGTCAGCACCTGGTCGGCGTCCAGTTGTTTGAGAAACCAGCTCTTGTACCAGTGGCCCCCACCGCGCTGCTGGCCGCCGATGCTGTCGAAGTTCTTCGAGACCGAGTCCTGGGTCAAAAAGGCCGGCGGGGCGGATCGGGGGCCGTAATTGGGCAGCCAGGGTGTGTTGCGAAAGATAAAGGTGTTGCCGCCATTGCGTACATAGCCTTCCACTTCCGGGTGCGCAAAGGCGCCGCGGGTGCGCATGCGATGCAGCACGCCAAGCAAAAAGCGTGTTGTCTGCTCGCGGCTGACCTCACCGATGCCCGGCAGCTCCTGGGCCCAGTCGTTGGCCAGCCGCTCGGCGGCGGCTTCCAGCAGGGGCGTATCTACGCTGAGGGTGACGCGCCCCTGGCGCTCCAGGGTACGGCCGATCTGGCTGCGCAGCCCTAGCTCGGTATGCAGTTCCCAGTCGAGCCGCCGACGCACCAGGTCGGGCAGGTCGCTGTCGGCCGGCAATGCGTCCTCACGCTGCAGATAGTCGGCATCCCGCAGCCAGGCCATATTGGGGGCCAGCCAGCGGCCCACGAAATCGGCGTCACTGCCGGCCTGGCGACGCATTGCCTCGGCAAACGCCTGGCCGAGTTGATCCAGCGGTAGCGTCTGTCCCTGGCTGGCCAGCCAGCCATTCATCGCCTGACGCAGCGCCTGCCGCCAGGTTCGTGCTTCGAAGAAGCCGGCGCGGTGAGCGGCGTCCTGCACGCTATCGGAGAAGGCGATGGCCTTGCGGTCATCGTTATAGGGAGACTGGTACAGCCGAGCCAGAAGGGTGCTGGAGAGTGAGGCGGCACGAAAACCCAGGATCGACAGGCCACCGTGGGAGTGGCAGTACGGGCAGTGGTCGGTCTTGCTGACCAGCTTATCCTGTTCCCGCTCCTGCAATACCGGCTGCCAGACCCGCAGCAGCGTACCGGCGCCGCAGGTCGGGCAGTTGCCTTGGGCATCGCCATGGGTCAGCGCCCGGCAACTCGAACAGAGCTGCTTGACCTGACCTTCTCGCTGCGCTGGCGGTGCCGAATCCGCCAGCGGATATAGCAGACAGACATTGGGCCCTCTCTGGAAATACTCGCGATAGAAGGCCGCCAGATCGTTCTTGATGTGGGGGCTGTCTTCGGCCTTCAGGATCCCCCAGGCCGCGTTATGGCAGTCCCGGCAATGCACCAGTGGCAGGTGGAGTGACTGGCCGTCCGTTTCCGTCTGGCCGGGGGCCGGGCGGCCCTGGGGATCGTCATCGGCAAAGCGCAGCTCGGGAGTATCGCCCACACTGGCCACCATGCGCGACAGCTCGCGCAGCCAGAGTTGCAGCCGTACCGTCAGCAGCGGGGCCAGCAGCGGCTCGTCATCCTCGCGCGGCACGGCCTCGCGGGCCGCCGAGATCAGCGCCAACAGGCTGTAAAGCACCACATGCGGTTCACCGCTCCATTGGCGTTCGCGCTTCCAGCGCTTCAGCAAAGCGCCCAGATCGGTGACACCCTGGCTCTCACGCAACAGGTGATGAAATGCCTCGTGGCGCTTGAGGTCTCGGCCCAGTGCGACCAGGGCCCGTGAATGCGACGGGTGCTCGGCATCGC
This sequence comes from Halomonas getboli, assembly GCF_023094245.1. GTDB lineage: Bacteria > Pseudomonadota > Gammaproteobacteria > Pseudomonadales > Halomonadaceae > Halomonas > Halomonas getboli. Next base: position 254,968 of record NZ_JALMEW010000002.1, on the reverse strand, counting down.
GCAGGGCATGCACGTCGGTTTCGACCGGGACGCTACCCTCGATGAACCACTGCTCGAAGGCGGCCGCCAGAAAGGTGGAAGGCTGCTCGAAGCGTTGCGGATCCAACTGCCGACGTGCCGCGATATCCGCTGGCCAATGGTGGAAGGCCAGGTCGCCATGCTTCGCCTGTGCATGTTCGAGATACTCGGTGGCGGACAGCCGATCCTCCAGTACCAGGCTCTCATCACCAAAATCCGTGGCGAAGATCTCCTCTGCATAACGCATCAGCTGCTCCGAGGCCGAGGCGTCGCCGATGGTTGCCGAGGTGCCCACACAGGCCATTTCATCGCCGATCGACAGGCGGTCACGCAGGCGCCGGATCAGGCAGGCCAGATCGGTGCCCTGGGCACCATCGAAGGTATGCAGCTCATCCACCACCAGATAGCGGAGCATGCCCGGCGTGTTGAAACGCCACAGGGCCTGGTCCTTGGGCCGCATGAGCAGGAAATCGAGCATCTTGTAGTTGGTCAGCAGGATATCCGGCGGGTTATCGCGCAGCGTCTCCTTATCGGTGATCACGCTATCGACGGACATCGACCGGCTGGGAGACTCCACCTCATCGCCGGTGAACAGGCCCACGGTGATCCGGGTATCCAGCTCACTGACCAGTCTGGCCATGCGCCGGGCCTGATCCGTCGCCAGGGCATTCATCGGGTAGATGATCAACGCCTTGATACCGCGTTTCTCGGTGATGGACGGGTCGGCCCGGAACGCACAGCAATGTTCAAGAATCGGTAGCAGGAAGCACTCCGTCTTGCCCGAACCGGTGCCCGTGGCTACCAGTGTGGATTGCTTCACCTTGCCACTAAGCCGCTGAAAGGCCTGCTGCTGGTGGCGAAAGGGTGGAAACCCCGGATCGATATGCTGAAAAGGCGGCGATTGATCATCGCGGCGAAAGGGCAGACCCAACGACAGATAAGGGCCCTTCAGCAACTTGCCGGAAGTATCCAGGAAGCGGTCGATCAGTGCCGTCTCGCCTTGTGCCCCCTCACCGCGAAAGCTTGGCGTGGAGATCGGAAAGGCCGCACGCAGGTAGTCGTGCAGGCTCAGCTGCAGTTCATGGGCGACGAGGCTTGGTAGCATATGGACTCCTTGGGCACTCCTTTGCTCAGGTGCAAGATGCTAAGAAAATTTACAGGAAAAAGGTAGCCTTCCTGTCGAGGACGGATAAAACCTCAGAGTGATATGCCGGGGTTTCGTCGTTTTTGGGATTGATGAATCTATCATGCGCTTATGGGTATGCTTTTCTCCTGAGTTCAAGGTTAGGGATTGTTCAGAACCCACATGGCGGAGACGGGATCAAATCGTTCCGGAAGCAGGCTTGTCCTGGAATGATGGGACATTCGCCAGGAGCAATGCTTTTTCAGTCTCTCATAGGTCTGTTTCGCCATCTCCATATCCCGAGGCTCGTAAGCCTCATCTGTTGCCTCATCAAGTAGCCACTCCTGGATGGAAGGGGGGTTGAGTTTGATATCTTTTCCGTCATCGAGAAAGATCGAGAACTCTTCGCTCATCCGCCTTCCTGCCTCGTTTTGCCAGCGCAGCATAGTGGCCAGGATTGCACCCTGAGCCTGGGTGGTATTCATGCTTGTCATGGCATGTTTTCCACCGAAGTCAGTGTCTAATGCCATTTCAATCAGTGCTTTGAAGAAAGCGCTACCATAACTGATGAGCTCAAGGTCATCTCGGTCTCGGGATAGCGGCCTGTTAAAGGTAATGGAAATCACTGATCGAGACATGTGAAGCCTGTTCTTGATCCATTGAGGGAGTCTAAGCCTCCAGGCCGCTCCTCTCAGATAGTGGTAATCTACTTCGATTTCCAAGAGGCGACACATTCCTGATACAAATGACTTCAAGTGATCATTGGTCACTACGATTTGTTGGCTGAAGGCGTTTGCATCAAAGCTTGAAACATGCTCGAAGAGGTCGCGTTGAAGGCTGGCAGCATTGCGGGCACGCTCGAGTGCTTCCTCAATCCGCTCTTGAGTTCGCTGAATATTCTGCTGGCGCGAGTTGTTGATAATGTCTTCCAGGTTGGCGATGTCAGAGATTTCACCAAGTATGTCGTCCTTGAGACCCTCGTTGAACTCATCACCCTGAACCTGAGCCATGTCCTCCACTACTTGATGAAGGCGTTCATACATGATTGTTATGATGTCATCATCCAGGGAGCCTTTGGAGTTGATGTTAAGAACCGTGACAGGCTCTTTCTGCCCATAGCGATAGAGGCGACCTATCCGCTGTACAAGCCGCATCGGATTCCAGGGAAGGTCGTAGTTGATCATGATGTGGCAGTTGTGATGAAGGTTTATTCCTTCGCCTCCTGCTTCGGTAGAGATGAGGAACTGTCCGAGATTCTGGAAGGAGTGTATCGCTTCTGACCGTTCGTCCAGTGACATGCCGCCATGGATAAGTTGAACTGTGTCAGGGCCAAATTTTTCCCTGAGGGCTGTTTTCAAGTATTTTTGAGTGGCACGATATTCAGTGAATATCAGGATGCGTTCTCCGGGAGAGTTGTTAAGTATTTTGTGGATAATGGTGTCCATGAGGCTATTCAGTTTCAGGTCTTTTTCCTTGAGCCTTTCAGCAGACGAGATGAGCTCTTCCAGAAGTTCTCTTTCGCCTGAAAAGAATTCCTCTTCGTTGCCTGGTAGAAGTGCAACTTGTGCTTCTTCTTCCTCCCCTTGATATCGGCTATCCTCTTTTTTCTGTGCAATGTCAAAGCTGTTGCCCTTTTCATTGTCCAGCCTGTGCAGTCGATTAATCAGAGCTTGATGGATGGCTGCGACACTGGAAGCGGCTAGCTTCCTGTATACTGTCATCACGAAGCCAATGGCATTTCCGGTTTTTCCTAGATTTTCTCCCGCGCTGTACCCTAGTTTGAGATAACTTTGCATAGACCTGTCGAAGTCATGGCTTTCCTGGCTGCTTTCGACAGTGATGGAATGCGTTTTCTTTCCACGAAATATGAAGTTTCCCTTCTTGTCAGTGACGTCTGACTTGTAATTTCTTATGACCATCTCTCCGAGAAGGCTGCGGTTGAGGTCTAGTAGGCGAAATTCTTCCTTGAGTTCAGGGCGAAGCAGTTCAAGTAAAGCAATGAACTTGTCTTGCATTCCTTGGTGGGGAGTGGCGGTGAGCAGTATCAGGTTATCCGCTTTTTCGTTTTCGCGAAGCGCGTGTAGCAGGTTGAAGCGATCCGAGGAGTCGAGTTTCATGCCGTATTGTCTTCTGGAAAGCCGGTGGGCCTCATCGACTAGCACGATATCCCAAGGGGCGGCGTGGAGCAGCATCTCCCGGTGGTGATCCTGCTTGAAAAGGTCCATGGATCCTATGACATAGTCGTGGGCGTGATCTTGCCAGTGGGACGCTTTCTGAATGACAAAATCACGCCCATAAATTCGGAAATCTCGTAAATTGAAGCGGTTTGACATCTCTTCCTGCCACTGTGTCGTCAGTCCGGAAGGTGTGATGATCAGCACACGCCGTGCTTCCTTTCTTTGGCGTAGCGCATAGATGAGCATTCCAGCTTCGATAGTCTTTCCAAGCCCTACATCATCTGCGATAAGCCAGTTGTAATTACCTGAATTTAGGATGTGGTGGACGAGGTGGATCTGATGGGGAAGGGGGTCAATATCCAGGTCAGATAACGCACCGGTATTCTGCTGCCAATTCTGAAAGAGTCGTGCAAGTATTCGAAGTCGACATCTTTCAGCAGTCGAGAAGCTATCCTGATGACCAACGAGAAATCGCTGTTTTACGCTTGGGCAGGGTTTAAGAACATACCAGGGCAGCCATCGCCTTGTCTGGCTTTCCGGGAATTCGGTCAGGTGGAGGTGGAGGTGAGATTCCAGTTTCGTTTGTACAATGATTCCTTCACCGAACTTCCTGGCTTCCCTCGACCCGGTCGCCTGGACATGCATGCCGGATTTGTAGCCGGAACGCAGTGATGATGTCTCTACCCAAAGTGGCTCCTTGCGAGACTTCAACTTCACCTGCGAACGTGGTGTATTGCCTCCGGTGACAGACTGGAGAACCCGGCAGGTCTCTTCTTCACCCGACGGTATTGTGATACTTGCTCTTGCGCCAAGGACAGGTGTTTTGGTGGGTATCGACATCTTCTGGTTCCTGCATTAATGGGTTCGCGAGATTTTTTCCATCAGATCATTAGTATCAAGGACAGCTTTTTTGTTGCCTTGTTGGTAATTATTCGAGGGGGCGCCAGTGATGCTCCGCTCATGGAGATGACTTCTGGTTATTCAGAGTCAAGATCCTGTGGTTGGCCAATCGTATCGTAGAACTCATTCTCCTGGCGATTTGTGATGTCATAAACATCATTGGGGAAGATTCCTCGATCATCTACAGGATCTTCCCAGGTCAGCTGCATGCTGGCTTCGACTTCTGGATCCGAGGAGAGGATGCTGGCATTCAGGAATGCTGAATAACTGCCATAGGCTGTTCTGAGAGTGTCGCTTGAGTACCAGACATCGAAGAGATCCAGGAGATAGGCCTCAATCTCCTCGAATAACGGAGAGCTCTCTGATGATTGGGAGAACAGGCTGATGATGCGCAGGCACTGGGCCCAGCTAATAACTCTCTGGGTAAAGCGTGACATCTTTCCTGAAGAAGTGAAGGTGACCCATAGGGAATGGTTGTTGGACCAGAATTCGCGAAGTTGGCTGGCCAGTAGGAATTCGTCCGGTGTCATGCCTCCACGGTCGGCGTAAGCCTGGAAGTGAGATAAAATTGTGCCGTAGCCGCGTGTGTCGAGCACTTCGGCCAGGGGGTGAAGATAGGAATCGCTCCAGCCATTACGACGAATGAATGCCAAGCTCTGCTGGCAAGCTCTCAGGTATGGTGAGATGGTCGTTTCCTGGCGGTTGCTTGCGGTGTCGGTGTCGGTGTCGGTGTCGGTGTCGGTGTTTTTGTTTTCGTGGAGCCTGTCGTCTAACTCCTCCAGCGAATCCTCATATATATCCGGCTCTACGATGTCGTTGTCCTCGAAGAGATCGTCCAAGAGGCTTGACGGTTCGCTTTCCTCAGGCTCGATTTCCGCCTCGTAGTGAGACATAGAGAGGGCTTCTTCGGAGTGAGCCTGCCATGAGCTACTGGGACTGGATGACTCATTGGCGTAGGGCGGGGGCTCCGGAGCTTGTGAAGGTTGTGTCTCTGTTTCCGTGGCACTCCTTTGCGTCTTATCGGGAAGGTGAAGAATAGTGCGTTTTGGGGCGCGAGCGCTGCGGCCAAGCCTAGAGGGGTTTTCGGCACCGTCCTTGTCGACATCCGTGTCGCCAAGAGCCCCATGTTCGACACTGTTATTGAGGATTTCGTCTTCATCCGAATCGGCCTCTGTATCCGGCGCCTTCTGACTCACCTCTGATGGATTCTCCTGCGTGGCGTGCTTGTAGCTCTTGTCGTTATGGCTGACACGATGAATGTCTTTCGCCGGCCGCTGCAAAGAAGGGCGAGCGGATCCTTCCCTGGCCTCTTGAGAATGAAGCACCATGGAAGCTTCATTAGTGGGTGTCTTGTGGGGAGGATGAATGCGATGACGACTATCCTGACTTTCCCCTGGCGCCGCACATGTTTCGGGTTTCCTCCGCCTGGCCTTGTCTGGCAGGTGAAGGGTGGTACGTCCAGGGGGCCGGTCCACAGGGTGGCTGTCAGGGGTAGCCCTTGTATTCAGGCCGCAGGTATCTCTGTCATGCGTACCATCGTCATCCTCGTCGATCTGATCTTCGTCAAGCATCTCGTACTCGGCACTCTCATCGAGGAGGAAAGCCTCATCTCGGTCAGCTTCTGCATCCGGAAACCGTTTGGCGGTCCCCGGCGGTGTCTCCCGCTCGGGGCGCCCGGAAATCCTGCGATTACTGGTCCCGCGATAGCTGGATTTTCTGGCTGCCCAGCGGAAGGTTTTCTTGATCGTCATCTTATCCCCTCTCCTCCATTGGAGACAGTTGGGAATGGTTTCCTATGCTCGATGTTCCAAGATCATGCCTTGGATTGCTCAAAGATTTCCCACGCTTTTTCATAGTCCTTCTCCCGATCCGGGCGGGTGAAGGGAGCGTGGTATTCGATGGTGGTTTCCCAGGGGCCGTCGGGGAGGGTGTCGTCGAGCCAGGTCTTACGGACGACGCCTTCCTGCATGTCTTTCACGTCTTCCCAGCCGAGGGCGATGTTGTAGTCGGTGCGCTCCGGGGATTCGATGGAGTAGTGAATGTCCTGCTCCAGTTCCTTCTTGTTGGCCTTGCGGGGCAGGCCGACGCCGGCGAGGCCCTTGCTGGGGGTGAAGATGATGCGGCCGCGGGCGTCATACCAGGTGTCGGCTTCATTTTGGCGCATGACGTAGAACTGCACGCGATAAATGGTCTTGAGTTCTTCCAGGGTCATGCCCAGTGTCTGGGCGACCAATACGTCGATTTCCACCAGGGCCTGACGGCGGGCGTAGTCGTTGCGTAGCGCGCAATGTCGCTGCCACTCCGGCGTCAGATTGGCAAAGAAGTCATGATCCAGCAGCGGGCTATCGCTGGCCCATTGGGCTTGCTTAAAAGCGTCCTGCCAGCAGGACTGCCAGAGTTCTGAATAATGGTTGGTTAGACAGTTTAATGATAATAGCCTCGTTGAGGCCTGAGGAACTTTTTCTAGTAACGGGAATGCAGACCAAGTGGCCATTAGGTTGCTCCTTCCCGTTGTCTTTGTGTAAAAATCTCCTGCCAGAGAAGTACAAAATAAAGCTTGCTTAATTAAGGTCAGATTGTTCTTGAATGCTGTTGTTTGCGCACCATGAATATGTCCGCAGCCTTTCGGAAGGATAGAAGGGATTAAGGTTCTTTCTCCGGACTGTGAAAGCATTCCACGGTATGCTAATCGATAATAGTCCGTGACCTTGTTCGGTTGTGTTTTTCCTTCCTCAATCCAGCTGACACGGGGTGTTCGGCCTGCGTAGGTATCCGCATCGCAGGCGGGGACATAGTTTGTGCGCGGCAGGTAGTCGTCGGGGAGGGTTTCTAGATCCAAGATATCGTAGTGCCCCTTTTCAGTGCAGACCGAGCGAGGCGTCTTGTACATAGGTAAGCCAATATAGAAATGTGGGCCGCTAAGGATCCACTCGCTGGAGCTTTTGGGAAAGCATGTTTTCCGCTGGATGGTGCCGTCTTTCTGGGCATTGGTCTCGTGCCACATTTCTAGAGACACATAGTCTCCAGTCATGTCCGCCAGGCGGGTAGGCTGTGCGGCGAAGCGCTCCAGAACACGAATCAACTGTCGTATATGTAGGGCAGGTAGTCGCGCCTGCAGTGGCTGTGTGCCCACCTCGTCATATAACGAAGCGAAAAGTTCTAAAGATTGTTTGTTAATCTCAATGATTCGGTCGGGGTGCCCTTTGGTACTCCACGTGAAATTAAATTTGCTGCCATCCCAAGTTTCATCCTTGATGCCAGGTGCTTCTTTCTCTGGCAGTGAGGTATGCGAAAAGTCGATGACTTTGGGATGAAAGACGTTAGCTATAGCCTTAAATGAAGGTTCTGGCTGAGGCCGCGAGTAAATGTTGATGCCGTAACGGCGTGTGCCTCCGATCGGAAATAAAAGAAGCTCATTCTCGAACTGAAAATGTGCTCGCAGTCGGGGATAGACTATCTCCCGGAAGCTACCTCCTTTGGGGTCGTCATAGATCCCCTCCGGGTGCAGGAAGCCTGCCACACCCTGTTCGCAACCCAGTCGCCAGGCGGTGGGCAGAAAGCACTTGTAGAGGTTGGTCTGCACGCCCTTGAGCAGCGGGTAGTTGGCGGCGCTGTTGAGAAAGGCCTGGGTGCCTTCGCTTTCCTCGTATTCGCGGCGCCAGGCGCCGAGCAGGCCGGGGTGGTCGTGAAAGGCCTGTTCGCGCAGGGTGGCGAGCTGGCTGGCGGAGGTCTTGCGCAGGGCGAAGGCGGGCTGGTGGTCGCCCATGATGCCGCCTTCCTGCCATTCCACCTTGAGCCAGGGCGGGTTACCCAGCACCAGGTCGAAGCCGCGGCGGCCGCTGACGGCGCCGGAGAACACATCGGCGTATTCCAGCTCCCAGTGGAAGAAGCGACGGGCCTCGGCCAGCTCGTCGGCGAGCTTCAAGCGCGGGCAGGCGCGGAACAGGGTGGCCAGCTTGACCACGCCGAAGCGGTCGACGAAGCGCCGGCCTTCCTCGATGCCCTCGGGCTCCTGCTGGAAGAGGTCGGGGATGTCGTGGCTGGGGCCGGCGCCGATGGTGTCGCCGAGCAGCAGGGTTTCCAGGTCCCAAAGCCATTCCTCGCGGCTGGGCAGTTCCTCGGCGCGGTCGATGGGCCAGAACCACAGCGCACACCAGTAATCCATGGCCAGCTTGAGGCGGCGGTAGGCCGGGGCGCTCTGCTGGTAGCGCTCGGTGAGCGAGGCTTCCATGGCGTCCTTGAAGGCCAGGCTGGTGGGCTCGCCGTTGGCCTCGCGGCCGTAGATGGGGTAGGGGTCGCTGGTGCGGGCGCGAATGCGGGCCAGCTCGCGGGCGTGCTCGACCCACAGCGCCTCGACCTGCTGGCTGAGGCGTTCCAGGCGCTGGCGCTCTTCGGGATTGAAGGGCGCGGTGAAGCCCTTCTTCCACTGCTTGATGGCAGCCAGTTCATCGCCGAACAGCTGCTTGGCGACCTTGTCGGTGTAGTCGGCCATGCCGGTGAAGGGCAGCAGGAAGTGCCAGATCCGGCTCTCGCCCAACTTCTGATCGGGCGCATGACCATCACTTTGTTGCGCGGTGTTCTCCGCCTTGTTGTCACCGGCCACGGTCCCGGCTCCGTCCTTGGCGTCCTCGACCACCAGCGGGATGGCGTCGCCGGCGCGGTTGAGCCAGGCGGCGGGGTCCTTGGGCTTGAGGCCGAGGGCGCTGGCCGGGTAGGCCTCGCGGCGGGCGCCGATCAGCGAGTTGCCGGTGCGCAGCTGAAAGCCGAACCAGGGCACGAAGCGGTCGGATGAGAGGGCGCCGAGCCATAGCGAGACCTCGGCGAGCTCCACGGCCACGGGGTTCAGGTCGACGCCGAAGACGCTGTGGTCGGCCAGGTACATCTTGACGCGCTGCTTCTCGGCGGCGTATTCGGCCTGGGGAATGCGCTCGGCGCTGGGGTCGTGCTGCTGTTTGGCGCTCTGAGCCAGGGCCAGGTACTTGTCGGCGAGCTGGTCGATGGCCTCGTTCAGGAAGGCGGCGCTGCCCATGGCTGGCTCGCAGAGGGTCAGGCTGAGCAGGCGCTCGGCGCGGGTGGCGTCGTCGGGCAGCGGGTCGAGCTGCTCGGCGTAGACCTCCTTGAGGGCGTACTTGACAAGTGACCGGGTCAGCACCTCCGGGGTGTAGTAGGAGGCGCTCTTTTCGCGGTCGCGCCCGGCCAGGCGGTAGAGAAAGCGCCCACGCGGGTGGCGGCGCAGCTGCTGGTAGCCGTCTTCGTCGCGGTCGAAGACGCGCTCGGCGTCGCTGAACTGTTCGAGCTGCTCGGCGGTGACGAAGTAGCCGGTGTCCAGCGGGTCGGGGTTGGCCTCGCCGGCGCGCTTGACCTCGAAGAGGTCCTGCTCGGCGAAGAAGCCGCGATAGCTGAGCAGGGCCTCGTAGACGGCGCCGAGCTGGTTGATGCCCAGCCGGGCGTAGCTGATGCGCCCGCGGCGGCGCTTGCCGCGGCCCTTGGCGGGGCGCGAGAGCGACATCAGCTGGATGATCTGCTGCAAGATGACGTTGGGGAAGACCACCTTGTCGAGCAGCTTGGTGCGCTGAGGGTCGAAGAGGTGGCTCTTGAGCGCCGGCAAGGTGAAGGCGTCGTCGTCCGTGCCGCCGATGTCCTCGAAGTCGAGCTGTTCGTTGCTGGGCGCTTCGACGCCTTCATGCACCAGGCGGAAGAGCCGGGTGATGGAGTGGTGCAGGAAACTGCCCTGGCGTTCGCGCTCGCTGGTCATCGGTGTGAGTTCCAGCTGGCGCAGGCCCTCCAGAGAATAGCCGCTGAGGTAGGTGGCGCTGTCCACCGGGGCGTAGCCGAGCTCGGGGCGAGCCTCGATGTAGAACAGGAACAGCAGGCGGTACATGGTACGCAGGCATTCGCGGGAGAGCTGGTCGGGGTCGAGCTGGCCGGAGTAGATGCCTTCCTTGCGGCTTCGGGCGCGCTCGATGAGCTGGCGGGCGGCTTCGTTGCCAAGCAGCTCGATGCCTTCGCGCAGGGCGTACTTGAGGTCCTCGCTGACGCCGTAGGCGTGCTTGTGGGCGTTTTCGTCGAGGGTGTCGAGCAGGCTCTGGCCGTTGGCGTCGAGCAGCGACTCGCGGCCGAGCAGCACGCTGGCGGCCTTGAGGGCATCGGTGTCGCGGCGTGTGAGCAGTTCGACCCAGTCGAAGCGCAGCAACTGGCCGCGGGCGAAGCGGCTGCGGTCGATGAGCACCCATTGGTGCGGGGCCACCAGCAGCACCCAGCGCGGCGGGCGCTCCTGGGCGAAGACCAGGCGGGAGAGCAGGCTTTGCCAGCTTGGCGGCGTTTCGCTTTCGAGTTCGCGCTGGAAGGCGCCGGGTAGCGGGGTCTCGTCGAAGCTGAGGTACTGGGCCGGCAGGGGCGCGGCGGCCAAGGGGTCGCCCTGGGGCTCGTCGAAGGGCAGCGATTCGATGACCCACAACAGCGGCGCGCCCTGGGTGTCGTTAAGTTCGGCGAGCAGCGGCACTTCGGCGTCGTCGCTCAGCGCACGGCGTTCCGGCTGGACCGCGTAGCCGAAGCGTTCGAGCATAGGGCGGGCCAGCTCGCGGGCGGCTTCGATGACCTCGTGGCGGCGGCCACGACGGATCAGCGTCTGGGTGGCCTCGATCTCGCGCAGGCGCTCGTGTGCGCCACGGCGAAGCCCGGCCCAGGGCGTGTCGCCGCCGGTGTCGTTGGCCTGCTGCTGCCAGGCCTCGATGACGCCGCGAATGTCGCCTTCGAAGATATCGGCGAGGTAGTGCTCGCTGTAGAACTCGTTGTCGTTGATGATGCCTGCGTGTGCCATAGCCTTCCTTGCCTTAACGCGTCTTTGCCTTGCCTGCCGTGGCCGGTGGCTGTGTGTGTAGCGATGCGAGTCGTTGCTGCCAGTCGTCGGGAAACCCCATGGGCTGGCGCGGGATATCGGGATACTCCGCCAGCAACGTCTGCAGGCGGCCGGGCCAACGGGTGTCCGGGCTGATCTGGGTGGTGAGATACGTCAGCATGGCCAGCACGGTGAACAGGCGACGTGGTACATCGCGCCCCGGGCGGCCGTCGGGGGTGGAAATGTTGTCATCCCATCTGGGCGGTATCCCTAGCTCACGATTCCATAACCGGGCGTGGTGGGCGCAGATGTTGCGTACGAAGGTCAGGGTATGCAGCCAGCTGCCCAGGACCTTCTGATGAAGGCCGAAGCGCGTCGCGATGGCCTTGCGGTCACGGTCCCGGGCCAGCCCCTGATACAGATGCGAAATGCTGCCCAGGCTCATCTCCTCGAGTGCCGCCCAGGAGGGTGGCAGGCAGGGGTCGGAGTAGGTTTCTGCATAGAAGCGTGGATAGTTGTCGCGTTTGCGACTTTCGATGCGCTGACGCTTTATCTCGTCGGATACGCGGCTCTTCTGGATCTGCTGCTGTTCGCGCTGAAACTTCTTCCGTTCCGATGCCAGCGTGTTCTCGATATCACCGATCATGCGGCCGAAACGGTAGTGGTGTACGAACTGCTGTCGGTCCAGATACCAGTGAGCCCCATAAGCTGGTGCCATATGGTGGCTGATGCAGGCGCGCACGGCGATCTCGACTCTTTCCAGCGCCGTCATCAGCAGCTGCCGCAGGTCGCTGTCGAAGCGATAGACCCGAACGATATCGGCGAGCCTGCTACCGGGCTTGAAGGCGTGCTCGCTATCCTCGGGAAACTGGAAAGGCCGCATATAAGGGCTGAGCCTGAACAGCGTGGTGACTTCCAGCAGACGGAGGGCTCGTTCTGCATTCTCTACCTGGAGGCCGCGTTCGATCAGCAGGTCGAGCTGTTCACGGGCGGTGAGGGCAGGCTTGGCGAAGCGTGTCATGTGGCCACCTCCTGCTTGGGGTGGCCGTGGCCCTTGTGATAGGCAATAAAAAACCCGCGCGATTTAAGCGTAACTGCCGGAGCAGCCATAGGCTTGGCGGGTGTGTTGCCGAGTATTATAGGTACGCCGATATCGGCCCGCAAGGTGGCTGCCGCTATCCGGGCACGATAGGGCGTCAGGGCAGACGGCATCCAGGTGCGCGCTTGTTGCGTCATGCTCGTCATGTTCCGGGGACCGCCGATGTGGCCGGGTCGCCGGTGAAAACGGCGGCGACCTGGAGCCAGGGCTGGTTTTCGATCTGCTGGGTGGCTTCCAGCCAGTTCTCGTAGTCCTTGAAGATGTGCTCGAGCCGTGCGGTGCGCTCGTCACGGCGGCGTTGCTTGCGGCTCTCCTGTTCGCGGCTGCTGCTGAGGTCGAGCTCGATCTGTTGCTGGTGCCGCGTCTTCAAGGCATCCATGGCGTTCATCTGGGCGTTGAGGCGGTCGTTGATCTCGCCTTCACGCTGTACGCGGACTTCGTGCAGATAGCGTTTCGCGGCCTTGACGGCGTCGGGCAGGGTGGCCTGAAGCAGGCTGTTGTCGCCCGGGATGCCGGGGTTGGGCAATGATTCGGGGTCAAGCGCCAGTTCGCTCAGGGCATCATCGAGCGACATCGGTTCGCCGACGCTGCCGTCGCTGGTGTCGATGGGGACGGCACACCAGGACTGGATCAGAGCCTGGCCGCGACGGTTGGGGTAGCCGCCATGCAGCAGTACGCGGGCCTGGCCTTCGGGCAGGGCGGCGGGCACGCGGATGACCGGGGCGGTGTGCCGGCCGAAGGCGTTGAGGATGCGGTCGCGAAGCCATTCGAGCACCGGGTGCAGAGGCCAGAGGTACTGCACGACGGGCCAGGGATCGTCTTCCTGGCGTGCCTGGTCGAGGGCCTGCTGCATGCGCTGCGCATCGGCGGTGAGAATGAAGCGGTCGTGTTCGGGACGAATCTCGCGGGGCAGATAGGTAAGCCGCTGGCGCAGGTCTTCGGGCGCGGTCAGTTCCAGGCGCTGGGCCTGCTCGTCGACGCTGGCCTGGAGCTCCTGCCCCTGTTCGCGCATGGCCTGGCGCAGCCAGTCGATGGCGGCGCGGGACCAGGCCAGGGTGCTGGGATAGAGCCGGGGCGGTTGGGTGGTCAACTCGTCGAGAGTGGTGGCCGGTCGGGTGTCGGGAATAAAGGCGTCGAGTGGTGATTCGCTGTCGTTGAGCTGGTCGTCGAGCAGGCCGGCGAAAAGTGCCGAGAGGTCGTCGGGGTCGTCGTCGCGCTCGAGCACTTCGGTGACCTGCGCTTCCTGTTCTTCCTGTGTGCGGCCGGCGGTAAACTCGGACGGATCGCCGATATTGCGGCTGGCCTGGTCATCCTTGTCGATCAGTACCTCGAGCACGCGCTGGTCGCCGCGTACCTTGGGATGCTCGGATTCGGTGATCAGGTAGCGAATCTGCGGCGGTTGTGTCTGGCCGTAGCGGTCGATGCGGCCGTTACGCTGCTGGAAGACCATCAGCGACCAGGGAATGTCGAAGTGCACCATGCGGTGGGCGCGGTGGTGTAGGTTGATGCCTTCGGCGGCGACGTCTGAGCAGAGTAGCAGGCGCAGTGGGCTGTCTCCGCGATTGAAGGCCTCGACGGTGGCCATGATGTCTCGGTCGCGATCGGTGCCGCGCAGCACGCCGACCTGTTTGGCCTTGAGGCCGATGTCACCAGGCAGATGCGCTTCGAGAAAGGCCAGGGTGGTGAGACTTTCGGTGAAGATCACCAGGCGGTCGTCGGCGTCTCGTTGCCAGCCCATTTCGCCCTGGCCGGGCTTTTTGCCCAGCAACTCGAGCAGGCTCTGGTACTTGCTGAAATGCTCGGGGGTGATGGCGCGCACGGCCAGCGCCAGGCCTTCCAGGCTGTCGATATCGGCACTGCGCTCGGGGGTGTGTGCTTGTTTCTGCAGCTTGGCCAGGCGGTTTTCGATGGTTGAGAGACACGCTGCCGGGCTGGAGAACAGCGTCTTTTCCAGCCGTGTGCGGAACAGGCCGCTGCCGGCGGTGCGCTGGCCGTCCAGGGTGTGAAAGGTGACGTCCATCAGCTGCTCGAAGGCGTGCTCTTCGTGCGCGCTGGCGGTGGCGTAGTGGCGGTCGATCTGGCGGTCGGGGAAGTCCCCGAGCTGGTCGCGCACGTCCTTCTTGAAGCGGCGAATCACCAGGCCCTTGTCGCGGAAGTCTTCGTGGGCGTACTGGCTGGGGTTGGTGATGGCCGTGGGGTCCAGCATGTTCATCAGGCTGGCGAAGCTTTCCGGTTTGCCGTCGTGGGGCGTGGCCGAGAGCATGATCAGGGTGTCGGAGCGAGTGGCCAGCAGTCGGGCCAGGCGTGCGCGTTGTGAGGCACCCTGGCCGCCGGCGCGTTCGGCGACGTTGTGGGCCTCATCGATGATGATGATGTCCCAGTGAGCCTGTTCGAGGTAGTGGCGGTACTCGATGTCCTGCTTGAGGGTGTCGATGGAAATGATCGACCGATCGAAGTAGTGAAAGGGGTTGTGGTTGGCCGGGATGCGATTGCGTACCCGGGCCAGGCCCTGGGAGTCGAGGCGTGTCAGCGGGATGGTGAAGCGGTTCCAGAATTCCTGCTGGAACTGGCCGAGCATGGATTTGACGGCCAGTACCAGGATGCGTTTGCCGCGTCCGCGGGCGATCAGCTCGCTGGTGAGAATGCCGGCTTCAAGCGTCTTACCCAGGCCGACGGCATCGGCGATCAGCATTCGTGCCCGAGGCTGGGCCAGTGCCTGACGCGTGGGTTCGAGCTGGAAGGGCAGGGCGTCCATGGCTGCGTGGTGGCCCATGTGGATGCGGTCATCCGTCGGCGTGGTGTCGCGTAGCTGGGTGGCCAGGGTCAAAAGGCCGGCACGGTGGCCCTGTGAGAGATCGTCCACCAGTTCAGTGGTCGCCGGGTCGAGAATGCGGATGTCATCCTCAAGGCGCGTCAGGAACTTTGCCTCGCGGCCGCGCACCAGTTCCGACAGGCCCGTGCAGCTGAGCTGCTGCCCTCCATCGCTGGTCTGGTCGAGGCGGGTAAGACGCCATTCGGCATCGCGGATTTCCAGGCGCATTCCCGGAGCAAGCTGCTGGCCCATGTTTCCCCTTTGCTTCCTGCGTTGGTGACGCGGTGTCCTCTCCCCTGGCGCGGGGCACGTCCCGGTCTCTTTAGGTGTTCTGATTAATGTTTGATTAGCTTATCAAAGGCAAGATTGCGACGTCTGCTTCCTTTCCCCTGAAGGTGGGGGATCTCTGTGCGTATGTACAAGCCTGTGGATGCATCCAGGCACTTTTTCAGCCCGGTCGAGGGTAGGCTTCATGGGGGACAGGCGAAGTGCACCGGCGCCCCCGGCCCACGCTTTGCGCCTGGGCCGCCACCCGGTAGAATACGTGGCATCTCTTCAAGCCCGTCGGTCGGCGATCTTCGCATCGGCGGGGCTTTCGTGTTCGGCTGCCAGCCAGCCCAGCCGCAAGGATTCCGAGCTGCATGAGCTATCAGGTTCTGGCCCGCAAGTGGCGGCCGCGTACCTTCCATGAACTGGTCGGCCAGGAGCATGTCCAGCGCGCGCTGGTCAATGCCCTGGACCAGGGCCGGCTGCACCACGCCTACCTGTTCACCGGTACCCGCGGGGTCGGCAAGACCACGCTGGCGCGCATTCTGGCCAAGTGCCTGAACTGCACCGCGAACGGGCAGGGCGACGAGGGCGTGACCTCCACGCCCTGCGGCCAGTGTCCCAGCTGCGAGGCCATCGATGACGGTCGCTTTGTCGATCTGATCGAGGTCGATGCCGCCTCGCGCACCAAGGTCGAGGACACCCGCGAGCTGCTCGACAACGTGCAGTACGCTCCGACCCAGGGCCGCTACAAGGTGTACCTCATCGACGAGGTGCACATGCTCTCCACCAGCAGCTTCAACGCGCTGCTGAAGACCCTGGAAGAGCCGCCGCCCCACGTGAAGTTCCTGCTGGCCACCACCGACCCGCAGAAGCTGCCGCCCACGGTGCTGTCGCGCTGCTTGCAGTTCACCCTCAAGCACATGCCGCCGGAGCGCATCGTCGGCCACCTCTCCAAGGTGCTCGAGGCCGAGTCGGTCTCCTTCGAGGAGAGCGCGCTGTGGCTGCTCGGCAAGGCCGCCGAGGGCTCCATGCGCGACGCCATGAGTCTGACTGACCAGGCGATCGCCTTCGGCCAGGGCGAGGTGCGCCACGCCGACGTGGCGGCGATGCTCGGCACCCTCGACCATCGCCACGTGCTGGCGCTGCTCGAGGCCATGGCCGAGGTCGACGCCGCCCGGGTGCTGTCCGAGGTCGCCGCCCTGGCCGAGCAGGGCCCGGACTTCGCCGGCGTGCTTGACGACGTCACCGGCGTGCTGCACCGCCTGGCCGTGGCGCAGATGGTGCCCGACGCCCTGGACAACGGCCACGGCGACCGCGACACGCTGCTGGCGCTGGCCGCGCGTTTCACCGCCGAGGACATCCAGCTCTACTACCAGATCGGCATCCAGGGCCGCGGCGACATGGCCCACGCGCCGGACCTGCGCACCGCCCTGGAGATGACCCTGCTGCGCATGCTGGCCTTCCGTCCCCAGGGCGTACCGAAGCCGGCCCAGACGCCGCTGCCCATGCGCGGAAGCGGTGACGGCGGCTCGCCCGCGGCCGGAGGCGGCACCGGGCAGTCGGGTGGCAGCGATCAAGCCGCCAGCGCCGCTCAAGCGTCGAGTGCGGCGCCTGGCGCTGCGGTATCGCAGCCGGCGGCCGAAGCCGCCCCGGCCACTGAGCCGACGCCTGAACCGGCTCCGGCGCCAGCGCCGGTCGAGTCCGCCGCGTCGCCGGCACCGGCCGAGGCCCCCGCTGATCCGCAGCCGGCTCCCGAGGCCGCGCCGGAACCCGCGCCGTCCGCGGTCGCGGCAGCCGAACCGCCGCCGTGGATCCTGGACGAGTCGGCCGCGTCGGCGCCGGTCGAGCCCGAACCGGCCCCCGTGGCCGAGGCGCCAGCGCCTCGGCCTGAACCGCAGCCTGAACCACGGCCCGAGCCGGCCCCTGAGCCCGCTTCGGTCGCGGCGGCTCCCGAGCCGGAGCCCGAGCCGCAGTCCGCACCTGTCGAGGTGCCGGCCGAGGCACACGCCGCCGACGCCGCCCCGGGCGAGCTGAGTCATGCCGAATGGCTGACGCGCTTCGACGCCCTGGGCCTGTCCGGGCTGACGCGCAACCTGGCGGCCCATTGCGTGGTCGAAGCCGATGACGGCAACGCCCTGACGCTGCGGCTGGATCCGTCCCAGGCGGCGATGCAGGCCGACGTTCACGTCGAGCGCATCCGCGAGGCGCTGGCCGGGGCCGGTTTCGCGCGGCGCCTGACCATCGCCGACGGGCCGCTGCCCGAGGGCGTCGAGACGCCGCGCCAGCGCGCCGACCGCCTGGCCGCCGAGCGCCACGCCGAGGCGGTGGCCGCGCTGCAGGCGGACCCCCAGGTGCAGAAGATCCAGCAGGCCTTCGGCGCCCGGCTGATCGAGACCACGGTGAAGCCCGCCGAGGCGGCGCGTCACTGAACGGACGCGAACGACACGCGTCGTAAGGGTAACGCCGACCATACACGACACCGGCCGCCCGGGCGGTCGGACAGAACATCCCATCGAGAGGACGTCACCATGATGAAAGGTGGAATGGGCAACCTGATGAAGCAGGCCCAGGAAATGCAGGAGAAGATGCAGAAGGCCCAGGAAGAGGTCGCCAAGGCCGAGGTTCACGGCGAGGCCGGTGCCGGCATGATCAAGATCACCATGAACGGCCGCCATGACGTGCTCAAGGTCGACATCGACCCGAGCGTCATGGAAGAGGACAAGGAGCTGCTCGAGGACCTGCTGGCCGCCGCCGTGAACGACGCCGTGCGCAAGGTCGAGGCCAACTCCAAGGAGCTGATGGAAGGCGCCACCTCCGGCCTGAACCTGCCGCCGGGCTTCAAGATGCCGTTCTGAGGCATCTCGCCGGAACGCAAGGCACGAGAGACGGGCGCCCGCGTGGCGCTCGTCTAGCCCCATGACGAGACGCGAGTCCCCCGACCCATGAGTTTTTCTCCCCTGGTCGAACGGCTGATGGAGGCCTTCCGGGTGCTGCCCGGCGTCGGCCCCAAGACCGCCCAGCGCATGGCCATGCACCTGCTCGAGCGCGACCGCGACGGCGGCCGGCGGCTGGTGGAGTCCCTCGGCACGGCCCTCGAGGCGGTCGGCTACTGCCGGCGCTGCCGCACCCTCACCGAGGAGGAGCTGTGCGGCATCTGCGCCAGCCCGCGCCGCGACGACGGCGTGCTGTGCGTGGTGGAGTCCCCGGCCGACCAGCTGGCCATCGAGGAGGCCGGCGGCTATCAGGGCCGCTACTTCGTGCTGCACGGCCACCTGTCGCCGCTGGACGGCGTCGGGCCCGAGGACATCGGCCTCGACCAGTTGGAGGCGCGGGTCGCCGAGGCCGGCGTCGAGGAGGTGATCCTGGCCACCAATCCCACGGTGGAAGGGGAGGCCACGGCCCACTACATCGCCTCCCAGCTCGCCCCGCAGGGGCTCAAGCTCTCGCGCCTGGCCTATGGCGTGCCCATGGGCGGCGAGCTCGAATACGTCGACGGCGGTACCCTGAGCCGGGCCTTCAACGGCCGGTTGCCTTTCCAGGGCGAATGATCGCCGTCCCATCCCTGCCATGCCGGATGACCGCATGTCCCTGACACCCGAGATCCGCTGGATCGACACCCCCGAGGCGCTGGACGCCGCCTGCGCCGAGGTGGCCGAGGCCGACGTCCTGGCCCTGGATACCGAATTCTTCCGCGAGCGCACCTTCCACCCGGTGCCGGCGCTGATCCAGTTCTGCGCCGGCGGGCCGGCCTATCTGGTCGACCCGCAGGAGGTGAAATGTACCGAGCGTTTCCGTCGCCTGCTCGCCGAGGGGCCGTTGAAGCTGCTGCATGCCTCCAGCGAGGACCTGGAGGTCTTCGCCCATTGGGCCGGCGTGCCCATCGCGCCGCTGGTGGACACCCAGATCGCCCAGGCGCTGCTCGGTGAGGTGCCCTCCATGGGCTACCAGAAGCTGGTCGAATATTGGGTGGGCGAGACCCTGCCCAAGGACGAGACCCGCTCCAACTGGCTCGAACGCCCGCTCTCCGACGCCCAGAAGACCTACGCCGCGCTGGACGTGGTCTACCTGCTGGACGTCTGGGCGCATCAGCACGAGTCCCTGGTGCGCCACGGCCGCCTGGAATGGCTCGAGGAGGACTGCGCCGCCTTGGTGGATCAGGCCTCGCGCAGCGACGAGGCGGACGGCCAGTGGTACCTGCGCCAGCGCAACCTGTGGCGGCTGGGGCCGCGTCAGATCGAGGCCTATCGCCTGATGACCACCTGGCGCGAGGGCGAGGTGCGTCGCCGCGACCTGCCGCGCAGCTGGCTGGTCAGCGACAAGCTGCTGTTCGCCATCGCCGAGCGTCTGCCCGAGAACCGCTATGAGCTGGCCTCGGTGGAGGGCGTCAAGCCGCCGCTGGTCAAGCGTGAGGGCGACACTCTGCTGGCGCTGATCAAGGAGGCGCGCCTCCTCGATGAGGCCGAGCTGCCCTCGGTGCCGCTGTCGCCGCTGTCGCCGGCCTTCAAGCGCTGCCTGAAGGCGATGAAGAAGGTGGTGAACCTCGAGGCCGAGTCCTTGGGTCTGGCCCCCGAGACGCTGATGCGCCGCCGTGACCTGGAGGCCCTGGCCAGCGCCCGGCTGCGCGGCCGCCCGCTGCCGCTGCCCGTCGGCTGGCGCGGTGAGCGCCTGGCCGATGCCCTGGAAGATGCCCTGAACGAGGTCCCCGCATGACCACCATGAACGGCAAGCTCTTGTGCGAGGTGTTCAAGAGTCCGCGCAAGGATGAGATGTACCTTTACGTGGACAAGCGCCGGGGGCTCGAGGACGTGCCCGAGGCGCTGCTCGAGCGCTTCGGCAAGCCGGTCTCGGCGCTGACGCTGATCCTCACGCCGGACAAGCCGCTGGCCCGCACCCGCGGCGCCGAGGTGATGGCCGCCATCGAGGAAAAGGGGTTCTACCTGCAGATGCCGCCGGCCAAGGAGGATTATCTGCTGGATCTTTATAGAACGCCCACCGAAGCGAAATACTAGGCTTCCTTCGGACTTCGGACTTCGGACTTCGGACTTCGGACTTCGGACTTCGGGCTTCGGGCTTCGGGCTCGGCTATGAGATGCGCACATGGGGTCAGACCCTTCAGCAACCTTAGGAGCAAGCTCCTAAGGCTGCTGAAGGGTCTGACCCCGGGCATGATCCGGCCTCGCGCAGGAGAGAACATGAGAGAGAAATTCTGGGAGCGCTTCCCGCTGGAAGAGCTGACCGATGAGGAGTGGGAGGCGCTTTGCGACGGCTGTGGCCAGTGCTGCCTGCTCAAGTTCCAGGACGACGAGGGCGACCTGGCGGTGCTCAACGTGGCCTGCGAGCTGCTCGACATCGAGGGCTGTCGCTGCAGCGACTATGCCAATCGCTTCGCGAAGGTGCCGGACTGCCAGCAGCTCACCGTAGCGCGCATCGAGGAGTTCCGCTGGCTGCCCAAGTCCTGCGCCTATCGGCGCCTGGCCGAGGGGCGCAAGCTCGCCGGCTGGCACCCGCTGATCTCCGGCGATCCCGAGCGGGTGCATCGCAAGGGCATCAGCGTGCGCAGCTTCGCGGTGTCCCAGTCCGAGGTGCCCGAGGAGGAGCTGGAGGACCATATCATCGCGATCTTGCCGATCGACGGTTAGGTCTCCCGACAAGGGGCATGACGAAAAGAGGCGGCCAGGGGGCCGCCTCTTGCATTTCTGCGCCGCTCAGGCCTCCCGCGTCTCCAGCCCCAGCGCCCACAGGATGAAGGCGTCCTGGCGGGCGTTGTCGTGCCAGCCCTTGAAGCGCCCCGAGGCGCCGCCGTGGCCGGCCTCCAGGTCGGTGCGCAGCAGCGTGGGGTGGTCGCTGCCGTCCACGCCGTGGCCCTCGGCCAGCTCAGTGAGGCGGGCGTAGAGCTTGGCCGGTTCCCAGTAGGGCACCCGGGTGTCGTGCCAGCTGCCCTGCAGGAACACCGGCGGCCAGGGCCGGTCAGGCAGGTTGTCCAGCGGCGAGTAGTCGCGGATGCGGCTGCGGGCGGCAGGCTCGCGCGGGTCGCCCCATTCGCTGTACTCGGCGGTGGTCAGCGGCAGGTCGGGATTCTCCATGGTGCGCAGCACGTCGACGAAGGGCACGTCGAGCACCGCGGCGCGGAAGCGCTCCGGTGACAGGTTGAGGCTGGCGCCGACCAGCAGCCCGCCGGCGCTGGCGCCGTAGGCGACGATGCGCCCGCCGTCACTGACGCCCTGTTCGACCAGGGCGTCGCGGGCGGCCAGGAAGTCATGGAAGCTGTTGGTCTTGTGCTCGAGCTTGCCGCTCAGGTACCAGGGCTCGCCGCGGTCGCCGCCGCCGCGCACGTGGGCCACGGCGAAGGCCGCGCCGCGGGCCAGCAGCTCCAGGCGTGCCACCGAGAACCAGGGATCGAGAGTCTCGCCGTAGGCGCCGTAGCCGTAGAGCAGGGTGGGCAGTGGATGGCCGACCAGGTCGGCGCGCATCACCACCGAGACCGGCACGCGCTCGCCGTCGTGGGAGGTCGCCCACAGTCGCTCGCAGGCCAGCTGGTCGGGGCGCAGGTCGCCGTGCACCGGCTGCTGCTTGAGGCGGCGGCGCTCGCCGCTGTCCAGGTCCAGCTCGGTCCAGGTCGCCGGCAGGGTGAAGGATTCCTCGCGCAGCCGCAGGCGCCGCTCGTCGAAGTGCGGGGCGTCGGCCAGGCCCAGGCTGCAGGGCGTCTCGGGCAGCGGCAGGCGCTCGTCGCGGTGGAAGGCGTGGTCGGCGTCGAGCTCGATCACCCGCAGGTGGACCTGGGCCTGCTGATGGTCGCGCTCGCTGGCCACCAGCCCCCAGCTGAAGGCATCGATACCCTCGAGGGTGGTGTCCTGGCGGTGCCCGATCAGGCGCTCGGGCTCGCCCTGCGGGTCGCTCTCGTCGACCCGGTCGAGGCAGAAGTGGGGCGCCTGGCGGTTGTGCAGCACGTAGAAGTGGCCGGGGCGGTGATCCACGCCGTACTCCACGCCGCGCTCGCGGGGACGGAACAGCGCAGGCGCCGTGGCCGGCGAGGACGCCGGAACCAGGTGCACCTCGCTGGTGTCCTTGGAGGCGGACTCCAGCACCAGCCACTCGCGCGAGCGGGTCTTGCCGAGTCCCAGCCAGAACTCCGGGTCGTCCTCGCGCAGCATCAGCGACGGCTCGCCGGCGTTCGGCGTCGCACCGAGGGTCAGCGGCAGCCGCCAGATGCTCTCGGGGCGCTGGGTGGCGTCATAGCGGGTGAACAGCAGGGTGGCGCCGTCCTCGGCCCAGCACAGCTCGGGGCCGATCTCCTCGAGCAGCGCCAGCGGCTCGCCGTCCGGCAGGCGTTTGAGCCACAGGGTGAAGATCTCGTCGCCCTGGGTGTCCTCGCTCCAGGCCATCCAGGCCTCGTCCGGCGACAGCGACATGTCGCCGATCTCGAAGAAGGCGTGGTCGGCGGCGCGGCGCTGCAGGTCGAAGAAGGGCTCGCGGCGCTCGGGCTCGCCGTTGGGATGGCGCCACCAGACCGGATGGTCGGCGTCCACGGCGGTCTCGCTCCACACCGTGAAGTGGTCGAGCGCCGTGGGCAGGCCGTGAACGGCCAGCTCGCGGCGCGCCAGATGGCCGTGGTAGAGGCGTTCGGTGAGATCGTCCAGGGGCGCGAACCAGGCCTGTGAATGGGCATTGGCGGCCTCGAGGAAGGCCGTCACCTGCGGGTCGTCGCGCTGCTCCAGCCAGTGCCAGTCGGGGTCGTCGGCGCGCCGGAACGCGGCGGTCGGGTGGGGGGCGTCGGTCATGTTCGTCTGGCCGGGGACACGTGGCGGCTGTGCTTTCATGGTGCGGGATGTACCATACTCGGAGTGAATTCAACGAAATGCGTCTCGCGACGCGTAATGACGAGGTACCGATGCTACTTTCGGATTCGATGTCCCTACTATGGCTGACCTACGCCGCGCTGTCGCTGGTAGTGCTCGGCACCGGCTACCTGGGGCTGGCCTTTCTGCCGCGCCTGCCGCGGCTGGTGATCACCTGGGCCGTGGGCGGGGTGATGTGGGTGCCGGCCACCTTCGAGCTGGCGCTGACCACTGATGAGGGCACCTATCACGGTGTTGCACCGGCGGTGGTCGTCGCCGGTCTGGCGTTTCTCAAGGGCGATGCCGGCACCATGATGCCGGCGCTGCTGCTGGTGGCGGTCGCCGCCGGCCTGGGCGCCGTGGTCGGCCTGCTGCTGTGGCGGCGCGGCCATCGCGCCGCCGCTCGCCAGGCACAGCAGCGCGAGAGCGCCGAACAGGGCCGCCAGGAAGGCGGCGAAGCGCGACGAGAGCCGGTGATCGGCTAAGGAATCGGGATGTCTGAAGGAGCTCGCGGCCGTGTCGTCCGGCCTTGCCTGGCCAGGTTGCTGGCGCTGTGCCTGGTGGCATGGGCGGTCGCCGTCTCGCCGGCGTGGGCCGAGGAGAAGAGCGCCGACGTGCGGGCCGTGGTCGACGTATCGGGCAGCATGAAGGCGCACGATCCCGACCGCCTGGCGGAGAGCGCCATGGGGCTGCTGGTGTCGCTGCTGCCGGAGAGCGCCAGCGCCGGCGTCTGGACCTTCGGCGAGCGGGTCGACAATCCGCTGCCGCTGGGCCGCGTCGAGGCCGACTGGCGCCAGCGCGCGCTGTCGCTGCCGCCGTCGTCGCGGGATCAGCAATACACCGATATCGAAACGGCCCTGCGCCGGGCGATCGATGCCGAGGCCAACGGTCGCCAGCAGCTGATCCTGATGACCGACGGCGTCATCGATCTGCCGCCGGCCCGCGGCAACAAGCCGGCCGTCGACCGCGCCTCGCGGGAACGGATCGTCGACGAGCTGGCGCCCGAACTGGCCGACCGGGGCGCGACGGTGCATGCCATCGCCTTCTCCGACGAGGCCGACCTGGCGCTGGTCGAACGCCTGGCCCAGCGCACCGGCGGGTTGGCCGCGCGGGTGGATTCGCCCGAAGGGCTGATGGGCGCCTTCCTCGATATCTTCGAGCGCATCTTCCCGGCCGATCGTCTGCCGCTGGACGACGACGGTGGCTTCACGGTCGACGAGGGCGTGGATCGTCTCTCGGCGCTGGTGTTCCACGATCCCGAGGCCGAGCCGCTGACGCTGGTCGGCCCCGATGGCACCCGCTATCGCGCCGATTCCGCCCCGGACGGCGCTAACTGGCAGGTCGAGCCGCGCTTCGACCTGATTCGCGTGCCCGACCCCGAAGCCGGGCAGTGGCGCCTCGAGGGGCCGGTGGGCGAGGGCAGCCGCATCAGCATCAGCGGCCCCTGGCAGCTGCATACCGCCACGCTGCCGGCGACCCTCTATCGCGGCTTCCCGGTGCCGGTCGAGGCCTGGCTGGTGGCCCAGAGCGAGGAACGCCCCCTGCCGGGCAACCTGACGCTGGAGGTCTCCCTCGAGGACGCCGATGGCGAGGTGCAGTCCTCGGTGACCCTCGACGCCGACGACCAGGGCCGCTTCCGTGGCGAGCTGCCGGCGCCGGCGCTCACCGGCAACGCCCAGCTGGTGGTGCGCGCCTCCGGAGACGGCTTCACTCGCCAGCGCCGCCAGGCGGTCAACGTGCTGCCGGCGATCGGTGCGTTGCACGATCCGGCCGAGGGCCGCGTGGTGCTGGCCGCCGAGCATCCGCGCCTGAATCGCGACAATACCGAGATTGGTGGCGAACTCGGCGGCGAGACGCTCGAGGCCGAGCCGGTCGGCGAGACCCGCTGGACGCTGGCGCTGCCCGAGCTCGACCCGGACCTGCGTCAGCCGCTGACCCTGACCGCCCGCGTCACCCTGGACGGCGAGACCCGCGAGCTGCGCCTCCCCCGGCTGATGCTCAATCCCGACGCGCGGGTCGGCATCGCCGGTGCCGGCGCCGGGCCGACCCTGGCCGCCGAGCGCTTCGCCGATGCCGACGAGGCCGCGGCGACCGAGGCCGAGCCTAGCCTCGCCGACCGCTTCGTCGAGGGCGTCAATGCGGTGCCGGCCAAGCTGCGTCTGGTGTGGCAGGAGGGCTGGCCGGGGCTGGTCGAGCGGGCCCGCGGCTGGACCGACTCGCCGATGTTCTGGATCCTGCTGATGCTGGTGATCGGCCTGACGCTGCTGCGCTTGCTCTGGCGCCACACCAGCCGCTCCCGTTCCCATGAGCGCAGGGACCCGTATGTGTGAATTGCTGGGCATGAGCGCCAACGTGCCGACCGATATCTGCTTCAGCTTCACCGGCTTCCTGACCCGCGGCGGCGGCACCGGTCCGCATCGCGACGGCTGGGGCATCGCCTTCTACGAGGCCGGCGGCTATCGCGACTTCCGCGACCCGCATCCCTCGGTCCATTCGCCCATCGCCCGGCTGATCTGCGACTACCCGATCAAGTCGCACATCGTGATCAGCCACATCCGCCAGGCCAACGTCGGCCAGGTGCGCCTGGCCAACACCCATCCCTTCACCCGGGAGATGTGGGGCCAGCCCTGGTGCTATGCCCACAACGGCCAGCTCGCCGGCTGGGAGGCGCTGCCGCTGTCGTTCTACCGGCCCGTGGGCGGCACCGACAGCGAGCATGCCTTCTGCTGGCTGATGGGCGAGCTGCGCCGCGCCTTCCCCGCGCCGCCGGACGACCGCCGGGCACTGTGGGCGCATCTGCACAATCTTTGCGAGCGGTTGCGCGGGCTCGGTGTCTTCAACCTGCTGCTGGCCGACGGCGAGTACCTCTACACCTACTGCACCACCAGGCTGGCGCATATCACCCGTCGGGCGCCATTCGGCCAGGCCAGCCTCTCTGATGCCGAGATGGCGGTGAACTTCGCCGAGCACACCACCCCCGATGACGTGGTCTCGGTGATCGCCACCGAGCCGCTGACCGACAATGAGGAGTGGGTGCGCATGGTGCCCGGCGAGCTGCTGGTGTGGCGGGACGGCGAGATTCAGGGTCGCTTCGTGGCGCAGGGTTGAACAAAAGTTTC
The DNA here is from genome assembly GCF_023094245.1 of Halomonas getboli. GTDB lineage: Bacteria > Pseudomonadota > Gammaproteobacteria > Pseudomonadales > Halomonadaceae > Halomonas > Halomonas getboli. The sequence goes on along the minus strand of NZ_JALMEW010000002.1, from coordinate 228,777 downwards.
AAACAGAAGTTTTAATTGCGTATTCCCTGAGAAGGAGCGACTGGGATAGGGTGGGGCATAGCCGCAATGCCATGACAACGCTGAATAACAACAGGGCACGATCCCGCAGGGTCGACCACAGCCTGGAGAATGCCATGAGCGAGCACGCCACGCCCGCCGTCCTCAGCGGCCCCGATCTCGAGGGCCGCGACGACTACGCCTCGGTGATGGAGGTCTTCCACGCCGCCATCGAACGCTTCGCCGACAAGCCCGCCTTCACCTGCATGGGCCGGACCCTGAGCTACGGCGAGCTCGACCGCCTGTCCGCCGATTTCGCCGCCTGGCTGCAGCAGGAGGCCGGGCTCGAGCCCGGCGATCGCATTGCCATCCAGCTGCCCAATCTGCTGCAGTTCCCGGTGGCCGTGTTCGGCGCCCTGCGCGCCGGCCTGGTGGTGGTCAACACCAACCCGCTCTACACCGAGCGGGAGATGGCCCACCAGTTCAAGGATTCCGGCGCCCGGGCCATCGTCATCCTGGCCAACATGGCGGCCAAGCTCGAGCATATCCTCGACGACACCGACATCGAGCGGGTGGTGGTGACCGAGATCGCCGACCTGCACGCCTTCCCCAAGCGGCCGTTGATCAACGCCGCGGTGAAGTATCTCAAGAAGATGGTGCCGTCCTATCGGCTGCCCGGCGCCTGGCGCTTCCGCGATGCGCTGGGGCGGGGTGCCTGCCTCGAGCACCGCGACATCGCTCGCGGCCCCGACGACATCGCCGCCCTGCAGTACACCGGCGGCACCACCGGGCGGGCCAAGGGCACCATGCTGTCTCACGGCAATCTCGTGGCCAACATGCTCCAGGCGCGCCAGGCGATCGGCCCGGGGCTCGCCGAGGGCGGCGAGACCATCATCGCGCCGCTGCCGGTCTATCACATCTACACCTTTACGGTGAACTGCCTGTTCATGATGGAGACCGGCAACCACTCGGTGCTGATTCCCAACCCCCGCGACCTGGACGGCTTCGTCAAGACGCTGAAGACGGTGCACTTCACCGGCTTCGTGGGCCTCAACACCCTGTTCAACGCGCTGTGTCAGCGCGACGACTTCCGCCGCCTCGACTTCTCTGCCCTGCATCTGACCATCTCCGGCGGCATGGCGCTGACCGGGGCCGTCGCCAAGCGCTGGGAAGACGTCACCGGCTGCCCGATCGCCGAGGGCTACGGCCTCACCGAGACCTCGCCGATCGTCAGCTTCAACCCCATCGACGATATCCGTCTCGGTACCATCGGTAGGCCGGTCGCCGGCACCGAGGTCAAGGTGGTGGATCTGGACGGCAACGACCTGCCGCTCGGTGAGGCCGGAGAGCTGTGCGTCAAGGGGCCCCAGGTGATGAAGGGCTACTGGAACCGCGAGGAGGACACCGCCGCGTCCCTCGACGCCGAGGGCTGGTTTCATACCGGCGACGTGGCGGTCTTCGACGAGGATGGCTATATCCGCATCGTCGACCGCAAGAAGGACATGATCCTGGTGTCGGGCTTCAACGTGTATCCCAACGAGATCGAGGACGTGGTGGCCCATCATCCCGGCGTGGTGGAGTCGGCCGCCGTGGGCGTGCCCGACGAGGACAGCGGCGAGGCGATCAAGCTGTTCGTGGTGGCCAGCGACCCGGACCTGGACGCCGCCACCCTGCGCACCTGGTGCAAGAAGGAGCTGACCGGCTACAAGGTGCCGCGCCACGTGGAGTTCCGCGACGAGCTGCCCAAGACGAATGTGGGCAAGGTGTTGCGCCGCCAGCTTCGCGACGAGGCGCAAGGTGAAGCGAAGGAAGAGGGTGAGGCGTCTTGAGTCAGCACTGATCGCGAGCCGGGGACAGGTCGAAGAGGGGGTTTTTGGCCATGGGTAAGGAGAACTTCTCCGAACGGGCTGGCCATGGAAGGCCAGCACCGGTCCGGCGAGCGGAGCAGGATGCGAGAGCGAAGCCGGGCCAAAGTAGCGCCCAGGGATGGGTTCACAGCGCCCCTCGCAGACCTGTCGCCTGCGGGAGTGCTCCGATACTGATATGAGGGGCGCATGGAGGGTCGATTAGCCCCCGACTGGTTCGCGGCGTTACAATGGCCGGCTCGCATCGCCCGACCGATGCGAGCCGTTCTGTCGTCCCGCCCGTTCGATCACCGGAGCCCTCGAGTCATCGTGAGTACCTTGACCCCAGCCCCCGACGCGCCCGAATCCGATGCCGCCGCCCTGGAAGCCCTCAGGGGCGAACTCGACGGCGTGCAGCTGCGCGACGCGCCCCGCCTGGGCAAGCGCCTCGCCGGCCTGACCCGGCGCTGCCGCCAGGGCAAACCGGTGGACCGTGGGCTCGCCGAGCTGCGCCGCGAGGTCGAGCGCTCCCGCGCCCGGGTCGAGGCTCGCGCCTCGCGCCCGGTAAAACTGTCCTACCCCGAGGAGCTGCCGGTCGCCGAGCGCCGCGAGGACATCCTCGAGGCCCTGCGTGATCATCAGGTGGTGGTGGTGGCCGGCGAGACCGGCTCGGGCAAGACCACCCAGCTCCCCAAGCTGTGCCTGGAGCTCGGGCTCGGCCGGCGCGGGCTGATCGGCCATACCCAGCCGCGCCGGCTGGCGGCCCGCTCGGTGGCCACGCGCCTGGCCGAGGAGATGGAGGTGCCGCTGGGCGAACAGGTCGGCTACCAGGTGCGCTTCACCGATCACACCGACGACGCCACCCTGGTCAAGCTGATGACCGACGGTATCCTGCTGGCCGAGACCCGGCACGATCCCGACCTCACGCGCTACGAGGCGATCATCATCGACGAGGCCCACGAGCGCAGCCTCAACATCGACTTCCTGCTCGGCTACCTCAAGCGCTTGCTCGACCGTCGCCCCGACCTCAAGGTGATCATCACCTCGGCGACCATCGACGTGGAGCGCTTTTCCGAGCACTTCGCCCTGGCGGGCGAGGACGGCACCAAGCGCCCGGCGCCGGTGGTCGAGGTCTCCGGGCGCACCTACCCGGTGGAGGTGCGCTACCGGCCGCTGACCCGCGAGGCCGAGGACGAGGAGGACCGCACCCTGCAGGAGGGCATCCTGCACGCGGTGGAGGAGATCCAGGCCGCCGAGCGCGAGAAGGGCTGGCTGCACGGGCCCCGCGACATCCTGGTGTTCCTGCCCGGCGAGCGCGAGATCCGCGAGGCCGCCGACACCCTGCGCCGCGCCGAGCTGCGCGACACCGAGATACTGCCGCTCTACGCCCGGCTCTCCAACGCCGAGCAGAACCGCGTCTTCGCCCCGCACCGCGGGCGGCGCGTCGTGCTCTCGACCAACGTCGCCGAGACCTCGCTCACCGTGCCCGGCATCCGCTACGTGATCGACCCGGGCCTGGTGCGCATCAGCCGCTACAGCTACCGGGCCAAGATCCAGCGCCTGCCGGTGGAGGCGGTCAGCCAGGCCAGCGCCGACCAGCGCAAGGGCCGCTGCGGCCGCGTGGCCGAGGGCCTGTGCATCCGCCTCTTTGATGAGGAAGACTACCTCGGCCGCCCCGAATTCACCGATCCCGAGATCCGGCGCACCAACCTGGCCTCGGTGATCCTGTCGATGCTGTCGCTCAAGCTCGGCAGCATCGAGGCCTTTCCCTTCGTCGATCCGCCCGACTCGCGCTTCGTCACCGACGGCTTCCGCCTGCTGTTCGAGCTCGGCGCGGTGGACGAGGGCCAGCGCATCACCCCGCTCGGGCGCAAACTCTCCCGGCTGCCCATCGACCCGCGCCTGGCCCGCATGCTGCTGGCCGGCGCCGAGCAGGGCGGCCTGCGCGAGGTGCTGGTGGTGGTCTCGGCGCTGGCCATCCAGGACCCGCGGGATCGTCCGGCCGAGAAGCGCCAGGCCGCCGACCAGGCCCATCGCCGCTGGCAGGACCCGGACTCCGATTTCGTGGCGCTGCTCAACCTGTGGCACGGCTTCGAGGCCGCCCGCGAGGAGCTCTCCGGCAACCGCCTGCGCCGCTGGTGCAAGGACCACTACCTCAACTACCTGCGCCTGCGCGAGTGGCACGATACCTTCCGCCAGCTGCGCCAGCTGCTGCGCGACATGGACATCGACGTGCCCGCACCGGCCCCGCTGCCGGCCGAGGACGACGACGGCGAGGCCGCCAGGAAGGCCCGCCGCGAGAGCGCCGTGCGGCTTCACAAGGCGCTGCTGCCGGGGCTGCTGTCGCACCTCGGCCAGCTGCTGGAGAACCGCGAGTACCAGGGGGCGCGCAACCGCAAGTTCATGATTCATCCCGGCTCGGGGCTGGCCAAGAAGACGCCCAAGTGGGTGATGGCCTTCGAGCTGGTCGAGACCTCGAAGCTGTTCGCCCGCACCGTGGCCAAGATCGATCCGGCCTGGATCGAGCCGCTGGCCGGCCACTTGGTCAAGCGCAGCTACAGCGAGCCGCACTGGGAGATGAAGCGCGCCCAGGTGGTGGCCTTCGAGCAGGTCACGCTGTTTGGCCTGGCGATCGTCAGCCGCCGCCGGGTGCATTTCGGGCCGATTGATCCCGTTCAGTCGAGAGAGCTGTTTATCCGCCGGGCCCTGGTGGAGGGCGAGTTCAAGACCCGGGGCGAGTTCTTCGCCCACAACCGCGCGCTGGTCGAGGAGGTCGAGAACCTCGAGGATCGCGCCCGCAAGCGCGATATCCTGGTCGACGAGGAGGCGCTGTTCGACTACTACGACGCGCGCATCCCCGAGGACATCGTCAACGGCAAGGGCTTCGAGGCCTGGCGCAAGCAGGCCGAGCGCGACGATCCGGACGTGCTCAAGTTCGACCGCGCCGCGCTGCTGGCCCGGGAGGCCGAGGAGGTCACCCAGGCCGACTACCCGGACGAGCTGGCGCTGAACGGCGTGCGCTATCCGCTGAGCTACCATTTCGCCCCCGGCGCAGAAGACGACGGCGTGACCCTGACGGTGCCGGCGGCGATGCTGCCGCAGCTGCCCGAGGGCCGACTGGAATGGCTGGTGCCTGGCCTGCTGCGCGAGAAGTGCATCGCGCTGCTCAAGTCGCTGCCCAAGGCGATCCGCCGCCAGGTGGTGCCGATTCCCGACTGGGTCGATGCTGCCCTGCAGGCCATGACACCGGACGACGTGCCGCTCACCGAGTCGCTGGGCGAGTTCCTGCGGGTCAAGACCGGCGTGCGGCTCGCGCCCGACGACTGGCGGGTCGAGGCGCTCGAGCCACACCTGATCATGAACCTGCGTGTGGTCGACCACGAGGGCCGCGAGCTCGGCCAGGGGCGAGACATCCGCGCCCTGGAGCGGCGCTTCGAGGCCGCGGCCGGGGAGGGCGCCCGCGCGCTGGCGAGCGAAGCCAGCGAGGCGGAGGCGCTCGAGACCCTGCCCGAGGCGCCGCTGCCGGAGTCCCGGGTCACCACCCAGGCCGGCATCCGCGTCGAGGCCTATCCGGCGGTGGTGCCGGAGGACGACAGCCTCAGGGTCGAGCTGTTCGACCATCCCGACAAGGCCCGCGAGGCCCATCGCCGCGGCGTGGTGCGCGCCGCCATGGCGCGGCTGCCGGACCAGGTGCGTGCCATCGAGCGCCTGCCCGGCCTGCAGCCCTGCGCGCTGTTGTTCGCCAAGGTCGGCAGCAAGCGCCAGCTGGCCGAGGACCTGGTCAGCGCCGTCTTCCAGCAGGTGGTGGCGGTCGATCCGCTGCCGCGCTCCCGCGACGAACTCGAGGCGCGGCTGGCCGAGACCCGCGACGCCCTGGTGCCCCACGCCGAGGAACGCCTCGGCATCCTCAAGCAGGCGCTGGAGGGCCATCTGGCGGTGACCAAGGCGTTGAAGGGCAATCTCAACCTCTCGCTGGCGCTGGTATACAGTGACCTCAAGGCCCATATGCAGCGCCTGGTGCATCCCGGTTTCGTCACCGAGGCCGGCGACTGGCTGGCGGAGTACCCGCGCTACATGGAGGCCGCGCAGATCCGCCTGGAGAAGGCGCCCCGCGAGCGCATGCGCGATCAGATGCACATGCAGGCGGTGCAGGACTTCGAGGCGCGGCTGGCCGCGCGGCGCGAGAGCGAGCGCCGCGGCGGCGTCGAGGACCCGGCGCTGGTCGAGTTCGGCTGGTGGATCGAGGAACTACGCGTGTCGCTGTTCGCCCAGCAGCTGGGCACGGCGCTGCCGGTCTCGGAGAAGCGCCTCGAGAAGCGCTGGAAGGAACTCACCGGGCGCGCCTGAGCGGGCCCCGGACTGGAGTGTTGCGGCGCCGCGGGCTACAGTGCCGGCAGCGTCGTGACCCGCAATACCGATCGACGATGGACACCAGAATGACGCGTAGGGAGACCGTTCGAGCCATGACTCCGATATCCATCCGCCGGGCCGGCCAAGGCCTGGCGGCGCTGTGCGCCCTGTCACTGCTGACGGGCTGCGCGACCACCTCCGGCGTCGACGACGCCAATCCGGCGGACCCCTGGGAAGGCTTCAACCGCGGGGTGTTCGCCTTCAACGAGACGGTCGATCGCTATGCGCTCAAGCCGGTGGCCCAGGGCTATCGCTACGTGACGCCCGACCCGGTGCAGACCGGCGTCGGCAATTTCTTCTCGAACCTCGGCGAGATCGGCACCACGCTCAACAGCCTGCTGCAGGGCAAGCCGGGCAATGCCGGCATCGCCACCGGACGCTTCCTGATCAACTCCACCGCGGGCGTGCTCGGCATCTTCGACGTGGCGTCCCATATGGATCTGGTCGGGCGCGAGGAAGACTTCGGCCAGACCCTGGCCGCCTGGGGCGTGGGCTCGGGGCCCTATCTGGTGCTGCCGCTGCTGGGTCCGAGCACCGTACGCGATACCGCCGGCCTGCCGGTGGACTGGTACACCGACCCGCTGACCTATGTCGAAGAGGACAAGGTGCGCTACGGGCTGCGCGGTCTGGACGTGATCGACACTCGGGCCGGGCTGCTCGATCAGGAAAAGCTGATTCGCGGTGACCGCTACAGCTTCATCCGCGACAGCTGGCTGCAGCGTCGGCGCTTCGAGGTCAACGACGGCGAGATGGGCGCGGACCCCTTCGCCAGCGACGACTTCGATTTCGATGACGCCGACTTCGATGATGCCTTCGCCGAGTGAGGCCACGGGATGCCTGGAGTCAATGAGCTGGTCGGCCTGATCGACGTTGCCGGGGACGAGCGCGATGCCCTGGCCGAGATCATCGCCGGGGACGGCCTGGCGGTTGCCGCCGTGGAGCGCCTCGAGCAGCTGCCGGACGATACGGTGCTGGTGGTGGCGCACGCCCGGGCGGTGCCCCGCGAGGCCTGGCAGGCGCTGGCCGAGCGGCTGCCGACCCTGGTGGTCAGCGACGACCGTCAGGACAGCGATCTGCTGCAGGCGGTGGACGCCGGGCTGGTCGACTATGTGATCGAGCCGCGCCGCCACGGCCACCTGCTGCGGCGCATGATCCGTCGGGTGATCGATCTCAATCGTCTGGCTCAGGAGCGGGAGCACGACCGGGCGCGCCTGGCCGAGCTCAACGAGCGCCTGGAGACGCACCTGGCGATGCTGCGCCTCGATCAGCAGGCCGGCGGCCAGATCCAGCGCAAGCTGCTGCCGCCGCGCCCGCAGAGCATCAACGGCGTGAACGGCGATTACTGGCTGGTGCCGTCGCTGTATCTGTCCGGCGACTTCCTCGACTTCCAGCGCTTCGACGACCGCTACACCCTGTTCTACTTCGCCGATGTCTCGGGCCATGGGGCCTCGTCGGCCTTCGTCACGGTGCTGCTCAAGTCGCTCTCCCATCGCTGGCAGCACGAGTGGGACGGACAGCATCCGGAGCAGCTGGCGCCGCGCTGGCTGGCCGGGCTCAATCGCGAGCTGCTCGATACCGGCATCGGCAAGCACGCCACCCTGTTCGTCGGCGTGATTGACCGCGAGCGTCGCTATCTTCACTATTCGCTCGGCGCGCAGCTGCCGATGCCGCTGCTGGTGGCCGACGGCGAGGCGCGCTACCTGGAAGGGGAGGGCATGCCGGTGGGGCTGTTCCCGGACGTCGAGTATCCGCCGCTGGGCTGCGCGCTGCCGGCGAACTTCCGGCTGTGGCTGTGCTCCGACGGTATCCTCGAGTGCCTGCCTGGCGAGACCCTGGAGGCACGGCTCGAGGAGCTGCGCGCTCGCGCCGAGGCCAGCGAGTCGCTGGCGGCCCTGCGCCGGGGTCTTGCCCTGGGCGACGACATCGTCGACGCTGATAGCGAGGACGCCGATCGCGCCCCCTGTCAGGACGAACTTCCCGATGACCTGACGATCATGATGTTGAGCGGATTTGGCAATGATGATGCATGAAGGCCGCCTCAAGGCGGCGTTCGATTCCGGGGTGTTCGTGCTCAAGCTGTGCGGCGACGTTCGGCTGACGCTCTGCGCGACGCTCGACACCCAGGCCCAGCGCCTGGCCGAAACGCCCGGGCTGGAGGCGGTGATGGTGGACCTGCGCGAGGCCACCAACGTCGACTCCACGGCGCTCGGTTTCCTGGCCAAGGTGGCCATGGCGCTGCAGGGACGCCTGAAGCAGCCGCCCACCATCGTCGTCGACAACCCTGACGTGCGGCGCATGCTCGACGTGATGGGCTTCGCCCGCTACTTCACTCTGCTGGAGTCGCCGATCACCGAGCCCCACGAGCTGCGCGACCTGCCCGAGGTGCCCGCCGACGAGGAGGGCATGCGCGAGCGTATCCTCGAGGCGCACCGCATCCTGATGCACATGAACGACCATAACCGCGAGCAGTTCCAGCCGCTGGTCGAGATGCTCGAGGAGCAGAAGAGCCCCGCCGGCCGGGAGTGAGTTGCCGCTTCGGTGGGGCTCGATGCCAGACGCTGCGGAAGAAGGCAGGGCAAAATGAAAGAGGGGGAGACGCCGGCCGGCGTCTCCCCCTCTCGTCGTTTCAGGCGATCATGCGGGCGTCGCGGCCCGGCGTGATCAGCCCTGGCGCAGCTCGCCCAGCAGCGTCTCCAGCTTGCGCTGGTCGGCCATGAACTTGCGGATGCCCTCGGCCAGCTTCTCGGTGGCCATGGGATCCTCGTTCATCGCCCAGCGGAAGTCGGCCTCGGTCTGCGGTTCCGGCGCGCGGGTCTCGGCATCCAGCGGCGCGAGGCGACGCTCCAGCGTGCCCCGGGTCTCGGCCAGTTCGCCGAGCAGGGCCGGGGAGATGGTCAGCCGGTCGCAGCCGGCGAGGGCGGTGATCTCGCCGCTGTTGCGGAAGCTGGCGCCCATCACGATGGTCTCGTAGCCGTGGCCCTTGAAGTGCTCATAGATGCGCTTGACCGACTGCACGCCCGGGTCGCGGTCGCCGGCGAAGTCGGCCTCCGGGTCCTGGGCCTTGTGCCAGTCGAGGATGCGGCCGACGAAGGGCGACACCAGGGTCACGCCGGCATCGGCGCAGGCCCGGGCCTGGTCGACGTTGAACATCAGCGTCAGGTTGGTGTGGATGCCTTCGCGCTCCAGCACCTGGGCGGCGCGAATGCCTTCCCAGGTGGCGGCGAGCTTGATCAGGATCCGCGACGGGTCGACGCCGGCGCGCTGGTAGCGATCGATCAGCGAGCGAGCCTTGTCCAGCGATGCCTGGGTGTCGAAGGAGAGGCGCGCGCTGACTTCGGTGGACACGTAGCCCGGCACCAGGGCACTGATCTCGCTGCCGATCTCGACCGCCACGGCGTCCATGGCGTCGTCGATGTCGGTGGCCTGGCGGGCGATCTCCGCCAGGCGGGCGCGGCGGCCCTCCTGCTGGGCGGCCTGCAGGATCAGCGAGGGGTTGGTGGTCGCATCGGTGGGCTGGAAGCGACGAATCGCCTCGATGTCGCCGGTGTCGGCGACCACCGTGGTCATGCCTTTGAGTTGCGTCAGCAGGTCGTCTGCCATGGGTCCTGAGTCCTCCGTGTATCGGTCCTTCAACTCTAACAAGCGTGCCCGAGGGAAAACAGGCGCGTCCGACATCCACCAGTGAGGTGCGTTATCATTAGCGCCCTTTCGGCATTCTCGTAGGAGGTCGCTTGACCCTCAGCGCACGACGCGTGGCCCTGCTGGTGGCCACCAATACCGCCCTGGCGCCCTTCGCCATCGACGCCTATCTGCCGGCCATGCCGTCGCTGGCCGCATCGGTGGGCGCGAGCGTCCATCATACCCAGCTGTCGATCAGCCTGTTCCTGTTCGGCTTCGCCATCGGGCAGCTGGTCGGCGGGCCGATGTCCGACCGTCTGGGGCGTCGCCCGGTACTGCTCTCCGGGCTGGTGATCTTCCTGCTGGCCAGCCTGATGATCATGCGCGTCGACAGCCTCGGCGAGCTTCTGACCTGGCGCTTCGTTCAGGCCCTCGGCGGCGGCGCCTGCGTGGTCAACTCGGCGGCCATCGTGCGCGACTGCTTCAGCGGGCGCGAGGCGGCCAAGGTGATGTCGACCATGGCCATGATCCTGATGCTGGCGCCGCTGGTGGCCCCGGCGGTGGGCAGCGGGCTGTTCTACCTGGCCGACTGGTGGCTGATCTTCGCCTTCCTGGCGGCCTATGCGGCCTTCCTGCTGTGGCTGATGGGCACCCGCCTGCCGGAGACCCGGCCGGCCGATGCGCCGGTCGCCTCTGGGCGCCAGGTGCTGCGCAACTATGCCAGCGTGCTGCGCCATCGCGAGGCGATGGGCTATGTGCTGGCGGTGGCCTCGACCTTCTCCGGGATGTTCGCCTTCATCACCTCGTCGCCGTTTCTGTACATGAGCCATTACGGCATCTCGCCGGCGGTCTATCCGCTGGTGTTCGGCGCCAACGTGGTGGTCATGGCGCTGTCCAATCGCGTCAATATCCGTCTGCTGCGCCATCGCACCCCGCAGCAGAACATGCGCCTGGGACTCGGCGTGCAGTTCTGCGTGGCCGTCATGCTGGTGGCGCTGGTGGCCACCGGTCTCGATTCGCTGGTCACGGTGGTGCCGCTGATCATGCTGTTCATGGGCATGGTCGGGCTGATCACGCCCAACGCCATGGCCTCGCTGCTGGAGCATTTCAGCCACATGAGCGCGACGGCCACGGCGCTGCTGGGCTGCACCCAGTTCACCTGTGGTGCCCTGGCCGGGGTGGTGGTCAGCGCCATCGAGGTCGACAGCGCCTGGCCCATGGTGCTGACCATGCTGATGGTGTCGCTGCTCGGCAATCTGGCGCTGCGCGTGCTGGCGGGACGAGCCGCCCTGCACTGAGTGGACGCTTGACCGTCGCTCCGGCCCGCTCGGGCCGGAGCCCGATGGGCCCGCTCGCGGTGCCCTGTCTTCCTGCGACGACGAGGAATGTGGTTCGAGAGTTTGGATGTCATGAAGCTGTCATTTTCGTGGGGCATCGTGTGTGTCGCGAAAGGATGATCACTTCCCCGAACAGGAGCTCTCTCCATGAACCGCATCCTCAAGACCACCGCCATCGCTGCCGCCGTCATGGGCGTCGCCGGTGTCGCCCAGGCCCGCGACCAGCTGCGTATCGTCGGCTCCAGCACCGTCTATCCGTTTGCCAGCTACGTGGCCGAAGAGTTCGGCGCCACCACCGACTACCCGACGCCGGTCATCGAGTCCACGGGTTCTGGTGGCGGCCTGCGCCTGTTCTGCAACGGCGTCGGCGATGACACTCCGGACATCACCAACGCCTCGCGTCGCATGAAGCCCTCCGAGTTCGAGCGCTGCGCCGAGAACGGCGTGACCGACATCACCGAGGCCTTCATCGGCTATGACGGTATCGCCTTCGCCGAGTCCAGCGAGAACGATCCGATCAACCTGACGCGCAAGCAGCTGTTCCTGGCCCTGGCCGCCCAGGTGCCGGTCGACGGCAAGCTGGTCGACAATCCCTACACCAACTGGAGCGAGATCGATGCCTCGCTGCCGGATCGCGAGATCTCCGTCTACGGTCCGCCCACCACCTCCGGCACCCGCGACGCCTTCGAGGAGCTGGTGATGGAAGCCGCCTCCGAGGACATGGACGTCTACGGCGGTGAAGGCTATACCGACATCCGCGCCGACGGCGTCTACATCGAAGGCGGCGAGAACGACAACCTGCTCGTTCAGCGCCTGGCCGAGGACACCGACGCCTTCGGCATCTTCGGCTACTCCTTCCTGGAAGAGAACAGCGACAGCATCATCGGTGCCAGCATCGATGGCGTCGAGCCGACGCCGGAAGCCATCGGCAGCGGCGAGTATCCGGTGTCTCGCTCGCTGTACTTCTACCTGAAGAATCAGCACGCCGACGACGTGCCGGCGATGGATGCCTACGCCAAGATGTTCATGAGTGAGCAGATGATCAGCGACATGGGCTATCTGAAGGGCATCGGCCTGATCCCGGCGCCGCAGGACCTGCGCGCCGAGGCTCGCAGCGCCGTCGAGAGCCACGAGCCGCTCGAGCTGGCCGACCTCAAGTAACGAGGCCCGGTACTCGCGCTGCATCAGCCGGCAGCCTGGGGCTGCCGGCTGACATACGTTCCGCCGGGGGCAGAGCCCTGCCAGCCCCGCGGATCCATTCCGCCGAGAGACACCTATGCAGACCAATCAAATCCTCGCGCTGTTCTGCGGCACCCTGTTGGTGCTGGGTCTGATAGCCTTCTTCCTGGGGCGCGCCAAGGCCGCCCGGGTGCGTGCCGCCGGCGTGTCCATGCATGCGCAGCCGGACCAGTACGCCTGGTTCAGCGTGCTCTCCACCGCCGGTCCGGCGATCCTCGTCGGTGCCGTGGGCGCCTTCGTCATGCTGCTGCTGGGCGCCGAGATCCCGACGCTGTATCTGCTTGCCGCCAGCCTGGTCGTTGGCTGCGCCGGCCTGGCCATGGGCGTGTATCTGGTTCGCCCCGACTTCCATGCGCGCAAGGCCATCGAGAGCGTGATTCGCTTCTTCCTGGCCGGCGCCGCCCTGATCTCGATCTTCACCACCTTCGGGATCCTGATCTCCATCGTGGGAGAGGCCATCCGCTTCTTCCAGATGCAGAGCTTCTGGGACTTCATCACCGGCACCACCTGGAACCCGGGCGCGAGCTTCCTCGCCGCCGCCGGCCGGGCCGAGGAGGGCGCCAGCGCCGCCCAGTTCGGCTCGATCCCGCTGTTCGCCGGCACCTTCATGATCACCGCCCTGGCCATGCTGGTGGCGATTCCGGTGGGCCTGCTGTCGGCCATCTACATGGCCGAGTTCGCGCCGCAGAAGGTGCGCACCCTGGCCAAGCCGGTGCTCGAGGTGCTGGCCGGCATTCCCACCGTGGTCTACGGCTTCTTCGCCGCCATCACCGTGGCGCCGCTGATCGTCGACGCGGCCGGCTTCTTCGGCATCGATGCCTCGTTCAACAACGCCCTGGCGCCCGGCATCGTGATGGGCATCATGATCATTCCCTTCATCTCCTCGCTGTCCGACGACGTCATCAACTCGGTGCCGGACAGCATGCGCCAGGGCTCGCTGGCGCTGGGCATGACCAAGGGCGAGACCATCCGCGACGTGGTGGTGCCGGCGGCGCTGCCGGGCATCATTTCGGCCTCGCTGCTGGCGGTGTCCCGGGCGATGGGCGAGACCATGATCGTGGTCATGGCCGCCGGCATGCGGCCCAACCTCACGGCCAATCCGTTCGAGGACATGACCACGGTGACGGTGCGCATCGTCGCCGCCCTGACCGGTGACCAGGAGTTCGCCAGCGCCGAGACGCTCTCGGCCTTCGCCCTGGGCCTGGTGCTGTTCGTGGTCACCCTGTCGCTGAACCTGGTCTCGGTGATCATGATCCGCCGGTTCCGCGAGAAGTACCGGATCAACAACCTCTAACGCTGGGAGCTTTTTTCCGATGAGCCAATCCTTCGACGAGATCAGCGCCCAGCTCCGGCGTCGTCACCGCAAGTCCGCCCGCCTCAAGTGGGTGTCCATGGGCGCCCTGGGGCTGGCCGGCCTGTTCCTGGTGCTGTTCTTCGCCGACATGCTGGTCAAGGGTCTGCCGGCCTTCCAGCAGACCCAGATCCAGGTCCAGGTCGACTACAGCGAGCGCGCCGCCGAGCTGCCCCTGGCCGCCGTGCAGGAAGACGTGCGCCCGCTGGTCAGCCGCGGCTACCTGCGCCTGATTCCCGGGCGCATGGAAGACAATCCCGAGCTGCTCGGCACCAAGCGCATGGAATGGGTGCTGGCCGATGCCGAGGTCGACCAGTACCTCAAGGGGCACTACACCCGCCTGCATGACAAGGAGAAGGCGGTGGTCGACGAGCTGAAGGCCGAGGGCCGGGCAGAGCTGCGTTTCAACACCACCTTCTTCACCAGCGGCGATTCCAAGATGCCCGAGCTCGCCGGCATCGCCTCGGCGGCCATGGGCACGGTGATGACCCTGCTGGTGACGCTGGCGGTGGCCTTCCCGATCGGCGTGATGACAGCGGTGTACCTCGAGGAGTTCGCCCCGGACAACCGCTTTACCCAGCTGATCGAGATCAACATCAACAACCTGGCGGCGATTCCCTCGATCCTGTTCGGTCTGCTGGGCCTGGCGATCTTCATCAACTTCTTCGGCGTGCCGCGCTCCTCGCCGCTGGTCGGCGGCCTGACGCTGGCGCTGATGACCCTGCCGGTGATCATCATCGCCACCCGCACGGCGCTGCGCAGCGTACCGGACGCCATCCGCCACGCCGCCTTCGGCGTCGGCTGCTCGCGCTGGCAGGTGGTGCGCGACCACGTGCTGCCGCTGGCCCTGCCCGGCATCATGACCGGCTCGATCATCGGCCTGGCCCAGGCCATGGGCGAGACCGCGCCGCTGATCATCGTCGGCATGGTGGCCTTCATTCCCGACGTCACCGCTTCCTTCAGCGATGCGGCCACGGTGCTGCCGGCGCAGATCTTCACCTGGGCGGGCGAGCCCGAACGGGCCTTCATCGAGAAGACCTCCGGGGGCATCCTGGTGCTGCTGGCCGTGCTGATCACGCTCAACGCCACCGCCGTGGTGCTGCGCAAGAAATTCGAGCGTCGCTGGTAAATCCCGCGGCCAGACACAGGATATGCCAAGATGAACATTCAAATTTCCGAGCGGAAGATGGGCCCCATGAGCGGACACAGTGCCGGCGAGCCGGTGGTACGCAACGACAACGCCAATCACGAGCTGAGCGTGCGGGTGCGCGACCTCAACCTGTGGTATGGCCAGAATCAGGCGCTCAAGAACATCAACGTCGACGTCTTCCAGAAGAACGTCACGGCGCTGATCGGCCCGTCTGGCTGCGGCAAGTCGACCTTCCTGCGCTGCCTCAACCGCATGAACGACCTGATCCCCAACGTACGCCTCGAGGGCCTGATCTCGATGGACGGCCGCGACGTCAACGAGGCCAGGATGGACGAGGTGGCCCTGCGCCGCCGCGTGGGGATGGTGTTCCAGAAGCCGAATCCCTTCCCCAAGTCGATCTACGACAACGTCGCCTATGCGCCGCGCATGCACGACCTGGTGAGCCGCAAGGCCGACGTCGACGAGCTGGTGGAGCGCGCGCTGCGCGACGCCGGCCTGTGGGAAGAGGTCAAGGACAAGCTGCAGGAGCCCGGCACCTCGCTGTCCGGCGGCCAGCAGCAGCGCCTGTGCATCGCCCGGGCCATCGCGGTGCAACCCGAGGTCATCCTGATGGACGAGCCGACCTCGGCCCTGGACCCGATCTCCACGGCGACCATCGAGGACCTGATGGACAAGCTGAAGCAGCAGTTCACCATCATCACCGTGACCCACAACATGCAGCAGGCCGCGCGGGTCGCCGACTACACCGCCTTCTTCCACCTGGGCGAGCTGATCGAGTACAACGACACCCAGACCATGTTCTCCAACCCGGCCACCAAGAAGGCCGAGGACTACATCACCGGTCGCTACGGTTAAGCGCCGTGCTCGTGTGATGCTGCGACGGGGAGGCCACAGGCCTCCCCGTCGTCGTTTCGGGCCTGCATTCCGTGGTGTCACCGGATCGTCACGAGTGCCGGATATATATGGGTTTCCATATATACAGGGTGGCGTATATATTGAGTGCCATCACAGCGTCCGCGACCGGGAGAGCCCCCATGACCCTGACCCTCGGCATCAACGGCTTCGGCCGCATCGGACGCCTCGCGCTGCGTAGTCTGTGGCCGCGCGTCGAGGCCGGCGAGGTCGCCATCGCGCGTATCAACGACCCCGGCGGCGATGCCGCCACCTTCGCCCACCTGCTGGAGTTCGACTCGGTGCACGGGCACTGGTCGCCGGGGCAGGGCATCCAGGCGGATGACGGCGCCCTGATCATCGACGGTCGGCGGATTGCCTTCAGCGGCCACGACACCATCGCCGCCGCCGACTGGTCCGGCTGTGACGTGGCCCTCGAATGCTCCGGCCACATGACGTCCACCGACAGGCTTCAGGCCTATCTGGACCAGGGCGTGGGCCGGGTGGTGGTCAGCGCGCCGGTCAAGGAGGAGGGCGTGCTCAACGTGGTGATGGGCGTCAACGACGACGCCTTCGACCCCGCCCGGCATCGCATCGTCACCGCCGCGAGCTGCACCACCAACTGCCTGGCCCCGGTGGTCAAGGTGATCCTCGAGACCTTCGGCATCCGCCACGGCTCGATGACCACGGTGCATGACATCACCAACACCCAGGTGATCCTCGATGCCCCTAGCTCGCCACAGAAGCCGGACCTGCGCCGCTCGCGGGCCTGCGGCATGAGCCTGATCCCCACCACCACCGGCTCGGCCAGGGCGATCACCGCCATCTTCCCCGAGCTCGAGGGCAGGCTGAACGGCCACGCCGTGCGCGTGCCGCTGGCCAACGCCTCGCTGACCGACATGGTCTTCGAGCTCGAACGTGAGACCACGGTGGAGGCGGTCAACGCGGCGCTGAAGGCGGCGGCAGAGGGCGAACTGGCCGGCATCCTCGGCTACGAGGAGCGCCCGCTGGTCTCCATCGACTATCGCACCGACCCGCGCAGCGCCATCGTCGACGCGCCGTCCACCATGGTGGTCAACGGCACCCAGCTGAAGCTCTACGCCTGGTACGACAACGAGTGGGGCTACGCCAACCGCACCGCCGAGCTGGCGCTCAAGGTGGGGCGCGCATCGGCGGGCAGCGCGGGGTGAGTCGTGGCTGAATCGCTTGTCGCGCGCCTGCGGGGCCTGCCCTTCGAGATCCGCCAGTATCTGCTGATCACCGGCAACTACTGGGCCTTCACGCTGACCGACGGCGCGCTGCGCATGCTGGTGGTGCTGCACTTCCACCGGCTGGGCTACTCGCCGCTGGAGGTGGCGCTGCTGTTCCTGTTCTACGAGGCCTTCGGCGTGGTCACCAATCTGGTGGGCGGCTGGCTGGGGGCGCGCCTGGGGCTCAATCGCACCATGAACGTCGGGCTCGGCCTGCAGATCGTGGCGCTGGCCATGCTGATGGTGCCCGCCGCAGCGCTGAGCGTGCCCTGGGTGATGGCCGCCCAGGCGCTCTCCGGCATCGCCAAGGACCTCAACAAGATGAGCGCCAAGAGCGCGGTCAAGGTGCTGGTGCCGAAGGACGGCGCCAACGCCCAGGGCGCGCTCTATCGCTGGGTGGCGATCCTTACCGGCTCGAAGAACGCACTCAAGGGCGCGGGCTTCTTCCTCGGCG
The DNA here is from genome assembly GCF_023094245.1 of Halomonas getboli. Classification (GTDB taxonomy): domain Bacteria; phylum Pseudomonadota; class Gammaproteobacteria; order Pseudomonadales; family Halomonadaceae; genus Halomonas; species Halomonas getboli. The sequence goes on along the minus strand of NZ_JALMEW010000002.1, from coordinate 211,236 downwards.
GGGCGCTGCTGACGCTGATCGGCTTCCGTGGTGCGGTGAGCGTCATGGCGGTTCTGCTCGCCGCCGTGCTGGCGCTCTCGCTGTGGCGGCTCAGGGCCGACCTGGGGCGCGGCAAGCGCAAGCCGACGTTCACCGAGGTGTTCTCGTCCTCCAGGGCGGTCAACGTGCTGTCGGCGGCCCGACTGTGCCTGTTCGCCGCCCGGGACGTGTGGTTCGTGGTGGCACTGCCGGTGTTCCTCTATGACCAGCACGGCTGGAGCCACTGGACGGTGGGCGGCCTGCTGGCCGTGTGGGTGATCGGCTACGGCGGGGTGCAGACCCAGGCGCCGCGGCTGACCGCGCGCCTCGGCGCGAGCCCGCGGGCCGTCACCGTGACGCTGGCGCTGCTGCTGGCCGGGCTGCCGGCGCTGCTGGCGCTGCTGCCGCTGGCCCAGGTGGGCTGGCTGGTGGCGGGGCTGCTGGCCTTCGGCGTGCTGTTCGCGGTCAACTCCAGCTGGCACAGCTATTTGATCGTGCGCTTCGCCCGGGCCGACGGCGTGTCCATGGACGTGGGTTTCTACTACATGGCCAATGCCATGGGCCGGCTGGCCGGCACGCTGCTCTCGGGCTGGCTCTACCAGGTCCAGGGGCTGGCCGCCTGCCTGTGGGTCTCGGCGGCGCTGGTGGCCGCCAGCGCGCTGATGGCCCTGGCGCTGCCCGGCGAATCCCGGTCGAGCGAACGGGGAGCGACGCCATGAGCGAGGCGCACGACGGCGCATTGCTGGCGCCGGTGATGTTCTTCAAGTGCCTGGCCGACGAAACCCGGCTGAGGCTGACGCTGCTGATCCGCCGCCAGGGCGAGCTCTGCGTGTGCGAGCTGAGCGGCGTGCTCGAGCTCTCCCAGCCCAAGATCTCGCGGCACCTGGCGCAGCTGCGCCGCGCCGGCCTGCTGGTCGGCCGCCGCGAGGGGCAGTGGGTCCACTACGCCATCGCCCCCGGGCTGCCCGGCTGGGTCGGCGCGACGCTCGAGGCCGCCGCCGAGGGTGAGGCCGACCGGCTCGCCGCCCTGGCCGCGCGGCTGGAAGGACTGGGCGAGGGGCCCGAGCGGCGCCGGGCGCTGTGCTGAGGGCTCAGCCCAGCAGCGCCTCGATCTCCTCGCGGCTGGCCACCTTGCCCTCGAGCGCGATCTCGCCGTCGATGCCCAGCGCCGGGGTGCGCATCACCCCCTGATCGATGATGGCATTCATGTCGGTGACCTTCTCGATCTCTACCGTCAGGCCCTTGGCCTCGGCGGCCTCGCGGGCGTTGGCTTCCAGCTGCTGACACTTGCGACAGCCGCTGCCGTAGATGCTCAGTTTCATGCAGCCCTCCTTCGGGCGAGTATCACGGCCATAGCTGGCCGTAGAGGTAGCCGGACAGGGTCGCCATGACCACCACCAGCGCGCAGTAGACGAGGGTCTTGCCGGTGCCGAGGATGGTGCGGATGACCAGCATGTTCGGCAGCGACAGCGCCGGCCCCGCCAGCAGCAGCGCCAGCGCCGGCCCCTTGCCCATGCCGTTGCCGATCAGGCCCTGGACGATGGGCACCTCGGTGAGGGTGGAGAAGTACATGAATCCGCCCAGCAGTGAGGCCAGGAAGGTCGAGCGGAAGCCGTTGTCGCCCACCGCCAGCGCCACCCAGTCGGAGGGAATCAGCCCTTCCTCGCCCGGGCGCCCCAGCAGCAGCCCGGCGATGAACACCCCGGCCAGCAGCAGCGGCACGATCTGCCGGGTGAAGTCCCAGCTCTGCCGGGCCCATTCGCGGTCGTCGTCGCGCAGCGTGGCGACCAGCATCAGCCCGACGATGCCCACGGCGAAGGCCAGCTCCGGCACCCCGGGCGCCAGCAGCGAGGCCAGCGTCACGGCGCCGGCCAGCCCGGCGACCTGGCGCGGTGGCCAGCCCCAGCGGCGGATCAGCAGCAGGGCGAACAGCCCGCCGAGCGCCGCGGTGATCGGCCACTTCCAGGCGTACACGGCCATCCAGGTCGCGCTGTCGGCGGCGGCCCAGTTGGCGAACACCAGGATGCCCACCATCAGGCCGAAGAAGGCCGTCACCTGGCCCAGCGGGCGGCCGTCGTCGTCGCCGCCGAAGCCTCGGGCTCCGCTCGGCCGGCGTTCCCGCTCCTCGCGGCGATAGATCAGGTGCATGATCAGGCCGATCACCACGGCGAACAGGATCGCGCCGACGGCCCGCGCCAGCCCCAGCTCCGGCCCCAGCACCTTGGCGGTGACCACTACCGCCATCACGTTGATCGCCGGCCCCGAGTAGAGGAAGGCCACGGCCGGCCCCAGGCCCGCGCCGCGCCGGTAGATGCCGCCGAACAGCGGCAGCACCGTGCAGGAGCAGACGGCCAGCAGCATGCCCGACACCGAGGCCATGCCGAAGGCCACTGGCTTGGGCGCCGAGGGCCCCAGGTAGCGCATCACCGCGCCCTGGCTCAGGTAGGCGGCCATGGCGCCGGCGATCAGGAACGCCGGCAGCAGGCACAGGATGACGTGCTCCTGGGCGTACCAGTGCGTCAGCCGGACGCCCTCCAGCACGGCGTTGTCGAAGCGCTCGGCCCCGGCGGGCAGGAAATAGATCAGCAGGAAGACCCCGACCACCGCGGCGATCCAGCGCAGCTGGTCGGGATTCTGCCGCGCCAGCGTCAGCAGGCGGGCCATGAAGGGGAGAGCGACGGGGCGGGAGTCCGACATGCGAGCGAGGCCTCGCGACGACCGAGAATTACGTCACTATATCGGGGGGCATGTCGCACGCGGGCGGCTTTCCGGCGTGGCCTTGATCGACGTCAATTCCGCCCGTCGTCCTCGGGGTCGACGGGCAAGACGACGCTCGCGCCACGCAGCACCCACAGCCCCAGCGCGGGCCCCGGCAGCAGCCACCACACCGCCCAGGGCCCCAGCGAGGCCCACAGCGTGGTGGTCAGCCAGATGCCGGGCAGCGTCAGGCCGAAGCCGATGGCGTTCATCACCGCCAGCGTCGAGCCGACGTGGTCTTGCGGGGCGTTGGCGGCGGCCAGGGCCGAGAACTGCGGCGAGTCGGCGATCACCGTCAGCCCCCAGACGGCCAGCAGCGCGAGCGGCAGCCAGGGCGTGGCCTCGGCGAGCACGGGATAGCCGAGGCAGATCAGTCCCGAGGCGGCCAGCGCCCCGCGGGCCACCGGCAGGCTGCCGTGGCGCCGGCTCAGCCGGCCGCCCAGCACGCAGCCGGCCGCGCCCAGTGCGATCACGCCGAAGGCCAGCCACGGCACCAGCGCCGGTGACGCCGAGAGCCGTGCCAGCTCGCGGCCGACCAGGAAGGGCGTCAGCGTCCACATCGCGTAGAGCTCCCAGCAGTGGCCGAAGTAGCCGCCGGCCACGGCGCGGAAGCGGGCGTCGCGCAGCGCGGCGAGCCCCTCTCGCAGCCGCGCCCGGCCCCCCGGCGGCGGCAGGTGCGGGCCGTCGCCCAGCAGAAGCACCAGGGCGCCTCCGAGCAGCGCGAGCCCCGAGGCGCCGAGCAGCGGCCACTGCCAGGGCAGCCCGAGGGTAGCGCCGCGCAGCAGATGGGGCAGGGCGGTGCCCAGCGTCAGCATGCCCACCAGCCAGGCCAGCGCCGCCCCGGTGTGCCTCGGCGTCCAGCCGATCACCAGCTTCATGCCCAGCGGGTAGATGCCGGCCAGGCAGACGCCGGTGAGAAAACGCAGCGCGAGCGCCGGGACGGGAGACGGCGCGGCCAGCACGAAGCCGGCGTTGACCAGCGCGCCGGCCAGGCTCGCCGCGGCGAACACATGGCTGGCGCGGAAGCGGTCGGTGAGCCCGCTGACGGCGAGCCCCAGAGCGCCGAGGATGAAGCCGGCCTGCACCGCCAGCGTCAGCCGGCCGAGGTCGGTATCGGTGAGGCCGAGCTCGGCGGTCAGCGACAGCCCCACGCCGTTGACGCTGAACCACAGCGAGGTGCCGAACAGCTGGGCGATGACGATGGTAGCCAGCGGATGGCGGGAGAGCGAGGATGGACGCATGGCAGTCGCCGGTGTCGAGAACGGGAGAGATCAGGCTATGGAAGAAGAAGCACCCCGGCAATGCGCCATGGGTCGAGGCGGCGGATGCGCGTCCGGAGCGCTGCGTCTCGAAGGTCTCGCCGTCGGCGAGCTTCAGGACGTTGCGCTGACAGTCGCCGCCGGAGAGGTGCTGTGCCTCTCCGGGGTCAGCGGTAGCGGCAAGAGCCGGCTGCTGCGCGCGGTGGCAGACCTCGACCCGCACGAAGGCGAGGCCTGGCTGGGCGCGACCGCACGCGCGTCGCTCGCCGGCCACGAGTGGCGTCGCCGGGTGCGGCTGGTGCCGGCCGAGAGCCGCTGGTGGGCCGAGCGCGTCGGCGACCACTTCCCCTCCGCGGAGGTCGCGGGGCTCGCGGCGCTGGGCTTCGAGTCCGCCACCCTCGATTGGCCGGTGGAGCGGCTGTCCTCGGGCGAGCGGCAGCGGCTGGCGCTGCTGCGGGCGGTGACGCCCGCGCCCGCGGCGCTGCTGCTGGACGAGCCCACCGCCAACCTCGACGCCGAGACCGCGCGTCGGGTCGAGGACTGGCTGTGTGCGCGTATCCGCGAGGCCGGCTGGCCGACGATCTGGGTGGCCCATGACATCGCCCAGATCGCCCGGGTCGCCGATCGGCATCTCAGGCTCGAGGCGGGGCGGCTGACCGAGGCGGGAGATCCGGCATGGGCGTAATCGAACTGGCCTGGTGGCAGCTGGCGCTGGCGGCGCTGTTGGTGGTGGCGCTGGCCGGCTGCACCATGGCCGCCCGCCTGGGGGTGGGGCGCAGCCTGCTGATCGCCGCGGCCCGCACCGCCATCCAGCTGACGCTGGTCGGATTGGTGCTGGAGGCGCTGTTCGCCTCGGCGCGCTTTCACTGGGTGGCGCTGATGGCGACCGGCATGCTGCTGATCGCCGGGCGCGAGGTGGTGGCACGCCAGACGCGCCGGCTGACCGGCGGCTGGGGCTTCGGCATCGGCACCCTGGCGATGTTTCTGTCGTCATTCAGCGTCGCAGTGCTCAGCCTGACGGTGATCATCGGCCCCGAGCCCTGGTATCGCCCCCAGTACGCCATCCCGCTGCTGGGCATGATGCTCGGCAACACCATGACCGGCGTGGCCCTGGCGCTGGACCGGCTGACCGACGGCGCCTGGCGGCAGCGCGCGGTGATCGAGAACCGGCTGATGCTCGGCCAGCCCTGGCAGGAGGCGATCGGCGATCTGCGTCGCGAGGCCATGCGCAGCGGCCTGATGCCGACGATCAACGCCATGGCCGCCGCCGGGGTGGTCAGCCTGCCGGGCATGATGACCGGCCAGATCCTGGCCGGCACCGCGCCGGCCCTGGCGGTCAAGTATCAGATCCTGATCATGTTTGCCATCACCCTCGGTACCGGCTTCGGTACCCTGGTGGCCGTGTCACTCGCCAGCCGGCGGCTGTTCGACGCCCGCGAGCGGCTGCGGCTGGAGCGGCTTTCCTCCTCGAGCCAATGAAAACGCCCGCCATGGAGGCGGGCGCATATGGCGGGCGACGGAGATCGTCAGTCGATCAGTTCCACGGCCACTGCGGTGGCCTCCCCGCCGCCGATGCACAGGCTGGCGATGCCGCGCCGGCCGCCGGTGGTGCGCAGGGCGTGAATCAGGGTGGCGAGGATGCGTGAGCCGGTGGAGCCGATGGGGTGGCCCTGGGCGCAGGCGCCGCCGAAGACGTTGACCTTGTCGTGGGGCAGGCCGAGATCGTCCATGGCGATCAGGGTGACCACGGCGAAGGCCTCGTTGATCTCGAACAGGTCGACGTCGTCCACGTCCCAGCCGAGCCGCTTCATCAGCGTCTCGATGGCGCCCACCGGGGCGATGGTGAATTCGCTGGGGTGGCGCGAGTGGGTGCTGTGGCCGATCATGCGGGCGATCGGCCGCGCGCCCAGGCGGCTGGCCGCGTCGCCGCTGGCCAGCAGCAGCGCCGAGGCGCCGTCGGAGATCGAGCTCGAGTTGGCCGCGGTGATGGTGCCGTCCTGGGCGAAGGCCGGGCGCAGCGCGCGGATCCTGTCGAGCTTGGCCTGAAAGGGCTGCTCGTCGTGCTCGACCACGCTCTCGCCGTGGCGGCTGGTGACGGTGACCGGCGCCATTTCCGCGTCGAGGTGGCCGGCGTTGGTGGCCTCCATGGCGCGCTCCAGCGAGGCGATGGCGAAGTCGTCCAGGCGCTCGCGGGAATAGCCCCGGGCGTCGGCGATCTGCTGGGCGAAGCCGCCCATCAGCTGGCCGGTCTCGGCGTCCTCCAGGCCGTCGAGGAACATGTGATCCTTGAGCTCGCCGTGGCCCAGGCGATAGCCCGAGCGCGCCTTGGGCAGCACGTGGGGCGCGTTGGACATCGACTCCATGCCGCCGGCCAGCATCACCTCGCCGGAGCCGGCGCGGATCAGGTCGTGGGCCAGCATGGTGGCCTTCATGCCGGAGCCGCACAGCTTGTTGACGGTGGTGGCGCCGACCGCGTCCGGAATGCCGGCCTGGCGCATGGCCTGGCGGGCCGGGCCCTGCTTGACGCCGGCCGGCAGCACGCAGCCCATGAAGCCCTCGTCGATGGCCGCGGCGTCGATGCCGGCGCGCTCGATGACGGCCCTGATCGCGGTGGCGGCGAGCTCCGGCGCGCTCAGGCGGGCGAGGCTGCCCAGCAGGCCGCCCATCGGCGTGCGGGCGGCGGAAAGGAAGACGATCTCCCGTGAATCACTCATGGCGTGGCTCCCGATACGGATTGTTATGAGGGAGGGCGGCGGGCGCGTTGACCCGCCGAAGGGGCTATGGTTCTCTCAGGCTAACCAAGCAAGCGCTAGTGTGAATGTCGATGAATGTAATGAATGACTCCCCGCGTCGCAAGGAGCTCACCCGCCAGGCCGCCCAGCTGTTCGTGCAGGAGGGCTTCGACCGGACCACGGTGCGCATGCTGGCCGAGGAGATGGGCATCAAGTCGGGGAGCCTGTTCCATCACTTCCGCGACAAGCAGGAGATCCTGGCCGCGGTGATCGAGGAGGGCACCCGCAACGCCCTGGCGATCGCCCATGCGGCCCTCGAGGCGTGTGACCGCGACCCGGAGGCAAGGTTGCAGGCCATGGCCCGTGCCCACCTGGAGACCCTGCTCACCGATCGCAACGCCCACGTCGTCGCGCTCTACGAATGGCGCCGCCTGGACGACGACGCCCGTGCCCACCTCGGCCATCTGCGCGACGCCTACGAGGCGCTGTGGGAGACGGTCATCGACGAGGCCCTGGCCGCCGGGCTGATTCAAGGCGACCGTTTCCTGGTCTCGCGCTTCGTGATGGGCGCGCTGAACTGGACGGTGCGCTGGTACGACCCCGAGGGCGAGCGCTCCCCCGAGGAGCTGGGCCGCGAGCTGGTGGCCATGCTGATGGTGCCGCGCGTCTGACCCACCAACGTCGAGCCCGTCGCACGGTGGGCTCGACCATGGTCTAGCCGCTCGAACGTTCATATGCCTTGCTCCGCCATGGCGAAACCTCTAGCTTGAGTCGAGCACGGTTCATGTTGACGTTTACGTCAACGGAATAAAAATAACTTTCCGGCCGTGTCGCCGCGACCCGCAGACGCATAACAACAATCCGCGGGCGTTCCGGCCTCGACGCCGGGTGCCCGCCACGGAGGCCTTTCATGAGCACGCCCGCGACGCTGTCCGATCTTGCCCCCTCTCTCGCCGCCTATCTCGAGACCTTCTCCCTCGATGCCGTGATCGCGCGGCTCGACGACCACGCCGACGGCCGCCTCAACGCCTTCGAGGCCTGCTGCGGCCGCCACCTGCGCGAGGGGGGCGGGGCGATGACGGCGCTGGTGCACGAAAGCGTCGACGGCCGCGTCACGACCCTGAGCTACGCCGAGCTGGCCGAGGCCAGCGAACGCCTGGCCGGCTGGTTCGCCGCTCGGGGCCTGGGCGAGGGCGATCGCATCGCCGGCATGCTGCCGCGTACGCCCGAGCTTTTGGTCGCGGTGCTCGCCGCCTGGCGCATCGGCGCGGTCTACCAGCCGCTGTTCACCGCCTTCGGGCCGGACTCGGTCGGCTATCGCCTCGAGCGCGCCGGGACGCGGCTGGTGATCACCGATCACGCCAATCGGGCCAAGTTCGACGGCCTGGCCGAGTGCCCGCCGGTGCTCGCCGTGGGCGGCGCCGATGACGCTCATGGCGACGACCGCGACTGGGCGGCCGCCCTCGAGCACGCGCCGATCGCCACGCCGCCGCCTCGCCAGTCGCCGGACGCGCCCTTCCTGCAGATGTTCACCTCCGGCACGGTGGGCAAGCCCAAGGGCGTGGCCGTGCCGCTCTCGGCGCTGCCGGCCTTCGCGCTCTACATGGAGCTGGCCGTGGGCCTCGACCGCGACGACCGCTTCTGGAACATGGCCGACCCGGGCTGGGCCTACGGGCTCTACTACGCCATCACCGGGCCGCTGCTGCTGGGCGCGACCACCCACTTCTGCGAGGCGGGCTTCGGCGCCGAGGTGGCGCGGGACTTCCTGCGGCGCCATGAGATCACCAACTTCGCCGCCGCCCCCACCGCCTATCGGTTGATGAAGGCCTCGGGGCTGTTCGATGGGGCGGCCGAGGACCTCGCGCTGCGGCGCGCGAGCTCGGCGGGCGAGCCGCTCAACACCGAGGTGGTAGGCTGGGTGGAGCGGGCACTGGGCTGCCCGGTGATGGACCACTACGGCCAGACCGAGACCGGCATGACCTGCTGCAATCACCATGTGCTCGGCCATCCCCGGCCCGTCGGCGGCATGGGCGCGCCGCTGCCCGGCTACCGGCTGGCGATCCTCGACGCCGAGGGCCGCGAGCTGCCGCCGGGCGAGCCCGGGGTGCTGGCGGTGGACATCGCCCGCTCGCCCGCGCACTTCTTCGCCGGCTACACCTGGCAGGAGAAGGATCCCTTCATCGACGGCTATTACCTGACCGGCGACGTGGTGGTCGGCCATGAAGACGGTACCTTCCAGTTCGCCGGGCGCAACGACGACATCATCACCACCTCGGGCTATCGCGTCGGCCCCACCGACGTGGAGAACTCGGTGCTGACGCATCCGGCGGTGGCCGAGTCCGCTGCCGTCGGCCAGCCCGACGCGCTGCGCGGCGAGATCATCCGTGCCTACGTGGTGCTGCGCGACGAGCACGAGCCCAGCGAGTCGCTGGCCGAGGAGATCCGGCAGCAGGTGCGCGAGCGGCTCTCGGCCCACGCCTTCCCGCGGGAAATCGAGTTCGTCGACGCCCTGCCCAAGACCCCCAGCGGCAAGATCCAGCGCTTCAAGCTGCGCGCGGATGCCGCCGACAAGGCGGCGGCCGCCCCCTGACCGTGGAGACATGACCATGCAAGTGAAGGACAACGCCTTTCTGATCACCGGCGCCGCCTCCGGGCTGGGCGCCGCCACCGCCGAGCGGCTGGTGGCGGCAGGCGGGCGCGTGACCCTGTGCGACCTCAGCGAGGGCATCGATGCCCTGGCCGAGCGGCTCGGCGCGGCGGCTATCGCCGTGCGCGGCGACGTGACCTCGGCCGACGACATTCGGGCCGCGGTGGACGCCGCCGTGGCCCACGGCGGTGAGCGGGGTCTGGCTGGGGTGGTGCACTGCGCCGGCGTGGTCAGCGTGGCCAAGCTGCTCGACCGCGAGGGCAATCCGGCCGATCTCGACGACTACGCCCGTACCCAGCAGATCAACCTGGTCGGCACCTTCAACGTGATGCGCCTGGCGGCGGCGGCCATGGCGGCCAACGCCCCGGGCGAGGACGGCGAGCGCGGGGTGATCGTCAACACCGCCTCGGTGGCGGCCTTCGACGGCCAAGTGGGGCAGTGCGCCTACAGTGCCTCCAAGGCCGGAGTGGTGGGCATGAGCCTGCCAGCGGCCCGGGAGCTCTCGCGCCACGGCATCCGGGTGATGGCCATCGCTCCGGGGGTGTTCGAGACGCCGATGATGGAGGATCTGCCCGAGGCCGCCGTGGAGGCGCTCTCGGCGGCGGTGCCGTTCCCCAAGCGGCTGGGCCGGCCCGACGAGTACGCCCGCCTGGCCGAGCAGATCATCGTCAACCCGATGCTCAACGGCGAGGTGATCCGTCTGGACGGCGGCATTCGCATGCAGTGACGCGGCCTGGCGCTGGCGCGTGAAGACAGCACCGCCCCCGGCATTTGCCGGGGGCGGTGCGCTTTATGCTGAGGTTCGAGGTTCGAGCGAGAGCGTCAGGCGATGGTGTCGACCACGCCACCGTCAACGCGCAGGGCCGCGCCGCTGGTGGCCGAGGCCTGGGGCGAGGCGGCGTAGACCACCATGTTGGCGACTTCCTCGACGGTGGCCGCGCGCTGGATGACCGAGCTCGGGCGCTGGGCCATCACGAACTCCCTGGCGGTTTCCTCCATCGACTTGCCGCTCTCCTTCTGCTGTTCGGCGAGCATCGCCTGTACGCCCTCGGACAGCGTCGGCCCCGGTAGCACCGCGTTGACCGTGACGCCGGTGCCGGCCAGGCGCTTGGCCAGGCCGCGGGACAGCGACAGGTAGGCGGTCTTGGTGACGCCGTAGTGGATCATGTCGTCGGGGATGTTCAGCGCCGACTCCGAGGACAGGAACAGAATACGGCCCCAGCCGCGCTCGACCATGCCGCCGGCGTAGGCCCGCGACAGGCGTACGCCGGACATCACGTTGACGTCGAAGAAACGCTGCCACTCGTCGTCCGGGGTCTCGAAGAAGTCCTGCGGGCCGAAGATGCCGACGTTGTTGACCAGGATGTCGGCGGTGGGCTCGGCGGCCAACAGGGCGTCGCAGCCTTCGGCGGTGCCCAGATCCGCCGCCACGCCGCGCACGTCGGCCCCCGCCACCTGCCGGCGCAGCCGTTCCAGCGCCTCGTCGACGGCGGCCTGCTGGCGACCGTTGACCACCACGCTGGCGCCGCTGTCGGCCAGCCCCTTGGCGATGGCGAAGCCGATGCCTGCGGTGGAGCCGGTGACGATGGCGGTCTTGCCGGTCAGTTCGATCTGCATGGAAGCCTCCTGGCGTTAGGGTGTATGTCCTTGTGTCACTAGCACCCTAACAAGTGGCTCGCGCGATGGGAATCGCCGGTCGCGCGGCTCAGGCGGTGTCCCGCGGGGGATAACCGAGAGCCCGGCGCAGCATCTCGGCGTGGTCGGTCACCCAGTCGGGAGCGATGGGGCCCCAGTCGCGGATGACGTAGTGGCCGATGTTGTGGCGCTGACCGGGTTCTGGCGCGAACTCGCAGTGGATGTCCAGTTCGGCCAGCGCGGTGATGGTGTCCTGGGCGGTGCGTCGCGGCATGCCCGTGGCCTCCATTATCGCCGGCACGCTGGCGGTGCCGGTGGCGACCAGGTGGGCCACGTAGAGGCGGCGATAGAAGCTGGTGCGGGTCTTGCTCAGGCTCATGGCGGTCGTCGTCCCTGAAGGTTTGCCCAAGGCTGACACGCCGCCGCGGCGAGTGCCAGCCCGAGGGTGAGCGACGCGCCTCAGCGCGCCTGTGACAGGAACCAGCCCTTCATCGCGCCGGTGATGCGGCGCATGTCGTCGTGGGGGGTGATGTAGGCCGGCATGGTGTACAGCCAGCGGCCGAAGGAGCGCAGCCACACGCCCTGGGTGCGGGCGAAGTCGGCCGCGCCCTTGAGCGATTCGGCGTCGTGGACCTCGATCACCGCGGTGGCGCCGAGCACGCGCACGTCGGCCACGTCCGGGTGGGCGCGCAGCGCCGCGTCATCCACCAGCTCCTCGCGCAGCACGCCGTTCAGCGCCTCGATGCGGCCGAGGTAGTCGTCCTCCTCGAACACCGCCAGGCTCTCCAGCGCCACGGTGCAGGCCAGCGGATTGCCCATGAAGGTGGGCCCGTGCATGAAGGCATGCAGCTCGCTGTCGCCGATGAAGGTGTCGTGGACGCGGTCGGTGGCCAGTGTCGCGGCGTGGCCCAGATAGCCGCCGGTCAGGCCCTTGGACAGCACCATGATGTCCGGCGTCACGTCGGCATGGTCGGCGGCGAACATCCGGCCGGTGCGGCCGAAGCCGGTGGCGACCTCGTCGAAGATCAGCAGCACGTCGAACTCGTCGCACAGCTCGCGGGCGCCCCGCAGGTAGTGGGGCGAGGTCATGTTGAGCCCGCCGGCCGCCTGCAGCAGCGGCTCCATCAGCAGCGCGCCGATCTCGTGGTGATGGGCTTCCAGCACGCCGCGCAGGGCGTCGAGATCGGCCTGCACCTCCTCGCGGGTGGCGTCGAAGCCGGCGGTGGGAGCGGGCGCGAAGTGGTGCTGCGGCAAGAAACCGGAGAACAGCGAGTGCATGCCTTCCTCGGGATCGCACACCGCCATGCAGCCGGCGGTATCGCCGTGGTAGGCCTTCATCAGCGTCAGCATGCGGTGCTTGGCCGGCTTGCCGCGCAGGTAGTGATACTGCACGGCCATCTTCATCGCCACCTCCATGCCCACCGAGCCGCTGTCGGAGAAGAACACGTGATTCAGGCCTTCCGGCGTGATGCGCACCAGCTCGCGGGCCAGGCGGTCGGCCGGCTCGTGGGTCAGCCCGCCCAGCATCACGTGGCACAGCTGGTCGGCCTGGCGCTGGATGGCCTCGACCAGCCGCGGATGGCGATAGCCGTGGATCATGCACCACCAGGAGCAGGTGGCGTCGAGCAGCGACTCGCCGGTATCGAGGGTGAAGCGCGGGCCGTCGCCGCCGACCACCTTGGGCGACGGGGTCTGGGTCTTGAGATGGGCGTAGGGGTGCCAGACGGGGGATGTCATCGGGCCTCCTGGGCAGGCGTGAACGGCACCGCCGGCGCGTGCGGGCGCCGGCGGTCGGATGACCCATACCTTACATGTAAACCCTGGGGTTATGAAGATGTTGACTGTGGCGGCGGGCCATAGTGAATAGGGCCGACAGCAAGGAGAAGAAGAGGGTGGAGAATAGCGAAAGAGGGAGCTCGGCGGGCGTAATCAGCGCTGTGCGCCGTGACCGGCACCGGCGACACGGGGGCTGGTGGCGTGCTCGGTGGTGTGGCCGCAGGCCTGGCAGGTGACACGGTAGCGATAGGCATCCACTCGTCGTAGCGTGAAACTGGCCCAGCGCGGTCCCTGCGGGGCGCGGATCTCGGTCGCGCCGCAGGGGCAGATCATCGCCCAGCTGCCGCGGAGCATGGGCATCATGGTGATCTCCAGCATCCATCCGTCCTCGTTGCATCGCTATGCCCACTCAGGCTAGGCGCAGGGGGAGGCGCGGGGTATAGGAAATCGCCGACAGTTAGGGAGAGGTATCTCATCGCCCCTTCCGCGACGGAGTATCAGGAGACGGTGAGCGACGAGGGCACTATTGGCGGTGATCTTTCCCTATCGTCCAGGCGAGTCCTGCCGCGAACAGCGTTAACGTGGCGACGAGTATCCCTGGTGAAAGGGTAACTTCGGCAGGCATGGCAACCTCACGGTGGTGGCATATTCCGCGAGTCTATCGCAGGGCTCGGCAACGAGAAGGCAATGACGGCGAAGGAGCGATCGTGTGGTGCACCGGTCGGGGCATGCCATGTAAGCGTTGGCACACTTTATTAGCTATCTCTTATTCTGTGATGGTATCTCCGCCACAGGGAAGCAAAGCGCGATGTCGAGGTCATGGAGCGATGAAGAGCTCAGGGCTACCGTCGAGGCCTATATCGAGATGCTCGACAAGCAGCGTCGCGGTGAACGAGTGGTCAAGGCCCACTATTATAGGGCGCTGGAGGTGCGGTTCGGCAGGACGGCCAAGGCCTTCGAATATCGGGCCCAGAACATCTCCTATGTCTACGCGCAGCAGGGGCGAGCCTGGGTCGAAGGATTGAAGCCGGCGTGCAACGTCGGCGTCAATATCGTCGCCCGGATCGAGGCGTTCATCGCCGAGGCGGAAGGGCAGCGTATCGCCTCATCGGCTCGCTTCGCGACCGAAGTCAACGAACGTCGCAGCCAGTATCGTCATGATACGTTGACACCACCGAAGGGGCGGCAGGCACCGGATAAGACATCGGTCGGTACGACGGTGTATGAGCGTGATCCCGATGTGGTGGCGTGGGTGCTGACGCAGGCCGATGGTATCTGTGAGTGCTGCGGTTCTTCCGCTCCCTTCATCCGAGAGGATGGCACCCCATTCTTGGAGGTTCATCACCTCAGGCGCTTGGCAGACGGGGGCCCCGATATCGTAGAGAATGCCGTCGCCCTGTGTCCGAACTGCCACCGTGAGTTGCACGCCGGCGTGGGCAAGCATGAGCTGGCCGCACGGCTTATCGGCAAAATCGGACGGCTTAAAGCCTATTGATAAGAGGCCGAAAAGATCGAGAAGAAATGGCAATAGGATTGTCGACGGCTAAGTCACAATCTGGTCACAGGGGATTATCGAATGCCTCGAGGAGAGGTCGTCAAGAAGACGAGTAAGTGAGGCAAATTGGAATGGTGCGGATGGGGAGACCCGTAGTATCTTTATAAATCAAGTCACTATGAGCCAAAACCCCCATCGGCATACAGCCAGGCATACAAGAAAATCGTTGCTGGCGCTGGCTCATCTTCCCCGCCGGCGCGCTCATGCCTGAGCGCGCTCCATCAGGACTTCACTATAGCGGTAGACCTCTGACAGGCGAAAGAGCACCGGGGCCCCGCGTGAGTCCCCCGTCTTGAATCCCTTCGGGCAATCCGAGTCCGTCTTGCGCAGCCGGTCGAACTCAGTGGGGCTGCGGCCGATGATGCGCGCTGCCTCCTTCCGACTGATCTGCACGTACTTGGGATCGAGCCACTGATTGATGTCCTGCATATCAGTCTCCTGTGTGCCGGCGGCCGCCATGCCCGCGGCCCGGGCCTTCCCGCCAGTTCTGTTCTTCCTCGACCCACGCCTGCCGGTTCTCGGCGCGGTGCTTCTCCAAGATCTTCTGTACCCCCGGCAGCGCGGCGATCTGGCGCAGCCGGCCGAGCTCCTGCTGCTGGCGCTGGATGATGCCCAGGGAGACGTCGGCCAGCTGCCAGCGATCCTCCGGCGCCTCGCCGTCTTTCCGCACTTTCCCGAGCCCGTAGCAGCCGCCGCAGGGGTTGGTCTGGTTGCCCTTGATGGCGTCGCGCCCCGTGCCCAGGCAGAGCGTGCAGTCGTCGGCGTCGAGCGGCTTCCAGTTCTTGTGCCAGTCGTCGAGCGTGGTGGCGCTGGTCACGTCCTTGTCGAGGTCGCGATAGGCCACCAGCGTCTGGCCCTCGAGGGCGCCGCCGCCGGCGTACTGGCTACATTCGGCGAACCGGCCGCCGTGCTGCCGGTGGGTGTGGGTGGGCTGGGTCACTCGGCTGTCTCCTCATCGATCATCGCCCCGCGCACCGCTTCCGCGATGGCCTCATCCAGTGGTGCCCCTTGATTCCACCACCAGCCGTCGTAATCGAGCATTCCGCAGGGAGCGGTGACGATGATGTACCACCTGTCGTCGGCGTCCTCGCGCTCGATCTCAATCTCGTGATCCCGATACTCGCCGCTGAATGAATGCTCATCGCGGTCATGGGTGATCAGCTTGCTCCAGTCCATCATTCCTCCCCGGGCCGCTGGGCCTCCTGCTTCCGGCGGCTGGCATCGTCGCGCCGCTTCTTGTTCGCGAGCATCTGCTCGATCATGCGGGTCCGGCTCCAGTCGGCCTGCTTCGGGTGGCGCTTGCGGAACTGTTTGATGGCGGTGGGCGACAGCCCGGCACGGCGCAGGGCTTCGGCGTCGCTGATCTCGTCGTCGGTCCAGTCGTGGGGCGCATGGCGTTGCGCGGAGCCCCGGCGGGCGGAGCCCGCCTTGGCCTGGCCGATCGGGATCTCGTCGTAGATGGTGCGCTTCATGATTCCTCCCCGTCCGTGTCGGCCTGCTCAGCTTGGCAGCGATAGGCACGAATGCGCTCGCGCAACTCGTCCCGCGTCGCATCGAGAGCCCCGCGGTCGCTGCCAACCTCTCTATCCATGTACTCGAGGGCATCCAGCGCCTCCGACATTGCCTCGGCCTGCTTCTCCGCATCCCGGCGGGCGAGGGAGGTGGCGGGCCTGTCGCGGGCAACAGCCATCCATGCCGACATGGCTGAGCTAGTTTCCGGGTCACGCTCGGTAAGCGCCCATTGCTCCAGCTCGTGATACAGCGCGCGCCCTCCATGCTCCAGACGGCCCAAATGCGCCGCCAGGGCCTGCTCCCGGGCCTCGGCTTGGTCAGCCCGCTCCCGCTGTTTGTGCAGCGCGGCGCAGGCGGCCTCGTAGGCGTGAGGAGTCGGGTAGCTGCTCTCTGCCTTGCGCAGCCGATCAATCAGCGCGAGCACGGTCTCCGGCCGGGCGGCGGCGATGTACTTGGCGTTACGTTCGCCGCGATGCCCCTGGCACGGCGGGCACTCGGCCACCCGATCGTTGCCGGCAAAAATGTGGCCGGTCTTGTTGCGCTGCCAGGTGCCGCGCGCGGCGCCACGGGCCAGCTTCTCCAGCTTGGCAATGGTGACGCCGGGGCTGAGTTCGGCAGCATAGTGCTCATGCTGCTCAGAATCGCCGGCCTGTGCCGGTTCTTGCGCGATATGTTGCTCAGTCATCGTCACGCTCTCCGATAGGCCGGCAGCTCGCCGGCGGTGGTGGTGGGCTGGATGGCGCCGCGCTGGAGCCAGTCGTGCAGGGCGGCCACGGCCAGGCCGAAGCGTCCGCCGGGGCTGAGGCGTCGCCAGTCGGCGCTCTGGTAGCCCATGACCACACCGATGTAGGTGAGCAGGCCGCCGAATGCGAGGCAGATGCCGGCGAGCACCACGCCGATGGCAATCACGAATGGGGTCATCACTGGAACCCTCCCTGGTCGTAGCCGTGGGGCGCGCCGTAGCCGTCGTCGAACCCGCCGGGCTGGCTGGCGCCGGTGTCGCTGGCGCTGCGGGTGTCGAGCATTTGCATGTCGTTGGCGACGATCTCGGTGGAGTACTTGTCGACGCCGTTCTGGTCCTGCCACTTGCGCGTCTGCAGGCGGCCCTCGACGTAGACGCGCGCGCCCTTGCGCAGGTACTGCTGGGCGACCTCGGCGAGCTTGTTGAACATCACCACCCGGTGCCATTCGGTGCGCTCCTGGCGCTGGCCGCTCTGGCGATCGGTCCAGGTGTCGGTGGTGGCGAGGTTGAGGTTGGCCACCGCGGTGCCGCTGGGCGTGAACCGGACCTCGGGGTCTTGCCCGAGGTTGCCGATGAGGATGACCTTGTTGATGCCACGGGCCATGTGGGCCTCCTTGTGCGGGTGGTTACGCCTGAGCGCTGGCAGGGGTGGATGTGCTGGCGCTGGCGAACATGTCGACCGGCTCCTGCTCGGCGTCGTGCAGATTCTTGAGGGCCAGGCGCCAGTAGCTCTCCTTGAGCTCGACGGCCACGGCCTTGCGGCCCATCTTGATGGCGCTCACTGGCTCGCTGCCGATGCCGCCGAACGGGCTCAGCACGGTGTCGCCGGGGTTGGTCCAGAGATCGATGGCGCGCTCGATCACGTCGAGTTGCAGCGGGCAAATGTGGCGCTCGTCGTCCGGGTCGCGGCCGTCGCGATAGGCCAGCGTGCGGCTGGGGTTGATGTCCATCCACACCGGCGAGGCGTAGCGCTGCCAGCGCTCAACGGGGAAGGTCTCGTTGGTGTGGCTGACCGGCTCGGGGTTCTCGCCCGGCTTGCGCATGGTGACCAGGTAGTCGGGGATGCCCTGGCGGCTCATCGCCGAGTCCTTTTTGATCTGCTTGTGCAGTAGGCCGAGCGCCTTGGTCCGCTGCATGGCGGTCACCGGGTCCTTCCAGATGCAGACTTCCGAGTGAAAGATCCAGCCCTCGGCGATGAAGGCCTTGATCAGGTCGCCGCGGAAGTCCTTGAGGCCGATGTAGCCGTCCCGCACCTTCGAGGCCGGCAGGTTCATGCAATGGAATGACAGCAGCCGGCCTGGCTTGGTGACGCGGTACAGCTCACGCACGAGGTACTGGAACTGCGCACTGAACTCGTCGTCGTCCTGGACATTGCCCATGTCGAAGTCGCTATTCGAGTAGGTGTAGAGCGACGCGAACGGCGGCGAGAAGATGGTGTAGTCGATGGACGCCTCCGGCATGTTGCCGATGACGTGCACGCAGTCGC
This sequence comes from Halomonas getboli, assembly GCF_023094245.1. Lineage (GTDB taxonomy): Bacteria > Pseudomonadota > Gammaproteobacteria > Pseudomonadales > Halomonadaceae > Halomonas > Halomonas getboli. The sequence continues at coordinate 193,117 of NZ_JALMEW010000002.1, read as the reverse complement.
CGTGGTACATGGCCCAATCGGCGCCGAGCTCCTGGTTCAGGACCTTGCCTTTCATGATCGCTCCTTAGGCCACCCAGGCGGGCAGCACCATATCGACGGTGGGGTGGTAGTCGGTTTTCTCGATGGCGGCAGCCTGGCCGGAATCCATGGCGTCCTTCATGTGCTCCACCATGGCGGCCTGCATATCCTCCATCTGGCGTTCCTTGCGCTCGACGTTGTGCTTGATCGCGCCCAGGCTTTCGGCGCTGACGATGTGGCTGTGCACCTCCCGGGCCTGGCCGAATCGCCAGCAGCGGCGGACGGCCTGATACATCTGCTCGAAGCTGTCATCCAGTCCGACGAACGCCATGCGGGCGCAGTGCTGCAAGTTCAGGCCCATGCCGGCGATACTCGGCTTGGTGACCAGCACCCGGACGCTGCCGTCGAGGAAGCCGTTGATGGCTTGCTCCTTCTTCTCGATGCTGTCGCTGCCGCGCACCTCGACGGCACCCTGGATCGCCTTGGCCAGCGCGTCGGACTCGTCGTTGGTGTGGCACCACACCAGCCAGGGCTCGCCCGGCTCCTGAGCGACGGTCTCGGCTACCTTGGCCACCCGCTCGGCCAGCGTCTCTTTCTTCGCCTGGCGTCGCTCGCTGAGGCTCTGCGCGATGGACGTGAACATGTCGTCGCCGTACTCGCTGGCTACCAGGTGCTCGTGGGTGTGCAGGGTCGGGAGAATGTAGCCGTCGTCCTCGAAGCCAATGTCCGACGGCAGGCGGATGGTCACCGCCCATGACGCCAGCCACTGCCAGAATCGCTTGGCGCCATGCCCCTTGAGGCGCCACTTACTGGTGTCGCCACCGTCGTGGGTGAAGAACATGGCCAACATCTCGTCCATTCCCATGATCCCCAGGAACTCTGCCTGGTTGCCGAGTTCCATGTGATCGTTCGGCGAGGGCGTGGCAGTGCACGAAAGCCGGTAGGGGCAGGCCTTCCAGTCGTCGATGATCTTGCGCCGGGTCTTACCGTCGCGGTTCTTGAGGATGCTCGACTCGTCCAGCACGATGCCGGCGAAGGCTTCGGGGGCGAAGTTGTCGAGCATCTCGTAGTTGGTGACGTAGACCCCGTCCGGCGTGGCCGGTATCTCCCGCACGTACTCGACATGGACGCCGAACTTTGCGGCCTCCTGCTGGGTCTGGCGGGCGACGCACAGCGGCGCGGCGATCAGCACGGGCAGGCCAGTACGCTCGGCGACATGCCCCGCCCAGGTGGCTTGCATGGCCGTCTTTCCCAGGCCAGTGTTGGCGAAGATGGCCGCCCGGCCGCGGCGCAGCGCCCAGCGCACGATGTGGACCTGAAACCCCTTTAGCGGCAGGCCGCCGAAGCCTAAGTCGGCACACTCGAAGCCGCTCGGCTGATCCTGCTTGGTCTTGTTCCTGACGAAATCGAGGTACTCGACGTTCATGACGACAGCTCCGCTTGGCTGGTGGAGGGGCGGGCGAAGTACTCGCGCCACGGCACGTGCCGGCCGTCGACCAGGAAGCCCCAGCCGTCGCCGCGTTCGCGGCCGGTGATGAACAGCGTCACGGCGCCGTCCTGGCAGACGTCGGTGATGCGGTGGTAACGGCGCACGCCGATCTCGGCGGTGTCGCCGGGCTGGCGCGAGGTCAGGTGCTGGCCGTGGCGTTCCTCGAGGTACCAGCCGCGGAGGATCAGGGTGCGGGCGTCCCACGGGTGGTCATGCAGGTGCTCGTCCTCGTCCGGCTTGCGGATGACGTGTAGGCGAACCGACACCGGGCACCAGGGCCGGCGGGCCACGCGGGTGGCGTTGTCGTAGGGGTTGAACAGCCAGTAGCGCTCCATGTACGTCTCGCCGTTCTTGACGATGTGCGAGTACGGGGTGCGCATGGCCCGGCGCAGCAGCCAGCGGGTGACCGCGGGGCGGCTGGCGAGGTGGGCGATGGCCTTCCAGATCGGGGTGGGGATCATGACGAAATCTCCCCGTGAGGGCCGATCAGACTTCCGTCATCCAGCCGGATGGCATTGATGCCGATACCATCGACCTCTTCGTGCTCGAGGAACACGCCCGAGTACCCGCCGCTCTCCGGCTCGACGACGAGCTTCACGACCAGCCCTTTCGAGCGCCCAATGATGACCTCGCCGGCCTTGGGAAGATCACCGTCCTCGTTGCCGAAATGGCGCTTCGCTTCATCGAGCCCATAGGCGCTCTCGCAGCATCCGGCCTCGATGATCGGGCCGGCGATGGAGGTGAACGCCTGCTGGATTGCCCGCGGGTTCACGCCTACCTGCATTGCCTTAATGGTGTGCTTGGCCATTGATCTCTCCTCAGAACTGCACCGGATGGCGCTGGCGCTGGGCCAGGTGCAGCAGGTGGGAATGGCGGATGGCGGGGCACTGCTCGGCGGCGGTGCCGCGGTAGTCGGGCTGGCCGACGCGCAGGTTGATCGGCACGTTGCGCGCTGCCTCGGCGATCCAGAGGGCGACGTCCTGGCAGTACTGGCGCTGGGCGGTGTCGTTCACCGGGGCGCTCGGTGTCTGGCCGATGGCCACGCCGGTGGCCAGGGCGACGCCGATCACCAGGGCGGCGAATCCGCCGCCGAGGCTGGTGGCCGCGGTGTTGTTGTGCGGTTGGCGGTTCATGCGGCGACTCCCTGGGTGACCCGGACGCTGCCGTCGCGGGCCATGGCCAGCAGCAGGTCGGCCAGGCACTGAGTGGCGGCGGCCTCGGTGGCGTGCGGCCGGGCGGTGTGGATGACCAGCAGCGTGCGGGTGCTGGGCACGCGGATGGCGGGGCGCCAGGCCGGGTTGTTGTTGCGGTCGATGATCGGCACGGCCAGCAGCTCAGTGTCGGGCGCGGCGGCGCCGTGGCGCTCGGCGTGTTGCAGCCAGGCGGCGGCGAGGTCGTGGACCGGCACGGGCAGCACCAGCGCGGCGGCGGGGATGACGTGGTTCATGACGGCTGACCTCCATGGCGGATGGTGCGGAGCTGCTGGGCGATTTCTTCGAGCCTGTCGAGGGTGTCGAGCCAGTCATCGCGGCGGTGGTAGTTGCCGGGCAGCGTGACGCTGATCGGCTCCTGGGCTTTCAGCCCTTCGCCATGCCCGGTGAGCTCGAAGATCGTGATGGCGATGGCGCCGAATTGACCGGATTGCTCGACGTCCACGGCGTAGATCATGCGATCGCTGATTTCCTCGGCCAGATCGGTGATCTCGTGGACGCGGCTGCGGATGAGCTGGCGCAGGGTCTGGTCGACGATGCTCATGACAGCGGGCCCTCCATCAGGTAGCCGGTGAGGCGGTGGATGGCGGCGCCGAGCTGGTTGACGGCCTCGGCGGCCGGCCGGTCGTCGCGGGGCAGTACGATGTCGTCCACCGAGAGCAGGCGGCCGGCTGGCGCCGTGCGGATGGTGAGGCGCACGCAGTGGTTGGCGCCCTGGTAATCGGCATCGGCGTGGTAGCGCCCCATCAGGCTCACGGCCATGGCGTATTCGTGAAGCTGCATGACGGTGGCGCTGATGCCGGTGGCTAGACCGTGGCGGCGGTACAGCTCGCTGAGGGTGTTGGGGGTGGCGTAGCTCATGCGAACAGGCTCCCGAGGTCGCGCCGGGCGACCCGGCTGGTGGCGGACATTTGCTGGCGCGTGCGGGCCGGCTGGCGGACGCGCTGGATGTGCTGGCCGCTGAGGTCGGCGACCATCAGCGCCAGCACCAGGGGAGCGATCCACCCTCGGCGGATGGCCTCGGCCACGGCGGCAGTGCCGCGGTGCACGCCCAGGCGGCCGTAGACGCGCATCAGGCTGTGCTTGACGGTGGCCGGCTGGATGCCGAACTCGCGGGCGATCTCCTTGGCGGAGAGGCCGCTGGCCAGGGCCATGAGGTGCTGGGCTTCGCGTGGGGCGAGCTGGCCGGAGTGGCGATCCGGGTTGGCCGTGGCCTGCCAATTGCCGAAGGTGAGTTGCATGGCTGTTCCCCTGTCTTGTTTTCTGAACTCAGCGTATAGCGACCTAAACATGGCGTCAAGGAAGAAAGTTCAGAAAATCAAACATCGGGGCAACAAAAAACCCGCCTCATTGGGCGGGCTAGGTGGGCGTTATCGGTATGCCGATAACGGTCAGCGGCGGGCTTCGGCTTGCTGCATGCACTGGAGGTAGTAGTTGTTGGAGAACCTCAGCACCCAGCGATTCTGCATGGGCTCGGTCGAGAACCGTGGATCCTGAAATGCTTCCATTATCATGGTGTGGAGCAGGCTATTGTCGCCGACTCGGCCCATCATCTCGCGCATGGAGGCCCCGTTCTGTCGCGCCCTCATGACGGTCTCAGCAGTTTCCGAGATGCTGCTGCATATCTCATGGTCGGTGGCGGGCTTGGGAGGGGCTGGTGCAGGAGGTTCCGCTGGCTCTGGTGCCGTCGCCCGCGGCGGGACAGATGCTTGAGGATCAGGCTCGGGAACAGTGACGTGATCTACTGCTGTGCCGGGCGGGCAGGGTGCGCTCTGCCACGTGGGCTGACCATTGATCTCGCATCGGTTGACCTGGGCGTGAGCGGTGCCGGCCAGCAGTGCGGCGGCAATGATAATCGGGGCGGTTCGCATGGTGACCTCCTGTCATGAGTGCATTCCAGCGGGCGCCGCCCCGGTGAGTCAGGGCATATAGCGAGAGGGCTTCACGATGGCGCCAACGTAATGAATCCGCATCACCTCTTCCTCGAAGACGTGCAGCGGCTCGAAGTCGTTGTTGATGCTGTCGAATCGGTACTGGCCGTCACGTAGCCAGGTGAACACCTTGATCATGCACTGCCCGTCGCGCGTGCAGACCAGCACCTCGTCGCCGTTGACGTAGGGGTGATTGGGCTCGATGACGACGTACTCGTGGTGCTTGATGCGCGGCATCATGCTGTTGCCGACCACCCGTAGGCCGTAAGCGTCGGCGTCCTGGCTTTCCACCATCACGTAGCCGTCACCCTGCTCAACAGGGTAGTCCAATGCCTCGAAGTAGCCGCATGGGCCGAGCTGCGCCGATCCCTTCACAGGCACCCTCCCTTGGCTGACGCCCACGGCGGGGCCTTCCACATTCGAGTGACTCTCTGCCTGGTATGACGCGGGGGTTTCAGCAGTCCTCTCGGCCCCCGTCGCCAGATAGTGCGGTGACCGCCGCAAGACCGTAGCGAGGCGCAGCAGCACCTCTCCGCCGGGATGGGTTGTCCCGGCCTCCCATTGGCTCACTGTGCCCTTTGAGCGCCCGATCTTGTCGCCGAGCGCCTGCTGGGAGAGCCCCTGCTGTAAGCGCAATGCTCGGATGCGCTGGCCCATCGTTTGATTATCCATGTTCAGTAGATTAAACCCCGTGGGTGTTTAGAATCTTGCATCACAGTGGATAGAAACCTAAACTCGGTGGGCACACAGGAGGCCCGCCCATGACCAAGCAGGATGTTCTCGACCACTTCGGCGGCACCATCGCCGCCGCCAAGGCCCTCGGCCGCTCGAAGGGCGCCGTGAGCCAGTGGCCCGATCAGCTGCCCGCGAATCTCCAGTTCGAGATCGAGGGCCGTACCGCTGGCGCTCTGCGCGCCGACACCTCCAAGCGTAAGCCGAAACCGGCCCGCGCTCAGCGCGCTTGAGGTTGCTGTATGGGCATCCATGAACAACACGAGGTGCGTCCATGAGCCTGGCTGCGATGCACTGGGCGCGTCAGTCGCTCAAGACGCTGCCCGCCACGGTGAAGGCGCCGGCCCGCCTGGCGCTGATGCTGCTGGCCGATTACGCCGACGAGCAACACGCCTGCTGGCCGTCGATCTCCACCATGGCGCTGGAGATGGGCTGCGGCGTTCGCAGCGTGCAGCGCGCGGTGGACCTGCTCGAGGAACATGGCCTGCTGAAGGTCGAGGTGCGGCACGCGACGAACGGTCGGCAAATGTCGAACCGCTACCACCTGGCCGTGATCGAGCGCTTCGGGGGAGGGTGCCAATCTGACACCCCCTCTATGTCTGGCCAATCCGGGGAGGGTGCCAAATTGACACCCCCCGAGGGTGTCAATTTGACAGGGGAGGGTGTCACCACTGACAGGGGGAGGGTGTCACCGGTGACACCCCTTGAATCTACCACTATGAATCAAACACCCTCTCACTCTGACGCGGGCGCGAGCGATTCGCCGGGCGTGTTCGGCCAGGACCTGGACGACGACGGCCAGCCGCTGAACGCCCCCGCCGATCCTGCCGACCCCGAGCCGCCCCTGGCTGGCCATCGCCAGCGCCAGCAACCGATGACCCTGGACTGGGAACCCGACCTGCCCACCTGGCAGCGTGCCTGCTGGGAGCGTGGGCTGCCCCCCGATGCCGACGTGCACCACGCCCTGCTGGACTTCCGCGAGCACTTTGCCGCCCTGCCTGGGCGCACTGCCACCCCCGCCGACTGGACCCGCCGCTTTGCGCGCTGGGTGCAGGAGAACCTGCGCCGCCAGGCGCCTGCCACCGGAGGAAACGCCCATGTCTCAAGCGATGCCGGAGCTGCTGGCGCAACAGACCCAGCGGCTCGCCGCCGGCGAGTGCGCGAACAGCTCGCCGACCCGAACGACACCAGCTGGGCCGACGGCTGGTGGCCAAGCGAAGGCGGAGACGACGCCCCGGCCGGAGACGCTGGCGCTGGTGAATCAGGTGTTCACCCGGCTGGCGGCGCTGTACCCGCGGACCTGGGAGAGCGCGTTCCCGAGCGAGAGCGTGCTGGCGCTGAGCAAGCGCGAGATGGCCATGGAGCTGGCCCGATGGGTGGCTCTGCCGACGCGTCCGGTGGTGGAACGGGCGATGAGCGATCTGAAGCGCGAGGGGAATACCTGGCCGCCGACGATCCCTGTGCTGATCAGGCTGCTGGCGCCTACGCCGGAGGACTTCGGTATGCCGGCGGTCGCTGAGGCCTGGCGCGAGGTGACGGCCCACGCCCACGAGCCGCGCCGCCACCGCTGGAGCCACGAGGCCGTGCGCATGGCGGGCAACGCGGTGGGCTGGTGGGAGCTGACCCACGTGCAGCCCAGCCGGGTCGAGCGCCTGGAGCGCCGGTTCGCCAAGGAGTATCAGGCCCTGGTCAACCGGGTGATGGCCGGCGAGACGCTGACCGAGCGCCAGCTGCTCGAGCACGACAGCCGCCGCTCGCCGGCGGAGCTGGCCGAGCGGGCTGGCCGAGAGGAGGCTCAGCGCCGCGCGGAGGCCGCCGGGCTGAAACAACGCATGAGTGGCCGCGAGGGCATCGCCGCCCTGCGTGGCGTACTGGGAGGGAAGTGACCATGGCCGCACTGATGCAACCCACCGGCAACGAGGTCTCCCGCGAGGGGCTGGACGATGTGCGCCGCTCCGGGCGGTCCGCGCGCCAGCAGGTCAGGATCATGGCCGCCCTCTACTGGTGCGCCAAGGGGGAGGGTTGGACCCGTCAAGAGCTTGCAGAGCTGCCGGGGATCCCGCTTTCCAGCGTTTGCCCGCGCTGCCACGAGCTGCTCGCTCTCCAACTGATCGATGTGATCGGAACCGTGGGCAAGCCGGCCCGGCAGGTGCTGGGCATCACTGACAAGGGCGTCGACTGGCTGCTGGCGCTGGCGAGCGACGAGGGAGGGAAGGGCGATGCGTGACCAGACCATCACACTCGAGCGCGCGGTGCTGCTGGCGCTGATGAGCTACGGCGACCCGCGCGACGGGCTGGACGTGAACCACCTGTGGCGTCGTCTCACCACCGCCGACGGCGCGGGCCCGAGCTGGCGCTCGGTGGCCAGCACCGTGACCCGCCTGGAGCGCCAGGGGTATCTCGAGATCGTCGACGAAGCCCAGGTGGGCGAGGACTGCCACCCGCTCTATGCCCTCACCGACGCCGGCCGCGCGCTGGCCCGCCAATCCCAGCAGCTGCGCCCGCAGGGCCTCGAGGAGTTTCGTCGTGGCGAGCATTCATGAGGTATCGGTGGCGGATGGCATGTTCGCCGCCCAGCACGACATCAGCCTGAGCGAGGCCACGGCCTACCGCCGCGGTGGCGAGGCGCGGGATCGGGGCGCGCAGCTCCACGCCGATGCGCTCAGCACCTACGACGCCTGGTTCGCCGCCGGCTGGCACGACCGGGACATGGCACACGGCAACCGGGTCATCCAGGCCCAAGGGGTGGCGGCATGAACAGCCCGGCCAATATCGACGACCGCATCCGCCTGACCAAGCTGCAGGCGCAGGTGATGCAGGCAGTGACCTCGGAGCACCAGCAGACCCGCCGCGGCGTGCCGATGGTCATCGTGCAGGCGTACTGCAACGCCCGCTCCGATTGCGATCAGGACCGTGTGCTCAACGCGCTCACCAAGCTGCGCGCCGCGGGCCTGATTCACGTGAAGGGCGAGGCGGTATGGCCCGCCCCGGCGGCCATGGATCATGTCGCGCCCGGTGCGCCGCTCGACGACGAGCCCGCCGCGGGGCCTCAGCCGAACACCGCGCCAGCAGCCGACCGCGACACCCGCGCCCCGGTGCGCCCCGCCAGCCGTGACACGATGCGTCCCCGGGCTGGCGGTGCGCCCAAGCCGGTGACGCGGCCTGCTCCCATCTCGGTGGCCACCGCTGACCTCAAGACCTGCCGCCTCTGCCGGGTGACGTTCCGCCGCCCGGATGAGGCGCCGATCCCTGAGGACCTGTGCGAGCGCTGCCATAACGCCCGGGAGGCTGTCGGCTGGTCGACAATCCCTGAGCCCGAGTCCATCCGCTACGCGACTCGCGGCGATGACCTGGTGGTGCCGAGCAGTCCGTTCTATCAGCCCGCCGGCATCACCCTTTCGCTCGAGCTGTTCCAGCGCTGCGTGGCGATGCACCGCACGCTGCTGGCGCAGGCCGGTGATGGCTACGCCCAGGGCGAGCAGGACGCCGGGCAGGAGCTGCAGTGGCTGATGGAGACCGGGCGCCAGCTGGTGGCCGCGGGAGGTGAGACATGAGCTACGAGATCGAGTATCGCAGCAAGCTCCAGTGCTCCGAGACCGCCGCCGCTGATATGGGCTGGCGCGGGCGCCTGGCACATCGCCTGCGCCAGCTAGCCGCCCGCCTCGATGGCGACCTGTCGCTGCGCCTGAGGGTGGAGACCCTTCCGTGCCTGGAGCGTCATGACGTGGCCCGCTGCGTCGAGCGTGGGCTTGAGCACGCCAACAGCCTCCTTACCGATGCCTGCCGGGCTGAGGCGCTCGAGGGCGTGCTGCGCGCCGAATGCAGTGAGCTCTATGACGACGAGGTGGGGAGTGAGTAGCCAGGGCAAGGGCGGTCGGCTGGCGCGGGAGGCCGCGATGCTCGGCGAGCTGCCGGTGTTCGGCCTCTATCTCGATGCTCGCATCCGACACCAGAAGGGCATGACCGAGACGCAGATGCCGGACGGCACCCACACCCCGGAGGAAGCCGCCGACGCGATCCGCCGGGCCTGCGGGGTGGAGAGCCGCGCCGATCTGGATCACAACGACGACGCCGCGGCCATGTTCCGCCGGATCGTGAGCGACTTCGGCAACTGGAAGCGTCGCGCCGAGCGGGCCGGCGCTTTATCCGCTATGGGGGATAACTGCGAAATATCCCCCGCAGCGGATAGCCACCACGGGAGGGTTGCATTGTGAGCGACTGGCTTTACGACCTCGCCGCCAGGCGGCTGCGCGCCGCCACCGGCCACTTCGACGCGGCGACCGATCTATTCAAGCAGGGCCGTGGGTTTGACGGCTGGTTCCGGGCGATGCCCGCCTACATCAACCAGTGGGTCGGCCTGCGCCTCGGCGACCTGGCAGCGGCCATCGAACGCGCACGGGGTGATTCATGAGCGACAAGAACGCCGAGAAGCCGCCCGAACGGCGGTACGTGAACAATCCGAGGAGGGTGTGATGATCGAACGGCATGAGGCCAACATCCGGGGCCGCGACTTCTTCGTCGGCGACATCCACGGCCAGCTGGATCTACTGAACTCAGAAATGAGTCGAGTGGGCTTCGACAAGGCTGTCGACCGGCTCTTCAGCGTGGGCGACCTGATTGATCGCGGCGCCCGCTCGCTCGATTGCCTGTCGCTGCCGTTCGAGCCTTGGTTCCACGGGGTGCGCGGCAACCACGAGATGCTGGCGCATGACGCCCTGCTGCGCGACAACGACGGCGACTGGATGCCGTACAACCTCTGGATGGTGAACGGTGGTGCCTGGTCGGTGGGCGAGAACGCCTACGAGGTGAAGACGATCCTGGCCGAGGCGCTCGAGCATCTGCCATATGCCAGGGAGGTCGTGGTCGACGGCAAGCGCGTCGGGATGGTCCACGCCGAGCCGCCTGCGGATTGGGCTGACGTTGTTCGCCCTTCGCTGATCCAGCAGCTGGTGTGGGGGCGTACCCGCATCAGCCAGCAGGACGAGACGCCGGTGATCGGCATCGATGCGGTGGTGGTGGGCCACACCATCGTCGGCGCGCCTACCCAGCTGGGCAACGTCCATTACATCGACACCGGAGCGTTCTGCACCGGCAAGCTGACGCTGATCGAAGCGCGGGAGCTGCTGGTATGAGCACCCGCAACTACGTCCGGGCCACGCCGCGCCGCAAGCCCACCGCCTCCGGCAAACCCCGGCGCAAGCCGGTCGATTGGGAGGGGCAGGAGCAGGCGGCGGTGATGACCTGGCTGAAGGCCGAAAAGATCCGTGGCACGGATGTGGGAGAGCTGTACGACGCCACCTATCACGTGCCCAACGGCGGGTATCGGCTGGCCAAGGAAGCGGGGCGGATGAAGGCCCAAGGCGTGAAGGCTGGGGTGAGCGATCTGGTCGTCCGGCAGGCGCGGGGTGGATGGCACGGGCTCTATCTCGAGTTCAAGGCCACGCCGCCCCGGGATGCCGCGCTGGCCGACAGTCAGCATGCGTGGTTGGACGATAGCGAGTACGAGGGGTATTGCCCGGCGCTGGCGCGGGGCTTCGATGAAGCGAAGGCCGTATTGCGGGAGTACGTCAGCTGGCCGCGCACCCAGGTGGTGGGCGATCAGCTGGCGCTGGAGAACGGGTCGGAATGGAAACGGGGAGATGGCGATGACGATGGCAGCACTGGCGCAGACCGAGGGGAGCGGTAACGTGACGGCACAGACCAGGGATTACGAGCGCATGGGCATCTGGCGGCTGGCTGAGCTGGCGCGCCAGCAGCACCCGGAGCACGACGACGAAGCGACGCGGGTGTTCGTCCGCCGGATCCTCGACATGGAGGTGGAGCGCCGCACGCTGCACGGGACCGACCATCTGCAGGGCGTCGGCGGCAGCGCGATCGCTCCGGGGTATGCACCCGGCGGCACGGACATCGCCCGGGAGCCGCTGGCCAACCTCTACGACCGGGGTATCCGCTACCACGAGAGCCACGAGGCGGTGCGCCGCTGGCTGGCATGGGCGAACATCCCCGAGCGCCAGCTGCTGGCGCTGCTGATCCAGGCGCGAAAGTTGGACCGCCGGGTGCAGGGCAGCGAGTGGGCGGCGAGCTATGAAGCGATCGCGGCCAACATCGGCAGCTATGCCCGGCAGCTGGGCTTTTTCTGCGTGGAGGGGCATCGATTCGACTGCGTCGAGGATCAGCCGACGGATCCGGGGAAGCGCCAGTGGCAGGTGGTGCCGCGAAGCGAGGCTGAGCGGGAAGAGATGGCCGAGCGTCACGCCAGGGTGCAAGAGGAGGGCGTGCGCCGCCGGGTGCGGACCTCTCACCTGGTGCCAACGTTCAAGAATGGCCAGGCGATCAAGGATGCAGCGAAGTCGGCAAAGGCGCAGCTGATCCTGCTGGCCAAGATAGGTTATCCACAGGATGCGATTGTTTAGCACAAGATGTTGCGCTTTCTCCACGGTTGATCTACTGTATCTGTAGCTTGGCGATCGATCCGCCAGGCGCCAGACATTACCACGGCCCGCCGGCTCGCCCCGGCGGGCCGTTTGCGTTTGCAGCGGATGGGTCAGACAGCAAGACGCCGGGCTCATAACCCGGAGAAGTCGGTGCAACTCCGGCATCCGCTACCAGTTTATGCCGCCCGGTGCGTTCCCCTTGCCGCGCCACTCCCGCGGGCGGCTCCCTTTCTGTGATGGCGCCGCCTGGCGTCTTGCCCCACGTGCGGGGCCTTTTCTTCATGCCCAGACGACGAGGCGCTATGTCTACCCGGATCGCAGTCGAGGAGAGCATTCGAACCGCGCCGGTAGGCGTTGGCTGGCTCACGTTCGTGAAAGCTGACCCCGGCACTCAGGTCGGTGTCGTCGCCGGCGTGCTGACGTGCATCTATCTGCTGGGGCAGGTGTGGTGGATCTGGCGCCGCGCCCGCATCGAGGACGAGAAGCTCGAGATGCTCAAGCGCGAGCACCAGGCCGCGATGGCCGGCAGGGATTCGGAGGACGGCGAGCCGTGAGCATCAAGCGTTTCGTTGGCCTGGGCCTCGGTGGCACCGCCCTGGCGCTCGCCGCCGGCACGGTGAGCTTCTTCGAGGGCAAGGAGAATTCGGCTTACTTCGACCCGGTAGGTGTGGTGACCGTCTGCTATGGCCACACGGCCACGGCTCGGATCGGCCAGACCCTCAGCGACGAGGAGTGCGGCCGGCTGCTGGCTGGTGACCTGGGCGATGCGTTCGATGCGGTCGACGATCGTGTGACGGTTGATCTGCCGCCGACACGCCGGGCCGCGCTGGCCTCGTTCGTTTACAACGTGGGGGCGGGGGCCTTCGGCCGATCGACCCTGCTGCGAAAGTTGAACGCCGGCGAGACGGTGGCGGCCTGCAACGAGCTGGCCCGCTGGACCTATGCCGGTGGCGAGGAGCTTCCGGGGCTGGTGAAGCGCCGCGATGTCGAGCGCTGGCTCTGCCTCTATGACGAATACGCGCCGCTGGTCGCGGGTGATCATGAGTAACGCCACCGCCGACGCCGACCGCTGGAAGAATCGCCGTCGCCTCGCCCACTGGGCCATGGCCGCGGCGATCCTCGAAACGGCGGGCCTGTTCTGGCTGGAGCTGCCGGCCGCGGCCCTGTGGCCGACCTACGGCCTGTGGGGAACGATCATCGGCGCCTACATGGGCACCGCCGTGTGGGATGACGTGGTGGCCCGCAAGCTGGGGCAGCTATGAGCACCCTGATTCGATTGGTACCGGGGTGGGCCTGGGCCGCATTGCTGGCCACGGCGCTCGCCGCCGGAGGCTGGCTCTACCTGCAGGGCGTGCAGGCATCACGCGATGCCGCCATCGCCCAGCGTGACGCCGCGCGGGCCGCTCTCGAAAAATCCCAGGGGGAGGTCGCTGCGCTGACCAGTGCCCTGGAGTGGCGCCGCGAGAACGCCCGCCGCCTGCTGGCTGCCCTCGAACAGCGCGAGCAGGCCCTGGCCGCCGCACGCGACCGAATCAACGAACACCGGGCGGCCCTCGACCGGCTGGAGGACACCGATGCGGAGGTTCGCGAGTGGGCTGATCGCCCTGTGCCTGATGCTGTTGCTGACTGGCTGCGCGCTCTGCCCGACGCAGACGGTGCCGGTGCTGGTGACGCCAATCGTTCCGCCGAGCCTGACCAGCCCCCTGCCGGCGCCAGCCGGGCGCGTGGCGACGAATCGCGGGCTGCTGGACCTGCTGGCTGACTACGAAGCGCTGCGCATCCGCGCCAACAAGGATCGCGCCGCAGTGGTCGAGATCCTCGCCCACGACGCTGGCGACGAGGAATGAACCACCGGGGCCCTGTCATCCAGCGCTGCCGCGACACGGCGGCCGGCATCGGCACCGTGCTGCTGCTGGTCGTCTGGGCTGCCGGGCTGCTGATCAGCGCCTGCCACTCGCACCAGCAACGTCACACCCCGCGGGGACCAAGGAGGTGATCCGCCATCTCCGGGCCGGGCTCCGGTGACCCCGGCATGCCGGCAGCGCGCCGCGAGGTGCTGCGCCGGCCCAACACAGGGTATCGACATGGCATGCGCCGCCTGCGAACGCCGCCGAGCGTGGATCAAGAAATGGAGGGCCGAGGCCCATGAGCGAGCGCGCCGAGCAGCTGCTCGAGCAACTGGTCGCGGATCAGCGCCAGACGCTGATCGAGCAGCAGAAGACCAATCAGCTGCTGACCCTGCTGATCGAGGCCCTGGCTGCTGAGGATCAAGAAGAGGTGGGGCGGCAGGATGCTACCACTTGGCTAGATGGCAGTCCGGCAGAATGACCGCTGGCAAGTGAGGTCGTGATGAAGCCGCATATTGAGCGAGATCCGTGGTCTGGATCGAACATTGGCTATCGATGCATGAGTGCCAAATACAAAGCAGGCGGCCGCATCGTCGGTCGGGGTAAGACCCCGCAAGACGCATACGAGGACTGGACTTGGTTGTTCCGTGGCCACATGCAAGCGGTGCACCGGCATGAGGCTGGAACCGCCTGATGGACACCCGCCCTTGGCGCCACCTCTACAACACGCGTCGCTGGCATCGCCTGCGGGCTGCCCAGCTGCGCGACGAGCCGCTGTGCCGGTTCTGCCGTGACCTCGGCCGTGTGACCCCGGCCAAGGTGGCCGACCACATCACCCCGCACAAGGGCGGCGAGGCGCTGTTCTTCGACGCTGACAACCTGCAGTCGCTGTGCAAGACGTGCCACGACTCGGCCAAGCAGCGCCAGGAGAAGACAGGCAGCCTGCCCGGATGCGATCTGGACGGCCTGCCGCTCGACCCTGACCACCCCTGGCGTGCATGAGCCGGATTCATGCAGAAACGCGAACTGGTCGCATCAAGGGGAGGGGGTGGGTCGAAAGTCCAGCGCCAACCGGCGAAAACCGCCGCCGAATTTTCGGTTCATCGCTAACACAGTTTTTTCCATTAACCCTGCGCATATTGGGGGTTCCTTATGAGCAAGCGCGACCGCCGTCAGCGGAGCGACAGCGCCGCCGCGCATGTGTCGGCAGTGCGCGCTGCCGCCGAGGGTGTCATCGAGCCGCCGGCCTATGTCGACGTGCCTGACGACGCCCGCCCGTTCTGGGATGCCATCATGCTCACCCGCGCCGCGGACTCATGGACGCCGGGCGACCTGGTGCTCGCCTCGCACCTGGCTCGTGTGAACGCTGACATCAATCACTACCTCAAGCAGGCCGAAGAGAAGGGCCGGGTTTCCGAGGGAATGATGGGCCCCGCCCCGTCCGCCGAGCACAAGGTGCTGAAGGATCTGCACGCCCAGTCGCTCTCGCTGAGCCGCTCGCTCCAGGTTCACGCCCGGGCCACGCAGGGCGAGTCCCGCGATCAGCGCAAGCGCAACGATCTCCACCAGCATGCCAACGAGGTGATGACCGACCAGGATGACGGCCTGATCGCACGCCCCATGCACTGAGGTGCCTATGCCTCGGTCCCCGACCCGCGGTGAGCGCGTCATCCAGTTCATCGAGCGCTACTGCCGGGTGCCCGAGGGCAAGCTGGTAGGGCAGCCGATTCAGCTGGCCAAGTTCCAGAAGCGTTTCATCCTCGACGTCTACGACAACCCGCACGGCACCACCGACGGGTATCTCAGCATCGCGAGGAAGAACGGCAAGACCGGCCTCATCGCCGGCATCCTGCTGGCGCACCTGGTCGGCCCCGAGGCGCAGCAGAACAGCCAGATAGTCTCCGGCGCCATGAGCCGCGAGCAGGCCGCCATCGTGTTCAACCTGGCGTGCAAGATGATCCAGCTCGAGCCCCGGCTCGCCGAGATCATCCACATCACGCCCAGCGGCAAGAAGCTGATCGGCCTGCCGATGAACGTTGAGTACAAGGCGCTCGCCGCCGAGGGCAAGACGGCCCACGGCCTGTCGCCGATCCTGGCCATCCTCGACGAGGTCGGCCAGGTGCGCGGCCCGCAGAGCGACTTCATCGACGCCATCACCACCGCCCAGGGCGCTCACGACGCGCCGCTGCTGCTGGCGATCAGCACCCAGGCTGCCAACGACGCCGACCTGTTCTCGGTCTGGCTGGACGACGCGGCGCGCTCCAAGGACAAGCGCATCGTCAGCCACGTTTACGAAGCGCCGAAGGACGCCAAGCTGCACAGCAAGCGTGCATGGAAGGCCGCCAACCCGGCGCTCGATCTGTTCCGCTCGCGGGAGGACATGGAGAAGCAGGCGCGCAAGGCCGCGCGCATGCCCAGCTTCGAGAACACCTTCCGCAACCTGAACCTCAACCAGCGGGTCTCGACGGTCTCCCCGTTCGTCTCGCAGGACGTGTGGAAGGCCTGCGGCAAGAAGCCCAAGCCGCTGAGCGAATGCGTCGCCATCTACGGCGGCCTCGACCTCTCGGCGCGAACCGACCTCACGTCCTGCGTGCTGATCGGCCGAGACGAGCAGGGCATTGCCCACGTTCACCCGTTCTTCTGGACGCCCGAGCAAGGCCTGCACGAACGCGCCCAGAAGGACCGCGTGCCTTACGACGCCTGGGCCCGAGACGGCTGGCTGCGCACCACGCCCGGCGCGACGGTGGACTACTCGTTCGTGGCCAGCGAGATCGCCGAGCTCCTCGGCGACGTCGATGCCGAGCTGATCGCCTTCGACCGCTGGCGAATCGACGTCTTCAAGAAAGACGCCGACGCCCTCGGCATCGAGCTGCCGCTGGCGCCGTTCGGCCAGGGCTTCAAGGACATGAGCCCCGCGCTCGACATCCTCGAGGCCGACCTGCTGAACAGCCGCATCCGCCACGGCAAGCACCCGGTGCTCACCATGTGCGCCGCCAACGCCGTGGTCACCAAGGACGCCGCCGGCAACCGTAAGCTCGACAAGCACAAGGCGACCGGGCGCATCGACGGCATGGTCGCCCTCGCCATGGCTCTGGGGTGTGCGGGGCACGCCGAGGAGGCCGACGACATCAACGACTTCTTATCGGACCCGATCATCGCATGAGCAATCAGACGAAAAAGCCGGGTCGCGTGAAGACGGCGATCCTCAACTGGCTGGGCGTCCCGCTTGACCTGCAAAGCGACGCCTTCTGGCAGGCCTGGGCATCCAGCACCAGTGCCGCCGGCCAGCGGGTCAACGAGAACACCGTGATGTCGCTCTCGGCCGCCTGGGCCTGCACCCGGCTGATCTCCGAGGCCGTGGCCACGTTGCCGCTGCACCTCTACGAGCGCACGCCCGACGGCCGCCGCCGGGCGGTGGACCACCCGCTCTACGGCATCCTCAATCGCAGCCCCAACGCCGAGTCGACCCCGGTCACGTTCTGGGAGTCGAACACCGCGGCCATCCTGCTGCGCGGTAATGGGTTCAGCGAGAAGCAGTACTTCGGCGGCCGGCTGGTCGGCCTGAAGTTCCTGTCGCCGGATCGCCTGAGCGGCAGCAAGCTCTCCAACGGTGACGTCCGCCTGATGTACACCGAAGAGGGCGGTCGGCAGCGCCCGGTGCGCGAGAAGGATCTCTTCCACATCCCCGGCTTCTCGCTCGACGGGAAGTGGGGGCTGTCGACCATCCAGTACGGCGCCGCGGTATTCGGCTCCGCCCTGGCCGCCAGCCAGGCCGCGAACAGCACCTTCGAGAAGGGGCTGGCGCCGACGGTCGCCTTCACCATGCAGCAGGTGCTCAAGAAGGAGCAGCGCGAGGACTTCCGCGAGAACATGAAGACGATCAGCGGCGCGCTCAACGCCGGCGAGTCGCCGCTGCTGGAAGGCGGCATGGACGCCAAGACGATCGGCATCAAGCCCAGCGACGCCCAGCTGCTGGAGTCCCGGTCGTTCAGCGTCGAGGAGGTGTGCCGCTGGTTCCGCGTCGACCCCTCGATGGTCGGCCACGGCAACAAAGACTCCAACTGGGGCACCGGCCTCGAGCAGAAGCTGATCGGCTTCCTCACGTTCACCCTGCGGCCCTGGCTCACGCGCATCGAGCAGGCCATCAACAAGCACCTGCTCAGCCCGCAGGACCAGCGCCGCTTCTACGCCGAGTTCTCCATCGAGGGCCTGCTGCGCGCCGACAGCCAGGCCCGCTCCCAGTTCTACTCGGTCATGGTCAACAACGGGATCATGACTCGCGACGAGGTCCGCCAGCTGGAGAACCTGCCCACCAAGGGCGGCAACGCCGACGTGCTCACCGTGCAGACCGCCATGGCCCCGCTCGACTCCGTCGGCCAGGCCAACGACGGCGACACCGCCCGCGCCGCGCTGGCCGCCTGGCTCAACCCGAGCCAGTCCAGCCAGCAGGGCAACACCGACCAAGACTGACCGGAGCCATCCCATGACGCTCATGACGCTGCCCGCCGCGCCGGCGGCTCGCCCGCGTGCGGGCATTCAGCACGACCTCTCGCCCCGCGCGCTGCAAGCCTGGAATCCCGGCATTCATTCCGCGATCGACGACCAGGCCAGCACCATCACCATCTACGAGCCCATCGGCGAGGACATGTGGGGCGATGGTGTCACGGCCCGGCGAATCGCTGGCGCCCTGCGGTCCATCGGCAGCGGCAACCCGGTCAACGTCAACATCAACTCCCCGGGCGGAGACTTCTTCGAAGGCCTGGCCATCTACAACCTGCTCCGCGAGCACGACGGCCAGGTCAACGTGAACATCATGGGCCTCGCGGCCTCCGCCGCCTCGGTCATCGCCATGGCCGGCGACGAGATCAGCATCGGCCGCGCCGCCTTCCTGATGGTGCACAACGCCTGGGTGCTGGCGATCGGCAACCGCCTCGAGCTGCGCGAGATCGCCGACTGGCTCGAGCCCTTCGACGCCGCTGCCGTCGACATCTACCAAGCCCGCACCGGTATCGCCCAGGACACCATCGTCGCCCAGCTGGACGCCGAGACCTGGATCGGTGGCCGCCAGGCCGTGGACGCCGGATGGGCCGACACCTTCCTCGATGCCGACCAGGTCGAGGAGGGTGCCCAACCCTCGCAACGCGCGGCCGCCAAGGAGCTGGATATGGCCATGGCCAAGGCCGGCATCCCGCGCAGCCGCCGTCGCGAGCTGATGCAAGAGTTCAAGTCCGGCACGCCTAGCGCTGCCGGCGGTGGTACGCCGAGCGCTGCCGCGACCGACACGCACAACGCTGTCGCCCTCGAGATCGACGCAGACCCCCTGCGTATCACTGCCAACTTGAAGGAGTACCAGTCATGCCTGTGAACGTGGAGCAGGAATATCAGCGGGTCCAGCAGGACCTGAAAGAGGTCAGCGACAACCTCAAGCAGTTCGCCGAGGACTCGCAGGCCGCCATCAAGGAAGGCAAGCAGCTGTCCCAGGAGACCAAGGAGCGGGTCGACCAGCTGCTGACCACTCAGGGCGAGCTGAACGCACGTCTCGAGGCGGCCGAGCAGGCCCTGGCCGACAACCGCGGCGGCGCCCCGGCGGCGACCCTGAGCATGGGCGCTCGCGTCGCGCAGTCCGACGAGTTCGCCAACCGCGCCGCGCAGCTGGCGCAGGGCGGCAAGGGCTCGTTCACCGTGGACGTGCAGCAGGCGATCACCGAGGCCGATGCCTCTGCTGGCGCCACCACCGAGCCGACCCGCGTGCCCGGCGTGGTGACCCCGCCCGAGCGCCGGCTGTTCATCCGCGACATCCTCAACTTCGGCCGCACCGCGTCCAACGCTGTCGAGTTCGTGCGTGAGACCGGCTTCAGCAACAACGCCGACGTGGTCTCCGAGAACCCGTCCGGCGGCAAGCCGGAGTCGGACATCACCTTCGAGCTGGACAGCGCGAACGTGGCCACCATCGCGCACTGGATCCAGGCCTCTCGTCAGGTGCTCGCCGATGCCGGCATGCTGCAGAGCTACATCGACGGTCGCCTGCGCTACGGCCTCAAGCTCAAGGAAGAGGCGCAACTGCTCAAGGGCAGCGGCGTGGGCCTGAACATCAATGGCCTCTTCACCCAGGCCAGCCAGTATGCCAACCCGGGCGTCTCGGTCACCGAGGACACCAAGATCGACCGGCTGCGCATCGCCATGCTGCAGGTGCAGCTGGCCGAGTACGCCGCCGACGGCCTGGTGCTCAACCCGATCGACTGGACCGGCATCGAGCTGACCAAGGACACCCAGGGCCGCTACATCTGGGCCAACCCCAACGGCGTGAATGGCCCGACCCTCTGGGGCCTGCCGGTGGTGGCCACCCAGTCGCTCGACCAGGACGAGTTCCTCACCGGCTCGTTCCAGATGGGCGCCCAGGCCTGGGACCGCGAAGACGCCACCGTCACCGTCTCCACCGAGGACCGGGACAACTTCATCAAGAACATGGTCACCATCCTCGCCGAGGAGCGCGTGGCGCTGACCGTGTACCGTCCCGAGGCCTTCGTGAAGGGCGACTTCCAGCTGGGCAGCGGCGCCTGATCCAGCGTGACGTGAACCACGGGGCCCGCCAGTAGCGGGCCCCGTTGCATGAGGGCTGATAGATGCCAACCGTGGAAGCACTCACCGGTTTCGATCACGGCGGCTCACGCCGGCGTGGAAGCACGTTTCCGGTCTCCGACCACACCGCCAAACAGCTGGCCCGGGCCGGGCTGGTGCGGATCGTCGAGGACCACCCCAAGAAGGCCGATGGCGGGAAGTCGTCTGCATCGCCAGCGGCCCAAGCCTCACCGCAGACGACTGCCAAGCGGTCCGCGCGTGGCAGCAAGCGGCGCCCGGCCGAGGCGTCATCGTAACCAACACCACCTACCAGCTCTGCCCCTGGGCGGACATCCTCTACGCCATGGACCGCGCCTGGTGGCGCCGCTACGCCGACGACGCCGAGCAGGTGTTCCGCGGCGAGCGGGTCAGCAGCGCTCGCGGCATTCCCGGCGTGCAGGGGCTCAAGTTCCACCAGGGCGGGAATAGCGGGGCTGGCGCCATGAGCCTGGCCGAGTGGCACGGCGCCCGGCGCATCATCCTGCTGGGCTACGACTGCGGCTATGCCGCGGACGGCAAACGCCACTGGCACGGCGATCACCCCAAGGGCCTCGGCAACGCCGTCTCGATGCCCAAGTGGTACGCCCAGTTCGAAGAGATGGCCGGCCACCTCGGCCACTGCGAGATCATCAACGCCTCGCGCCACACGGCCCTGGAGCTGTGGCCGCGACAATCACTGGAGCAGGCTCTTGCAGATCTACGGTGTGGAGCTGATCGAGCCCGGCGACATGGTGATCCATCACCAGAGCCGCACGGAGACACCGTTCGAGTATGAGTCGGTTATGGCGTGGATGGCTGCCTGCAAGGGTGGGGTGGCGATCGACGTCGGCGCCTACACCGGGCTGTACGCCATCATCGCCGCCCGGCTGGGTGCCAAGGTGCTGGCGCTGGAGCCGAACCCTGCGGCCATCGCCAGGCTGCGCGAGAACGTCGCCGCCAATGGGGTGGCGGTGGAATGTCATCCGGCCGCAGCCTCTGACCGCACCGGCGCCGCCCGCTTCGTCGGCCGCCCAGGGCTGGGCCTGACTAGCGCCGGCCGTATCGTGCCCGGCACCGGTGTGCCCACGCTGCGGCTGGACGATCTGGAGCTGGATGACGTGCGGGCCATCAAGGTCGACACCGAGGGCCACGAGTGCCAGGTGATCGAAGGCGCGGCTGAGACCATCGCCCGTTTCCGCCCACTGATTATCACCGAGGCCCTCAACGCTGCCGCCCGCGACGCTCAGCAGCGCCTGCTGGCGCCGATGGGCTACCAGCCTACCGAGGCCGACGAGTGGAACCTGATATGGAAAGCGTGACTCGCGTCTGCGTCCTTCGCAGCGGCGGCCAGTACACCCCAGCGCACGTCCAGTGGCTCGCCCGGCAGGCGCCGGGGCTGGTGTGCCTGGCCGACGTCGACGTGCCCGGCGTGCCGACGGTGCCACTGGCGCACAACTGGCCTGGCTGGTGGGCGAAGCTCGAGCTGTTCCGGCCGGACATCGCTGGCGACCTGCTGTACCTCGATCTCGACACCGTGGTGCTCGGCGACCTGGCGCCGCTGATCGACGCCACCGGCGGCCGCACCACCATGCTGTCGGATTTCTACTGGCCCGAGCATCCGGCCAGCGGGCTGATGTACATCGCCGAGCGCGACAAGGCCCGCGTGTGGGACGCCTGGCGCCGCGACCCCCACGCGCACATGCGCCGGCGGGGATGGCGCGGCACCCTCGGCGACCAGGGCTTTCTCGGCCGGGTGCTGGGAAAGGGCGTGCAGCGCTGGCAGTACATCGCCCCCGGGCGCGTCGTCAGCTACAAGGCGCACTGCCAGCAAGGCCTGCCTGCTGGCGCCGACGTCGTCTGCTTTCACGGCAACCCGCGGCCCTGGGCCGCCACGGCTGACTGGATACCGCCGCTATGCTGATTCCCCTCGCGACCATCAAGACGCACCTGCGGCTCGACCCGGACCCCGATTCCGAGCTGGACGCCGAGCTCGAGCGCCTGCTCGACGTCGCCGTCGAGTACGCCTCGCAGTACCTCGGCCGGCCGATCCCCTGGGATGACCCCGACACCAGCAGCAGCGAGGCCATCCTCCCGGCCAGCGTGCAGCAGGCCCTGCTGATTCTGGTCGGCGAATACTTCGAGAACCGCGAGCAGCACATCGTCGGGTCGATCATCCAAGAGAACCAGACCGTCGTGAACCTGCTGCACTTCCACCGCGTGGGGCTGGGGATATGAGAAGCGGACGCCTGCGCCACCGCGTGCGCCTCGAGCGCCCGGCCAACGTGCAGAACCCCGACACCGGCGCCATGGAGCCCGGCTGGGCGCTGGTGCGCCGCACCTGGGCTGACATCGAGCCGCTCAGCGCGCGCGATTTCATCGCCGCCCAGGCCGGGCAGAGCGAGGTCAGCGCCCGCATCACCCTGCGCTGGCGCGACGACATCACCGCCGAGAAGCGCCTCGTCGATGAGCGCACCGGCAAGGTCTACAACATCGCGGGCGTGCTGCCCGATCCGAAGAGCGGAGTGCACTACGTCACCCTGCCCGTGAAGGAGGGCGTGAACGATGGCCGCTGAGGTGCACCATGCTTGACGCCTCCTTCAACCTCGAGGGCGTCGACGAGGCGCTGGCGAAGATGAAGCAGGTCGAGGAGCTGCCGCGCAAACGGTCTACGCGCTTCGCGCTGCGCAAGGCCGCGGCGATCGTGCGCGAGAACGTGGCCGCCCGGGCCGCGCGCCTGGACGACCCGAAGACCGCCGAGAGCATCGCCGCCAACGTCGTGGTCCGCTACGACGGTGCGTACATGCGCCAGACGCGCGACATGAAGATGAGCGTCGGCATCCTCGGTGGCTCCACCTCCCGGTTCAAGAACCAGGCGAACCCCGGCGGCGACACCTACTACTGGCGATTCCTCGAGTTCGGTACCGCTAAGATGCCGGCCGTACCGTTCATGCGCCCCGGCATGGAGGAGAGCATCGAGCCCGCCACCGATGAGTTCCTGCAGCAGTTCGACAAGGCGCTGGTGCGCGCCATCCGCCGAGCGAATAGAGGCCGCTGATGACTCCCCCGATCTTCCCGACCTGCGTCGCCTCGGCGCCGGTGACTGCGCTGCTGGGCACCAACCCGACGCGGCTCTATCCGTTCGACGATGCGCCCCAGGGCGTGGCCTCGCCCTACGCCGTGTGGCAGATGATCCCCGGCGGCAGCCCGGCCAACAACCTGGCCGACCGGCCGGACATGGATGCGTTCTCGCTACAGGTCGACGTCTATGCCGCATCGAGCACCGACGTCATCGCCGTGGCCGCCGCGCTGCGCGACGCCATCGAGCCGGTGGCCACCATCACCCGCTGGGGCGCGCAGGACACCGACCCCGACACCAAGCACAAGCACATCGGTTTCGACGTGGACTGGTACGTCCCCCGCTGACGCCCAGCCCGCTCACCGCTCGCCCGCCGCCGCGCGGGCTTTTCTATGCCCGCAACCTGAGCAGAGGTAACCCGCCATGTCCAAACTGGCACAAGGCACCGAGCTGTTTTTCATCGACAAGTCCTCGAGCACCGATGCAATCACGAAGATCGAGTGCGCGACGACTCACAACCCCGGCGGCAACCCCGCCTCGCGCCTCGACGACACCTGTCTCGAATCCAACGACATGGAGTACAAGGCCGGACTGCGTGATCCCGCCGAGGCTTCCATCGGCGTGCGCCCCGATCCCGATATGGACAGCCACTATGCGATGTTCCTGATGTCGCAGATGTCACCCAGCCCCAACACCACGCTGCTGGTCGGCTGGTCCGATGGGCCGAAGGATGCCGATGGGAAGCCGGCCACATCGGGTCACCCGACGCTGGACAGCAACGGCGAGGTCGACCTGCCGACGAACCGCACCTGGCTGCAATACGACGGCTATTTCGCTGACTTCTCGTTCGACTTCCAGACCAACGCCCTAGTCAGCGGCACCGTGCCGTTCCAGCGCTCCGGAAAACTGAAGTGGCAGCGCAAGTCCGCGTAAGGAGCTGACGCATGAACCTGAGCATCGACCGCCTCCAGCAGATGGGGGCGTTCACCGGCGCGCCGGTGGAGAAAGAGATCACCTGGGAGTGCCAGGGCGAGGAATACACGGCGACGGTCTACGTCCGTCGGCTCAGCTACATGACTGCCGTGTACGACGCCCAGGCGTTCGGCGGCCAGGTCGATGGCATCGCCGGCCGCATCGCCGCCAGCATCTGCGACGACAAGGGCAAGCCTGTCTTCACACCCCAGGACGTGACCGGCGAGGCCGACCCCGATCGCGGCCCGCTCGACCACAACCTGACCATGGCCCTGCTCGGCGTGATCGGTGAGGTCAACAACCCGGGAAAGGCGAAGAGCTGAGCCTTGGCGATGAGGTGTGGCACGAGCTGGTGCTTGCCGGCGTGGGTGGCCGCACCATCGCGGAGGCTCAGCAGAACCTAAGCATCGTCGAGTTCTATTCCTGGCTGGCGTACCGGCGGAAGCGGGGCGGGCTGAACCTTGGGATGCGCTTTGAACAAGGCGCCGCCACGATCTGCTCGCTTCTGGCGCAGGCCAACTGGAAGAAGACGGACGGCACCGACTGGACGGCCGCGGACTTCATGCCTCACCTCACCGACGACGAGGCCGACCCGCCGATCGATCACGAAGAGGCCATGAGGCGCTGGACCTGACCCAGGGCTGACCCTGCACTAATCTGAGTGAGCAACTCAGCGCAGGGAGGCCGCGATGGCGGATTATTGCAAGCAGTGCGCCGAGCAGTATCTCGGGCACGACAGTCGTGACCTTGCCGGCCTGTGCCGGCGGGGCGAAACCGTTTGGGAATTGTGCGAGGGCTGCGGCGAGGTCGTCGAAGTCGATCATGAAGGCCGCCGCGTCAGCCGTGACGGGAGGGCCGCGTCATGAAGATCATCGGTGGATCGTTCGGGCCCAGCGGCAAGGCTCAGCTGCGCAACGGCAAGCTGGAGGTCATGGGCCTGAAGAACGCGAAGTACGGCCCCGACGAGGTGGAATCGGTCAACGTCCGGCAGGAGGTGAATCGCCGCTTCGGTGTCATCGGTGCCATCTTCGGCGGGCTGATTCTGGCATTCCTGTTCGGCCTGTTTATGGGCCCATTCGGCTGGCTGGTAGGTTTCGGCCTCGCCATCGCCGGCTCGTTCTATTCCGACAAGCGTTTCATCGCCGACCTGGAGATGACCGACGGCGCGTCCCTCACGCTCCAACCAGACCGCAAAGCCGCCCGGCAGCTGGTCTATCTGAAGGACAACGGTAGCAGCTAGACCCTACCCACCTCGTTTCACTCAAGGCCGCCCCACGGGGCGGCCTTTTCTATGCGCGGAGATTGCCATGGCCACTCGTTCACTCGGGCAGCTGACGCTCGACCTGGTGGCCCGCACCGGCGGCTTCGTTCAGGGCATGGACAAGGCGCAGCGCCGCTCGGCGAAGTGGCGCCGGCAGGTGAGTCGCGACCTCGAGAAAGTGCGTAACGCGTTCAAGCTGGCTGGTGTGGCGGCGGCTACGGCCTTCGGCGCCATGGCCGTGCAGACCATCAACAACGCCCGCGAGCTGGAGCGGTACGCCCAGATGGGCGATACCACCACGCAGACGTTCCAGCGGATGTCCTACGGGGCCAACCGATTCGGCGTCGATCAGGAGAAGCTGGCCGACATCCTCAAGGATGTGAACGACCGCATCGGCGATTACGTTCAGACCGGCGGCGGCCCGATGGCCGACTTCTTCGAGAACATCGCGCCGAAGGTCGGCGTGACAGCCGATCAGTTCGCGCGGCTCTCCGGGCCCGAGGCGCTCCAGCTCTACGTCTCCAGCCTCGAAGCGGCCGGGGTGTCGCAGAAGGACATGACCTTTTACATGGAGGCCATCGCCTCCGACACCACGGCGCTGATCCCGCTGCTGGCCAACGGCGGGGCGGAGATGCAGCGCCTGGGCAATGAGGCCGAGCGCACCGGCAACGTGTTCTCGGAGATGGAATTCGACCGCCTGCGCGCGGCGAAGACCGGCATCGATGAGCTGACCGGCGCCGCGATCGGCATGAAGAACGAGATGGTGCTCGGCGCCTTGCCGGCGGTGAACAGCCTGGTGGATCAGCTGAGCGATCCCCAGACCCTCGAGAATGCCAAGGCGCTGGGCGAGGCTATCGCCACGGCGATGGGCTGGGCCGTCACGGCCATCGACAAGGTGGTCGAGGGGATGAGCTGGGTGGGCGAGGAGATTGCCGCCTGGGTCAACGGCCCCGGTCTGCACGACATCGAGCGCATGACCGAAGCCGTGGAAGACCAGCAGGCCAAGATCGACCGGCTGACCCATGGGCCGATGCAGGCGCCGCAATCGGTTATCGACCGGGAGATCGAGAAGCTCAAGGATCTCGAGGCGCGGCTGCAGCGCGGCATCGATCTGCAGAACCAGCTGACCGGCATGGGCCGCGGTGGTGGCGCCGGCGGCGATGCTGGCGCTGGGGATGGCTCGGGCGGCGCCAGCGACGCCACGCCGTCGACCCTGATGCTCACCAACGAGCAGGCGGGTCGCCCGTATAGCACCGCCGGCGAAACGGACGCCAGCCGGGCCGTGGCCGACTTTACCGACAAGGCGGAGGAGGGCACCACCGGCCTTCGCGACTTCAACACCGAGCTGTCGCGTTCGTCCCAGCGCCTCGCCTCGGCCTATGGCGGCGCCGCTGACTGGGGACGTGGCGCCATGGGCGCGATGGAGGGCGAGCAGGATAACGGCGGCCGGAGCGTTCGCCAGCGCATCGAGGCCGGCAAGGACACATCGCCCTACTGGCTCGAGCCGAACCCGACCGCCCACGGCACCTACACCCGGCCCGCCTCGGGCATGGAGGCCATCGGCTCCGCTCAGCGGATCGGCGGCGGAGGAGGCGGTACCGGCACCGGCACAGGTTCCGCCGACCGAGTGCCCATCCAGCTGTCAGTCGTTGGCGCGAACGGCGAGACCACCACCGGCGAGGCCGAGGTCGAGAGCGCTCTGGTCGATGTGCTCGAGGCGGCCGCCGCCGGCACCCGGAGATAACCATGCGCATCCACACCGAGAAGCATCGCCAGCGCCTGGCGGTGTGCGAGACGTGCCCGCACGCCATCCTCACCGTGCGCGGGGCGTGCACCAGCTGCGGCAAGCACCAGACCGTCACCGGCCACGACGACGCCAGCCTGGCCTGCAAGCACTGCGGCGGCGAGGTGCACCCCAAGGGCCGGCTCGATTTCCAGGTTCCGCGCTGCGGCGCCTGCGGGTGTGCGCTGGCCATGCGCGTGTTTGCCAGCTGCCCCAAGAAGAAGTGGTGATCTATCCTGACGTGGGCAACCACAGGGAGGTCATCATGCACCGAATCATCATCGCCATCGCGCTGCTGGCGCTGCCACTGGCGGCCGACGCCCAGGTAAAGCGCTGCGCCGACGGCTCCTACAGCGACCGCTGCGGGGGAGGGGGTGGCACCGTCATCGACCGCGGCAACGTCTCCAGCTACACCGCGCCCCGGCAACCGCCGACGCTGCAGTTCAACCAGGGCGGCAGCCAGGGCTCGCGCCGCTACCGCCAGGCCGGTCAGGCCGCGCGCAACGGGCAGGACGTGCAAACGCCCCGGTCGATCCGCCAGCGCGCCCAGTCCGCCGGCCTCTCGCGCAATGAGCTGGTGCGCGCCCGCAACCGCGGCACCCTGCTGCGCGGCATGAGCCGGCAGGACGTCGAGCACATCCTCGGCCGCCCGGACGATGTGAACACCTACGTCGGCAGCGGCGGCCGCTGCGACGATCTCTGGTACCGCGACAGCCGCCGCGGCTGGCACACCCGCGTGACCATGTGCAACGGCCAGCTCGAGAGCTACGGCGCCGATACCCGATAGCGCTCCACCGCACACCAAGCGCCCCGCTCGATGGCGGGGCGCTTTCGTTCCCCACCGCCCGGCCCTGCGCCGGGCGCTTTCGTCTGGAGGCCTCCATGGCTGGATGGAAATGGTATACCGACGCTGCCTGCACCCAGGAATTCGGCGGCACGCTCAACTTCGTGCACGAGTCGGACCTCTCCGATAACCCGCAGGACCGCGTGCTCTACTACGCCAACGTTGACGACGACCCGGGCGATAACGGTGTGCAGATCCAGCAGGCCGCCTCGAACCCCGGCACCGATGCCATTCTGGTCTCGGTCGTCGATGACGCCCCCAGCAGCGGCCACGCCGCCGACGAGGTGACGCTGGCGCTGACCGCCGGCGAGCTGGACACCAACACCGCCGCCGCCAGCCTGACGATCAGCGAGACGGATTCCACCAACGGCGAACATCTGCTCTCCGGTATCAGCGGGGCGGTCGCCGTGCACGTGCGCGTCGAGAACGCTGTCACTGCCGTGGTCGATTCCACCGAGCTCTCGCTGCAGGTCGTGGCCACCGTCGACTCCGCTGTCTCGTAAGGAGCCCTGCGCATGGCCCTCGCCCAGCCCACTAACCTGACGGTGCAGTCGCTGGCGCCGGTGGCCACCCTCGAGCAGGGCGTGCAGCGCACCAACCCCGCGGCCACCGTGGCCACGCTGCAGCAGTACACCGGCGGCCTGCGCCCGGCGCGTACCGTCGCCACGCTCTCGCAGCAGGTGGTGCGCAGCCAGTCGGCGCGCACCGTCGCCACCCTGCGGCAGCGCACCGGCTACGTGCTCACCCCGGCCCACACCGTGGCCGTGCTCTCGCAGCGGGTAGTGCTCTACAACGCCCAGCCCGCGCGCACCGTGGCCATGCTGGCCCAGGCCGTGCGCCGGGTGCAGCCGGCGCGCACCGTGGCCCGCCTGCGACAGGTCATTCTGCGCGAGCCGAACGACCCGGTCGTCAACGTACGCGTCTCGCTCAACGGGCAGGACGTCTCCGCCCGCGTGCGCCGCGACATCCGCGTCAACGGCGCCGAGGGCGATGCGAAGACTGCCACCCTGCGCCTATCGCGCTTCCCCCAGGGCCCGATCGACGTGCCCGGCTACCAGGGCCAGAGCGTCACCATCGGCAAGATCCTCGACGGCCAACTGGTCCCGCTGTTCACCGGCCACGTGGTGCGCCCGGTGTGGAACCACCAGACCAAGGAATTGACGCTGCACTGCTCCGACCTGCGCCACGAGCGCATCGCCGACGAGGACCAGGCCCGCCTGCGCCAGATGACCGGCGGCCTGTATTCCGAGATCGCCCAGCAAGAGGGCGCCACCGGCGCCGACTGGGTGGCCGAGCTGATGAAAACCGTGCCCGGCTCCCTCGACTACACCGCCGCCGGCGTGCTGCGTTACTCGCCCTGGGCGGTCGGCACGCCCGAGCATGTGCTGGGCAACTGCGACATCCACCGGACGGGCGTGTCGTTCGAGTACGCCACCCGCGACGTCATCACCAACCGGCTGCGCGCGACGCTCGAGTACCGCTACTTCCAGCGCAACACGCTGACGCACAGTGTGCAGGTATCAATGGACCGGGAATCCGGCACCGGGCTGCCCAAGAGCGGGCATATCGTGCCGACCAAGGAGGCCATTCGCAGCGCGCTGACGGGCATCGGCAACTGGAACGTCATCGACTACAGCGTGGGGAGTATTCCCGACAACGGCTGGTATCGCGATCGCTCATCGGCATTCGTCGAACGCATCGCCTTTTCGGCCACCGAAGTGTTCCGGCAGACGCGTGCCATGGGTGGCTCGGCCACGCTCGAGCGATACATCAGCCAGCCCAAGCGCGAGGTGTACGAGATCACCATCGAGGCGCCGGAGAGTATCGACCAGTTCGGCGCCATCGAGGGCAGCGCATCGCGCGTCTCCGCCGAGACCCGCATCGACGGCAGCATCTTCGAAGAGCGCGGCTGCACCATCGTCGCCGATCCCGACGACCGCCGCGACGAGGTCGAACTCGCCATGCGCTCGCTGCAGCGTCAGGCCGAGAAACGCATCCTCGCCGCCCACCGTCAGAACCACGCCGAGTTCCGCAGCCGCGGCGACGTGCTGCCGGTGGAGATCGGCACCCCGATCAGTGCCATCTCGGCCAGCGTCGAGGCACTCGGCACCGTCACCGAGTTCCAGCACGTGATCGGCCCCAAGGGCGACGACTACACCTCGATCAAGCTCGCCGTCTCCCTGGTCAGCTCAGGCGTCAGCGTCAGCGAGGACTGGGCACTGCCCGCGCCGCCCAGCAAATACAAGCTCAACGCCGACAGTCAGGCCCTGCCCGAAACGCCAGACTGCCCGGCGCCGACCGGAGAGGCCGAGATCACCGGCCCCAGCCGCATCGAGCCCGATGGCTCGGTGATCATCGTCACCCCCGCCGTCGACCGTGGCCAGGTCGACGAGATCATCGGCACCCGCACCCACACCTACAACGTCGCCATCCCCCGCGACACCCTCGCCGTGGAGGTCACCTGATGCCCCAGCTCATTCGATGGATCAACCAGAGCAGCGGCCACCTGGGCCACCGCGTGTTCCGCTCGACCTCTCCGATGGACCCGGAGAACCTCCCCGCGCCTATCGCCACGGTCGGCCCCGTCGGTCTCGGCGAATGGGCGGAGTATGTCGAGAGCGAGTATCTGGCCGACGGCACTTACTACTATCGCGTGCAGCCGTTCGATGAGACGGGGGTGGGGGTGGTGAGTGATGAGGATAGCATCAACCTCTCCAATGCCCCGGACTACGCCGGCGCCTCTATTGGTGATGCCATCGGTGGTGGAATTTTCGCCGGCATCGACACCATTGGCGGCGTGGATTACTACATCATTGCTGGCGATGCCGAATCGGAGGCGTATGGTCTGCAATGGAAAACGTCACAAACCACGACCCCGGGCACAGATAGCTATGACGACGGCCTGGCGAATACGCAGGCAATGGTGACGGCAGGGATCGCAGATCATCCTGCCGGTGAGCACTGCGTGAACTACGCCGGTGGTGGTTTCAATGACTGGCACTTGCCTTCCAGATCGCAGTTGCAGCTGATGATCGCCAACCTGAGCGCGCATACTGAGTTTTCGAATAACACAGCATCAGGCGATAGATCCTGGTCAAGCACTGAGTTTAATGCGACGCAGGCATACAGACTAACATTTAGCGATGGGTCTGAAGGCATTTACCTTAAGGATTTCACTAGCTATCGCACTCGCCCAATTCGTCGTGTCGCCGCGTAAGGAACCCGCATGAGTACCAACAATCAGCGAATAGTCTTTGCGATACAACGATTGGCAAGAAATGACCCTGATAGTGCCAGCGCTATCGATGCAGCTACGAATCGCGGCGGCTACGATAGCGAGGGATCGCGAGCGGAATCGTCTAGCGACTCTCGGATATGCTGCGACGGCTCCACATCGGGCAACGCCAACCCGGGCATGTCGTCACGTAATCCCGATGACGAGGGCGCCGGGCAGGACGCTAGTGGCGGACTAGACCCGAATAGTCCGGCGAATCTCGATATGGGTGCGGGCTCGCTGACCGGACTCACCAACTGCGTGACCGACGATCCTGTCTGTTTCGAGGGCGACGACTGGCTGCCGCCAGAGGGCTGGGAGAGCCCAACTCAGCCAGGCCCTGCCCCCAGTTATGAGGCAGGTTGTTACTGGAGGCTGGGTGGAAATCTGAATCGTTACTCGTCATGGAGAGAGGCCTACGAAGAACGACTCCCACCCGGCTGGTATTATGTCAGAGAGCCTATCGTTGAGGATGATCCCGGTAGTTGCGCTGGTTATTATGTATCGCCTGGCAATATTGCTGATGGCCAGGGCAGTGTTATCGGCACATCTAATATATATAGCTACGAATGTGGCGAAATTCAGGACGATTACTGCACGGTTGTGCCGCTGGCTGACACATGGCCAGAGGACGGCTGCGTCAACCTCGGCATCAAGGGCGGCAAGATCGTTGGCTCGAAATACGACCCGGAAAACGACGGTTCCTACTCCGCGCCTCGCGACTCCATCTCGCTGTGCGACGACTACGGCAACTCCTTCGACCTCGCGCCGAGCGCATCGGGCGGATGGAAGACGATCAGCTCGCAGAATCCGGGGGACGGCTATCTCTACGACAGCCAGGGCAACCAGATCGCCCGCATCAGCGAGAGCGAGTACAGCGACCCCAACGTCTGACATCTGCCATCGGCAATCGCCTACGGCGTTACGCTACCCTCCGCGCTATGGTGAGGGCAGGGTCATGACGGGCCCGGGCCATGGACGGCCCATCTACCCTCATTTCCTCCACGGCACCCGCCGCCGCACTTGCCCCAGCCTGGCCCCAGGCTGCCTGCAATACCGCCACACCCCCTCGGTGATCCCGTGCCGCCTGGCCAGCAAATAGACCGGAGAGCCCGGTTCCCACCATCCCGCCGCCCGATCCTCCCGGCCCAGCGCCACCCGCCCGCTGATCAGCCAACCCTGCCAGATCACGTGATACTCGATCACCCGATGGATCGATGCCTCCCCACGGGTCAGGCTGACCCATCCCCGCCTCTCGAGCCGCTTGCGCCACTGCAGCGCTTCCCGCCCTGGATCCACCTCACACCTCCGCCGGCACCCAGCTGACCAGCCAACCCTCCGGCGTTCTTGTGATGTCGACGTTCTCGTTCTCGTCGATCTGGCCAATGATCTGATCCCATGCGTCTAGGTCGTCATCTTCCTGTGGCATCAGATGCACCTGGCGGCACTGCCGCCGGTTCGCGCCCTGGATGGCGATCTGGATTCGTTGGGCCAGCTCGTCGTAGCTGGATGTCTTGGCCATGGTCGCGCCTCTCGATAACTGTACGGATGAACAGTATCGGCAGGAGGGCGGGCGAGGGCAAGCGGTGGCGTGGCGCGGAATCCGTGAGACAACCCGCGATTTGTGAGACCCGCCCCCTTGCAGCATACTGATTCGTAACACGAAACCAGAGCACGGGAACTCTATGTGTGAGTTGCTGGCGCTGAGTTTTCGCCCGTGAAGGGGCGTTGCCGGTGCATAGCTACCAGATCTTCCACCACGGGCGTGAAATCAGGCCAACGATCTTCTCCAGAATACTGATTGCTTCATCGTTCTTTTCTTCCGCCGGAGGCACCCACTTGCCGCCCGGTCCGTAGACGGCGACTTCATTGCATAGCCTTTGGTAATCGCTTTCTAGCTGTCTCAGCCGTCTCCGTTCCCGGTTATTCAGTTCATGCCGCACATTATCAAGAACCCCACCTCGCAATGCTTGCCAGTATCTTTCAGATTCTAGGCAGTTGATTATCTGCTGCTTGGCTGGCGCGGCTGAGTCCTTGAATCGTCTTAATGTGTCGCGATGTATAGCGAGCCAGTGGCCAAGCACGACGCCAACCAGCAAGCTGATGAGAGAGAGACCCAGCTTTATCCATATATCTGTCATCGTTTAGCTCCCTGCCTATAAGTCATCCTCGACCCGTTTCTTGAACGCGATCTTCTCCTCGTCAGTGATGCCGCGGCATAGAGCGTCTAGGTAGTCGCTGTACCACTGCATCATCCGGCGCCGGTGCTTGAGGTAGGCCGCCTGGTTGTAGACGCCAGCCACCCCGGGCTCTTTGTGGGCCAGCTGCGCCTCGACGTGATCCTTGGGCCAGCCGTGCTCGCGCAGCAGGGTGCTGGCCGTATGGCGTGATCCATGCCCGGTGAGCTTGCCCTTGTAGCCCACTCGGCCAATGGCCTGGTTCAGCGTGCTATCACCGAGTACCGGGTGCTTCGGCCCCTGCCCGGGGAACACGAGCCGCTGGCGCCCGGTCTGCTGAAAGACGTCGCGCAGCGAGGCGACCGTCTGCTTCGGCAGGGCGACCACGTGGTCGCGGCGGGTCTTCATCTTCTCCGCCGGTATCGTCCATGTCTCGGCATCCAGATCGATCTCGCTCCACTCTGCATGTCGCACCATGCCAGGACGAGACGCTGTCCGCAGAACCATCCAGACGGCGGCGACGGTGGCCGGTCGGCTGCGGGAACGGCTGAGCGCCTGAAGGAAGCCGGGCAGCTCTGCCTCGAGGAGGTGAGGGTAGTGGGTGGTCTTCGGGGGAGTGGCGGCCACGTGGCGCAGCTCGCTCGCCGGGTTCATCTCGCACTTTCCCTCGGCAATCGCCAGGGAGAATATCTGGCTGACCCAGCTTCGGATCTTCTCTGCGACGTTATGCGCGCGCCGTGCCTCGAAGGTGCGCTGCAGTTCGGTGCAATCCTGACGGGTGATCTCGTCGAGCGGCTTGCGGCCCAGGGCGGGCAGGATGTCGTTGTCGAGGTAGAGGCGCATCTGGCGAGTGGTGCCATATGCACGGCCTGAATCGAGCTTTCGCTGATACCAGTCCTCGGCGATTTCCTTGAACAGATGGCGAGGCTTGGCCTCCCGATCGACGTGGGCCAGGTCGATGCCATCGGCGGCCAGCCGCCGGAGGTCTTCGGCTTCCCGTCGCGCGGCCTTGCCGCTCTTCCCCGGGAACCCGCCCAGGCCTTTCCACGACCATCGCCCATTCGGTCGCCGATACCTCAGCTCCCACGACTTGGCGCCGTTGCGCTTCACGCGAAAGTAGAGGCCTTGCCCATCGAGCTCGCGATAGTCTTTCGCCTCAGCCTCGAGCGAGACCAGCACTGTGTCGGCCAATGGCCGGCGTTTTATCTCCGAACGCTTCATCCCCGAACCCCTTGTCCGATGCTTGTATGCCTCGAACTACGGCATACACACAGGCATACACCACATGGCGTTATGTGGCCCATATACACGGTGATGTCAGGTTATAGCGAGAAGCGGAAAACCGCGAGGGGAAAGGGCTTGGAGGTGCGTCAGGTGACGCTGGGGTAATTAGAATGGTGCGGATGGGGAGACTTGAACTCCCACGCCCGAAGGCACCAGAACCTAAATCTGGCGTGTCTACCAATTCCACCACATCCGCACGGGTCAGGCAGGCGTCCATATTCTACGGACGCCTTGCGCCAAGTCAATCGTCGTCGGGCAGCGCCAGGTGGTCGGCGGCTGCGGCGGCGCGGGCGTCCGGGGTCTCGGCGGCAAGACGCGGCACGATGCCGAGGCAGGGCGCGTCCAGGGTGCGCTCGAGGGTCGAGAGGTTGTCGCGATAGCAGGCCTCGTCGGCGCTGAACTCGGGGTCGATCAGGTTGCCCACCCAGCCGGCCACGCGCAGGCCGTCGGCGCGGATCGCCTCGACTGTGAGCCGGGCGTGGTTCAAGCAGCCAAGCTTGAGCCCCACGACCAGGATCACCGGCAGCTCGAGGCGCAGCGCCAGCCCGGCGAGGTCCTCGTCGTCGTTGAGCGGCACCCGCCAGCCGCCGGCGCCCTCGATCAGCGTCAGCCCGCGCGCCTCGGCCAGCGGGCCGGCGGCGTGGTCGGCCAGGGCGTCGACGGTCGGTCGCTCGCCGACCTGCTTGGCGGCCAGGTGCGGGGCGATGGGTGGCGCGTAGGTGTAGGGGTTGATGACGGCGTAGGGCGTGGCCGGCTCGCTCTGGGCCTGCAGGGTCAAGGCGTCGATGTTGCGCAGGCCCTTGGCGGTGGCGTCGCAGCCGGAGGCCACGGGCTTGAGGCCCAGGGTGGTCAGGCCGCGGCGGCGGGCCTGGGCCAGCAGGCCGCTGGCAACGAGGGTCTTGCCGGCGTCGGTGTCGGTTCCGGTGACGAAGTAGGCGGTCATCTCAGCGTTCCAGGTCGAGCGTCAGAAGGTGGTAGGAGACGGGCAGGCCGTCCTCGGTGCGAAGCGTCTCGAAGCGGCGTGCGGCGCGGGCCACGTCGGCGCGCGAGAGCCGGGCGCCGTCGCGGGCCACCTGGGCGCCCACGCCCTTGATCGAGGCCATCACCGCGGCGAGGTCGGGATAGTGGAAGCGCTCGATGCGTTCCGTGACCTCGACGCCGCGGAAGCCGGCCGCGTGGGCGGCGCGGCGGTGCCGGGCGGCGTCGTGGAAGCCGAGCAGCGCGGCGGGGCGCTGCCAGGCCTGGCCGACCTCGCTCAGCGTGCCCGGCGCCAGGGTGTTGATCAGCGCTCGCCCGCCGGGGCGCAGCACCCGGCGAACCTCGGCCAGCACGGCGTCGAGGTCGGGACACCATTGGATCGCCAGGTTGGAGACGACCAAATCGAGGCCGCCGTCGGGCAGCGGCAGGTCGGCGGCGTCGGCGCACAGCCAGCCGATGGCCTCGCCATGGCGGCGACGGGCCTCGTCGAGCATGCCCGGGGCCAGGTCGAGGCCCTGGACCGCGGCCCCATCGTCCTGGCCAGCAGCGAAGCGCTTGGCCAGTTCGGCGGCGAGGTCGCCGGGGCCGCAGCCCAGGTCCAGCACGGCGCCGGCGCGTTCGGGCAGCCGTTCGAGAAGCCGCTCGGCCATGGCCTGCTGGGCCCGGGCGCGCTCGCGATA
This sequence comes from Halomonas getboli, assembly GCF_023094245.1. GTDB lineage: Bacteria > Pseudomonadota > Gammaproteobacteria > Pseudomonadales > Halomonadaceae > Halomonas > Halomonas getboli. The sequence goes on along the minus strand of NZ_JALMEW010000002.1, from coordinate 156,529 downwards.
GTGCGGCGCGGCCCGCGAGAAGGCGTGGGCGACCCGGGCGCGCCAGTCGCGTTCCTGGGCGTCGGTGCGCGCGTCGACGGCGTGGCTCGGCTGGGCGTTCATGTGGTGTTCTCCGAGGCCGCGTCGGCGAGCGGCCGGGCGGGCGCGGCGGCGATGACGGCCAGCGCACGGGCGAGCCGTGCCGGCTGGCTGATCAGCGGGCAGTGGCCGGCCTCGGGCAGCCGCCAGTCGGCTCGCTCGCGCACCGCTGGGGCCAGCAGCGGGTCGGCCTCGCCGGCCAAGCGATGCACCGGGCAGGGCGGCGAGGCGAGGCGCTCGGCATTGTCGAGCTCGGCGAGCTGGGCGAGCCCCGCGGCCAGGGTGGCGGTATCGGCGCCGGCCTCGTCGCCGAGCAGGGCGCGCAGCCGGCGATGGGCGACACGGGGCGACGGCTCGCCGCCGAGCTGCCAGCGCAGGAAGTGGGCGTGAGTACCCGTCGGGTCGCGTCGGAAGGCCTGGCGAAACTGGGCCAGGGCGGCGCGGCTGACGCCCTCCGGGTGCGGGAAGCGCTCGCCCATGCCGAGCAGCACCAGGGCGCGGGGCGCCGGCAGCCGGTCGAGCAGGGCGCCGGCCAGCAGGCCGCCCAGCGACCAGCCGACCCAGACGGCGTCGCTCGGCAGCTCACTGGCCATGGCCTCGGCCAGGGCGTCCAGCGAGGCGGGATCACCGAGGGCTTCGCGCTCGCCGTAGCCCGGCCAGTCCGGCGTCGCGACCTCGAGCCCGTCCGGCCAGTGGCCGTCGAGCGCCCGCCAGAGGCGGGCGTCGCAACCCCAGCCGCTGAGCAGTACCAGCTTGCGCGTCGGCGAATCGCTCATGCGGTTTCCTCCCGCTGGCAGGCGGCCAGCCCGTCGAGCAGGGCATCCAGATCGTCGTCGCTGTGGCCGGCGGAGAGCGTGATGCGCAGCCGCGCCTCGCCTTTCGGCACCGTCGGGGCGCGGATGGCGCCGACCCGCAGGCCGGCGTCGCCGAGGCGGGTGGCCCAGCGCAGGGTGCGCTCGCTGTCACAGAGGCGCAGCGGCTGGATCGGCGTGGTCGAGGCGTCCAGCGACAGGCCCAGCGTGGCGGCCTCGCGGCGGAAGCGCGCGATGCGCTCATGCAGCCGGGCGCGGCGCTCGGGTTCGGCCTCGAGCACGTCGAGGGCGGCCAGGGTCGCCGCCGCCACGCCGGGCGGCTGGGCGGTGGTGTAGACGTAGGGTCGGGCGAACTGCACGAGATGCTCGATCAGCGCCTCGTCGCCGGCCACGAAGGCGCCGGCGCTGCCCATTGCCTTGCTCAGGGTGCCGACCAGCACCGGCACCTCGTCGACGCCGTGGGCCCGGCCGGCGCAGCCGTCGCCGGTCTCGCCGAGCACGCCCAGGCCGTGGGCGTCGTCGATCATCAGCCAGGCGTCATGGCGGCGTGCAGTGGCGGAAAGCCCCGCCACGTCGGCCACGTCGCCGTCCATGCTGAACACGCCGTCGCTGACCACCAGTGCCGGGGCGTCGCTTGGGGCGCGGGACAGCAGCCGCTCGAGGTCGTCGAGGTCGCGGTGATGGAAGCGCCGCGAGGGCGCGCCGGCGAGCCGGGCGCCGTCGATCAGCGAGGCGTGATTGAGACGGTCCTGGAACACCGGCGTATGGCGATCGCACAGCGCCTGCAGCACGCTGAGGTTGGCCATGTAGCCGGTGGAGAACAGCAGCGCCCTCGGGCGGCCGGTGAGCGCGGCGAGGCGCCGCTCCAGCGCCTCGTGAACGTCCTGATGGCCGCACACCAGATGCGAGGCCCGACCGCCGGCGCCAAAGCGTCGTGCGCCCTCGGCCTGGGCCTCGGCCAGCCGCGGGTCGCGGGCCAGGCCGAGATAGTCGTTGCCGGCGAAGTCGAGCCGGCCGTCCTCCGGCCCCAAGGTGGGGCGGGCGCGCCACAGCCCCTCGGCGCGGCGGGCCTCGGCCCGTTCGGCCAGGCGACGCGACCAGGTCTCGGCCATGGGATCAGGCCCCGCTGGCGTCGTAGAACAGGGCGTCGTCCTGGCGCTCGCGCATGGCGGCTTCCAGGGCGGCCTCGGTCTTCTCGTCGTCGGCGCAGGTCTCGCGCTGCTCCGGATGCAGGCCGAGCTTGTCGAACAGCGCCCGGTCGCGCTCCACCTGGGGGTTGCCGGTGGTCAGCAGGGTGTCGCCGTAGAAGATCGAGTTGGCGCCGGCCAGGAAGGCCATGGCCTGGGTCGACTCGTCCATCTGCTCGCGGCCGGCGGAAAGGCGCACGTGGCTCTTCGGCATCAGGATGCGGGCCACGGCGATGGCGCGGATGAAGTCCAGCGGGTCCATGTCCTCGGCGTTCTCGAGCGGCGTGCCCGGCACCTTGACCAGCATGTTGATCGGCACCGACTCGGGATGCGGCTCCAGGCGCACCAGCTGCTGGAGCAGGGCGGCGCGGTCGCGGGGCGCCTCGCCCATGCCCAGGATGCCGCCGGAGCAGACCTTCATGCCCGCCTCGCGCACGTTGGCCAGGGTGTCCAGGCGGTCGGCGTAGCTGCGGGTGGTGATGATCTCGCCGTAGTAGTCCGGCGAGGTGTCGAGGTTGTGGTTGTAGTAGTCGAGTCCGGCCTCGGACAGGCGCTTGGCCTGATCGACGTCGACCATGCCCAGCGTCATGCAGGTCTCGAGCCCCAGCGCCTTGACCTGGCTGACCATCTCCATCACCACCTCGAGGTCCTTCTCGCGCGGGCTGCGCCAGGCGGCGCCCATGCAGAAGCGGCTGGCGCCGGCCTCCTTGGCGGCCTTGGCCTGGTTCACCACCTTCTCGATCTCGAGCAGCTTCTCCTTGCCGAGCCCGGTGTTGTAGTGGCCGGACTGCGGGCAGTACTTGCAGTCCTCCGGGCAGGCGCCGGTCTTGATCGACAGCAGGGTGGAGACCTGCACGGCGTTGGGATCGAAGTGCGCGCGATGCACCTGCTGGGCGCGGAACATCAGATCGTTGAAGGGCAGCGCGAACAGCGCCTCGATCTCCTCGAGGGTCCAGTCGTGGCGAAGGTCCGGGCGGCTGGCTAGGGTCAGATCAACCGGGGCGTTGTCGTGGGGCTGGGCAGACATGAGGGGCTCGCTTATGGTCAACTTGGCACGAATTCGTGAGTTGACCGATAGGGTACGGAGACCGGTCGGCATGTCAACCTTGTGGCGTCATGAGGTTGACGACTGGCTGCGCCGCGCGCTGCCGGGTCGCTGCGCCTTCTGCCTGGGGGCCTGCACGCCCGGCCGCCCCTGGTGCGACGACTGCCACGCCGCACTGCCCTGGAATCGCGCGGCCTGCCCGGTCTGCGCCGAGCCGCTCCCCGCCACCGTCACCCCAAGGCCCTGCGGCCACTGTCTACGGCGACCGCCGGCCTACCTTCGCGCCCGGGTACCGCTGCGCTACGAGGGGGAAGTGGCCGGGCTGATGCAGCGTTTCAAGTTTCATGCCTCGCCCCGGGCCGGCACGCTGCTGCTGACGTTATTGGCAGAGGGGCTGGAAAAGGATATGACGAGCATCGAGCCGCCCCAGGCGCTGATTGCCGTGCCGCTGCATCCGCGTCGCGCGAGGGAACGCGGCTTCGATCAGGGCCGCTGGCTGGCCGAACGGCTGGCGGCGAGACTCGAGGTGCCGACCATCACGGCTCGGCGGCGCAAGGACACCCCGAGCCAGCGGGGCCTCGACCGTCGCGGGCGGCGGGGCAACCTGCGCGGCGCCTTCGAGGTGCCGCAGGCGCTGCCGCCGCGGGTGGCGCTGCTCGATGACGTGATGACCACCGGCGCCACCCTCGACGCCCTGGCCCTGGCGTGTCGACGGGCCGGCGCCGAGGAGGTCGAGGCCTGGGCGATTGCCAGGACGCCGCTGGAAACGCCTTGAGCCGGCGGCTAGGGCGAGGTGGCGATCAGCGAGCCGCCCGCGGCCATGAACAGTCCGCCGGTGGCGCGGTGGAAGCCCTTGGCCCGGCCGGGATGGCGGAACCACTGGCCGAGGCCCGAGCCCATGGCGGCGTAGAGCCACATCAGGCTGAGATCGATCACCGCCCAGGTGGCGGCGAGGATGGCGAACTGCACCAGCTGGGGCTCGCCCACGTCGATGAAGTTGGGGAACAGGGCGGCGAAGAACAGCAGGTCCTTGGGATTGCTGATGCCGACCAGAAAGCCCTGGCGGAACAGGCGGAGACTGGAGGTGTTCGCGGACGGGGGCGCCTCGTCGGCATCCGTGGCGTCCAACGGCGAGTCGTCGCCGGAGCGGCGCCAGGCCTGAATGCCGAGGATCACGAGATAGGCGCCGCCGACGAGCTTCAGCACGTGGAAGGCGGTCTCCGAGGCGGCCAGGATGGCGCCGAGGCCCAGCGACGACAGCACCATCAGGGCTAGCGAGGCCAGGGTGCCGCCGCACACGGTGGCCGCGGCGCGGCGGCGGCCGAAGCGCAGGCCGTGGCTGGTGCAGAGCAGGGCCACTGGGCCGGGGAAGATGATCAGGGCGACGATCACGCCGAGGTAGGTGATCCAGGTAAGCATTTCCATGGCGTGTCTCCGGCCGGAATGTCCGTGAAGGGCATCGGGCACCGTGCCGATGAAGGCACCAGCATAGGGCAGGCGCGGGGACGATTTCTAGCCGCTTTCTTTATCGGCGGTATCCGCGACGAGGGGCGCCGGGGGCAGGTTGTCGAGGGGGTTTTGGCCAAGAATGGCCAAAGTAGCGCCCAGGGATGGGTTCATAGCGCCCCTCGACAACCTGTCGACGGATCAGCCCCGAGAAGCCGTCAGGAGGATGGCTTTGTTACCATGGCGTTTTGCCTGCGACGAGAACGCCCATGACCGATGCGATTCATCCCTTTGCTCGCCTCGAGCCCGCCCGGGTCGTGGCGGCGGTGGAGTCCCTGGGCTTCTGGCTGCCGGGCGAGCCCTTCGCGCTCAACAGCTACGAGAACCGGGTCTACCTGGTGCACGACGACGAGCGTCGCCGCTGGGTGGTCAAGTTCTATCGCCCGAACCGCTGGACCGACGCCCAGATCCAGGAGGAGCACGACTTCCTGACCGAGCTCGAGGCGGCCGGGGTGACGGTGGCCGCCCCCTGGCGCGACGAGGCGGGGACGAGCCTGCATCGCCACGACGACTTCCGCTTCTCGCTGTTTCCCCATCTGCCCGGCCAGGCGCCAGAGCTGGACAATCCCGAGCACCTGTTCGCCCTCGGCGAGACCATCGGCGCCGTGCATGCGGTGGGCGAGCGTCGGCCCTTCGTGCACCGCCGTACTCTGGCGCCGCGGGAGATGGCCGAGGAGGCCGTCGAAACGGTGCTGGCCAGCCACTGGCTGACGGATCACCAGCGACCGGCCTATGAGCGCATCGGCGGGGGCCTGATGGAGGCGCTCGGCGCCCGGGAGTGGCCGGTGCAGCAGCTACGGGTCCAGGGCGACTGCCACCTTGGCAACATGCTGGGCCGCGACGAGCACTTCGCGCTGGTCGACTTCGACGACTGCCTGATGGCGCCGGCGGTGCAGGACCTGTGGATGCTGCTCACCGCCGAGGACGAGGGCGAGCGACAGATGCAGCTCTCCGAGGTGATCGAGGGCTACGAGCAGCATCGCGACTTCGATCGGAGCGAGCTGGCGCTGGTGGAGCCGCTGCGTGCGCTGCGGCTGATGCGCCACAGCGCCTGGCTGGTGGCGCGCTGGGAGGATCCGGCCTTTCCCCAGGCGTTTCCGTGGCTGGCGGATGCCGGCTACTGGGACGCCCACCTGCGCGAGCTCGAGCAGCAGCGGGTGATGCTGGACGGTACGACCCGCTGGCTTTCATAGGCGGTGCCGATTAGGGCTGGTCGGCGCTCTCGTCGGCGTCGTGCTGGCGGCGGCGGGCATTGATCTCCGCCGAGGGGTTTGCCTGCTGCTCCACGCTCAGCGGCCGGGTCAGCGTCAGCAGGAAGATGTCGTCCGGCGTCAGCCGACAGCGGTCGTCCTGACAGGCGGCGAGGCCCAAGCCGCCGTTCTCGTCGTAGGCGCTGGCGGTGAGCTCCCCGCTGTAGATGGCGCTGTTGGCGCCCGCGGTCTCGATGCAGGTCAGGGCGCTGGCGGTGAGACTTACGCGCTCGCCGTCGCGCCGGGCGTTGCCGGTAACGACGCAGTAGTCGGGGAGACGATGGCTACCTCGTTCGCCCTGCACCGGGTGCATCACCACGCTGTCGCGGCTCGGGGTCTCGGCGTCGAGGGTCAGGTCGTCGACCAGCGCCATCGCCACCCGGGCGTCGGCGGGCAGGGAGAGGGTGTCGCCCAGGGCCAGGCTCGGCAGGGTCAGGACGGTGGCCATCAGTAGAAGCGTCGGCTTGAACATGTCGGTGCTCGGCAGGCAGTGGGTCGATCATCAGGCTAGGGTCACCCTATCACAGCCGTCACGGGGCGGTGGGGCGCGGCACTGCGTCGAGCGGCACCTTGCGCTAGAATAATGCGTTCCCCGAGCCGCTAGTTGTACAAAAAGCGGTTTTTGAATAATTTATGTATAAGGTGTGTGGCCGGGCCATCGCCGACGCACCACTATCACGACTCTGCATGGGGCCTGACCATGACCGAACATCTCGCCAACCACTACCGCCAGATCATCGAGGGACTGGGAGAGGACCCCGAACGCGAGGGGCTCCGTGACACTCCCAAGCGGGCCGCCAAGGCCATGCAGTTCCTCAACCACGGCTATCAGCAGTCGCTGGAGGAGATCGTCAACGGCGCGGTCTTCGCCTCCGAGACCGATGAGATGGTGCTGGTGAAGGATATCGAGCTGTACTCGATGTGCGAGCATCACCTGCTGCCGTTCATCGGCAAGTGCCACATCGCCTACCTGCCGCGGGGCAAGGTGCTGGGCCTGTCCAAGTTCGCTCGCATCGTGGACATGTATGCCCGCCGCATGCAGATTCAGGAGAACCTGACTCGCCAGATCGCCGAGGCGGTGCAGCAGGTCACCGATGCCCGCGGCGTGGCCGTGGTCGTCGAGGCGCGCCATCTGTGCATGATGATGCGCGGCGTCGAGAAACAGAATTCCAGCATGACCTCCTCGGTGATGCTCGGTGCCTTCCGTGAGCACCAGAGCACGCGCCAGGAGTTCCTGACCCTGGTTCAAGGCCGCTGAGGCCGCTAAGGAGAGCGACATGCCACTGCACGCGCTGGGCGACGAGCACCTCGATCACGATCTGGCGACGATCCGCATCAAGGATCTGCGCCTGAGGACCTATATCGGCATCAAGGAGGAGGAGATCCAGAATCGCCAGGACGTGGTGATCAACATGGTGATCCGCTATCGCGCCGACAAGGCGGTGGCCTTCAATCACATCGAGCAGGCGCTGAACTATCGCACCATTACCAAGCAGGTGATCGCTCACGTGGAGGACAATCGCTTCCAGCTGCTGGAGCGCATGACCCGCGAGGTGCTCGATCTGGTGATGAGCGATGATCAGGTGCTGGCGGCCCAGGTCGAGATCGACAAGCCCCATGCGCTGCGCTTCGCCGACTCGGTGTCGATCACGCTCTCCGACTCTCGTGAGGCCCGCCGCCAGGGCTGACCGCCGTGGGCATGAGGGCCCAGGGTTGAACGCCGCTCACGGATGAGCGGTTGGCTTGCCGGGGGTCTTGCGCTTAGCATGAGGAGCATCCTCATGAAGAGTGGCCGCACGCCAGGAGTCAATCATGGAAGCCCTTAAGGAAACCCAGCTCTACTGTCCGTTCGCCTATATCGACGGCAGCTGGGTCGCCGCCGACAGCGGCGAGCAGATCGATGTGATCAACCCCGCCACCGGCGAGACGATGGGCAACGTGCCGCGGCTCGGCCGCGCCGAGACCGAGCGCGCCATCGCCGCCGCCGATGCGGCCCTGCCGGCCTGGCGGGCCCTCACGGCCCAGGAGCGGGCCGATATCCTGATGAAATGGCACGACCTGATGCTCGAGCATCAGGACGATCTCGCCATGATCATGACCCACGAGCAGGGTAAGCCGCTCAAGGAAGCCGCCGGCGAGATCGCCTATGCGGCGAGCTTCCTGCGCTGGTTCGCCGAAGAGGCCCGCCGGGTCTACGGCGAGACCATTCCCGCCGCTCAGGCCCAGCAGCGCATCGTGGTGACCAAGCAGCCGATCGGCGTGGTTGGCGCCATCACGCCGTGGAATTTCCCGGCGGCGATGATCACCCGCAAGGCCGGCGCCGCGCTGGCCGCGGGCTGCACCTTCGTGGTCAAGCCGGCCAGCCAGACGCCGTTCTCCGCCACCGCGCTGGCGCTGCTGGCCGAGCGTGCCGGGGTGCCGCGCGGGGTGTTCAACGTGGTGCCCGGGCGCGCCTCGGAGATCGCCGCCGCACTCACCGAGTCCCCGGTGGTGCGCAAGATCACCTTCACCGGCTCCACCGAGGTGGGCCGAGAGCTGATGAGCCAGGCTTCGCGCCACGTGCAGAAGATCTCGCTGGAGCTCGGCGGCAACGCGCCCTTCATCGTGTTCGAGGACGCCGACCTGGACGCCGCCGTGGAAGGCGCCATGGCCGCCAAGTTCCGCAACGCCGGCCAGACCTGCGTGTGCACCAACCGCTTCCTGGTGCAGTCCAGCGTGGTCAACGCCTTCTGCGAGAAGCTGGCGGTGGCGATGAACAGCGAGCTGAAGGTGGGCAATGGCAGCGACGATGACGTCAATATCGGCCCGCTGATCGACGACCGCGCGGTGGAGAAGGTCTCCGAGCACGTCCAGGACGCCGTGGACCACGGCGCCGAGCTGCTGCTCGGTGGCCATCCGCACCCGCTGGGCGGCAATTTCTTCACCCCGACGCTGATCAACGCCGCCAACGGCAGCATGAAGGTCGCCACCGAGGAGACCTTCGGCCCGCTGGCCGCGGTGTTCCCGTTCGACGACGAACAGGACGCCGTGGCCATGGCCAACGATACCGAGTTCGGCCTGGCCTCCTACTTCTACTCCCGCGATCTGAGCCGCGTATGGCGCGTCTCCGAGGCGCTGGAGTACGGCATGGTCGGCATCAACACCGGGCTGATCTCCAACGCCGCCGCGCCCTTCGGCGGCGTCAAGGCCTCCGGCCTCGGCCGCGAGGGCGGCCACCAGGGCATCGAGGAGTTCCTCGAGACCAAGTACCTGTGTATTGATCTGGGATCCTAGGTTCGAGCCTCCGGGCCGGAAGCATAAAGAACAACACCCCTGCAGCCAGGCTGCAGGGGTGTTGTCGTTTGGGGCGAGAGATCAGGCTGCCTCGCGCCTCAGTGCCTGAAGTGGCGCATGCCGGTAAACACCATGGCAATGCCGGCTTCGTTGGCGGCGTCGATCACTTCTTGGTCGCGCATGGAGCCGCCGGGCTGAATCACCGCGGTGATGCCGGCCTTGGCGGCGGCGTCGATGCCGTCGCGGAACGGGAAGAAGGCGTCGGACGCCATCACCGAGCCGGGCACGGACAGGCCTTCGTCGGCGGCCTTGATGCCGGCGATCTTGGCCGAGTAGACGCGGCTCATCTGGCCGGCGCCCACGCCGATGGTCTGGCCGTCCTTGACGTAGACGATGGCGTTGGACTTGACGTATTTGCCGACCTTCCAGGCGAAGGCCAGGTCACGCATTTCCTGCTCGCTCGGCACGCGTTCGGTGACCACGGTCAGCTCGTCGCGGCCGACCATGCCCAGGTCGCGGTCCTGTACCAGCAGGCCGCCGGTGACGCGCTTGAAATCATGGGCCTGTTCGCGTTCGCCGGGCCAGTGGGCGGAAATGTCGAGCAGGCGCACGTTCTTCTTCTCGGCGACGATCTCGCGGGCCGCATCCTCGACCCCGGGGGCGATGATCACCTCGACGAACTGGCGGTCGATGATGGCGCGGGCGGTCTCGGCGTCGAGCGGGGTGTTGAAGGCGATGATACCGCCGAAGGCGCTGGTCGGGTCGGTGGCGAAGGCCTTGTCGTAGGCCTCGAGCTGGCTGGCGCCGACGGCCACGCCGCAGGGGTTGGCGTGCTTGACGATCACGCAGGCGGTCTCGGCGAAGCTCTTCACGCACTCCAGGGCGGCGTCGGTGTCGGCGACGTTGTTGAACGACAGCGGCTTGCCCTGCAGCGTCTCGGCGGTGGAGACGCTCGGCTCCTGGCAGTTCGGATCGACGTAGAAGGCCGCGGACTGGTGCGGGTTCTCGCCGTAGCGCATGGACTGCTTCTTGTGGAACTGCAGATTGTAGGTGCGCGGGAAGCCGTCCTCGCCGCCCTCGACGCGCTGGCCGAGGTAGTCGGCGATGGCGGCGTCGTAGCCGGCGGTGTGTTCGAAGGCCTTGACCGCCAGGTCGAAGCGGGTGGCCTGCTGCATGCCGCCCTGGGCGACTTCCTCGAGCACGCGGCCGTAGTCGTCGGCGTCGACCACGATGGTGGTGTAGGCGTGGTTCTTGGCGCAGGAGCGGACCATGGTCGGGCCGCCGATGTCGATGTTCTCGATGGCGTCTTCGAGGGTGCAGTCCGGGCGCGCCACGGTGGCCGAGAACGGGTACAGGTTGACCACCACCATGTCGATCGGTGCGATGTCGTGCTCGGCCATCACCGCGTCGTCCTGGCCGCGACGGCCGAGGATGCCGCCGTGGATCTTCGGATGCAGGGTCTTGACGCGGCCGTCCATGATTTCGGGGAAGCCGGTGTGCTCGGAGACCTCGGTGACCGGGATGTCGCTCTCCTGCAGCAGGCGGAAGGTGCCGCCGGTGGAGAGCAGTTCGACGCCCTGCTCGCTGAGGCCGCGGGCGAAGTCGACGATGCCGGTCTTGTCGGACACGCTGATCAGGGCGCGACGAACCGGAGTGGTGGAGGCTTGGGACATGAAGGTCACTCTATTGGGCGTTGAGGGAGGATCGAAACGCAAGCGAGGGCGCTCGATGGCGCCCCCGCGGGAAAATCAGATCAGACCGTAGAGCTTCAGTTTCTTGCGCAGGGTGCCGCGGTTGAGGCCGAGCATCTCGGCGGCGCGGGTCTGGTTGCCCTGGGCGTGCTCGAGGACCGAGGCCAGCAGCGGCGCTTCGACCTCGGCCATCACCATGGCGTGGAGATCGGTGACGTCGCCGCCGTCGAGGTGGTCGAAGTAGCGTCGCATGGCGGCGTCGACGGCCTCGCGCAGGGGCATGTCACCGTGCGGATTCAGCGTGATGCCGTCGGCCTCGTCGAGGCGGTGGGAGGCGCGGGCATCCAGCTCGGTCAGCGCGGAATTCTGGTCAAGGGCTTGGCTGCTGGTCATGCGGCACAGGTTCCATCCGGCGTCATGGCCCGGGCGACACGGTGCGGCGCCGTGGCGGGGTCATGACGAAAGAGTTCGTCGATGAATCGGCACTGGTCAGCGGCGCTGTCCAGGCCGTTGAAGGTGGCCCGCAGGGTGCGTCGTCCGTCATCGTCGAGGCGAGCATCACCGGCCAGATACCAGCCGAGATGCTTGCGGGCGATGCGCACGCCCATGTGCTCACCGTAGAAGTCGTGCAGGGCCACCAGGTGGCCGTGGAGCACCGCCGCACGCTCGGCGTCGTCGGGCGCCGCGAGCCGCTGGCCGTGCCGCAGATAGTGGTCGATCTCGCGGAAGATCCAGGGATTGCCCTGGGCGCCGCGGCCGATCATCACTGCATCCGCCCCAGTATAGTCGAGGACGTGGCGGGCCTTCTCGGGCGAATCGACATCGCCATTGGCGAAGATCGGCAGGCTCACCGCGGCCTTGATGGCGGCGATGGTGTCGTACTCCGCCTCGCCGCCGTAGCGCTGCTGACGGTGACGGCCGTGCACGGCCAGCGCCTGGATGCCGGCGTCCTCGGCCAGCTTGGCCACCCGCACGCCGTTGTTGCTGTCGGCGCACCAGCCGGTGCGGATCTTCAGCGTTACCGGCACATCCACGGCGGCGACCACCGATGCGAGGATCTCGGCCACCAGCGCCTCGTCGCGCAGCAGCGCCGAGCCGGCGGCCTTGTTGCAGACCTTCTTGGCCGGGCAGCCCATGTTGATGTCGATGATCTCGGCGCCCATCTCGGCGTTGAGGCGCGCCGCCTCGGCCAGCATCTCGGCGTCGCCGCCGGCGATCTGTACGGCGCGGGGGCCGGGCTCGCCGCGATGGTCCATGCGCAGCCGCGACTTGCGGGTGTGCCACAGGGCCGGGTCCGAGGTCACCATCTCGCCCACCACCAGGCCGGCGCCCAGCCGGCGGCAGAGCGCGCGGAAGGGGCGGTCGGTGACGCCGGCCATGGGGGCCAGGATCACTCGGTTCGGCAACGCATGAGGGCCGATGCGTGGCAGGGAGCGTGAATCGGGCATGGTCAGGATCGGTGGTTCGAAGGGGGTCATATCATACGCCCACCGGCGTCCTGGGTGAAGGTGCCGCGTGCGGCACAGCGTCGCCCGGCGAGGTGAGCCGGGCGAGCCGTGTCAGGCGGCGCGGCGTCCGGTGAGGCGCACCCAGCCTTCGCGCACCTCTGGCTCGTCCATGATCAATCCACGCGCCTCGTAGGCCTCGCGCACCTCGTCGGCCTGGGCCTCGAGGATGCCGGACAGCGCCAGGCGCCCGCCCGGCGCCACGCGTCCGGCGATCTCGCCGGCCAGTTCGACCAGCGGCCCGGCCAGGATGTTGGCGATCACCACCGGGAAGCGCGCCGCGGTGTCGAGCTGTTCCGGATAGTGGAGCGCGAAGTCGTGTTCGGCGACGCCGTTGCGCTCGGCGTTGTCGCGGCTGGCCGAGAGCGCCTGGGGGTCGATGTCGGTGCCCTGGGCCGACGTGGCGCCGAGCTTGAGCGCGGCGATGGCCAGAATGCCGGAACCGCAGCCCACGTCGAGCACCTCGCGGCCGTCGAGCTCGCCGGCCACGGCCAGCGCGTCGAGCCACGCGAGGCACAGCGCGGTGGTGGGGTGGGTGCCGGTGCCGAAGGCCAGGCCGGGATCGAGATGCAGGTTGACCGCCTCGGGGTCCGGCGCCTCGTGCCAGCTCGGCACGATCCACAGCCTCTGGCCCATCTGCAGGGGCGCGAAGTCATCCATCCAGGCGCGCTCCCAGTCACGGTCGTCGAGCAGCTCGTGCTCGATCTCGGGGCAGGGTTCGCCGGGCATGGCCTCGGACCAGGCGCCGGCCAGGCGCTCGAGCATCGCCGGCAGGCCCTCGAGATCGTCGTAGAGGCCGGTCAGCACGGTTTCGTTCCACAGCGGCGTGGTGCCGCGTTCGGGTTCGAACAGCGGGTCGTCCTGGGCGTCCTGGAGGGTGATGGCGGTGGCGCCTTCGTCCAGCAGCAGCTCCTCGAGCAGGTCGGCCTGTTCGGGGGCGATGCGGGCCTTGAGTTGCAGCCAGGGCATGGGAACTCCCGGGAATCGCGTGGTGAAACGACGACGGGGCGGCCAGGCCGCCCCGTCGCCGGAGGAGTGTCGACCGGGCTCAGAGGCCCAGCTTCTTCTCCAGGTAGTGGATGTTGACGCCGCCCTGCTGGAAATAGCCGTCGCGGACCAGATCCTTGTGCAGGTCGGTGTTGGTCTTGATGCCTTCGACCAGCAGCTCGTCCAGGGCGTTGCGCATCCGGGTCAGCGCCGTCTCGCGGTCGACACCCCAGGTGATCAGCTTGCCGATCAGGGAGTCGTAGTGCGGCGGTACCGAGTAGCCGGTGTAGACGTGGGAGTCCATGCGCACCCCGATGCCACCCGGCGGATGGTAGAGGGTGACCTTGCCCGGGGAGGGCATGAAGGTCTTGGCATCTTCGGCGTTGATGCGGCACTCGAAGGCGTGGCCGCTGAGCTCGATCTCGTCCTGGCTCACGGACAGCGGCATGCCGGAGGCGATGCGCAGCTGTTCGCGGACGATGTCGACGCCGGTGACCATCTCGGTGACCGGGTGCTCGACCTGCACGCGGGTGTTCATCTCGATGAAGAAGAACTCACCGTTCTCGTACAGGAACTCGAAGGTGCCGGCGCCGCGGTAGCCGATCTCGATGCAGGCGTCGGTGCAGGCCTTGAGCACCTGGGCACGGGCGTCCGGGTCGAGGCCCGGGGCCGGGGCTTCCTCGAGCACCTTCTGGTGACGGCGCTGCAGCGAGCAGTCGCGGTCATAGAGGTGGATGGCATTGCCCTGGCCGTCTGCCAGTACCTGCACCTCGACGTGGCGCGGATTCTCGAGGAACTTCTCCATGTAGACGGTGCCGTCGCCGAAGGCCGAATGGGCCTCGGTGCGGGTCACGGTCACCGCGGAGAGCAGGTGGCCCTCGGTGTGCACCACGCGCATGCCGCGTCCGCCGCCGCCGGCGGCCGCCTTGATGATCACCGGATAGCCGATGCGGCGCGCGGTGGCGAGAATCTCGCCCTCGTCGTCGCCCAGCGGGCCGTTGGAGCCCGGTACGGTGGGCACGCCGGCCTTCTTCATCGCCGCGATGGCGCTGACCTTGTCGCCCATCAGGCGAATGGTCTCGGCCTTGGGGCCGATGAAGGTGAAGCCGGAGCGTTCCACCTGCTCGGCGAAGTCGGCGTTCTCTGAGAGGAAGCCGTAGCCGGGGTGGATGGCGCTCGCGTCGGTGACTTCGGCGGCGCTGATCAGCGCCGGGATGTTGAGGTAGGACTGCGCCGAGGAGGCGGGGCCGATGCACACGGCCTCGTCGGCCAGGCGCACGTGCATCAGATCACGGTCGGCCTTGGAGTGGACCGCGACCGTGCGAATGCCGAGCTCCTTGCAGGCGCGCAGAATACGCAGAGCGATCTCGCCGCGATTGGCGATGAGAACCTTGTCCAGCATGATGGGGTCCGCCAATGTGGGTGAAGGGATCAGGAGATGACGACCATCGGCTGCTCGAATTCGACCGGCTCGCCGTCTTCGACCAGGAAGGCCTCGATGACGCCGTCACGATCGGCTTCGATCTGGTTCATCATCTTCATCGCCTCGACGATGCAGATGGTGTCACCCTTCTTGACGCTCTGGCCGACTTCGGCGAACGCCTTGGCGCCCGGTGCCGGGGCGCGATAGAAGGTGCCGACCATCGGTGACAGCACTTCCTGGCCCTGGTAGGCCGGAGCCTGTTCCGCGGCGGGCTCGGCGGCAGCGGCCGGGGCCTGCGGGGCCGGAGCGGCGGGCTGAGCCGGAGCGCCTGCCGGCCAGGCGGGGGCCGGCGCCTGTGGATAGGCCGTGCCGTTCGGATGACGGCTGATGCGTACAGACTCTTCGCCTTCCTGGATCTCGATCTCGCTGATGTTCGACTCTTCCAGCAGCTCGATCAGCTTCTTGACCTTGCGGATATCCATATGACGTCGTCTCGATGGGTGAGTTCTGGGTAACGGCCGGCGCAGTCAACCTTGGCTAACTTGACATAGATCGCGACAAGATATCGTCTCTTGTCGTCTCTATCGGCCTCGAAAAGCGGTGTGGGCGGAGTTTGCCGAAATTCGTGAGCGATGTCCAGAGCCTCGAACGGCGTTCGTCAACGGGGGGCGAATTCCGCCCGAACGGCCGTCCGACGCCGGTCTGTCGCGGGCTGCGTTCAGCCCGCGGCGCGGCCATCGCCGAGCGAGGCCAGCACCGCCTTCAGGTGGCGCGCCAGCGGCTCGGCGTCGATCTCGCCCTGTATGCGTGCCTGGCGAAGTTCGCGGCCGTCGTCGAAGAATAGCAGGCTTGGCGGGCCGAACAGCCCGAAGTGCTCGAGCAGTGTCTGGCTGGCGGCGCTGGTGTCGGTGACGTCGACCTCGATGCGCTGGAAGCCGGCGAGGGCCGCCGCCACGGCGGGGTCGGGAAAGACCTCGCGCTCCATGATCTTGCACGAGATGCACCACTCGGCGGTGACGTCGACGAATGCCGGCTTATCGGTCGCGGCCAGTGCCGCCTGCAGCTCGTCGAGGCTCTTGACCACCTGGATCGGCTGCTGGCGCGGCTCGGCAGCGATGCCGACGCTGGCCGGCGTGTCCTGCCGGGCCAGCGGGCGCAGCGGGTCCTCGGCGCCGCGGGAGGCGCCGATCACCAGGGTCACGCCCCAGGTCAGCAGCAGGATGCCCAGCGCCTGGCGGGCGCGCGGCCAGCCCTGGGGTGCGTCCAGGCTCAGCGCGCCGATGGCCAGCGCGGTGCCGATGGCCAGGGCGGCCCACAGCAGCAGGGCGACCGGTCCCGGCACCAGACGCTCGATCAGCCACACCGCGACGCCCAGCAGCAGGATGCCGAAGGCGGCCTTGATGCCGTTCATCCAGGCGCCGGTGCGCGGCAACAGGGCAGGGCCGAAGGTGCCGACCAGCAGCAGCGGCACGCCCATGCCGAGCGCCAGGGCCAGCAGTGCCGCGCCGCCCATCGCCGCGTCGCCGGTCGAGGAGATGAATACCAGGGCGCCGGCCAGCGGCGCCGACACGCAGGGCGAGACCACCAGCACCGAGAGCGCGCCGGCCAGCGCCAGGCCGATCGGGCCGCTGTTCTGGGCGCGGGCCTGCCAGGCCTCGATGCGCCCGGACAGGCGCGACGACAGGCGCAGATCGAAGGCGCCGAACATGGCCAGGGCGAACAGCGTGAACAGCGTGGCGAAGCCGATCAGCACCGGGGCCGACTGCAGTCGGGCCTGGAGGTTGAGCCCGGCGCCGAAGCTGCCCATCAGCACGCCCACGACCGCATAGGTCAGCGCCATGCCGGCCACATAGGACAGCGACAGCGCGAAGGCGCGCGAGCGGCCGGGCCGCTGGCCGACGATGATCGACGACAGGATCGGGATCATCGGCAGCACGCAGGGGGTGAAGGTCAGCCCCAGGCCGGCGACGAAGAACAGCCCCAGCACCAGCGGCAGGCTGGCCTGCTTGAGCAGGGCGCTGAAGTGGCCGTCCTCGCTGACCGGGGCCGCGGGCGCGCCGGCGGCCGTGGCGTCAGCGTCGGGGGCAGTGTCAGGCGAGGCCGACCCGGTGACATTCAGGTCGGCGAAGGCGGCCGGCGCCTGACCCTCGGGCGCCTGCAGCGTGATGGTCTCCGGCGGATAGCAGAGGCCGGCGTCGGCGCAGCCCTGAAAGCCCAGCGTCAGCGTCAGCGGGCCGCTCGTCTCGCCTTCGATCGGCACCGCGAACACGACACGGTCGTAGAAGACCCGGACCTCGCCGAGAAATTCGTCGGTCTTGGCCTTGCCGGGAGGCAGCCGCGGCTCGCCGAGGGTCATCCCCGGGGTGGTGCTCTCGACGCTGAAGCGATGGCGGTAGAGGTAATAGCCGGCGGTGTTCTCGAAGCCGATCTTCAAGGTCTTGCCGTCGTGCCAGGCGCTGGGCTGGAAGGCTTCCTCGACCGGCAGGAAGTCGCCGTCGCTGTTGTCGTTGCCGAACCACTGTGCCTGGGCGATCAGCGGCAGGAAGAGCAGGGCGAGCAGGCAGAGCAGGCGGCGGGCGTGCAACACGGGGCATCCTTTCTCGTGGTGTCGGAGCAGATGTGACCGGCGGCGGGGCATGGGGTTCCACGGCGCGGGCCGCTATGATCTAGGGAAATGGGTCTGCGTGGCAGACCGCGAGCGCGGTAACGGATATCGGGCTCGGCGTAGGATATCGCAGTGGCGGGGCGGCGTGCAGGCCTCGTTATCGTAGGCTCTCGGGCGTGGCTCGAGGGCGTCGTCAAGGAACCGGATCAGGGAAATCGCATCATGGCATCGAAGCGACAGGCGGGCGAACGGCGTCGCCGCAGGAAGGAAGCGCTGGAGCGTCCTCAATACGGCTGGATCTGGAAGCCGCTGCTGGCGGCGCTGATCCTTTATCTGCTGGTGGTGCTGGGGCTCGGCTTCTGGTGGAGCCGTACGCCGGCCCTGGACGTGACGCAGGCCGATGGGCCGGCGGCCGACGCCGGCACGAGTGCCGACGTTGTGACTGGCGTGGCTACCGTGGACGGTCTGTCGGGGCTGGTGGGCACGCTGCTCGACAAGCCGGGCGGCTATCTGCGCAATGATCTGGCGCCGCCGGGGCTGTGGCTCGACAACATGCCGGCCTGGGAGCTCGGCGTGCTCGATCAGGCGCGCTGGCTGAGCCAGGCGCTGCCGGCCCTGGCCGGCAGCGACGCCTCGGCGCTGGATGCCACCCGCAAGGCGCTGGAAGGGGATGCCGATGACTGGTTCTATCCCTCCACCGAGCACCGCCTCGAGCAGGCCCGCGTCTCGCTCGATGGCTATCGCCAGGCGCTCGCCGGCGGCCAGGTGGCCTTCGCCGGCGATGCCCAGGGGCTCGCCGCCTGGCTCAACGGCGTGGCACGCGGGCTCGATGACATGGGGCGGCGCCTCTCGGCAAGCGTCGGTAGCCCCGAGGCCCTGGTCGGGCTGGACCTCGATACGGCGGGGCTGCCGCAGGAGACGCCCTGGTACCGGGTCGACGATGTCTTCTTCGAGGCCCGCGGCGAGACCTGGGCGCTGCATCGACTGCTGGAAGCGGTGGGGCGCGACGAGGCCGCGCGCATCGAGGCGGCGGGGCTCGAGACGTCCTGGGCGGCGCTCACCGCCGAGCTCGAGCTGAGTCAGCGCCGGCTGTGGAGCCCGGTGGTGCTCAACGGTTCCGGCTTCGGGCTGTTCGCCAATCACTCGCTGGTGATGGCCCATCATGTGATGCGCGCCCGCGACCTGGGTCGCGAACTCTCCGAGGGGCTGGCGGCGCAGGTCGGGGCACCTGAAGCGCCCGCGGCGGAACCTGACGCCTCGGCGTCATCCGGTGAAGACGAGGCATCGGCCTCGCCGGAAGAGGCGGCCGAAGCGCTCGGGGCAGAAGGCGCCGGAGAAAGTGCCGAAGAGAGCGACGGGGAAAACGGGGGCGAGGCGTCTGAAGCGCCCGGTGACGATGCCGAGGCCCTGGCCGTGCCCGAGGCAGGCGACGCGCACTGAGCGTCATGCGCGCCAGATGACGAAGGGGCCGCCCACTGGGCGGCCCCTTTCGTATGCCGTGGCTTGTCCGATGCCGTCTGTCCGGCGCCGGACGGAGCGCGCGGGCGATCAGGCCTTGTCGTAGGCGGCGACGGACTTCTCGATGGCCTTGCGCGCGGCTTCGACGCCTTCCCAGGACTCCACCTTGACCCACTTGCCCTTCTCGAGATCCTTGTAGTTCTCGAAGAAGTGGGCGATCTGCTGGCGCAGCAGTTCCGGCAGGTCGGTCACTTCCTGGACGTCGTCATACAGGCTGGAGAGCTTCTCGTGCGGCACGCAGACCAGCTTGGCGTCTTCGCCGGCTTCGTCGGTCATGTTGAGAATGCCGACCGGACGCGCGCGGATGACGCTGCCCGGCTGCACCGGGTACGGGGTCACGACCAGGGCGTCCAGCGGGTCGCCGTCGTCGGCCAGGGTGTGCGGGATGAAGCCGTAGTTGGCGGGGTAGAACATCGGGGTGGCCATGAAGCGGTCGACCAGCAGCGCTCCCATGTCCTTGTCGATCTCGTACTTGACCGGGGCATGGTTGGCCGGGATCTCGATGGCGACGTAGAGGTCGTTGGGCAGGTCCTTGCCGGCGGGAATGTTGTCGAAGTTCATGAGCGCGTCCTTCTCTAGGCTTATGGCCCTGGGCTGATGGCCGTCGGGTGAAAAATCGGCCGAATTATACGAGGCCGCCCCGGTGATTACCAACCCGACCTAGGTCGTTCGAGCGCCGCGGCGCCGACGATGGGGGGAGAGCCAGGGGTAGGGATGGCCGTGTATCATGGGCGGCAATGGAAAGAGGCCTCGGGTCTCGAAGTCGCTGACACACAAGGAGATCGTCTTGGCATCCGCGCAACTGTCATTGAGTTTCGGCCAGGCCTTCGTGGTGCCGGATCGCGGTCGGCATCGCAGTTCGATGTCGGTGTGCGTGCCCGAGGACGAGGCGCTGATGGTGGGCAAGGGCGCCAGCGCGCTGATCACCGATTCGACCTCGCGCAACCCGCTGGCCAAGCAGGCCGGCGATCTCAGCGTGCAAGGCTTTCTGGCCGACTTCTACTCGACGCCCAAGCACTGGGGCGCCAAGGTCTCGGCGCACCGGGTGCTGCATGCCCTGAACGGCTGGTGCTACGGCCAGAGCCGCCAGGTCCGCGACGGCGGCTACGTGAGCTCGATGTCGGCTATGGTCTACCAGGGGCGCGAGGCGCATCTCTTTCATATGGGCGACACCCTGGTGTTCCGCCTGCGCGGCGCCGAGTTCGAGCAGCTCAGCCGCGATCACGTCACCGATCTCGGCGGCTACCGCTATCCCTCCCGGGCGCTGGGCATGGATGCCAGCCTCGACATCGACTACGTGCAGATGCCGCTCAAGCAGGGCGACATCTTCCTGTTCACCACCCAGGCGGTGCAGGGCACCCTGATGCCCTCGGACTACGTGGGGCTGATCCGCGAAGACGCCAGCGACCTGCACGCGGCCTGCGAGCGCCTGGCCCAGACCGCCAGCGAGCGGGCCAGCGCCCGCGGCTATGGGGGCGATCCGTTCTGCTTCCAGCTGGTGCGCATCGACGCCCTGCCCGAGGAAGCGCACGACGAGCCGGATCCGTCCTACGGCGAACTGCCGATTCCGCCGGAGCTGGCGGTGGGCGAGCGGCTGGACGGCCTGGAAGTGCAGGAGGTGCTCTCGCGCACCGCCCAGTCGCGGGTCTATCGCGTGCTCGACACGTACACCGATCGCGAGATGGTGCTGAAGGCGCCGAGTCCGGAAGTCTCCAGTCGCAACGCCTATCTGGAACACTTCCTGCTGCAGCAGTGGATCGTCGAGCGGGTGCGCTCGCCCTTCGTGGTGCGGGTCATGACGCCGTCGCGTCCACGCCGCTATCTCTACTACCTGATGGCCTACGTGGACGGCATGACGCTGGAGGAGTGGGCGGAGCGCCATCCCCGTGCCGGCCTGGCCCAGCGGCTGGATATCGCCACCCAGCTTGGGAAGGCGGTGCAGGCGCTGCATCGCCGCGACCTGCTGCACCAGCAGATCCATCCCGAGAACGTGCTGATCGACCGTCACGGCCAGGTGGTGCTGACCGACTTCAGCGCCTGCCACCTGCGCGACGTGGACGGCCATCGCCGCTCGCGGGGGCTGCTGCGTCAGGTAGGACTGACCGAGCACAGCGCGCCGGAATATGCCATGGATGACGAGGTTGGCCGGCGCAGCGATCAGTACTCGCTGGCGTCCACCGTCTACTGGCTGCTGACCGGCGCCTTGCCTTACGAGCTGCCGGTGAAGGAGCTGCTGCGCCACACGGATCTGGAGCGCATGCACTATCGCAGCGCCCGGGCGCTCAATCCCGAAGTGTCTCCGGCGCTCGACGAGGCGCTGAAACGCGCCCTGGCGCCCCAGCGGGCGCTGCGCTTCCGGCGGCTGTCGGAGTTCCAGCATGCGCTGAAGGCGCCGAAGCCGGCGCCTGAATCCGGCGAGGCGCCAGCGAAGCGGGGCGGAGCGGCCGGGTTCTGGCAGGCCGTGGCAGGCGCGCTGCTGCTGTTGCTGGTACTGAGCTGGCTGCTGAGGTAAGCCTCATGATGGGGTCTGACCCCGAGTCTCCCCGGGGTCTGCCTGACCTGCCGCTTAGATGCTGAACGCCGGCAGCTTGCGCTCGACGCGCTGCTTGGCCAGGTGCGCGACCTTGGGCAGGCCGTTCTCGAACGGCGGGAAGTCCTCGCCGAGGATCAGCGGCGCCAGGTAGCGGCGGCACTCCTCGGTGATGCCGAAGCCGTCCTCGCGGATGAAGTCGCGGGGCATGAACTTCTCGCGGTTGGCCACCTCGGCCAGCGGAGCGGCCTCCACGGTCCAGGTGTAGGGGGCGTCGCCGGTGCGCTTGATGGCCGGCATCTTGGCGTTGTCGCCGGCGATGGCCAGCTCGACGGCCTTCTCGCCCACCGCATAGGCCTGTTCCACGTCGGTCTTCGAGGCCAGGTGACGCGCGGCGCGCTGCAGGTAGTCGGCCACCGCCCAGTGGTACTTGTAGCCCAGGTCCTGCTTGATCATGCCGGCCAGGGTCGGCGCCACGCCGCCCAGCTGGCGGTGGCCGAAGGCGTCGGTGTTGCCGGAGTCGGCGAGGAAGGTGCCGTCCTCGTAGCGGGCGCCCTCGGAGACCACGATCACGCAGTAGCCGTGGTCCTTGACCGACTGCTCGACCCGGGCCATCACCGCGGCGCGGTCGAAGGCCACCTCGGGGAATATCACCAGGTGCGGGGCGTCGCCTTCCTTCTCGCCGGCCAGGGCGCCGGCGGCGGCAATCCAGCCGGCGTGGCGGCCCATCACCTCGAGCACGAACACCTTGGTGGAGGTGGCGCACATGGAGGCGATGTCCAGCGAGGCCTCCAGGGTGGAGGTGGCGATGTACTTGGCCACGCTGCCGAAGCCGGGGGAGTTGTCGGTGATCGGCAGGTCGTTGTCCACGGTCTTCGGCACGTGAATGGCGGTCAGCGGATAGCCCATCTTCTCGGACAGCTGGGACACCTTGAGGCAGGTGTCGGCGCTGTCGCCGCCGCCGTTGTAGAAGAAGTAGCGGATGTCGTGGGCCTTGAAGACCTCGATCAGTCGCTCGTACTGGGCGCGATGGGTCTCGATGTCCTTGAGCTTGTAGCGGCAGGAGCCGAAGGCACCGGCGGGCGTGTGGCGCAGCGCCGCGATGGCCTCGTCGCTTTCCTGGCTGACGTCGATCAGGTCCTCGGTGAGGGCGCCGATGATGCCGTTGTGGCCGGCATAGACCTTGCCGATCTGGTCGGAGTGGCGGCGGCAGGCCTCGATGACGCCGCAGGCGCTGGCATTGATCACGGCGGTGACGCCGCCGGACTGGGCGTAGAAGGCGTTGTGCTGGGCCATGGAGCTATCCTGTTGCTGGTCGCGTCAAGGGAAGGGCGGCCGTGGCTCGGCGAGCCTTCCCGGCTTCGTCCCGAAAAGCCGCGATTCTAGCCCATCGCCCCGATGGCTGCATCCTGTCGGCGCCGCGCGACGCCCAGCGCGCTCGGGCGGGCGCTGGAGAGGTCGCAGGCGCCATGCTAGGCTGCCGCTTTTCGCCGGCCCGCCGGCAAACCGACGTTCGGCAGCGGAGTCTCCATGCACCTTCATATTCTCGGTATCTGCGGCACCTTCATGGGCAGCCTGGCGCAGCTGGCCCGCGAGGTCGGGCATCGGGTCAGCGGATCGGACGCCGGCGTCTACCCGCCGATGAGCACCCAGCTGGAGCAGGCGGGTATCGCCCTGGGCGAGGGCTTCTCGGCGCAGAATCTCGAGCCGACGCCGGACCTGGTGATCATCGGCAACGCCCTGTCGCGGGGCAATCCCGAGGTGGAGGCGGTGCTCGATCGCGGCCTGCCCTACGTCTCCGGCCCCCAGTGGCTGGCCGAGCACGTGCTGCCCGGGCGGCGGGTGATCGCCGTGGCCGGCACCCACGGCAAGACCACCACGGCGAGCCTCACTGCCTGGCTGCTGGAGGCCGCCGGCCTGGCGCCGGGTTTCCTGATCGGTGGCGTGCCGCGCAACTTCGGCGTCTCGGCGCGGCTAGGCAGCGCCGACGCGCCCTTCGTGGTCGAGGCCGACGAGTACGACACCGCCTTCTTCGACAAACGCTCCAAGTTCGTGCACTACCGCCCCGAGATCGCGGTGCTGGGCAATCTGGAGTTCGACCACGCCGACATCTTTCCCGACCTGGCCGCCATCGAGCGTCAGTTCCACCATCTGGTGCGCACCGTGCCGGGCAAGGGACGGCTGCTGGTGGCCGACGGCGAGCCGGCGTTGGAGCGCGTGCTCGAGCAGGGCCGCTGGACGCCGGTGGAGCGCTTCGGCAGCGCGGCGGACAGCGCCTGGCGCCTGGTGCTCGAACGCGACGATGCCAGCCGCTTCCGGGTCATGCATCGCCGCGATGACGGCGGCGAGGAAGAGGCATTGGTCGACTGGTCGCTGACCGGCGCCTACAACGCCCGCAACGCCCTGGCGGCGCTGGCCGCCGCTCATGCCTGTGGCATGTCGCTCGCCGACGGTGCCGAGGCGCTGGCCCGCTTCGCCACTCCGCGGCGGCGCCAGGAGGTGCGCGGCGAGGTGGCCGGCATCCAGGTGATCGACGACTTCGCCCACCATCCTACCGCCATCGCCGCCACCCTCGGCGGGCTGCGCGCGTCCGCCCGGGAGGGACGGTTGCTGGCGGTGATCGAGCCGCGCTCCAACACCATGCGCCTCGGCACCCTGCGTGAGCGCCTGGCCGGCAGCGTGGCCGACGCCGACGCTGCCTTCTGGTATCAGCCTGCGGGGCTCGACTGGACCCTGGCGCCGGTGGTCGAGGCCAGCGGTCGGCCCGGCGGCGTGTTCGACGATCTGGACGGCCTGGTGGCGGCGCTGGTGGCCGAGGCGCGTCCGGGCGATCGCCTGGTGGTGATGTCCAACGGCGGCTTCGGCGGCATCCACGAGAAACTGCTGGCGGCGCTGGAGGTGGCCCATGGCGGCTGAACACGGCAGCGAGCGCTTCGGTGCCCCGGTCACCGTGGCGCTGACCGGCGCCTCCGGCGCCCAGTACGGACTGCGCCTGATCGAGGCGCTGGTGGCGGCCGAGCGCGAGGTCTGGGTGATGATCTCCAAGGCTGCGCACCTGGTGATCGCCACCGAGACCGACAGCGACCTGCCGGCGCGCCCCGAACGGCTGGCCGAGGCGCTCACCGATCGCGCCGGCGCGGCGCCTGGACAGATCCGCTGCTTCGGTCGCGAGGACTGGATGGCGCCGGTGGCCTCCGGCTCCGGCGCCAGCTCGGCGATGGTGATCTGCCCCTGTTCCACGGGCACGCTCTCGGCGGTGGCCTGCGGCGCCAGCAACAACCTGATCGAGCGCGCCGCCGACGTGGCGCTGAAGGAGCGGCGCCAGCTGATCCTGGTGCCGCGCGAGACGCCGCTGTCGGCGATCCACCTCGAGCACATGCTGAACCTGACCCGCCTGGGCGCGGTGGTGATGCCGGCGGCGCCGGGCTTCTATCATCGGCCGGCCTCGGTCGAGGACCTGGTCGACTTCATCGTCGCGCGCATTCTCAATCAGCTCGGCATCGAGCATCGCCTGATGCCGCGCTGGGGGGAGATGGAGTGAGAGGGGTAAGGAGTGAGAGGTAAGGAGTGAGGGGTAAGAGGTGAGGAGGCTTCCCTCGCCCCTTGCCCGACGCATTGGCCATTCAAGGAGGAGGCCCGTATTTCATGATCGATCTCGCCGTGCTGTCGGTGTTCGTGCCGACCTTTCTGCTGGTGTCGCTGACGCCGGGCATGTGCATGACCCTGGCCATGGTGCTGGGCATGACCCAGGGCGTGCGACGCACCCTGTGGATGATGGTCGGCGAGCTCGTCGGCGTGGGGTTGGTCGCGGTGGCGGCCGGGGCCGGGGTGGCCACGCTGATGCTGCGCCAGCCGGCGCTGTTCGCGGTGTTCAAGTGGGTGGGCGGCGCCTACCTGGCCTATCTCGGCGTGATGATGTGGCGCTCTCGGGGTCGCATGGCGATTCCCGACAACCTCGAGAGCCAGGGCCGCGCCGGGCGCCGCGAGCTGGCCATGCAGGGCTTCGTCACCGCGGTGGCCAATCCCAAGGGCTGGGCCTTCTTCGTCGCCCTGCTGCCGCCGTTCCTCGACGCCTCGCGGCCGCTCGCCGCGCAGCTGGCCGCGCTGGTGGCGATCATCCTGACCATCGAGCTCGGCGCGCTGCTGGCCTATGCCACCGGCGGCCAGACCCTGCGTCATCTGCTGGGCCAGGCCGACAAGGTGCGCCTGCTCAACCGCCTGGCCGGCACGCTGATGATCGGCGTCGGGGCCTGGCTGATCCTGGGCTAGCGCCGAGCTACAAGCGCCGAGCTACAAGAAACCCCGAAGGCCTTGGCCTTTGGGGTTTCTTTTACTCTGGGCGATTTCAGGCTATCGACTTGCCGCTTGCCGCTTGCCGCTTGCCGCTTGCCCCTACACCGGCCCCAGCCAGGCGATGCGCGCGGCAACCAGCGCCAGCGACGCCGCGCCGAGCAGCGGCCAGGGGCAGGGCCGAAGGGTGCGATGCGGCCGGCGCTGCCAGGCCAGCTGCACCAGCGCGCAGACCACCAGCCCGAGCAGGGCGCCGCCGATCAAATCGCTCAGCCAGTGCACCCCCAGCACCAGCCGCGACAGCGCCATCGGCACGATGATGGCGATGGCGCCCCAGTAGGCCCAGAAGCGTCGTGACAGCGGCAGCTCGCGGGCGATGAAGGCCGCGGCCAGGCCGTAGAGCACCACGGCGGTGGAGGTGTGAGCGCTGGGATAGGAGAACGAGTCCGCCAGGTGCAGTGGCGTGTCCGGGCGCACACGGCCGATCAGCGCCTTGCCGAGGGTGTTGAGTGCGGCGATCCCGAACAGCCCGCCGCCGAAGTGAACCAGCACGTCGAGCCTGCCGCGAGCCAGCCACCAGAGCCCCCAGGGCAGTATCAGGGCGATGACGCCGTAGAGATCGCCGAGCCGCGCCAGCGTCTCGCCGAGCACGCTCAGGCTCGGCAGCGTCAGGCCGCCCATCAGCGTGTCGAGCCGGCGGTCCATGGGCAGCGGGCCGCCCTGCTGCAGCACCAGCAGGGTCAGGGCCGAAAGGGCGGTGAGCGAGGTCAGCAGCAGCAGCCAGGTGCCCAGCGGTGCCTCGCGTTCCCGGGTGCGGGCCAGCGCCTGCCACAGGCGCTGGCCGCGGGGGTGGCGGTGCAACAGGTCGGCCATGGCGCGGTAGATCAGGCCATCGTGATGGGTTTGATGGCGCAGCCAGGAGAACACCAGTGCCAGCGCCACGATCAGGGCGCCGAGGCCCGCCAGCCAGGGTTCCAGGGCTTCGGGGATGCCGGGCAGGCGCCGCCAGGTGCGCCCCAGCAGGTAGCCGGGGAGCACGTAGGCCGGCGCCCACAGCGCCGCGGAGGTCAGGTTGGCGATCAGGAAGCGGCGCGGGGCCATGTCCATCATGCCGGCGATCAGCGGTATCACCGGGCGCACCGGCCCGACGAAGCGCCCGAGGAAGACCGACAGCGAACCGTGTCGCCGAAAGAAGCGGGCGCCCTGGGCCAGCCATTCCGGATAGCGTGACAGCGGCCAGAGGCCGGTGACGCGCTCGCGCTGGGTGGCGCCGAGCCAGAAGCTGAGCCCGTCACCGATCACGGCGCCGACGAAGGCGGCCACCATCATCGGGGGAGCGCCCACCTGGTGGTGGCCGGCCAGGGACGCGACTGCGGTAATCAGTACCACGCCGGGCACCAGCAGCCCCACCAGGGCCAGGGATTCCACCAGCGCGATGAGCGCGGTCAGCAGCAGCAGGACGGTCGGCGACGGGGTCAGCTGCTGGAGCAGGTCGACGAGATGCAAGGTTCCCTCCTCGAGGATGGCGGCGGCGTCAGCCGCTGGCCAGGGTCTGGGTCATGGCCTGCAGTCGGGCCAGGAAGGCCTGGCACGACTCACCGGAGCGGGGTGCCTCCAGGCGCAGGCGAACCTCCAGTGGCCCGGTGTCCACCAGCACGATCTGTTCCATGGCCTGCTGCAGGCGATGGCGCATCAGCAGGGCGCCGCTCTCGGTGGTGTCCGGCAGGATCAGCCAGAAGGCGGCCTCGTCCTCCCGTCCCAGCGCGTCGAGGTCGCGGCTGTCGCGCAGTATGCACTGGCAGAGTGTCTTCAGCATGGCGCGCCGCGGTACGTCGCCGAACTGCTCGCGGGTCATCTCGAGCTGAGGCAAATGCAGCAGCAATACAGAGAGGGGGCGTTCGAGCAGCCGGGCGCGCTCGAACTCGCCGGTGAGGCGTTCGTGCAGGCGCGTGCGCGTCAGCGCCGGACATTCCTGATCCAGCGGATCGGTCGTCTGCAGCAGCGCACGCTGGCGCAGACGGTCCCACAGCGCCAGTGAGGCCACGGCGACCAGCGTCAGATAGCCGGCGGCCAGGTCGGCGTCGGCTTCGCCGTTGCCGAGCAGGGCCAGCCAGATCGGCGTCAGCGCCAGGTTGAGCAGCGTGGCCGGACCCAGTGGCAGCAGCACCAGGGTCAGGATCGGCGGCAGGCCGATCCACAGCGCCGGGAAGCCGGACTGGCTGGGCAGTTCGACCGCGATCAGCAGGAAGCCGCAGATCAGTGCCAGATAGGCGGAGGCCCGACGCGACGCGTCGCCCGCGGCGGCCAGCAGAGTGGCGAGGGCCATGAGTGGGGCGAGCAGCGCCGGCAGCAGGATGCGCACGTAGTCGCCCATCAGGTAGAACCACAGCGCCTGGCCGATCAGCAACAGGGTGGCGATGCCCAGCACCAGGATGAACAGGCGCGGACGCGAGGCGGAGATTTCAATCATGGGGCACGGCCTCTCGAACCTCGAAGGCGCGGGTCTGGCGCTTGAAGGCGCGGCGTTCGCTGGCCAGAGAGCCCAGCTGCGGCAGGTGGATCACCCGCACGCGCACACGATCTTCCAGGTCGTCCAGCAGCACCTGCCGCCGCCGCTCGGCCTGTTTGCCGTCGCGGTGGACCAGCAGCAGCGCCAGGGTGTGGCGGTCGAGCCGATAGCCGTTCTCGAACGGCTGCAGGCGCCGGCACAGCCGCTCGGCCAGCGGCCACAGGCGACGACGGCCGACGTGCAGCAGCAGCAGCTCGATGTGGCCGCCCTCCTGGCGGGCGCGCTGGCGTTCGCGCTGCACGTCGTGGTGGAGGCGGCGGCTCGGCCACAGGGCCAGTTCCGGGACCAGTCGGGCGCGATGGCGGATGCGGCGACGCAGAGCCTGGAGCTCCAGCGAGCGCGACAGCCCCAGCAGCATCAGTCCGGCCAGCAGCAGGCCGGCCAACAGCCAGGCTTCCAGCCCCAGCAGGTCGCGCAGCGGCCACCAGCTGGCGGCGGCCAGCACGCCGTTGAAGGGCAGCACCCAGCGAGGCTGGGGCAGCATCAGCAGCAGTGCCCAGGCCCATAGCCAGGTCAGGTGGCGCTCCGGCGTGACCCACAGCATGGCGGCCAGCAGCAGGCCCGGCAGCAGCTGCCAGGGCAGGGTGGCCGGGTGGCGGTGGCTCAGCCCCACCTGGGTGGCCGTCACCGCCAGCCACAGCGCCGCCAGGCTCAGCAGCAAGGCGTCCGGCAGTGTCTCGGCAGTGGCGGCCAGGAAGCTCGCGAGGCAGGCGGCGACCAGCAGGTTGGCGCGCATCAGCCCGGCTTTGTACTTGCTCTGCATGGTGACTTAGTATGGGCTCCTTCCCGATTCGACACGAGCCTGGGGCGTGGCCCGATGCTGCGGCCCTACTTCCTGGAGACACTCTACGGCATGACAGCTCACGCTTCCCACACCAACGGTGTCATCACCGACGTCGATGCCTATATGCAGCAGCTGGGGCAGCAGGCGCGTGACGCCGCCGCTCGCCTGCGCCGCGCCGACACCGCGTCCAAGAATGCCGCCCTCAAGGCCATGGCCGAGCGGCTGGGTGAATCCCGCGACGCGGTGCTGGCGGCCAATGCTCGCGACATGGAACGCGGCCGCGAGAACGGCCTCGACGCCGCGCTGCTCGACCGCCTGGCACTCAATGAGGCCCGCTTCGACGCCATGATCGAGGGGCTGCATCAGGTCGCGGCGCTGCCCGATCCGGTTGGCGAGATCGACGGCCTCAGCGCCCGCCCGAGCGGTATTCAGGTCGGCCAGATGCGCGTGCCGCTGGGCGTGATCGGTATCATCTACGAATCGCGGCCCAACGTCACCATGGAAGCCGCCAGCCTGTGTCTCAAGTCGGGCAACGCGGCCATCCTGCGCGGCGGCTCCGAGGCGAGCGAATCGAACGCCGCCATCGCGGCCTGCATCCGCGAGGGCCTCGCGCGCGCCGGGCTGCCCGAGGGGGCCGTTCAGGTGGTGGCGACCACCGACCGCGCGGCGGTGGGGCAGCTGATCGCCATGCCGCAGTATGTCGACGTGATCATTCCGCGCGGCGGCAAGTCGCTGATCGAGCGCATCTCTCGCGACGCACGGGTGCCGGTGATCAAGCACCTGGACGGGGTCTGTCACGTCTATCTGGACACCAGCGCGGATCGCGACAAGGCGCTGGCCATCGCCGTCAACGCCAAGACCCAGCGCTACGGCACCTGCAATACCATGGAGACCCTGCTGGTCGACGCCCCGGTGGCCGAGGACCTGCTGCCCGCACTGGCTGCGGCCTACGCCGAGCATGGCGTCGAGCTGCGCGGCTGCGAGCGCACCCGGGCGATCCTCGGCGACGTCGCCGCGGCCACCGAGGCCGACTGGGCGGCGGAATACCTGGCGCCGGTGCTGGCGATTCGCGTGGTCGACGGCATCGATGACGCCATGGCGCACATCGAGCGCTACAGCTCGCGCCACACCGATGCCATCGTCACCGAGAGCTATACCCTCGCGCGGCGCTTCCTGGCCGAGGTCGATTCCAGCTCGGTGATGGTCAACGCCTCCACCCGCTTCGCCGATGGCTTCGAGTACGGCCTGGGCGCGGAGATCGGCATCTCCACCGATCGTCTTCACGTGCGCGGCCCGGTGGGCCTCGAGGGCCTGACCACGCGCAAGTACGTGGTGCTCGGCGACGGCCAGATCCGTCAGTGAGCGAGGTGTCTTTGAACGAGCGTGCCCCGCGCATCGCCATGCTGGGCGGGACCTTCGACCCCGTCCATCTCGGTCATCTCCGCAGCGCCGTGGAGCTGCACGAGGCACTGGGGCTCGATCGGGTGCACATGATCCCCGCGGCCCAGCCGCCGCTGCGTGGCGAACCGCACATCACCCCCGAGGAACGCCTGGCGCTGCTGCGCCTCGGCATCGGCGATACCCCCGGGCTGGTCGCCGATCCGCGCGAGCTCGAGCGCGAGGGGCCGTCCTACAGCGCCGACACCCTCGCCACGCTGCGCCGCGACCATGGCCCCGAGGCGCGGCTGGTCATGGCGCTCGGCCACGACGCCTTCCTGCGGCTGGCCGAATGGCGCGAGCCCGAACGGCTGTTCGCGCTGGCGCACCTGGTGGTGATGGACCGCCCGGATCACGATGCCGCGCTGCCCGAGGCGCTCGCCGCGCTGATCGACGGTCGCGAGGTCGATGACGCCGAGACGCTGATGGCCGCGCCGTGCGGCGGGCTGCTGCGCCTGCGGCTGCCGTCGCGCATGGCGATCTCGGCCACCGAGGTGCGCCATCGGCTGGCCGAGGGGCGCAGCGTGCGCTACCTGCTGCCGGAGGCGGTCGAGGAACGAATTCTCTCCGCGGGACTCTATCGACGCTAGCCGCTGGCGGCCCGGCACAAAAAAACGTGGCCGGGCCGTTATCGGGCGCTGCCAGGCACGGCCCGAGCCGGTACAATGGCGGCGTGATCATTTTCGCCTAGAGGGGCTGATACGAAGGGTATGCACATCGACGCACTCAAGACGCTGGTGCTGAACGCACTGGAGGAGCTCAAGGCTCAGGACATCACCGTCATCGACGTTTCCTCCCTGACCAGCGTGACCGACCTGATGGTGGTCGCCAGCGGTACCTCCAACCGCCACCTGGCGGCGCTGTCCAACAAGCTGATCCAGACCGTGAAGGAAGAGGGCGTGACGCCGCTGGGCGTCGAGGGCGAGAGCGGTGCCGACTGGGTGCTGGTCGACCTCGGCGACATGGTGGTGCATCTGATGATGCCCGAGACCCGCGCCCTCTATGACCTGGAGCGCCTGTGGGCCGACCTGCCCAGCGATGGTGTGGCGCTGGAGGAAGAGCGGGCCCACGGCGCGTCATGAAGGTAAGACTGCTGGCCGTCGGCACCAGGATGCCCGATTGGGTGACCAAGGGCGTCGAGGAATACCGCAAGCGCCTGCCCCGCGACTTCGCCCTCGAGGTCGAGGAGATCGCCCCCGGGGCGCGGGGCAAGAATGCCGATACCCGTCGCGCCATCGCCCAGGAGTCCGAGCGTCTCCAGGCCCGCCTCAAGGGCGATGAGCATCTGGTGGCGCTCGAGGTCGGCGGCAAGCCCTGGAGCACCGAGCAGCTGGCCGGCCAGGCCGAGGAGTGGCGCCTCGGCGGCCGTGACGTGGTGCTGCTGGTGGGCGGGCCCGACGGGCTCGACCCGGCGATCTCCGCGCGCGCTCACCAGCGCTGGTCGCTGTCGCCGCTGACCCTGCCGCATCCCCTGGTGCGTATCCTGCTGGCCGAACAGCTCTATCGGGCCTGGACCCTGATGGTCGGCCATCCCTACCATCGCTGAGCGCTCGAGGTCTCCGCCAAGCATGCGTCCGCCACGCGATACCCTGAAGAATCCTCAACAGGAACTGCGGATCTTCCGCCTGCGCGCGCTGCTGGCGGTGGTCGTGGTGCTGGTGCTCAGCGGCCTGCTGGCCGGGCGCCTGTTCTACCTGCAGATCGTCCAGCACGAGGTCTACAGCACCCGCTCCGAGAAGAACCGGGTGCGGGTCGAGCCGCTGCCGCCGACCCGCGGCCTGATCTACGACCGCAACGGCGAGCTGCTGGCCGAGAATCGCCCTACCTACAACCTGACCATCGTCCGCGAGCGGGTCGACGACCTGGACCGGACCCTGTCGCTGCTGGTGGATCTGCTCGATCTGCCCGAGGACAGGGTCGAGGCCTTCCGCGAGCGCTCGCGCCAGCGCCAGCGCCCCTATCAGCCGGCGCTGCTGATGAGCGACCTCAGCGAGCAGCAGATCGCCCGGCTTGCGGTCAACCGTCATCGGCTGCCCGGAGTCGAGGTCGAGGCCCAGCTGCTGCGCTACTACCCGGATGCCAAGATCATGTCCCACGTGCTTGGCTACGTCGGGCGGATCAACACCGAGGAGCTGCAGCGGGTCGACAGCGGCAACTATGCCGGCACGCACTTCATCGGCAAGACCGGCGTCGAGCGCTTCTACGAGGACACGCTGCACGGCCAGGCCGGGCTGCGCAAGGTCGAGACCAACGCCCGCGGGCGGGTGCTGCGCGAGCTGGGGCGCACCGAGCCGGTGCCCGGCGAGAACCTGACGCTGACCCTGGACACGGGTCTGCAGCGTCTCGCCGTGAAACTGCTCGATGGCCGCCGCGGCTCCATCGTGGCGATCGCGCCCAAGACCGGCGAGATCCTGGCCATGGCCTCGGTGCCGGGGTTCGACACCAACCAGTTCGTGACCGGCATCGACGTGGACTCCTACCGCGCGCTGCAGCAGGACCACGACCTGCCGCTGTTCAACCGCGCCATCCGCGGCAGCTATCCCGCCGGCTCGACCATCAAGCCGTTCATGGCCATCACCGGCCTGCGCGACGGCGAGATCACGCCCGACGACGTGATCTACGACCCCGGCTACTATCAGCTGCCCAACGATTCGCGCCGCTACCACAACTGGCTGCGCTGGGGCCACGGGCGGGTCAATCTGGAGCGGGCGCTGGAGGTGTCCAACAACACCTACTTCTATTCGCTGGCGCACAAGCTCGGCATTGACCGCATCCACGCCAGCCTGTCCCAGTTCGGCTTCGGTCACCGGGTGGCCGCCGATGTCTACGGCCAGGGCGCCGGCCTGCTGCCGTCGCGGGAGTGGAAGCGGGCGCGCTTCGACCAGCCGTGGTATCCCGGCGAGACGCTGTCGGTGGGCATCGGCCAGGGCTACCTGCAGATCACGCCGCTGCAGCTGGCGGCGGCCACCGCGACGCTGGCTAACCGCGGCCACTGGGTCAAGCCCCGCCTGGTGCACGAGATCGGCGACGAGCCGGTGCCCACCGACCTGCCCGATACGCTGCCGGACGTCGAGCTCGAGCATCCCGAATGGTGGAAGGACGTCATCGCCGGCATGGAAGACGTGCTGTCCGGCAACGAAGGCACGGCGCGCCGCGCGGGGGCGGGGCTCGAGTACCGCATGGCCGGCAAGTCCGGCACCGCCCAGGTGTTCTCGCTGGGGCAGGACGAGCGCTACAACGCCGATGAGATCAAGGAGCGGTTGCGCGACCACGCCCTGTTCACCGCCTTCGCCCCGGTGGAGGATCCGCAGATCGCGGTGTCGGTGATCATCGAGAACGCCGGCGGCGGAAGCCACAACGCGGCCGGCCCGGCACGCGCCATGACCGACTACTGGCTGCTCGAGCGCGACCATGGCGAGATTCCGCCGGAAGGCGCGGTCGACGACGGCGAGCCAGAGGAGCAATGACGATGGTCGACTTTCTGCTGCGTCGCGCCCACCCCGTCAAACCGCCCGAGAGCGGTATGTCGCGCAAGCGCAGCCTGTGGGAGCGCATCCACCTGGACCCCTGGCTGCTCGGCCTGCTGCTGACGCTGATGTCGGCCGGCCTGGTGGTGCTCTACAGCGCCGGTGGCCAGAGCCTCCACCTGGTGACCGCCCAGGCGCTGCGCTTCGGCGTGGCTCTGGCGGGCATGGTCATCATCGCCCAGTTCTCGCCGTCCACCCTGCAACGCTGGGCGCTGCCGGCCTACCTGGTGGGCATGGCGATGCTGGTGGCGGTCGAGGTCATGGGCGACATGGGCATGGGCGCCCAGCGCTGGCTGGTGATTCCCGGGGTGATCCGCTTCCAGCCCTCCGAGATGATGAAGCTGGCGGTGCCGATGATGGTGGCGTCCTGGCTCAGCCGTCGCGAGCTGCCACCGCGCTGGCAGGACCTGGTGGTCTGCGCGGTGCTGATCGGCGCGCCGGTGCTGCTGATCGCCCGCCAGCCCGACCTTGGCACCTCGCTGCTGGTGGCCATGGCGGCGGTGTTCGTGATCCTGCTGGCCGGGCTGTCCTGGCGCATCATCGGCCTGCTCGGGGCGATGGCCGCCGCCGCGCTGCCGCTGCTGTGGATGAACATGCACGACTACCAGCGCCAGCGGGTGCTGACCTTTCTCGATCCCGAGAGCGACCCGCTGGGCGCCGGCTGGAACATCATCCAGTCGACCACCGCCATCGGCAGCGGCGGGCTGTGGGGCAAGGGCTGGCTGCACGGCACCCAGTCGCACCTGGAATTCCTGCCCGAGAGCCACACCGACTTCATCGTTGCGGTGCTCGGCGAGGAGTTCGGCCTGGTCGGCATGCTGGCCTTCCTGATGCTGTATCTGCTGATCGTCTATCGCGGCCTGTGGCTCGCCGGCGCCGCCCAGGAGACCTTCGGGCGCCTGCTGGCGGGCAGCGTCATCCTGACGTTCTTCATCTACGTGTTCGTCAATATCGGCATGGTCAGCGGCATTCTGCCGGTGGTCGGCGTACCGCTGCCGCTGGTCAGCTACGGCGGGACCTCCAGCGTGACCTTGCTGGCGGGTTTCGGTATTCTCATGGCCATTCATTCGCACCGCCGCCTGCTGCCGCGCTAGCGCGGCCGGCGGACCGATCGACTCAGGGAGAGAAGCATGACGGTGACGATGTCGAGACAGGGACGCCGCTGGCTGGGCCTGGCCCTGGGAGGCCTGCTGGCGGGGCTGTCCGCCGGCGCCTCGGCGGCGGATTTCGACCCCGCCCAGGGCAAGGTGCGAGCGCTGGTGGACGAGGTGGTCGAGCAGGGCGTCGATCGCGGCTGGGCCGAGCAGGCCATGAACCGCGCCAGTTTCCGCCAGGAGGTGCTCGACGCCATGTCCGGCGCCGCCGAACACCGCCTGGTGTGGCACGAGTATCGCGATATCTTCCTCGGCGAGGAGCGCATCCGACAGGGCGCGGACTTCATCGCCGCCCACCGCGAGGCCTTCGAACGCGCCCAGGCCGAGTACGGCGTGCCGCCGGAGATCATCGCCGCCATCCTCGGCGTCGAGACCCGCTACGGGCGGGTGACCGGCGACCATCGGGTGCTCGACTCGCTCTCGACCCTGGCCTTCCGCCATCCGCGTCGCGGCGACTTCTTCCGCGGCGAGCTCGCCGCCTTCCTCGAGATCGCCTATCGCCAGCAGGTGGCGCCGGAGAGCATCGAGGGCTCCTACGCCGGGGCCATGGGCTATCCGCAGTTCATCCCGACCAGCTATCGCGCCTACGCGGTGGACTTCGACGGCGACGGCCATCGCAATCTCTGGACCGATCCGGTGGACGCCATCGGCAGCATCGCCAACTACTTCGCCGAGCATCACTGGCGGGCCGGCGCCCCGCTCTATCACGAGGCCGAGGGGCCGAGCGTGCGCCCCGGCGGCGTCACCTTCAATGCCGCGCGGCCGCCAGGCGCGACCGTCGGCGAGCTGGCCGCGGCCGGCATCGAGAGCGACGCGCCGCTGTCGGCCGACACCGAGGTGATGCCGCTGGCGCTGGAGATGGCCGACGGCTCGATCCGCTATCGTCTCGGCCGCCACAACTTCTATGTCATCACGCGCTACAACCACAGCTATCTCTACGCCATGGCCGTGACCGAGCTGGCCGAGGCCATCGCCGACGCCGAGGGGCGCACGGCCGACTGGTTCACCGCGACCGTCACCGACACGGAGGAGCGTCCATGAGAGCCTGGTGGATTCCCCTGCTGGCCACTCTGGCGCTGGTCGGCTGCGCCGGCGGTGGCGGCACCCCGCCATCGTCCGGCGGCAATGCCGGTATCTCCGCCGGCGAGACGAGCGGCGGCGAGCGCTACGCCATGAGCAGTGACGCCTATCCCGAAGAGCCGCCGGACGTCAGCCGGGTGCCGGACGCCGTGCCGCGCGTCGAGCCTCGCTCCAAGGCCGGCAATCGGCCGACCTACGAGGTGTGGGGCAAGACCTATCACGTGCTCGATGATGCCACCGGCTACGAGCGTCGCGGCACGGCCTCCTGGTACGGCGAGAAGTTCCAGGGCTATGCGACGTCCAACGGCGAAATCTACGACATGTACAAGATGAGCGCCGCGCATCGGTCGCTGCCGCTGCCGAGCTTCGCCCGGGTCACCAATCTCGACAACGGCCGCTCGGTGATCGTGCGCGTCAATGATCGGGGGCCCTTCCACAGCGAGCGCGAGATCGACCTCTCCTATGCCGCGGCGGCGCGCCTCGATATTCTCGACCACGGTACCGGACGGGTGAAGGTCGAGGCGATCGATCCCGCGGCGTGGCAGGCCCGGCATGGCCAGAGTGGCAGCGCTGCGAGCGATGCGCAGGCCGGCCAGGCTCCGCGCGCGGTGGTCGCGGCCCAGCCGACGGCGCCGAGGAGCGACACGTCGCCGTCCTCGACGCCGCCGCAGGACGCCATCTATCTCCAGGTGGCCGCGCTGGGTTCCGCCGAGAGCGCCAGCGCGCTCAAGGCCCGGCTGCAGGATTCCCTGGAACAGCCCGTGCGGGTGGCCTCCGAGGCCGGCCTGCATCGTGTTCAGGTCGGCCCGCTGGCCGGCCGCTCCCAGATCGACCCGGTGCGCGGCGAGTTGCGCCGGGCCGGTTTCGACGAAGCCTTCGTCGTCGATGCCAAGGCCGACTGAGTCGGCCTCGAATCTTCCCGATGTTCCCGAAGAGACTGCCCTTCATGAAACCCCTGAGCACAACCCTGCTACGTCGGCTGCTGCCGAGTCTGCTTGTCTGTCTGTCGCTGGTGTCCTCGCCGCTGCTGGCGCAGACGCCTCAGCCCGATACCGCACCGGTCGCCCGGACGGTGATTCCGTCGCCGCCGCGCCTGGCCGCCACTTCCTGGATCCTGCTGGATGCCGAGAGCGGGCGGGTGCTCGCGCAGCATGAGCCCGACAAGCGGCTGCCCCCGGCGAGCCTGACCAAGCTGATGACCGCCTATCTGGCCGAGCGCGAGCTCGAGGCCGGCAATATCTCGTCGGACGACCTGGTGCCGATCAGCGAGAAGGCCTGGCGCACCGGCGGGTCCAAGATGTTCGTCGAGGTCGGCGATCGCGTGCCGGTCAGCGAGCTGCTGCACGGCATCGTCATCGTGTCCGGCAATGATGCCAGCGTGGCCATGGCCGAGTATCTGGCCGGCGGCACCGAGCAGTTCGCCGACATGATGAACCAGCATGCCGCGCAGCTGGGCATGACCAACACCCACTACGAGAACCCGACCGGGCTGCCGCACGATAACCACTATTCCTCGGCGCGTGACCTGTCGACCCTGGCGCGGCACATCATCAACGACTATCCGGATCACTACCGGATGTACGAGGACAAGCACTTCAGCTACGGCGGTATCGACCAGCCCAACCGCAACCTGCTGCTGTGGCGCGACCCGAGCGTCGACGGTCTCAAGACCGGCTGGACCGAGGCCGCCGGCTACTGCATGGTGGCGTCGGCCAAGCGCGACGACATGCGCCTGATCTCGGTGGTGATGGGCACCGACTCCAAGGAGGCGCGCGCCCAGGAGTCCCAGAAGCTGCTCAGCTACGGCTTCCGCTACTACGAGACCCTCAAGCTCTACGATCAGGGCGCCGTGCTCAACACACCGCGCGTGTGGGGCGGCGACCGCAACGAGCTCAAGGTCGGCGTGGACGACGACGTCTACATGACCGTGCCGCGCAATCGCGACCAGGAGCTGACCGCCAAGCTGGACATTCGCTCCGATCTGACCGCGCCGATCGCCGCCGGTGAGCAAGTGGGCACCATGGAAGTGCGCCTTGGCGACGAGGTGGTGGGGCAGCGTCCTCTGCTGGCGCTGGAGCCGGTCGAGGAGGGCGGCTTCTTCAAGCGCATGTTCGACAAGGTACAGCGCTTCTTCATCAACCTGGTGGGCGGCTTCTTCGACTGAGGCCTGCGTCATGAAGGCGACGGGCCGGGGATGACCCGGACCGTCGCCTTGGTGGGCCGGCGCGGGTCGCGTAGAATGAGCGGTCGATATGCTTTCGGACGGTTGACGGATGAGCAACAAGACCCTGCGCGACCTGCGCCAGCCCAGCACCACCGGTGGCGGCAAGCCGCCCAAGATCGAATTCCCCTGCGACTACCCGGTCAAGGTCGTCGGTGACGCCGCCGAGGACTTCACCGCCATGGTCTGCCAGGTGGTGACCCGCCACGATCCCGGCTTCGATGCCGAGGCCATTCAAGTCGTTCCCAGCCGCAACGGGCGCTTCGTCTCGGTGCGCCTGACCCTGCGCGCGACCGGTGAGGCCCAGCTGCAGGCGCTGTTCGCCGAGCTCAAGGCCAGCGGCCGCGTGCACATGGTGGTCTGAGGTGGCGCTGCAGCTGCACCGCCTCGGTCGGCGGCCCTACGAGCCCGTCTGGCGGGCCATGAGCGAGCTGACCGACACTCGCGACGCCGATACGCCGGACCAGATGTGGCTGGTCGAGCACGACCCGGTGTTCACCCAGGGCCGTGCCGGCAAGCCCGAGCATCTGCTGATGCCCGGCGACATTCCGGTGGTGCAGACCGACCGCGGCGGTCAGGTCACCTACCACGGCCCCGGCCAGGTGGTGCTCTACCCGCTGCTCGACGTGCGACGCGCCGGGCTCGGCGTGCGCGAGCTGGTCAGCGCGCTCGAGAACGCCGCCGTCGCACTGCTGGCCGAGTACGGCATCGAGGCTCACGCTCGGCCGGATGCGCCCGGCGTCTACGTCGGCGAGGCCAAGATTGCCTCGCTGGGGCTGCGCATCCGGCGCGGGGCCAGCTTTCACGGCATCGCCCTGAACGTCGACGGCGATCTATCGCCCTTCGATCGCATCAACCCCTGTGGCTATGCCGGCCTGGCGATGACCCGGCTGGCCGATCTGGTGGGCGAGGCACCGTCGATGTCGGAGGTCGGCGAGCGGCTGGCCGCCTGTCTGGCGAGGGAGTTGGGGCAGGAGCTGGTCGACGCCGAGGGGTAGCGCCGAGCTACAAGCGCCGAGCTACAAGCGCCGAGCTACAAGCGCCGAGCTACAAGCGCCGAGCTACAAGCGCCGAGCTACAAGCGCCGAGCTACAAGCGCCGAGCTACAAGAAAACCCCGAAGGTTAAGCCTTCGGGGTTTTCTTTTGCTCTGGGCGATTTCAGACTGCCAGCTTTCAGTTTTCCTCAGCTGACGTTGCGGGCGGGGATGATGTTCGGGTCGGCTTCCTGGCCGGGCACCTCGGCGGGGGAGGCGAGCTCCAGGCCCAGGTTGTTGTTCTCGAACACCCGGTCGGCGCGATAGCTGGAGCGCACCAGCGGGCCGGACGGCACTTCCATGAAGCCCTTCTCGAGGCCCTGCTGGCGATAGCGCTCGAACTCCTCGGGGGTGACCCAGCGCTCCACCGGCAGGTGATTGCGGGTCGGGCGCAGGTACTGGCCGAGGGTGACGATGTCGACGCCGATCTCGCGCAGGTCGTCGAAGGTCTGCAGGATCTCTTCCTCGGTCTCGCCCAGGCCCAGCATCAGGCTGGTCTTGGTGATCACGTCGGGGCGGTGGCGCTTGGCATGGGCCAGCACCTCGAGGGTCTTGCGGTAGCCGGCGCGGGGATCGCGCACGCGCTGGGTCAGGCGCTCCACGGTCTCGACGTTCTGGGCGAACACCTCGAGGCCGGCATCCACCACCTTCTCGATGGCGCTGGGCGCGCCGTCGAAGTCCGGGGTCAAGGCCTCCACCGCGACCTCGGGGGTGCGGGCCTTGATGGCGCGGATGCAGTCGGCGTAGTGGCCGGCGCCGCCGTCGGGCAGGTCGTCGCGGTCCACCGAGGTCAGCACGATGTAGCGCAGCCCCATCAGCTCCACCGACTTGGCGGTGTTCTCGGGTTCCTCGGCGTCCAGCCAGCCCTTGGGATTGCCGGTGTCCACGGCGCAGAAGCGGCAGGCGCGGGTACACACCGAGCCCATCAGCATGATGGTGGCGGTGCCGTTGCTCCAGCACTCGCCCATGTTGGGGCAGTGGGACTCGGCGCACACGGTGCTCAGCCGATGCTCGGCCACGTTCTTCTTCACGGCGTCGAAGCGCTCGCCACCGGGAATCTGGGCCCGCAGCCACTTGGGCTTGCGCCCCAGGGACGGGCTTTCCTCGGCCTGCTGGCGCGCCTTCATGCCGTCCTTGATGGCGGTCGCGCCGTGTTCGTTGCGGTACTTCTCGCCGCTGGCCACTGACTTGCTGGTGTTGTCGCTCATGAGCTGGCGTGTCTCCACTCGGCGGCCGGTCGCCGCGCGTCTCGCCCTCGGGCGGCCGGTGGTCTGTCTAGGATCTGACGGTCTAGAAACTCGGGCGACTAACCTACCATAAACCCTGTCCGGCTGGACAGGCGCCTCAGGAAGGCGTGCTCGGCAGGCAGGCCACGCCGTGGCTGGGCAGCGGCTCGGGGTCGGCGGCGAAATGCTGCTGCAGTTCGTCCAGGTGCTGACGCACGAAGCGCAGGAACAGCTCGGTGACCGGGGTCGGGAAGCGCTCCCGATGATAGACGGTGCACCAGGAATGGCGCAGCGGGAAGCCGGGCAGGTCGAGCGGCGCCAGCAGCCCGGCCTCGAGCTCCAGACGCACCGCCAGGCGCGGCAGCACGGCCACGCCGAGCTGGGCCATCACACCCTGCTTGACCGCCTCGTTGGTGCCCATCTCGATGGCGTGGTCGAGGCGTACGTCCTGGTCGGCGGCCAGCTCCTCCAGCGCGCCGCGCACGCCGGAGCCGGGCTCGCGCATCAGCAGATAGTGACGGGCGAGATCCTCGAGCGTCGGGCACGGCGCCTCGAGCAGCGGATGGCCCGGCCACACCACCGGGATCATCTCGTTGTCGAGGATCGGCATGAACTCCAGGGCGTCGTCGTCCGGCACCCGGGCCATGATCACCAGGTCGTCGCGGCGCTCGGCCAGGCGCTCCAGGGCCTGGCTGCGGTTGCACACCCGCAGCCGGATCTGGACGTTGGGATAGTGGGCGCGAAAGCGCGCCAGCAGGTGCGGCACCACGTACTGGGCGGTGGAGACCGCGGCCAGGTTGAGCTCGCCGGTGATGGTGCCTTCCAGATCGGAGAGGCTCATCTGCAGCCGTGATACCTGGCCGAAGATCGCCTGGGTCGAGGCGGCCAGGGCGTCGGCGGCGGGCAGGGCATGCAGGGTACGTCCGGCGTACTTGAACAGCGGATGGCCGAGGGCCTGCTCGAGTTGGCGCACCTGGGCGCTGACCGCCGGCTGGGTCAGGCCCAGTGCCTCCGCCGCCCGGGAGTAGGACTGGCGCTCGTGAACGGCGCGGAACACCTG
Source organism: Halomonas getboli (assembly GCF_023094245.1). GTDB lineage: Bacteria > Pseudomonadota > Gammaproteobacteria > Pseudomonadales > Halomonadaceae > Halomonas > Halomonas getboli. The sequence continues at coordinate 114,736 of NZ_JALMEW010000002.1, read as the reverse complement.
CAGTTGGCGGAAGGTCAGGCGGTTGAGCAGCTTGGGGGTGGTCATGAAGCTTCCGTGGCGGCGACGCTCGGCATGGCGTGCTCTCATGCTAGCATCTCGGCCGCGTCTCCCGGTAATGTCGGCCCCCAAGCGCCGATGGCCCGCGACGCTCGTCCACGCTTACCGAATCTCCCTTCAGCGGAAATCGCCCATGTCTGCTTCGTCTTCCCTTCCTCGTCGCCCCCTGATCGCGGGTGACGGTGTCGTCACCCTGCGGCTGGGCCAGGCCGCCCGGGAGCTGGGCATCGAGGCTCGAGTGGCCGGCGGCGACCCCGGCGAGTTGATCGACCTGGCGCGGTCGTGGGGCTGCGATGCGCTGCATCCCGGTGCGGCGGCGCCGTCTCGCCAGCTCGCGCTGGCCGCGGCCTGTCGTGAGGCCGGCGTGCGCTTCCTGGGCCAGGGCACGACGCTGCTCGCCGCCATGGCCGACGACGCGGTCATGCGTCGGCTGATGCAGGAGGCCGGCCTGCCGCTGGCGCGGCCCGATGCTCGGGAAGCGCTGGTGCGGATCTCGCTGCTGGCCGACGGGGCAGGGCGAGTGGTGCATCTGGCGCCGCGTCAGACGTGGGACACGGGCGTGTCGCTGGCGCCGCTGCCGTGGCTGACGCCGGAGCGCAGCGCCTATCTCGGCCGCCTGGCCGCCGAGGGCGTCGCCGCCCTCGGCGCCACCGGACTGCTCGAGGCCACCTTTCGTCAGCAGGGCAACGCCCTGGGTTTCGTTGGTCTGACGCCGGGGCCGAGTGGCGAGGAGGCCCTCGACGAGTCGCTGTTCGGCCTCGACCCGCTGGTGGCGCAGTGGCGTCTATGGGGCGGCGAGCGACTGGGCGAGCGCCAGAGCGGACTGGTCGCGCGAGGCCATGCCCGACTGTGGCGGCTGGTGCTGCCCGAGGGCGCGCGCCTCGACGGCGGCCCCGGCGTGCGTCTGGATCATGCCGCCACCGGTCAGGCGTCGCGGCTGGTGGTGTGGGGGCGGCGCCCCGAGGATCTGCGCGGGCGCGCCCGGCGTGTGCTGACCGCGCTGCTGGGAGAGGAGGCCGCGCAGGCGCACTGGCCCTTCGCGTGAGTCGGCTCTCGCCACGCGGCGGTGTCTGGGTTATATTGCGATGCAGCAAAGGCGGTTCGGCGCTGGAGGCGTGACCGCCTTTATCCCCATGGCGACCCATGGAGCGTCGATAATATGATTCCCCTCATGCCGACCCTGCCTCCCGCCCTGGCGTCCTGGATGGACCCCTTCGGCTTCGGCCGCGCCGCCGTCGATTACTGGCGCGACGGCCTGGAGCGCAGCACGCTTTACCTGGATGTCATGCGCCAGCGTGGCAACCAGTATCTGGAACACATCGAGAAGACCAAGCCCAACGTGCTCGGCTTCGAGGCCGAGGTCGTGCACGACGGCCGCGATCTGCCGCGCCCGGTCAACTACGAGCTGCTGCGCATCCTGCCCCCCGAGGGCGTCGAGACCGATCCGCTGATGCGGCCCTTCGTGGTCGTCGATCCGCGTGCCGGCCACGGGCCTGGCATCGGCGGCTTCAAGCCCGACAGCGAGCTGGGCGTGGCACTGCGTGCCGGCCATCCCTGCTATTTCATCGGCTTCCTGCCGTATCCGGAGCCCGGCCAGACGGTCGAGGACGTGGTCGAGGCCGAGGTGGCCTTCCTGCGTCACGTGATCTCGCTGCACCCGGACACCGCCGAGAAGCCGATGGTGGTGGGCAACTGCCAGGCCGGTTGGCAGATCATGATGGCCGCGGCGCTGGAGCCAGAGGTGTTCGGGCCGATTCTGATCGCCGGCGCGCCGCTGTCCTACTGGGCCGGCCACCGTGGTCAGGCGCCGATGCGCTACACCGGCGGGCTGACCGGCGGCAGCTGGATCACCACGCTGCTCAGCGACCTGGGCGACGGCCTGTTCGACGGCGCCTGGCTGGTGCAGAACTTCGAGCGGTTGAATCCGGCCAACACCTGGTGGAGCAAGCAGTACCACCTTTATTCCCACGTCGATACCGAGGCCGAGCGCTACCTGGACTTCGAGCGCTGGTGGGGCGGCCACGTGGTGCTGGGCGGCCAGGAGATCCAGTACATCGTCGACAACCTGTTCGTCGGCAACCGGCTCTCCACCGCCCAGATGGTGACCGCCGACGGCCGGCGCATCGATCTGCGCAACCTGCGCTCGCCGGTGGTGGTGTTCTGCTCGCGCGGCGACGACATCACGCCGCCGCCCCAGGCGCTGGGCTGGGTGCAGGATCTCTACGAGGACACCGACGACCTGATCGCCAATGAGCAGACCATCGTCTACTGCGTGCACGACACCACCGGGCACCTGGGGATCTTCGTGTCGGGCAGCGTGTCGCGCAAGGAGCACGCCGAGTTCACCGCCAACATGGACTATATCGACGTGTTGCCGCCGGGGCTCTACGAGACCGCGATCTCGCGGGCCGAGGATCGTCCCGACGCCGAGCTGATCGAACGCGACTACCTGCTCGAGTTCCAGCCGCGCAGCGTCGAGGAGCTGGACCACGAGATCCAGCATCGCGCCGACGACGAGCGCCGTTTCGCCACCGTGGCGCGAGTCTCCGAGATCAACCAGGGGCTTTATCGCGCCTTCCTGCAGCCCTGGGCGAAGGCCCTGGCCACGCCCGAGTCGGCCCGCTGGATGCGCCGGATGCATCCCAACCGCCTGGGCTATCGGCTGCTGTCCGATCGCAACCCGCTGATGGTGCCGGTCCCGGTGCTGGCCGACCGGGTGCGCCGCGACCGGCATGAGGTCGGCGACGACAACGTCTTCCGTGCCCTGGAGGGCGTGGTCTCGAGCCAGATCACCCATGCCCTGGAGGCCTGGCGCGAGCTGCGCGATCGCAGCCTCGAGCGCTGGTTCCAGGACGTCTACGGCCAGCCGCTGCTGCAGGTGCTGGTCGGCCTCGGCGGAGATGCGCCGGTGCGTCGTCATCCGGGCGCCGAGCCGGAGCAGCGTCGTTTCGTGAAGCAGCGCCACGAGGCGATTCGCACTCGAGTCGCCGAGGGCGGCAGCCACGAGGCGGTGATGCGCTCGGTGATCTACGTGCTGGGCGGCGCACCGGCCACCGACGGGCGCAATTTCCAGCGCCTGCGGGCCTCGCGTGCCGAACTGGAGCCGGACGCGCGGCTGGCCGACTTCAAGCACCTGGTGCGCGAACAATTCTTCATCCTCGAGCAGGATCGCGAACGGGCGCTGGAGGCGATTCCGACGCTGTTGAAGGGGCTCGGCGCCGACGAGATCGATGCCCATCTGGCGCACATCGATCACGTACTGGCCGCCAGCGGCGAGCTCAGCGATCATGCCGCCAAGCGCTTCGCACGCATTCGCGAGCTGTTCGAGAGCGCCCGGCCCGAGCCCACGTCACCACCCTCCATGCCTGACGAGACGCCCGGGGCATCAGGCCAGCCCGGGGCGGCCAAGGCGGCCGGGAAAGCGCCATCCGGCAAGGCGGAAAACGCGTCGGCGAAGAGCGGGACGCGCCGCAGCGGTTCGCGTCAGACTGCGGCACGGCGTCGCAAGCCGCCCGAGCCCAAGGGCTGACATTCTCGTGCGTCATCTGCCGCGCCCCCGTCGGATTTCCGACGGGGGCGCCTGCGTTGGGGGCGGCGCTTGCCGAGGCCAGGGCGGCGGTCTAGGGTCAAAGGCCCGGCGACCCCGTGACTGGCGTGTTGATTGGCGCTGGGGTAGGGTAAGCGCATTTTTCACCCGACAGCGGGTGACCGATTCCGTTCGACGCGGGCCTCTCCCGCGCCTACTGACGTTTGGAGCACTATGGGCAAGTCTCTGGTCATCGTCGAGTCGCCGGCCAAGGCGAAGACGATCAACAAGTATCTCGGCAACGACTACATCGTGAAGTCGAGCGTGGGGCACATTCGTGACCTCCCGACCAGCGGCTCGGGCAAGGCGGCCTCGGATCCCAAGGAGCGTGCCCGGCAGGCCGCGGCGACGCGCAAGATGTCGGCCGAGGAAAAGGCGGAGTATCGCCAGCGCAAGGCCCATGATCAGCTGATCCGGCGCATGGGTATCGACCCCGAGCACGACTGGGAAGCCAACTACGAGATCCTGCCCGGCAAGGAGAAGGTGGTCGCCGAGCTGCAGAAGCTCGCCGCGAAGGCCGATACCGTCTATCTCGCCACCGATCTGGATCGCGAGGGGGAAGCCATTGCCTGGCACCTTCGCGAGACCATCGGCGGCGACGAGTCGCGCTATCGGCGCGTGGTGTTCAACGAGATCACCAAGAATGCCATCCACGAGGCCTTCGAGGATCCGGGACAGCTCAACATGCCGCGGGTCGAGGCCCAGCAGGCGCGTCGTTTCCTCGATCGCGTGGTGGGCTTCATGCTCTCGCCGCTGCTGTGGGTCAAGATCGCCCGCGGGCTGTCCGCCGGCCGCGTGCAGTCGGTGGCCATGCGCCTGATCGTCGAGCGCGAGCGCGAGATCCGAGCCTTCGTGCCCGAGGAGTTCTGGGACGTCCATGCCGATCTCAAGCCGGCCGACGACGCCAAGGCCGAGCCGGTGCGCTTCGAGCTGGCGCGCCAGGACGGCAAGGCCTTCCGCCCGACCTCGGAGGCCGAGACCCTGGAGCGCATCGAGGGGCTCAGGAAGGCGTCGCTTGCGATCACCTCGCGTGAGGACAAGCCGACCCGCTCCAAGCCCAATGCGCCTTTCATCACCTCGACGCTGCAGCAGGCCGCCAGCGGCCGCCTGGGTTTCTCGGTGAAGAAGACCATGACGCTGGCCCAGCGCCTTTACGAGGCGGGCTACATCACCTACATGCGGACCGACTCCACCAACCTCTCCCGCGAGGCGGTGGACGGCGTGCGCGACTTCATCGGCGAGGAGTACGGCGCTCGCTACCTGCCCGAGGCGCCCAACCGCTACTCCAGCAAGGAGGGCGCCCAGGAGGCCCACGAGGCGATCCGCCCCTCCGAGGTGACGCGCCGTGCCACCGATCTGGCCGGCATGGAGCGCGACGCCGAGCGGCTCTATGAGCTGATCTGGCGCCAGTTCGTGGCCTGCCAGATGACCCCGGCCGAGTATCTCTCCACCACCCTGACCGTGGCCGCCGACGGCTATGAGCTCAAGGCCAAGGGCCGGGTGCTGAAGTTCGACGGCTATACCCGGGTCATGAAGCCGATGGGGCGCAAGGACGAGGATCAGTCGCTGCCCGATCTGGCCGAGGGCGCGGCGCTGACTCTGGAAGCGCTGGACCCGCAGCAGCACTTCACCAAGCCGCCGGCCCGCTACACCGAGGCCAGCCTGGTCAAGGAGCTGGAGAAGAAGGGCATCGGCCGGCCGTCGACCTACGCGGCGATCATCTCGACCATCCAGGATCGCGGCTACGTGACCCTGGAGAACCGGCGCTTCTACGCCGAGAAGCTCGGCGACATCGTCACCGAGCGGCTCAAGGAGTCGTTCCCCGACCTGATGGACTACTCCTTCACCGCGCGCATGGAGGACAGTCTCGACGAGGTGGCCGAGGGCGAGCGCCGCTGGCGCGAGCTGCTCGATGCCTTCTACGCCGAGTTCCGCGAGGAGCTCGACGAGGCCCAGAGCGAGGAGGGCATGCGCCCCAACCAGCCGGTGCCCACCGACATCGACTGCCCGAGCTGCGGGCGCAAGATGCAGATCCGCACCGCCTCGACGGGCGTGTTCCTGGGCTGCTCCGGCTACAACCTGCCGCCCAAGGAGCGCTGCAAGACCACCATCGACCTGCTGCCCGGCGACGAGGCGGTGGCCGCCGATGCCGGCGAGGATGCCGAGACCGATGCGCTGCGCGCCAAGCACCGCTGCCCCAAGTGCGGCACGGCGATGGACAACTACCTGATCGACGAGACGCGCAAGCTGCATGTCTGCGGCAACAGCCCGGACTGCGACGGCTACGAGGTCGAGCAGGGCAAGTTCCGTATCAAGGGCTACGAGGGCCCGACCATCGAGTGCGACAAGTGCGGCAGCGAGATGCAGCTCAAGAGCGGCCGCTTCGGCAAGTACTTCGGCTGCACCAACGAGAGCTGCAAGAACACCCGCAAGCTGCTCAAGAGCGGCGAGGTGGCGCCGCCCAAGATGGACCCGATCCCGATGCCGGAGCTGGCCTGTCAGAAGGTCGACGACCACTACGTGCTGCGGGACGGGGCCAGCGGCCTGTTCCTGGCGGCCAGCAAGTTCCCCAAGAACCGCGAGACCCGTCCGCCGCTGGTGATCGAGCTGAAGGCCCACGCCGCCGAGCTGCCGGACAAGTACCGCTACCTGCTCGACGCCCCCGACGCCGACCCGGACGGGCGCCCGGCCCAGATCCGCTTCTCGCGCAAGGCCAAGGCGCAGTTCCTGATGACCGAGGATGAGGGCAAGGCCACCGGCTGGAAGGCCACCTTCGACGACGGCAAGTGGCAGGTGGAGGACAAGCGCAAGTGACACCGAGAGCCCGCACCAATCAGCTGCTCTACCAGGCCGAGCTGCTGCTGGCGACTCCGGCCGGCGACGACGAGCACGCCGAGGCGCGTCGCATGGCCGGCGAGGAGGGCGCGCTGGCCATGTTCGAGCTGGCGCTGGAATCGCTGCTGCGCGAGGTGACCGAGCACGCCATGCTCGCAAGTCACGACTGGCGCGAGCTGCTCGCCCCCGGCGGCGAGCCGCTCGCCGAGCTCGAGCGCCTGCGCAGCCTGGCTCGGCGGCCGGACAGCTGGCTCGCCCGGTTGATCGCCCGCCTCGAGGCGCTGCATACCAGCGACGGCGTGGCGCGTCGCGCCAGCGGCGCGGCCCAGGGCATCATCGCCGTGGGCAGCGCCGCCTCCCTGGGCGATGAGCTGCGTGACGGCCTGACGGCCGCCAAGCGCGAGATTGCCGAGCTGCGCCAGACCAGCGAGGAGTGGTAGTACGGCCACGGCCCAGGGGCGCCTTCGGGCGCTCATGGATCGCGGTCGTTTCTATTGCTAGGTCTGGTCGTTCCAGTGTCGCTGCATCTCCAGGAAGGTCAGCGATGCCGACCAGGTGATGAGCATGAAGCCGGTCAGGGATTCGGTGCCCATCAAAAAGCGCAGCGGCCCCTCCGGGAAGACGTCGCCGTAGCCCAGCGTGGTGAAGGTGATGGCCGAGAGGTAGATGTAGTCCAGCCCGTTCTCCATGGGCGTCGTGCCGGCCACGGCGCCGGCCGTGGCGTCCGTCAGCCACCAGGCCGCGAGGCCGAACAGCCAGATCTCCAGCACATGGGCGGCCAGCAGGCCGTACATCAGTCCCAGGAAGCGCCGCCGTCGCGACGCCGTGGTGCGGCGCATCCGTCGGCTCAGCACGCTCGATGCCTCGAAGTGCAGCAGCACGCAGGCCGCCACCACTACCAGGGTGACGACGGCCACCATCACGTGGCCAGGGTCCAGCAGTCGCTCGATCAATGCGATCTCCTCGTCTTGCACTGTTCTCGTGCCGCGGTTATGCCCGCGGTACGAGGCGGCCTTGACGTGCATCAAGCCGCCGTCGCTGGTGTCTCGTCTAGGATATCAGCAGCGAGGGCGCGTCCTGTCACGCCCCGTGGCATCGCATTATCGGGAGGAGACGTCATGCGATTCCATCAGGTTAGAGAATTGTTGCGTTGGGCCGCGGACTATCACGGCCGCCTCGAGGCGGCCTATACCAAATGGACCGGGCATGAAGATGTCGGTGAGCGGCGACGCATGGCGCTCGACTATCTCGCCGAACACGAGCGCCGGATGCGGCGCGAGCTGGAAGAATACTTCATCGAAGGCAGCGCACATCGCCGCGTGCTCGACACCTGGTTCGACGATCCGGAGGACTTCCCCCATGCGCCGGTGCTGGAACGCCTGCCGGGCGCCGATGAGGGCGAAGGGCTCGAGACGCTGCTGTCGACGGCGCTGGCGCTGCATCGCACCTTGCAGGACCTCTACCGCCATCGCGTCGAGCGTGCCGCCAGCGAGCCGGAGAGCGAGTTCTTCGAGGCGCTGGTACGGGCCGAGGATGCTGAAGTGCGGCGTCTGGTGCGCGATATCCAGCGGCTGGACGCCTATTGATGATCTCGGCGCGGGGCGTCCGGCTCGAAGTGTCGCTCCCGGGCGACAAGGCGGGCGACAAGAGTGGCGACGACGGATCGCGCGTCACCGCCTGACATCGGCTCGCAGATGCGATATAACGGCCTCCTCGATTTTCGGCTAACGACACATCCATGACGCACAACCGAGCCCAGCGGTCGCCGCTGATGACCCGACGGCGCTTCGGCCTGCTGGCCCTGAGCCTTCCGTTCTGGTCGACCGCCGCCCCCGCTTCCACTCTGATGAGCGATCTGCTGGCCCAGGCCAGCGCGCCACGCTCGCCCGGCGAGCTCTGGGTGCTGGTCGACGACAGCGAGTCCAAGCTGAGTATCTTTCGCGGCGACCGGCTGGTGGACCGCTTCTACCCGGTATCGCTGGGCCGCGGCGGCGCGCGACCGCAGCGCGTACGCGGTGACCGTGCCACGCCGCTGGGCGAGTTCCGGGTGATGCGCTTCAACTATCACAGCAAGTTTCACACCTTCGTCGGCCTGGATTATCCCACGCCGGCCCATGCGCGGATGGCGCTGGAGGCCGGCGTCTACAGCCAGCAGGATTACGACGACTACTTCAGCTATTATCGCCGTCATGGCTCGCCGCCCCAGGATACGGTGCTGGGCGGCTATATCGGCATTCACGGCCTGGGCGTGGCCGATCCGGAGATTCATCGGCGCTTCAACTGGACCGACGGCTGCGTCGCGGTTACCGATCGGCAGATTGATACGCTGTCGTCGATGATCGACATTGGCACACGGGTCGTCATCCGCTAGGCTTTATATGCGCTAAGGACGTTCTAGTCGGAAAGCGCGCGTCTGGCGCCTCCGATTCGCAGCAAGTGATCTTGCTGCAGTAGAACCTGCGATCGCAGGACGCCTGGACTTCAGGCATCACCAACGCAGTACCAAGGAAGACTCAAGGAGAACACCATGACTCTCAAGACTACTCTGAAGCTGTCCGCCGCTGCCGCCTCTCTCGCCGTTCTGGCTGGCTGCGCCTCCTCCAGCGCCCTGGAAGAAGTTCGCACTACTGCCGAGTCTGCCCAGGCTGACGCCGCCGAGGCTCGCAGCATCGCGACCGATGCTCAGAGCACTGCCAACCAGGCGCAGCGCGATGCGCAAGCGGCTCTGCAGATGTCTCAGCAGAACCGTGAAGAGATGAACCGCATGTTCGAGCGTTCCATGCGCAAGTAAGTCGATGCTGCATCGGCCGGGCGCCTAGCCCGGTCGTGCCACGACTTCGGCCACCCCTCGCAAGAGGGGTGGTTTTTTTGTGTCTGTGATTCTTGCCAGCGAGACGAGGCGAGGAGAAATGGGAAGGTGAGATGAGAGGTCGCCTGCTCGTTGCGCTGTGGGAGGCGTCGATACTGGTGAGTCCTCGGCGTCGCTAGTGCCGTCTGCTGGTGTAAGTGATCTCTTATCATGGCGTAGATAATGATGGGGAGGTCTTGTAAGTTTTCTTTTTTATCAATTGCTTAGGAGTTTTTGTAAGAGATTTCAGACGGTTTGAAAGACCCGCGTTCCTGCATACGCTTCCGGCTGCAAGGCAGTCATTTGGCACTCGATATCTCCCCGACGAGGCTGGTGCCACCGGAAGACATAAATAGAGGATCGTGACGATGGCAGGGACTACTGGACTTCAGACTCGGCTCTTTCCCCTGGCGGCTCTGGTGCTGGCGATTTCGCTGGCCGGCTGCAGCGGGAGCTCGGACATTTCCCAGCCGCTCGACGGCGGCGACGGTGGCATGGAAGCTGGCGACGGGAGCGGTAGCGGTGATGGCACCGGTGGCGACGGCAGCGGTGGCGATGATGGCTCCGGCGGCGATGGCACCGGCGGTGATGGTTCTGGCGGCGATGGCTCCGGGGATGGTTCCGGCGACGGCTCCGGTGGTGACGGTTCCGGCGGCGATGGCTCCGGTGATGGAAGCACCACCTCGTCCAGCCTCGAGAGCGTGATTCAGGATGGCAGCGACGCCACCGGCAGCGTCGGCGATACCGTTACCACCCTTGGCGGTACCATCCAGCAGGTCGATGCCCCCTTGGTGGGCGGCGTGACCGACGGCAGCGGTCAGGTGCTGAAGGATCTGGGCGACGGCGTCAACCTGCTCTCCGACGGCCTCAATGACGGCCTTGGCAGCCTCAGCACCAACGACAATGCCCTGGGCACCTCCCTGGCGGGCGCTTCCGGCCTGGTGTCACAGACCGGCGTGGCGGTGAGCGACGTGGGCGGCATCGTCGAGGGCCTGGGCTCGCTGCCGGTGCTGGTTCAGGTCGAGGACGGTACCGGTCTGCTCGCCAGCCTGGGGGGTACGGTCGACCAGCTCGGCGGTACCGTCACCGCGGTGGGCGACCAGCTGACCTTCACCCTGACCGATGAAGACGGCCATCTGGCCGGCCTGACGACCGAGCTGACCGCCGTCGTCCGCCCGCTGCTGGTGAATGTCGAGGGCACCACTCAGCGCCTGGGTGATACGCTGGTGGTCGGCCCGGTGGGCGACCAGCTGCTGGACCAGGTCGGCGGTGCCGTGGTGCTGCTGGGCGAGCGCGTGGGTGACAACGTTCAACTGGCCGGTGTCGGCGATCTGGTGACCTCGACCGGCCAGCTGCTGACGGATGCCGGCGGCCTGCTGACCCAGGGAGAGGACGGTTCTCTCGAGCTGGCGCTGCCCGGCGCGGAAGGCGGCCTGCTGGACACCGACAACGGCCTGCTGAACGGCCTCGACGGCCTGACCGGCGGCCTGCTGGTGGGCGAGAACGGCCTGGTGGTCGGTGACAGCAGCCTGCTGGCCGCCACGCTGTCCGCCGAAGGTGGCCTGCTGGATGACCCGACCGGCGTTCTTGGCGACCTCGACGGCGGCCTGCTGGGTGGACTGCTCGGCGGTGATGGCGGCCTGTTGGGCGGCGTGACCGGCGGTCTGGACGGCGGTGGCCTGCTCGATGGTGGCGATTCCGGCCTGCTGAGCGGTGTGACTGGAACCACCGACGGCCTGCTGGGCGGTGATGGCGGTCTCCTGGGCGGCGTGACCGACACCGTGGATGGTGTGACCGGCGGCCTGGTGGGCGGCGACAGTGGCCTGCTGGGCGGTGATGGCGGCCTGCTGAGCGGCGTGACGGACACTGTCGATAGCGTGACCGGTGGCCTGGTTGGCGGCGATGATGGCGGCCTGCTGAGCGGTGACGGCGGTGCGCTAGGTGGCGATGGCGGCCTGCTGGGCGGCGTTGCCGACACCGTGGATGGCGTGACCGATACCGTCGACGGGGTGACCGGTGGCGCGCTGGAAGGGGTGACCGGCACCGTCGATGACGTCGCTCACGGCCTGCTGGGTGGCAGCACCGGTGATGAGGAATCCGGCACCGACGGTAGCGGTGGATTGCTCAATGGCCTGCTGGGCGGCAGTAGCGGCGGGGGCCTGCTCTGATCGCGATTGAAACCACTCGGCGATAGCAGAAGGCCCGGCAAGCGCCGGGCCTTCTGTCGTGTCGAGCAGACGCCTCCATCATTTGCATAGCTCATGTCGGGCGTGGCCGTGATGATGGTCGTCAATTTTTCTTCGGTCCATACTTGTCATGGATCATGAAATTTGTACTAATCTAACTTCAGTCTTCGGTATGAAGTCGATTGAGCAAGGCGGCGTAATTTTTTATTGAATGCTCAAAATATAATATCGGCAGCGCATGCCGCGACTGAATGTCATTGCAGGGAAACGTTATGATGCCAAGGCTCGGCGCAGAAGTGTTATCGGTACACAAGTTTGTTGTTGAAAAGTTAGGAATAAAAAGAGTCCGATATAAACTCTTTTCACTGGCTGCCATGTCCGCATGTTCGATGACCGTGACGCTAGCGCAGGCGGATGACCTGCCATCGCTGATCAATGAGCGTCAGCCGACGATGACGCCCCCGGTTCAGGACGTGCTGGAGCGTCAGCGCGAGGGCGGCGGCGAAGTCAGCCTGCCGGAAGCCGCCGGCGCCATCGGGCCGGACTCGGAGGTGACGGTCTCGAACGTCCAGATTCAGGGCGGCAGCGTCTTCGATCTCGATACGCTGAGTGCGCCCCTGCAGCCGCTGGTCGGCCAGCGGGTTCGCGTGGCGCAGCTGATCGAAGCCACCGAGCAGATCACCCAGCGCTATCAGGATGCCGGCTTCCCGCTGTCCTATGCCTATCTCCCCGGCAATAACTTCCAGAACGGCACCCTGACGGTGGTCGTGGTCGAGGGCTATATCGCCCGCACCGAGATCGCCGTCGAGGATGCCGCGGTGGCTCAGCGCGTTCGGCGGCTGGCCGATCGGATGCGGGAAGAGCGCCCGCTGACCCGCGAGACCTTCGAGCGCTATACCGCGCTGATCGAGCGCATCCCGGGGGCCCGACTGGCGGTCAAGGCGCCGGTGCCGCGCACGCCATCGGGGGCCACCACGCTGCGGGTCGAGCAGCGCGACAGCGACCGCGTCGATGCCGGGCTGGCCCTGGGCGGCGGTGACGAGAACGACACCCAGGTCATCGGCAACCTGGCCTTCCATAGCCATACGCCCTATGCGGAAACGCTGTCCTTCGCCTATCTGCTGCCGGTCGACAACGACGATACCTTCTACGCCGCCCAGTACCGGCAGGAACTGGGCACCGACGGTCTGCGCCTCAACATGAGCGCCCAGCGCTTCGAGGGCGATGACGAGCAGCCCGTGCTGGTGGAAGGGCGGCCTTATGAGGTCGATCAGGAAAAGGTGCGCGACCGCTACCGGCTTGGGCTCGACTATCCGCTGCTGCTGGAGCGGCGCCGCAGCTGGACCGTCGATGCCAATCTCGAGCATCTCGACGAGACGGCCGACTATCGCTATCGCTCCGAGATGGGGCCCGAGCTGCGGGCGAGGCAGGATCTGCGCTACTCCACCCTGGAGCTGGGCACCCACTATCGCCAGGGCAATGCCGATCGGCGCCTGGAAGGGCGCGCAGAGCTACGCCAGGGCATTGATCTGGGCGGTGCCGAGACCACCACCGAAATCCGCAATGTCGCCAATGGGGTGTCGGTTGATGGCGAAGGCCAGGAAGAGCTCGAGTACACCCGCATAGAGCTCCAAGGGCGCTGGCTGGAGGCACTGACGCCCAACTGGCGGCTGTCGACGCGGGTGGCGGGTTTCTGGTCGGACGACCGCCTGCCGGCGCCCGAACGGGGCAGCTACGGCGCCAGTCGCTTCGCTCGCGCCTACGACGACGGCGAGGCCGAGGGGGAACGCGGCTACGCCGGCGAGGTCGAGCTGCGCTATCGCCAGGCGCTGGGGGTCTCCTGGGCCTCGCACCTGGAGCCCTACCTGGTGATGGACGGTGCCCACACCGAGTTCAACGACAGCGCGCTGGAGTACGACCTGGCCTCGGTGGCCACCGGGTTCGAGCTGAGCAATAGCCGCCTCTATCGGGTGGGCATCGAATACGCCTACCCGATCGGCGACCGGCCCTCCGACCTCGATTCGCGGGAGGGGCGGGTCAATGCGCGCCTGAGCTGGGACTTCGGCGGCTAGCCCGCCCCGGGCCAGGCGGCATTGTTGGTAATGTCGTCGATACGAGTAGGTGATGTCTTACAAAAGGCCGGCCCAAGCCGGCCGATATAAAAAAGAAAAAGCGTCGATACGCAGGAAGTGCATGAACGATGTCGGTAAAGAAAATGTTGCCGGCAGGAGCAGGGCTCCGACGCGGGACACGTCGGTGCGGTGGAAAAGGAAAGCAGGACTCAACCAAGCGGGGAATTCTTATGAAACGCTTCTCTCTCTCAAAAGTGTTCGGTAAAGCTCATGCCGCTATGGCAGCCAGTAAACTCAATACTCCAGTCTTTCGTCGACAGCGAGGGGCGACAGCAATTGAGTACGCTATTATCGCGGCCGTTCTGGCAGTGGCTATTTTTGCAATTTTTGGGGGAGATACGGGTGGTTTTAAGACTCTACTAAATAACCTTTTTAGTAGTGTGGAAAGTGCTGTTAGTTCGTCTTGAAAGTGGCTGGCTAGAGCTGTCTTAAAAATGTATATCAAATCAGAGGCAGTTATATGTCTCCCAACTTGCTAAAAGGCATCGCCGCCTTATTGGTGGCGGTCGCCATCGGCCTGGCCTTCGTGGGCTGGCGGATGGCTAACGAGGTGCCGGAGACCGTGGCCACGGCGCCGGCGGTCGAGGCCGTGGCGCCGCGGGCGGCCGGGCATGCGGTACTGACCGCGGCCCGGCCGCTGGCGGTGGGCACGCGCCTGGAAGCGCCGGGCGAGGGCCAAGCGCCGCTGGTGCAGGCCGTCGACTATCCCGAGCCCCTGGACGACAGCTTTTCCGATCTGGCCGAGGTGGAAGGGCGGGTGCTGACCCGCCCGCTGGCCGTGGGCGACGTGCTGCGGCCTTCCGATTTCGCCGCCGGCGGCCTGCTGGCCGAGGCCGTGCCGGCGGGCATGCGTGGTATCGCCGTCAGCGTCGATGAGGTGATCGGCGGCGGCGGCTTCGTGGCCCCGGGCGATCGCGTCGACGTGTTCTTCTACGCCCAGGACAGCGACGGCGAGCGCACGCGCCTGGCGCGTCGGGTGCTGCGCAATGTCGAGGTGCTGAGCTACGGCAGCGCCCTGAGCGGCCAGCCGCCGGCGGAAGACGACGAGGGCGGGGCCAAGCGCAGCGGGCGGACCGCGGTGCTGGCGCTGGACGAGCGCCAGGCGCCGCGGCTGCTGCTGGCCGAGCAGACCGGGCGGCTGCGCCTGGCGGTGATCGGCGCCGAGGAGCGGCGCGCCGCGCTGGAGCCGACGCTGCCCGAGGCCGGCGACGACTGGCTGATGCCGGCCTCGCTCGAGACCGGTCGTGACGTGCACGACGAGACGGCCGACGCCGAGCCGGACGATCTGGGCGAGCCCGTCGACTTCGACGCCCTGATGGGGCGCGAGGGCAAGGCTGCCCCGGCCCGGCAGCCGACACCTCGCTCCGGCGGGCGCCAGGTGGTCCAGCAGGTCGGCGGCCAGGTGCGTACGGTGAGCGTGGGCGGCTGAGGTGTCGCCAGCGTCGCACGATAACGATGCCCACGATAACGATGTCAAGGAAGAAGCAGGGAACCGCATGCAACGAGCGATGAGTGGTGTTTTCCGGTGGTCGTCGGACCTTCCCCGTCGAGCGCCGATGGCGGCCGTCTGGCCGTGCCTGATGGCGCTGGTGCTTTCCATCCCGACCCTGTCCACGTTGACGCTGGCGACCTTGGCCTGGCCCACGGCGGCCCAGGCCCAGGAGGCAGGGCGTACGATCTCGCTGCTGGTGGGCGAGAACCGCCGTCTGGACTACGGCCGCGACATCGTGCGCACCGCGGTGGGCAGCGGCGAGGTGGCCGACGTGCGGGTGGTCAATGGCCGCCAGCTGCTGGTGACCGGTCTCGGCCCGGGGGTGACCTCGCTGAGCGTGTGGTTTTCCGGGCGGCGCACGCCTCAGGCGGTGACCCTCGAGGTGCGCCCGGCGGCGGCCCGCGGCCTGGAGGAGGAATACGAGCTGCAGGCGAGCGGGGGGCAGGCGTCGCTCTACGGCGAGACGCGCTCGCTGGAACGCCACGATCAGGCGCTGGCCCGCTTCGGCGATGCGCCGCCGCTGGACGCCACGCAGCAGTCCGGCCCGGTGCAGGTGCAGACCGATATCCGCGTGGTCGAGGTCAACCGCAGCCGGCTGCAGTCCTACGGCTTCTTCCTCGGGCGCAACAACGGCGGCAATACCCAGTACGCCGTCGGCCCCACCAACAGCGGCAGCAGCTATATTGACGACGGCAGCCTGGTGGCGCCGCTGAGCGAGGGCTTCTCGATCATCAGCGGCAACGACGACGGCTACCTGGGCGCGATCAGCGCCCTGCGCAACAACGGCTTCGCTTACACCCTGGCCGAGCCCAGCCTGGTGACGCTCTCGGGCCAGAGCGCATCCTTTCTCGCCGGCGGCGAGTTTCCCTATCCCAGCAACAGCAGCGACGGCGATGTCTCGGTGGACTTCAAGGAGTACGGCATCCGCCTGCAGCTGACGCCCACGGTGCTCGACGACCGGCGGATCATGCTCAAGGTGGCGCCGGAGGTCAGCGAGCTGGACTTCACCCAGGCGGTGCAGTCCAGCGGCATCTCGGTGCCGTCGCTGAGTGTGCGGCGCACCGATACCACCATCCAGCTCGGCGACGGCGAGAGCTTCATCATCAGCGGCCTGGTCAGCCAGTCCACCATGCAGAGCGTCGACAAGTTTCCCGGCCTCGGCGACCTTCCGGTGATCGGCGCCTTCTTCCGTTCGACGCAGTTCGAGCGCGACGAGAAGGAGCTGATCATGATCGTCACGCCGCATCTGGTGTCGCCGATCTCCGCCGGCGTCGAGCTCGACGACCTGCCCGGCGAGGCGCTGGGCCGCTACGATCCGAGCTTCCTGGAGCTGCTGTTCGATCCCCAGGACGCGCGCGAGATCGAGCGGCTCGGTGACGTCGGCTTTTCCCGCTAGGAGGTGATATGGGGAACTGGCGCTCGCTGACGCGACACAAACCGATGCCGGCCCGGCCGCAGCCGGATCTGACTGATGGCGCGATCCGCTCGGCGCTGCACCGCGAGGTGATCGAGCGCCTGGAGGACGACGAGGCGCTGTTCAGCGACGAGCCGTCGGCGATGCTGGTGCGCATCGAGAGCCTGGTGCGCGACTACTTCGACCAGCGCGGCGAGCATGTGCCGGTCGAGTCGCTGGAGGCGCTGTCGCGGGAGGTGCTCCATGAGGTCTCCGGCTTCGGACCGCTGCAGCCGCTGCTCGGCGACGACGATATCTCCGACATCCTGATCAACGGGCCGCACAACATCCTGGTAGAGCGCCGTGGGCGGCTGGAAAACGTCTCGGCCAGTTTCATCAACGACGCCCACGTGCTGCGCGTGGTGAGGCGCATGCTGGCGCCGCTGGGGCGGCGCCTCGACGAGTCCAGCCCGATGGTCGATGCGCGCCTGCCCGACGGCTCGCGGGTCAACGTGGTGATTCCGCCGCTGGCGCTGGACGGCCCCTGCGTGTCGATCCGCAAGTTCCGCCGCGAGGCCCTGACCAGCGAGTCCTTGATCGAGGGCGGGGCGGTGACGCCGGCGCTGATGGCCATGCTGCAGGACGCGGTGAGTGACCGGCGCAATATCCTGATCAGCGGGGCGACCGGCTCCGGCAAGACCACGCTGCTCAATATCCTCAGCCGTGACATTCCCCATCATGAGCGGGTGGTGACCATCGAGGACGCCGCCGAGCTGCAGCTCGGCAATAGCCACGTGGTGCGCCTCGAGACCCGGCCGCCCAACAGCGAGGGCGAAGGCGAGATCACCGCGCGTCAGCTGGTGCGCAATGCCCTGCGCATGCGCCCCGACCGGGTGATTCTCGGCGAGAGCCGCGGCGACGAGGCGCTGGACATGCTGCAGGCCATGAACACCGGCCACCTGGGCTCGATGAGCACGGTGCATGCCAACTCCGCCCGCGATGCGCTGGTGCGGCTGCAGATGATGGTGCGCCTGGCCGGCTTCGAGGGCAGTGACGGCCTGGTCAACCAGATCATCGCCACGGCCCTGGACCTGGTGGTGCACGTCACTCGCGACGGCCAGGGCCATCGGCACGTGGTCGAGGTGCAGCAGGTACGTGGCTTGTTCGACGGTCGAGTGGCGCTGGCCACGCTCTATCGCCACGAGGATCGCCGGCTGGCCGAGTCCATCGACTGGCACAAGCAGATCGAGGACGCCGCATGAGCGCCTGGCAACTGTGGTGCGTGACCATGGTGCTGCTGCTGCTGGCGGCCAGGCTGCTGTGGCGCAGCGCCAATCACGAAAGCGACAAGGTGCTGCGGCTCAACAAGCCCAGGCGGCGCAAGCGCCGCATGCCGTCGGAATCGCTGATGCAGTGGCTGCTCGACTATCTGCTGGCCGCCGGCGTGCACGCCACGCCGCGGGGGATCTGGATCGCCGGCGGGGTGATCCTGGTGGTGCTGATTCCGGCGCTGATGCTGTTCACGCCGCGCTTCACCGCGCCCGCGGTACTCGGCCTGCTGTTGCTGATCAACCTGATCCTGCGAGGGCGGGCGCAGCAGCTGCGCCGCCGCGTGCGTGCCCGGCTGCCGGGGTTCATGGAGCAGGTGGTGCGCGACCTCGGCACCGGGGCGACCATCGAGATCGCCTTCCGGCGCAACGGCGAGAGCGCCACCGGCCTGCTGCGCGAGGCCACCGCCCGGATCAACATTCGTCGCGAGCTGGGCATGGAGCTTCATGAGGCGCTGCGCCGCGAGGCCCAGCTGATCAAGCTGACCGAGTTCGACCTGCTGGCCACGGCGGTGGAGGTCAACCAGACCCATGGCGGCAGCCTGCGCGACATTCTCGGCAGCTTCATCGACCTGCTGCGCCAGCAGGAGAAGGGCCGCCGCGAACTGCGCGCCCTGACCGGCGAGACCCGGGTGACGGCCTTCGTGCTGGCGGCGGTGCCGGTGGCGATGGCGGCGTTCATGTGGTTCAGCAATCCCGAGTTCCTGGCGCCCATGCTCGAGAGCGGCGGCGGGCGCCTGGGACTGTGGGCGGCGTTGCTGCTCGAACTCGGCGGCTGCGTAGCGCTGTGGCGGATGCTCAAGTCGATCTAGGGAGAAGGTCATGGCATGGCTGATGATGAGTGCCCTGCTGTCGCTGGCGGCGGCCGGTATCTGCCTGAGGCTGGCCGGCATCGGCCAGCGCGAAGGCCAGGCAGAGCGGAGCGACACGCTGGCAGACGGGGCCCGCGGCGACCGGCACCGCCAGGTGGCGGCCCGGGAGGCGCGGCTGATGGGCAGCGGCCGAGTCATCTGGCGTCGCCAGACGCGCGGCCGCCCCTGGCTGGCCGAGCTGGCCCTGATCCTGCGCCAGGCCGGCTTCATCGGCACGCGCGCCCAGCTGCACCTGCTGCTGTCCGTGGCGCTGGTGGTGTTCGGCGTGTTCAGCGGCGGGGTGCTCTATGCGCTGCAGGGCGGGCAGGGCTGGTGGCCGGCGTTGACGACCGGCCTGGCGTTTGCCGCCCTGGCGGCGGTCGGAGCCTGGATCTGGGTCAAGCGCGCGCGGCGCAGCCGGGTGGCGCGCCTGGACGAAGAGGCCGACATGGTCATCCAGGTCACGCGCATGCTGTGGGAGTCCGGCATGACGCTGGAGGGCGTGCTGCGTGGTCTGATTCGCAACCTCGACGACTCCTGCCCGGAGAGCGTGCGCGAGCTGCGGCTGATCCTGTTGCGGATCGAGGCCGGCCAGGCTCGGGAAGAGGTGCTTGAGGAGCAGTCGGCGATCCAGGCCAGCGAGGGGCTCGAGGACCTGCTCAAGCTGCTGGCCCAGATTTCGTCGTCCGGCGGTGGGGCGCGCCGCGCCATGCTCGACCTGAGCCATCGGCTGCGCGACCGGCGCCGGATGCGCATCCAGGAGGCGGTGTCGCGGCTGTCGGGGCAGATGTCGCTGGTGATGATGGTGTTCCTGTTTCCGGCGCTGCTGATCGTGCTGGCCGGACCGGCGGTGATCAATCTGGGCGGTATGCTCCAGAGCCTGGGCAACTGAGGGGGGAAAGTGAATGACGCGGCGGACGATGCGCAGGAAGTGGCGGAACGGGCTGATTCCGCTGGCGCTGCTGGCGCTGACGGGCTGTGCCGGAGGCGTCGAGCCGATGGCGATGGTCGGCCTGGGTGGGGGCGAGGAGGCGAAGGACGTTACGGGCCCCTGCGGCGAACACTACAGCGCCGACATCGGGCTGCGCCTGGACATGATCCGCCAGCAGATGGAGCAGGGGCGTTCGCGCTCGGCGCTGGCGCATCTCGACGAGAGCGGCTTCGACTACGCCGAGGCCGCGCTGATGCGGGGCGATGCCCTGCGCGATGTAGGGCGGCGCGACGAGTCGGATGCCGTCTACGAGACCCTGGCGGGCGGCTGCCTGGCGGCCGATGCCTTCCATGGCATGGCGCGCAACGCGGTGGTGCGCGGCGATCGCCAGCAGGCGCTGGTGCTGATGCGCCAGGCGCGAGATGCGCGCCCGACCGACGCCGATATTCGCAACGACCTGGGCTACCTGCTGATGCTGGAGGGCGAGCCGCAGCAGGCCCGGGAAGAGCTGCTGACCGCGCTGGAGCTGGGCGGCGCCGGCCAGCGTGCCGCGTCCAACTTGGTGATGCTGATGATGCAGCAGGGCCGCGTGGTCGAGGCCGAGCGACTGGCCCGGCGCTACGATGTCGATGACGAGCTGGTGGCGCGCCTGCGTCGGCTGTCGAGCGGTGGCGCAGGCCCGGAACATGGATAACGTCGAGCAAGGAGGTGGCGCGATGCGTGCCAATGGAAGGAGCAAGCGGCTGCGGCCGTTGGGTGCCCTTGGGCTGGCGGTGGTGCTGGCCGCCCCGATGATGGCCTGGGGGCAGGGCAGCCAGCATATCGCGCAGACCGCGACGTCGCGCAGTGCGGTGCCGACCAGGGTCGCGCCCCACCAGACCGAGTTCGGCGAGCGGACGCAGCGGCTGCTCGATCTGCAGCGCAGCGGCCGGGTGGCCAGCCCGCGCCGGCAGACGCTGTCCGGCGAGGTGCAGACGCAGGCCTATCGGCGCTATGTCGAGAGCTTCTCGCAGCCGATTCCCGACCAGTACATCGACCTGAGCTTCGGTGAGTGATGGCGGCCTGCCGCGTCTACGGTCCGCGCCGGCAGCGCGGCGTGATCGGCCTGCTCGGCGTGATCGTGATGCTGCTGGTGGTGCTGTGCATCGCCCTGGCGCTGGATACCGGGCGGCTGTACATGGAAAAGCGCAATCTGCAGCGGGTGGCGGATCTCATAGCCCTTTCCGTCGTATCGAGTTGCCGCTATCTGGATGCATGCGATGAGAGTGATAGAGAGCAATATGCTTTGGAGGCGGCCCAAGACAATGACTATGCTCTGGAACTAGACAATGCCTCGGCGCAGGAGAGAGACAATCTCATACCGGGACAAATCCGGATAGAGGGTGAGCGGTATAGCTTCGACGAAAATTCCGCGGTTCATGATGCGGTCAAGGTAGAGTTGAGCCATCAGGTGCCTACAAGTCTGGTGGCTAATCTGGCAGCCTTGATGCCCGGCAGCGATATCGATCCCGAGACGTCTCTGCGAGCGTCGGCAGTCGCCAGGCAGCGTAACGGTACCGTGACGTTCAGTGTTGGTTCAGGCCTGCTGAAGGCAGATGAAAGCGGACTTCTCAAGATGTTGCTGGGGAATGATGCCATCGTCGATGCTCTAAGTTATGAAGGGCTCATTAATGTGTCTTTGTCCATTGCCAATCTTATTGATTTGGCCGCTTCGGCAGGCTCAAAAGATGGCCTTCTACAAGATGTTGAGCTGGAACTTGATAAAGTCGATGTGGCTGGCCTTGAGGCTGTTTCGTGTGCTGATGGTTCTTGTGATGCAGATACTGTGGCCAGTTTGCAGATTTTCAAGGACGCTATGGATGGTTTTTTAGAGTTGGGCCTTGAAGCGGTAAAGGTTGGGGATTTGCTTGCGGTAGATTCCACGACGCCAGCGGAAGCCTTGCAAGCTGAAGTGGGTTTGCAATCGCTTCTTCATACGATGGTGTTGATGGGGAATGGCCAGTTTTTGGATGTCGATAATTTTAAAGTAAATGTTGGCGCGCTCACCAACGTTGAGCTTTTGCTTGATGTTATCGAATCTCCTCGTATTGCCGTAGGACAGGCCGGCTGCCTGGATGGTGCAGAGGGGAACTGTCAAGGGGAGTGGATTACTGAAGCCAGAACGGTCCAACTGCGTGTCGGCATCGCCGGCTCTGTTCGTGTACCGCTAGTAGCCGATGTGAACCTTAAAGTTGGACTCTGGTCGGCTGGGGCTCGAGCAGGCATAGAACAGGTAAAAGGTGCTGAGGATGATGGTTATGAGTTAACAGTGTCTGCTTACAATCAGCCAGTTGATATTCGGCTTGGTCTCGATGTCAATACCCTTTCTGGCATAAGAATTAGCTCTGCAAGTTGGTCGGGCTCTGATTTGGATACCTGGCTGGGGATGCATGAGATGAGCTGGAAAGGGAGTGTGATGAACCCTGATCCAGGGGTGGTTGATTTTTCGAATGATGGTGAGAAGTCGATCGGTTTCTCGGGAGACGCTGAAAGTCTTTCCGATCAGCTTGCCAATGCATTGAGTCGTGAGATTCCGTCGAAAGTGGTGGGTATTTTATTGAAGCCTGTTAATTCATTGTTAAGCGATGTTGTGGCTGCCATGGTGTTAAATCCATTGCTTGGCGCTTTGGGTGTCCAGGTTGGCATGGCAGACGTGCGTATCATCGACGTGGAGCCCAGTCGAGGCGGCGGGGAGCTGGTGCTATGAGTTCGGCTCGATACCGGTCAAGGCGCAGGGAAAAGGGCTCGGTGGCCATCGAGTTTGCGATTATTTTCCCGCTGTTCCTGTTGATCTTCTATGCCATCGTCAGCTACGCGATCTGCTTTGCCGTAATGTTCACTCTTCATGGTCTTAGCTCGGATGCGGCTCGAGCCGTGTTGAGTATCGAGCGGACAGTGTTGTTCTCGAGTGATACAACAGCCGTTGAGCAGGAAATTACGGATGTTGTGAATCACTCATGGCTCAGCAGTGATGTGATCAGCGGATGTGTTGACGGTGATGGAAAGCGATATGAAATCATTGAAGGCAATGATCTGTTAAAGGTCTGCTTAGAAGTGCGTTTGACCGATGCAGACGGTGACAGCAGTAATGTTCTTGCCCTGCCACGCTTGAGCCTGCTGGGTATCACCGTGCCTCATCTGGACACTCTCTCTTCCACCTCGAGCATCCGCCTATGACGCCGATGAAGCGCTGGACGGGCGGTGGTCTTCTGGTTCTGACCCTGAGCTTGGCCGCTCCGAGCTGGGCCGCCACGACGCTGGCCATCGCGCCGGGGGAGCCGGGCGGGCGGTTGGATCGTGAGCTGCTGAGCGCGCTCGACGATCGCCTGGAAGCCCGAGACGGTCCGGGGGCGCTGCGCATCCTGTATCTGGAAGACGGTGAGGTCTCGACGGCCCAGCTGCGCGAGCGACTGGCGCGGGCCGGGCTGGATGACGTGGCCCGGGTGATCCTGCTGCATGACGCGGGCGTCTCGGCCTATCGGCGGCTGGAAGACGCCTCGCCGCAGCCGTCGCGGCGGCTGGTGGCCTATGGGGCCTTTTCGCCGCTCAATCGGCAGTGGCTGCGCCTGGCCGATGCCGGGCATCTCGACCTGCTGCCGGTGCTGTTTCGCGACCTGAGCTGGATTCGCCACGGCAGTGAGGCCAGGCGCCTGGTCGGCTGGGTGGCGCCGGGCTCGCCTCTGCTGGCGCTGGGCGATGCCCTGCTCGACGGCCAGCAGCGGCTGGACGCGCTGAGGGTGCTCGGGCGGGACACGCCGGTGGCCGCGGACGATTCGGCGCAGGTGCTGCTCGCCCTGCCGGGACGGCTGCAGCGCCGGCTGGCGGGCGATCTGCTGGGTGGCGGGCGCGGCGCCTGGTGCCTGATGCCGGAGTGGCTGGCCGACGGCTGCTACGGTGGCGTGCAGCCTGAGACGGCCGGCGTGGCCGATGGCCTGCTGCGGCTGCTGGGGGAGGGCGGCGAGGCCACGGCGCCGGCCTCGCCGCGCCTGGACTACGCCGCCCGCGGGCAGCTGTCTGCGTCGCTGCGCGACGAGGTGCGCTACGTCAACGTACCGGCCGCCGAGGCCAGCCGCCGCAGCCTGGCCGAGCGCCTGCTGATCGGGGCCCTGGTGCTGGGCGGTGGTGCGGTGATCGCGCTGGGGCTGGCGCTGGGCGTCGAGCGCCGGCGTCGTCGACAGCGCGAGCGTTTCGGCTTCGACGCGCTGACCGGTCTGCCGGGCCGGGCACGGCTCGAACGGCGCATGCAGCGCTACCTGAGCCATCGTCATCCGTTCCAGCTGTGCTGGATCGGCTTCGACCTGCTCGACGGGCTGCAGGATTCACTGGGCGCAGAGGGCGCTCGCGAGGCGCTCAAGCGGATCGCCAAGCGGCTGCGCCGAACCGTGCGCGGTGAAGGCTATGTGGTGCGTCTCGAGGACGATGTCTTCGCCGTGATGAGCTTCCTGCAGGCGGACGAAGCCGGCGAGTCCCCGGCCGGCATGGTGTTCGCCGAGCGCCTGCAGGAGAGCCTCTCCGCGCCCTTCCACGTGGGTAACGCCGATCGGCTGCTGCTGCCGCGCATCGGCATCGCGCGCTCGACGGACGACAAGACGCCGTTCGATATGCTCGAGGAAGCGCAGGGGGCCGCCCGCCAGGTGTTGCGCGGCGGCCAGCGCCGCCCGCGTGAGCTGGTCGCCGAGGCGGTGGCGCCCGAGGAGCGCTGTCTGGCCCTGGCCGAGTCGCTGGCGGGGATGACCAGCGAGCAGCTCGCCGAGCAGCTGACGCTGGAAATCGAGCCGCGCTTTCTGCTGGCGGATCGCCGCTGCTGCGGCGGCGAGTTCCGCGCGCGCTGGCAGCATCCGCGATGGGGCAACGTGCCCAAGAAGGAGCTGATGCGGCTGGCCGAGACGGCGGGGCGGCGTGCGCTGCTGGACCGCGCGATCGGTCGGCTGGCGATAGAATGTCTGGCCTCGTCGGGGTTGCCGCTTGTGGTGGCCTCTGGCGGACCGCACTCCGCGCGCCCGCTGTGGACGCTGCCGATCGGCGTGGCCCAGATGGTCGATACGGCTTTCATCGACGCCTTGGCCGAGCGTTGCGCGGCGCTGAACGTGCCGACCGGCTGCTTGGAGCTTCAGTGGCACGGCGCGGAGCTGGGGGAATCCTGGCCCTTGCAGTCGGCGATCCGCTACTGCCGCGAGCGCGGCTTCGGTGTGGCGCTCAAGGGGCTGACGCATACGCGTCAGGCGCTGGATGCCATCTTCCGCCAGCCGCTGTCGCGCCTGGTGCTCGAACCGCGCCTGCTGCGCGGGGTGCCCAGTGACCAGTCGTCGATTTTGATGATCAAGAGTTTGCGCGACATGGCCAAGCTGGGCGGACGCCACATGACCGTGACGGGCGTCGCGTCGTCGGAACAGCTGCTGGCGATTCGAGGAATGAATTTCGTCTCGGTGCAGGGGCCGCTGTTGGGCTTGGTGCAGGCGCCCGAGGCGCTGGCGGCGAGCCTGTCGGGCGCGGCCTCACCGCAGACCGGTGGGGAGCCGGGCGAAGACGCGAGCAGTAGCATGGCGCGCGGGGAGAACGCTCATAGCCGCGTCGCCGGAGGCGGCGCGGAAGAAGACGAGCGGTAGCGCTGACGACGAGCGATGCTGGCGGTAGAGACGACTGGGCCCGGCGATTGCCGGGCCCTGTGCGTTTGCGGCGGGAGCGTCAGCCCTGGGAGGGCTCGGCCGGCCCGGTGTCGGCGACGACCAGCTCCAGCTGGTCGTAGAAGTGCGGCGCGGGCTCGGGGGCCGGCTCGGGCTTCGGCGGAGCCTCGAGCGCCACCGGCATGCCGCCCGGGACCTCCACGACCTCGCGCAGGCGGGCGTAGTCTACCGGGTAGTCGAGCCCCTCGATGCTGGCGTCCACCTGGTCCAGGGCCTCGGTGACGCGCTGGATGGTGGTGCCCTGCTTGTCATCCAGATAGGGATAGGCCTGGACGTAGAGGGTGCCGTCGGACCAGCCCAGCTTGAAGCTGTCGTTGATGATCCGCACCTGGGTGCCCACCGAGACCTGATCGAACAGGGTCTCGACGTCTTCCGGCAGCATCCGCACGCAGCCGTGGGAGACGCGCATGCCCACGCCTTCCGGCTTGTTGGTGCCGTGGATCAGGTAGCCCGGGATGCCGAGCCGCATCTTGCGCGTGCCCAGCGGGTTGTCGGGGCCGGCCGGGACCACGCTGGGCAGGCTTTCGCCGTTGGCGGCATGCTCCTGGCGGATGGACTCGGGCGGATACCAGGCCGGGTTCTTGATCTTGTCGGTGATGGTGGTGACCCCCAGCGGCGTTTCCCAGTCCTGGCGACCCACGCCGAGCGGGTAGGTCTCGACGATGCGCGACTCGCCGTCCTCGGCCGGGGGGTAGTAGTAGAGGCGCATCTCGGCAACGTTGATCACGATGCCCTCGCGCGGCGCGTCGGGCAGGATGAACTCGCCGGGAATCGTCACCTCGGTGCCTTCGCCGGGATACCAGACGCTGACGTCCGGATTGGCACGCACCATGGCGCGATAGCCGATGCCGTATTCGTGGCCGATGTCGATCAGGGTGTCTTCCTTCTCGGCCTCGACGGTAAACACCTTGCCGATCACGTCGCCTTCCTCGGGCAGCCGATAGTAGCCGCGAGGCAGATCCTCGTTGGCCTGCAGCGGAGCGGCGAGGGCGGTGGTCAGCCCGATCAGCAGTGTCGCGCGGGCCAGGCCGCCGCGTAGGGGAGCAAAGGTCATCTTGGTCATGTCTCGAATCGGATTCGTCAGGAGGCGACCCCATCCGTGGGGATCGACCATGGCGTTAGAGTGCCCGAGGTGGCGGCGGTTCGCCAGTGGGCTGTCGGGTGAGGCGTTGAGTGCAAGGGGTGAGGAGAGGGTGGCGGGCCCTTTCACCTCGCTCCTCACCCCTCACCGTGCCCGGCTATGCCGCCTCAGCCTTGCGATTGAACAGATCGAGCAGTTCCTCGACCGCTTTGAAGCGGGCTTCCTGGTCGGCCATGTCGGCCTCGAAGCGCATGGTGTCGGCGCCTTCCAGGCGGTAGCGGTCGGGCTGGCGCTGGATCAATTCCACCAGGGTCAGCGGGTCGACGCCCGTGTGGCCGGCGAAGATCACCCGACCTCGCTCGGGGCCGGCCTCGAGGCGGGCGATGCCCAGCCGCTCGGCGCGCTGGCGCAGGCGGGTCTGGCGCAGCAGTGTCTTGACCGGCGCCGGCAGCAGGCCGAAGCGGTCGATCATCTCCACCTGCAGTTCCTTGAGCTCGGCCTCGGTCTCGGCGCCGGCGATGCGCTTGTACATCACCAGTCGCTGCTGGACGTCGTGCAGGTAGTCGTCGGGGATCAGCGCCGGCAGGTTGAGGCTGACCTCGACGCCCTCGTCGAGCGGCGCCTCGATATTGGGTGTCTTGCCCTCGCGGATGGCCTTCACGGCGCGGTCAAGCATCTGCATGTAGAGGCTGTAGCCGAGCGCCTCCATCTGGCCGCTCTGCTCCTCGCCGAGCAGTTCGCCGGCGCCGCGAATCTCCATGTCGTGGCTGGCCAGGGTGAAGCCGGCGCCCAGGTCCTCGGCCTGGCCGATGGCCTCCAGGCGCTTGACCGCATCACGACTCATGGCCCGCGGCGGCGGGGCCAGCAGGTAGGCATAGGCCTGGTGGTGGCTGCGGCCGACCCGGCCGCGCAGCTGGTGCAGCTGGGCCAGGCCGAACTTGTCGGCGCGCTCGATGACGATGGTGTTGGCGCTCGGCACGTCGATGCCGGTCTCGATGATGGTCGAGCACACCAGCACGTTGAAGCGCTTGTGATAGAAGTCCGACATCACCCGCTCCAGGGCGCGTTCGGGCAGCTGGCCGTGGGCCACGCCGACCCGCGCCTCCGGCACCAGTTCGCGCACCGTCTCCGCGGCGGTCTCGATGGTCTTGACCTCGTTGTGCAGAAAGTAGACCTGGCCGCCGCGCAGGATCTCGCGCAGGATCGCCTCCTTGATCACCGCCTCATCGCGCTGCTGGACGAAGGTCTTCACCGACAGCCGGCGGGCCGGCGGGGTGGCGATGATCGACAGGTCACGGATGCCGCTCATGGCCATGTTGAGCGTGCGAGGAATCGGCGTGGCGGTGAGCGTGAGGATGTCGACCTCGGCCCGCAGGCCCTTGAGACGCTCCTTCTGTGCGACGCCGAAGCGGTGCTCCTCGTCGATGATCAGAAGGCCCATCTTGGGGAAGCGCATCGACTTGGACAGCAGCTTGTGGGTGCCGATGACGATATCGGCCTGGCCTTCCTCGATGCGCTTGGCGGCCGCGCTCTGTCCCTGGCCGCCGGTGAAGCGCGAGACCAGCTCGATGTTCACCGCGGTGTCGGCGAAGCGGTCGCGAAAGTTCTCGAAGTGCTGGCGAGCGAGCAGGGTGGTGGGTACCAGCACGACGACCTGCTGGCCGGAGTGCACCGCCAGGAAGGCGGCGCGCATCGCCACCTCGGTCTTGCCGAAGCCGACGTCGCCGCAGACCACGCGGTCCATGGGGCGCGGTGCGATCATGTCGCCGACCACCGCGTCGATGGCGGCGCGCTGGTCGGGCGTCTCCTCGAAGGGGAAGCTGGCGGCGAAACGCGCGTACTCGGCGTCCGGCGCCTCGCAGGCGAAACCTTCCCGGGCCTCGCGGCGGGCGTAGACGTCGAGCAGCTCGGCGGCGGTGTCGCGGATGCGCTCGGCGGCCTTCTTCTTGGCCTTGTCCCACTGCTCTGAGCCGAGCTTGTGTAGCGGCGCCAGCTCGTCGTCGACGCCGGCGTAGCGCGAGATCAGGTGCAGGCTGTCCACCGGCACGTAGAGCCGGGCGCCGTCGGCGTATTCCAGGGTGACGAACTCCGCCGCCTGGCCGCCGGCCTCCAGTGTCTCGAGGCCCTTGTAGCGGCCGACGCCGTGGGCCTGGTGGACCACCGGCGCGCCGGGCTTGAGCTCGGCCAGGTGGCGGATCGCCAGCTCGTTGTCGTCGGTGGCCTTCTCGCGGCGGCGGCTCTGGCGCACCACCTCGCCGTAGAGCTCGGTCTCGCCGATCACGGCGATATCCGGCGACGTGAGCCACAGGCCGGCGTCGATGGTGCCCTCGGTGATGGCGGTGCGCTGGTCACTGTCGAGGAAGGCGGCGAAGTCGTCGACGTGGGGCAGGGCCAGGTTCAGCGGCGCCAGGGTCTCCTCGAGCGCCTCGCGGCGGCCGCGGGACTCGGCAACGAACAGCACCCGAGTGTCGGCGTGCTCGGCGAGAAACGCCTCGAGCTCGGCCAGCGGGCGCTTGGCCCGGGCGTTGACCGGCAGGGCCGGGGCCGGCCGGGCCGCCGGCGCCACGGCGTGGCGATGCTTGGCGTCGTCGGTGAGCTCGACCCGCGGATGACGCTTGATGGCGCCGAACGCCTCGGCCACCGGCACGAAGGCGCGGTGCGGCGGCAGCAGCGGCCGGGTCGGATCGACGCCCAGGTTCTCGTAGCGGCTCTCGATGGCCGCCCAGTGGTGCTCCGCGGCCTCGAACACGCCGGGCAGCAGCGCCACCCGAGTGCCGTCGGCCAGGTGCTCGAACAGCGTCGCCGTTTCCTCGAAGAACAGCGGCAGGTACTGCTCGAGGCCGGGGGAGGGGATGCCCTTGAGCGCATCGACGTAGAGCGGACACTGGCGCGGGTCGACGTCGAACAGTGTCTCGAAGGCCTCGCGGAAGCAGGCGATGGCGCCTCGCGACAGCGAGTACTCGTGGGCCGGCAGCAGCTCGACGCGCTCGACCCTGTCGGCGCTGCGCTGGGTGTCGGGATCGAAGTGGCGCAGGGTGTCGATCTCGTCGTCGAACAGGTCGATGCGCAGCGGGGCGTCATAGCCCATCGGGAAGAGGTCGATCAGCGCGCCGCGCAGGGCATACTCGCCGGGTTCATAGACGGTCTCCACGGCGCGGTAGCCGGCGCGCGACAGGCGGTCGCGGAAGCCTTCGCGGTCGAGCGTGGTGCCCACCTCGAGGGTCATCACCCGGCCGGCGATGTAGTCCACCGGCGGCAGGCGCTGCATCAGGGTGTTGATCGGCACCAGCACGATGCCGTGCTCGCCGTCCTGCAGCCGGCGCAGGGTGCGCAGCCGGGCCGAGACGATGTCCTGGTGGGGCGAGAAACTGTCGTAGGGCAGCGTCTCCCAGTCGGGGAAGGGCAGCACCGGCAGCCGTGAGTAGAAGGCCAGGTCGTCTTCTAGGCGCTGGGCGGCGGCGGTGTCGGCGGTGATCACCAGCAGCGGGGCATCCTCGGCGAGGTGTGCCAGGGACAGGGCCGTGGCGCTGCCGGGAGGCGTCTGCCAGTAGAGCGTGTCGCGCAGGCCCGTCGGGCGGGGCGGGTCGAGAGGCGAGAAGGTCGGCATGGGCGTCGCTTGCGTCGTGTCCAATGGGTGACTGGGGGCATCATAACAGCCCGGCCCCGTCATGTAGTGAAACCCGAATTCCTGTAAATCCCCTACAGCGTCTGCGACCATCCCGTGATTGCCCCGCCGTGGCGGGCCTCGGATAATGCCCTCCGAATCTCAACCCCACGGAGAGGCCCCACGTGAGTCAGCAATCCCTCGATACCGTCTTCCAGGACTGGCACGACAACCAGGCGCTCGCCGAGCAGATGATCCCGATGATCGGCAGCCTGTACCGCCACAACAACGTCGTGACTACCCTGTACGGTCGTTCGCTGTTCAATCGCAGCGTGATCCGCATCCTCAAGGACCACCGCTTCGTGCGCAAGATCGAGGGCACCGAGCTGTCCGTCCAGGACACCTTCCCGCTGGTCAAGGCCATGACCCAGCTGAACCTGGGGCCGGCCCACGTCGACGTGGGCAAGCTGGGCGTGGCCTTCAAGCAGCAGGGCGGCGGTGATGCCGAGGCCTTCCTGCGCACGGAGCTCTCCGAGATCGTCGACGGCCACGACGCCGACACCGGCAACGGCAAGTCCAAGGACGTGGTGCTCTACGGCTTCGGCCGTATCGGCCGCATCCTGGCGCGGGTGCTGATCGAGAAGGCCGGCGGCGGCAATCTGCTGCGCCTGCGCGCCATCGTGGTGCGCGGCCGCGGCGATATCGCCAAGGACCTGGAGAAACGCGCCAGCCTGCTGCGTCGCGACAGCGTCCACGGCCCCTTCGACGGCACCATTAGCGTCGACGCCGAGGCGCGCACCCTGACCGCCAACGGCAACGTCATCAAGGTGATCTACGCCGACTCGCCGTCCGACGTCGACTACACCGAGTACGGCATCGACAACGCCGTGGTGGTGGACAACACCGGCATCTGGCGCGATGAGGACGGCCTCAGCCAGCACCTGGCCTGCAAGGGCGTGGCCAAGGCGCTGCTGACCGCGCCGGGCAAGGGCGACGTCAAGAACATCGTCTACGGCATCAATCACCAGGACATCACCGCCGACGACCGCATCATTTCGGCCGCGTCCTGCACCACCAATGCCATCGTGCCGGCGCTCAAGGCGCTCAACGACGAATACGGCATCGTCCACGGTCATGTCGAGACGGTGCACTCCTATACCAACGACCAGAACCTGATCGACAACTACCATAAGGGCGATCGCCGCGGCCGCAGCGCGCCGCTGAACATGGTGCTGACCGAGACCGGTGCCGCCAAGGCGGTCGCCAAGGCGCTGCCGGAGCTGGGCGGCAAGCTGACTGGCAACGCCATTCGCGTGCCGACGCCCAACGTCTCCATGGCGATCCTCAACCTGACGCTGGAGCGCGAGACCGACGTCGAGGCGCTCAACGACTACCTGCGTCGCATGTCGATCGACTCCCAGTACCAGAAGCAGATCGACTACGTCGATTCGCCCGAGGTGGTGTCCACCGATTTCGTCGGCAACCGCCATGCCGGCATCGTCGATGCCAAGGCGACCATCGCCAACGGCAAGCACGCCGTCCTCTACGTATGGTATGACAACGAGTTCGGTTACAGCTGCCAGGTGATCCGCATCCTGCAGCACATCTCCAACGTCGACTTCCTCAAGCTGCCCCGCACCCACGGCTGAGTGCCTGCGCCCCGGCTACGGCCGGGGCTTTACGCCAACTTCCTCTCCGTCAACGCCTTTCTCACCCTTCTGCGACACTTCGTCACTTGCCGACGATGGCTTTGTGCGACCTTTCGGCAGGTAGTCATTCCAGCGCCTTCTCTTTATAATACGAGGGATTTTTTCGGGGTGGTTCGAGCTCGCCTCGGGCCCGACTGGTTACATTCTGAACAAGACACAAGAATCCGATCCAATCACACCCCTTTCCTTCGTATATCAGATCCATCAACTGGGCGAGACTATGATCGAAGTCAAGAAAGGCCTGGATCTCCCCATCACGGGAGCCCCGGAACAGCGTGTCGAAGACGCGCGTCCGGTGCGCCACGTGGCGGTTCTCGGCACCGACTATATCGGCATGAAGCCGACCATGGAGGTGCGCGAGGGGGACAAGGTCAAACTGGGCCAATTGCTCTTCACCGACAAGAAGATCGACGGCGTTCGCTTCACGGCGCCGGCGGCCGGTGAAGTGGTTGCCATCCACCGCGGCGAGAAGCGCAGGCTGCTGTCGGTGGTGATCAAGGTCGACGACACCGAGGAAGCGGTGGAATTCGCCACTCATGGTCGCGACACGCTGGGCTCCCTGGAGCGTCAAGGCGTCGTCGACCAGCTGGTTGAATCCGGTCTCTGGACCGCGCTGCGCACCCGTCCCTTCTCCCGCACCCCCGCCCTCGACAGCGTGCCGAGCGATATCTTCGTCACCGCCGTCGATACCCATCCGCTCGCCGCCGACCCCGCCGTGGTCCTCCAGTCCGAGGCACAGGCCTTCGAGGATGGCCTCAAGGTGCTGACGCGCCTGACCGAAGGCAAGGTGTTCCTGTGCGGCGCCCCGGGCGCCGACCTGCCCGGTGGCGACGTTCAGGGCGTGCAGACCGAGACCTTCGGCGGCCCGCATCCGGCCGGCCTCGTGGGCACGCACATTCATCATCTCTCGCCCGTGGGTCTGCAGAAGAGCGTCTGGCACGTCGGCTACCAGGACGTCATCGCCATCGGCAAGCTGTTCACCGAAGGCAAGCTCGACGTCAGCCGCGTGGTGGCCGTGGGTGGTCCGCGCGCCGAGAAGCCGCGGCTGCTGCGCACCCGCCTGGGGGCCAGCACCGAAGAGCTGCTGGCCGGCGAGGTGCGCGAGCCCGACGACACGCGCGTGATCTCCGGCTCGGTGTTCTCCGGCTTCACTGCCGAGGGCAGCCTGCGCTACGTGGGTCGCTTCAACACCCAGCTCAGCCTGCTCGAGGAAGGCAACAAGCGCAGCTTCATGGGCTGGCTGTCGCCGGGGGCGAACCGCCACTCCGTGCTCGGCATCTACCTGTCGCGTATCAAGGGCCTCAAGAACTACGCGCCGACCACGTCGACCAACGGTTCCGAGCGTGCCATGGTGCCGGTGGGGGCCTACGAGGAAGTGATGCCGCTGGACATCCTGCCCACCCAGCTGCTGCGCTCGCTGATCGTCGGCGACATCGAGACCGCGATGCAGCTCGGTTGCCTGGAGCTGGATGAGGAGGACCTGGCGCTGTGCACCTACGTGTGCCCCGGCAAGTACGAGTATGGTCCCATCCTGCGCGATAACCTCACCATGATCGAGAAAGAGGCCTGATGATGGGTATCCGACAGACACTCGAGAATCTCGAGCCGCACTTCCACAAGGGCGGCAAGTACGAGAAGTTCTATCCGCTCTTCGAGGCGGTGGACACCATCTTCTATACGCCGCCCAGCGTCGCCAAGACCACGGCCCACGTGCGTGATGGCATCGACCTGAAGCGCATCATGATCACGGTGTGGTTCTGCACCTTCCCGGCCATGTTCTTCGGCATGTGGAACGCCGGCTGGCAGGCCAACGTGGCCATCGCCGACGGCTTCGGCGCCGCCGGCGGCTGGCGCGAGGCCATCGTCATGACCCTGGCGGGCGGCCACGATCCGGGTAGCCTGTGGGGCAACTTCGTGCTCGGCGCGACCTACTTCCTGCCGATCTACCTGGTGACCTTCGTGGTCGGCGGCTTCTGGGAAGTGCTGTTCGCCATCAAGCGCGGCCATGAGGTCAACGAGGGCTTCTTCGTCACCTCCGTGCTGTACGCGTTGATCCTGCCGGCCACCATCCCGCTGTGGCAGGTGGCGCTGGGCATCACCTTCGGCGTGGTGATCGGCAAGGAGATCTTCGGCGGCACTGGCAAGAACTTCCTCAACCCGGCGCTGACCGGTCGTGCCTTCCTGTACTTCGCCTATCCGGCGCAGATCTCCGGCGACTCCGTGTGGGTGCCGGCCGACGGCTACACCGGCGCTACCGCGCTGTCTACCGCCTTCCAGAACGGCATGAGCGCGCTGACCGACCAGTTCAGCTGGTGGGACGCCTTCCTCGGCTTCATCCCGGGCTCGGTGGGCGAGACCTCGACGCTGGCGATCCTGATCGGCGCGGTGGTGCTGCTGTGGACCAAGATCGCCTCCTGGCGGATCATGCTGGGCGTGTTCCTGGGCATGGTGGCGACCAGCCTGCTGTTCAACCTGATCGGCTCCGACAGCAACGCCATGTTCGCCATGCCGTGGTACTGGCACCTGGTCGTCGGCGGCTTCGCCTTCGGCATGGTGTTCATGGCCACCGATCCGGTATCCGCCTCCATGACCAATCCGGGCCGCTTCATCTTCGGCGCCCTGATCGGCGTGATGACCGTGCTGATCCGCGTCGTCAACCCGGCCTTCCCGGAGGGCATCATGCTGGCGATCCTGTTCGCTAACCTGTTCGCCCCGCTGATCGACCACTTCTTTGTTCAGGCCAACATCAAGCGCCGTCAGCAGCGCACCGGTGTGCCGGCCGAGGAGACCGCCTGATGGCACAGAGCAACAACTCCATCAAGAAGATCCTGACGGTGGCGTTCGCACTTTGCATCGTGTGTTCGGTGATCGTCTCCACCGCCGCGGTGGGTCTGCGCGCCAAGCAGGAGCTCAACCAGGAGCTCGACCGCAAGTCGAACATTCTCGACGTGGCGGGGCTCTACGAGCCCGGCATCGACGTGGAGAAGGCCTTCGAACAGGTCACGCCGCGGGTCGTCGACCTGCGTACCGGTGAGTACACCGACCAGTTCGATCCGGCGTCCTACAGTGGTTTCCAGGCCGCCAAGGATCCGGCGCAGTCCCGCACCCTCTCCGGGGAAAAGGACATCGCCGGCCTGTCGCGCCAGGAGGACTACAGCACCGTCTACCTGGTGGGTAACCCGGACAATCCCGAGCAGGTCATCCT
This sequence comes from Halomonas getboli, assembly GCF_023094245.1. Taxonomy (GTDB): domain Bacteria; phylum Pseudomonadota; class Gammaproteobacteria; order Pseudomonadales; family Halomonadaceae; genus Halomonas; species Halomonas getboli. The sequence goes on along the minus strand of NZ_JALMEW010000002.1, from coordinate 79,775 downwards.
GCCGATTCGCGGCCAGGGGCTGTGGGGGCTGATGCGCGGTTACCTGGCGGTGAAAGGCGACGGCAACACCATTCAGGGCATCACCTTCTATTCTCACTCCGAAACCCCGGGTCTCGGCGGCGAGGTCGACAACCCGCGCTGGAAGGCCAAGTGGGACGGCAAGGAGATCTTCGCCAGCAAGGACAGCGTCGAGCCGGCCATCGCCCTCGTGAAGGGCGGCGCCAGCGACGCGACCGAAGTCGATGCCCTGTCCGGTGCTTCCCTGACCAGCAAGGGGGTGACCAACCTCCTGCAGTTCTGGCTGAGCCCCGAGGGCTTCGGCGAGTATCTCGCCCGGTTCCGCAACGGCGTCACCAGCGACGCCGTGCAGGAAGCGTCCACCGACACTGAAGGAGCCTGATGATGTCTGCACCGACTCCCAAGGGCGTCCTGGTAACGCCGATCTTCAAGAACAACCCCATCGCGCTGCAGATCCTGGGGATCTGCTCCGCGCTGGCGGTGACCAGCAGCATGAGCGTGTCGCTGGTAATGACGCTGGCGGTGATGTTCGTCACGGCCCTCTCCAGCTTCTTCGTGTCGCTGATTCGCCACCACATCCCGTCGTCGATCCGGATCATCGTGCAGATGACCATCATCGCGTCGCTGGTGATCGTGGTGGACCAGCTGCTCAAGGCCTACGCCTATGACATGTCCAAGCAGCTGTCGGTCTTCGTCGGCCTGATCATCACCAACTGCATCGTGATGGGCCGCGCCGAAGGCTTCGCCATGACCAACAGCCCGGGCCTGTCCTTCCTGGACGGCATCGGCAACGGCATGGGCTATGGCTTCATCCTGATGACCGTCAGCTTCTTCCGCGAGCTGCTCGGCTCCGGCAGCGTGTTCGGCTTCACCGTGCTGCAGACCGTGCAGAACGGTGGCTGGTACGTGCCCAACGGCCTGCTGCTGCTGCCGCCGTCCGCGTTCTTCATCATCGGCCTGTTGATCTGGGCGATGCGCGCCATCAACCCGGAGCAGGTCGAAGAGACCGAATTCAAGATGAAGGAAAACACCCAGCCGAAGGAGGCCGTGTAAGATGCAACACTATCTGAGCCTGTTCGTCGCCTCGGTCTTCGTCGAGAACATGGCCCTGGCGTTCTTCCTGGGCATGTGTACCTTCCTGGCCGTGTCCAAGAAGGTCTCCTCGGCCATCGGTCTGGGCATCGCGGTCATCGCGGTGCTGGTCATCACCGTGCCGGTCAACAACCTGCTGCTGACCTATCTGCTGGATGAGGGCGCCCTGACCTGGACCGGTCTGCCCGGCGCCGAGAACATCGACCTGTCGTTCCTCGGCTACCTGAGCTACATCGGCGTGATCGCGGCCATCGTGCAGATCATGGAGATGTTCCTCGACAAGTACGTGCCGGCGCTCTACAACGCGCTCGGCGTGTTCCTGCCGCTGATCACCGTGAACTGCGCGATCCTCGGTGCGACCCTGTTCATGTCCGAGCGTAACTACAACTTCGGCGAGTCCGTGGTCTACGGCCTCGGCGCCGGGGTCGGCTGGGCGCTGGCCATCACCGCACTGGCCGGTATCCGCGAGAAGCTCAAGTACAGTGACGTGCCGGCCTCTCTGCAGGGCCTGGGCATCACCTTCATCACGGTGGGCCTGATGTCGCTGGGCTTCATGTCCTTCTCCGGCATCCAGCTCTGAGGCGGCTACCGGCGGCGCGTCGCGCGCCGCCGGTGTGACCAGTCAATGCTAGCAATAGGAAACCGACATGGTTGATACAACAGTCATCTTGCTCGGTGTGGTCATGTTCACCGTGATCATCATCGGTCTGACGGCGGTGATCCTGGCCGCCCGCAGCAAGCTCGTCAGCACCGGGGACGTGACCATCGAGATCAACGAAGATCCCGATCACACCCTGACCACCCAGGCCGGCGGCAAGCTGCTGAACACCCTGGCCGCCAACGGCATCTTCCTGTCCTCCGCCTGCGGCGGTGGCGGCTCCTGCGCCCAGTGCCGGTGCCGCGTGGCAGAGGGCGGCGGTTCGATCCTGCCGACCGAGGAGTCCCACTTCACCCTGCGCGAGAAGAAGGACGGCTGGCGGCTGTCCTGCCAGGTGCCGGTGAAGCAGGACATGAAGATCGAGGTCCCCGAGGAGGTCTTCGGCGTCAAGAAGTGGGAATGCGAGGTCATCGAGAACCCCAACGTCGCCACCTTCATCAAGGAGCTCAACCTGCGTCTGCCCGAGGGCGAGGAAGTGGCCTTCCGCGCCGGCGGCTATGTGCAGCTGGTGGCGCCGCCCTATGACATCAAGTTCTCCGACTTCGACATCGAAGAGGAGTACCGCGGCGACTGGGAGAAGTTCGGGCTGTTCAACGTCTCCCACAAGAACAACGAGGAAATCATCCGGGCCTATTCCATGGCGAACTACCCGGAAGAGAAGGGCATCCTCAAGTTCAACATCCGTATCGCCACGCCGCCGCCCAACACCGACCACCCGCCGGGCCTGATGTCCACCTACGTCTTCAGCCTGAAGCCGGGTGACAAGGTCACGGTGATGGGGCCCTTCGGCGAGTTCTTCGCCAAGGACACCGATGCCGAGATGGTGTTCGTGGGGGGCGGTGCCGGCATGGCACCGATGCGTAGCCACATCTTCGACCAGCTCAAGCGCCTGGATACCAAGCGCAAGATCAGCTTCTGGTACGGCGCGCGCTCCTGGCGCGAGACCTTCTACAACGAAGAGTACGACCAGCTGGCCGAAGAGCACGACAACTTCGAGTGGCATCTGGCGCTGTCCGATCCGCAGCCCGAGGACAACTGGGAAGGCGCGACCGGCTTCATCCACAACGTCCTCTACGAGAACTACCTCAAGGACCATCCGGCGCCCGAGGACTGCGAGTTCTACATGTGCGGACCGCCTATGATGAACGCCTCCGTGATCAAGATGCTGCTGGATCTCGGGGTCGAACCCGAGAACATCATGCTCGACGACTTCGGCGGCTGATCGCCCTCCGGCGACCTTCAGGGCTGGCCCACGGGCCAGCCCTGATTGGTTCCGCCGCCCGATATGCCGCTCGACCGGGCGGCATATCAGGCGACGGCACCCGTTGGGCACCAGGGGATCAAGACGGCACCTGGCGTTGTCTCAAGACCGACACCGTCCGGCCACACTCTCAGCGAACTCGATGGAGCACTCTATGAGCACCTTTCTCGTGGTACTGGCCTTCATGCTGCTGGTCATGGCCGCCATGGCCATCGGCGTGATCTTCGCCAACAAGCCCATCGCCGGCAGCTGCGGCGGCCTCAACAAGCTCGGCCTCAAGGAAGGCTGCGAGGTCTGCGGCGGCAAGGATGAGGTGTGCGAAGAGGAGAGCCGCAAGCGTCAGGGCGGCGCTCGCCGCCGCAGCGACGAGAATCGCGGCGCGGATCTCGGCTACGACGCGACACGCCGCTGATCCCGGTCGACACGATCTTCGAATTCCGGCGCTGAGCCGCCAGGGACGCGTGGCAACGGGCTGGTGCCGGAATGATCGGCGCCGTCAGAACGTAGCACCTCCTCGGCTTGGTCGCCTTCAAGCAACCAGACAAGCAGGGGAGTCATGGCAGTTCATAACTACGATGTGGTGGTGATCGGCACCGGGCCGGCCGGCGAGAGCGCCGCCATCAATGCCGCCAAGCACGGCAAGCGCGTGGCGGTGGTGGAGAAGCAGCCCGTGGTGGGCGGCAACTGCACCCACTGGGGCACGATTCCCTCCAAGGCGCTGCGCCACCAGGTCAAGCAGATCCTCTCCTTCAACACCAATCGTATGTTCCGCGACATCGGCGAGCCGCGCTGGTTCTCGTTCCCCAGGGTGATGGAGCGTTCCCGGGTCACCATCGACCAGCAGGTGGCGATGCGCACCAACTTCTATGCGCGCAACCGCATCGACCTCTACAGCGGCGTGGCGCGCTTCAAGGACGCCCACACCCTGGTGGTGCGCGGCGACGGCGAGAGCGTCGATGAGCTGGTGGCCCAACGGGTCATCATCGCCACCGGGTCGCGCCCCTATCGGCCGGCCGACATCGACTTCCGGCATCCGCGCATCTACTGCTCGGACACCATTCTTGGCCTCAACCATACGCCGCGTACCATGATCATCTTCGGGGCCGGGGTGATCGGCTGTGAATACGCCTCGATCTTCTCGGGGCTGGGGCTCAAGGTCGACCTGATCAACAGCCGCGATAGCCTGCTGTCCTTCCTCGACGACGAGATCAGCGACGCCCTGTCCTACCATCTGCGCAAGCACGGGGTGTTGATCCGCCACAACGAGGAATACGAGCGGGTCGAGGGCGACGAGTCCGGCGTGACGGTGTACCTCAAGTCCGGCAAGCGGCTGCGCGCCGACGCCTTCCTGTGGGCCAACGGACGTACCGGCAACACCGACGAGCTGGGGCTGGAGAACGTCGGCCTGGAGGCCAATGGCCGCGGGCAGCTGCAGGTCGATGAGCACTACCGCACGGCGATTCCTCATATTTATGCGGCGGGTGACGTGATCGGCTGGCCGAGCCTTGCCAGCGCCGCCTATGACCAGGGACTGAACGCCTGCGACGAGCTGCTCGATCGCGAGTACCGCTTCGTCAGCGAGGTGCCGACCGGCATCTACACCATTCCGGAGATCAGCTCCTTCGGCCGCAATGAGCGCGAGCTGACCGAGGCCAAGGTGCCTTACGAGGTGGCGCAGGCCTTCTTCAAGGATACCGCCCGGGCGCAGATCACCGGTGACACCGTGGGCATGCTCAAGATCCTGTTCGACCAGGACACGCTGGAAATCTATGGCATCCACTGCTTCGGCGACCAGGCCTCGGAGATCGTCCATATCGGCCAGGCGATCATGCAGCAGGAAGGCGGGGCCAACACCCTCGAGTACTTCGTCAGCACCACCTTCAACTATCCCACCATGGCCGAGGCCTATCGAGTGGCGGCGCAGAACGGGCTGAACCGGCTGTTCTGATCCGTTGAGAACGGTGAGCCTGAAAGAAACGACGGCGCCCCTGGGGGCGCCGTCGGTCGTTCATGCTAGTGGTTGACGTCAGTCGTTGATGTCAGTCGTTGGCGGGTGGCTCGAGCCCCTGGCGTCCGTAGCAAGGCGGCGAGCTGGGCTCGCGGTCGAGGGCATCTTCGGCCTCGATGGCCCTCAGCAATGCCTCGCGCAGGATCGGTAGGTAGGAGTCGTCGAGGTCGCGCACCGCCGACAGCAGGGTCAGGCGCCCGGTGCGGGCGTGGCGCATCAGCGGCGTCAGTACCTCGGGATGATCCCGCAACTCGCCGCGATAGCGCACGGCGAACACGGTGGGGTTGATCTCTCCCTCGTGGAACTGGCGCCGAAGGGTCGGCGAAGGCGAGGCATCGCGATACCAGTCGGCCAGCTGCAGTGACTCGCGGCGCTTGCCGCGGGGCCACAGCCGGTCGACCAGCACTCGGGCGCCGTCGTCGGGCTCGGGGGCCTGATAGACGCGCTTGAGGACGATATCCCGGCTCATGCGTCGTCCTCCATCTCCAGCGCCCGTTGCTCCTCGCGGGCGCGCGACTGCCAGGGGCCGGGCAGCGTCGCGGCGCGTGACAGCGCCTCCCGTGCGGTGTCGAGACGACCCCGATCGGCGGCGACGATGCCCAGGTTGAGCCAGGCCGGAGCCAGCGCCGGATCCGCCTTGACGGCGGCCTGGAACGCCTCGAGGGCGCCATCGGGATCGCCGGTGGCGTGCCGCGCATTGCCCAGGGCGAACTGCACGGTGGCGGACTCGGGGTGACGCTCGGCCAGGGCCTGCCAGGCGGGCAGGGCGGTCTCGCTGCCCTGTACCGTCTCGAAGTCGGCGATGGCTCGGGTGGCGGCCTCGGCCTCGGCGTCCGCCGGCAGCTCGCCCGGCGGCAAGGCGACGAAGGCCCAGCGGTCGCTGCGGGCCCAGGTGGCGTCGAAGCGGGCGAAGTCGATCTCCCGCTCCGGCGTCATGCCGGTGTGCAGCACCAGCTTCTCGGCCGGCAGGTCATAGCCGATGGCGACGGCATAGTGCCACTGGGGCCAGGCGGGCAGGGACAGGTTCTGCATCACCACCACCGGATGCCCGGACGCGAGCTCGTCGAGCAGGGCCGCGAAGTCGCTGTCGAGGCGGAAGGGGATCAGCCCGTGGCGGCGCACCGTGGCCAGCATCTCGGGCTGCACGCTGCCGTCGCGGCCGGGCAGGAAGACCTGGGGAATCAGCTCGTCCACGGTGGCGTCGCGGCCGGCAGCCTCGAGGGCCATGGCCAGCGCTGCGGGCCCGCACTGGTAGTCGCGCTGGCCGTGGAAGGGCACGTCATCGACCAGCGTCAGGGACGGCAGCGCCTGGCGGGTCTCGGGCGCGATCTGCGGAGCCGTGGCGCAGCCCGCCAGCAGCACAAGGCTCATCACCAGCGCAAGAACGCCCGCAGCGCGGGCGTTCTTGCGTCCGGTTGGCCGGAACAGGTCGGTCATGCGTGACCTCCCGGCTTAGCGGGTGAAGGGATAGACGTCGGTGAGGCCGAGGATGTCGGTCACCAGCAGGATGATGAAGACCGCGAACAGGGCGCCGACCACGCCGGCGCCGGCGGGCATCTGGTCGAGGCGGTCGGCCATCTGGCGGGCCTCGGCGTCGGACAGCGCGGCAACGCGGTCCTGCACTTCGGCCGGGGAGACGCCTTGGAGCAGCAGCTGCTGCTGGACGTCCTCGCGGGCCAGGACCCGGCGGATCTTGTCGCGATCCTGTTGGCTGGCCTGGGCGTCGAGCAGTGTGGTGGTGCCCACCAGTCCCTGATCGGCCGCCGGCACGGCGGCAACGGCAGGCAGGCTGCCGATGACCAGGGCGAGGATCAGGAGCGGGCTGAGGAGTCGGGTGAGTCGCTTCATGATGGCATTCCTTGTGTCTCGGGATGATCCGGCTCGGTGTCGCTCCACATGGGCGTCCTTGCGCCATGCCGGCGGCGATGCATCGACAGTATAGGGGATAAACGGGGGGAGTTTCACGGTTGTGCGTTGATTTCCAAACGGTTGCGTCCGTTTCGCCTGGCCGCTAACGGTCCCGCCCGGCGTATGAACTCGGCGCCCAGGGGGGGCGGAGACGATGCCGCGTCGATCAACCGACGCGGTAGGAGTGAGGCGACTCGGCCAGCAGGCCGCGACCGCCGGCGAGCGTCAGTGCCAGGTCGTGCAGGCCTTCCCACAGCGGGATGGGGCTGGCGCCCTTGATCGCCAGATCGAGACGCTGGGCGAACAGCAGCAGCTTGTGCAGGCGCTTCATCGGCAGACGCTTGAGTGCCTGCTGATAGGCGGGGCGGCGCTTGTCGAAGATCGGCGGTTTCTGGGCCTTGCAGGCGTGTTCCAGGCTCTGACCCTGATCGAGGTGCTGATGTAGCGACAGCAGCAGCCGCAGCTCGCGGGTCAGCGCCCACAGCACGATGGGCGGCTCGACGCCCTCGCCGCGCAGGCCGGTCATGATGCGCGACACCCGGGCGCGTTCGCCCTTGAGGCAGGCATCCATCAGCGTGAAGACGTCGAAGCGCGCGCTGTCCTCCACACCGCCGGCCACCTGCTGGGGCGAGATGCGCGCGCCGGGCGGCGACAGCAGGGCCAGCTTCTGCAGCTCCTGGTCGGCGGCCAGCAGGTTGCCCTCGGTGCGCTCGCCGAGCAGGCGGGCGGCATCGAGGTCGAGGTTCAGGCCGTGGTGCGAGGCGCGATCGCGCAGCCAGAAGTGCAGCCGCGAGACGTCCACCGGCCACACCGGAACGAACAGCCCGGCCTTGTCGAGGGCCTTGAACCAGGCGCTCTTCTGCTCGCGGAAGTCGAGCTTGCCGGCGGCCACCAGCAGCACGTTGTCGCTGCCGGCCATGCCCTCGGCGTACTCGCGCAGCGCCTTGGCGCCTTCCTGACCGGGCTTGCCGTTGCCCAGGCGCAGTTCGATCAGCTTGCGCGAGGCGAACAGCGACAGGCTGGCGGCGGCCTCGGTGAGCCGCCCCCAGGCGAAATTGGCCTCGACGTGGAGCACCTCGCGCTCCTCGATGCCCGCCTGACGGGCCGCGGCGCGCACGGCGTCACAGGCCTCGCGGTGCTGCAGCGGTTCGTCGCCGGCGACGATGATGACCGGCGGCAGCGACTTGGTCAGTGCGCTTTCGAGCTTGTCGGGAAAGACCTTCACGACGACCTCAGTTCGGCGACAGGGCGCGCAGGCGGTCCATCAGCCGGCGCACGGCCTCGCGGCGCAGTCGCTCGGTAGCGTCGTCGCGCAGTTCGTCGCCGACCAGCAGGTTGTTGTCGCTGAACGAGTAGCGCTCGCTGGCCTCCACGACCTGCTGATCGAGGCGGTAGGCGCCGTCGCTTGAACGCTGCACCGAGAAGGGCACGCTCAGCGTCAGCTCGCGCTCCTGGCTGCCGGAGTCGAGCACGCCGAGCTGTTGCTCCTCGACGCGCTCGGCGCCGAGGTTGAGTACCAGCGGCGCGTCGTCGCTGACGGTGACGCCGGAGGCCTCGAGCCGCTGGCTGACCAGACGCGAGAACTCATCGTCGGCGCCGGCCACGGCCAGCGCCGTCAGGTTCAGCGCCGGCTGGTCGAGGCCGCGCAGTCGGAAGCCGCAGCCGCCGAGGGTGAGGCCGGCGGCGCCGGCCAGGGTGAAGCGCAGGAAGTCACGCCGTTGCATTTGGCTCTCTCCTTGGCCGGCGGTCGGCTCAGCCGACCACGATGTTGACCAGCTTGCCCGGGACCACGATGACCTTGCGCACCGTCTTGCCCTCGACGTGGCGCTGCACGTTCTCGGCGGCCATCGCTTGTGCCTCGATGGCGGCCTTGTCGGCGTCGGCCGGGACGTCGAGGCGGGCGCGCAGCTTGCCGTTGACCTGCACCACCAGCTCGATGGTGTCGCGGGCCAGGGCGGATTCGTCGACGGCCGGCCAGCGGGCGTCGATGGCCGGCTCGGCGTGGCCGAGCTCGGCCCACAGTGTGTGGCAGGCGTGCGGGGTGATCGGGGCCAGCAGCAACACGCAGGCCTCGACGGCCTCGCGAGCCACGGCCAGGCCCAGCGGGCTTTCATCCTGGAACTTGCCGATCGCGTTGGTCAGCTCCATCACCGCGGCGATGGCGGTGTTGAAGGTGGTGCGCCGGCCGATGTCGTCGCTGGCCTTCTGGATGGTCTCGTGGGTCTTGCGACGCAGCTCGCGCTGAGCGTCGTTCAGCGCGTCGATGTCGAGCTCGCTCGGGGTGCCGGCCTCGACGTGCTCGGCCACCATCCGCCACAGACGCTTGAGGAAGCGATGGGCGCCCTCGACGCCGGAGTCGGACCACTCGAGGGACTGCTCGGGCGGCGCGGCGAACATCATGAACAGGCGCACGGTGTCGGCGCCGAAGCGGTCGATCATTGCCTGGGGGTCGACGCCGTTGTTCTTGGACTTGGACATCTTCTCGATGCCGCCCATCTCCACCGGCTGGCCGTCGTCGTCGAGCACGGCGCTCAGCGGGCGGCCCTTGTCGTCGCGCTTGACGGTGACGTCGGCCGGGTTGAACCACTCCTTGCCGCCGTTGGCCTCGGGGCGGTAGAAGGTCTCGGCGATCACCATGCCCTGGGTCAGCAGGCGCTGGAACGGCTCGTCGGACTCGACCAGGCCGAAATCGCGCATCAGCTTGTGGAAGAAGCGCGCGTAGAGCAGGTGCAGGATGGCGTGCTCGATGCCGCCGATGTAGAGGTCGACCGGCAGCCAGTAGTTGGCGCGCTCGTCGAGCATGGCCTCCGGGTTGTCGGCGCAGGCGAAGCGCGCGTAGTACCAGGAGGATTCCATGAAGGTGTCGAAGGTATCGGTCTCGCGCACCCAGCCGTCGCCCAGATCGCTGAACTCGGGCATCTTCTTGAGCGGCGAGCCGGAAGCGTCGACGGTGACTTCCAGCGGCAGGGCGACCGGCAGCTCGTCGTCGGTGAGCGGCACGGTCTGGCCCTCGGGGCCGTACTTGACCGGGATCGGCGCGCCCCAGTAGCGCTGGCGGGCCACGCCCCAGTCGCGCAGGCGGAAGTTGGTCTTGACCTCGCCGTGGCCCTGCTCGGCCAGGCGGGCGGCGATGGCGTCGAAGGCCGCCTGGAAGTCGAGACCGTCGAACTCGCCGGAGTTGATCAGCACGCCGTGCTCATCAAAGGCGCCCTGGCTGAGGTCCGGCGCCTGGCCGTTGTCGCCGGCGATCACCGGCTCGATGGGCAGCGCGTACTTGGTCGCAAACTCCCAGTCGCGCTGGTCATGGGCGGGGACCGCCATCACCGCGCCGGTGCCGAACTCCATGAGCACGAAGTTGGCCACGTAGACCGGCACGCGACGCCCGGTGAGTGGGTGCACGGCCTGGTAGCCGGTGGCCATGCCCTTCTTTTCCTTGGTGGCGAGCTCGGCCTCGGAGGTGCCGCCGTGGGCGCACTCCTCGAGGAAGTCGGCCAGTTCGGGATTGCCCTCGGCGGCGGCCTGGGCCAGCGGATGGCCGGCGGCCACGGCGACGTAGGTCACGCCCATCAGGGTGTCGGGGCGGGTGGTGTAGACGCGCAGCGGCTCCAGCGCGTTGTCCTCATGGTCGGCGACGTCGAAGGCCAGCTCCACGCCCCTGGACTTGCCGATCCAGTTGCGCTGCATGGTCTTGACCTGCTCGGGCCAGTCGACCTGGTCGAGGTCCGCCAACAGCTCCTCGGCGTAATCGGTGATCTTGAGGAACCACAGCGGGATCTCCTTGCGCTCGACCGGCGCGCCGGAGCGCCAGCCGCAGCCGTCGATCACCTGCTCGTTGGCCAGCACGGTCTGGTCGACCGGGTCCCAGTTGACCGTGGACATCTTCTTGTAGACCAGGCCCTTCTCGACCAGCTTGGTGAAGAACCACTGCTCCCAGCGGTAGTAGTCGACGTCGCAGGTGGCGAACTCTCGGTCCCAGTCGTAGGCAAAGCCGAGCGCCTTGAGCTGACCACGCATATAGTCGATGTTCTGGTAGGTCCACTCGCCTGGCGGCACCTGGTTCTTGATCGCCGCGTTTTCGGCCGGCATGCCGAAGGCGTCCCAGCCCATGGGCTGCAGCACATTCTTGCCCTGCATGCGCTGGAAGCGGGAGACGACGTCACCGATGGTGTAGTTGCGCACATGCCCCATGTGCAGCTTGCCGCTGGGGTAGGGGAACATCGACAGGCAGTAGAATTTCTCGCGGCTGGCGTCTTCCACGGCCTTGAAGCAGGCGTTCTTCTCCCAGTACTGCTGGGCGTCGCGTTCGATCTCTTGGGGCTGGTATTGTGCGTCCATCGCTGTCTTCGGGTACCTTGCTAGTCGAGCGCGGCGCGCGTGGCGCGGCGCATGTCAGCGGGCCTTGTCCGGCGTCAGGGTCGGCCCCATTACAGGGGGGAAGCCATTGATTCGCCGACGGCATATCGTCTAAATGGGAGAACCTCTGGGGCGCAAGGATACCCCAGCACGGCGGGCGCCGGCTATGGTGGCGGCGCCGCGACCCCGATGCGGACAGGACACGGACAGGAGAACAGCGATGAGCGATCAACCGCAAAAGCCCCATGAGGACCATCGCCTCAAGGATGCCTACGAACGCGTGCTGGAGCGGCTCAAGGAGGGCGCCGGCGAGCTGAACCGGGAGTCGCTGCAGAAGGAGCTCGACGAGGCGATCGAGTTCGAGGCCGACGTCGAGAACTTCACCCGGGACGAGCTATCGCTGCTGCGCGCCTGGGTCGATCGCGACCTCAAGGAGATGCGTCGCTATCTGAACGCCGGCGGACACAGCGTGGCCCACTGGCTGGGCGTCGATCTCTCGGTGCTGTCGCGGCGAGTGGTGGAATCGCTGCTGTCGATCGCCGATCGCGGCCTGATCGATCGCGAGCGGCTCGAGGACGACCTCGAGGCCTCGCGGGCCGATTACACCGCCGGCGAGATCGCCGCGCCGGGACGCATGGCCTGCACCCACTGCGATGCCATCGTCGAACTCGGTGAGATCGCCCGGCTCGAACCCTGCCATCAGTGCGGCCACCGCTACTTCGTGCGCGCGCCGCTGGATTGATCCCCCGGCCTCCTGAGAGTCATCCGATTCTCAGGGGGCATTTCCCTCCTCCTCGATCGTTGCCGATCACGCCAGCCAGGCGATCATCCCGACGACCAGCGTCGCCATGATCAGCGCATAGCGCAGGTTCTCGCGCATCATCAGCCCGCCACTGACGCCGTAACGGCCCTGCAGCGACAGATTGATCCCCGACAGCGGCCCCACGCTGGTGCCCACCGCCCAGGCCGACAGGGCGACGAAGGCGAACAGCGTCTGCTCCGACGCCGCCAGATCGAGCACCGAGGCCAGCACCGAGACGCCAATGATCGGGTGCAGCCCGATCACGGCGCTGACCACGATGGCCAGGAAACTCATCATGGCCTCGCCCATGCCGAAGTGCGCGAACAGCGTCCAGCCGCCCTCGGTGGCGGCGTCGGCGAGCGTCGACAGCCCCTGGGTGAGCAATCCCGCGCACAGGAACAGCGAGATCTCGCCGCGCATGGCCGGCAGCCGGGTCAGGGTGTGCTGGCGCAGGCGACCGGCGGTCCAGTGCAGACCGCGGGGCAGGTTGGCTGCCAGCGCCGTGCCGGGCATCAGGAAGGTGATGATGGCGACGATGGAGAGCGTTGGCGTCAGGCCGAAGTGAAAGCCCATCACCAGCGCGGCCATGATCACCGGCAGCAACAGGCTCCTCGGCGCCATCGAGAAGCCGGCGGTGTCGGTCAGGTCGAAGCGCCGCGGCAGCTCGATCAGCGTCACCAGTCCCGCGCACAGCGCCAGCGGTAGGCCGTGGGCCAGCACGGTGGCGTAGTCCATGCCCGGCGCCAGGGTGATGACGATGCCCATGGAGGCGAAGAAGGGCGACCACAGCGCGGCGCTGGACAGCCCGCGGTTGAGCGCCAGTAGCTGGGACGTCGTCAGCGGCGCCCGGCGTGCCAGGCGGTCGCCGACCATGAACACCGTCGACAGGTTGAGGATGGTGCCGAGCAGATGCACGCCGAGCCAGGTGCCGGCGAGGCCGCGCCGCCCGGTGACCGGCGGGCCCGAGGGGCGAGGAGAGCCACGGCGGTTGCCGATCAGGCCGATGAAGCTCACCCCGACCAGCATGGCCACCACCTGGGTGTTGGCGTCGAGCATGGCCGGCCAGTCCACCCGGGCGCCGTAGACGAATGCCGCGATCAGCAGCAGGCCGACGCCGATGCCCGCTAGCAGCCCCGCCTGGCGGCGGTTGCGGCGCGGCAGGTCGGGCCACAGCAGGGCGGTGCCCAGCCACAGGGCCGGGCCGGTCAGCACCTCGGCATCGGGCAGCCAGGCCAGCCCCGCGATGCGCGACAGCAGCCCGGCGAGGATCGCCAGGCCGGCCAGGGCATGGCGTAGGCCGACTCCGGAGGAGGTCGCTTCGGCGGTCTGGGCGGACATGGCGGCAATTCCTGGCAGGCGAGGGGCGGGCTTCGTTCCGTAAGCCCGACGGAAACATAGCATCCTAAGCAAGGAGCTAGAGGCTCACAAGCTGCACTTGGACGCTTCTTGGGCAGGATGGATTTTCTATTTTTGTGGCTTTATTGCCACTTTTTTATCGCTCTTTAGCTGATCAGCCTGCTCTTTTCTCTGCGCGCGATCTCATATCTGGTGCGCTGCTTGCAACGGTTGTTTGCTAACGATTTTTTTGTTGCAGTCTTGCGCCACAAAAATGACAACCGGCGCCTTCGACGTGCCGGAAAGGTGGCGTGCTGCCACTCCCAAAGATATCGAAAAGATTCACCAATGTTTGAGGGAACATAATGATTCGACACTCGCTCAAGGCGGCAGGCGTTGCCGTAGGAACGCTTGCTCTGGCCGGGCCGTCAATGGCGCAGTCCGAGCAGAATGCCGAGGCCATGCAGCGTCAGATCGATGCCTTGCGTGCCGAGCTGGCGCGCATGCAGGAAACGATCGACGCGCAGCAGGCCGAGCGTGCGCCGCGCGATGCTTCTTCCGATGATGTCTCCACTCGCGAGCTGGCCAAAGAGAACAGCGCGATTCTCGAGACCATGCGCAGTACCCAGATCAATGGCCAGCTCGAATTTGGCTCGGTCTTCAACGACTGGGACGATCGTGACAAGGAAACGGCCGGGGACATGGACTTCGGCAAGTTCAACCTTGGCGTCACCGGAGGTACCGGGAAGTTCAACTACTCCTTCCAGTATCGCTTCTATGACGGTTACGACTTCCTCCAGCACGGCTGGCTGGGCTATGACCTCACCGAGGACGACAGCCTCAAGCTGGGCCTGGTGCAGGCGCCGTTCGGCAACATGGACTATGGCTATCTCGGCTGGTACGGCACCCTGCCGTATATCGCGGGTTTCAATGACAACCAGAACGCCGGCCTCAAGTGGGACCACTCCCAGGGCGCATGGGATACCTCGCTGGCCTTCTTCAAGAGCGATCAGCTCGGCGATGGCAATGAGCATTACGGGGCTAATCCCGTGGGCAGTGGCGCTCAGGGCAACTCGGAAGAGAATCAGCTCGCCGGTCGTGTCGCCTATACCTTCGGCCAGGGCACCAATGCCACGACCGAGATCAACCTCTCGGCCAAGGGCGGCCAGCTCTACAATACCCAGACCGGCGACAGCGGCGACAGCTGGCAGGCGGCCCTGGGGCTCAGCGGCCAGTACGGCAGCTGGTCGACCCGGCTGCAGGCGACGACCTACGAATACAACGCCGAGAATCCGGCCGAGAGCGTCTCGGGCATCTCGGACGACGTGATCCAGATCGGTGCCTTCGGGTTCAACTATCTGATTCCGGCCGAGGCCGAGATGTACTCCGCCAGCCTGGCCTACAGCATGGACGTCGATCTGGGGCCGGTGGACAATCTCTATTTCTACAACGACTTCAGCATGATCGATCCGTCAGGCGATTATTCGGCCATCAACGGCGGCTTCGGCGATCAGAGGGATCCCATGCTCAACGATCTGGGCATGAAGGTCACCGCCGGTCCCTACTACGCCTGGTTCGACATCGTGACCAACAAGAACGGGCTGAACTACTTTGGCTCTCCCGTCGACGATGACTGGCACACCAGCTTCCAGACCCACGTCGGTCTGACCTTCTAGGACGACGGATCGTCACGACATCTGATACGCCCCGCGCCTCTGAAGCGGGGCGTTTTTCGTGGGCGGCCGCCTGCTTCCGCTAGTCTGGCCAGATCATGGCCTCTGGCGTGCGTGCCGCCTCGAGCCGATCGAGCATCGCCCGGGCGGCGTTGGAGAGAGTGCGGCTGCGGTGCACCAGGTAGCCCAGCGGGCGCTGGATCGGCGGGTGGTCCACCTCGAGCACGTGCAGCTCGCCGGCCGCGAGGCCTTCCGGCAGCAGGCTCCAGCCGAGGCCGATGGCGGTCATCATCTTCAGCGTCTCCAGGTAGTTGGTGGACAGCGTCACCGGCAGGCGCAGGCCGGCGGCGGCGAAGCGTGCCTCGATCAGCCCGCGGGTGAAGGTCAGCGGCCCCGGCAGTACGGCATCGAAGTCGCACAGTTCGCTCAGGGCCAGCGGGCCGCGCGCGGCCAGGGGGTGATCGTGGGCGCAGACGAAGCACAGCCGGTCGATCCATACCGGCACCACCTGGAGCTGGGCGTCGGGATGCGGGGCCAGGGTGGCCACGGCGATCTCCAGTTCGCCGTCGAGCACGCCCTGGTAGGCCTGCTCGGAGTCCTGGAAACGCAGGTCGAGGCGCACCTCGGGATGCTCGCGGGTATAGTCCTTGAGCAGCGGCGGCAGCCGGTGCAGGCCGATATGATGGCTGGTGGACAGGGTCAGGCTGCCGGCCACCTGTCCGCTCAGGTTGCCCAGCGCGCGGCGGCTGTCGTCCACCATCACCAGGATCTGTCGGGCGCGGGGCAGCAGCAGCCGGCCGGCCTCGGTCAGCGTCACCCGGCGGCCGATGCGGTCGAACAGCCGCGCCCCGACCTGATCCTCGAGCACGGCGATGCGCTTGCTGACCGCCGGCTGGGTCAGGTGCAGCTGCTCGCCGGCGCGGGAGAAGCTGCCGCCGTCGGCCACGGCGAGGAAGGCCTGCAGGCTCTGAGTGTCCATGGGTGCTCCCGGTCGTTTTTCTGTGATTCCTTTTTGGAATCCTTTGAATAAATAACATGAATTGCTTTTATGTGCGCGTCGCGGGACACTCCTGCAAAAGCGCCAAGCGCCAAGCGCCAAGCGCCAAGCGCCAAGCGCCAAAAAGACGAGAAGACCGACCGGACACGCACAGGGCCCAGCGCCCGGGAGAACGAGATGGCAGGCCAGACCCTCTACGACAAGCTGTGGTCGCAGCACCTGGTGAAGGAACGCGACGACGGCACCGCGCTGATCTACATCGATCGCCAGCTGCTCCACGAAGTGACCTCGCCCCAGGCCTTCGAGGGCCTGCGCCTGGCGAATCGCCGCCCGTGGCGGATCGACGCCAACCTGGCGACGCCGGACCACAACGTGCCGACCACCCTCAAGGAGCGGGCCGAGGGCAATGCCGGCATCAAGGACCCGGTGTCGCTGATCCAGGTCCAGACCCTCGATGACAACTGCAACGAGTTCGGCATCGAGGAGTTCCGCATCAACGACCCGCGCCAGGGCATCGTGCACGTGGTCGGCCCGGAGCAGGGCGCGACCCTGCCCGGCATGACCGTGGTCTGCGGCGACTCCCACACCGCGACCCACGGCGCCTTCGCCGCGCTGGCCCACGGCATCGGCACCTCCGAGGTCGAGCACGTGCTGGCCACCCAGTGTCTGCTGGCGCAGAAGATGAAGAACATGCAGGTGCGCGTGGAAGGCGAGCTCGGCGTCGGCGTCACCGCCAAGGATATCGTGCTGGCCATCATCGGCGAGATCGGCACCGCCGGCGGCACTGGCTATGCCATCGAGTTCGCCGGCAGCGCCATCCGCGAGCTGTCCATGGAAGGCCGCATGACGGTCTGCAACATGGCCATCGAGGCGGGCGCTCGGGTCGGCCTGATCGCCGTGGACGACACCACCATCGATTACCTCAAGGGCCGTCATTACGCGCCCAGCGTCGAGCAGTGGGAGGCCGCGGTGGCCGACTGGCGCGATCTGGTCTCCGACGAAGGCGCCGCCTTCGACAAGGTGGTGACCCTCGACGCCGCGGACATCGAGCCGCAGGTGAGCTGGGGCACCAGCCCCGAGATGGTCACCGGCATCGGCGGCGAAGTGCCGGACCCGGCCGAGGCGGCCGATGACACCGCGCGCACCGGCATCAGCCGCGCACTCGAGTACATGGGGCTGGCGCCGAAGCAGAAGATCACCGACATCCGCCTGGACAAGGTGTTCATCGGCTCCTGCACCAACTCCCGCATCGAGGACCTGCGCGAGGCCGCCAAGGTGGCGCGCGGCAAGAAGGTCGCCGATTCCATCAAGCTGGCCATGGTGGTACCGGGGTCCGGCCTGGTGAAGCAGCAGGCCGAGGCGGAAGGGCTCGACGCGATCTTCCGCGAGGCGGGCTTCGAGTGGCGCGAGCCGGGCTGCTCCATGTGCCTGGCGATGAACGCCGACAAGCTCGGCGCCGGCGAGCACTGCGCCTCGACCTCCAACCGCAACTTCGAGGGTCGCCAGGGCTACGGCGGGCGCACCCACCTGGTCAGTCCGGCGATGGCCGCCGCCGCCGCCATCGCCGGTCATTTCGTCGACGTTCGCGGGCTTGCCGCCAACGATGCCACCCAGCAGCAGGAGGCCTGAGCCATGCAGAAATTCGAACGTCTCCAGGGCCTGGTCGCGCCGCTGGATCGCGCCAACGTCGATACCGACCTGATCATTCCCAAGCAGTTCCTGAAGTCGATCCAGCGCAGCGGCTTCGGTGTCAACCTGTTCGACGAGCTGCGCTACCTCGACGAGGGCCAGCCGGGCCAGGACTGCTCGCAGCGTCCGCTGAATCCCGACTTCGTGCTCAATCAGCCGCGCTATCAGGGTGCCAGTGTGCTGCTGGCGCGCCAGAACTTCGGCTGCGGCAGCTCCCGCGAGCACGCGCCCTGGGCGCTGGCCGACTTCGGCTTCCGGGCGGTGATCGCGCCGAGTTTCGCCGACATCTTCTACAACAACGCCTTCAAGAACGGCATCCTGCTGATCAAGCTCCCCGAGGAGCAGGTCAATCGGCTGTTCCGCGAGACCGAGGCCGAGGAAGGCTATCGCCTCGACGTCGATCTCGAAGCCCAGCGCATCACCACCCCGTCCGGGGAGATCCTCGAGTTCGAGGTCGACGCCTTCCGCAAGCACTGCCTGCTCGAGGGGCTCGATGACATCGGCATCACCCTGCAGGATGAGGACGCCATCCGCGCCTTCGAACAGAAGCATCGCGCCGCGCGGCCCTGGCTGTTCCGCGATGAGGCTGGCGTTTGACGTTATACCCTGCATCAGTCTGGCGGCGGGGCTGATCCGGCGGCAGGCTTGCGAGAAGGCGCTGTGAACCCATCCATGGGCGCTACCGACGCCATCCCTGGCGTAGGACCTTCTCTGCGGCCTGCCCCCGGCGCCCCTAGGCCGCCCGGCCCTGAGGACACAAGGAAGATACGATGACACGCAAGATTCTGGTTCTCCCGGGCGACGGTATCGGCCCGGAAATCACCGCCCAGGCCAGCCGCGTGCTGGCCGCCTGCCAGGCCCGCGGCCTCGACGTCGAGGTCGAGGAAGCGCCGGTTGGCGGCACCGCCTATGACCTCGAGGGCTCGCCGCTGCCCGAGAGCACCCTGGCCAAGGCCAAGGCCGCCGATGCCGTGCTGCTGGGCGCGGTGGGCGGGCCCAAGTGGGACAAGCTCGAGGACATCAGCAAGCGCCCCGAGAAGGGGCTGCTGGGCCTGCGCAAGGCGCTCGGCCTGTTCGGCAACCTGCGCCCGGCGCTGCTCTACCCGCAGCTGGCCGAGGCTTCCAGCCTCAAGCCCGAACTGGTGTCCGGCCTCGATATCATGATCGTGCGCGAGCTCACCGGCGGCATCTACTTCGGCCAGCCGCGCGGCATCGAGGAGCGCGACGGCCAGCGGGTCGGCTACAACACCTACGTCTACTCCGAGGCCGAGATCGAGCGTATCGGCCGCGTCGCCTTCGAGATGGCCCAGAAGCGCGGCAAGAAGCTGTGCTCCGTCGACAAGGCCAACGTGCTGGAAGTGACCATGCTGTGGCGCGAGGTCATGGAGCGGCTGGCGCCGGAATACCCGGACGTCGAGCTGTCGCATATGTACGTCGACAACGCCGCCATGCAGCTGGTCCGCGCGCCCAAGCAGTTCGACGTGGTGGTCACCGGCAACATGTTCGGCGACATCCTCTCCGACGCCGCCGCCATGCTCACCGGCTCCATCGGCATGCTGCCCTCGGCCTCGCTCAACGAGTCCGGCCAGGGCATGTACGAGCCCTGCCACGGCAGCGCCCCGGACATCGCCGGCCAGGGCCTGGCCAACCCGCTGGCCACCATCCTCTCGGTGGCCATGATGCTGCGCTACTCGCTGGGCGAGGACGCGCTGGCCGAGCGCATCGAGGCCGCCGTGGGCAAGGTGCTCGACGACGGCCTGCGCACCGCCGACATCGCGGCCGAGGGCGCGCCCCGCGTCTCCACCCGCGAGATGGGCGACGCCGTGCTGGCCGCCTTCGAGGCGCTCTGATCGCCTGACGGCAGTGCACCGCCGAAGCGTTCGAGGCGATGAAAGTGGCAGGAAGCGTGCGTTTTCCTGCCATTTTGCGTCGTTTTCGCGACATCAAGGGTCGCGCTGCTAGGCCACGCTTTTTTCTGTAGACTAACGGGTTCATTTCTTTCTGGAGGGCTTCACATGTTGAAAGTCGGTTTCGTCGGATGGCGGGGCATGGTCGGTTCCGTGCTCATGCAGCGGATGGTGGAAGATGGAGACTTCAACGGCATCGAGCCGATCTTCTTCACCACCTCCCAGGTCGGCCAGGCCGGTCCCGACGTCGGCGTTGAGGTGCCTCCGCTGAAGGATGCCTTCGACCTCGAGGCCTTGAAGGCCCTCGACGTGGTCATCACCTGTCAGGGCGGCGACTACACCAAGAAGGTCTACGAGGACCTGCGCAACGGCGGCTGGAAGGGCTACTGGATCGATGCCGCCAGCACCCTGCGCATGGCCGACGACGCCACCATCGTGCTGGATCCGGTCAACCGCAAGGTCATCGACGAGCAGCTGGCCCGCGGTGCCAAGACCTTCGTCGGCGGCAACTGCACCGTCAGCCTGATGCTGATGGGCCTGGGTGGCCTGTTCGAGGCCGACATGGTCGAGTGGATGACCTCCATGACCTACCAGGCGGCCTCCGGCTCCGGCGCCAAGCACATGCGCGAGCTGCTCAACCAGATGGGCGGCCTGCGCGACAGCGTGGCCGACGAGCTCGCCGACCCGGCCAGCGCCATCCTCGACATCGATCGCAAGGTCACCGCGGCCATGCGCTCCGGCGACTTCCCGACCGACAACTTCGGCGCGCCGCTGGCGGGCAGCCTGCTGCCGTGGATCGACTCCAAGCTCGACAACGGTCAGAGCCGCGAGGAGTGGAAGGGCAACGTAGAGACCAACAAGATTCTCGGCCTGCAGGACAACCCGGTGCCGATCGACGGTCTCTGCGTGCGCATCGGTGCCATGCGCTCGCACAGCCAGGCGTTCACCATCAAGCTGCGCCAGGACGTGCCGCTCGACGAGATCGAGGAGCGCATCGCGACCCACAACGACTGGGTCAAGCTGATTCCCAACGACAAGGATGCCACCATCGACGGCCTGACCCCGGCCGCCGCCACCGGCACCCTGACCGTGCCGGTCGGCCGCCTGCGCAAGCTGGCCATGGGCGGTGAATACCTGTCCGCCTTCAGCGTCGGCGACCAGCTGCTGTGGGGCGCGGCCGAGCCGCTCAAGCGCATGCTCAAGATCCTGCGCGAGCAGTGATAAATCACTGATTCATTGCTGCGCTCGATATCCTGGCCGCCGGCGGTCCCGAGGCGTCGGACCGTCACAAGCCTCATTGAACAACCAGTCAACTCCGGTTGTTCCGTTCCGGCGGCGGCCAGCCTCTCATCGCTCGCGACATGAATCAGCGACTTATTTTTCATCCCTGTCTGATGGGGATGTGGCGGGGCGTCTCCTTCGGGAGGCGCCCCGCCTGTCGTTCGGGCGGGCTCGCCCTTTCGTGGATCAATGGGTTACGTTGAAAGTACGAGAGAGGGGTGGCAGTGCTGCAGGGCCACCAACGAGCCGAATGTGTTAGACCAATAAGCCAGACATCGTATCGATCGCCCTGCATCGGCGCGCCCGGACAGGGGATGGCAAGGGGGCCCATGAAACGCACGCTATCGCTTACCACACTGCTGCCGCTGTCTCTGTTCAGTCCGCTGGCGCTGGCCCTGGGGCTCGGCAATGCCGAGGTCGGCTCGACCCTCAACGCGCCGCTGCGCGCGACCATTCCGCTGACCGACACCGCGGGGCTCGAGGCGGGGCTGCTCAACGCCTCGGTGGCCGATGGCGACGCCTATCGCGCCGCGGGGCTCGCGCGCACGCCGCTGGCGGCCAGCGTCGACCTGGCGATCAGGCGGCGGCAGGGGAGGCTGGTGCTGGAGCTCTCCACCGAGCGTGCCGTGCGCGATCCCTGGCTCGACCTGCTGCTGCGCTTCGACTGGCCGGGCGGCCGCCAGCTGCGCGAGGTGACGCTGCTGCTCGACCCGCCCGACTATGCCGCCATGCCGGCGCTGGTCGAGGGCAGCGGGGCGGTGCGCCTGGCCACGACGACGTCCTCGACATCGCCGGCGTCGACGGCGCCCGCGCGGGCCGTGTCGTCCGTCGGCACCGGCGATCCGGCCCGGGTGCGCAGCGGCGATACCCTGTGGGCGGTGGCCGGCCGGCTGCGGCCCGACAGCGGCATCGGCATGAATCAGATGATGCTGGCGCTGGTCCAGGCCAACCCCGAGGTCTTCCCCAGCGGCAACATCAACGAGATGCGCGCCGGCTTCACCCTGACCGTGCCCTCCCGCGAGACGATCGCCGCGCGTTCCCCGGCGCGGGCCGCCGAACTGGTGCAGGCCATGAACAGCGCCTGGGCCCGCCGCGGCGGCGGGGCGCCGGCCCCGGTGCCGCTGGGCGCTGCCGAGCCGGCCGTGGCCGAAGCGCCGGCGCCCGAGGCGAGCGCCGACGAGGCCGCGGTCGCGTCGCTCGAGGGCGCGCGCGATTCCTCGGGGGACGCGGCGCCGCGCCTGACCCTGTTGACCGACGAGGAGGTCGCCGCCGGCCTGGGTGGCGACGGCGTCGATGTCGGTAGTGCCGGGGGCGGTGTCAGTGCAGAGAGCGGCGAGGCCGGCAGCGCGGAAGAAGGGGCGTCCCCGACGTCACCCGGCGCCGCCGAGCGAATCGATCCCGAGGTGCTGGCGGCCATCGCCGGGCGCGGCGGGCTGACCGACGACGAACGGCTGCTGCGTCTGGAGCGGCGCTTCCAGCAGAGCCGTGCGGCTCTGGCCGAGGTGCAGGCCGAGCGTGACGCGCTGAAGGCCGAGGTCGGCGGGCTGCGCGAGGAGCTGGATGCGCTGCGCGACCGGGTTGCGGCCCTGGCGGCCGGCGGCGCCGGCATCGATGCGGCGGGGGCCGGTGGCGTGGCAGCGCCCGAGAGCGGCGTTGTCGATGACGGCCAGACGCGTCCCTGGTGGGGCGCGCTCTATCAGGGCGCGGTCGAGCGGCCGCTGGTACTGGGCGGCGTGGCGATCGCGCTGCTGTTGGCGCTGTGGGGGCTGGTGCGCCGGCGTCGCGATGACGAGGCGACGACGCCGAGTCCCGCCGCCTTCGGCGAGAATCGGGTCATTCGCCCGCCGGGCGAGCCGGCGACGCCGGATGCCGGAGGCGAGGCGGTCGCCGCCCCCGCTCGTTCCGTGCGTGCCGGCATGCCCGAGGCCGAGGCGATCAGCGAGGCGGATATCTTCATCGCCTACGGCCGCTACGACCAGGCCCGCGAGTTGCTGGAGGCCGGCGTGGCGCGCGAGCCCGAGCGTGACGACCTGCGCCTGAAGCTGATGCGGGTGCAGCTGGAGCAGGGCGACCGCGCCGCCGCCGAGGCTCAGGCCGAGCGACTGCGCGCGTCGCAAGACGACGCGGTCCGCCGCGAGGCGTCGCGTCTGATGGGGCGGCCCTCCGCCGGTGCCGAGGCGGCCCATGTCACCGAGCGTGCCGTGTTCAGCGCCTCGGACGAGCGTCCGCCGCGGCTGTTCGAGGAGCGCGACGAGTCGCCGGAGGCCGCATCCGGCAAGCCGACTTCGAGCGCGGCACCGGAGGACCTGTCGCGCTATCGTCCGCCGGAGATCGAGCCGTCGGCGGAGGCGGAGCCCGGCAAGCCGCCCGAATCCGACGCCGCTGACGAGTCGTCGTCATGGCCGGTGCCCGGCAGCGACGAGCAGGGCGATCAGGCCGATGAGCCCGAGCCGACGATGCCGCAGGTGAGCACCCGTCAGAAGGAAGACGGCAGCCGGATCATCGACTACCGGCCGCCGACGCTGGAGCCGGCGGTGCCCCGCGAGGAGACGCCGAGCCAGCCGGAGGTCGAGTTCACGTCGGGCGAGGATGCCGAGGATGGCGCCCGCGACGTGGGCGATCCGTCGTCGTGGGATGTCGAGGAGGTGGCGTTCCCGCCGCTGCCCGGGGATAATGACGCTCCCGACGACGCGGCGCCCGCGGCCGACCCCCTCGACGAGGCACGCCACCTGATCGAGGTCGGCGAGGTGCGCGAGGCGCGCGTCATGCTGGAGCGCTTCCTCGAGGCGTCCGATGACGCCGCCGCCCGACAAGAGGCCCGCGACCTGCTCGACCGCCATCAGCCATGAAGAACGCATGACCTTCTTTCATCGTCTCGACGACAAGCAACCCCTCCGCGGCCGGCTGGCCATGGCCGTGGAATACGACGGCACCGCCTACTGCGGCTGGCAGCGCCTCAAGCACAGCGCCTCGGTGCAGGCTTCCCTGGAACAGGCGATGTCCCGCGTGGCCGCCGCGCCGGTCTCGGTAATGTGCAGCGGCCGTACCGACTCCGGCGTCCACGCCACCCGTCAGGTCATTCACTTCGACCCGCCTTCGCCGCGTTCGGAGAAGGCCTGGGTGTTCGGCACCAACGCCAACCTGCCCCGCGACATCGCGGTGCGCTGGGTCAAGCCGGTGGCCGACGACTTTCATGCCCGCTTTTCGGCGCTGGCGCGGCGCTATCGTTACGTGATCCTCAATCGCGTCAGCCCGCCGGTACTCGAGCGCCACAACGTGACCTGGTGCCGCGATCCGCTCGACGCCGAGGCCATGCATCGCGCCGCCCAGGCGCTGGTCGGCGAGAACGACTTCTCCACCTTCCGTGCCGCCGGCTGCCAGTCGACGACGCCCTGGCGCCACCTGCACTTCATCGAGGTCAATCGCTACGGCCCGCTGGTGGTCATCGACGTGCAGGGCAACGCCTTCCTGCATCACATGATCCGCAACATCGCCGGCGCGCTGATGTCGGTGGGGCGCGGGGCCCAGGACGAGGGCCATGTCGCCCGGCTGCTGACCCTGCGCGATCGCACCCTGGGCGACGTCACCGCGCCGGCCCACGGCCTGCACTTCGTCGACTGCCTCTTCGACGAGAGCTGGGGGCTGCCCGCCGAGCCGCTGGGGCCGAACCTGCTGGCCTTCCTCGGCGAGTGGAGCGGCGAGCGGGCGGTGCCCGATTCGCCCATGGCGGCGTATCGGCGCGACCGCTCCCGGGCGGCCAACGCGGCGGCGCTGGCAGCGGAGGAAGGCGACGATGCTTGAGCATGGCGCGGCCCTCGGCCGCACCCGGGTCAAGTTCTGCGGCCTGACCCGTCCCGAGGACGTCGATGCCGCGGTGGCGGCCGGGGCCGATGCCCTGGGCTTCGTGCTGTGGCCCGGCAGCAAGCGGGCGGTGGATCTCGCGCGGCTGGCCGCGCTGGCCGCCCGGGTACCGGCCTTCGTCACCCGGGTCGGGCTGTTCGTCGACCCCGACGAGGCGCTGCTGACCCGGGCCGCCGAGCACCTTGACCTGCTTCAGTTCCATGGCGACGAGACGCCTGCGTTCTGCGAGGCCGCGCCCCGGCCCTGGATCAAGGCGCTGCGCATGCGCGACGGCCTCGACCTCGAGGCGGCGGCCCGCGAGTACGCCGGTGCCCGGGCGCTGCTGCTCGACGCCTACCGGCCCGGCGTGCCGGGTGGTACCGGCGAGACCTTCGACTGGTCGCGCATCCCCGCACGCCTGGCCAAACCTGTTATTCTCGCCGGAGGCCTGACGCCGGCCAACGTGGCCGAGGCCATCGCTTCGGTGCGCCCCCTGGCGGTGGATGTCTCCGGCGGTATCGAGACCGCCCCGGGTATCAAGGACGGCGCGGCCATGGCCGAGTTTCTCCGCGCGGTGCGCCGCGCCGATGCCTGAGCCCGCGGTCGACGCATTCCCGACCATTCCCTACTGGCGAATCTGTGAGGTGTCCCCGTGAGCAAGTTCAGCGATCTGACCCGACTGCCGGATGCCCGCGGCCACTTCGGCCCCTATGGCGGCCGGTTCGTCTCCGAGACCCTGAGCTTCGCCCTGGAGGAGCTGGAGAAGACCTACGCGCAGCTGCGCGACGATCCGGCGTTCCAGGCGGAATTCGACCATGACCTGGCCCACTATGTCGGTCGGCCGTCGCCGCTCTATCACGCCGAGCGCTGGTCCCAGCGGCTGGGTGGCGCCCAGATCTGGCTCAAGCGCGAGGACCTGAACCACACCGGCGCCCACAAGGTGAACAACACCATCGGTCAGGCGCTGCTGGCCAAGAAGAGCGGCAAGCCGCGGGTGATCGCCGAGACCGGCGCCGGTCAGCACGGCGTGGCCACCGCCACCGTGGCGGCGCGCCTGGGCCTCGAGTGCGAGGTCTACATGGGCGCCGAGGACGTCGAGCGCCAGAAGCTCAACGTCTATCGCATGCGCCTGCTGGGAGCCAGGGTGATTCCGGTGGAGTCCGGTACCCGCACCCTGAAGGACGCCATGAACGAGGCGTTGCGCGACTGGGTGACCAACGTCGACGACACCTTCTACATCATTGGCACCGTGGCCGGGCCGCATCCCTATCCGATGCTGGTGCGCGACTTCAACGCCGTGGTCGGCCGCGAGGCGCGCCGCCAGTCGCTGGAGGAGTTCGGTCGCCTGCCCGACGCGCTGATCGCCTGCGTGGGCGGCGGCTCCAACGCCATGGGACTGTTCTATCCCTTCGTCGAGGATGACGAGGTTGCCATGATCGGCGTCGAGGCCGGCGGCGACGGCGTGGCCACCGGTCGCCACGCCGCGCCCCTGGCCTCCGGCGCGCCGCGCGGCGTGCTGCATGGCAACCGCACCTACCTGATGTCAGACGAGGGCGGCCAGGTCAGCGACACCCACTCGATCTCCGCCGGGCTCGACTACCCGGGGGTGGGCCCGGAACACGCGCTGTGGAAGGACGTGGGCCGGGTCGAGTACGTGGCGGCGGACGATGACGCCGTGCTCGAGGCCTTCCGCGAGCTGACCCACGTCGAGGGCATCATGCCGGCGCTGGAGTCGGCCCATGCCCTGGCTCACGCCAGGGTGCTGGCGCCGACCATGCGCCCCGACCAGCACATCGTGGTCAACCTCTCCGGACGCGGCGACAAGGACATCCTGACGGTCGCCAAGCTCGACGGCATCGAACTCTAGGGGACACCGATGAATCGAATCGACCAACGCTTCGCCGCGCTCCGGGAGCAGGGCCGCCGCGCACTGATTCCCTACATCACCGCCGGCGATCCCGCGCCCGAGCACACCGTGGGCTATATGCACGCCCTGGTGCGCGCCGGCGCCGACGTGATCGAGCTGGGCGTGCCGTTCTCCGACCCGATGGCCGACGGTCCGGTGATCCAGAAGGCCTGCGAGCGGGCCCTCCGGCATGGCGTGCGGCTGAGTGATCTGATCGAGATGGTGCGCGAATTTCGCCGCGACGACGCCGAGACGCCGGTGGTGCTGATGGGCTATCTCAATCCCGTCGAGCGCATGGGCCTCGAGGCCTTCGCCGATGCGGCGCGCGATGCCGGCATCGACGGTGTGCTGCTCGTCGACATGCCGCCGGAGGAGGCCGACCTGATGGGTCCGGTGCTCAAGGAGCGCGGTCTGGCCTCGATCTTCCTGGTGGCCCCTACCACTTCCCGTGCCCGGGCCGCTACAATATGCGCCCATGGCGAGGGTTATCTGTACTACGTCTCGCTCAAGGGCGTCACGGGAGGCGCCGGCGTCGATGCCGCGGACGTCGCCCAGCATCTGGCACCGCTGCGCGAGATGACCGAGCTGCCGCTGTGCGTGGGCTTCGGCATCCGCGACGGGGCCTCGGCCGCCGAGGTCGGCCGCGTGGCCGACGGCGTGATCGTCGGCAGTGCGCTGGTCTCGCGCATCGCCGAGAATGCCGAGCACCCCGAGGCGGTGCCCGGCGAGCTGGAAGCCGTACTGGGCGAGATGCGCCAGGCCCTGGACGCCTGACGGACCCCGAATACCGATTCGACAGTCGCCCCGCTGGTTGGGGCGACCGCAAAAATGGAAGCGTTTCTGACATGAGCTGGCTAGACAAGATCGTGCCCTCGGTGGGCCGCATTCAGCGCAAGGACCGCCGTTCGAGCGTACCGGACGGCCTGTGGCGCAAGTGCCCCAAGTGCGACGGGGTGCTGTACCTGCCGGAACTCGAGAAGCACCACAACGTCTGTCCCAAGTGCGAGCATCACCTGCGTCTCACGGCACGCAAGCGCCTCGACTGGTTCCTCGACAAGGACGGCCGCGAGGAAATCGCCGCCGACCTCGAGCCGGTCGACCGCCTCAAGTTCCGTGATTCCAAGAAGTACAAGGACCGCCTGACCGCGGCCCAGAAGTCCACCGGCGAGAAGGACGCCCTGGTCGCCATGCGCGGCAGCCTGGACGGCCTGCCGGTGGTGGCGGTGGCCTTCGAGTTCACCTTCATGGGCGGCTCGATGGGCGCCGTGGTGGGCGAGAAGTTCGTGCGCGCCGCCGAGCAGGCCCTGGAGCAGGGCGTGCCGCTGGTGTGCTTCGGCGCCTCGGGCGGTGCGCGCATGCAGGAGGCGCTGTTCTCGCTGATGCAGATGGCCAAGACCTCCGCCGCCCTCGAGAAGCTCAAGCAGGCAGGCGTGCCCTACATCTCGGTGCTGACCGACCCGGTGTTCGGCGGCGTGTCCGCGTCGCTGGCGATGCTGGGCGATCTCAACGTCGCCGAGCCCAACGCTCTGATCGGCTTCGCCGGCCCGCGGGTCATCGAGCAGACCGTGCGCGAGAAACTGCCGGAAGGCTTCCAGCGCAGCGAGTTCCTGCTCGAGCACGGCACCGTGGACATGATCGTGCATCGCCACGAGATGCGTGAACGTCTCGGCGGCGTGCTGCGCAAGCTGACGCACCAGCCGGTCAACGGCCCGGCCGACGCGGCCGAGCCCGACCTGGTCGACGCCGCCCAGCAGCCCGAGGACGCCTCGGTCGAACCGGCCGGCGAGGCCGACGAGCCGCGCGCCGACGGTGAGCGCTGACGCCGTCATGGGCGACGCTCCGACGTCTACTCTCGAGGGCTGGCTGGCGCGGCTGGAAGCGGCGCATCCGGTGAGCATCGACCTCGGCCTCGAGCGGGTGGCCGAAGTCGCGCGGCGCATGGGCCTGCTCGACGGGCCCATCGCCAGGCGCGTGATCACCGTGGCCGGTACCAACGGCAAGGGCTCCACCGTGGCCATGCTCGAGGCCCTGGGGCGCGCGCATGGCATGACCACGGCGGCCTACACCTCTCCCCACCTGCTGCGCTACAACGAGCGTCTGCGTCTCGACGGCGCGGAGGCCGGCGATGCCGAGCTGATCGCCGGCTTCGAGGCCGTCGAGGCGGCACGTCTCGACGGCGAGCCGATCAGCCTGACCTACTTCGAGGCCGGCACCCTGGGCGCGCTGCACGCCATTCGCGAGCGTGCGCCCGAGCTCGCCGTCCTCGAGGTCGGTCTCGGCGGCCGGCTGGATGCGGTCAACGTGCTCGACGCCGACGTGGCGGTGGTGACCACCATCGCCCGCGATCATGCCGCCTTCCTGGGCGACGATCTCGAGGTCATCGGCCGCGAGAAGGCCGGCATCATGCGTGCCGGCCGCCCCGCGGTGCTGGGCAGCGAGCGGCTTCCGCAAAGCGTCGCCGCCACCGCCCAGGCGCTGGGCGCCGAGTGCCACGCCCTGGGTGTGACCTTCCAGCGCGAGACCGGCGAGGGCGGTTGGGCCTGGCAGGGGCTCGATGCCGAGGGCGCCGACGCGCGCCTCGAGGCGCTGCCCGATCCGGGCCTGCCGCTGGACAACGCCGCCACCGCGCTGCAGGCGTTCGCGCTGGCCGGCCGGACGCCGGAGGTCGAGGCCTGCCGCCGGGCGCTGGCCGGCGTCGAGCTGCCCGGGCGCATGCAGTGGCGCGGCCAGTGGTGCCTGGACGTGGGGCATAATCCCCACGCCGCGGCCTATCTGGCCGAGCGCCTGGCCGCGCGGCCCTGCCAGGGGCGCACCGTCGCCCTGCTGGGCATGCTCGCCGACAAGGACGCCGAGGGCGTGATCGGCGCCCTGGCGCCGGTCGTCGACGCCTGGCTGCCGGTGAGCCTGGAGGGCGATCGGGCGCGCAGCGCCGCGGCGCTGGCCGAGACCCTCGAGACGCTCGGCCAGCCGGTGTGGCACCGGGCGGACTCCCCGGCGGCGGGCGTGGCCTGGCTGACCGAGCGCCTGGCCCCGCAGGACCGGGTCCTGGTGTGTGGCTCCTTCTTTACCGTGGCCGACGTGCTGGCGGCCTGGGCCGAATCGGCGCAGGCGGCGGCAGAGGCCGGCAGCGAGGGAACGTGATGAAGTATGGATGGCGAGAGCGGATCAGCGGCGCGCTGATCCTGTTGGCCCTGGCGGTGATCTTCCTGCCGCTGCTGTTCGACGATCCGGCGCCTCGCGAGGAGCGGCCGCAGCCGACCATGAGCATCGAACAGCCGATCGAGGTGCCGCACCGCGAGCCCGAGGCGCCCGCCCCCCCTGAAGAGCTGGCCCCGAGCGATGCCGCCGCGGTAGACGACGGTACGGCGTCGAACGAAGACGTCGTCTCGGTCGAGACGGGGCAGGCCGCGATCGAGGCCTCGTCTTCCGACAGCGACGAGGCTCTGGCTGACCAGAACATGTCGGAAGAGCGTGCGACAGCGGCCGAATCGGCTTCTGGCGACGGTGCGGCAACGTCCGAGCCCGAGGCGGCGGCCGAGGATCCCATCGCCGATCTGGCACGCGCCGCCGACGAGCGCATGGCTGCGGCGGCCAAGCCAACCCACGAGGCGGTCTCCGGCGGCGAATGGGCGGTGCAGGTGGGCAGTTTCGGCGAGCCCGACAATGCCCAGCGCCTCGAGGCGCGCCTGGAAGAGAAGGGCTTTCCCGCTTACCGCCGCCCGCGCAATAACGACCTGACCACGGTCTACGTCGGGCCCTATGCCAGCAGTGAGGTGGCCGAGCAGGCGATGAGCGAGCTCAAGGCCGGCTTCAACCTCCAGGGCCTGCTGGTGGAGGCCGAGTGACGCTGACCTGGCTGGACTGGCTGTTCGTGGCGGTGCTCGCCGTCACCGGCATCGCCGGGCTGGTACGCGGCCTGGTACGCGAGGCCCTGGGCCTGGCGGCCTGGGTGGTGGCACTGCTGGCGGCGCGCTGGCTCGCCGAGCCTCTGGCCGCCCAGCTCGCCGGGCTGATCGATAGCGCCGACGGCCGGCTGGTGCTGGCCTTCGTGTTGGTGGTGTTGGGCGTGATCCTGGCCTGCGGTGTGATCATTCGCCTGATTCAGGCGGCGGTGGAGTGGGTCGGCATGGGCCTGCTCAACCGCGTTGCCGGTGCCGCCTTCGGCCTGGCCAAGGGCAGCGCCATCCTGGTGGTCGCCACCCTGCTGATCGGCTTGACCCCCTTGCAACAACTCGAGGCCTGGCAGCAGGCCAGCCTGCGGCCGCCCTTCCTGCAGCTGAAGGACTGGGCCGTCGGCCGCCTGGCTGCCTGGGAAGGGCAGCTGCCGGTGTCTCCCGAATCCTTCGGCGATCCCGCCTCGTTGATGCCGTCGCGGACGGCGGACGACGGGATCGCCACCCCCTGACATGATCGAAGCGGCGGCCGTGGCGCCGCCCACTCAAGGCAAGCGAGGTAAGGTGTAATGTGCGGTATCGTGGGCCTGATGGCCAAGCAGGCGGTGAACCAGGGGATCTACGATGCCCTGACGGTGTTGCAGCACCGCGGCCAGGATGCCGCAGGCATGATGACCTGGAACGACGGTCGCTTCCTGCTGCGCAAGAGCAACGGGCTGGTGCGCGACGTCTTCCATACCCGCCACATGGCGCGCCTTCAGGGCAACCTGGGCATCGGCCACGTGCGTTATCCCACCGCCGGCTCCTCCAGCGAGGCGGAATCCCAGCCGTTCTATGTCAACTCGCCGTACGGCATCTCGCTGGCGCATAACGGCAACCTGACCAACGCCGACCAGCTCAAGCAGGAGCTGTTCTCCTCCGACCTGCGCCACATCAACACCAGCTCCGACTCCGAGGTGCTGCTCAACGTCTTCGCCCACGAGCTGGGCAAGCAGGGGCCGCACCTGGCGCCGGGCGACATCTTCGACGCCGTGCGCCGCGTGCATCGCCGCTGCCTGGGCGGCTATGCCGCGGTGGCGATCATCAACGGCGTGGGCATGGTGGCCTTCCGTGATCCGCACGGCATTCGTCCGGTGGTGTTCGGCAGCCGCGACGAGGGCCAGGGCCAGGAGGTGATGATCGCCTCCGAATCGGTAGCGCTGGACGTGGGCGGCTTCGAGCTGCATCGCGACCTTGCCCCGGGCGAGGCGATCTTCGTCAGCATGGACGGCGAGATCCACACCCAGCAGTGTGCCGATGCGCCGCGCCTGGCCCCCTGCATCTTCGAGCACGTCTACCTGGCGCGCCCGGATACCCTGCTCGACGGCGCCTACGTCTACGGCACCCGCATGGCCATGGGCCGCAAGCTCGCCGATCGCATCAAGAACGAGTGGCCGGACCACGACATCGACGTGGTGATCCCGATCCCGGATACCTCGCGGACCTCGGCTCTGGAGCTGGCCCAGCACCTGGGCGTGACCTACCGCGAGGGCTTCATGAAGAACCGCTACATCGGGCGGACCTTCATCATGCCGGGGCAGACCCAGCGCAAGAAGTCGGTGCGCCAGAAGCTCAACGCCATCGATATCGAGTTCGAGGGCAAGAACGTGCTGCTGGTCGACGACTCCATCGTGCGCGGCACCACCTGCAACCAGATCATCCAGATGGCCCGCGAGGCCGGCGCCAGGAACGTCTACTTCGCTTCCGCGGCGCCGCCCGTGCGCTACCCCAACGTCTACGGCATCGACATGCCGGCGGCCAGCGAGCTGATCGCCCACGGCCGCAGCGAGGAAGAGGTGGGCGAGCTGATCGGCGCCGATCGCATGATCTACCAGGACCTCGAGGATCTGAAGGCGGCCTGCCGCGAGATCAATCCGGCCCTGGACGAGTTCGACTGTTCGGTGTTCGATGGCCGCTACATTACCGGCGACATCGACGACGCCTACCTGGCCGCCCTGGAGGCCAGCCGTAACGACGATGCCAAGTCGGAGCAGAGCGCCGGTGACCACGCGCTGGTGGGCATGCACAATCAGGAAGACGACACCGACTGACAGGGAGGCGCCATGCACGACGATATCAATCCGGAGGAATGCTGGGGGCTCGATACCCTGGCGATCCGTACCGGGCACCATCGCACCGCCGAACAGGAGCACGGCGAGCCGATCTTTCCGACCTCGAGCTTCGTCTACGGCAGCGCCGCCGAGGCGGCGCGCAAGTTCGGCGGCCAGGAGCCGGGCAACGTCTACTCGCGCTTCACCAATCCCTCGGTGCAGACCTTCGAGCGCCGCCTCGCCGCCCTGGAGGGCGGCGAGCGCTGCGTGGCGACCAGCTCCGGCATGTCGGCGATCCTCTCCACGGCGCTGGCGCTGCTGCAGGCCGGCGACGAGATCGTCGCCTCACGCTCGCTGTTCGGCTCCACGGTCAGCCTGTTCGACAAGTACCTGGGCAAGTTCGGCATCACCACCCGCTACGTCGAGCTTTCCGACCTGGCGGCCTGGGAGGCGGCGATCACGCCGGCGACCAAGCTGCTGTTCGCCGAGACGCCGTCCAATCCGCTGTCCGAGGTGGGCGACATCCCGGCGCTGGCCGAGATCGCCCATCGCCACGGCGCCTGGCTGGCGATCGACAACTGCTTCCTGACGCCGGCGCTGCAGACGCCCATCGCGCTGGGGGCGGATCTGGTGATCCACTCCGCCACCAAGTATCTGGACGGCCAGGGCCGCGCCATCGGCGGCGCGGTGGTCGGCCCCGACAAGCTGCTGGAAGAGGTCTTCGGCGTGGTGCGCACCTGCGGGCCTTGCATGAGCCCGTTCAACGCCTGGATCTTCACCAAGGGCCTGGAGACCCTGGGGCTGCGGATGAAGGCCCACTGCGCCAACGCGCTGCAGCTGGCCGAGTGGCTCGAGGCGCATCCGGCGGTGGAGCGCGTTCACTACAGCGGGCTGGCCAGCCACCCGCAGCGTGAGCTGGCCGCGCGTCAGCAGAAGGCATTCGGCGCTGTGCTGGGCGTCGAGGTCAAGGGCGGCCGCGAAGGTGCCTGGTCGGTGATCGACGCCACCCGGATGCTGTCGATTACCGGCAACCTGGGCGACGTCAAGACCACCATCACCCATCCCGGCACCACCACCCACGGCCGTCTCTCCGACGACCAGAAGGCCGCCGCCGGCATCCGCGAGGGCCTGATCCGCATTGCGGTCGGTCTCGAGGACATCGCCGACATCCAGGCCGACCTGGCCCGCGGCCTCGACGCCCTCGTCTAGGCCGACGCCAAGGCGTTCGCATGCCGTCCAAACGGGCGGCATGCGGAATTTCCGAACGAAGCATTCATCTTTTTTCAGCGGATTCCCCCGTCGCGCTCGGGTAGTCTGGCGCCTGTGAACCGTGTTCGGGAGCGCTCATGTGGCATAACACCTCTTCAGGCTGGGGACTGACCAGCATCCTGCTGCACTGGCTGAGTGCGCTGGCCTTCGTCGGGCTCTTCGTGCTGGGCTGGTGGATGACCGGCCTCGGCTATTACGACGACTGGTATCATCTGGCGCCCTGGTGGCATCGTTCGGTCGGCGTGCTGGTCTTCGCCGTGACCCTGGGGCGCCTGGTGTGGCGCGCGCTGCAGCCGACCCCGGCGCTGCCCGGTTCGCGCCTCGAGCGCCTGGCCGCTCACCTCGGCCACGTTGGGCTCTACGCGCTGATGCTGCTGGTGCTGGTCAGCGGCTATCTGATCTCCACCGCCGAGGGCGCCGGCATCGACGTCTTCGGCCTGTTCGAGGTGCCGGCGCTGGTCAGCGGGCTGCCCAACCAGGCCAGCGTCGCCGGCAGCGTTCACTGGTATGCGGCGCTGGCGCTGATGGTGCTGGCCGGCGGCCACGGCCTGGCCGCGCTCAAGCATCACTGGGTGGATCGTCACGACACCCTGGTGCGCATGCTCTCGCCCCGTTACACCCGGGCTCGCCGCCGTGGCGGGCCGGAATCCGACCCTCTGAGTCACGCAAGGAGTTAGCGATGTACAAGAAGACCGCACTGACCGCCGCCCTGGCCGCCGCGTCCCTGGTGCCGCTGGCCCAGGCCCAGGCCGCCGACTACGCCATCGATACCGAAGGCCAGCACGCCTTCATCCAGTTCAAGATCAGCCATCTGGGCTTCTCCTACATCCTGGGCAGCTTCGAGGACTTCGACGGCGGGTTCAGCTACGATCCCGAGAACCCGGCGGCGTCCACGGCCCACGTGGAGGTGCAGGTCGACAGCCTGACCTCCAACCACGCCGAGCGTGACAAGCATATCCTGAGCGACGACTTCCTCGACGCGGCCGAGTATCCGACCGCGAGCTTCGCCTCTACGGGCTTCGAGCCCACCGGGGAGGGCGAGGGCGTGTTGACCGGCGAGCTGACCCTGCACGGCGAGACTCGGACCATCGAGATGCCGGTGACCCTGCTGGGCGAGGGCGATGACCCCTGGGGCGGCTACCGCGCCGGCTTCGAGGGGACCACCACACTGACGCTGGCCGACTACGGCATCGACATGTCGCAGTTCCCCGAGCCGATGCGCGAGCTCGAGCTCTACGTGACCTTCGAAGGCCTTCGCCAGTAACGCCTGCTCTCTGGTCACATAAGGAAACAGCGCCCCCGGCCAGTGGCCGGGGGCGCTGCGTTTCGGGCGGGCGGGGAGCCAAGAGCCGCGTCATCCATGGTGCCCTCCTGGCTCCCCACTCCTTCCTGCTGACTCCTCTCTAATTCACGCTTCCCCCATTTCCCATAGCTTCGCCTGCGGGAAGTGGCGCCTCAGGATGCGGTTCTGGAAGGCGTCCACGAAGCGTGTGTTGATGATGATGATGAAGCGCTCGAACGGCTGGGCCGGGTCGCGCTGGCCGAGCGTATCGACGCCGTGGAACAGCCGGTCGTCGCGCAGGTGCAGGATCTCGCCGGGCCTCAGGGTGGCCGTCACCAGCTCGCGGGTGCCGGCCTTGTCGGCATAGAGGTGGCTGTCGGCGCCCAGCACGTTGTCCCGGCTCAGCACCAGGATGCTCAGCGCCTGGCAGCCGTCGGCGTGAATGCCCTGGCCCTGGAGCGGATCGATGTGGCCTTCACCTCGCACTCCGGTGATCTGCATCAGGATAGGCTCGTCGGGCTGGATGTCCCACAGCCGGGCCCAGGCGCGCACGAAGGCCTTGACGTCGGCGCGCGCCAGGAACTCGGGCGTCAGGGCATCGTAGTAGCGAAGCCGGTCGGCCATGCTGTCGGCGTCGTTGAAGGCGCCGCCCTGGGCCATGGGGCAGTGGCCCAGGTCCTGTACCTGGCCGGCGTCGTCGAGGGCCAGCCAAGACATGCGCTTCCAGCGCCGGTTGACGTAGGGGTCCCGCGGCAGGTCGGCGGTGAAGTCCTGCCAGGCCGCCAGATCGAGTCGCGAGTGCAGCTCGGTCAAGGCCCAGTCCTGGCGGGCCAGGTCTTCCTGCACGCCGGGCAGCCAGTAATCGGCGATGGGATCCGCTGGCATGGTGGTGGGATCGAAACCATATTTGAGGGTATCGAGTTTCATGGGACTTTCTCCTGATTGAACATCTGAGTGGGTGGGGCTTTCATTGACGAGAAAAATCGTCAACAGTAAGCAAATGAGTCGGAATGTTTCAGAATGTCAAAGCGGGAGCGGTCGCCATGCGGGGAGGCCGCCTCATCGGGACGCGTGGAGGTGCACTTGAGTGACCGCAGGCGTCGGTTCCTGCGCTGGCTGTTGAGGTGGCGTGGAGGGTCGGTCGCGCGTGATTCTGAGGAGGCGCCGGTCGATATCGCGCTCGTTCAACGTCGCTATCAGGAGAGCGAGCAGCGATTTCGTGCCCTGCTGGAGAGCCTGCCCCGGGTGGCGGTGCAGGGCTATGACCGTCAGCGCCGGGTCATCTACTGGAACGAGGCCAGCGTGCGGCTGTACGGCTATTCGGCCGAGGAGGCCATGGGGCGCCTGCTGGAGGATCTGATCATTCCCGGCCCCATGCGACAGCCGGTGATCGAGGCCCACCGGGCCTGGGTCGAGCAGGGCCGCGAGATTCCCGCCGACGAGCTCGAGCTTCGCCACCGCAGCGGAGAGCCGGTGCCGGTGTTCTCTCACCATGTGATGCTCGGCGAGCACACCGACAATCCGCTGATGTTCTGCGTCGACGTCGATCTGTCCGACCAGAAGCGGGCCCATCGTGATCTGGCTTTCGCCACCCACTTCGATCAGCTGACGCATCTGCCCAATCGCCAGTCGTTCGAAGCCGACCTGGACGAGCTGCTCGAGCGCTGCCGGCGTCGCGATGAGCCGCTGACCGTGCTCTATCTCGACATCGACCGCTTCGTCGAGATCAATGATGCCCTGGGCTATGCCCAGGGCGACCAGATCCTGATCGAGCTGACCCGCCGGCTGCGTCATCGTCAGCGGGCCGGCGACCTGATGTCACGGGTGTCCAGTGACGAGTTCGTGATGGCCTTTCCCGGCGTAAGCGAGGCCGAGGCGCGGCAATCGGTGGTCGAGCGGGTCCGCGGCGCCTTCGATCGCCCCTTCGTGGTGGACGGCATCGAACGTCCTCTGACCGCCAGCCTCGGGCTCAGCGCGTTTCCTGAGCACGGCATGGTGGCCTGGGAGCTGATCCGCAACGCCGACGTGGCCAAGAACCGGGCCAAGCTGGACGGGCAGGGCACCCTGCAGGGCTTCCAGCAGCACTTCCATGACGAGCTGGTGCGCCAGCATCGGCTCGCCGAGCGCCTGGAGCACGCCATCGCCAAGCATGAACTCAGTCTCCACTACCAGCCGCAGGTGTCGGCGGTGAGCGGGCGGATCGAGAACCTCGAGGCGCTGCTGCGCTGGCAGCCGACCGATGGCGAGGCGGTCTCGCCCGCCGAGTTCATCCCGCTGGCCGAGCGCTCGGGGCTGATCGAGCGGCTCGGCGACTGGGTGATGGAGGAAGCCTGTCGGCAGCAGGCCGCCTGGCGTGCGGCTGGCGTCGAGGCCTTGCGCATCGATATCAACCTGTCGGGGCGTCAGGTGCGCGCGCCCGAGACGCTGGAACGCCTGGAGTCCTGCGTGGCGCGGCATGGCCTGCGGCCCCAGGATATCGGCATCGAACTGACCGAGAACGTGCTGATCGAGGCCGAAGAGGGCGTGCTGGCGCGGCTGCGCCGCCTCTACCATCGCGGGGTGCGCATCGCCATCGACGACTTCGGCACCGGCTATTCGTCGCTCAGCTATCTGAAGCACTTTCCGGTCACCGCGCTCAAGATCGACCGTAGCTTCATCCGCGATGCGCCTCAGCAGCCGGAGGATCGCGCCATCATGGAAGCCGCGGTGTTCATCGGCCATCGCCTGGGGCTGGAGGTCGTGGCCGAGGGCGTCGAGACCGTCGAGCAGCTGGCGCTGGTGCGCGAGATGCGCTGCGATCTGGTGCAGGGCTACTATTTCCATCCGCCGCTGCCGGCCGCGGACGCGCAGCGGCTGCTGTTCGCCCAGCTCGCGCATGCCCCCTGAGTCGCGGCGCGACTTCGCGTAGAATGGGCCGCCCCCGAGAATCGCCGCGGAGTCCCTGTGTTGCGTAACGACGCTCCTTCTTCCTCGCTGGGTGTGACGCTGTGGCGTCAGACCTGGCCCATGGCCATCGGCGTGCTGTCCCTGCTGGGCTTCCAGCTGATCGACAGCGCCTTCGTCGCCCGGCTGGGTACCGCGCCGCTGGCCGCTCAGTCCTTCACCTTTCCGCTGTCCTTCCTGATCATCGGCGTTCAGGTCGGCATGGGCATCGCCATCGCCGCGCTGATCTCGCGCGCCCTCGGCGCCGGCGAGACCGACCGCGCCCGCCGTCTGGGCAGCCTGGTGCTGATCGTGGGAGCGCTGGTCATCGCCCTGCTGGCAGTGGGACTGTGGCTGGCCCAGGCGCCGATCTTCCGGCGGCTGGGCGCCGAACCGGAGTCGTTGACGCTGATTCGTGCCTACTGGGGGCCGCAGCTGTTCTCCGCCTGGGTCGGGGCGCTGCTCTACTTCGGCTACAGCCTGTTCCGCGCCCACGGCAACACGAGACTGCCCGGCTCGCTGATGGTCGTCACCAGCCTGGCCAACCTGGCCCTCGATCCGCTGCTGATCTTCGGGATCGGCGACTGGGCGGGCCTGGGGCTGCCCGGCGCGGCCTGGGCCACGGCGCTGGCCATGCTGATCGGCCTCGCCGTGATGGGCATGCGCCTGGCGGCCAGCGACTGGCTGGCCACCCGCGGCCTGTACGCGGAGGCCGGCCAGTCGCTACGCCCCTTCCTCGGCATCGCCGGGCCGGCCATGATCAGCCAGCTGATGCCGCCGCTGGCCGCCATGCTGGCGATCTCGGTAGTGGCGCGGCTCGGCGAGTCCCAGGTGGCGGCCTGGGGCCTGGCCAGCCGCCTCGAGACTCTGTCGCTGATGGCGGTGCTGGCGATGACCATGTCGCTGCCGCCCTGGCTCGGGCGCTGCTACGGCGCCGGCGACTGGCCGCAGGTGCATCGCCTGATGCGCCTGGCACTGAAGGTGGCCGTGATCTGGCAGCTGGCGCTGGGCCTGGCACTGGCACTGGCCGCGCCCTGGGTGGCCACGGCCCTGGCCGGCACCGCCGAGGTGGGCGCAGACCTGGCGGTGCTGCTGCGCTGCCTGCCGCCGAGCTATGCCGCGCTCGGCGTGTGCATGCTGGTGGTGTCCGCCGGCAATGCGCTGGGCTGGCCGTTGCGGGCGATGATGATGTCCGCCGCGCGACTGTTCGCCTTCTACCTGCCATGCCTGGGGCTGGGCGCCTGGCTGGGTGGCCTGCCGGGTCTGGCACTGGGGGCGGCGCTGGGCAATCTGCTGGCGGGGCTGGCGGCCTGGGCGCTGCTGCGGCGTACCCTCGCCAGCCCGCGGCGCCAGGCGGTCGGATAGGTGCAGAGGTATCTACTTTTTTATGTTCTTTTTTCATGTTTTTTATTCGACAACAGTCTTTAATTTGAATTTATGGTGGTATTTTTGACGTCATAATAGAATAATCCACTGAAATCCATCTCCTATACTCGTGTCATCGCATCGCCCGGGCCTGGCCCGGGTGATCTCGTTCCCGCACGCGGCACGGCGATCCAACAACACGATCAGGGGAGAGGAAAGCATGAAGGTATTGGTTCTCGGCAGTGGCGTGGTCGGCGTCACCAGCGCCTACTACCTGGCGCAACAGGGCTTCGAGGTCACCGTGGTGGATCGCCAGCCGGCGCCGGCCATGGAGACCAGCTACGGCAACGCCGGCCAGGTGTCCTTCGGCTTCTCCTCACCCTGGGCCGCGCCGGGCATTCCGCAGAAGGCGGTGAAGTGGATGTTCCAGGAGCATGCGCCGCTGAAGATCCAGCCGCGCATGGATCCGACCATGGCCCGCTTCATGATGAAGATGTTCGGCAACTGCAATCCCGAGCGCTACGCGGTGAACAAGGAGCGCATGGTGCGCATCGCCGAGCACAGCCGCGCCTGCATTGACGCCCTGCGCGCTGACACCGGCATCCGCTACGAGGATCGCCAGCGCGGGCTGCTGCAGCTGTTCCGCTATGACAGCCAGGTCGAGGCCGTGGCCAAGGACATGAAGGTGCTCGAGCAGTGCGGCGTGCGCCACCGGCTGCTCGGCGCCGACGAGATCGCCGCGGTCGAGCCGGCCCTGGCGCGGGTGCCGGGCAAGTTCGTCGGCGGTCTGCACCTGCCGGACGACCAGACCGGCGACTGTCACCTGTTCACCAATCGCCTGGCCGACTACTGCCGCGAGCAGCTGGGCGTCAGCTTCCGCTTCGGCGTCGACATTCAGCGCATTCGCCGCGGCAATGCCGGTATCGAGGGCGTGATCACCAGCGCCGGCGAATTGACCGCCGATGCCTACGTGGTCTGCCTGGGCAGCTACTCGCCGATGCTGGTCAAGGATCTGGACATTCGTCTGCCGATCTATCCGGTCAAGGGCTACAGCCTGACCGTGCCGGTGGTGGACGACGGCGGGGCGCCCCAGTCCACGGTCATGGACGAGACCTACAAGGTGGCGATATCGCGCTTCGATGACCGCATCCGCGTCGGTGGCACCGCCGAGCTGGCCGGGCACGACCTGAGCCTGCCGGAAAAGCGCCGGGCGACCATCGACATGGTGGTGCGCGACGTCTTCCCCGAGGGTGGCGATGTCGATCGCGCCGAGTTCTGGAGCGGCTTGCGTCCGATGACGCCGGATTCCACGCCGATCATCGGTGCCACCCGCTACGACAACCTGTGGCTCAACACCGGTCACGGCACCCTGGGCTGGACCATGAGCTGCGGCAGCGCCCAGCTGCTGGCGGACCTGATGACGGCCCGTGACCCGCGCATCGACCCGCAGGGGCTCGACGTATCCCGCTACGCCGCCTGAGGCGGCCCCTGGTCGGAAACCCCGGACGGCCCGCGCCATGGCGCGGGCCGTCTTCGTATGGCGACGAGCTAATGTGCTGTTTTAACGGGTGAAACCGGCAGCAGCGCTGGAGTGTCGGCGAGTGGCGACGGATCGCGGGGGCAGGGCGCGCATCCGGGGCCTGACGATCGCCACGCGGGTTGTTCAACTTGCTGATATAACAGGCATCCAGGCGTGGGTGGCATGTCGTTCGCTGTCGCTCAGAGTGGGGCGGGTCTCGACGGCTTGCCGCCGACATGTTCACCGGGCGTGGCGCGCTGCCACCGTGCCGCCACGACGCCGGTCTCGCCAAGGAGGCAATATGACGTTCAAGACACTCGCCATCGGCATGACCCTGGCCTGCACGACTCTGAGCGCCGGCGCTCTGCTGGCCGATGCCACCGCCCAGGCCAACGGTGCCGCCGAGCTGTCCGCCGCGGGCCAGGACGTTCACGTGGGCGCCGGCGCCGACAGCGGCACTGAGCTCGGCATCGGCCAGGCCTCGGCCACCGTGCATGACGCCACGGATCGGGCGGAACGCCAGCTGGAGCAGCGCCGCGGTCAGGCCGCGAGCACCGTGGAAGGCGCCACCGACCGTGCCGGTCAGGCTCTCGATGATGCGGCCGGGGCCGCCGGTCGTGGGAGTGGCGGCGGGGGCGTTTCCGGCTCGGCATCGGGTGGGGTGGGCGTTGCCGGCGAGGCAGGTCGACGCTGAACCGCTGCGCGCGTATCGCACCCCGGAATGCACGACGCCCGGGTCGTGAGGCCCGGGCGTCGCGTGTCCGAACGGCCTAGGCCGATCAGTCGTTGACCGCGGCGATCGCCTTGGCCAGGTAGGGCAGGTTCTCGTGGGAGAAGCCGGCCACGTTGGCGCGGCCGGAGCGCACCATGTAGATGCTGAACTCGTCGCGCAGGCGGTCCACCTGTTCCGGCGTCAGGCCGGTGTAGGAGAACATGCCGCGCTGCTCGGCCACGTGGGCGTACTTCTCGTCCAGGCCGTAGGGCTTGAGAGCCTCGACGAAGTCGCGACGCAGGGTGTTGATGCGGTCGCGCATCTCGGTGAGCTCCTCGCGCCAGACGGCGGTCAGCTCGTCGGAGTGCAGGATCTCGGAGACGATGGCGCCGCCGTGAGCCGGCGGGTTGGAGTAGTTCTCGCGGGCGACGATAGCCACCTGGGAGCGCACGTTTTCCTTCTGCTCGGCGTCCTTGGCAACCATGATCAGGCAGCCGGTCCGCTCGCAGTAGATGCCGAAGTTCTTGGAGCAGGAGCTGGTGATGATCACCTCGTCGAGGTTTTCGGCCAGCAGGCGCGGCGCGAAGGCATCCTCGTCCAGGCCTTCACCGAAGCCCTGGTAGGCGAAGTCGACCAGCGGCAGCAGCTTGCGCTCCTTGAGCACCTCCAGTACCTGCTTCCACTGATCCTGGGACAGGTCGAAGCCGGTCGGGTTGTGGCAGCAGGCGTGCAGCAGCACCACGTCGCCCTCGGGGATCTGCTTCAGGGCACCGAGCATGCCGTCGAAGTCGAGGCGGTTGTCGGCGTCGACGTAGGGGTACTTGTGCAGGGTGAGCCCGGCCGCCGGGAAGATGCCGAGGTGGTTCGGCCAGGTCGGGTCGCTGACCCAGATGTCCTTGCCGGGCAGCTGGGTGGCGATGAAGTCCGCCGCCAGGCGCAGCGCGCCGGTGCCGCCGGGGGACTGGGTGGCGCTGGCGCGGCCTGCCTCGAGCACCGGGGAGCCCTGGCCGAACACCATCGGCAGCACCACGTCGCCGTAGGCCGGGGCACCGTGAGAACCGATGTAGGTCTTGGTGGTCTCGTTGTTGAGCAGCAGGGCCTCGGCCTTCTTGACCGCGCGCATCACCGGGGTGTTGCCCTGGGCGTCGCGATAGACGCCGACACCGAGATCGACCTTCTGGGGATTGGGGTCCTTCTTGAAGGCCTCGATGAGCCCGAGGATGGCATCCCCGGGAACCCGCTCAATCTGTTCGAACATTTACTTCGCTACCTCGTCGGTTCTGGCGGCTAGGATGAAATCGTTCCGATGCAGACCCTTCATCTCGTGGGACCACCAGGTCACGGTGACCTTGCCCCATTCGGTCAGCAGGGCGGGGTGGTGACCGGCTTCCTCGGCGATCTCGCCGACCCGGTTGGTGAACGCCAGGGCCTGCCGGAAGTTGCGGAACGTGAAGACCCGCTCCAGCTGCATGATGCCATCGCGCTCGACGATCTGCCACTCGGGGATATCGCGGCGATACTGCTCGATCTCGCTCTCGGTGACGTGGGGGGCGTCCCAGCTGCAGGCTTCGCACTGCTGTTCGGAAAGCTCGCTCATGATGACTCCTCGTTGGCTAGATGCAGGGGTGTTGGAATTGTCGTGGTGACGATCGGCCGCCGATGCAAGGGGCTTATGCCAAAGGACATGGGCAAGGGGGCCGATTCAGGACGCTGTCTTCAGGCGCTGGCCGCTTCGGCCGGCGCGGGCTTGGGTTTGGGTGGAAAGCGCGGCTCGAACAGCCCGAGTTCCATGGCCTCGTGGACCATGGCCATGATGTCGCGGCCGGCCAGCTCGTGCAGCGTCTCCAGGCTATCCAGTACATAGTAGAGCGGCTGCAGGATGTCGATCCGGTAGGGCGTGCGCAGCGCATCCAGCGGATCGAAGGGCGCGTGCACGGGCGCATCGGACAGGGCGTGCAGCGTCTCCTTCGGCGAGGAGATGATGCCGCCGCCGTAGAGGCGCCGGCCCTCGGTGGTGTCGACCAGGCCGAATTCCACGGTCATCCAGTACAGCCGGGCCAGGTAGACGCGCTCCTTGGGCGTGGCCTCGAGGCCCAGGCGGCCGTAGGTGGCGGTGAATTCGGCGAACGCCGGATTGGTCAGCATCGGGCAGTGGCCGAAGATCTCGTGGAAGATGTCCGGCTCTTGCAGGTAGTCCAGCTCCTCCGGCGTGCGGATGAAGGTGGCCACCGGGAAACGGCGATTGGCCAGCAGCTCGAAGAAGGTGTCGAACGGAATCAGCGCCGGCACCTGGGCGGTTTCCCAGCCGGTGGCCTCGCGCAGCACGGCGTCGACCTCGGCCAGCTGGGGAATGCGATCCACCGGCAGCGCCAGGCGCTCCATGCCGTCAAGGTATTCCTGACAGACGCGGCCCGGCAGCAGCTCGACCTGGCGCTCCATCAGCGTGCGCCAGATGGCGTTTTCCTGCTCGCTCCAGGCGATGTGGCCGCTGGCGTCCGGCTTCCTGGCCTGGTAGGCGGTCTTCTTGGGGGCGCTTTGAGCCTTCATGGTTGCTCCCGTCACGGTATTGGAATTGTCGTGGCCTCAAGGGGATGGCTGCAGTCTAGGCGCGGCGTCGGGGCAGGTGGGGCCTTCAGGATGCGCGTGTGGGCGTCGGAAGGCGCTCGGTCGTAAAGAATACGTTACGGTTCGCCGTTTTCGTGGGGCCGATGCGCCCAAAGGCGCATGGTATCGGCGTCGCGGCGCCCTTATCGTCACGTTATCTTTACAGATGAGTCACGCCGGGCTGACGCTCTTGTGGCGGTCCGGTCCATTTTTTCGACCTGCGAGCCTTTCATGCGCCTGAGATTCCACTGCCAGAACCGCATCGGCATCCTGCGCGATATCGTGGCCCACTTCGCCGATTACGGGCTCAACGTGGCCCACGGCGAGGTCGGCGGCGAGCACGGCAACGCCATCTACCTGCACGTGCCCAACCTCTTGAATGCCCAGCTGGCCACGCTCAAGCCCGAGCTCGAGCAGGTACCGGGGGTGTTCGGCGTGCGTCGGGTCAGCCTGATGCCCAGCGAGCGCCG
Source organism: Halomonas getboli (assembly GCF_023094245.1). Classification (GTDB taxonomy): domain Bacteria; phylum Pseudomonadota; class Gammaproteobacteria; order Pseudomonadales; family Halomonadaceae; genus Halomonas; species Halomonas getboli. The sequence continues at coordinate 34,921 of NZ_JALMEW010000002.1, read as the reverse complement.
CCACCTCGAGCTCGACGCGCTGCTGTCGTCGCTCTCCGACCCGGTGATGTCGATCGACATGGAGGGCCATCTGGTGGCCGCCAATCGCGCCGCCGGCCAGCTCCTGGGCGTACGGGTCGACGAGGTGCCGGGGCTGTCGCTGGATCGCTACCTGCCCGACCTGGACCTGCCGGAGCTGATCCGCCGCAACAACGCCCGGGTCAACGGCCTGCGGGTCAAGCTGCGCGACACCGTGTTCCTGGCCGACATCTCGCCGCTGCACCGCGAGCAGCAGTCGGACGTGGCCTCGCTGGCCGGAGCGGTGGTCACCCTGCACCGCGCCGACCGCATCGGCGAGCGCATCTATCAGGTGCAGCGCCAGGAGCTGCGCGGCTTCGAGTCGCTGTTCCAGGCCAGCCCGCGGTTGGAGGCGCTGATCGGCGAGGCCCGGCGCATGGCGCCGCTGGACGCCCCGCTGCTGATCCAGGGCGAGACCGGCACCGGCAAGGAGCTGCTGGCCCGGGCCTGTCACCTGGCGAGCCCGCGGGGCCAGGCGCCGTTCATGGCGCTCAACTGTGCGGGACTGCCGGAATCCATGGCCGAGACCGAGCTGTTCGGCTATGCGCCGGGGGCCTTCGAGGGCGCGCGCCCCGAGGGCAAGCTGGGGCTTTTGGAGCTGACCGCCGGCGGCACCATCTTCCTCGACGAGGTGGGCGAGACCAGTCCGCGGATGCAGGTCAAGCTGCTGCGCTTCCTGCAGGACGGCGGCTTCCGCCGGGTGGGCAGCGACGACGAGACCTACCTGGACGTGCGGGTGATCTGCGCTACCCAGCAGGACCTGCCGAGCCTGTGCGCCGAGGGGCGCTTTCGCCAGGATCTCTATCACCGCCTCAACGTGCTGACCCTGGAGGTGCCGCCGCTGCGCGACTGTCTGGACGGCATCGAGGCGCTGGCGGCGCATTTCATCGATCGCGCCGCCACCCAGATCGGCTGCCCGATGCCGCGTCTGTCGCCGGCCGCGGTGGCGCGGCTGTCGGCCTACCACTGGCCGGGCAACGTGCGCCAGCTGGAGAACGTGCTGTTCCAGGCGGTGTCGCTGTGCGAGGGCGGCATCGTCGAGCCGGCGCATCTGCGCCTGCCCGAGGTGGGCCGTGCGCCGGGGCTCGCCGGCATCGACCTCGACGGCTCGCTGGCTGACATTCTCGGCGAGGTGGAGCGCCGGGTGCTGTCGAGCCTCTATCCGCAGCACCCGTCCAGCCGCCAGCTGGCCAGGCGGCTGGGTGTCTCGCACACCACCATCGCCAACAAGCTCAAGCGCCACGGCATCGGGGCGGAAGACGAATGAAGGCGGCGCTTCAGGCGGCGCGGGCCAGCCAGTCGCGCACCTCGCCGAAGGGGTAGGTCTCCAGCGCGGCGAAGCCGTCGAGCTGGCGCGCCTTGTGGCGGGTCAGCCGCGGCGAGGTCAGCCCGCACAGGAAGCGGGCCAGCAGCGTCGGCGTGGCGGCCTCGCCTTCGCCGGCGGCAGCGAGTCGTTCGCGCAGCGGCGCGGTCAGGGCGCCGGCGTCCTTCGCCGCGAGCGGCGCCGGGGGCGGCGGAGACGGCAGCGACGAGATCTGGCCGCGGCAGCCCGAACAGTGCCCGCAGCGCTCGGGGGCGGCGGCATCGCCGAACCAGTCCGCCAGCCGCCGGGTCAGGCAGCCGTCGCCCTCGAACAGGGCCAGCATGGCGTGCAGCCGGTCGATCTCGGCCTGCTCCTTGTCGACGAAGGCCTGGTGCAGTCGCGTGATCAGGGGCTCGTCGACGGCCCGCAGGACCTCGTAGACCTCGGTCATCTGCTTGCTTTCCAGCGTGATCAGGTCCTTGTCGGCGAAGTAGTCCAGGGCGGTGATCACCCGTTGGCGCGAGGCGTCGAGGCCGCGCTCGGCGCCGAGCCGGGCCAGGGCCTCGAGGTCCAGCCGGTACCAGGTGCGCGCCTTCGACGACGCCTCGAGGATCGCCTCGACGAAGGCTCGGCGCTCGCCCTGGAAGCGGGCCACCAGCGACTCCGCGGGCTCCTCCAGGCGGAAGCGGTATTCGGCGAAGTAGCTGAAGCGCGGCCGGATCACGCCTTCGAGCTCGAGATGCACCAGCAGCGTCTTGAGCGGCAGCGGGCGGATGTCGCTGTCCCGCGAGAGGGTGTTGAGGGTGAAGGCCCAGTCGTCGCCGGGGGCAGGCAGCGTCGCCGTCACCCGGGCGATGGCGTCGCGTTCCGGGGTGTCGCCGTAGGTGAAGTTCTCCAGCACGCTGAGATGATCGCGGCCGGCCAGCATCAGGCACTCGGCCGGGGCGCCGTCGCGCCCGGCGCGGCCGATCTCCTGGCTGTAGTTCTCCACCGACTTGGGCAGGTCGAAGTGCACCACGGCGCGGATGTCGCTCTTGTCGATGCCCATGCCGAAGGCGATGGTGGCAACGATCACCGGCGTGCGACCGGCCATGAAGTCGTCCTGGCGGCGGGCGCGTGTCTCGGCGTCGAGGCCGGCATGATAGGCCGCGGCGGGCAGGCCGGCGGTGCCGAGATAGGCGGCCATGCGTTCGGCGGTCTGCTGCAGGGTGACGTAGACCACGGTGGCGCCGGAGATCTGCCCCTCGACGCGCGGGCGCAGCCACTCGACCAGCCGCCGGGGCCGTTCGTCGGCCGCTACCGGGGCTACCTGCAGGTCCAGGTTGGGGCGATAGAAGCCGGTGGCGGTGACGTCCCCGGCCTCGATGGCGAAGTGACGGCGCATGTCCTCGATCACCTTCGGGGTGGCGGTGGCCGTCAGCAGCAGCGCCTGGGGAATGCCGAGCTCGTGGCGCGTCGTGGGCAGGGTCAGGTAGTCCGGGCGGAAGTTGTGGCCCCACTCGGAGATACAGTGCGCCTCGTCGACCACCAGCAGCGAGATCGGCACGCGACGGATGAAGGCGCGGAAGCGCTCGTTCTTGAGCCGCTCCACCGAGACCATCAGGATGCGGATCTGGCCGCGGGCCACGCCGTCCATTACCGCCCGGGCTTCGTCCTTGCTCTGGGAGGAATCGAGGCTGGCGGCGGCGATGCCGTGGCGCTGCAGGAAGGCCAGCTGATCCTGCATCAGCGCCAGCAGCGGCGAGACCACCAGCGTCAGGTCGGGCAGGTGCAGGGCGGAGAGCTGATAGCACAGCGACTTGCCCGAGCCGGTGGGAAAGATGGCGGCCGCCGAGCGGCCGGCGACCACGGCCTCGATGACCGGGCGCTGGCCGGGGCGGAAGTCGGGGTAGCCGAAGACGCGGGCGAGGGTCTGGTCGATGGCGGTCATGGCGGCTCCGAGCGGCGTCGATAAAGCGACAAGGATACACGCCATGGACGGCGATCTCGCCCAGTAAGCCTGCGTCAGTCGTCGGCCACGACGCGATTGCGGCCTCGGTGCTTGGCCCGATAGAGGCTGGCGTCGGCGCGCTGCAGCAGGTTGTCGCGGGCGTCGCCGACCCGGTGCTCGGTGATGCCGAGGCTGACGGTGATCCGGCCGCTGCCGACCCCTTCGAAATGGTGGTCGGCGATGACCCGGCGCAGGCGTTCGGCCAGCTGGGCAGCGTTGCCCTGGGAGGTCAGCGGTAACAGCAGGGCGAATTCCTCGCCGCCGAGTCGGGCCAGCAGGTCCTCCTCGCGCAGCAGCATGCGGCAGCAGTCGGCCAGCTCTCGCAGCACGGCATCGCCCTGCAGATGCCCCCAGGTATCGTTGATCGCCTTGAAGTGGTCGAGGTCGATCATCACCAGCGACAGCGGCGTGGCGTGACGGTTGCTCAGCGAGATCTCTTCATCCAGCCGCGCGAGCAGCTTGCGGCGATTGGCGAGCCCGGTGAGGGCATCGCTGTCCGACAGTTGCCGCAGGCGCTCCTCTTCGGCGACCTGCTCGCTGATGTCGAGCATCATGCCGTGCCAGAGCACGCCGGTCTCGGTGCGTTGGGGCTGGGCGCGCACGGCGATCCAGCGGCATCGACTCGCCTTGAGATGGAAGCGGAACTTGAGGATGATCGGCGTGCACTCACGCTCGGAACGCTCGATGGCCGCCATCAGGGCGGGGTAGTCGTCCTCGTGGATCTGCTCCAGGGCCGGCTTGGCGTTCTCCGCCAGGCGTTCCGGTTCCAGGTCCAGCAGCTGGATACCGCTGCCCATCAGCAAGGGGAAATGGAGATGGCCGTCAGCGCTGCGATGCAGCTGAAAGATCAGTCCGGGCAGCTGATCGGCCAACTCCAGGACCCTCACCGGCTCGAGCCGTTCCCTGCACGGCATGACGTCGATGGGAGACATGGGTGTTCTCTGATGAGTTCCTGCTGCGTACAGGAGTGTCGTTGAGTTCGCGCGGTCTGCGGAGCGCGTCGCGCGATCTTTATTTTTTATTAAGTAAATTATAATACATGCGTGGCCAGGAGCCGGTATTGACCATCGGGCGTAGGTGATTAGCGTCATCGATTGTAGGAAATTGACGACAGAATGTCTCAGGCCGGCCAAATAAGTCGCTCATTGTTGGCCGTTCGAGGCAGTCACGCAAGTAGGGCGGCAGCGAATCGGGCGCCGTCGACGGCGCCCGAAGAGAACGGGGCGGGAGGTTCAGCGCGGGGCGTCGTAGCGTCCTTCGCGTCCCTTCGAGAACACCACCTGCCACAGCTGCAGGTTACGAGCCCGGAAGGCGCCGGCGCAGATGCCCAGGTAGTACCGGAACATCCGCCGTGTACGCTCGTTGTAGCGGTCGGCGATCTCGTCCCAGTGGGCGTCGAAGTTCTCGAGCCAGGCCATCAGGGTGCGATCGTAGTCGGCGCCGAAGTTCTGCCAGTCTTCCATCAGCAGGTGCTGCTCGCTGCTCCTGGCGATGTGCTTGACGGAGGGCAGCACGCCGTTGGGGAAAATGTAGCGATTGATCCAGGGGTCGGCGCTGATCTCCGAGGTGTTGGAACCGATGGTATGCAGCACGAACAGACCGTCCGCGGGCAGCAGGCGTTTCACGGTCTCGAAGTAGGTGTCGTAGTTGCGGTGACCGACGTGCTCGAACATGCCGATGGACACCACGCGGTCGAACTGGCCGTCGAGCTCGCGGTAGTCCTCGAGCAGGATCTCGACCGGCAGCCCCTCGCAGCGCTGGCGGGCCAGCTCTGCCTGCTCCCTGGAAATGGTGATGCCGGTGACCTCGACGCCGTGATGCCGCGCGGCGTGCTCGGCGAAGCTGCCCCAGCCGCAGCCGATGTCGAGCACCCGCATGCCGGGCTCGAGTCGCAGCTTGCGGCAGGCGAGTTCGAGCTTGGCGCGCTGGGCCTCGAGCAGGCTGTCGGCGTCCTTCCAGTAGCCGCAGGAGTAGCACATGGTGTCATCGAGCATGCGCTCGAAGAGGTCGTTGCCGAAGTCGTAGTGGGCCTCGCCGACGATGTGCGCGCGCGCCCGGCTCTGCAGGTTGAAGAAGCCGGACTGTAGGCGATACATCAGCCGCTCGGACTTGGACTGGGCATGTTCGCCCAGGCCATGGCGCAGCAGCCGGTGGGCCAGTTCGTCGATGTGCTCGCATTCCCACCAGCCGTCCATGTAGGCCTCGCCGAGCCCCAGGGTGCCCTGGTGCAGAACGCGGGAGAAGAAGTCGGGATGGTAGACGCGGATGTCCGCGGGGGCCGAGCCGTTGAGGGTGATGCCGGAGCCGTCGAGCAGTTTCTCGAAGACGCGTCGGGCTCTGGTGTCGGGCAGGGCGATGGGGCCGAGACGTGGGTCGCTGGTCATGGTTCCTCCTGGTCCTTCAGAGTCGGGGCAGCCGGTGTGTGAAAGCGGGAGGTGGCGTGATTCCGATTGTTCTATTACAAGGCGTTAGCATAGATCAGGCGTGGGCGTTTCTGACAACTCACGTTACTTTTTTATAACAAGCTAATATTTAAGAGGGCAATATCATGCACGTCATCGTGGATCTGTGTGTCGTGCCGATGGGTGTCGGCGTGTCGGTCTCGCCCCAGGTCGCGGCCTGCCAGCGGGTGATCGAGGCCTCCGGGCTGGATTATCGGATGCATGCCTACGGCACCAACATCGAAGGGGACTGGGACGCGGTCATGGCGGTGGTCAAGCGCTGCCACGAGACGGTGCACGAGATGGGGGCGCCACGTATCACCTCGACCCTCAAGCTGGGCACGCGGACCGACCGCGAGCAGCATATGGATGACAAGGTCGAGAGCGTTGAGCGCCTGCTGGCCGATCCGGAGGTCGGCAAGGTGTAAAGCCAAGTTGACGCCGTGTCAGCGAGACTTGCCGCCTCGGCCGGGCGAACGCGGGCATGATCGGTGCTGTCATGAAAACTTTACACCGCGAGGCGAAAAACGCCGCCCGGCGGCGTCATGCCGGGCCCCGCAGCGGATTCCGGCCTGCCGCGGGGCGCACTACTCTGGGGGCACTTCGAGGGCCAAGGCCCGGAGACCACAATCACAAGCACCCCGGAGGTTCTGCATGAACGCCCCCGTCCAAGGCACTCCCGCTCAGGCGACCCAGGCCGACACCACCAATCCGCTCGGCACCGACGGCTTTGCCTTCGTCGAGTACAGCGCGCCCACCGCCGAGGGCATTGAGGCGCTGCGTCGCCTGTTCCTGCAGCTCGGCTTCACCGAGACGCGCAAGCACCGTTCCAAGAACGTCTTCCTGTTCCAGCAGGCGCAGATCAACTTCGTGCTCAACGCCGAGCCGGGCAGCCACGCCGCCGAGTTCGCTCGCGTTCATGGCCCCTCCGCCTGTGCCATGGCCTGGAAGGTGGACGACGCCCGCCAGGCCTTCGAGCGCGCCGTTGCGTGCGGTGCCAAGCCGGTAGAGGTGCCGGTGGGCGAGGGTGAGGTCGGCATTCCGGCGGTCGAAGGCATCGGCGGCTCGCTGCTGTATTTCGTCGACGACCGGCTCGACGCCGACGGCCGCAGCATCTATGACATCGACTTCGCGCCGATCGAGGGCCGCGCGGCCGGTGACAACAGCGTCGGCCTGCAGGTGCTCGATCATCTGACGCACAACGTCGACCGCGGCCAGATGGACGTCTGGGCCGGCTTCTACACGCGCCTGGCCAACTTCCGCGAGCTGCGCTACTTCGACATCGCCGGCAAGAAGACCGGGCTCTTCTCCCGCGCCATGACCGCGCCCTGCGGCAAGATGCACATCCCGATCAACGAGTCCGCCGACGACAACTCCCAGATCGCCGAATTCCTGCGCGAGTACAACGGCGAGGGCATCCAGCACCTGGCCATGGCCACCGATGACATCTACGCCACGGTGCGGGCGCTGAAGGCCAACGGCATCCAGTTCCTGACCACCCCGGACACCTACTACGAAAAGGTCGACCAGCGCGTGCCCAACCACGAGGAGAACCTCGAGGAGCTGCGCGAGCTGAACCTGCTGGTGGACGGCGCGCCGGAGCAGGGCGTGCTGCTGCAGATCTTCACCGAGACCGTGATCGGCCCGATCTTCTTCGAGATCATTCAGCGCAAGGGCAATGACGGCTTCGGTGAAGGCAACTTCAAGGCCCTGTTCGAATCCATCGAGGAGGACCAGATCCGTCGGGGCGTGCTCAAGGACGACTGATAGCGTCCAGATACGGCCGGAGAACCGGTCAGGGCGGGAGGCGGAAACCAGAACAATCCGCCGTCTCCCTGCCCAACCACGATAAAATCCGTCACAATGGCCGCCCTGCGGTGGCCCCATGCTGCGTGGCGGCGACAACAACAGTTCCGTGATCCCTGGTGTGACATGACTAACGACTCACAACCCCGTACTCAGTGGCTGGGCCGCTGGGGCTTCGTCCTGGCGGCGACCGGCTCCGCGGTCGGCCTGGGCAACGTCTGGAAGTTCCCCTACATGACCGGCGAATACGGCGGCGGGGCCTTCGTGCTGGTCTATCTGGCCTGCATCCTGGCCATCGGCGTGCCGGTGATGATGACCGAGATCGCCCTGGGCCGCCGCGGCCGCGGCAGCCCCATCGACGCCATCCGCCGGGTGAGTGCCGAATCGAAGGGCGCCTCGGCCTGGTCGCTGCTCGGCTGGATGGCCATGCTGTGCGGCTTCATGATCCTGTGCTTCTACGTGGTGGTGGCCGGCTGGTCCTTCTCCTACCTGTGGAAGATGCTGACCGGCGGCCTGGCCGGCTCCAGCGTGGACGACATGGCGGCCATCTTCGGCGCCAACAACGCCAATCCGCTCAATCTGGGCTTCTGGAGCACCCTGGTCACGCTCGCCACCATGGTGATCGTCGGCAAGGGCGTGCAGGCCGGCATCGAGAAGAGCGTCGGCTGGATGATGCCGGGCATGGTCGTGATGCTGGTGATCATGATCGTCTATGGCGCCTTTTCCGGCGGCTTCGGCGAGGCGGTCCACTTCCTGTTCGCCTTCAACGCCGGCAGCCTCTCCAGCGAAGGCATGCTGGCGGCCATGGGTCATGCCTTCTTCACCCTGTCGCTGGCCTCCGGCGCGATCCTGACCTACGGCAGCTACCTGCCGCGCAATGCCTCCATCGGCCGTACCACCCTGAGCGTGGCGGCAGCCGACACCCTGGTGGCACTGATGGCCGGCCTGGCGATCTTCCCGGTGATCTTCGCCAACGGCATGGAGCCGGGCAGCGGCCCGGGGCTGATCTTCATGAGCCTGCCGCTGGCCTTCCAGGCCATGCCGCTGGGCACCCTGTTCGGCGCGCTGTTCTTCGTCATGCTGTCCATGGCCGCGCTGACCTCGTCGATCTCCATGGTCGAGGCCACCGTGTCCTGGCTGACCGACAACAAGGGCATCTCGCGTCGCACGGCGGCCTGGGGTGTCGGCATCGTGCTGTGGATCATCAGCACCCTGGCCATGCTGTCGTTCAACGTCGGCGCCGAGTGGACCCTGGGCGGCAAGAACTTCTTCGGCTGGCTGGACTACCTGACCTCGCGCTGGATGATGCCGCTCGGCGGCCTGGGCGTGGCCCTGCTGGCGGGCTTCGTGCTCAACGGCGAGGCCATGCGCGAGGAGCTCGGTCTGCCGCCGGCGGTGCATGCCCTGTGGCTGTTCATGGTGCGTTACGTTAGCCCCCTGGGCATCGTGGTGGTGTTCCTCGACGCCCTGGGCATCGCCACCCTGGAGTTCGGCGTGCAGTGGCCCTGGCTGCTGCTGGCGCTGGCGGTGATCACGCTGATCGGCGAGTTCGCCAGCCCCCGGCTGAAGCAGACGCTGTCTGCCTGACATCGCCGTCGCCTGATGCGTTCGCGGCCCCCGCTTCGGCGGGGGCCGCGTCGTTTCGGGTATCGGTCGGGTGGCGATATCGGACGCCAGGGGCGAGGCGGGAGTGGCATTTTGTCGGCAAATTAATTACTTTATCGCATATAAAATATTTTCTACCCGAGATATTGGAATATGTGTGCCGCGACTTCCCCGTCCGCCTCGCCGGAACTCCGACTTCCCCCCGCGGCATCCGAGCTGGCCCCCGGGCGCGTTAGCCTGATCGGGGCCGGCCCGGGCGACCCGGAGCTGCTGACCATCAAGGCGCTGCGGCGCCTGCAGGCCGCCGACGTCATCCTCCACGACCGGCTGGTCAGCGACGAGATCCTGGCCCTGGCCAATCCCGAGGCGCAGCGGCTCTACGTCGGCAAGGCGCGCTCCGATCACAGCGTGCCCCAGGAGGGCATCAACCAGGCGCTGGTCGACTGGGCGCTGGCCGGAAAGCGCGTGGTACGGCTGAAGGGCGGCGACCCCTTCATCTTCGGCCGCGGTGGCGAGGAGCTGGAAACCCTGGTCGCCGCCGGCGTCGAGGTCGAGGTGGTGCCGGGTATCACCGCGGCTTCGGGCTGCGCCGCCTACGCCGGCATTCCGCTGACCCATCGCGACCACGCCCAGTCGGTGCGCTTCATCACCGGTCACCTGCGCAACGGCAGCTGCGATCTGGACTGGCCGGCGCTGGCCAGCCCCGGCCAGACCCTGGTGTTCTACATGGGCCTGGGCAGTCTGACGATCATCAGCGAGCAGCTTCGCGCGCATGGCCTGGCGGGTGACACGCCGCTGGCGCTGATCGAGCAGGGCACCACGGCGCGCCAGCGGGTCCATGTGGCGAGCCTGGCGAAGTTGCCGTCGGCCGATGAGTTGGCTACCATCCGACCTCCGACACTCATCATCGTCGGCACGGTGGTGACATTGCACGACGCGCTGGCCTGGTTCGATAGCGAACGAGCCGCCAGTCACGGTTGGCTGCAGGGAAAGCACCCGACACCGACCGATACGTCTGACGGCGCCTGATCGCGGGAGGTCGATTGGTGCCCACGTCATTTCGAGGTGACACATGGGAATTTCCGGCAGGGCGGGCAGCGCCCGCTCCGACTGGCGTCGACGCGCGCTGAGCGCGGCGCTCCTGGCCATGACCCTGGGGGCGCTGATCGGCACCGGCCCGGCTCTGGCCCACGAGGACGACGCCGAAGCGCCGATTCAGAAGGGCGTCGCGTCCTACTACAGCGACCGCTTCCAGGGCCGCACCACGGCCAGCGGCGAAGCCTTCGACCAGCGCCAGCTCACCGCCGCCCACCGCACCCTGCCGCTCGGCACCAAGGTGCTGGTGACCCGGCCCGACAACGGCCGCCAGGTCGAGGTGCTGATCAACGACCGCGGCCCCTATATCGCCGGCCGCGTGATCGATCTCTCCAAGAGTGCCGCCCGCGCGCTCGGCATGCTCCATCGGGGCACCGCACCGGTCCAGCTCAGCCTGGCCAACTGATTCGCGTCATCTCCGACACCGGAGGCCGCGTCGCCCTTCAGGGTGACGCGGCCTCCGCGCGCGTGAACTCCCTCTTCCAGCGCGTCAGCAGCGCCTGGCGCTTGAGATCGTCCAGCGTCGCCAGCAGCCCGGGCCCCAGCGACACCGGCCTCAGCGCCTCGCCGTGGGTCTCGCGCAGGGCCGCGGCCGTGCCAGGGCCCGCCAGAGTCGGATGCACGGCGCCCAGCGGTGTGTCCTCGGCGATCACCCGCTGGCCCGCCTCGCCGAGCAGGAAGTCCATGAAGCGCCGGGCGTTCTCCGGGTGTGGTGCCTGGCGCGGCATCAAGGCGAGGCGCTGGGTCACCAGGGCGTAGTCGTCGGGCACCACGATCTCTAGCGCCGGATTGGCGTCGGCGACCGCCCTGGCGTAGCTGCCTAGCAGGTTGTAGCCCAGCCAGTAGCGGCCGCTGTCGAGGCCGTCCAGCATCTCGCCGGTGGTGGTGGCCAGCGCCGTGTCCGTGTCACCGAAGGCGGTGACCAGGTCCCAGTATCGCGGCGTCAGGCGTGATTCCTGAATGGCGTAGCCGTAGCCTGCGCCGCTCGCCTCCGGGTCGTAGGTCACGACCCGGCCGCGCAGCGCCTCGGGATGCTGCTCGAGCAGCGTGAGCAGCTCGGCGTGACTGTCGGGGCGGCCGAAGCGCTCGATCAGCTCGCGGCGCACCACCATCACGATCGGCTCGAAGGTGAAGGCGAACAGCTCGTGGCGCCAGCGCGCCCAGGCCGGCCAGGCCATGGCCTGGGGCGAGGTCAGTGGGCGGGCGTGGCCGTCGTTGGCCAGTCGGTATTGCCAGGGCATGGCCGAGGACATCAGCACGTCGACCTCGTCGGGATGGGCGAGAAAGCGGCGATGCAGGGTGAGGGTGTCGAGATTGCGATAGGTCAGCGCGATGCCCGGATGGCGGGCATGGAAGGCCTCGAACAGCGGGCGGGCGTAGACCAGGTCCAGGGCGCCGTGGACGACCAGCTCGCCCGATGCCTCGTCGTCTGCCGGCTCGGCCGGGTAGCGCAGCCGCTCGTCGGCGCCGGCGAGCGGGGCCAGGCACAGCCATGACCCTATGCATAGCCACAGCCACGTCAGTATCAGCCAGCGATGGTGTCTCATGCGGATTCCTCCGGAAAGTGCAGGCCGACCCTGAGCCCGTGGCCGTCCCGGCCGGCGTCGAGACGCAGCCGGGCGCCGTGGCTGCGGGCGATGCCGTCGACGATGGCGAGCCCCAGTCCCGAGCCGTCCGGGTCGTCGCTGCCGCGATGGAAGGGGCGCAGCATCAGCAGGCGCTGGTCTTCGGCGATGCCGGGTCCGTCGTCCTCGACCTCGAGGGCGGGCGGATGCGCGATGACCCGCACGGTGATGCGTGAGGCGCCGTAGCGCCGCGCGTTGTCGATCAGATTGGCCAGCGCCTCCTCGAGCTGCCAGTCGAGCCCGGCCACGATCACCGGCGCGTCCGGCGCCTCCAGCCCCAGGTCGATGCCGGCACGATGGCAGGCGCTCCAGTGGCGGCGAACGGCGCCTCGGGCCAGGTCGTCGAGGGCCAGCGCCGTGAGTTCGGGGCGGTATTCGGGGTTGTCGAGCCGTGTCAGCGACAGCAGCTGAACGGCCAGGTGCGAGGCTCGGGTGCTGGTGGTCTGCATCGCCTCCAGGGCCTCCCGCCAGCGCTGCGGGTCGTCCTGGCGCAGGGCCAGCTCGGCGCGGGTCGAGAGCCCGGCCAGCGGCGTGCGCAGCTGATGGGAGGCATCGCCGATGAAGCGCTCCTGGTTGGCCTTGACCCGGCGCATCCGCGCCAGCAGTTCGTTGAGCGTCTCGCGCAGCTCGGCCAGTTCCCGTGGCAGCGGCAGCTCCAGCGGGGCCAGGGTGCGAGGGTCGCGGGCACGGATGGCGTGGCGCAGGCGGCTCAACGGGGTCAGGGCGCCGCGGATGGCCAACACCACGACGGCGGCGGCGAGCCCGGCCATGCCCAGGATGTAGGCCAGGTTGGCGCGCAGCAGCTCGCCGGTGAGGCGCTCGCGCCCTTCGCGGGTATGGGCGACGCGTACCTCGAAGCGTTCGCGCGAGCGCCAGTCCTCGAGGCTGGCGCGGCGGATGCCCTGGCGCAGTTCGAGGCCGTGCCACACCAGGTCGCGGAAGTGCAGCTGGCCGCCGGTCGCATCGTCATCGCGAGGCAGGCCGGGCAGATCGGCGTTGCCGGTGACGAAACGCCCGCGAGCGTCGTAGAGCGCATAGAAAACACGCTCCTCGGCATCGGTGGCGAGCATTTCCAGGGCGGCGGGTGGCAGGTCGAGCCACAGGCGGTCGTCCTGCCACTGCACCTGCTCGGCGATGGCCAGGGTGGCAGCCTCTAGCAGGCGGTCGAAGGCCCGGTCGGCGGTGTGGCGCGCCTCGATCCAGGCCTGGAGCACCATCAGTGCGCCCAGCGCCATCAGCGGCAGCAGCAGCCAGGTCAGCAGCCGGCGATACAGGCTGTCGCGCCGGGTCACGTGGCCTCCAGCAGATACCCCAGGCCGCGTACGGTGCGCAGGGCGACGGCGCTGCCGGCCAGGCGCTTGCGCAGGCGGTGGACGTAGACCTCGATGGCGTTGTCGCCCATGGCTTCGCCCTGGAAGGCTTCCTCGGCGAGCCGTGCCTTGTCGACTGGCTCGCCGCCGTGGCGCATCAGGCAGGCCAGCAGACGCTGTTCCCGCGGCGGCAGGGCCAGGGCCTCGCCGTCGAGGGTGAAGCGCTGGGCCGGGGCGTCGAAGGCCAGCGGGCCGACCTGCAGCGCCTGGCCGCGCTCGCGGCGGCGCAGCAGGGCACGCACCCGGGCCTCGAGCTCGTCCAGGGCGAAGGGCTTGGCCAGGTAGTCGTCGGCGCCGAGATCGAGTCCGCGCACGCGGTCCTCCACCGCGCCGCGGGCGGTGAGGATCAGCACCGGGGTGTCGGCGTCGTGGCGGCGCAGGGTCTCGAGCACCTCGAGCCCGCCGCAGCCGGGCAGGTTGAGGTCGAGCAGCACCAGCGTCAGGCCGTGGTCGGGGTCGTCGAGCCGCGCCCGGGCGGCCTCGCCGTCGGCCAGGTGCTCGACGCCGTGCCCCTCCAGCGACAGGGCGTCCACCAGCGTCTCCGCCAGCAGCCGATCGTCTTCCACCAGCAGCATCATCGTGGCTCCTCCTTCTCGCCGGCGAGCGCCGCGGTCAGGGCGTCGCGCGCCCGGATCAGGGCCTCATGTGCGGCCTCCGGGGCCAGGCGGCCGGCGGGGCCGGACAGCGACAGCCACAGCGGCGCCCCTTCGGCGGCGGGCAGGGCCAGGCAGGTCATGGCGCCGCCGGGCAGGCCCGGGCGCGGGTCCGCGTCGCGTTCGGCCGGCCAGCGGCTGCCGGGGTGCAGATCGTGGCGCAGCGGCGTCGCGGGCAGGGCGGCCAGCCGGCACTCCACCTCGCCGGGATGCATCGCCAGCAGGGCGGCGGTCTCGCCGGTCTCGGCGGCCAGGCGGTCGAGCCAGGGCTGGACGTGATCGGCCAGCTGCCGCGTCGGGGCGTGGCGCCGCGCCAGCCGCGCGGGGCTGCCGCCGAGCCGCCAGCGGCCGTCGTCGCCGCGCTGCACGTAGTCGTAGCGCGCCAGCGAGCCCAGCAGCCGCAGCAGGGTGCTCTTGTAGAAGCCGGTCGCCGCGGCCAGCTCGGCCAGGGCGAACGCTTCCTGGGAAGAATCGAAGACCTCGAGCACGGTCAGCGCGCGCTCCACGGCCTCGACGCGGTCCTGCGCCATCGTGGCTCCTTTCGTTGTGCATGTCGGGTGCTCATGCTCGAGTGGGCGGTCGCCCGGCGCCTTGCAACTTTGGTCGCAATTCGCTCGAACGGCATTGACCCCCATGGCACGGGCGGCCTAATTTTCCGCTCAAGGGAACGTTGTTCTGCCTTACAGAATTGTAAGGGAGTCGTCAGCGTCCGACAAGCCCGACCCGATCTGCCAATGAAAACATCAGAGGGGACCACAACAATGTCCATCAAAACGCCGCTCAAGCTCGTCGCCGTTGCCGCCTTCACCGTCAGCGCCGGTTCCGTCATGGCCTTCGAGCCGGAAGGCAAGGTCGAATGCATCGCGCCCGCCGACCCGGGCGGCGGCTGGGACTTCACCTGCCGCAGCGTGGGCAATGTGATGGAAGAGCTGGGCCTCGTGCCGGCCAGCGTTCAGACCATCAACATGGCCGGTGCCGGCGGCGGCGTGGCCTATGCCCACACCGTCAGCAAGCGCGCCGGCGACGACCAGCTGCTGGTCGCGGCCTCCACCGCCACCACCACCCGCCTGGCCCAGGGCCAGTTCCCGGGCATGAACGCCGACATGGTCAACTGGGTGGGCGCACTGGGCGCCGACTACGGCGTGATCGCCGTGGCCGACGACTCCGAGTACGACGATCTGCCCGAGCTGATGGACGCGCTCAAGGATGACCCGCGCAGCGTCAAGTTCGCCGGCGGCAGCGCCAAGGGCGGCTGGGACCATCTCAAGGTGCTGATCGCCGCCAAGGCGGCTGGCGTCGACAACCTGCCGCGCATTCCCTATCTGTCGTACAACAACGGTGGCGAGGCCATGACCCAGGTGGTCGGCGGCCACGTCGACGCCTTCACCGGTGACATCACCGAGGCTCAGGGCTTCCTGGAATCCGGCGACCTGCGGGTGCTGGCGGTGCTCTCCGACGAGCGCCTGCCGGGCGAGTTCAGCGACATCCCCACCGCCAAGGAGCAGGGCATCGACGCGGTCGGCCCGAACTGGCGCGGCTTCTACATGCCGGCCGACGTCTCCGACGATGCCAAGCAGTACTGGATGGACGCCATGGACACCATCTACGAGAGCCAGGAGTGGAAGGACGTCATGGCCAGCAACGGCCTGATGCCGTTCCACATGAGCGCCGATGAGTTCCACCAGTTCGTCACCGACCAGATCGCCGACATCAACCAACTCTCCAAAGATATCGGGCTGATCCAGTAATGACCTTCAACGACCGCATCTTCGGGGTCCTGTTGATCGCCCTGGCCGTCGCGTACGGCTGGGGCGCCACCCAGTTTCCCGAGCCGTTCGGCGGGGCCGAGGGCGTCGGCCCCGAGACTTTCCCCTATCTGCTGGCCGCGGTGCTGGCGCTGTCCAGCCTCTACCTGATCGTGCGCCCGGACCCGGATAACGCCTGGCCGTGGAGCCGCACCGGCGTCGAGCTGGTGATCGCGGTGGCGGTGCTGATCGCCTACACCGCGCTGCTGCAGCCACTGGGCTTCATCCTCAGCACCCTGCTGGCGGTGGGCACGCTGTGCTGGCGCATGGGCGCCACCCCGCTCAGGGCCTACGTGGTCGGCGGCATCGCCGGGGTGGTGGTGTTCCTGATCTTCAACTTCGCCCTCGATCTGGCGCTGCCGCTGGGGCCGCTGTCCTTCCTGGAGGTGAGCTGATGGAAACCCTGGGTTACCTGATCGACGGCTTCGGCGTCGCCCTGGCGCCGCACAACCTGATGTTCGCCCTGCTGGGCGCCTTTCTCGGCACCCTGATCGGTGCGCTGCCGGGTCTGGGGCCGGCCAACGGCGTGGCGATCCTGATCCCGCTGGCCTTCTCGCTGGGCCTGCCGCCGGAGACCGCGCTGATCATGCTGACCTCGGTCTATGCCGGGGCCATGTACGGCGGGCGCATCTCCTCGATCCTGCTCAACATCCCCGGCGACGAGCCGGCGATGATGACCTGCCTCGACGGCTATCCCATGGCCAGGAAGGGCAAGGCCGCCGAGGCCCTGGCGATCTCCGCCGTGGCCTCGTTCATCGGCAGCCTGATCGCCACCGTGGGCCTGATCCTGCTGGCGCCGGTGCTGGCCGACTTCGCGCTGACCTTCGGCCCGGCCGAGTATTTCGCACTGTTCCTGCTGGCCTTCGCCACGCTCGGCGGCATCACCGGCAAGAACCCGATGAAGACCGTGGTGGCGGCCTGTCTGGGCCTGATGATCTCGACCATGGGCATCGACAACACCGGCGTGCAGCGCTACACCTTCGGCGTGCTGGAGCTCTATGAGGGCGTCGATTTCATCATCGCCATCGTCGGCCTGTTTGCCATTTCCGAGCTGCTGTTCTTCATCGAGGACCGCGCCGGCGGCGGCAAGGAGACGATGACGGTCAACAAGCTGTCGCTGAAGTGGGCCGATATCCGCGGCATCCTGCCATCGAGCATCCGTGGCGGCGTGCTGGGCTTCATCGCCGGCGTGCTGCCGGGGGCCGGCGCCTCGCTGGGCAGCTTCATCGGCTACACCCTCGAGAAGAAGGTGGTCGGCAGCAAGGGCCACTTCGGCGAGGGCGACCCGCGCGGCGTGGCCGCGCCCGAGGCCGGCAACAACGGCGCCTCCAGCGGTGCCCTGGTGCCGATGCTGACCCTCGGCGTACCGGGCAGCGGCACCACCGCGGTGCTGCTCGCGCTGCTGATCTCGCTGAACATCACCCCGGGGCCGCTGATGTTCACCCAGAACGCCGACATTGTCTGGGGCGTCATCGCCGCGCTCTTGATCGGCAACTTCCTGCTGCTGCTGCTGAACATTCCGCTGGTGGGGATCTTCGTCAAGCTGCTGTTGGTGCCGCCCAAGTACCTGCTGCCGATCGTCACCATGGTGGCCTTCGTCGGCATCTACTCGATCAGCAACTCCGCCTTCGATCTCTACTTCATGGTCGCCTTCGGCGTGGCCGGCTATGTCTTCCGCAAGCTGGAGATCCCGCTGGTGCCGATCATCCTCGGCCTGCTGCTGGGGCCGGAGATGGAGAAGAACCTGCGCCATGCCCTGGATATCGCCGACGGCGACTGGACCATCCTGTGGGACAGCGGCCTGGCCATCGGCCTGTGGGTGTTCGCCGGTCTGGGGCTGATCCTGCCCTATATCGTCGGCCCGCTGCTGCGCCGCCGCATGAGGGTGGCCGGAGGGCCGGAAGGCGACTGATGGTCTGAGCCAGTTCGTTCGCCACCTGACGGGGGCGTCGGCATCGTGCCGGCGCCCCCGTTGCGTTGTCGCTCCTCGGGCAGGTGCGGTATGCAAGGCACCATCTTGGTACAAGAGCGAGCGTCAGCTTGCACCAGAAGGGCACTTTCGATACCCGCGGGGATACGGAGGTAGCTTCCAACTCATTGAAAGAAAAGGCAGCAGTGGAATGATCCAGAATGTGGCGCGCCTCTTGCTTTAGAGAACGGGACGAGGTGCATCGTCGTGCATCATCGCTACCGATAACAACGTCACAACAACTTCATAAAAAAACGTCCGGATCGACAAGGAGATCACCATGAGTTCCCATTCGCCCGCCGTGCCCAAGCGCCTGTTCGCCGCCTCGCTGCTGAGCCTGGCCGTCTCGGCTCCCGCGCTGGCCCAGGAGGACCCGATCAAGGTCGGCATCCTGCACTCGCTGACCGGCACCATGGCCATCAGCGAGTCGACCCTCAAGGACACCATGCTGATGCTCATCGAGCAGCAGAACGAGCAGGGTGGCCTGCTGGGCCGCGAGCTCGAGCCGGTGGTGGTCGATCCGGCCTCCGACTGGCCGCTGTTCGCCGAGAAGGCGCGCCAGCTGCTGGCCCAGGATGAGGTCGACGTGATCTTCGGCAACTGGACCTCGGTGTCGCGCAAGTCGGTGCTGCCCGTGGTCGAAGAACTCGACGGTCTGCTGTTCTACCCGGTCCAGTACGAGGGCGAGGAATCCTCCGAAAACGTCTTCTACACCGGGGCGGCGCCCAATCAGCAGGCGATTCCGGCCGTCAACTATCTGATGAACGAGGTCGGCGTGGAGCGCTGGGTGCTGGCCGGCACCGACTATGTCTATCCGCGCACCACCAACAAGATCCTCGAGGCCTACCTCAAGGACCATGGCGTCGCCGACGACGACATCATGGTCAATTACACCCCCTTCGGGCATTCCGACTGGCAGAACATCGTCTCAGAGATCAAGGACTTCGGCAGCCAGGGCAAGAAGACCGCGGTGGTCTCGACCATCAATGGCGACGCCAACGTGCCGTTCTACCGCGAGCTCGGCAACCAGGGCATCGACGCTGCGGACATTCCGGTGGTGGCCTTCTCGGTGGGCGAGCAGGAGCTCTCCGGCATCGACACCGCGCCGCTGGTCGGCCACCTGGCGGCCTGGAACTACTTCATGAGCGTCGACACCGATGCCAACTACGACTTCATCGACGACTGGATCGACTACACCGGCGACGAGATGGCGGTCACCAACGATCCGATGGAGGCCCACTACATCGGCTTCAACATGTGGGCCGAGGCGGTGCGCAAGGCCGGCACCACCGACGTCGACGCGGTCAAGGACGCCATCATCGGCGTGTCCGTGCCCAACCTGACCGGCGGCTATGCCACCATGATGCCCAACCACCACATCACCAAGCCGGTGCTGATCGGCGAGATCCAGGACAACGGCCAGTTCTCCGTGGTCTGGGAGACGCCTTCCACCGTGGCCGGCGATGCCTGGTCCGACTACCTGCCGGGCTCGCGTGACCTGATCAGCGACTGGCGCGCCCCGATGCGATGCGGCAACTACAACGTCGTCGAGGGACGCTGCGGCGGCGGCGCCGAGGTGGCCTCGGCCGAATGAGCCGTTCCCCGGGTCGCGCTCGCGGCCCGGGGCCTTCCTTCGATTCTTTCTCCCTACTGACAGGACATGGTCATGAGGACGATTCGCTCCCTCGTGCAGGGGCTGCTGTGCCTGATCGTCGTCTCGCTCGCCGCGCCGGCCGCCCTGGCCGCGCCCGACGACGATGGCCGGGCGCTGCTCGAGGCCCTCGACGTCGATTCCTACGCCGCCAAGGGCGAGGCCGTGACGGCCATCGCCGACAGCGGCCATCCGCAGAGCCGCGCCTGGCTCGAGGCGCTGCTCGACGGCAAGCTGCAGCGCCAGGACGACGGCGGCCGCTTCGTGGTGGTGCTCGCCAATCGCGGCCGCCACTGGCCGGTGCGCGATGCGCTCACCGACGAGGATCTCGGCGAGATGTCGCGCCGCGATCTCGATCGCATCGGCATCAACAATGCGCTGCGCGGCCAGCTGCAGAACACCCTGGCGCTGCTCGACCTCCACGCCCCGGCGGTCTCGGCGCGCCGCGAGGCGGCCCGGGACCTGCTCGGCGAGGTGAGTCCGTCGATGGTCGAGCCGCTGAATGGCCTGGTGGAGAACGAGGCCGACGACGAGGTGCGCCGGCTGCTGACCCAGGCCATCGCCATCCAGCGCCTGGAGCAGGGCGACGTCGGAGCGGTGGAGGCGCTGTCCGGCAGCCTGAATACGTCCGTGCGCTCGGCGCTCAGCGCCGCCGCCCGCAGCGACGACGCGGCCCTGGCCAAGGCCGCCACCGAGGCCCTGGCCGGCATCGAACAGAAGCAGAAGCTGAATGACGGCATCCAGACGCTGTATTTCGGCCTGTCGCTCGGCTCGGTGCTGGTGCTGGCGGCGATCGGCCTGGCCATCACCTTCGGCGTGATGGGCGTGATCAACATGGCCCACGGCGAGCTGATCATGCTCGGCGCCTACACCACCTGGGGCATGCAGCAGCTGCTGCCGGGCCAGCCGGGGCTGGCGCTGGTGCTGTCGATTCCCGCGGGCTTCCTGGTCGCGGCGCTGGCCGGCATCGTCATCGAGCGCAGCGTCATCCAGTTCCTCAAGGGCCGCCCGCTGGAGACCTTGCTGGCCACCTTCGGCGTCAGCCTGATCCTCCAGCAGCTGGTGCGTACCCTGATCTCGCCGCTCAACCGCACGGTGGTCTCGCCGGAGTGGATGAGCGGCTCGCTGATGATCAACGAGGGCCTGTCGCTGACCCTCAACCGCTTGTTCGTGCTGGGCTTCGCGCTGCTGGTGTTCGCCGGCCTGATGCTGGTGATGCGCCGTACCCGGCTGGGCCTGGAAGTGCGCGCCGTGACCCAGAACCGTGCCATGGCGCGCTCGATGGGCATCCGCGCGACCCGGGTCGATATCCTGACCTTCGCGCTGGGCTCCGGCGTGGCCGGCCTCGCCGGCGTGGCGCTGTCGCAGCTGACCAACGTGGGCCCCAACCTCGGTCAGAACTACATCATCGATTCGTTCATGGTGGTGGTGTTCGGCGGCGTGGGGAACCTGTGGGGCACTCTGGTGGCCGGGCTGTCGCTGGGCGTCATCAACCAGGTGCTCGAGCCCTGGGCCGGCGCGGTGCTGGCCAAGATCCTGGTGCTCGTGTTCATCATCCTGTTCATTCAGAAACGCCCCCGCGGACTCTTTCCGCAGAAGGGCCGTGCGGCGGAGGGCTGATCCATGCTGGCTTCGAGATCCTGGCTGTCGCGGCCGTTCCGCGAGCGCTCGACGCAGATATTCCTCGGCGTGCTGCTGGCCGCACTGGCGGTCGTCACGCTGCTCAACCTGATTGTGCCGGCGGGGCATCCGCTGCACGTCTCGACCTATACCGTGACCCTGCTCGGCAAGTACCTGAGCTTCGCGCTGCTGGCGGTGGCGCTGGACCTGGTGTGGGGCTATCTCGGCATCCTCAGCCTCGGCCACGGCGCCTTCTTCGCCCTGGGCGGCTATGCCATGGGCATGTACCTGATGCGCCAGATCGGCGACCGGGGCGTCTATGGCGACCCGGTGCTGCCGGACTTTATGGTGTTTCTCGACTGGGACAGCCTGCCCTGGTACTGGCACGGCTTCGACATGGCGTGGTTCGCCTTCCTGATGGTGCTGCTGGCGCCGGGGCTGCTGGCGCTGGTATTCGGCTTCCTGGCGTTCCGCTCGCGGGTCACCGGGGTCTATCTGTCGATCATCACCCAGGCGCTGACCTTCGCCCTGATGCTGGCCTTCTTCCGCAACGAGATGGGCTTCGGCGGCAACAACGGCCTGACCGACTTCAAGGAGCTGCTGGGCTTCGACCTGCGCAGCGACGCCACGCGGCTGGGGCTGTTCCTGGCCTCTGGGGTGGCGCTGGCGCTGGGCTACGTGCTGTGCCGGGCCATCGTCGCCAGCAAACTGGGGCGGGTCAGCGTGGCCTGTCGCGACGCCGAGGCGCGGACGCGCTTTATCGGCTATCGCGTCGAGCGGGTGCAGCTGTTCGTGTTCGTGGTCTCGGCGATGCTCGCCGGCGTGGCCGGGGCGCTCTACGTGCCCCAGGTCGGCATCATCAATCCCGGCGAGTTCTCGCCGATCTTCTCCATCGAGGTGGTGCTGTGGGTGGCCCTGGGGGGCCGCGGCACGCTCTACGGCGCGGTGATCGGGGCGCTGGTGGTCAACTATGCCAAGACGGTGTTCACCGGGGTGATGCCGGAGGCCTGGCTGTTCGCCCTCGGCGGGCTATTTGTGGTGGTCACGGTGCTGCTGCCGAAGGGCGTGGCCGGCCTGCTGGCGTCGCTGCGCCGCCGGCGCGATGACGGCGCCGTCGAGACACCCGCGCAAGGAGCGAGCTCATGAACCTGCTCAAGGAGATGGCCAGCCGCGATCGCGTCTTCGACTTCATGGCGCCGGCGCGCTCGCCGGTGGACGTGCGCCACGGCCCCATCCTGTATCTGGAGGACGTCAGCGTCAGCTTCGACGGCTTCCGCGCCATCAATGACCTGAACCTGACCATCGATGACGGCGAGCTGCGCTGCATCATAGGCCCCAACGGCGCCGGCAAGACCACCATGATGGACATCATCACCGGCAAGACGCGGCCCGATCACGGCTCGGTGTGGTTCGGCAGCCGCCACGACCTGCTGACCATGAGCGAGCCGCAGATCGCGAGCCTCGGCATCGGCCGCAAGTTCCAGAAGCCGACCGTCTTCGAGGCGCTGACGGTGTTCGAGAACCTGGAGCTCGCCATGGCCGCCGACAAGCGCATCTGGCCAACGCTGACCGCCCGGCTCTCCGGCGAGGCGCGGGACCGCATCGACGAGGTGCTGGTCACCATCGGCCTGACCGCGCACCGCGATCGGCCGGCCGGCATTCTCTCCCACGGCCAGAAGCAGTGGCTGGAGATCGGCATGCTGCTGATGCAGCGGCCGCGGCTGCTGCTGGTCGACGAGCCGGTGGCGGGGATGACCGAACAGGAAATGGAGCGCACCGCCGAACTGCTCACCGGCCTGGCCGGAAAGCAGTCGGTGGTGGTGGTCGAGCACGACATGGGCTTCGTGCGCTCGATCGCGCGCACCGTGACGGTGCTGCACCAGGGCAGCGTGCTGGCCGAGGGCAGCATGGATCAGGTGTCGAGCGACCCCAAGGTGGTCGAGGTCTATCTGGGCACCGAGTCGGACAACACGGAGGACGCCCGATGCTGAGCATTCGCAAACTCGATCAGTACTACGGCGAGAGCCACACTCTGTGGGGCGTCGACCTCGAGATTCCGGCCGGGCAGTGCACCTGCGTGATGGGCCGCAACGGGGTGGGCAAGACCACCCTCATGAAGGCGGTGATGGGCGAGGTCGCGGTGGCCTCGGGCAGCCTGCGCTACGCCGACGACGTGGAGCTGACGAAGAGACGCGTGGAGGATCGCTCGCGGCTCGGCATCGGCTATGTGCCCCAGGGCCGCCAGATCTTCCCGCTGCTGACCGTGGAGGAGAATCTGCGCACCGGCCTGGCGGCCCGCGGCGACGGCGCCAGGCGCATTCCCGAGCGCGTCTACGAGCTGTTTCCGGTGCTCGCCGAGATGCGCCATCGGCGCGGCGGCGATCTCTCCGGCGGCCAGCAGCAGCAGCTGGCCATCGGCCGCGCCCTGGTGCTGGAGCCGAAGCTCCTGATCCTCGACGAGCCGGGGGAGGGCATCCAGCCCAACATCGTCGCTCAGATCGGCGAGGTGATCCGCCGGCTGATCCGCGAGGACGGCCTGACCGTGCTGCTGGTCGAGCAGAAGCTGCCCTTCGCCCGCAAGTATGCCGACCGCTTCGCGATCATGGATCGCGGCCGGCCGGTGGCCGAGGGGGCGATCGACGAGCTCGACGACGAGCTGATCAAGACCCACCTGACCGTCTGACGCCCGCCGCCGGTGTCCGTTGAGGCATCACGCCCGGTTCGACGCTTCGCTCGAACCGGGCCTTTTTGTGCCACATTAGTGCAAGTGAATCTTTCTTGATCGATGACGGTGCGCACCAGGGCCCTGAAACGACTCGCCATGGTGCAGGAAAGCGACTGGATACCGTTTTGTGTACAAAATAAGTCATTGTTTATAAATGACATTTTGGCACATTCACCAGTTTGGTACGTCACTTGCTGCAGGTCTGCCAACAGCCACCTGACCGACAGGACCCGTCGATGACCGCCATTCCGCGTGCCCTCCCGTCGCCCGCCGAGTCGGGCCACCGCTTCGACGGCGAGCGACGCTGGGCGGCGTCGCTGTCGCTGGCCTTCGATGCCCGCGACGATGGCCATACCCGCATGCTCAAGGCCCGCCATCAGGGCCCGCTGCGCGTGCAGCGTCCCTTCTATCCGGAGGCCCCCGACGAGGCGGGCCGCCCCGGCGCCTGCCACGTCTATCTGCTGCATCCGCCCGGCGGGCTGGTCAGCGGCGACGAGCTCGCCATCGAGGCCCGACTTGCGCCCGGAGCCCAGGCGCTGCTCACCACGCCGGCGGCCAACAAGCTCTATCGTGCCGACAGCCAGGGCGTGCGCTGGCATCAGCACACCCGGCTCGGCGTGGCCGAGGACGCGCTGCTGGAGTGGCTGCCCCAGGAGACCATCGCCTTCGATGGCTCGAAGGGCCGCCAGGTGACCGACATCGAGCTGGCCGCCGGGGCGCGCTGCCTGGGCTGGGAGGTGCTGGCGCTGGGGCGGCCGGCGAGCGAGCTGCCCTACGTCTCCGGCGCCATCGAGCAGCGCTTTCGCCTGACCCGCGAGGGGTGCCCGCTGTGGCTGGAGCGCCAGGTGCTGGATCCGACCCATCGCCGTTTCCGCGGCGCCTGGGGGCAGGGCGGCGCCGGCGTCCAGGCGACGCTGTGGGCGGTGGGCCTCGACGACGAGGCTGGCGCGATCGACGCGCTGCGCGAGGCGCTGCCGGCGAGTCGGGAATGGGCGGTGACCGTGCGCCAGGGTGTGCTGCTGCTGCGCTACCTGGGCAATGAACGCAACGTCGCCTGGTCGCTGTGCCGGCGGGCCTGGGAAGTGCTGCGCCCGCGGCTGGCGGGGCGGCCGGCCTGTGAGCCGCGCATCTGGCTGACCTGACGAGGAGCTGGAAGCTCGAAGCGGGAAGCTTGAAGTCTCCTGCCTTCAGATATCGGGGGTCTTCCGGCTTCTCGCTTCCAGGCGCGAAGCGCCGCTCTGCCAGCTGGCAGGCGGGAGTCTGAACACTGAAGGTAAACGACATGCTTTGGGAGCTATCTCGATGGAACTGACCCCGAGAGACAAGGACAAGCTGCTGCTGTTCACCGCCGGCCTGCTGGCCGAGCGGCGCCGCGACCGCGGCCTGAAGCTCAACTATCCGGAGGCCGTGGCGCTGATCAGCTGCGAGATCATGGAGGGCGCCCGCGACGGCCGGAGCGTCGCCGAGCTGATGGGCGCGGGCCGCGAGATCCTCGGCCGCGACGACGTCATGGAGGGCGTGGCCGAGATGGTCGACGAGGTGCAGGTGGAGGCGACGTTCCCCGACGGGACCAAGCTTGTCACCATCCATCATCCCATTGTGTGAGGTGTGGGAGGTGAGGAGTGAGGCGTGAGAAGCCAGATCTCCTTACTCCTTACCCCTCGCCCCCTCACGGCGACTGAAAGGAGCCACGACATGATTCCCGGTGAGTATCGGCTTCAGGACGGTGAGATCGCGCTCTGCGAGGGGCGTGAACGGATCACCCTCGAGGTGGCCAATACCGGCGACCGCCCGGTGCAGATCGGTTCCCACTATCACTTCGCCGAGGCCAACCCGGCGCTGGTCTTCGATCGCGACCGGGCGCGCGGACGGCGCCTGGACGTGGCCGCGGGCACGGCGATCCGCTTCGAGCCCGGCCAGTCCCGGGAGGTGACGCTGATCCCGTTCGTCGGCCATCGGCGCATCTACGGTTTTCGCGGCGACGTCATGGGTGAGCTCTCCATCGCTCCCGAAGCCGAGCGTAATGCCTCTACCGCGCCCGACGACGCGCGAACCCCGTCATCCCGCGATGCCGATCAAGGAGAGTCGTCATGACTGATAACGCGCCCAACACCACTCCCAGCAAGATCAGTCGCCGGGCCTACGCCGACATGTACGGCCCCACGGTGGGCGACCGCGTGCGCCTGGGCGACACCGAGCTGTGGATCGAGGTCGAGCGCGACGCCACCCACTACGGCGACGAGGTGAAGTTCGGCGGCGGCAAGGTGATCCGCGACGGCATGGGCCAGAGCCAGCGCGTGGACGGCGCGGTCATGGACACCGTCATCACCAACGCTCTGATTCTCGACTGGTGGGGCATCGTCAAGGCTGACGTGGGCCTCCAGGGCGGGCGCATCGCGGCCATCGGCAAGGCCGGCAACCCGGACACCCAGCCCGACGTGGAGATCGTCGTCGGCCCCGGTACCGAGGTGATCGCGGGCGAGGGCAAGATCCTCACCGCCGGCAGCATCGACGCCCACATCCACTTCATCTGCCCGCAGCAGGTGGAGGAGGCGCTGGCCAGCGGCGTGACCACCATGCTCGGCGGCGGCACCGGCCCCGCCACCGGCTCGAACGCCACCACCTGCACCCCGGGCGCCTGGCACCTGGGCAAGATGCTGCAGGCGATCGACACCCTGCCGATGAACATCGGCCTGCTCGGCAAGGGCAACGCCAGCCTGCCCGAGGCGCTGGAGGCCCAGCTCGAGGCCGGCGCCATGGGCCTCAAGCTGCACGAGGACTGGGGCACCACGCCGGCCTCGATCGACACCTGCCTGTCGGTGGCCGAGCGCTATGACGTGCAGATCGCCATCCATACCGACACCCTCAACGAGTCGGGCTTCGTCGAGGACACCCTGGGGGCGTTCAAGGAACGCGCCATCCACACCTATCACACCGAGGGCGCCGGGGGCGGCCACGCGCCGGACATCCTGACCGCCTGCGCCAGGCCCTACGTGCTGCCGTCGTCGACCAACCCGACCCGGCCTTATACCGTTAACACCATCGACGAGCATCTCGACATGCTGATGGTGTGCCACCACCTCGACCCGAACATCCCCGAGGACGTGGCCTTCGCCGACTCGCGCATTCGCCGCGAGACCATCGCCGCCGAGGACATCCTCCACGACCTGGGGGTGATCTCGATGATCGCCTCGGACTCCCAGGCGATGGGGCGGGTCGGCGAGGTGATCTGCCGCACCTGGCAGACCGCCCACAAGATGAAGATCCAGCGCGGCCTGCTGCCCGAGGACGAGGCGCTCGGCGCCGACAACTTCCGCGCCAAACGCTATATCGCCAAGACCACCATCAATCCGGCCATCACCCACGGCATCGGCCACGAGGTGGGCTCCGTGGAGGTCGGCAAGCTGGCCGACCTGGTGCTGTGGGACCCGGCCTTCTTCGGCGTCAAGCCGGCGCTGATCCTCAAGGGCGGCATGATCGCCGCCGCGCCGATGGGCGATCCCAACGCCTCGATCCCGACCCCGCAGCCGGTGCACTACCGGCCGATGTTCGGCGCCTTCGGCCGTGCGGCGAGCGCTACCCGGGTGACCTTCGTCAGCCAGGCGGCGCTGGATGCGGGTATCAAGGAGCGGCTGGGGCTCGACAGCGAGCTGGTGGCCTGCAAGAACGTGCGCGAGGTGCGCAAGGGCGACATGAAGCTCAACGACGCCTGCCCCGAGCTCAGCGTCGACCCGCAGACCTACGAGGTGCGCTGCGACGGCGAACTGCTGACCTGCGAGCCGCTGGCCGAGCTGCCGCTGGCCCAGCGCTATCACCTGTTTTGAGCGGAGCGGTGAGGAGTGAGGGGCAATGAGTGAGGGGCAAGGGGCAAGGGGCAAGGGGCAAGGGGTGAGGAGTGAGGAGAACACCTCGCTCCTTACACCTCACTCCTTACACCGACAACCAAGGACATCGTCATGTGGACACTGAACCAACGCCTGGGGCCGGTCGCGGCGAGCGCCGCCGTCGATACCCTGACCCTCGACTACGCGACCCGCACCCGCGGGCGCTTCAAGGCCGTCTCCGACGCCGGCCGGGAGGTCGGGATCTTCCTCGACCGCGGGCCGGTGCTGCGCCACGGCGACGGGCTGAGCGGCGAGGACGGCCAGACGATCCGCGTCCAGGCCGCCGTGGAGCCGGTGGTCACCGCGCGCCTCGAGGCCGGCCTGCCGCTGGCGCGGTTGAGCTATCACCTGGGCAACCGCCACGTGCAGCTCGCCATCGGCGCCGACGCCGATGCGGACTCTACCGGTCTGGGCTGGGTGCGCTTCCCGCCGGATCACGTGCTGGAAGCGCTGGCCGAGCGCCTGGGCGCGCGGCTCGAGCACCACGCCGCGCCCTTCGATCCCGAGCCCGGCGCCTATGCCCGCGCCGGGGAGGGCGGCCATCACCATCATCACGGCCACCACCATGGGCATGACCATGCCCACTGAGTCGAGCGACGATCTGGCGCTGCTGGGGCTGATGCAGCTGGTCAGCCCGGCGCTGCCGATCGGCGCCTTCGCCTGGTCCCAGGGCCTGGAAAGCGCCTTCGAACTCGACTGGGTGCGCGGCGAGGACGATCTCGGCGAGTGGCTGGAAGGCGTGCTCGACGACGGCCTCGCGCGCTGCGAGCTGCCGGCCCTGGCGCGCTTCATGGCGGCCTGGGCCGAGGACGACGTCGAGGCGCTCGAGCACTGGAACGGCTGGCTCGCCGCCACCCGCGAGACCGCCGAACTGGCCGCCGAGGAGGCGCGCCTCGGCAGTGCCCTGACGCGGCTGGTCACGAGCCTCGGGCTGACGCCGCCCGAGCCGTCGCGCCTCAACGGCATGGGCTATGTCGGCGTCTTCGCCTGGCTGGCGCTGGCCCGGGGCGTGACGCCGCGTCAGGCGCTGCTCGGCTTTGCCTGGGCCTGGCTCGAGAACCAGCTCGCCGTGGCCTGCAAGGCGCTGCCGCTCGGCCACACCGCCGCCCAGCGGCTGATCGAGCGCCTGCGTCCGGCGCTGGTGGCGGCGACGGACGCGGCTCTCGAATGCGACGACGACGAACTCGGGCCGATGCTGCCCGGCCTGGCCCTGGCCAGCGCCCAGCATGAGACCCAGTACTCGCGCCTGTTCCGCAGCTAGTGCAACGAAGAAAAGAACCCGAATCCCGACGAGGAGACAACGAGATGACCCATTGCCTGCGTATCGGCGTCGGCGGCCCGGTGGGCTCCGGCAAGACGGCGCTGCTCAAGCAGCTGTGCCGGGCCCTGCGCGATCACTACGATATCGCCGTGGTCACCAATGATATCTACACCCGCGAGGATGCCGACTTCCTGACCCGCCACGAGGCGCTGCCGGCGGATCGCATCCTCGGCGTCGAGACCGGCGGCTGCCCGCATACCGCCATCCGCGAGGACGCCTCGATGAACCTCGCCGCCATCGACGACCTCCAGGCGCGCCACCCCAGGCTCGAGCTGGTGCTGGTCGAGTCCGGCGGCGACAACCTCTCGGCGACCTTCAGCCCCGAGCTCTCGGACCTCACGCTCTACGTGATCGATGTCTCTGCCGGCGACAAGATCCCGCGCAAGGGTGGGCCGGGCATCACCAAGTCGGATCTCTTGATCATCAACAAGATCGACATCGCCGAGCAGGTCCACGCCTCGCTCGCGGTGATGGAGCGCGACTCGAAGATGATGCGCGGCGAGCGGCCCTTCGTGTTCACCAACCTGCACGACGGGGTCGGCCTCGAGGAGATCATCGCCTTCATCCTCGACCGCGGCATGCTGCCGGAGCGCCGGCCCCAGCACGCCGGCGCCGACTGAATCCCTCTACTCATCACGGCAAGGAGATCGCCATGACATTGTCTTCCCTCTTTCACTCGCGCGCCCTGGGCGCCGCCGCCCTGATGCTGGTGGCCGGCAGCGCCTGGGCCCATCCCGGCCACGGAGTCGCCGGCGGTGGCTTTGTGGCGGGCCTCGGCCACCCGCTGTTCGGCCTCGACCATCTGCTGGCGATGCTGGCCATCGGCCTGTTCAGCATGCGTCAGTCGGCCGCGATGGGCCGCGTCGTGCCGCTGCTGGCGGTGGGCGGCATGCTGCTCGGCGCCGGCCTGGCCTGGGCCGGCGTGGCGCTGCCGGGCGTGGAGTTCGGCATCGCCATGAGCGTGCTGCTGGCCGGCGTGCTGGTCGCGGCCCTGGCCCGGGTGCCCGCGGCGCTGGGCAGCGTCGCCGTGGTCGCCTTCATGGTCTTCCACGGCCATGCCCACGCCGCCGAGATGCCTCACGGGGCCAGCACCCTGCTGTACCTGGCCGGCTTCAGCCTGGCGACCCTGGCCCTGACCGTTGCCGGCCGCCGCATCGCCGGCTGGCTGATGACCCGCGAGCAGCGGGTGCTGCGTGGCCTGGGCGCGGCCATCGCCGCCATGGGCGCGCTGTTCGCCGTCGGCTGATCGCCTGTCCCAGGATGTCTTCGCGCCCGGCCTCGTGCCGGGCGCGCTGCGTTTGGGCTGCTGCGTAAGAGGCGCTGTACTAGGGCGCGGTGCTCGGCGCGCTGTAGTGAGGAGCGCGGTGTCCGGTGCGCTGTATCAGGGGCGCGCTGCGTCGAAGCCGGTCCCACGCTATGCTGGCGGCGATAGGCGAGGGCGATGGTGACCTCGATGGCTGCCAGGGAGGCACGACATGAGAAGCGGGACGAGGAGACGACGGATGTGGCCATGGTGGCTAGGGTGGCTGCTGCTGGCGTGGCTGGCCATGGGCGTCTGGCAGCGCTACAAGCCGCTGCCGGAGGGCGTCGGCCAGGCCCATCCGCTGCGCGTGGCCGAATCGCCGCGGCTGCTGACCGACGAGACCTGGTACGACGCCGCGGGTGAGCGCCATCGCCGCCAGGCGATCTTCGACGAGGCGCTGGCGATGATCGGCCAGGCTCGGCGCCTGGTGGTGGTCGACATGTTCCTGTTCAACGACTTCGCCGGGGCGGCCGACGGGGTCGACTTCCGCCCGCTGTCGGAGGAGCTCACCGAGGCGCTGGTCCGCCAGCGGCGCCGTCATCCCGAGTTGCGTGCCATCCTGATCACCGATCCGCTGAACACCCTCTACGGCGGCCTCGAGCTCGACCACCTCGAGCGCCTGCGCCAAGCCGGCGTGGAGGTGGCGATCACCGAGCTGAATCGACTGCGGGCCTCCAATCCGCTGTGGACGGGGCTGTGGCAGCTGGGGCCGCGCTGGCTGGGCAATCAGGCCTCCGCCGGCTGGCTGCCCAATGTCCTGGGGCCGGGGGAAGTCACCCTACGCAGCTATCTGGCGCTGGCCAACGTCAAGGCCAACCACCGCAAGACGCTGGTGGTGGACCGGGGCGACGGCTGGGCGGGGCTGGTGACCTCGGCCAACCCCCACGATGCCAGCAGTCTGCACGGCAACGTGGCGCTGCGCGTCGAGGGCGCGGTGGCCCTCGATCTGCTGGCCTCGGAGCGGGCGGTGGCGGGCTGGTCCGGCGTCACCGTGCCCGGGCCCGCGCCGCCGCCCGCCGAGGACGACCTGCCCGGCGCTCGCCTGCAGCTGCTGACCGAGGGCGCGATCCGCGATGCGCTGGTCACCGCCGTGGAGCGGGCCGGGGAGGGCGATCGCCTCGACGTGGCGGTGTTCTATCTGGCCCACCGCGAGCTGATCGAGGCGCTGATCGCGGCGCGTCGGCGCGGCGCCGAGGTGCGGGTGCTGCTCGATCCCAATCGCGAGGCCTTCGGCATCGACAAGGGCGGTATTCCCAATCGGCCGGTGGCCGACGAGCTGGTCGCGGCCGGCATCCCGGTGCGCTGGTGCGCCACCCGCGGCGAGCAGTGCCACACCAAGCTGTTGATGCGATGCCGCGCCGACGGCGGCGAGGTCGAGCTGATCCTGGGGTCGGCCAACTTCACCCGCCGCAACCTCGACGATCTGAACCTGGAAACCAGCGTGCGGCTGCTGGGCCCGCCGAGCCTGCCGGCGCTGGCCGACGCCGAGGCGTTCTTCGCCCGCCGCTGGCGCTCCACGCCGGAACGCACCACCAGTAGGCCCTATGACGAATCCGACGCCGCCGGGACGGTCGATGTCTGGCGCTACCGGCTGATGGAGGCCTCGGGGCTCTCGACGTTCTGAACGTTGGCCATTCGGCTTTGACAGCCTCGCCGCCGCCGACCAGCTTTAAGCTGCCTGCGGGCGATCCGAGATCACAAGGGAGAAAGGGCATGGAACGGTTCTGGCTAGGCGTGAAACTGGTGCTGCTGGCGCTGGTGGTGATACTGATCGTGCAGAATCTGAACCTGGTCCAGGTGCGCCTGCTGACCTGGAGCTTCTCGATGCCGCTGGCGTTGCTGATCGCGGCCCTCTACCTGCTGGGCATGGTCAGCGGCCGCAGCCTGATGGGGCTGGTGCGGCGTCTGCGTGGCCAGCAGGGGCACGCCAAGCATCGCTGAGGCGCCGAAGACTGGGGCGGTCATCGGCTACTCGACGCGGGTGATCGCCTGATGCCGTGAGTCCAGATGCCACGGCAGGCCCAGGCGGGCGTTGCGCTCCAGCTCGGCGATCACCTGGGCGCCGAGCAGCAGGATGATGGCGCCGACTTCCAGGGTCAGCAGCACCACGATCAGCGTCGCCAGCGAGCCGTAGACGGCGTTGACGAACGACAGATGGGCGAAGTAGTAGACCAGCAGCAGGCGGGCACCCTCCCACAGCAGGGCGGCAACGAAGCCGCCCACCAGGGCGCGCCTGAGCGCCACCTTGACCACCGGCATCACCTTGTAGATGGCGCTGAACAGCAGGAACACGCCGGCGAAGCTGGTCAGGTTCAGCGCCGTGTTCGAGAGCCCCGCCAGCGGCAGCTCCCTGCCCAGCAGCGCCATCCACAGCGTATTGACCGCATCCGCCAGGCTGACCAGCAGCGTCAGGCCCATCAGCCCCGCGCCCAGCACCACCATGAAGGCGTAGGGCATCAGCACCGAGACCCAGGCCGAGCGCCCGACGTGAGCGTCAGGGGCGTGGAAGATGATCGCCAGGGCGTCCTCCAGCATGCGAAAGGCGAAGGAGCTGAACACCAGCAGCACCGGCAGGCCCAGAATGCCGATCGCCTCGCGCGAGTCGAGCAGCGAGCGCACGGCGTCGAGCAGCACTTCGGCGTGGGCAGGCGCCAGATGCCGCGCCTGGATGGACAGCAGG
Source organism: Halomonas getboli (assembly GCF_023094245.1). Taxonomy (GTDB): domain Bacteria; phylum Pseudomonadota; class Gammaproteobacteria; order Pseudomonadales; family Halomonadaceae; genus Halomonas; species Halomonas getboli. Next base: position 2,018 of record NZ_JALMEW010000002.1, on the reverse strand, counting down.
GTGAGCAGCTGTTGTTCGTCGACCACCCGCGCGAGCAGGACCACCATCACCGCGAACAGCGGTACCACCGACAGCAGGATGTTGTAGCCCACGCCGCCGGCCAGCAGGATGCCGCGATTGCGCAGGAAGGCGCCGAGCACGCGCCATACGAAGCTCAGTACCCGCCGGGTGTGGCGGAAATGGCGGGACGATGAAGTGGCGCTGGCGGGAGGCGGTGTCATGGCGGGGCCGGGTCGAGGAAGTCTGACGGCATGATAGGCCGCTCGACGGCGTTGGCGTCAATCCCGTGCCGCCTTCGCTCGATGTCGTCCTGAAGCAGCGGGATGGCATTCACCGGCCGCCGGGACGGCGGGTATACTGACGGCCTGAGCCGCCCGGGCGGCCATCCCAACCGAGGTAAGGAGCAAGTCGTGATCGAAGGGGTCAAGCACATCGTCGCCGTGGCGTCCGGCAAGGGCGGAGTGGGCAAGTCCACCGTCACCGCCAACCTGGCGCTGGCCATGGCCGCCGAGGGCTATCGCGTGGGCGTTCTGGACGCCGATATCCACGGCCCCAGCCAGGCCAAGATGCTCGGCGTGGCCGAGGGCGCACGCCCCGAGGCGGCGGGCGAGAAGACCATGAAGCCGCTGCGGGCCCACGGTCTGCAGGTCATGTCCATGGCGTTCCTGATCGATACCCGCGAGCCCACCGTGTGGCGCGGCCCGATGGTCGCCGGCGCCTTCCAGCAGCTGCTGACCCAGACCGTGTGGGACGATCTGGACGTGCTGTTCGTCGACATGCCCCCGGGCACCGGCGACATCCAGCTGACGCTGGCCCAGAAGGTGCCGGTGGACGGCGCGGTGATCGTCACCACACCCCAGGACATCGCGCTGCTGGACGCGCGCAAGGGCATCGAGATGTTCCGCAAGGTCAACGTGCCGGTGTTCGGCGTGGTGGAGAACATGAGCCTGCACGTGTGCTCGAACTGTGGTCACAGCGAGCCGATCTTCGGCGAGGGCGGCGGCGAGCGCATTGCCGGGGAATACGACACCCGCGTGCTGGGCCAGCTGCCACTGACGCTGACGATCCGCGAGCAGGCCGACGGCGGCGAGCCCACCGTGGTTGCCGAGCCGGACGGCGAGATCACCGCCAGCTTCCGTGCCATGGCCCGTCAGGTGGCCGAGCAGCTCGAGGGCGCCTCGCCCGACGCGGGGCCGGCGATCTCGTTCAGCGACTGAGGCCGCCGGCGGGGAGAACCGTGACGCCTGCCCCCGGGGCCGCTATCATGGCGGCCCCTATTCGTTTCGATTCCACCCAGCAGGACGACCCATGAGCATCAAATCCGACCACTGGATCCGCCGCATGGCCGAGCGGGAAGGCATGATCGAGCCCTTCGAGGCCGACCAGGTGCGCTATGTGAACGATCGGCGGGTGATCTCCTACGGGACGTCCAGCTACGGCTACGACGTACGCTGCGCCGACGAGTTCAAGGTGTTCACCAACATCCACTCGGCGGTGGTCGACCCCAAGGGCTTCGACGACAACAGCTTCGTCGACGTCAAGGGCGACGTCTGCGTGATCCCGCCCAACTCCTTCGCCCTGGCGCGCACCGTGGAGTACTTCCGCATTCCGCGCAGCGTGCTGACCATCTGCCTCGGCAAGTCGACCTATGCCCGCTGCGGCATCATCGTCAACGTCACGCCGCTGGAGCCGGAGTGGGAAGGGCACGTGACCCTGGAGTTCTCCAACACCACCAACCTGCCGGCCAAGATCTACGCCAACGAGGGCGTGGCCCAGATGCTGTTCCTGGAGTCCGACGAGGTCTGCGCGACTTCCTACAAGGACCGCGGCGGCAAGTACATGGGGCAGAGAGGCGTGACCCTGCCCCGAACCTGAGCACCGGTTAGACGGAAAGCGCCGAGCTACAAGCGCCGAGCTACAAGCGCCGAGCTACAAGCGCCGAGCTACAAGCGCCGAGCTACAAGCGCCGAGCTACAAGCGCCGAGCTACAAGCGCCGAGCTACAAGCGCCGAGCTACA
>NZ_JALMEW010000025.1 GCF_023094245.1 Halomonas getboli | reverse complement strand
AGCGCTTCCGGCAGCAGGAACACCGGGTTGATCGAGCTCATCTCGGCGTAGACCGGGATCGGCTCGGGGCGCGCCTGGGCGGCCTGCATCAGCGCGGTGCCGCCGCTGCGCGAGCCGGTGAAGCCCACCGCCTTGATGCGCGGGTCGCGCACCAGCGCCTGGCCGAGCTCGCGGCCGGAGCCGTAGAGCAGCGAGAACACG
>NZ_JALMEW010000024.1 GCF_023094245.1 Halomonas getboli | reverse complement strand
ACCATCGGCGCTGAGCGGTTTCACTGCTGAGTTCGGCAAGGGATCAGGTGGTTCCCGCACGCTATGGTCGTCAGGCGAAAAAGGCAATGCGAATCATGCTGACGAGATCGTCTCTCGCGTATCCGCTGTCGTCCGTGTCATCCACAGACCACTTGGGTGTTATATGGTCAAGCCTCACGGGCCATTAGTATCGGTTAGCTCAACGCCTTGCAGCGCTTCCACACCCGACCTATCAACCAGCTCGTCTTGCTGG
>NZ_JALMEW010000023.1 GCF_023094245.1 Halomonas getboli | reverse complement strand
CCTCGAGCAGCGTTTCGCGATAGGCCTGGTAGGCATGGGCGCCCTCCAGCTCGGCGATGTCCGCCGCCGCCTTGAGCTGCCCGCCCTGGAACAGCGGTGCGGTGAGCTGGCCCAGCAGTGACCACAGAGGATCGCCGAGCAGGGCCTCGTGGGGCGTCTCGGCGACGTCCTCCAGCGCCGCCGTCACGTCCAGCGAGGGCAACAGGTCCTTGTAGGCCACATCGGTGCGGCGCTCGGCGGCCTCGATCGCCGCAT
>NZ_JALMEW010000022.1 GCF_023094245.1 Halomonas getboli | reverse complement strand
GCTCACGCGCTGACTGCGCGTTTCCCAGGCATCGCCTACCGCCAGCATCAGCGGCGCTTCGTCTATCTGGCGCACCGCGTCACTGCCGACGACCTGCCGGTCGGCGGCAGACGGTATGGTGTCGGGGACCTCCATCGCCACCGCCATCGTCGATACGGAAGCCCCCAACGCGGCCACGAGGCACGTCGTGAGCAGCATGCGTTTCATGGAACACCTCCAGCTCTTGAAGGAGAGAGATGCGAGCGGGACGACACT
>NZ_JALMEW010000021.1 GCF_023094245.1 Halomonas getboli | reverse complement strand
TGATAGGTCGGGTGTGGAAGCGCTGCAAGGCGTTGAGCTAACCGATACTAATGGCCCGTGAGGCTTGACCATATAACACCCAAGTGGTCTGTGGATGACACGGACGACAAGCGGATACGCGAGAGACATATCTCGTCAGCATGATTCGCATTGCCTTTTTCGCCTGACGACCATAGCGTGCGGGAACCACCTGATCCCTTGCCGAACTCAGCAGTGAAACCGCTCAGCGCCGATGGTAGTGTGGGAGTTCCCATGT
>NZ_JALMEW010000020.1 GCF_023094245.1 Halomonas getboli | reverse complement strand
CGCGGTGCCGCCGCTGCGCGAGCCGGTGAAGCCCACCGCCTTGATGCGCGGGTCGCGCACCAGCGCCTGGCCGAGCTCGCGGCCGGAGCCGTAGAGCAGCGAGAACACGCCCTCGGGCAGCGCGCACCTGGCCACCGCGCGCTGCACGGCGCGGCCGACCAGCTCGGAGGTGCCGGGATGGGCGGCGTGGGCCTTGACCACCACCGGGCAGCCGGCGGCCAGCGCGGAGGCGGTGTCGCCGCCGGCCACGGAGAACGCCAGCGGGAAGTTGGAGG
>NZ_JALMEW010000001.1:736756-1023129 GCF_023094245.1 Halomonas getboli | reverse complement strand
GCGCCGAGCTACAAGCGCCGAGCTACAAGCGCCGAGCTACAAGCGCCGAGCTACAAGCGCCGAGCTACAAGCGCCGAGCTACAAGCGCCGAGCTACAAGCGCCGAGCTACAAGCGCCGAGCTACAAGAAACCCCCGAAGGTTTAGCCTTCGGGGGTTTCTTGTGCTTCGGGCGGTTTCACGCTGCCGACTTGCAGCTTGCAGCTTGCAGCTTGCAGCTTGCAGCTTACTCCTCGATATCCTCGTCCAGCTCCTCGGCCGCGTCGGCGTGGGACATGCGCAGGCCTTGTTCCGGCAGCGGCATGCCGTCGAAGCGGGCGCCGCCGTCGCCGAACTGCAGGCGACCCTCGAGGCACCACTTCACGGCGATCGGGTAGATCAGGTGCTCGCGGGCGTGGACCTTGTCCTTGAGGCTTTCCTCGGTCTCGCCGTCGGCCACCTTGACCGCCGCCTGGAGCAGCACCGGGCCACCGTCGAGTTCCTCGGTGACGTAGTGCACGCTGCAGCCGTGCTCGGCGACGCCGTCGGCCAGCGCCCGGGCGTGGGTGTGCAGGCCCTGGTAGGCCGGCAGCAGGGACGGATGGATGTTGATCAGCCGGCCCAGGAAACGCTGCACGAAGCGCGGCGTCAGGATGCGCATGAAGCCGGCCAGCACCACCAGGTCGGGCTCGTGACGCTCGATGACCTTGATCAGGGCGCCGTCGTAGGCCTCGCGGCTATCGTACTCGCGATGGGGCAGGGCGACGGCGTCGATGCCGGCCTCGCGGGCGCGCTGCAGGCCGTAGGCGTCGGCCTGATTGGAGATCACCGCGACGATCTCGCCGCCCAGTCGGTCGTGTGTCTGTTCGTCGATCAGCGCCTGGAGGTTGCTGCCGTTGCCGGAGATCAGCACCACCACCCGCCGAGCCTCGGCGGGCTCGGGGGTGAAGTCCTGCAGGGTGTCGCTGCTGTAGTCGCTGTCGCTCATCCCTTCAGGTTCTCCAGCTGGACGACCTCCTCGTCGTCTCCGCGGGCGACGATCTCGCCGATGCGGTAGACCGTCTCACCGAGGCCCTGCAGATGGGCGCGGGCCTGGTCGGCCTTGTCGGCCGGCACCGCGATGACCATGCCGATGCCGCAGTTGAGCACGCGGTACATCTCGTTTTCCTCGACGTTGCCCTGCTGCTGCAGCCAGTCGAAGACCGCCGGGCGCTCCCAGCTGGCCACGTCGACGCGGGCGGCGGCGCCCTCGGGCAGCACGCGCGGCAGGTTCTCGGTCAGGCCGCCGCCGGTGATGTGCGACAGGGCGTGCACCGGCACGTCGGTTTCCTTGATCAGCGACAGCAGCGGCTTGACGTAGATGCGCGTCGGCGCGAGCAGCGCCTCGCCCAGCGGCTTGCCGTCGATGGCGATGTCCAGCGAGGCGTCGGAGACCTCGAGGATCTTGCGGATCAGCGAGTAGCCGTTGGAGTGGGGGCCGGAGGAGGCCATGCCCAGCAGCACGTCGCCCTCGGCGACCCGGCTGCCGTCGAGGATCTCGTCCTTCTCGACCACGCCGACGCAGAAGCCGGCCAGGTCGTAGTCGTTGCCCTCGTACATGCCCGGCATCTCGGCGGTCTCGCCGCCCACCAGGGCGCAGCCGGCCTGCTCGCAGCCGGTACCGATGCCGCTCACCACGTCGGCGGCGATGTCCACGTCGAGCTTGCCCGTGGCATAGTAGTCGAGAAACATCAGCGGCTCGGCGCCGGCCACCACCAGGTCGTTGACGCACATCGCCACCAGGTCGATGCCGATGGTGTCGTGGCGGCCCAGGTCCATGGCCAGGCGCAGCTTGGTGCCCACGCCGTCGGTGCCGGTGACCAGCACCGGCTCGCGGTAGCCGCTGGGCAGCTGACACAGGGCGCCGAAGCCGCCCAGGCCGCCCATCACTTCGGGGCGGCTGGTGCGCTTGGCGACGCCCTTGATGCGGTCGACCAGCGCGTTGCCGGCATCGATGTCGACGCCGGCGTCCTTGTAGCTGAGGGAGGCGCCGCTCGGGCGGTTGGTGGAATCGGTCATGGCCTGTCCTGTATGAACATTGCGGTCAATAATGCCCTTGGCGCTGTCGGCGCCGCCGGGCTGGGCAAGATGGGGCGTGAATTGTAGCATCACGGCGCACGGCTCGCACCGCCGTGCCGGGCATCACACAGGGAGAGCGAGATGCGCAGACAGGGTTGGGTCCTGGCCGTCACGGCGGCGCTGGGGCTGTGGTTCTTCATCAGCATCGAGCCGGTGCTGACGCCGTTTTTCATCAGCGCGGTGCTGGCCTATCTCGGCGACCCGCTGGCCGACCGGCTGGAGGAGAAGGGGCTGTCGCGGCGGCTGTCGGTGTCGGTGGTGTTCCTGCTGCTGACGCTGGTCATCGTGCTGACGCTGCTGCTGGTGATTCCGCTGCTGGGGCGCCAGATCGGCCAGCTGGCCCAGCTGTTGCCGGCGGCCCTGGACTGGGTGCAGGCCACGGTGCTGCCCGAGATCCGCCGCCTGACCGGCATCGATCTGGGCACCGACTTCGACCAGTTGCGCCGGGCGCTGCTCGACAACTGGCGCGAGACAGGGACGGTGGCCGCGACCCTGCTGGCCAAGGTGTCCCAGTCTGGGTTGGCGCTGGCGGCCTGGATCGGCAATCTGGCGCTGATTCCGGTGGTGACCTTCTATCTGCTGCTCGACTGGGACGTGCTGGTGGCCAAGCTGCGTGGCTCGCTGCCGCGTCAGTGGGAGCCGGCGGCGGCGCGCCTGGGCGGCGAGTGCGACGAGGTGCTGTCGGCCTTCCTGCGTGGCCAGCTGATCGTGATGCTGTGCCTCGGCGTCATCTATGCCGTCGGCCTGACCCTGCTGGGGCTCAAGTTCGGGCTGCTGATCGGCCTCCTGTCGGGGCTGGCCAGCATCGTGCCCTATCTGGGCGTGATCGTCGGCATCAGCGTCGCCGGCCTGGTGGCCTTCTTCCAGTTCGGCGACTGGCTGATGCTGCTCGCCGTGGCCGGGGTCTTCGGCTTCGGCCAGCTGGTCGAGAGCACCGTGCTGCAGCCCAAGCTGCTTGGCGACAAGATCGGCCTGCACCCGGTGGCGGTGATCTTCGCTGTGCTGGCCGGCGGTCAGCTGTTCGGCTTCACCGGCATCCTGCTGGCGCTGCCGGTGGCCGCCGTAGTGATGGTGGTGTTGCGTTATCTTCATGAGCATTATAAAAACAGCACACTTTATGATGCGGGACGCGGCCCCCAGGACGAGGAGTCACCATGAATCGAGCACCCGCGCAGCTCCCGCTGGGCGTGGGGCTGCGTGACGACGCCACCTTCGCCAACTTCCATCCCGGCCCCAGCGCTACCCTGGTCGATCGCCTGACGCGGCAGCTCGACGACGACGGCGAGCCCTTCCTTTATTTGTGGGGCGCCGAGGGCGTGGGCCGCAGCCACCTGCTGCAGGCCGCCTGCCACGCCGCCTCGGATCGCGATCGTCGCGCGCTCTATCTGCCGCTGGCCGAGCTCGGTCACTTCCCGCCGCTGATGCTGGAGGAAGTGGAGCGGCTCGATCTGGTCGCCATCGACGACCTCGACCGCGTGGTGGGGCGCAAGCGCTGGGAGGAGGCGCTGTTCCACGCCTTCAATCGCCTGCGCGACGCGGGCAAGCGGCTGATCATCGCCGCCGAGGCGCCGCCCCGGCAGCTGTCGGTGAAGCTGCCCGACCTGGCCTCGCGGCTGACCTGGGGCATGACCTTCCACGTCCAGGGCCTTGGCGACGACGATCGCCTGGCCGCGCTGCAGCTGCGGGCGCGGGTGCGCGGCATGCAGCTGCCGGACGAGGTGGCGCGCTACATCCTGCACCGCGGGCCGCGCAGGCTCGATGCGCTGTTCGAGGCCCTGGAAACCCTCGATCGCGCCTCGCTCTCGGCCCAGCGCAAGCTGACCATTCCGTTCGTCAAGCAGGCGCTGGGCTGGTAACGAACCTCGAAAGTGTCTGCGCTCGGCTATACGGCGTTAAAAATCAGATCAAAGTCCTCATTTACACCCCGTAAACTCCGGCTTTTCGCTGATTTTTGCCTTGTCTAGCCTTTGCTCGCCGACTTTCTAGACAGTGTCTTGTGATTGGCCTGTCATCCACCCTGCGGTTGGCAAAGCCGCTCGGCGCTGAAGCGATACGAGTAGAGGATGTCCTTCTTGAGGAAGCCGTAGCGGGTGAGGATCTGCTCCCACTCGTCGTCCTGCTTGAAGTCGGCCAGTGCGGCGTCGATCGCCTCTCTCAGGTCCGTGGCATCCTGCGGGAAGGCGAAGCCGCCCCAGTAGCGGACTTCCTTTCCATCGATCACCGGATCCTCGAAATCGAACTCCGCCTCCACGCCCTCGTCGAGGCGTTCCATCTGCGCCACGGTCAGTCCGGTGGCGGCGAAGGCGTCCGCGCGCTCGTCGAGCAGGGCGTCGATGGCCTCCTGCTGGGTGGTAACCGGCAGAATGCGAGCGGGGGCGACGCCCAGGGCGGCGAGCATGGTCTCCTGGACGGCGCCCTGCTGCACGGCCACCACCAGTTCGTCGGCGCGCTCGGCGAAGGCCTCGTAGGCGTGGATCTGGCGCGGGTTGGAGGCGCGCACCAGCAGGCCCTCGCCGTAGGAGGTATTGGGGTTGGAGAACAGCACCCGCCCGCAGCGGTCCGGCAGGATGGCCATTTCCGCCGCGGTCATGTCGAAGCGGCCTTCCTCGAGCCCCGGGATCAGATCCTTGAAGGTCGTCTCGACCCACTCGATATCGTCGATGCCCAGCGTCGCGAGCAGATGGCGCGCCACGGTCGGCCCGGCGCCCAGCGCCTCGCCGTCGGCGTTGAGATAGCCGTAGGGGCGTTCATCGGCCACGGCGATGCGGATGACGCCGCGATCGCGGATCTCGGCGAGGGTGGCGGCCGGTGATGCCGTGGGCAGGAAGGGCAGCAGCAGTGACAGCGTGAGAAGCAGGATGAAAGATGCGGCGCGGGCCGTTGGCCGCCGCGTCGCAATGGTGCGGACTGGTGGCATGATGAGATCCCCCTCCCGGCGTCGGCCGGTCGAGGCGAGTCTCCGATGGCTGGCAGGGAGGCCGGATCGAGCCGGGGCCGAGGCACCGGATGCTCGTTGAGGCCGTCCCGGGCGATTGTGGGGCCGTGTCCCTGGCAGCGTAGCCGGCGCAGGCGGTGCATTCGCTCGCGCCGGAATGCCTTCAGTCTAGTCGGCTTCAGCGATCGAGCTGGACTTCACGATGCTGGCCGTCGGAGAGCGACACCTGATGGATGATCACCTGCCGCTTGCCGCTCGTCGGGTCGACCACGCTGCCGGAGACATAGAAGCTGCCGGACGGCAGGCCGCGCAGCATGAAGTAGCCGTCGCCATCGGTGCGGGCGGTGTGGGTGTAGGCTCGAGCCCGCGGGTCGGCGGGCTCCACCGCGCGTCCGGCCAGCGCCTGTTCGGCGGCTTCGGCGGAGTAGGTGGTGATCGGCGCCACCGAGACGGTCTCGCCGCGCCCGACCACGGTGCCTGCCGCGGTATCCAGGGTCAGGCGGCCGCTGAGCGCGGCGCTGCCGGTCTTCTCCAGGGCGGCGTACTCGTCGGCGGGGAAGGCGACCTGGCGGGGCACGCGCCCCTGGGGCGACGGCGTCGTGTCGGGAGCCTCGCCGCCGATGTCGATCACCTCGGCGGGGCCGCGCCGCGTGGCGCCGTCGGGCGGCAGCACCTGGCAGCCGGTGAGGATCAGGCCCGCTAGAAGGGGCAGGCAAAAACGCGCTATCGCGCGGTTCGTGAACGTCGTCATCGCACTCTCCCGTGAGGGTTGGCCCTGTGCGGGGGAGAGCTTAACGCATATCCGCAACGAAAGGGGCCACCGCCGATGGCGGTGGCCCCAAGAGGCGGCGTCGAGCGTCAGGCTTACTTGGCCGCCTTGGTCGCGGTCTCGGTGGCCTGCTTGACGTTCTCTTCGGTCAGCTTCTGGCTCTGCTGGACGAAGTCCTGCTGCAGGGAGACGACCTTCTCGGCGTCGCCCTTCAGGCGCTCGGTCAGGTCCTTGGCGATCTTCTGCTGGCCTTCCATGTAGCTGCGCAGGCCTTCGGCGTCCTTGACGTCGAGCAGGGCGCGGAGCTGGGCCATACCGGTTTCGGAGTAGGCGCGGCCGGCCTCGAGCTGGGCGTTGGTCAGCTTCTCGGCAAAGTCCACGGACAGGCTGGCATAGGCGCGGGCCGGACCGAAGAACAGGGATTCGAACTGTTCGGTGAACTGCTTGGTATCGAAGTTTTGCATCGTCTTCGCCTCCTGTGATGGCGCACGTTGCGAAGGCCTGGGCGGAATGCCGTCGCCTTCTCTCCTCTGTTGCATTGCACAATAGCAGGGTGATTTGTGCAGTGCAACATCCGCGCATCGGCTTTTCGTGGCGCCGGCGTCTTGCAAGCCGGCAGGCGCGCCACCATGGTGAAAGGAAATCATCAGCCAGGAGGCGAACATGAGCGAGCACCGCATCGAGCGCGACAGCATGGGCGAGCTGGAGGTCCCGGCCGACGCCCTCTACGGCGCCCAGACCCAGCGGGCGGTGAACAACTTTCCGGTGTCCGGCCGGGCGATGCCGACCGGCTTCATCCATGCCATCGCCCGCATCAAGCTGGCCGCGGCCCGGGTCAATCGCGATCTGGGGCTGCTGGATGCCGCCCGGGCAGAGGCGATCGAGGCCGCCGCCGAGGCGGTGATCGCCGGTGAACACGACGACCAGTTCCCGGTGGACGTCTTCCAGACCGGTTCCGGAACCTCCAGCAACATGAACGTCAACGAGGTGATCGCCCATCTGGCCAGCCGCGATGGCCTGGACGTGGGGCCCAACGACCACGTCAACATGGGGCAGTCGAGCAATGACGTCGTGCCCACCGCGCTGCATCTGTCGGCGGCGCTGGGTGTGGCCTGCGAGCTGCGCCCGGCACTGGTGCACCTGCGCGGCACCATCGACGTGCGCGCCGAGGCGCTGGACGGTGTGGTCAAGACCGGCCGCACCCACCTGATGGATGCCATGCCGCTGCGCCTGAGCCAGGAGCTCGGCGGCTGGTCGAGCCAGGTCGGCCAGGCCATCGAGCGCTTCGACGACGCCATGGGGCGGCTGTGCCGGCTGGCCCAGGGTGGCACCGCGGTAGGCACCGGCATCAACGCCCATCCCGAGTTCGCCAGCCGGATGGCCCAGGAGCTCGGCCGGCAGACCGGGCTGTCGCTTGCGCCCAACGACAGCTTCTTCGCCAGCCTCGGCAGCCAGGACGCCGCGGTGGAGCTCTCCGGCCAGCTCAAGGCGCTGGCCTGCACGATCATGAAGATCGCCAACGATCTGCGCTGGATGAACTCCGGGCCGCTGGCGGGACTCGGCGAGATCGAGCTCGAGGCGCTGCAGCCGGGCAGCTCGATCATGCCGGGCAAGGTCAATCCGGTGATTCCCGAGGCCGCCGCCCAGGCCGCCGCCCAGGTGATCGGTCACGACGCGGCGGTGACGGTGGCGGGGCAGAGCGGCAACTTCCAGCTCAACGTCATGCTGCCGCTGGTGGCGGACAACCTGCTGGGTTCGATCACCCTGATGCGCAATGCCGCCTGGCTGCTGGCCGACCGCGCCATCGCCACCTTCAAGGTGCGCGAGGATCACCTCAGTGAGCCGCTGTCGCGCAATCCGATCCTGGTGACCGCGCTGAACTCGGTGATCGGCTATGACGCCGCGGCGGCCATCGCCAAGAAGGCCTACCAGGCAGGGCGGCCGATCATCGACGTGGCGGACGAGGAGACCGATCTCGGTCGCGAGGAGCTCGAGCGGCTGCTGGATCCGGCGGCGCTGACCCGGGGCGGTATCCCCGAGTAGGGGGATCGGCAGGTCCGGGGCGGGTCAGTCGTTCTGTTCTCGCTCCCGGGCCTCCTCGACGGTCTCCACCGCGTCACGATGCTCTTCCCTGGTCGCCGTCGGGTTGTCGTGTTCGTCGGTGCGGGTGGGGCGATAGCACAGCGTGGTCAGGATCGGGAAGTGGTCCGAGCCGAAGCGCGGCAGGCGCTGCATGCGCCCGAGGGTGAAATGCTCGCTGGCGAAGACGTGATCCAGCGGCCAGCGCAGCAGTGCGTGCTGGGCATGGAAGGTGCTGAACATGCCGCGGCCGCGGCGCGGGTCGAGCATGCCGCTGACCCGGCAGAACAGCCGGGTGCTGCGCGACCAGGCCACGTCGTTGAGATCGCCCGCCACCACGGTGGGCACCGTGTCCTGGTGGATGCCCTTGGCCACCAGCATCAGCTCGCCGTCCCGCCACAGCGATTCCTCGCTCTCGCTGGGCGCCGGCGGACGAGGATGCAGGGCGTGGAAGCGGATACGATCGCCGCTCTCGAGCTCGATGCCGCAGTGGATCGAGGGGATGTCGTCCTGGATCAGCCACTTGACCTTCGGATCGACCAGCGGCCGGCGGGAATAGAGATGCATGCCGTAGAGGTTGTCCAGCGGCACGCGCACCGCATGCGGCCAGTCGTCGCCGAGCCCCTCGTCGAGGCGCTCACCCCACCAGGCGTCGGACTCGAGGGTCAGGATCAGGTCGGGGGCCTGCTCGCGGATGATCGCCAGCAGGGCGTCGCTGTCGCGGTTGGGGGTCAGCACGTTGGCCACCAGCAGCGTCAGGCAGCGGTCCGGCCGGTCGTGACGGGCGCGCTTGACCTGCACCGGCCACAGCGGCGTCCAGGGCAGGATGTGGCGCAGCTGAAGGGCGAGCACGAGGAGGCCGGTGGCGGCGATCCAGGGCGCCATGGCCGTATCGGCCAGCGGCGAGGCCAGCGCGCAGGCGCCGCCGGCGAGGCCGATCTGCAGGCGAGGAAACTCGCAGGCCCGCAGCCACCACCAGTGCCCGGGCACCCGGGCAATCAGGCTGGCCAGCAGCATCAGGGCGGCGATCCCGCCGAGCAGCCATCCGAGTATCTCGCCGAGCATCTGCCCCTCCCTCGCGTCGATCCATGAAGAGCGTCGTCCGTCACCCCGTCGTTCGAGGGTAAGCGCTAAGACGGTCGATCGCGAGAGTGGCAAGACCTTTGTGCAGGCTGCGCGAAGTCGACTTGTCAGGCGCTGGCGCGAGAGGCGCTGTCATGTGTCGCATCCACCGTCGTGTCGGCGGATGCGGGCGCGGCCTCGTCGTCCGTCGCGCCGGCGAAGTAGTCCGCCAGCCGCTCCTCGGCCCGGTCGCCGAACAGGATCTCGCAGGCCTCGCGCAGGCCCGGCGAGGCGCGCAGCGGCGCCTCGCCCACCACCAGCGAGATCTTGGAGCGCCGGCGCAGGAAGTCCTCGAGACGGGTGACCATCTCGCGCTGTCGCGCCTGCTCCAGCTCGCCGCGCAGATACTCGGTGCCTTCGATCAAGAGCTCGCCCTGGCGCGGGTCCTGCCGGATGCGCTCCAGCAGTTCGAAGGCGTGCCGGCCGTAACGGCGCCACAGCCGGGTCGTCAGCGGCTCGCTGGAGCTGACCGGCGTCAAGTCATCGAGCCCCATCCGCTCGGCCTGGCGCAGGAAGTCGCGCTTGACGTCGTCGCCCGGCTCGCCGTACCAGCGGGCGTCAGGATGGCTCGGCGCGATGCCGAGCCGTTCGACCTCGGTGACGATCTCCTCGCCGACGTTGAGGCAGTCGGTCAGCTTGCCGCCGAAGATGCTGATGTGGCGATGCTTCTCGTCGGTGTCGATGGCGTGCTTGCGCGACAGCTGCAGGAAGTCGCGCCCCTCGCCGCCGCTGGCCTTGACCGCCAGCGGGCGCACGCCGCAGCGGGTCGAGATGACATCGTCGCGGGTCAGCGGCGTCGCCAGGCTCAGGCGCTTGTTGATGTTGTCGAGCACGAAGGCCACGTCGTCGTCGGTGACCGAGACCTCGGGCGAGTCGACCGGCGTGTCGGTGGTGCCGATGCAGGTGCGCGGCCCCATGGGAATGGCGAAGAACAGCCGGCCGTCGTCGGCGAAGAACGCCAGCACGCGGTGGTGATCGGTGAGCCGCGGCACGATCAGGTGGATGCCCTTGGAATAGGCGTGGCGATGCTCGGTGGCCTGGCCGGTAAGGGCGTTGTGGGCGTCGACCCAAGGGCCGGCGGCGTTGATCAGCACCTGGGAACGAACCTCGAAGCTCTCGCCGCCGATCTCGTCGCGCACCCGGGTCAGCCAGCCGTCGCCGCTGCGCCGGGCGCCTTCCGAGGCCACGTAGTTGGCCGCGCAGCCGCCGTGGTCGAGGGCGCTGCGCACGAAGTTGAAGACGAAGCGGGCGTCGTTGTCGTGCAGGTAGGCGTCGGAGTATTCGAGCCCGCCCACGGCCTCGCTGACGTCGACGATGGGCTCGCGGCGGCGGATGCTGGACGGGCGCAGGTAGTGGGGAATGCGCGTCGCGCCGTTGCCCATCAGCCAGTACAGCCAGGCACCCGCCCACAGGGTGTGTGGGCGGTGACGGAAGCCGCGGCCCACGGTGGTCAGGAAGCGAATCTCCTGCACCGTGGAGGGGAAGCTCTCGATCAGGTGGTTGCGGCTCTTGCACAGCTTGCGTACCAGGCCGAAGTCGTGGCTTTCCAGATACTTGATGCCGCCCCAGGCCAGGTTCGAGGAGTGCTGGCTGGTGGCGCCGGCGAAGTCGCCGCGGTCGATCAGCGCCACCCTGACGCCCTTGCCGGCCAGCGCTGCCGCCGCGGAGGCGCCGTTGATGCCGCCGCCGATGATCAGGACATCGAAGGTCTCATCGGCCAGGCGCCGGATGTTGCTGTCTCGCAGTTGCATGAGAGAGGCTCCGTCGGGAAAGGACTTGCGGGCGCTCGCGGCGAGCGCCCGGTCGGATTCATTCGGCGTCTTCGCGTTCCCAGTCCATGGTGCGACGCACGGCCTTCTTCCAGCCCTTGTAGCGCCGCTCGCGGTCCTCGGTGGTCATCTGGGGGGTGAAGATGCGATCGAGCTCGCCCTTGTCGGCGACCTCGGGCTGGGTCCACAGGCCGACGGCGATGCCGGCCAGATAGGCGGCGCCCAGGGCGGTGGTCTCGGTGACGCAGGGGCGGGCGACGTCGACGCCGAGCATGTCCGACTGGAACTGCATCATCACGTTGTTGGCCACGGCGCCGCCGTCGACCCGCAGCGACTTCAGGGTGATGCCGGAGTCGGTCTGCATGGCGTCGATGATGTCGCGGGTCTGGTAGGCCAGGGCGTCCAGGGTGGCGCGGGTGATGTGCTCCTTGCTGGAGCCGCGGGTCAGCCCGAAGATCGCGCCGCGGGCGTACATGTCCCAGTAGGGCGCACCGAGGCCGGCGAAGGCCGGGACCACATAGACGCCGCCCGAGTCCGACACCTTGCCGGCGTAGTACTCGGAATCCTCGGCGGAGTCGATCAGCTTGAGCTCGTCGCGCAGCCACTGCACCGCGGCGCCGGCGATGAAGATCGAGCCCTCCAGGGCGTAGGTGACCTTGCCGTCGAGGCCCCAGGCGATGGTGGTGAGCAGGCCCGAGCGCGAAGGCACCGGGGTCTCGCCGGTATTCATCAGCAGGAAGCAGCCGGTGCCGTAGGTGTTCTTGACCATGCCGGTCTCGAAGCAGGCCTGGCCGAACAGCGCCGCCTGCTGGTCGCCGGCGATCCCGGCGATGGGAATGCGGGCGCCGCCGAACATCTCGCCGTCGGTGGTGCCGTAGACTTCGCTGGAGGAGCAGACCTCGGGCAGCATGGCGCGAGGAATGTTCAGCGCATCCAGCAGCCGGTCGTCCCAGTCGAGGGCATGGATGTCGAACAGCATGGTGCGCGAGGCGTTGGTGACGTCGGTGATGTGGCGCTCGCCGCGGGTCAGGTTCCACACCAGCCAGCTGTCCATGGTGCCGAACAGCAGTTCGCCGCGTTCGGCGCGCGCCTGGGCGCCCTCGACCTGATCGAGGATCCAGCGGATCTTGGTGCCCGAGAAGTAGGCGTCGACCACCAGGCCGGTGGCCTCGCGGATATGGCTTTCCAGCCCGCGCGCCTTGAGCTCGTCGCACAGCGGCGCGGTGCGTCGGTCCTGCCACACGATGGCCGGATGGATCGGCTTGCCGGTCTGGCGATCCCAGATCACGGTGGTCTCGCGCTGGTTGGTGATGCCGATCGCCGCGACCTCGGCGGGCTTGATGCCGTAGGTCTCGAGCGCCTCGCGGGCGACGCCCATCTGGCTGCCCCAGATCTCCATGGCGTCGTGCTCGACCCGGCCGGGTTCGGGGAAGGACTGGGTGAATTCCTTCTGGGTGCTGCCGACGATGCGGGCTTCCTCGTCGAAGAGAATGGCGCGGCAGCTGGTGGTGCCCTGGTCGAAGGACATGATGTAGCGAGCGGTCATGAGCGAGATTCCTTGGCGTCGATGGTCTTATTGTCGGTCGGTATCGAGAGGCGTGCCGATGCCGTGTGGGGATCAGCCGTGGTGGCGCGAGGCGGCGCGGCGGCCGGCGAGGGCGCCGGCGACCAGGTACAGCAGCACGGCCGCAAGCGCCACGGCCAGCACCGTCAGGCTGCCTTCGACCACCACGTGCTGATAGAAGAGCCCGCCGCCGACGCCGCCGATGATCGGGCCGAGCACCGGAATCCAGGCATAGCGCCAGTTGGCGCCGGTCTTGCCGGGAATCGGCAGCAGGGCGTAGGCCAGCCGGGGACCGAAGTCGCGGGCGGGGTTGATGGCATAGCCGGTGGTGCCGCCCAGCGACAGGCCGATGGCCAGCACCAGCAGGCCGACGATCAGCGGATTCAGGCCTTCGGTGAAGTCGTTGGCGCCGATGGCCAGCACGCCGAGGGACAGCACGAAGGTGCCGATGATCTCGCTGAGCAGGTTGGCCGGGGCGTTGGCGATGGCGGGGTCGGTACAGAACACTGCGCGCTTGGCGTCGGCATCCTCGGTGGCGCGCCAGTGCGGGGCATAGTGCAGCCATACCACCACCGCGCCCAGGAAGGCGCCGATGAACTGGCCAAGCAGGTAGATCGGTACCTGGCGCCAAGGGAATTCACCGATCGTCGCCAGGGCGAGGGTGATGGCCGGGTTGATGTGGGCGCCGCTGAATCGGCCCACGGCATAGATGGCCATGGCCACGCCGAGCCCCCAGCCGAAGGTGATCACGAGCCAGCCGCTGGCCTCTGCCTTGGAGCCCTTGAGGACGACGCCGGCGACGACGCCGCCGCCGAAGATGATCAATAGCATGGTGCCGAGCAGTTCACCGAGAAAGGGGGTCATGAGCGGGTCTCCATTGGCGGCTTGTCGTTGTGATCGGCTCATCGAGTGAAATGTTCGAATTCGCCATTTGGCGTTCTTATAAGTTCGATAGCGAAAATTATGCTAGAGGAGGCGGCAGGCGTCGGCAAGACGATACGGGGACTTGATAGATACGACTTTGGTGGGGTGTGATGTTCAGGGGGTGCGCAGAAGGCGCCGCTGGATGGGGCTGGAATGACGCGCCGCGGGTGCGATGTCGAGGCGCGTGTGAGGCGGTCAGGCGATGGTCGTCGCTGTCAGGAAGTGGTGAGACAGCGGGAAGTCATGAGTGAAATCGAACATTTCGGTGCCGGGCGGATCATCGATACTCGGCGCGTCTCAGGCGATATGCAGTGCGACCTCGTGCTCGCGCAGCAGCGCGCCGATGGTCGCCGGCGGCTCGCGGTCGGTGAACAGGGCGTCGAGCTGGGCGATGTTGCCCTGACGGACCACCGGGTTGCGATGGAACTTGGAGTGGTCGGCGGCCAGGAAGACCTGGCGCGAGTTCTGGATGATGGCCTGGGCCACGCGCACTTCCTGATAGTCGAACTCCAGCAGCGAGCCGTCCTCGTCGATGCCGCTGATGCCGATCAGCCCGATGTCGACCTTGAACTGATGGATGAAGTCGATGGTGGCCTCGCCGATGATGCCGCCGTCCCGGGCGCGCACCTGGCCGCCGGCGACGATGACGTTGAAGTCCTCCTTGTGGTGCAGGGTGGCGGCCACGTTCAGGTTGTTGGTGATCACCTCGAGCCCCTGATGCTCAAGCAGCGCCTCGGCCACCAGTTCGTTGCTGGTGCCGATGTTGATGAACAGCGAGGCATGGTGGGGCACCTGGCGTGCCACGGCCTGGGCGATGCGGCGCTTGGCGTCGAGGTTGAGCGTCTTGCGCGTGTCGTAGGAGGCGTTGACCGTGCTCGATTCGATGCCGGCGCCGCCGTGGACCCGGCGCACCCGGCCCTCGCTGGCCAGGGCGTTGAGGTCGCGGCGGATCGTCTGGGGCGTGACCGCGAAGTGTTCGGTCAGCTGCTCGATGCTCACGTAGCCCTGGCGGCGGATCAGTTCGACGATGGCGTCTTGTCGTTGTGGTTGCTGCATGGCGTGGTTTCCCTGGCTCCGAACGCGTCGTCGGTTCGCCATGATCGTAAAGGAACATCCGGGCGCTTGGCGAGATCCGCTGCGGTGTCGAGCGTGGCGTCAGGCGGGTGCGGAACAGGGCGGATACGGATGGCGGAAATCGGCGCCGAATCGGCGAATCATTCGGCGAACTCAAGGGCTTGCATTTTTCCGCGGGGTCCGTAGAATACGCATCCGTTGTCACGGCACAGAACGTCGCAGACGGTGATAGTAGGACCATAGCTCAGTTGGTTAGAGCGCCACGTTGACATCGTGGAGGTCGGCGGTTCAAATCCGCCTGGTCCTACCAGCGCACACGACATCGACAGCAGGACCATAGCTCAGTTGGTTAGAGCGCCACGTTGACATCGTGGAGGTCGGCGGTTCAAATCCGCCTGGTCCTACCATCGCGCCGCGACATCGACAGCAGGACCATAGCTCAGTTGGTTAGAGCGCCACGTTGACATCGTGGAGGTCGGCGGTTCAAATCCGCCTGGTCCTACCAGATTCCAGAAAAACGCCCCGAGGCTCACGCTGCGGGGCGTTTTTCGTTGCGCCTGTGTCTGGGCGGCGCGGGACGATGCGCTCCGCCCGGCGGCTTTCGTGGCTGCCAGGCGCCAGGCGGAGCGAGGCCTCAGGCGAGGTCGCTGCGCTCGATGAAGACCTTTACCAGGGCCTCGAGGCCGGCCTGATCGTCGGCGCTGAAGCGGCCGCGCGACGGGCTGTCCAGGTCGAGCACGCCCCACAGGCGGTCGTTCACCACGATCGGGATCACCAGCTCGGCCTGGGAGGCGGCGTCGCAGGCGATATGGTCGGGAATGGCGTGGACGTCGTCGACGCGCTGGGTCTCGCGCGTGCGTGCCGCGGCGCCGCACACGCCCTTGCTGAACGGGATCGGGTGGCAGGCGGGCTGGCCCTGGAAGGGCCCGAGCGACAGCACCTCGGGCTGGCGCTGCAGATAGAAGCCTGCCCAGTTCAGCTCGGGTACCTGCTGCATGATGAAGGCGCAGGCTTGGGCGCTGTTGGTCAGCCAGTCGCGGGTGTCGAGCAGGGCGTCGAGCTGGCGGGCGAGCAGGGCGTAGTCGGTCATGGTGTCTCCTTCAACGCGCGGGGCCGGCTCAGTGGCCGGCCCCTTCGATAGCGCGATTCGCGATCGTTCGACGCGGATTACTCGGCGTTCTCGGACTCGGCGTCGTCGGTGGTCCAGCCGGGGACGGCGGCCCCTTTGAACAGCTCCTCGGCCTTGGCGACGACCTCGTCGCTCTGGTAGGCGTCGACCAGCTGCTGGATCTCCTCGCGGTCCTCGTCGCCGGCGCGCACGGCGATCAGGTTGACGTAGGGAGAGTCCGGGCCTTCCTTGATCAGGGCGTCGTCCAGGCCCAGGCCGGCCGGCTGGGCGAAGGTGTTGTTGATGAAGGCCATGTCGACGTCGGGCAGCACGCGGGGCAGCTGGGCGGCCTCGATCTCGCGGAAGTCGAAGTCGTGCGGGTTCTCGACCACGTTCAGCGGGGTGGCCTCGAGGTTCTCCGGATCGTCCAGGGTGATCAGGCCCTGCTTGTGCATCAGGATCAGCGAGCGACCCTCGTTGGTCGGGTCGTTGGGCAGGGCGATGGTGGCTCCGTCCGGCAGCGCGTCGATGCTGTCGTACTTCTCGGAGTAGGCGCCGATCGGGTAGACGAAGGTGCGGCCGGCGATGGCGAAGTCGTAGCCGCGGTCGTTGATCATCGACTGCATGTACGGTTCGTGCTGATAGGCGTTGGCGTCCAGGCTGCCGTCGGCCAGTGCGGCGTTGGGCGTGACGTAGTCGGTGAACTCGACGATTTCGACGTCCAGGCCGTAGCGCTTCTCGGCGAGGTCGGCCGCCACCTGCATGACGTCGGTCTCGGGGCCGGCCACGGTGCCGACCTTGATGCTGTGCTCGTCGGCGTTGGCCTGGCCGATCGCCAGGGCCAGGGCGGAGGCGGCGAGGCCGCGGGTCAGGATGCTGCGCATGTCGATGTCTCCCTGTCGAAGCTGACGTGAGGTTTGCCCACGACTATAAAGGTATAAAAACGAGATGTGTAATGTGATTTGGTTATCAGCCTGATGTGAACTCAACGGGGTGGCGCTGATTGACGTTACGAGCGAAGGCAGGCTGGCCGCCGCCGGAGCGCAGCTCCCGGAGTGTAGCCCGCTACATGAGGAGCGACCGGGCCGGCGCACCGGTACCGCCGGCGGCCAGGATGTCGAGCGCAGTAGTCAAGCGGCGTCAGTCATCACTTGTGGTCGCTCTTGCGCACCAGGTAGTCCCCCAGGCTCTGGAAGCCCTGCACCAGCACCACCAGGATCACGACGGTGATCAGCATGATGGTGGGGTTGAAGCGATTGTAGCCGTAGCGAATGCCCAGATCGCCCAGGCCGCCGCCACCCACTGCGCCGGCCATGGCGGAGTAGCTGACCAGGGTGACGATGGTCACGGTCAGGGCAGTGAAGATACCGCCGCGGGCCTCGGGCAGCAGCACCTTGGTGATGATCTGCCACGGCGTGGCGCCCATGGACTGGGCGGCTTCCACTAGCCCCGGCGGGATCTCGTTCAGCGCGCCTTCCACCAGCCGCGCCACGAACGGGATGGCGGCGATGGTCAGCGGTACCACGGCGGCATTGGTGCCGATGGAGGAGCCGACCAGGGCACGGGTGAAGGGGATGATCGCGACCATCAGGATGATGAAGGGCACCGAGCGGCCCACGTTGGTGATCATGCCGAGCACGCCGTTGAGCGCCGGCTGGGCGAGAATCTGCCGCGGGCGGGTGACGTTGAGCAGCACGCCCAGCGGAATGCCCACCAGCGCCGAGATCAGCCCGGAAATCGCCACCATATAGAGCGTGTCGAGGGTGGCCTCGAGGATCAGTTCAATCATCGCGCTGGACATGGCCGAGCACCTCCACCTTCAGGTCATGGGTTTCCAGGTAGTCGATGGCGCGGCGCGTGTCGTTCGCGTCGCCCATCAGTTCGGCGATCATCAGCCCCAGGGTGCGATCCTGGATCGACTCCACCTTGGCCTCGAGGATGCTGACGTCGACGCCGCACTCCCGGGCCAGTCGCGAGATCAGCGGCGTGGAGACGGCATCGCCGGAGAAGGCCAGGCGTACCACCGGGTGCGTCTTGTCGCCGGGCGTGTCTTCCAGGCGCTCGATCAGGCTGCGCGGCGGCTCGAGCTCGAGGAAGTCGTTGAGGAAGTCTCGGCCCAGCTGGGTGCCGGGGGCGGTGAAGAAGTCGCCGACCTCGGCCTCCTCGACCAGCTCGCCGCCGGAGATCAGGCTGACGCGATGGCAGATCGTCTTGACCACCTCCATCTCGTGGGTGATCAGCAGGATGGTCAGGCCGAGCTTGTGGTTGATGTCCTGCAGCAGCTCCAGGATGGCGCCGGTGGTATGGGGGTCGAGTGCCGAGGTGGCCTCGTCGCACAGCAGCACCCGCGGGCGGCTGGCCAGCGCCCGGGCGATGGCCACGCGCTGTTTCTGGCCGCCGGAGAGCTGCGCCGGGTAGTGGCTGGCCTTGTCGGACAGGCCGACCAGTTCCAGCAGCGGGGTGACGCGATCAAGGATCTCGGCCTTCCTGACGCCCATCAGCTCCAGCGGTAAGGCGACGTTGTCGAACACGCTGCGCGAGGTCAGCAGGTTGAAGTGCTGGAAGATCATGCCGATGCGATGGCGCGCCTGGTTGAGCGCGTCGCGGGACAGGCCGGTGAGCTCCTGGCCGTCCACGGTGACGGTGCCCGTGGTCGGGCGCTCGAGCAGGTTCACGCAGCGGATCAGGGTCGACTTGCCGGCGCCGGACAGGCCGATCACGCCGTGGATCTGGCCCTGGGGCACATGCAGGTCGACGGGCTTGAGCGCTTCAACGCCGCCGCGCTTGCCCTTGGTGAAGTAGGTCTTGGATACGTTCTGGAGTCGAATCATCTGGGCCACCGGGGTGGCGCCGGGGAGAGGGGCGGGCGAACAGCGCAAGGGCGGCCAAAAAAAAGGCCACCCTGACGGGTGGCCATCAACGCTGGACACACCCTTTTAGCTGCACTTCACACCGCACGGCTCGAGAGCCATGCGGCGTCGGCGCCCGCAATCCGGGTCCAAATCGGCGCCGTCAAAATGTGCGCGCATCTTAGGTATCGAACGGGCGTATGTCAAACCATTTGGTCCAAGCGAGCGTTCGTTTGCCCAAGGAATGGTGAAAATCACCAGCAAAGCGCTTGAGACAGGCGGAAAATCTGGCAGGAAAGGGCCTGGAGAGCCTTGGTCGGCAGGGGAGAAGGGCGCCGGACCGCCATGGACGGGCGCCTCCCCCTTTCCCTACACTGAGCCCCTTTCGCCCGTTCGGGCGGCACGACACGAGAGGAAGATCAGCACATGTTCACAGGCATCGTGCAGGGCATGGCCGAGGTGGTGGCCATCGAGGAAGCGGAGGCCTTCCGCACCCATGTAGTGCGCCTGCCGGGGGCGCTGGGCGAGGGGCTCGAGATCGGCGCCTCGGTGGCGCACAACGGGGTCTGCCTGACCGTCACCGGGATCGACGGCGAGCGCGTCAGCTTCGATCTGATGCGCGAGACCCTGCGCGTGACCAACCTGGGCGAGCTGGCCGTGGGCGACCGGGTCAACGTCGAGCGCGCGGCGCGCTTTGGCGACGAGATCGGCGGCCATGCCATGTCCGGCCACGTGATCGCCACCGCCGAGCTGGTGTCCCTCGACGATGCGCCCAACAACCGGCGGCTGTGGTTCGAGCTGCCCGAGCGCCTGGGCCGCTTCGTGTTCGACAAGGGTTATATCGGGGTCGACGGTGCCAGTCTGACCATCGGCGAGGCGCGGCCGGCGACGGCCGAGCACGGTCCGCGCTTCTGCGTCGACCTGATTCCCGAGACCCTGGCCCGTACCGTACTCGCCGACCGGGTGCCGGGCGATCGCGTCAACATCGAGATCGACCCCCAGACCCAGGCCATCGTCGAGACGGTGGAGAGGGTGATGGCGTCCCGCGACGCCTGAGGCGTTCAGTGTGCGTTGGCCAGTCCGCTGGCCAGCGCACCGGCCATCCCTTATATATCAGGAGGTCATGCCGCAGCGTCGGTAGCGGATGGCGCCTCGATTCCCGGGACGCCATCCGCTACCATGTGCGGCTTTTCTCGCACCCAGCAGGACGCCAAAGCGCCGCACAGGACGACTTCTCCATGCAGAAAAGCCTGATCGAACGTCACTTCAAGCTCGCCGAACACGGCACGAACGTGAAGACCGAGATCATCGCCGGGATCACCACCTTCCTGACGATGGCCTACATCATCTTCGTCAACCCTAGCATCCTCTCCGAGTCCGGCATGGACTACGGCGCGGTGTTCGTCGCCACCTGCGTGGCCTCCGCGGTGGGCTGTCTCATCATGGGCCTTTGGGCCAACTATCCCATCGCCATGGCACCCGGCATGGGCCTGAACGCCTTCTTCACCTACGGCGTGGTGATGGGCATGGGCTATGCCTGGGAGACGGCGCTGGGGGCGGTGTTCCTGTCCGGCTTCACCTTCTTCCTGCTCAGCGTGTTCCGCATTCGCGAGTGGATCATCAACTCGATTCCCATGTCGCTGCGCCTCGGCATCGCCGCCGGCATCGGCCTGTTCCTGGCCATGATCGCGCTGAAGAACGCCGGCATCGTGGTCGCCAACCCGGCCACCTACGTGGCGCTGGGCGATCTGTCCGAGCCGTCGGCGCTCTATGCGCTGCTCGGCTTCTTCGTGATCACCGCGCTGTCGCATCTGCGCGTCACCGGCGCTGTGATGATCGGCATCCTCGGCATCACCGTGCTGTCGATGCTGCTGGGCCACAACGAGTTTGGCGGGGTCGTCTCCATGCCGCCCTCCATCGCACCGACGCTGATGAAGCTCGACGTGGTCGGTGCCTTCGACGTGGCCATGATCAGCGTGGTGTTCGCCTTCCTGTTCGTCGACCTGTTCGACACTTCCGGCACCCTGATCGGCGTCGCCCACCGTGGCGGGCTGCTCGACGAGGACGGCAAGCTGCCGCGCATCGGCCGCGCCATGATGGCCGACAGCGGCGCCTCCATGGCCGGGGCGGCGCTCGGCACCTCGACCACCACCAGCTACATCGAGTCCACCGCCGGCATCATCTCCGGCGGGCGTACCGGCCTCACCGCCGTGGTGGTCGGCGTGCTGTTCCTGGTCAGCCTGTTCTTCTCGCCGCTGGCTGGCTCCATCCCGGCCTACGCCACCGCCGGCGCGCTGCTCTACGTGGCGGTGCTGATGGCCGGCAGCCTGGCGCATGCCAACTGGGATGACGCCACCGAGGCGGCGCCGGTGCTGATCGCGGCGCTGGCCATGCCGTTGACCTTTTCCATCGCCGAGGGCATTGCCCTGGGCTTCGTCAGCTATGCCGCCATCAAGGCCCTGTCCGGTCGCTTCCGAGACCTGAACCCGGCCGTGGTGGTGCTGGCGCTGGTCTTCAGCGCCAAGCTGCTGTTCCTCGATTGACACCGAACGACGAGAATCGCGATGAGCATCTACGGCGACTACATCAAGTCCGTCATCCGCACCGTCCCCGACTGGCCTCAGCCCGGGGTCAACTTTCGTGACATCACGCCGCTGCTGCAGAACAGCTCGGCCTTCCGCAAGCTGATCGACAGCTTCGTGCACCGCTACCAGGACCTGGAGCTCGACGCGATTGCCGCCATCGACGCCCGTGGCTTCATCGTCGGCGCGCCGCTGGCCTACGAGCTGGGCTGCAGCTTCGTGCCGGTGCGCAAGAAGGGCAAGCTGCCGTTCAAGACCATCAGCGAGACCTACACGCTGGAATACGGCGAGGCCGAGGTCGAGCTGCACAGCGACGCCTTCCGCGAGGGCGACCGCATCCTGGTGGTCGACGACCTGATCGCCACCGGCGGCACCATGCTGGCCGCGGCCAAGCTGATCACCCGTAGCGGCGGCCACGTGGTCGAGACCGCCACCATCGTCGACCTGCCGGATCTGGGCGGCGCCGATCGTATCCGCGAGGCCGGCTTCAACGTCTTCGCGGTCTGCTCCTTCACCGAGGACGAGTGACGCCATCATGAGTCATCGCTATCACCAGCACTTCACCGTGTCCTGGGACCAGCTCCACCGTGACGTGCGCGAGCTCTGCCAGCGTCTGGTCGAGCGCGACTTCCGGGGCATCGTCGCCATCACCCGCGGCGGGCTGATTCCGGCGGCGCTGATCGCCCGCGAGCTCAACGTGCGGCTGATCGACACCGTCTGCATCAAGAGCTACGAGGGCCAGGATCAGGGCCAGCTCGAGGTGATGAAGGGCGTCGACCACGACGGCGACGGCTGGCTGCTGGTGGATGACCTGGTCGATACCGGCAAGACCGCGCGCAAGGTGCGCGAGCTGCTGCCCCGTGCGCACTTCGTCACCGTCTATGCCAAGCCGGAAGGGCGCCCGCTGGTCGACCAGTACCTCACCGAGGTGGCCCAGGACTGCTGGATCCAGTTCCCCTGGGACATGGGCGTGACCTACGTCGAACCCCTGGCCGACCGGATCAAGCGCTGACCATGAACTGCCCGCTACCCGACAGCTGGCAGCGCTGGCTCGGCGACGAGTTCGCCGCGCCCTACATGCAGGTGCTGCGCGACTTCCTGGCGGCCGAGAAGGCCGCCCGCAAGGTCATCTACCCGCACTCTTCGGACTGGTTCCGGGCCTTCGAACTGACCCCGCTGGACCGGGTCAAGGTGGTGATCCTCGGCCAGGACCCGTACCACGGGCCGGGTCAGGCCCACGGCCTGTGCTTCTCGGTGCGCCCCGGCGTGCGCATTCCGCCGTCGCTGGTCAACGTCTACAAGGAACTGGCCGCCGACGTCGGCTTCATGCCCGTCGATCACGGCAATCTGGAACACTGGGCACGCCAGGGGGTGCTGCTGCTCAACACCTCGCTGACGGTGGAGCAGGGCAACGCCGGCTCCCACCGCGGCAAGGGCTGGGAGACCTTCACCGACCGCGCCATCGCCACGGTCAGCGAACACGCCGGGCCCACGGTCTTCCTGCTGTGGGGCAGCCACGCACGTCAGAAGAAGGCGCTGATCGACACCACGCGCCATCTGGTGCTGGAGTCGCCGCATCCGTCGCCGCTGTCGGCGCACCGCGGCTTCTTCGGCAACCATCACTTCTCGCGGGCCAACGCCTTCCTGGCCGAGCACGGCCGCGAGCCGATCGACTGGCAGCTGCCGGCCACGCCGGCGTGAGCCGGGCCGTTTCCGGGCGCAGCATCGTCCGGAAGCGGCCTTGGCCGGCGATGTCATCGCCCTGCATCCTGCCTTTCGCCCGACGATCCTGTCCGCCAGGGCTCGTTTCAACGGTCGCCTTAACCTCGAGGCGGCTTGCGGGTAGAATGGCGCGCGATTTTGCGCACGCCCGGCGTGCGACTAAGCTTTATTTGCCGACGAATCCCCTGCCCCGAGAGGTCCGCCCATGAGTGTCCACGCCATCCAGCATCCCCTGGTCCAGCACAAGCTGGGACTGATGCGCGAGGCCGGTATCAGCACCAAGAGTTTTCGTGAACTGGCCGGCGAGGTGGCCAAGCTGCTGACCTACGAGGCGACTCAGGATCTCGAACTGGAGACCCAGGAGATCGATGGCTGGAGCGGCAACAAGATTCCGGTCCAGCAGCTCAAGGGCAAGAAGACCACCATCGTGCCGATCCTGCGCGCCGGCCTCGGCATGCTCGACGGCGTCACCGACCTGATTCCCAGCGCGCGGATCAGCGTGGTCGGCCTCTACCGCGACGAGGAGACCCTCGAGCCGGTGCCGTACTTCTCCAAGTTCGCCGGCGAGCTGGACGAGCGCATGGCCATCGTCATCGACCCGATGCTGGCCACCGGCGGCACCATGGTCGCGACGCTGGACATGCTGCGCGAGCGCGGCTGCCAGCACATGAAGGTGATCGTGCTGGTCGCCTCGCCCGAGGGCATCAAGCGCGTTCAGGATTCCTATCCGGACATCGAGATCTACACCGCCGCCGTGGACGAGCGCCTCGACGAGCACGGCTATATCGTCCCGGGGCTCGGGGATGCCGGCGACAAGATCTTCGGCACCCGCTGATTGTTGGCCGGCACCTGGCTGCGCTCGACCATACGGCGTTAAGAAGCGACTCAAGATGCTCATTTACTTCAGTAAACTCCGCTCTTTCCTCGCTTCTTGCCTTGTCTGGTCGTCGCTCGCCGTGGTGCCCGCTCAACAATAGACTCTTTGCTTCAACGCCCCTGATCAGGGGCGTTTTTCTGCCTGGCTCTTACGGAGAGACTTCGGATGACGGAAAGACCCGCCTCCTCGACTGCCCCGACGGTCGGATCACCCCTGCGCACGCTGATCGTCGGCGCCCAGATGCTGTTCGTGGCCTTCGGCTCGCTGGTGCTGGTGCCGCTGCTGACCGGCCTCGACCCCAACGTGGCGCTGTTCACCGCCGGCCTCGGCACCCTGGTGTTCCACGCCGTGACCCGCAACAGCGTACCGGTGTTCCTGGCCTCGTCGTTCGCCTTCATCGCGCCGATCCAGGGGTCGGTGGCGAGCTTCGGCGTGTCCGCGACCCTCGGCGGACTGCTGGCCGCGGGCCTGGTTTATGTAGTGATCTCCCAGATCGTGCGCCTCAAGGGCACCGTCTGGCTGCACTACCTGCTGCCGCCGGTGGTGGTGGGGCCGGTGATCATGGTGATCGGCCTGGCCCTGGCGCCGGTGGCGGTGGACATGGCCACCGGCGGCACCAGCGACGCCATCGGCTACGGCCGGGCCATGGTGCTGTCCATGGCCAGCCTGCTGGTGACCCTGGTGCTGGCGGTGTTCGGCCGTGGCCTGATCCGGCTGATCCCGATTCTCGGCGGCATCGCCACCGGCTATGCGCTGGCCGCGCTGATGGGCGTGGTCGACTACACCCCGGTGAAGGAGGCGGCCTGGCTGGCGCTGCCCGAGTTCGTGACGCCGAGCTTCCACTGGGCGGCGGTGCTGTTCATGATTCCGGTGGCCATCGCCCCGGCGGTCGAGCACATCGGCGACATGATCGCCATCGGCTCGGTGACGCGCCGCAACTACCTGGAAAAGCCCGGCCTGCACCGCACCCTGCTGGGCGACGGCCTGGCCACCAGCGTGGCGGCGCTGTTCGGCGGGCCGCCCAATACCACCTATTCCGAGGTCACCGGCGCCGTGACCCTGACCCGTGCCTTCAACCCGCGGATCATGGTGGTCACCGCGGTGATCGCCGTGCTGCTGTCGTTTCTCGGCAAGCTCGGCGCCGTGCTGCAGACCATCCCGGGCCCGGTGATGGGCGGCATCATGACGCTGCTGTTCGGTTCCATCGCGGTGGTCGGCATGAACACCCTGGTGCGCGCCGGCAAGCCGCTGACCGCACCGCGCAACCTGGTGGTGGTGTCGCTGATCCTGGTGTTCGGCATCGGCGGCATGCAGCTGGGCGGCGGCCAGTTCACCCTGCAGGGCGTGGGCCTCGCCGCGCTGGTGGGCATCCTGCTCAACGCCATCCTGCCGCGGGCCGAAGAAGACGAGTAACGGCCTGGCTGCCGGCGCTGTCGCGGCGCCGGTGGCCAGACTGTCTCCCCTTATCCTCCCTTCGTCTGGCTTGGCAGGGGCACTCCTAAGGTCTACATTTTTAAAAAATGTAGACATTCATCGGAGCGCCCCATGAGCCAGATCACTCCCATGACCTGGGATGACCCCTTCCGCCTCATCGATCAGCTGGACGGCGACGAGCGTCTGGTCCAGCAGACCGCCCACGACTACTGCCAGGAGCAGCTGCTGCCCCGGGTGCGCGAGGCCAACCGCCTGGAGCGCTTCGATCGCGAGATCATGACCGAGATGGGCGAGCTCGGCCTGCTCGGGGCGACCATCGACGGCTACGGCTGCGCCGGGATGAACTATGTCAGCTACGGGCTGATCGCCCGAGAGGTCGAGCGGGTCGATTCCGGCTATCGCAGCGCCATGAGCGTGCAGTCGAGCCTGGTCATGTACCCGATTCACGCCTTCGGCAGCGAGGCCCAGAAGGATCGCTACCTGCCGAAGCTCGCCAGCGGCGAGTGGGTCGGCGCCTTCGGCCTCACCGAGCCGGATCACGGCTCCGATCCCGGCGCCATGTCGACCCGTGCCCGGCGCACCGACGGCGGCTGGCGGCTCAACGGCACCAAGACCTGGATCACCAACGCGCCGATCGCCGACGTCTTCGTGGTCTGGGCCCGGGACGAGGAGGGCACGATCCGCGGCTTCGTGCTGGAGAAGGACATGGCGGGACTCTCGGCGCCGAAGATCGAGGGCAAGTTCAGCCTGCGTGCTTCGACCACCGGCCAGATCGTGATGCAGGACGTGGAGGTCTCCGACGACGCCCGGCTGCCCGGCGTCACCGGCCTCAAGGGGCCCTTCTCGTGCTTCAACCGTGCCCGCTTCGGCATCGCCTGGGGCAGCATGGGGGCCGCGGAGGCCTGCTGGCATGCGGCCCGTCAGTACACCCTCGACCGCCAGCAGTTCGGCCGCCCGCTGGCCGCCAATCAGCTGATCCAGAAGAAGCTCGCCGACATGCAGACCGAGATCGCACTGGGCCTGCAGGCGGCGCTCAGAGTGGGGCGGATGATCGACGACGGCCAGCTGGTGCCCGAGACCATCTCGCTGATCAAGCGCAACAACTGCGGCAAGGCGCTGGACATCGCCCGCCAGGCCCGTGACATGCACGGCGGTAACGGCATCAGCGACGAATACCCCGTGATCCGCCACGTCATGAACCTCGAGGCGGTCAACACCTACGAGGGCACCCACGATATCCATGCGCTGATACTGGGTCGAGCGCAGACCGGCATTCAGGCCTTCACCGGCTAGCACAGGCCCCCTCGATGGCTTGACGCCGGAACAGCTCCAAGATGAGGGAGATCTCAATGAGCGGACCGCTGGACGGCGTGGTGGTGCTGGATCTGTCCCGGGTGCTGGCCGGGCCCTGGGCGGGGCAGCTGCTGGCCGACCTGGGCGCCCGAGTGATCAAGATCGAGCATCCCGTGCGCGGCGACGACACGCGCGGCTGGGGGCCGCCCTGGCTGGAGGACGAGGCGAGCGGCGAAGGGGACAGTGGAGAAGGTAGCGAAGAAGGTGGCAAAGAGGGCGTCGAGCGTCTGGCCGCCTATTACCTCTGCGCCAATCGCGGCAAGCAGTCGGTGGCCGTGGATATCGCCACCGAGGCGGGCCAGGCCCTGGTGCGTCGGCTCGCCGCCGGGGCCGACGTGCTGCTGGAGAACTTCAAGGTCGGCGGCCTGGCTCGCTACGGGCTCGATCACCAGAGCCTCAAGGCGGTGAATCCGCAGCTGGTCGGCTGCTCGATCACCGGCTTCGGCCAGGATGGCCCCTACGCTCATCGCGCCGGCTACGACTTCATGATCCAGGCCCTGGGCGGGCTGATGAGTCTGACCGGCGAGCCCGACGGCATGCCGATGAAGACCGGGGTGGCGATTACCGATGTGATGACCGGGCTCTACGCCGCCGTCGGCGTGCTGGCGGCGCTCTATGA
Organism: Halomonas getboli; assembly: GCF_023094245.1. Lineage (GTDB taxonomy): Bacteria > Pseudomonadota > Gammaproteobacteria > Pseudomonadales > Halomonadaceae > Halomonas > Halomonas getboli. Next base: position 996,254 of record NZ_JALMEW010000001.1, on the reverse strand, counting down.
GCGGCAGCAGGGCAGCGGGCCATCATCCGCCAAGGGGCGTCATATCGACGTGGCGCTGCTCGACGTCCAGCTGGCGACGCTGGCCAACCAGGCGCTCAATGCCCGGGTGACCGGCCAGAATCCCGCGCGCCACGGCAATGCCCATCCGAACATCGTGCCCTATCAGGCCTTCGCCTGCGCCGACGGCTACCTGGTGCTGACGGTGGGCAACGATGCTCAGTTCGCGCGCCTGGCCGAGCTGCTCGGGCATCCGGACTGGGCCGACGATCCCGCCTTTGCCACCAATGCCGCTCGGGTTGCACACCGCGAGTCGCTGGTGCCGCGGATCGCCGAGGCGTTCCTGACCCGGGGGCGCGACGCCTGGCTGGCCGATCTGGAAGGCCTCGGCATTCCCGCCGGGCCGATCAATACCCTGACCGAGGCCTTCGACGATCCCCAGGTGCGCCACCGCGGCCTGTGCCGTACCCTGACGCGCTCCGATGGATCGCCGGTGCCACAGATGGCCAATCCGCTGCGCTTCGACGGCGAGAGCGCCACCGCCGACGGCGCGCCGCCGGGCCTGGGCCAGGACAGCGATGCCGTGCTGGGCGAGCTGGGGCTGTCGGCGGACGATATCTCCCGGCTGCGGCGGCTGAATATCGTGCGCTGAGGCCCTGTGGTTCCTGAGGCTCAGTGTGCGCTGAGGCCCAGTGTTCTCCGAGATCAGGTCAGCGCGGCGAGAAGCGCCGGTTGATGCCGGTCTCGGCGATCATCCGGGTCGAGATCTCCTCCACCGAGAAGCGCGTGGTGTCGATATAGGGGATATGCATGCGGCGGTACAGCGCCTCGGCCTCGGCCACCTCCTGCACGCACTGGTCCATGGAGCTGTAGCGGCTGTTGGGGCGGCGCTCGTGACGGATCGCCGCCAGCCGGCGCGGGTCGATGGTCAGCCCGAACAGCTTGTGGCGGTGCTTGGCCAGCACCCCCGGCAGCTTGAGGCTGCCGTTGTCGTCCTGGTCGTCCTCTGTCAGTGGATAGTTGGCGGCGCGGATGCCGAACTGCAGCGCCAGGTACAGCGAGGTCGGCGTCTTGCCGCAGCGCGATACCCCGACCAGGATGATGTCGGCCTTGTCGTATTGGTGGGTGCGGGCGCCGTCGTCGTTGTCCAGGGCGAAGTGCACCGAGTGAATACGGTCCATGTAGACGTCGTCGCTGCCGATGGCATGGGTACGGCCGACGCTGTAGGAGGAGTGGGTGGCCAGCTCCTGCTCCAGCGGCTCGAGGAAGGTCGAGAAGATATCGACCTGGAAGCCCGGCGCGTTGCGGATCACGGCGCGAACGTCCTCGTCGACGATGGTGTCGATGATGATCGGCGTGTTGCCGTCCTTGACCGCGGTGGCCTCGATGATCTCGACCAGGCGTCTGGCCTTGTCGACGCTGTCGATATAGGGCTTGGTCAGCATGCGCATCTCGACGTTCTCGAACTGGGCCAGCAGGCTGCGACCCAGGCTCTCGGCGGTGATACCGGTGCCGTCGGAAATGAAGAAGGCGGTGCGTGTCATGGGGTTCGCTCGGACGGGAAAGGATGGCGTCATTGTCGAGTCTCGCGCGAGGCCAGACAAGCGCGACTACAGGAAACGCCAGGATCGGCGAATTGTTGTAAAAAACCTTCAGTGACTTAGCTGTTAGACCAATGGCGAATATGGCGGGCCGTTGATAGAGTCGTTCGCATCCACTCATGACGGTGCGTCATGCACTTTCCGGTGTCGGTTTCCAATCCTATAGGGGGTTTCGTGGACGATTACATTCAGTGGTTCGAGAAGCTGGGAATGAACGACGTCGAGCGCGTCGGCGGCAAGAACGCCTCGCTCGGCGAGATGATCTCCAACCTGGCCGAGGCCGGTGTCACCGTGCCCGGCGGCTTCGCCACCACCGCCCACGCCTACCGCGAGTTCCTGTCCCACGAGGGCCTCAACGAGCGCATCAACCAGGCGCTGTCCACCCTCGACGTGGATGACGTCGCCGAACTGGCCCGCGTCGGCGCCGAGATTCGCCAGTGGGTGATCGACACCCCGCTGCCGCCGGCCTTCGAAGCCGCCCTGCGCGAGAGCTACGAGCAGCTGGCCGCCAAGCACCCGAACCTCAAGGTCGCGGTACGCAGCTCTGCCACCGCCGAGGACCTGCCGGACGCCTCCTTCGCCGGCCAGCAGGAGACCTTCCTCAACATCGAAGGCTTCGACAACATCAAGCGCGCCGTGCACGAGGTGTTCGCCTCGCTGTTCAACGACCGCGCCATCTCCTACCGCGTGCATCGCGGCTACGCCCACGAGAACGTGGCGCTGTCCGCCGGCATCCAGAAGATGGTGCGCTCCGAGACCGGCGCCTCCGGCGTGATGTTCACCCTCGACACCGAGTCCGGCTACCGCGATGCGGTCTTCGTCACCGCCTCCTGGGGCCTGGGTGAGACCGTGGTGCAGGGCGCGGTGAACCCCGACGAGTTCTACGTCCACAAGCCGACCCTGGCCGCCGATCGTCCGGCCGTGCTGCGTCGCAACCTGGGCTCCAAGCTGATCAAGATGGTCTACACCGAGGACGCCAGCGCCGGCAAGTCGGTCGAGACCGTGGACGTGCCGCTGGCCGACCGTGCGCGCTTCTGCGTCGACGACGAGCAGGTCATGGCCCTGGCCCGTCAGGCAGTGATCATCGAGCAGCACTACGGCCGCCCGATGGACATCGAGTGGGCGATGGACGGCGACGACGGCAAGCTCTACATCGTCCAGGCGCGTCCCGAGACCGTGGTCTCCCAGCAGGAGGGCGGCAAGCTGGAGCGCTTCCAGCTCAAGGAAAAGGGCCGCACCCTGGTGACCGGCCGGGCCATCGGCCAGCGCATCGGCAGCGGCGCGGTCAAGGTCGTCGAGACCCCCGAGGACATGGACAAGATCCATGCCGGCGACGTGCTGGTCACCGACATGACCGATCCCGACTGGGAGCCGGTGATGAAGCGGGCCTCGGCCATCGTCACCAACCGCGGTGGCCGCACCTGCCACGCGGCGATCATCGCCCGTGAGCTGGGCATCCCGGCCGTGGTCGGCTGCGGTGACGCCACCGAGGCGCTGGAAGACGGCCGCGAGGTCACCGTGTCCTGCGCCGAGGGCGACACCGGCCACGTCTACGACGGCAAGCTGGCCTACGACTGCAACGTCACCAGTGTCGACGCCATGCCCGAGCTGCCGTTCAAGATCATGATGAACGTCGGCAACCCGGACCGCGCCTTCAGCTTCGCCAGCCTGCCCAACGCCGGCGTCGGCCTGGCGCGCCTGGAGTTCATCATCAACCGCATGATCGGCGTGCATCCCAAGGCGCTGCTCGACTACGCGACCCTGTCGCCGGACCTGCAGCAGACCATCGACGTGCGCACCGCCGGTTACGACGACCCGGTCAGCTTCTACGTCGACAAGCTGGTCGAAGGCGTCTCCACCCTGGCGGCGTCCTTCTACCCGCAGCGGGTCATCGTGCGCCTGTCGGACTTCAAGTCCAACGAGTACGAGAACCTGATCGGCGGCAAGCTCTACGAGCCGGGCGAAGAGAACCCGATGCTGGGCTTCCGCGGCGCCTCGCGCTACCTCTCCGAGGACTTCCAGGCTTGCTTCGAGCTGGAGTGCCGGGCGATCAAGCGCGTGCGCGAGGAAATGGGCCTCGACAACGTCGAGATCATGGTGCCCTTCGTGCGCACCACCGAGGAAGCGAGTGGCGTCATCGATCTGCTGGCCGCCAACGGCCTCAAGCGTGGCGACAACGGGCTCAAGGTCATCATGATGTGCGAGCTGCCGGCCAACGCCCTGCTGGCCGACGAGTTCCTCGAGTACTTCGACGGCTTCTCCATCGGCTCCAACGACCTGACCCAGCTGACCCTGGGCCTCGACCGCGACTCCGGCATCGTCGCCGGGCTGTTCGAGGAGCGTAACCCGGCGGTCAAGAAGCTGCTGTCCATGGCCATTCAGGCCTGCAAGGCCCAGGGCAAGTACGTCGGCATCTGCGGCCAGGGCCCGTCCGACCATCCGGATCTGGCCAAGTGGCTGATGGAGCAGGGCATCGACTCCGTGTCCCTGAACCCGGACGCGGTACTGGAGACCTGGTTCATGCTGGCCGGCGAAACGCTGGGCTGATCGCCCCGCGATCGCGACCCCGAACGACACGACACCCGGGCCTCGGCTCGGGTGTCGTCGTTTCTGCACGCCCTTTGCACGCTTGGCGGCGCGAGAGTGGCTAGACTGTGGACATCACTCAGGCAAAAGGAGGATGCCCGTCATGCCCTCACAGAGACGTCGATTCCATCGCCTGGCGCCGGCTGGCGCCCTGATCCTCGGCCTCGTGGCGCTGCCGGCGCTGGCCAATCCCGGAAATGGCGGTGGGCCGCCGGAGCATGCCAAGGGCGGGCAGGGGCAGTCCGAACGGCTGCGCCAGGACGCCAACGGCCATGATGGCCGCGAGCGCACGGAGCGCCATGAAGATCGTTACGAGAATCGTCATGAAGAGCGCCGCTACGATGACCGGGACCGCGACTATCGCCACCATGACGATCTGGATCTCGAGGAGGCGCTGATCCGCGACATCTTCGGTCGTCACCGCGACGTCTATGCCCACGAGGACCACGAGGCGATTCCGCCCGGCGTGCGCCAGAACCTGGCCCGAGGAAAGCCCATGCCTCCTGGCATCGGCAAGCGCCTGGACGACGGCATCCGTCGTGATCTGCCGCACTACGACGGCTACGAGTGGCGTCGCGTCGGTGCCGATGCGGTGCTGGTCGATATCACCAACGACATCATCTACGACGTGATTCACGACGTGCTCTACTGATGTGCATCAGGTGGTCGCCGCGGGGATCCGCCATACTGAGTCCGACGATGAGGGAGGCGGACCATGGTGGAGCCCCTGACGGTGGAGGCGGTGTTTCGGCGCTGCCCGAGTGAACACTTCGATTTCACCCTGACCAGCGAACTGGCCCCGTTGGACATGATCGAGGGCCAGGCGCGGGCGCGCGATGCCCTGGCGCTGGGCACGGCGATTCGCCACGATGGCTTCAACCTGTACGTGCTCGGATCGCCCGGCCGCGGCCAGAGAGACTCGGTCAGCCGCTTCCTCGAACGGCGGGCGGCCTCGGCTCCGACGCCGCCTGACCTCTGTTACCGCTACAACTTCGACGACCCCAGCGTGCCGCTGCTGCTGAGCCTGCCACCCGGGCTGGGGCGGCAGCTCCGCGGTGATATCGAGCGGCTGATAGAGGAACTCGCCGGCGCCATTCCGGCGATGTTCGAGAGCGACGAGTACCAGAATCGGCTCCATGAGCTCAAGCAGGCCATGGGCGAGCGTCAGCGCGATGCCGTGGAAGCGGTTCGCCGCGAGGCCCGCGACAACGATATCCTGCTGCTATCGACGCCCAGCGGCTTTACCTTCGCGCCGGCCGACGCCGACGGCGAGATGCTTTCGCCCGATGCCTATCAGCAGCTCGATCAGGCCGAGCGCGAGCGCATCGAGCGCAGCGTGGAAATTCTCCAGGACAAGCTGGCCCAGACGATCCGTCGGATGCCCCGGCTGGCCAATACCCTGCGCGAGCAGATCGCCGCGCTCAACGAGGAGCTGCTGCAGGCCGCCATCGAGGCGCCGTTGGAGGAGCTCGACACCCGCTACGCCGAGCATGAGGCCGTGCTGGCGCATCTGACGGCGATCCGCGAGGCGCTGCTGTTCCACGTCGAGAGCTTCCGTGAGGACGAACCCGAGATTCCCCCCGAGGCCGTGTTCAGCCGCTTCCGGCTCAACCTGCTGGTGGACAACGCCGACGCCAGCGGCGCGCCGGTGGTGCACCTCGACATGCCCAGCCACCAGCACCTGGTTGGCCGGATCGAGCATCAGGTCCAGAACGGCACCCTGCTGACCGATTTCACGCTGATTCGTCCCGGTGCCCTGCATCATGCCAACGGCGGTTATCTGGTGCTCGACGTGCGCGGCCTGCTGACGCAGCCCGGGGCCTGGGAAACCCTCAAGCGGGTGCTGTCGACCGGGCGCATCCGCACCGAATCCCTGGAGCAGGCCTACGGGCTGATCAGCACCCTGACCCTGGAGCCCGAGGCGGTGCCGCTGGACGTCAAGGTGGTGCTGCTCGGCGATCGATCGCTCTACTACCTGCTGTGCGAGCACGATCCCGATTTCCTGGAGCTGTTCAAGGTCCAGGCCGACATGGACGACGAGGTCGTCCGCGAGTCGGAAGGCCTGGTCGACTATGCCCGCATGCTGGTGATGCTGGCGACCGAGGCCGGCCTGAGGCCGCTGACCGCCGAGGGGGTGGCGGCGGTGATCGAGCGGGCCACCCGGCTGGCCGGCGACCAGCGTCGGCTTACCGTGCGCCATCGTGACCTGCACGATCTGCTAGTGGAGGCCGACCACTGGGCCGGTAGCGACGGCCAGGCGGCGATCGGCCGGGAGGCCGTGGAGCGCAGTGTGGCCGAGCAGCGCCGTCGCGCCGACCGCATTCGCGAACTCAGCCTCGAACAGATTCTGCGCGGCACCCTGATGATCGCCACCGACGGCCGACGGATCGGCCAGATCAACGGGCTGACGGTGATGCGCCTGACCGATCACGGCTTCGGCCAGCCGATCCGCATCACGGCCACCGCGCGGCCGGGCCACGGTCAGGTGATCGACATCGAGCGCGAGGCCAGGATGGGCGGGCCGATTCACGCCAAGGCGGTGATGATCCTGTCGCGCTGGCTGGCCAATCGCTATGCCGCCGATGCGCCGCTGTCGCTGTCGGCCAGCCTGGCCTTCGAGCAGTCCTACGGCGGCGTCGAGGGCGACAGTGCCTCGGTGGCCGAGGCCTGTGCGCTGGTGTCCGCCATCGCCCGCGTGCCCCTGGACCAGCGCTTCGCCGTGACCGGCTCGATCAACCAGCATGGCGAGGTGCAGGCGGTGGGCGGCGTCAACGAGAAGATCGAGGGCTTCTTCGCCGTGTGCCGGGCGCGGGGCGAGATCGAGGGGAGGGCGGTGATCCTGCCCGCCGCCAACGTCGAGCACCTGATGCTCGACGCCGAGGTGCGCGAGGCGATCGCCGCCGTTCATTTTCGACTCTACGCCATTCGCCGACTGGAGGAGGCGCTGACGCTGTTGACCGCCGGCGAGGCCGGGCTCGACCTGGAGGCTCGGGTCGCCGAGCGGCTGGCGGACTTCCGTCGGGCGGTACGTCATCGTGATGGCGATGGCGATGAAGCTGCCGGGGCCGATCGCAACGGTGGGGAAACTGGCGATGAGTGAGCCCGACGCGGCCGGCCGGGCCCGGGAGCCGGGGACCCTGGCGAGGGTGCTGGCGCTGCATGAGGCCTCTGGCCAGGGCCAGGCGCTGATTGCCGCTGCGGCGCACCTCGCCGAACGGCAGGGGCGCGAGCTGGTGGTGCTGGTCGTCGAGAATCAGGACCTGCTGCACAGCGCGGCCTTTCCCTTTGCCTGCGAGGTCGGGGGCTACTCCGGCCGGGTGCGCCGGCTCAGCCTCGCCGGGCTAGAGGCCGGACTGGCCCGTCAGGGCGAGCGGGTCCGCCGGGCCCTGGCCAGCGCGATGGCCGGGCGGCAGCTGCCTCATTCGCTGGAGGTGCGGCGCGGCCGGATGCTCGAGGAGGCGCTGGCGCTGGCCGTGCCCGGCGATCTGCTGGTGCTGGATCGGGCCGGCGCAGGGGGGGAGTCGAGCGCACGATTCGGCGCCGCCGGTCTCGCGCTGATGCTGTCGGCGCCCTGCCCGGTGCTGATCTGGCGCGAGGCGGCCGCGGGGCCGCTGCTGGTGGTGTCCGGAGGTGGAGAGATGCCGTCTGTGCCTGCGACGCTGCTGTCGCTGTTCGGCGAGGCGCGGCCGCTGGTGGCCGAGAGTGCGGCCTCGCTGTCGCGGCGCCTGGCGGCCTGTCGCGGTGGTGCGCTGATGATGCGCCGAGAGATGCTGCGGTCGCTGCTGGCAGAGGACGCGGAGTGGCTATCGAGGCCGGCGATTCCGGTGATCGTGGTGCCTTGATGTTCCTTGAATGCCCACAGAGGGCGCGGCTTTTGGCATCATGGGCGGTTGATTGTCTCGAGGAGCCGCCCGATGGCGTATTTTCTGGTAATGGGCGGGCTGGCCCTGGCCGTGTGTTTCACCTTCGGATGGGCCGTCTGGCGGATGCTGCGCTGGGTCTTCGCGCGTCTGGGGCGCCGCGCGCCGTCGACTGGAAAGAAGACGGCCTCCCGGGCCTCGAAGGGCCGGAAGACGTCCCCGAGGGCGCCGGCCAAGGGCGCGGCCCGAGCGGCATCCAAGGAAAAGGCGCCGTCGCCTCGCGCCAACGCAGCCGCCGAGAAAGGCGCGGCGCGGCGCGACAAGGCGGAGCCGTCGCCACCCTGGCGGCTGACCGTGGCGCTGGCATCGCTGCGTGGCGCCTGGCCGCTGGCCGTGCTGCTCGGCGCGTTGTACGGCGGCGGCCGACTGGTCGCTCACGGCATGGTGGCCCGGCCCCAGCACGCCCCCGACGCCTTCCGCCAGCTGGTCGAGGCCGTGGGCTGGGGCGCGGCGGGATTGCTGGGCGTAGCCGTACTGGGATGGCTGGCGACCTGGCGCTGCCGGCGCCAGTGAGCCATGCCAGTGAACCCCGCCGAGAGGCGCCATGCTGTGCAGAAAAAAGCCCGGGACCGTGTCCCGGGCTTTTTTCGCATCGAGGCGCCTTGAGGCAGGTCGCGCTTCAGGCGATCAATCCAGGGCCAGCTTCTCGTCGGCGATGAGGATGCCGTTGTTGTCGGCGTAGAGCCACTGGCCCGGTTCGATGGTCGCGCCGCCGACGCTGACCGGCACGTCGCGCTGGCCCTCGCCGTGCTTCTCGCTCCTGCGCGGATGGGCGGCCAGGGCCTGGATGCCGAGCTCGGTCTCGGCCAGCTCGTCGACGTCGCGCACGCAGCCGTACATCAGGATGCCGGCCCAGCCGTTGCCGGCGGCCTGCTCGGCGAGCCGGTCGCCGAGCATGGCGCAGCGGGTCGAGCCGCCGGCGTCGACCACCAGCACGGCGCCGTCGCCGGGCTCGTTGACGGCCTGGCGCACGAGCGAGTTGTCCTCGAAGCACTTGACGGTGCGCACCGGCCCGAAGAAGGCCTCATGGCCGCCGAAGTTGACGAACATGGGCTCCAGCACGGCCACTTCGGGATAGGCGTCGCAGAGATCGGGGGTGACGATGGCAGGCATGACGGGGTGTCTCCTCGGTCGATGAACCTCGATGATGCCACAGCCAGTCGATGAGGAAAGTCCCCCTGGGGGGAGGGGCAGAACGGACGGGGCAACAAAAAAAGCGCCCCGCACGGGGCGGGGCGCTTCGGTCGTCGACGGCCCGCCGGACGGCGGGCCTGCGATGTTGCGAGCATCGGTGACGATGGCGGTGATCAGGCTTCCTGGCTCACCGGGATCACGTTCGAGGCGGCCTTCTGGAACTCCTCGATCTCGTGGAAGTTCATGTAACGATAGATCTCGCCGGCCATGGCGTCGAACTCGCTCATGTAGCGGCGATATTCGCTGACGCTCGGCAGGCGACCCTCCACCGCGGCCACGGCGGCCAGCTCGGCGGACGCCAGGAAGACGTCGGCGCCGTCGCCCAGGCGGTTGGGGAAGTTGCGCGTGGAGGTAGAGACCACGGTGCTCTTGGCGGCGACGCGGGCCTGGTTACCCATGCACAGCGAGCAGCCCGGCATTTCCATGCGTGCGCCGGCACGGCCGTAGATCCCGTAGTAGCCTTCCTCGGTCAGCTGGTGCTGGTCCATCTTGGTCGGCGGTGCCAGCCACAGCTTGGTCTTCAGGCTGCCCGCGGGCTGCTTCTCGAGCAGCTTGCCGGCGGCGCGGAAGTGGCCGATGTTGGTCATGCACGAGCCGATGAACACCTCGTCGATGGACTGGCCGGCCACGTCGGAGAGCAGGCGGGCGTCGTCCGGGTCGTTCGGGGCGCACAGCACCGGCTGGTCGAGCTGGTCGAGGTCGATCTCGATCACCTCGGCGTACTCGGCGTCCTTGTCGGCGCGCATCAGGCTCGGGTTCTCGAGCCACTCTTCCATGCCCTTGATGCGGCGCTCGAGGGTACGGGCATCGCCGTAGCCGTTGGCGATCATCCACTTGAGCAGGGTGATGTTGGACTTCAGGTACTCGCTGACGCTGTCCTCGGAGAGGGTGATGGTGCAGCCGGCGGCGGAGCGCTCGGCGGAGGCGTCGGAGAGTTCGAAGGCCTGCTCGACGGTGAGGTCCTCGAGGCCCTCGATTTCCAGCACGCGGCCGGAGAAGGCGTTCTTCTTGCCTGACTTCTCGACGGTCAGCAGCCCCTGCTGGATGGCGTAGTAGGGGATGGCGTGAACCAGGTCACGCAGGGTGACGCCGGGCTGACGCTTGCCCTTGAAGCGCACCAGCACGGATTCCGGCATGTCCAGCGGCATCACGCCGGTGGCGGCGGCGAAGGCCACCAGGCCGGAGCCCGCCGGGAAAGAGATGCCCATCGGGAAGCGGGTATGAGAGTCGCCGCCGGTGCCCACGGTGTCGGGCAGCAGCATGCGGTTCAGCCAGCTGTGGATGATGCCGTCGCCCGGACGCAGTGAGACGCCGCCGCGGTTCATGATGAAGTCGGGCAGGGTGTGGTGGGTTTCCACGTCGACCGGCTTCGGATAGGCGCTGGTGTGGCAGAAGGACTGCATCACCAGGTCGGCCTGGAAGCCCAGGCAGGCCAGGTCCTTGAGCTCGTCGCGGGTCATCGGACCGGTGGTGTCCTGGGAGCCCACGGTGGTCATCTTCGGCTCGCAGTACATGCCCGGGCGCACGCCCTCCATGCCGCAGGCCTTGCCGACCATCTTCTGGGCCAGGGTGAAGCCCTTGCCGGTGTCGGCCGGCTGCTCGGACAGGCGGAAGACGTCGGACGGGGCCAGGCCCAGGGACTCACGCGCCTTGGCGGTCAGGCCGCGGCCGATGATCAACGGGATGCGGCCGCCGGCGCGGGCCTCGTCGAGCAGCAGCTGGGTCTTGAGCTCGAAGGTGGTCAGCACCTCGTCGGTGCCGTGCTTGCAGACCTTGCCTTCATACGGGTAGACGTCGATGACGTCGCCCATCTCGAGCTTCTCGACGTCCATCTCGATCGGCAGGGCGCCGGAATCTTCCATGGTGTTGAAGAAGATCGGGGCGATCTTGCCGCCGAAGCAGAAGCCGCCGGCGCGCTTGTTCGGCACGTTGGGGATGTCGTCGCCGAAGAACCACAGCACGGAGTTGGTGGCGGACTTGCGCGAGGAGCCGGTGCCGACCACGTCGCCGACGTATACGACCTGGTGACCCTTGGCCTTCACTTCCTCGATCTGCTTGAGCGGACCGGTGACGCCCGGCTCTTCCGGCGCGATGCCGTCGCGCGGGTTCTTGAGCATGGCGTTGGCATGCAGCGGGATGTCCGGGCGCGACCAGGCATCCGGGGCCGGGGAGAGGTCGTCGGTGTTGGTCTCGCCGGGCACCTTGAACACGGTCAGGGTGATCTTGTCGGCCAGTGCCGGCTTGGACAGGAACCACTCGGCCTCGGCCCACGACTGGATCACGTCCTTGGCCACGGCGTTGCCGGCCTTGGCGCGCTCTTCCACGTCGTGGAAGGCGTCGAACATCAGCAGGGTGTGCTTGAGCTGCTCGCCCACTTCCTTGGCCAGCGCGTCGTCGTCCAGCAGCTCGACCAGCGAGGCGATGTTGTAGCCGCCCTGCATGGTGCCCAGCAGCTTGACGGCATGAACGCGGTCGATCAGCGGCGACTCGGCTTCACCCTTAGCGATGGCGGTCAGGAAGCCGGCCTTGACGTAGGCGGCCTCGTCGACGCCCGGCGGCACGCGATTGGTCAGCAGGTCGAGGACGGCCTCTTCCTCGCCGGCGGGCGGATTCTTCAGCAGCTCGACCAGGGCAGCCGTCTGCTCGGCGTTCAGCGGCTTCGGCGGAACGCCCGCCTGGGCGCGCTCCTCGACATGTTGGCGATAGGCTTCAAGCACGTGGTGGCCCTCATTGGTTAGTAGTGGCCGAGCGTCCTGCGGTGGCGATGACGCCACGGCCAGTCGCTCGGCACGTCGGAATCAGCACGGTCAACGGTGGCGGTATTCTAGGAGAAACTGTCGACAATGTTAAGAATGCCGGCCATGACGGGGGTCGAACTTTGGTCTCTGGCCGCGTGCGAGCGCCTCCGGGGTGCCTGTCTGCGGGCATCGCGTTACCATGGTGCGACTTTCATCAACGGAGAGGAGCGGCCGATGGCGGGGCGAATCGCCTCCCCCTGTGTGGGCCTGTGTTCGACGACGGTGGGCGATCGCGTCTGCCGCGGCTGTCAACGCATCGACGACGAGATCCGCGACTGGCCGGCGCTGTCCGGCGAGGCGCGGGAAGGGCGGATGGCCGAGCTGGATGCGCTGCGCGTCGAGGTCGCCGGCCGCCACCTGAGCGTGGTGGATGCCGCGGCCCTCGAGGCCCAGCTGGTGCGCCATCGGATTCGCTTTCGCCACGACCAGCCGCCGCTGTCCCGGGCGGTGGAGCTGTTGCGCGTCGGCCGCGACCGCATCCGCGACCTGTCGCGCTACGGCCTGGCGCCGGTCGAGCCGCTCGACGCCGCGACCCTGCACGCTCGCCTCGCCGCCGACCTGCTGGCCGCCGCCGAAGCGCGCCGCCAGGTCCGGGCCTCGCTCTCCTGAAGAGTCTCTGATTTCCCGGACGCTGATGTCACAGCCCCCGATTTCCCTGCTCATGAACCGCCGGACCCATCGATGACCGCCATTGCCGACGCCCCCGCGCCCGTTGACCTGCTGCCCGAAGGGCTGCTTGCGTTTCTCCACTGTCCGACGCCCGGTGCCTGGGTCGACTGGGCGCTCGACAACCCCGAGCTGCTGCTGATCGACCACGCCCAGTGCGAGAAGAAGGCCGCCTCCACGGCGATGAGCCTGCTCTACCGCTACGTGGACCGGCCGCTGCTGCTGACCAAGATGTGCCAGCTGGCCCGCGAGGAGCTGCTGCACTTCGAGCAGGTGGTCACACTGATGGAGCAGCGCGGCATCGTCTATCGCCACCTGTCGGCCTCGCGCTACGCCGAGGGGCTGCGTCGCCATGTGCGGGCTGAAGAACCGCAGCGGCTGGTCGATATCCTGATCGTGGGCGCCCTGATCGAGGCGCGCAGCTGCGAGCGCTTCGCCCGTTTGATCCCGCATCTTGACGATGAGCTTGCAAAGTTCTATCGCAGTCTGGTTAAGTCGGAAGGGCGTCACTATGAGGATTACCTGATGCTGGCACGCCGGGCCGCCCCGGATGCCATTGAAGATCGCATCGCCTTCCTCGCCGCGCGAGAAGCCGAGCTGATCACCATGCCGGACACGGCATTTCGTTTTCACAGCGGCGTTCCCGCCTGAGTTCGGGGCGCCGCCCAGCAGGGCCTAACAATCATGCGGGATGCTTCCGACGCCGTGACCCGTGAAGAACAAGATCGCCTGGCGTTATTCGGTCATTTTTCGCTGACCCTGGGCGACGATGCGCTGACCCATTTCAGCTACGACAAGGTCAAGGCGCTGCTGGTCTACCTGCTGCTCCACGAACAGCCGGTCAACCGCGCGACCCTCGCCGAACTGCTGTGGCCCGATCAGGGCCTCTCCTCCGGACGCACCAACCTGCGCCACGCCCTGCACTGTCTGCGCCAGTCGCTGGGCGCCCAGGCCGAGGAGGTGCTGTCGGTGTCCCGTCAGACCATCGCCTTCGAGCTGCCCGAGGCGTGGCAGTTCGATCTTCACGAGCTGCAGTCGATGCTCGAGGCGCCCGCCGAGGTGGCGACCCTGGAAGACATCCTGGAGTGCTACCAGGGCGATCTGGTCGAGGAGCTGCAGCTCGCCGCCTGCGCCGAGTTCCAGCGCTGGCTGGTGCAGGTGCGCAACGAGTGGCGCCAGCGCGTAATCCGCTACGCCGAATCGGTGCTCGAGCAGTCGGAGCCACTGCCCGACGCGCTGCTGGAGACCCTGGTCAGCCGCTTTTCCGGCTATGGGCCCTTCCACGAGCGGCTGGTGCGTCAGCTCGCCGAGCAGGGCCAGCTGGCCGCCGCCCATGAGCAGTACAATGCCTATCTGCAGCTGTTGGCGCTGACCGGCCAGCAGCCGGACCCGGCCTTCCTGCAGCTGGCGCGCTACTGGTCGGATGGCGCCGGTGACGATGCCGGCGGCCACGGCGGCGGCTTCTCGCGCAGCCTGGCCGCCGACAGCGCGCCGCTGCGCGACGACGAGATCGAGTTGCGTCAGCTGTCGGTGATGGCGATTCGCCTCAACCTGAATGCCGACCTCTCTTCCCGCGGCGAGACCCGGGCCTGCCTGTCCCTGCAGAGCGAGCTGATGCGCTGGCTCGAGCAGCAGTGTCATCACCTGGGCGGCTTCTGGCTGCCCGGCGCCGCCGGGGGCATCGGTCTGGCCTGCTTCGGCACCCATGGCCCGGCGCACCAGCTCGCCGAGCTGGTGGCGCTCTACGAGCACTGTCAGCGGGCGCTGCCCGACGAGCGCGCCCGCCACTGGAGCGGCGAGGGCGAGGCCCCTGGCATCTCGCTGGCCGCCGGGCTCAACAGCGGCCAGGTGGTGTATCTGCCGGAACGCCACCTGGTCGACCCGCTGGGCGAAGTCACCCAGGGGGCGCTGGAGCTGATGGGCGCCGCCCAGGGCAGCGAACTGGTGATCTCCCAGGAGGCCAGCCAGCACATGCCGCCGGCGCTGGACCTGCAGCCACGGCTCTCGTCGCGGCTGGTGGCCAGCGACGGCCGCGTGTGGCTGCGGGCGCTTGTCCTTGGCGCGAATGAAGGCGGCCGAGGAGCGCTGCCGCCGAGCCTGATCGGTCGCGAAGGAGCGCTGCGCACGCTGCGCGACGCCCTGGCCCGGGCCGGCATCGGCCTGCGCCAGAGCGTGCTGGTGCGTGGCCCCTCCGGGCTCGGCAAGTCGGCGCTGCTGGTCGGCTTCCGCCAGCTCGAACAGACCCGCGAGGCGTCGGTCTGCTGGCAGCCCACCACGCGGCTGTCGATCCAGGAGCCCTACGGGGTGGCCCGCCAGCTGCTGCACTGGCACATCGGCGATGATGTCGATGCCGAACAGCTGGCCTCGCTGACGCCGGAGAATCTCGACGACGAGCAGCGGCTACTGCTCGAAGAGGCGCTGGGCGTCTGTGAGCCCCGCGAAGTCGCCATGCTGACCCAGAACGGCGACGTGGTGGAGCTGGTGGTCGGCGTGCTGCAGCGGCTGATCGAGCGGCTCACCGACACCCGCACCCTGGTGCTGATGATCGACGACCTGCAGTGGCTCGACGAGCCTTCCTTCAAGGTGCTGGCCGGCCTGCAGGCGCGTCTGCCGATCAACTGCCCCTTCCTGATGGTGGCCAGCCACCACGGTCGCGAGGCGCTGCCGACACGGCTCGACTGGGATCAGCAGATCACCCTCGGGCGGCTCGACCCCATGCAGTCGTCGCGGCTGCTCACCCAGCTGGCGCGGCGCTATCGGCTGCAGCTCAGTCCGCGCCTGCGCAGCCAGATCGTCGAGCGCTGCGACGGCGTGCCGCTGTATCTTCAGGAGATCTGCCGCCGCGTCGACATGGATCGGCGCGAAGGGCGCCGCATCGACCTCGACGAGCTGCCGCAGGGCCTGCTCGGGCTGCTGGCCAGCCGCATCGACCAGCTCGACGGCGACCGCGACGTCGCCCACGTGGCGGCGGTGCTGGGACGGCGCTTCCGACTCGATTTCCTCGCCGAGTGCAGCGACCGCGAGATGCCGCGGCTGACCTCGGCGCTGGAGCACATGGTACGGTTGGAGATCGTCGAGCCGGTCGACGAGGCCGAGGAGGGGCGCGAGTACCAGTTCACTCACCAGCTGCTGCAGGAGGCGGCCTATCTGTCCTGCCCGCGGGACGTGCGCGTGGCCCTGCACCGTCAGGTCGTGGCACTGATCGAAGAGCGCTTTCCGGTGTGGATCAGCCGCCATCCCGGCGACTTCGCCACCCACCTGCGACGCAGCGGCCACTATGCTCGCGGTGCCCGCTACTTCGAGCTGGCGGCCCGCGAGGCGCTCAAGGTCAGTGCCAACCGCACCGCGCTGCGCATGGCCGACTTCGGCCTGGCCAGCCTGCGCCACGTGGAAGGGCAGCAGGAGCGCGAGGTCAGCCTGCACACCGTGCGCGGCCAGGCGGCATTCGCCCTTGAGGGACATGGCTCGCCCACCGCCCACGAGAGCTTCGTCCGGGCCCGCGAGCTGCTGACCTGCAGCGACGAGGCGCCGGAGGACAGCGAAGACCTGGAGCAGGCGTTCCTGGTCAAGTGGGGCCTGTGGGTCGGCTGCAGCCAGCGCAACGCCCACGCCGACGCTTTCCTGCTGGCCTCGCGGCTGGCGGATCTGGCCTCGCGGCTCGATGACCCGCGCTACCAGCGCCTGGCCGACTTCGCCCGCGCCAGCTGCGAGTACTGGGCGGGCCGCATCCAGCAGGCCCACGAGCATCTCGAGGAGATCGACCCGCTCAACTCGCCGATGATGATCGAGTGGCTGCCGTTCTCCGATCATCCCCAGGTGGCGGCGACCTGCTTCCAGAGCTGGGCGCTGTGCCTGCGCGGCGACTACCATCGCGCCCAGCAGCAGGTCGAATCGGCGATCCGCCTCGCCGAGCGCATCAATCATCCGGGCAGCCTGGCCATGGCGCTGATGTATGCCGCTGCCCTCTATCGCCAGATCGGCCACGAGCATCTAGCGGCCCAGCGCGCCGAGCGCGCCTACGAGATCACCGGCACGCCGGACCTGCAGCTGTGGCAGGTCTCGGCGCGCGAGGTGCTCGGCTGGCAGCGGGCGCTGTCCGGCGACCGCGAAGGGCTCAAGCGCATCGAGGCGGCGCAGGAGGAGTTCGTCGAGGTCACCGGGCGTGACCCCTACCAGCGGCCCTCGCTGTGGTGGGTGGACGCCTGCACCTCGCTGGGCGAGCTGGCCCGGGCCGAGGACTACCTCGACCAGTGCCTGCTGATCGCCCGCGAGCGCGCCACGCTGTTCGTCGCCGAGCTGGCCGTGCATCTGGCCAAGGTGCGTCACCGCCTGGGGCATCCCGCCGAGGAGGTGCGCGCGCTGATCGAGCAGGCGCTGGAGCAGGCCCGCGGTGACGGCAACCTGCACCAGCAGCTCAGCGCCCTGGAAGCCTGGCTGACGCTGGTCGACCCGGCGGACGAGGACGCGCGCATGGCGTTCCGTGACCTGCTGGGCGAGGTCAGTCACAGCGATGCCCCGGTGCTGGTGCGCTGGCGGACCCTGCTCGACAAACGGCTGCCGCATACCGCCGACCTGGAAGACTGACGACGCGGCCACTCTCGGCGCCATGGAAACGGGAAAACGCCCGGCGAGGCTCGTCTCACGAGCCTCGCCGGGCGTTTCTGTCTCCAAGGTCTTCTAGGCGCGTCCCTCGAGACCATGTTCGAAGGCGCATCCCGACAGGCTCAGGTCGCGACTTCCAGCGCGGCGATCCGCGCCAGCGCCTGATCGCGGTGCTCGCCGCACAGCTCGCGGTCGAAGTCGAAGCGCGCGCAGACCGCCGGCCGTTCGGGCCGACCGAACAGTCGGCACAGGTTGTCGTCGTCGAGCTGGGCGCAGCGCACTCCGGCGGGTTTGCCGTCCGGCATGCCGGGAATCGGCGAGCTGATCGAGGGCGCGATGCAGCAGGCGCCGCAGCCGGGGCGGCAATCGTCGCCGTCCTGGTCTGCGCTCATGGTCGGGTTCGAGCTCACGCCTCGGCCTCCGCCAGCGCCCCCTTGTCGATGCCCTCGAAGGCCTGGACGCGGGTGGCGCGGCCGGTCTCGCGGGCGATCTCTCCGGCCAGCCAGGCGGCGATCTGCTCCACCGTGGTCGGGGTCGGCATCGGGATGCAGCGCTCCCGCGGCAGGGTCAGGGCGAAGCGGCCCTGTTCGGCCGTGTAGCGGGTGGTCAGCCGGCCGTTGAAGGTGGTGTCGAGGCCCTCGACCACGTCGGCCTCGTCCACCAGGTAGCGATCGGCGAGGCGCTCGGCCCACTCGGCCTCCAGCGCCGGGCGGCGCTCGCCGTCCTGCCACACGTGCAGCCGCGAGCGATGGCCGTGGGCGATGCGCTGGCAGTTGCCGGCGTGGCGCTTGAGGCCATGGCTGTAGGTGTAGGCGGCGCCGTCGATGGCCTCGTCGGTCAACGTCAGGCGGATCGCCTCGACCCGGGCCGGCGGCTGACGGCTGAGCGAGGCGGACAGGTGCTCGGCCAGGCGCTCGGCGGTGATGGCCGGCCAGGGCAGCAGGGCGAAGGCCTGGCGCGGGCCGCGCACCTCGAACGGGTAGGGCGACTCGGCGCGCACGCACAGGCCCTCGGCGCAGTCGTGGACGTTGACGCCCGGCGCCTCGGTGGGCACCAGCAGGGTGTGATCGGGGCCCTGGTCGATGTGCGACTTGATCCACGGCTTGACCTCGCCGAAGTCGAACAGCATGCCGTCCTCGCCGAGCTCGCCGTCGAGCTCGGCGTCGACCCGCCAGCTGGCGCCGATCAGCCCGCGCTCCGGGCACCACAGCGAGGCGTCGAGATGGGTGAGGCGGTTGACGAACAGCGTCATCAGTCGATCCCCGTGATCTTGTGGGTCTGCAGCGACAGCCGCCACTGGGGATGGCTCAGGCAGTAGGCCACGGTGTCGGCGGTGACGTCTCCGCCGCCGACCGCCGCGGTATCCATCGGCTGCAGGAAGAAGTGATGGAAGTCCAGAGCGGTGAAGCGCTCGGGCGGCGCGTCGCTCTGCGGATAGACCAGCTTGAGCTCGTCGCCGGAGGTTTGGGTCAGCACGGTCTCGCCCTTGGGACTGACGCACAGCCAGTCGATGCCCGGCGGCGCCGGCAGGGTGCCGTTGGTCTCCACGGCGACGTCGAAGCCGCGCTCGTGCATGGCCTCGATCAGCGCCTCGTCGAGCTGCAGCAGCGGCTCGCCGCCGGTGAAGATCACCTGGGGCGTTGCGGTGCCCGGGGCGTCCGGCCATAGCGCGATCAGGTGATCGGCCAGGGCCTCGGCCTCATTGAAGCGGCCGCCGTGCTGGCCGTCGGTGCCGCGGATGTCGGTGTCGCAGAAGCGGCAGGCCGCGGCGGCGCGATCGGCCTCGCGCCCCGACCACAGATTGCAGCCGCTGAAGCGGCAGAACACGCTGGCGCGACCGGCCTGGCCGCCTTCGCCCTGCAGCGAGTAGAAGGCTTCCTTGACGCTATACATCATCGGTTCCTTCGGCGTCGACATCGGGCCGCCGTGAAGAGGCGTCGGCCTCGTCGCCTGTGGTGTCATAGGCGATGGGATCGACGGCGCCGTTGGCGGCGAAGGCGGCGAGTCGCTCGCGGCAGCTGCCACAGCGGCCGCAGGCCAGGGCCTCGCCGCGGTAGCAGGTCCAGGTCTTGCCGTAGTCGAGCCCCATGGCCAGGCCCTCGGCGAGGATCTCGTCCTTGCCGGCGCGCAGGTAGGGCGCATGCAGGGTCACCGGCTCGAAGTTGGCGATGCCGGCCACGGCGTTCATGGCCTCGACGAACTCGGGGCGGCAGTCCGGATAGAGCACGTGATCGCCGCCGTGGGCGCCGTAGTCGACCCGGTCGGCGCCGATGTTGACCGCCTTGGCGATGGCCAGCGACAGCAGCACCATGTTGCGGTTGGGCACCACGGTGGCCTTGAGATTGGCCTCGGCGTAGTCGGCGTCGGGCAGTGCCTGGCTTGAGTCGGTGAGCGCCGAGGCGTCGATCAGGCCATGGATGGTGGTGATGTCGACCACTTGGTGGGGTACGCCGAGCTCGCGGCAGACCTCGCGGGCGACCTCGAGCTCGCGGGCATGGCGCTGGCCGTAGTCGAAGGACAGGGCGTGGACCTCGCGGCCCTCGCGCAGGGCGCGATGCAGCACGGTATAGGAGTCCATGCCACCGGAGTAGATCACCACGGTGGCCGGATGTGAGGAATCGGACATGGGAAAACCTTTGGTCGGAGAATTTTCTTTACCGGGGTCCGGTCCGGCGGACGGGGAGTGTACTTGACCAAGGAGACAGGTGCCAGGCCGTCGCCTCTTCCAGGATCGCGTACTGGACATCCCCCTGGGGCGTCGGTGAAGCTGGCAGGCCACTCCCGAGGCCCTCAGCACAAGGAAACGGCATGGCCACCATCGAACACCGCGCCATTCTCGAGGCGCCGCCCGAGCGCGTCTTCGCCCTGCTCGAGCGGGTCGAGGACTTCGTCGACTATTCGGACCTGATCGAGCGCATCGAGCCGCTGGGCGAGGGGCGCTACCGCTGGCACGTTCACGCGGTGCGCATGGACTGGACCTTCGAGGTGGAGATCACCGAGCGTCGCGCCCCGGAGGCGCTGGCCTGGGAGTCGCGCAGCGGCGTCAGGAACCGCGGTCGCTATCGGCTGACGCCGGTGCCCGAGGGCACCGAGGTGGCGCTGACGCTGGAATACGAGATCCAGAGCCGGCTGGTGGAGAAGGCCGTCAAGCGTGCGGTGACGCCGCTGGTCAATCGGGTCAGCCAGCAGATCCTGGATCGCGTCGCGGCCAGGCTATAGCGTGACCCGGCAACGAGAACGCCGCCCGAATGGGCGGCGTTCTCGTTGGGTGGCGTTGCTTTGTTCCAGGTGCTGCCTGGTCAGTCCTTGCGCAGCGAGGCATTCAGATGGTCGACGACTTCGGCCCAGTCGGCGTCGGCCTCGATGGCCTCGCGCAGGAACTCCGCCTGGCCCTCGTTCCAGCAGGGCGCATCGGGCAGTTCCACATTCTCCGGAATCGGCGAGTTACGCTCGATGAAGCGCTGGATGGCGGCCGGCTCCGAGGCCAGTCCGAGCTGTTCGAAGAGTTCGCTGAAGGGATGATCCGGATGTTCCATGTCGGGCTACCTGTGAGGCGGACGTGTGTCTCCACTCTAGCCGCTCGCGCCTCGCCCTGACCATGGGGCGGTCGCGGCGTCTTCAACGCTGGGCCGTCCGATCCCGGCGCGCGTCCTTCAGGGGGCGGCGCGCTCGCCGACCAGCGGCGTCAGGAAGCGCCGACGGCGCTCCTCCTCCGGCAGCGGCTGAGCGAGCAGATGCACCAGCTTGGCCACGGCGGCCTCCGGCGTCATGTCGTCGCCGGACAGCACGCCGGCTTCGGACAATGCCTGCCCGGCGGCGTAGTGGCCGATGGCCACCGCGCCGTGGGGGCACTGGCTGATGGCGGCGATCAGCTTGCCCTCGCCGACGGCCTGGGCCAGCACGCCCGCCAGGCGCGGATCGTCCGGGATGTTGCCGCCGCCCCAGACCTCCAGCAGCGCGCCCTTGACCCGATCGTCCAGCAGCCAGGCCTCCAGCTGCCAGGCGGCGAGCCCCGGCCACAGCACGATACGCGGCACCGCGCCGGCGGCCAGCGGGGCATAGTCGGGCAGCTCGAAGCGCGGGGCGCCGCGCTGGGTGCGCTCCAGGCCGCGGCCCGGGTAGAGCACCGCATCGTCGTCGACCCATTCGCCGAGCGGCGGATGATTGGGCGACACGAAGGCATCGGCGTCCTGGGTCTGCCACTTGCGGCTGCATACGCCGCGCAGCAGGCGGCCGGCGAAGCAGATCGCCACTTCCTGCAGCCGTGGCTCGGCGGCGAAGCGCAGCGCCGCCTCGATGTTGGCCAGCGCATCGCTGTCGGAGGCCTCCAGCGGCTGCATGGCGCCGGTAACCACCACCGGGCGATCCAGGCCTTGCAGCTGGTAGGCCAGGCTGGAGGCGGTCCAGGCCAGGGTGTCGGTGCCGTGGATCACCACGATGCCGGCGTGGTCGGCGTAGTGATCGGCGATCAGGCCGGCCAGGCGCTGCCAGTCGCCGGGAGTGGCGGCGCTGGAGTCGATGGGTGTCGGCGTGGCGATGAGCCGGAACTCGGCCAGCCCGGCCTGGCGGCTCGGCGGCAGGGTGGCCAGGGCGGCGCGCAGGCGGGCCTCGATGTCGTGGCCGGGGACCAGCCCATCGGGGCTTTCCACCATGCCGAAGGTACCGCCGGTGTAGATGACCAGCAGGGAAGAAGCGGATGACGTCATGGAAGCTCCAGGCTGAGGTTGGGGCTCATGATAGAGCGCCTGCGTCGCCAGGCAAGAGGCGTATGGCGTCGGCGCCGGATTCAGCGGACTCTGGATCAGTGCACTGATTCAGCGAACGACGAGCCGGCCCGCGTCATCGCTGGCCAGGCGGCGATTGCGCCCGGCCAGCAGGGCGAAGCCGGCGGCGGCGGCGGCCACGGCCATCAGCGCCGCGGTGATGCCGGCGAGGCCCAGGTCGAGCTCCAGCATCACGCCGACGCCCAGCGGACCCAGCGACGCCAGGGCATAGCCTACGCCCTGGACCATGCCCGAGAGCTTGCCGGCCAGGCGGGCATCGGCGGTGCGCAGCACGATCAGCGACAGCGCCAGGCTGAAGCCGCCGCCCTGACCGAAGCCGAGCATGGTGACCCCGGCCCAGCGCCACTCGGCGGGGCCCTGGAGCAGCACCCAGAAGCCGGCGGCGATCAGGCTCAGTACCAGCACCAGGGCAGGACGCTGATCGCGACCCAGGCGCGCCACCCAGGGGGCGGACAGCGCCGCGCCGAGCTGCAGCATCACCGAGGCGCCGGTCATCCAGCCGGCCTCGGCCTCGTCGTAGCCGCGTTCCACCAGCAGGGTTGGCAGCCAGCCGAAGACGATATAGGCCAGCGAGGACTGGCAGCCCATGTAGAGGGTCACCTGCCAGGCCAGCGGCTGGCGCAGCAGTGCGCCGGAATCGCCGCGGGCGGGCGCGGTCGTCGGCGGGGGCCTATGGGACGGCATCAGCGTCTGCCAGGCGATCAGGCTGACGACCGCCAGCGCGGCCCAGCTGATCAGCGAATAGGTCCAGCCGCCCAGCGCTTCCGTCAGCGGGATGCTGAGACCGGCGCCCAGCGCGCCGCCCAGGCACAGTGCCATGGTGTAGACGCCGGTCATCAGGTCGGCGCTGTCGGGCAGCTCGCGCTTGACCAGGGCGGGCAGCAGGGTGCCGGCAATGCCGATGCCGGCACCTACCAGCAGCGTGCCGGCGAACAGCCATGCCGGCTGAGCCAGCCCGCGCAGCCCGAGGCCCACGGCCAGCACCAGCAGCGCCAGCGACAGGGTGCGCTCGGTGCCCAGCCGGCGCGACAGCCAGGGCGCCGAGGGCGCGAACAGGCCCAGGCACAGCACGGGCAGGGTGGTCAGGGCACCGATGGCCAGCATCGGCAGGCCGGTGTCGGCCTCGATGCGCGGCAGCAGCGGGGCCAGCGACGACAGCGCCGGGCGCAGATTGAGGCCGACCAGTACCATCAGGGCGATGAACGCCCAGGGCGCCGGTGAGGCCCGGTGGTGTGCACGGTGATCAGTCGTCGTCATGCTGGTCTTCCGTCTGTCGGCGGCGTCGCCAGCGCTCGGCGAATTCGGCTTCGCCCTCGAGCTCGTCGGCGGCGCCGAACTGCAGCGAGTTCGACGCGGCCAGGCCTTCGCTGGCGGCGCGCCGGCGAATGCCGCTGACGTCCTCGCTGCTGACCAGGTCGAAGTCGCCATGGGCCATGGCGCGGGCCACCAGGAGGCCTTCGTAGGTCCAGCAGCGCTGGGGGACCTTGGCGACGCGCCAGGTCTGGTCCTGCCAGTGGGCGAGACCATCGGCGTCGAGATGGAAGGCGTCATCCGGCAGCAGGGCGGCGAACAGCCGGGCATTGAGCACCAGGCCGTTATCGATCATTTCCACCGCACCGCGGTATTCGCCGCGCCTCAGCGCGGTGATTACCTCGTCTCGCGCCCGCTTGCCGTCGGGCGAGATCCTGCCCTCGCCGCACAGGTGGAGTAGGTCGGCGTCGACCTGCTTGATCACCCAGACGCGGATCGGGGGCTTGCCAAACAGTCTCTTCCACATGGCTCAGCTCATATGTTGACGCAGATCGCCTCGCACGCTGTCGATCAGGGTGATGAAGTGGCTGTCGCCGCGGGCATCGATGCGGTCGACGCGCGCCACGCTGGCCAGGCCGCGGTCGACCAGCAGCTGATCGAAGATCTCCAGCGTCATGGCTTCGGCGGTCGCCTCGGACGGCGACAGGGCGCCGTCGGTCAGGGTGAAGCTCGGCAGCAGGGAGGCGCGCACCCGGGTGGCCCCGCCCTCGGCGAGCACCCGGCGCACGAACAGCCAGCCCTCGCAGGCCAGCCGCTCGCCGGAGGCGAGCTCGCGCTGGAACAAGGTGCGGTAGCAGGCACCCTGGGTGGCGGCCTTGTCGGCCATGCTGCGATAGGCCTCGGTGGTGCGCTGGGCGGAGACGCCGGCGGATTCCAGCTGCTGCCAGGCCGCGCGGTGCTCGCGGTCGAGTTGGGCCTGGCGCTGGAAGCGCTGCCAGCGGCGGTAGTCGTGGATCAGCTCTTGCGGGTCCATGGGCATCCTTGCAGGCGTCGTGTCAGCCGATGAAGCGAATACATTCGCATTGTCGGATATTAATTGCCAGTGCGCTGGCGGTTCTGGCCGCCGCTGCGACGACGGCGGCGACGTCCCGGCGCCTGGCCGTCACCGGTGTTGCCGCCCTGGCTGCGGTTGCCACCATTGCCGTTGCCGCCGCGACCGCCTGCGTTGCCGCGGCCGTTCCCACCGCGCCCGCGGTTGCGACCGTTCTCGATCGGCTCGGGCTTGGCGTTGGGGTCGGGCTCGAAGCCGGGCTCGATGTGCTTGGTCAGATCGCGCTTCATCAGCTTTTCGATGTTGCCGAGCAGACCATGCTCGTCGACGCACACCAGCGACACCGCCTGACCGTCGTGGCCGGCGCGGCCGGTGCGGCCGATGCGGTGCACGTAGTCCTCGGCGACGTTGGGCAGCTCGAAGTTGACCACGTGGGGCAGCTCGTCGATGTCCAGGCCGCGGGCGGCGATGTCGGTGGCCACCAGTACCTGCAGGTCGCCGGACTTGAAGGCGGTCAGGGCGCGGGTACGGGCCGACTGGCTCTTGTTGCCGTGGATCGCCATGGCCGAGATGTCGCGCTTGTCGAGATGCTCGGCCAGGCGGTTGGCGCCGTGCTTGGTGCGGGTGAAGACCAGTACCTGGAACCACTGACGGCTGCTGATCAGATGGGTCAGCAGCTCGCGCTTGCGCTCGCGGTCGACCCGGTAGACGGCCTGGTCGACGGTCTCGGCGGGGGTGTTGCGGCGCGCCACTTCGATCAGCGTCGGCTCGTCGAGCAGCTTGTTGGCCAGCGCCTGGATCTCCTGGGAGAAGGTCGCCGAGAACAGCAGGTTCTGGCGGCCCTCGGGCAGCAGCTTCAGCACCTTCTTGATGTCGTGGATGAAGCCCATGTCGAGCATGCGATCGGCTTCGTCCAGCACCAGGATCTCGACGCCGGACAGGTCGACGTGGCCCTGCTGCTGCAGGTCGAGCAGGCGGCCGGGGGTGGCCACCAGGATGTCGAGGCCGGGTCGGATGGCGTCCACCTGGGGCTGCTGGCCGACGCCGCCGAAGATCACGTGGGAGGTCAGCGGCAAATGCTTGCCATAGTCGCGCACGCTGTCGCCGACCTGGGCGGCCAGCTCGCGGGTCGGGGTCAGGACCAGGGCGCGCACGCCGCGCCTGGCCGGGCGGCGGCCGTCCTTGAGGCGTTGCAGCATGGGCAGGGTGAAGCCGGCGGTCTTGCCGGTGCCGGTCTGGGCGCTGCCCAGCAGGTCGCCGCCGCCGAGGACGGCGGGGATGGCCTGGCTCTGGATGGGGGTCGGGGTGGTATAGCCCTGGGCGTCGATAGCGCGCAGCAGCTCGGGGCACAGGCCAAGATCGGAAAAGGTCATGCAGTCTCCGCGGCAACGTCACGCCGGCCTGCCGCAACGGCGGCCGGGCCAGGCGAGACGTGGGAATGAGGTGAGTCGCGGCGGCGGATGCGGCCGCGAGAGGCGCGTATTATGCCATAGCGCCGGAAAAGGCGCAGCCGAGGCGTGGCTGCGTCACGGTGTCACGCGACGCTGCTGGCGTGCGACCGCCGCCGCGATTCGCTCGGCCACGCCGTCCCAGCTGCGGCCGAGCGCCCGCACCAGGGCCGGGTAGCCGTCTTCGGCCAGGGGCGTGGCGACGCGAAAGCCGGCGGCATCGAGCAGGACCTGGTCGGCGTCCAGCAGCTGCCAGCGCCCGGCGGCCACCGCCCGGCCGTCGGGCTGGCCCTGGAAGCGCTCCACATTGACGCGCAGCTGCAGCGGTTCGTCTGCCCCGCCGGCTTCACCGTCGAGCAGCACCCGGGTGTCAGGCAGCGCGGCGGCCAGCCGCTCGCGCAGGCCGCGCTCGAGCTGTCGGCCCAGCGGCTCGGCCCAGCGATGGCCGCTGGCCTCGCGCAGGGTGATGTCGTCGAGCTGCACGACGATGCCCTGGGTGTCCAGCAGCGGCGCGAGGCGCAGCGGGCGCAGCACCAGGGAGTGCTCGGCGGCCGCCTCGCTGCCGGCCGACGCGTCGACGTCGGGCAGGGCATAGCGGGTCGCCGGTGCGCCGTCCAGGGCGCAGCCGGTCAGCCACAGCAGGGCCGCCAGGGGCAGCAGGGCGCGCGATACGATCATGGCGAACTCCTGTCGGTCGGGGCGCGGGGCGTGGGATCGTCGGTGCCGAGGCTGTCGAACAGCAGCGCGCCGGGGTTGTCGCCGAGGCGGCGTGCGGTCGGCTGAAGGTCGCGCAGCAGGCGCTCGAGCTGATCCAGGGTCTCGGTGAGGTTGCGGTAGGCCGGCGCACTGGGCGACACGCCGTCCAGGGTCTCGCGCAGCGCCGTCAGGGTACTGTTGAGCTCGCCCGGCAGGGCACGGGTCTCGGGATCGTCGAGCAGTTCCTGGACGCCGGCGGTGAGCTGGCGCACCTGGTTCAGGGTGGCCTCCGAGGTGGCCAGATTGGTCTGTAGACCGTCGAGGATCGGTTCGAGCTCCAGGTCGTTGAGCTTGTCGAGCAGCGCGGTGATCTGGCCCTGGATCTGCGCCAGACCGCCGGAGGCGGTGGGGAAGACGGGGCGTTCGGCGAAGGTCTCGGGCCGATAGTCGTCGCTGCGCTCCGGGTCCAGGCTGAGGTCGACGAACAGCGCGCCGGTCAGCAGGTTGCCGCTCTTCAGCGAGGCGCGCAGGCCGCGCTGGAACAGCCGCTGGAAGCGCTGGTGCCACTCGTCCAGGTCCAGGGTGTCGCTGTCGATGCCGAGCCGCTGGGGCTCGATGCGGATCAGCACCGGGATCGCCAGCCGCGCGTCGCGCTCGGGCTGGGGCGAGGTGAAGTTCCACGGCACGCTGGCCACGGTGCCGACCCGCACGCCGCGGAACTCCACCGGGGCGCCGCGGGACAGGCCGCGCACGGTGTCCTCGATCAGCAGCACGTACTCGAGGTAGCGGTCGAAGGTGCCTTCGCGGGCGCTATCCTCGTCGGCGTAGAGGGTGAAGGTACTGTCGGGCTCGGCCTTCAGGCCGCGGGGCAGATCCTCGGGCACGCCGAAGGTGACGCCGCCGCTGACCATGGCTTCCAGCGAGTCGAGCTTGACGCGCACGCCCTCGGAGTCGAGCCGCAGGTCGACGCCGCTGGAGGACCAGAAGCGGGTGTTGTCGGTCACCAGGCGGTGATAGGGGCTCTCGATGAAGATGCGGTGGTGCATGCGGCGGGTCTCGACGTCGAAGTCGGCTTCCTCGACACGGCCCACGGTGAAGCCGTGGTAGGTGACCGGGTCGCCCACGCTCAGGCGGTTGCCGACCTCGCTGAGCAGGTTGATGCGCAGGCCCTCGGCGCCGGGCGGGGCCACCGGCGGCTGTTCGGTGACCGTGAAGCGGCTGGCCTCCTCGTCGCTCTCCCCGGGCTCGAGCTGCAGGTAGGCGCCGGACAGCACCGTGTTGAGCCCGCTGATGCCCTCGCGGCCGATACGCGGCTTGACCACCCAGAAGGTGCTGTCCTCGACCAGCATCGGTTCGGCCTCGGGCTTCATGCGCGCGGTCAGCACGACCTTCGAGAGATCCTCGGACAGGTCCACCGATTCCACCTGGCCGATCTCGACGTTGCGGGTCTTGATCAGGGTGCTGCCGGCCTCGATGCCGTCGGCGCTCTCCATGGTCAGGGTGATCGTCGGCCCGCGGCTCAGATAGCTGTCATAGACCAGCCAGGCGCCGATCAGCAGTGCCACGATGGGCACGATCCAGATCGGCGACAGCGGTGCCTGGCGAGTGGCCCGGGCGCGGTGCTCGTCGTCGGGCGTGGCGTCAGGGGGCGTGTCGTTCATGCGGGGCTTCCTCGTCCGCGGTGAAAGATGGACCGTCCCAGATCAGGCGGGGGTCGAAGGTCATGGCGGCCAGCATGGTGAGCACCACCACGCTGCCGAAGGCCACGGCCGCGGGGCCGGGCTCGACCGCCATCAGATTGCCGGCGCGGATCAGCGCCACCAGGATGGCGACCACGAAGATGTCGACCATCGACCAGCGGCCGATGAACTCGGTGATGCGGTACAACCGGGTACGCACCGGGGCCCTGAGGGCGTGGGCCCTGGGCGCCACCAGGCACAGCCAGGTCATGGCCAGCAGCTTGCCGATCGGCACGATCACGCTGGCCACCAGGATCACCAGCGCCACCGGCCAGGAGCCCATCTCGATCAGCTCGACGATGCCGCCGACGATGGTGTTGGGGCTGGCCCGGCCCAGGCTGACGGTGGTCATGATCGGATAGACGTTGGCCGGCACGTAGAGCACCGCCGCCGCGGCGAGCAGCGCCCAGGTGCGCTGCAGGCTGTGCGGGCGGCGGGCGAGGAGCGGTTCGCCGCAGCGCTGGCAGCGGCCATGGCCGTGCTCGTCGAGGCGTCCCACCAGGCCGCAGGTGTGGCAGCCGGTGAGCCCCTGGGGGGCGGCGGGGCGGCCGGTCTGGCTGCCCTCGGGGGCCGGCGGCTCGCCTTCCAGGGCGAACCACAGCCAGTCCCGATCCACCGACTGCGTGGTGGCCAGCAGCAGTACGGCGAAGGCGCCGAAGGCCCAGAAGGCCGGGCCGAGCTCGATCTGAGCCAGGCCGGCGATCTTGATCAGGCTGACCAGGGTGCCGATCAGGAAAACGTCGGCCATCATCCAGGGCTGAAGATGGGCCAGAGCGCGGGCCGCGCTGCGGCTGGCCGGCAGCGGCCGTCCGCCGAGCAGGCCAAGCTGCAGCCACACCACGGCCAGCAGATAGAGGGCCGGCAGCACCAGAATGGTCAGTAGCACGACGATGGCCACCAGTGGCGCGTGGTGGCCGATCAGGTCGGTGGCGGTCTGGGTCAGATCGATGCGGTTGCCGACGCCGCGCACGCTGAAGGCCAGGAAGGGGAAGGCCGTGGCGATCGCGAGGCTCGCCAGCGCCGAGATCGCCAGCGCCAGGCTGCGCTGGGCCGGATAGCGATGGCGGCTCACCTCGGCGTGGCCGCAGCGCGGACACACGGCCTGTTCGCCGGAATGCAGCGGCGGCAGGGCCATCAGCCAGTCGCACTCGTGACAGGCGCGCAGGCGCCTACGATTGGCGCGAGCCTCCGGCGGGGTGCGGTCGACGTAGGGTGCCGGCGGGGGCTGGGGGAGATGGCGAAGGGCCGGCCTTGGCACGGCGATGACGTCCTCCTGACGATCCATGGCTCTGTCGGCAGTGTGTCACGTTGACGCGGGGGGCACCATAGTCAACCATGCGCGTCTCATTCGTTCCGATGGAGACACCATGATGCTTCCCGCCCTGGCGGTGGTGGCAGGCCTGATCCTGCTGGTCTGGAGCGCCGAGCGCTTCGTTGACGGCGCGGCGGCGACGTCCGCGCGACTCGGTCTATCGCCGCTGTTGATCGGCATGCTGGTGATCGGTTTCGGCACCTCGGCGCCGGAAATGGTGGTTTCGGCCATCGCCGCCGGCCAGGGCAACCCCGGGCTGGCGCTGGGCAACGCCTACGGCTCGAACATTGCCAATATCGGTCTGATCCTGGGGTTGGTGGCCCTGATCTCGCCGCTGGGCGTGCACTCCGGGGTGATCCGCCGAGAGCTGCCGGTGCTCGGCGGGGCGACGCTGCTGTCGGCGGTGCTGCTGCTGGGCGGCGTGGTGCGCCTGGAGGGCGTGCTGCTGTTGCTGGTGCTGGCGGGTTTCATGGCCTATAGCGTCATCCAGGGGCTGCGTGACGGCGCCGATCCACTGTCGTCCGATACCGAGACCGACCTGGCGGCGCATCCGATGACCATGAAGGCCGCCCTGACCTGGACCGTGGTCGGCCTGGTGCTGCTCGTGGCCAGCTCCCGGCTGCTGGTATGGGGCGCGGTGGATATCGCCCAGAGCCTCGGGGTCAGCGATCTGGTGATCGGCCTCACCGTGGTGGCGGTGGGCACCTCGCTGCCCGAGCTGGCCTCCTCGATCAGCGCCCTGCGGCGCGGCGAGCACGACCTGGTGCTGGGCAACGTGGTGGGTTCCAACCTGTTCAACACCCTGGGCGTGGTGGGCCTGGCCGCGGTGATCGCGCCGATCGACGCGGGCCGCGAGGTGCTGCTGCGCGACTGGAGCCTGATGGCCGCCATGACGGTGCTGATGGTGGTCTTCGCGCTGGGCTGGCGAGGGCGTCAGGGCCGCATCAATCGCCTCGAGGGCGGCGTGCTGCTGGCCATGTACGCGGCCTATATCGGCTTCATGGTGCACCTGGTGGCGGAGAGCCGCATGGCATGATGCACTGCGACATCGCGACACATATGAGTGACATCTCGGCGGGTTAAGATGGCTTCGTTGCCTGTTCCCGTGGTCAGGATTTCGACTAGTCTGGGGCAGGCAAGGGGGATGAATGCGGCAGGGCGCTCGCGCCCGACGAACAAGAGCACGCAGAGTGCCCTCGCATCACGTTCATCGATCCGCAGGAACGAGGTATCACCCATGGAACTGGATCCTCTGCTGCTCTCGCGGCTGCAGTTTGCCTTCGTGGTTTCCTTCCATGCCATCTTTCCGGTCTTCACGATCGGGCTGGCATCCTATCTCGCCGTGCTCAACGGCCTCTTCTACCGCACCGCCAACCCCGCCTGGGAGCGCCTGGCGATCTTCTGGACCCGCGTCTTCGCCGTGGTATTCGGCATGGGCGTGGTCTCGGGCATCGTCATGTCGTTCCAGTTCGGCACCAACTGGAGCAACTTCTCGCTGGCGGCCTCCAATATCCTCGGGCCGCTGCTGAGCTACGAGGTGGTCACCGCCTTCTTCCTCGAGGCCGGCTTCCTCGGCGTGCTGCTGTTCGGGCGCGGCAAGGTGCCCCAGGGCGTGCATCTTTTCGCCTCGATCATGGTGGCGCTGGGCACCTTCATCTCGGCCTTCTGGATTCTGGTCGCCAACAGCTGGATGCAGACGCCGGCCGGGTTCGAGCTGGTCGACGGGCGCTTCCATATCACCGACTGGAGCGAGGCGATCTTCACCGCCTCCTTCCCGTATCGCTTCCTGCATTTCGTGTTGGCCTCCTTCCTGACCGGAGGTTTCGTGGTAGCCGGCGTCAGCGCCTGGTACCTGCTGCAGGGGCGTGATCCACAGGCCAACCGCAAGGCGTTCTCCATGTGCCTGTGGTTGCTGCTGGTGCTGGCGCCGGCCCAGGCGCTGGTGGGCGACGAGCATGGCCTCAACACCCTGGAGCATCAGCCGACCAAGGTGGCGGCCATGGAAGGCAACTGGGAAAGCCAGTCGCGCACGCCGCTGCTGCTGTTCGCCTGGCCCGACCAGCAGGCCCAGGAGAATGTCGTCGAACTCGGCCTGCCCGGCGTGGCCAGCCTGATCCTGACCCATGACATCGACGGCGTGGTGCCGGGCATCAGCGAGGTGCCGCCCGAAGAGCAGCCGCCGGTGTGGCTGGTGTTCTGGTCGTTCCGCGTCATGGTGGCCATGGGCCTGGCGATGATCGCGGCGGTGCTGATCGGCGCCTGGCTGCGCGCGCGCGGCCGGCTCTATGAGCATCGCGGCTATCTGCAGTTCATGCGCGTCATGACCATCACCCCGTTCCTGGCGGTGCTGGCCGGCTGGTTCGTCACCGAGATCGGCCGCGCGCCCTGGCTGGTGTACGGCATCATGACCCAGGCCGAGGCGGTGACCCCGTCGCTGACCGGGGGCATGGCGCTGTTCACCCTGATCGGCTATGCGCTGGTCTATGCCGTGGTCTTCTATGCCGGCACCCTGTACCTGACCCGGGTCGTGCGCCAGGGCATGCTGCCCGAGCCGCCCCATGACGACACCGTGGAGCGCCCCAAGCGGCCGCTGTCCGCCGCCCATGTGTCGTTCGAAGACGCCGCCAACCAGCCGGGAAGGAGCTGAACCATGGAAATGTTCGATCTGACGCTGATCTGGGCCGGCATCATCGGCTTCGGCGTGATCATGTACGTGCTGATGGATGGCTTCGATCTGGGCGTGGGCATCCTCTTTCCCTTCGCCCCCGACGAGGACAGCCGTGATGTGATGATGAACTCGGTGGCGCCGATCTGGGACGGTAACGAGACCTGGCTGGTGCTCGGCGGGGCAGGGCTGCTGGCGGCCTTCCCGGTGGTCTATTCGGTGTTCCTGCCGGCGCTCTACATCGGCGTCTTCCTGATGCTGGCGGGGCTGATCTTCCGCGGCATCGCCTTCGAGTTCCGTTTCAAGTCGCATCGCAACCGCCGCTGGTGGAACCGCGCCTTCTTCGGCGGCTCCACCGTGGCGGCCTTCGCCCAGGGTGCGGTGGTCGGCGCCTATATCCAGGGCTTCCCGGTCGAGAACTTCGTCTACGTCGGCGGCGCCTTCGACTGGCTGACGCCCTTCAGCGTGCTCACCGGCCTCGGCCTGGTGGCCGGCTATGCGCTGCTCGGCGCCACCTGGCTGATCATGAAGAGCGAGGGCCACATCCAGGAATGGGCCTATCGGCTGGCGCCGCGTCTGCTGATCGCGGTGCTGGCGGTGTTCGCCATCATCAGCCTGTGGACGCCCTTCGTCGATCAGGCGGTGCGCGAGCGCTGGTTCGGGCATCTGCACCTGCTGTGGGTGTTCCCGGCGCTGGCGCTGCTGTGCGCCTACTGGATGTGGCGCTCGGTGAAGGAACGCCGTGAGGGCCAGCCGTTCGTCGCCACCCTGGGGGTGTTCGTCTTCACCTACCTGGGGCTGGTGGTCAGCAAGTGGCCGGTGATCGTGCCGCCGAACTACACCCTGTGGGACGTGGCCTCGGCGCCGGAATCGCAGCTGTTCCTGCTGCTCGGCATGCTGTTCGTGATTCCGATCGTGCTGACCTACACCGCCTGGAGCTACTGGGTGTTCCGTGGCAAGGTCCGCGTGGGCGAGGGGTATCACTGAGACGATGACGCAGGCATCGACATCGCGCGCCTGGCTCGCCGGCCTGGCGCGCGCCGAACGAGGGCGGCTGGGCCTGGCCGTGGGCTGCGGCCTGGTCGCCGGCATCGCCACCGTGGCGCAGCTGGTGCTGCTGGCCTGGCTGGTGGCATCGCTTCTGGTGGAGGGCCGTGAGCCCTCCACGCTGTTTCCGGCCTTCGTCGCCCTGGCGGGGCTGATGGGGCTGCGGGCCCTGGCCCAGTGGGGCCAGGAGACGCTGGGGCTGGCTGCCAGCCTGCGGCTGCGCCGCCGGGCCCGGAGCGAGCTGCTCGATCATCTGGAACGGCTCGGGCCGGTGGGCCTCACCGGCCATCACAGCGCCAGTCTGGCCCAGCGGGCAGTGGACCAGGTGGAAGCGCTGGACGGCTACGTGGCCCGCTTCCTGCCCCAGCGCTATCTCGCCGTGCTGCTGCCGCTGGTGATCCTGTCGGTGGTGGCCTGGCTCGACTGGCTGGCGGCCCTCTTCCTGCTGCTGGCGGCGCCGCTGATCCCGCTGTTCATGGCGCTGGTGGGCATGGGCGCCGAGCGGCTCAACGAGGAGCAGTTCGATGCGGTGGCGCGGCTGTCGCGCCACTTCATCGACCGGGTCCGCGGCATCACCACCCTGCAGCTGTTCGGCCGCACCGCCGCGGCCACCGAGGAGGTGCGCGCCGCCGCCGACGACTACCGGCGCCGAACCCTGCGCCCGCTGCGCCTGGCCTTTCTGTCCTCGGCGGTGCTGGAGTTCTTCGCCGCCGTGTCGATCGCCGTGGTGGCGATCTACGTCGGCTTCGGCCTGCTCGGCTACATCAGCTACGGGCCGGCCGACCAGCTGACGCTGTTCTCGGGGCTGCTGGCGCTGCTGCTGGCGCCGGAGTTCTTCCAGCCGCTGAGAAGCCTGGCCCAGCACTACCATGATCGAGCCTCGGCGCTGGGAGCGGCCGAAGGCATGGTGGCGTTGCTCGACGAGGCGCCGCGCCGCAGCGGCCTGACGCCGGCCGCGCCCCATGCCTCCCGCGCGCTGGTCGAGCTGGAGGCGGTCACGGTGTCGCATCCCGAGCGCGGCCGGGTGCTGGGCCCGCTGGACCTGACGCTGGCGCCGGGCGAGGTGCTGGCGATCAGCGGGCCCTCCGGGGCCGGCAAGTCGACCCTGCTGCAGCTGCTGGCCGGCTTCCTCGATCCCGACGGCGGCCATCGTCGTCAGCGCGCGCAGCTCGAGGTGGCCTGGATGGACCAGCGCCCGTTGCTGATCCACGGCAGCCTGGCCGACAACCTTCGCCTCGCGGCGCCCGTCGCCGATGACGCCGCGCTGCACCGGGCGCTCGTCGCCGCGGGCCTGGGCGAACTGGTGGCCGGGCTGCCCGACGGGCTCGACACCCGACTCGGCGAGCGCGGGGTCGGGCTCTCCGGCGGCCAGGCCCAGCGCCTGGCGCTGGCCCGAGTGTTTCTCTCCGAGGCGCGGCTGGTGCTGCTCGACGAGCCTTCCGACAGCCTCGACGCCGAGAGCGAAGCGGTGGTGATCGAGGCGCTGATGGCGCTGGCCGCCGAGGGCCGCAGCCTGGTCATCGCCAGCCACCGGGCCGCCCCGCTGGCCTGCGCCGACCGCCACTTGACGCTGCGCGACGGCCGCCCCGAGGAGGTGCCCCATGACTGAGCGACGCGGCACGATCGCGACCCTCGCGCCCTGGCTGCGGCTGCTCGGGCGTCGCCGCGGCCGGCTGCTGGCCGGCGGCGCGCTGATGGCGCTGGCGCTGGCCTCGGCGATCGGGCTGCTGGCGCTGTCCGGTTGGTTCATCACCGCCACCGGGCTGGCCGGCATCGCCCTGGCCGCCGGAGGCGCCATGACGCTGGACGTCTACGTGCCGGGCGGCGGCATCCGCGGCTTCGCCGTGACCCGCACCGCGGCGCGCTACGTCGAGCGGCTCTACAACCACGACACGGTGCTGCGCCTGCTGGCCGATCTGCGCGGGCGGATGTTTGCGGTGCTGGCCGGGCTCGACGGCGAGACGCTGTCGCGGCGCCGGGCCAGCGACTGGCTGAACAGGCTGACCGCCGACATCGACACCCTGGACAGCTTGTTCCTGCGCCTGCTGGCGCCGGCGGCGGTGGCGCTGCTGGCGATCCTCGCCCTGGCCGGCTTCCTGGCGATCTGGTCGCCGGCGGCGGGTCTTGCCGTCGCGGGGCTGCTCGGCGCCGCCTGGGGCTGGCTGACGCTGGGGCAGGCGCGGTTGGGGCTGGCCGCCAGTCGGCGTCGGGTCGACGAGCTGGAACGCTTGCGCGGGCGTGTGATCGAGCAGCTCCAGGGGCTCGCCGAACTCGAGACCTACGGCACCCTGGCCGGCCAGCGGCGGCGCCTCGAGGCCATCGAGGATCGGCTCTACGCCGATCAGCGCCGTCTGGGACGGTTCTCGGCCCTGGGCACGGCGGTGGCGGGACTGGCCGTCGGGCTCGGCTGGCTATCGGCGCTGTGGCTGGCGGCGCTGGCCTGGCAGGCCGGGGCGCTGTCCGGCCCGCTGATGGTGATGATGCCGCTGGCGGTGATGGCGATGAGCGAGGCGCTGACCGCGCTGCCCATGGCCTTCACCCCGTTCGGCGCGACCCTGGCCGCCGCCGAGCGGCTCAATGCGCTGAAGGACGCCCGCCGGGACGACGTCGCGCGCGCCGAGGCGTCGCTGCGCCCCGGTGCGCTGGCACTCGCCCTGGAGGACGTCGCGCTGCGCTATCCCGGCGCCCTGACGCCGGTGTTCGACGGCTTCTCGCTGACGCTTTCTCCTGGCGAGCGGTTGGCCGTGCACGGGGTCTCGGGCAGCGGCAAGTCGAGCCTGGCGGCGCTGGTCACCGCCCAGCGGGCGCCCGACGCGGGCCGCGTGCGGCTGAACGGCGCGCCGGTCGGCGAGATCGCCCCCGAGGCCCTGGCCGAGCGGGTCGCCTGCCTGACCCAGCACACCGAGCTGTTCGACGACAGCCTGGCGGCGAATCTTCTGCTGGCGGCGCCCGAGACCGATGACGCGCGGCTGTGGGCCGTGCTCGAGGCGGTAGAACTGGCCGACTGGGCGGAATCCCTGCCGCGCGGGCTCGACACGCGGGTGGGCGAGAGTGGTCGGCGGCTCTCCGGCGGACAGGCAAGGCGCGTGGCACTGGCGAGGCTGCTGCTGCGCGACCCCGGCCTGGTGATCCTCGACGAGCCCTTCGCCGGCCTCGATCCGGCGCTGGCCGCGCGCATTGCCGCGCGCCTCGATGGCTGGCTCGCCGGGCGCAGCGTGCTCTATCTGGTGCACGAGCGGGCCGAGCAGACGGCGCTGCCCGGCGTCGACCGCTGGCAGGCCTTGGCCCTGGTCGGCGACAAGGGCTTTGCGCCGTCGCGCGGAATCTTTCACCATAGTGCAAAGCATTGATATGAGGTGATTCATGCGGGATTTCCTGAAGGCCCTGCCCAAGGCCGAGCTGCATCTGCACATCGAGGGCACCCTGGAACCCGAACTGATGATGGCGCTCGCCGAGCGCAACGGCGTGACGCTGCCCTACGCCTCGGTGGAGGAGGTGCGTGCCGCCTACGATTTCGCCGACCTGCAGTCCTTCCTGGACCTCTACTTCCAGGGCATGAGCGTGCTGCTCACCGCCCGGGACTTCGAGGACCTGGCCATGGACTACTTCCGGCGCGCCGCCGCCGAGGGCGTGGTGCACGTGGAGATGCACGTCGACCCCCAGGCGCATCTGTCGCGGGGCGTCACGCTGGACGCGGTGATGGAAGGGCTCGAGCGCGCCCGCCGTCGCGCCGAGGACGAGCTGGACCTGTCCACGGCGATGATCCTGGCCTTCCTGCGCGACCGGCCCGCCGAGGAGGCCGAGGCGTTGCTGGAGCAGGCCGCGCCCTATCTCGACCGGGTCGACGCCGTGGGCCTCGACAGTGCCGAGGTCGGCCATCCGCCGAGCAAGTTCACTCAGGCGTTCCACCGCGCCGTCGAGCTCGGCCTGGCGCGGGTCGCCCACGCCGGCGAGGAGGGGCCACCGGCCTATATTCATGAGGCGCTGGACCTGCTCGACGTCTGCCGCATCGATCACGGCGTGCGCTGCCTGGAAGACGAGGCGCTGGTCGCGCGGCTACGCGACGAGGCCATGGTGCTGACCGTGTGCCCGCTGTCCAACCTGCGGCTCAAGGTGGTCGAGCGCATGGAGGCGCATCCGTTGCCGGCGATGCTCGAGGCCGGGCTCAACCTGACGCTGAACTCCGACGATCCGGCCTACTTCGGCGGCGGCATGCTGGAGAACTTCCTCGCCTGCCAGCGCGCCTTCGGCTGGTCCCGCGCGACCTTCAGCCGGCTCGCCGGCAACGCCATCGAGGCGGCCTTCATGAGCGAGGAGCGCCGCTCGGAACTTCGCGCCAGGCTCGCGGCCTGCGGCTGATCGCGGCGGCATTCCATGAGACAAGGGCGGCTCCTCGGAGCCGCCCTTTTTTCGTACCTGCCTGGTACCTGATACGTGCCTGGAGGCGCGATCAGGCGTCTCGCTGATGCACCCGCCGGCCGTTGGCCCAGGTGGCGTACACGGTGCGGTCGTCGCCGAGCATCATCAGCGCGAACAGCGTCTCGGCGAGCGTGCGGCAGCGTGCGGTGCGACGGGCCAGCAGCGGCGTGGCCTGGGGGTCGAGCACCACGAGGTCGGCTTCACCGCCCTCGCGCAGGCGGCCGATGCGCTCGTCCAGGTGCAAGGCCCGGGCGTTGCCCAGCGTCAGCCGGTAGAAGCCCTGCCAGGCGGTGAGCGGCTGGCCGCGCAGCTGGCCGACCTGATAGGCGGCCTTGAGGGTGGCGAGCCCCGAGAGATCGGTGCCGGCGCCCACGTCGCTGGCGAGCGTGGTGGCGAGCCCCGCCTCGCGGCAGGCCAGGCGATCGAACAGCCCGCTGCCGAGGAACAGGTTGGAGGTCGGGCAGAAGGCGACGTTGGCGCCGGCCTCGGCCAGCCGGCGGCGCATCGGCTGGTCGAGATGGATGCCGTGGGCGAAGGTGCTGCGCGGACCCACCAGCCCGTAGCGCTCGTAGACGCCCAGGTAGTCCCGGCATTCGGGAAACAGTTCGGCGACCCAGGCGATCTCGCCCTCGTTCTCCGACAGATGGGTCTGCAGGTGCAGGTCCGGGGCGTTGCGCAGCACCGCCCCGGTGGCCTCGAGCTGCTCGCGGCTCGAGGTGGGGGCGAAGCGCGGGGTCAGGCTGTAGCCGAGGCGGTCCCGACCGTGCCAGTCGCCGATCAGCCGCTCGCTGTCGGCCAGCCCGCCGAGGGGATCGTCGACCAGCGCCTCGGGGGCGTGTCGATCCATCAGCACCTTGCCGGCCAGCATGCGCAGGCCGCGGGCCTGGGCGGCGGTGAAGAAGGCGTCCACCGAGCCGGGATGCGAGGTGCAGAACACCTGGGCGGTGGTGGTGCCGGCGCGCAGGGTCTCGTCGAGGAAGGCCTCGGCCACCGCTTCGGCGTGGGCGCGCTCGGCGAAGCGACATTCCTCGGGGAAGGTGTAGTCGTTGAGCCAGTCGAGCAGCTGGCGGCCGTAGGAGGCCATGATATCGAGCTGGGCGTAGTGCACGTGGCTGTCGATGAAGCCCGGCATCATCAGCTTGTCGCCGTAGTCCACGGTCTCGATGTCCGCCGGCAGATGCTGGGCCAGCTCGGCGTGGTCGGCCACGGCGTGGATGTGGCCGTCGACCAGCCAGACGGCGCCGTCTTCCAGATGGCGCACGCTGCCCGCGGCCGGGGCGTCGTCTTCGCCCGGATCGGCGTCGAAGCTCAGCAGCGGGCCGCGCAGCAGGCGCATGTGGGGTTGGGGGTCGGTCATCAATCTCTCCGCTGAACGCCGCTTGGCCGGCGCTTGGAAAAGTCGGATTCTGTTGGGTTCTGGCGAATGTTCTGGCGCTTATCGGTGGATCTTAGCGATCCGAGGGAAACGCCTGGCGCAGCGTCTCCGGGGCGACGCCGCGTCGGTCGTCGCGTGCGGTGTCGGGCTTGAGCGTCAGCAGCTCGGCCGCCACCGCCAGGGCGATCTCGCAGGGCCGCTTGCCGTGGGCGCCGGGCACGCCGATCGGGCAGCGCACCGTCGCCAGCGCGGCCTCGTCGTGGCCGGCATCGCGCAGCCGGGTCTTGAAGCTCGCCCACTTGCTGTCGGAGCCGATCATGCCGATCGAGGCGCAGTCGCCGCGTCGGAGCAGGGCATCGACCAGGGCGCGATCCTCGGCGTGGTCATGGGTCATCACCAGCGCGTGGCAGCCGGCGGGCAGCGCGGCCACCGCGCCTTCTACGTCCACTCCCTCAACGTTCGCGCCCTCGTCGCGGCTCGCCAGGCGAATATGGAGCAGGCGGTCGCGGTCGGCAACGTCATCCGGGAAGGCATGCTCGCGGCTGTCAAACCACCATACGCGCCAGGGCAGCGGGGCCAGCGCCTGGACCAGCGCCCGGCCGACGTGGCCGGCGCCGAACAAAGCGATTTCCATCTCGGCGCCGGCGAACGGCTCGATCAGCACGTGCACGTAGCCGCCGCAGCACTGGCCGGAGCGCCCGCCCAGCGGGAAGGCCTCCAGCCGGGTATCGGTGCGGCCGCTGGCCAGCGCCTCGCGGGCGGCCTCGATCACCTGCTGCTCGAAGTGGCCGCCGCCCAGGGTATCGTGAACGTCGTCGGCGGTGATCACCATCTTGGCGCCGGGCTCCCGCGGGGTGGAGCCGGCCACGCCCACCACGCTGGCCAGGGCGTGGGGGCGCGCCTCGCGCTGCAGGCGGGCGAGCGCCGCGTACCAGGGCTCAGGCGGGTGCATGGTCGGGCCTCTCGTCACGATCGGCATCCAGGTCGGCATCGGCGGTGGTGCGGGCCTTTCGCAGGGCCTCGGCGGCCATCAGCACCCGCTCCGGGGTGGCGGGCGTGTCCAGCGCCGGGCTGACGCGGTAGTCGGCGAGGCTCGCCAGGGCGTCGCGCAGCGCCGACCACACCGAGATGCCGAGCATGAAGGGCGGCTCGCCCACGGCCTTGGAGCGGTAGATGCTGGCCTGGGAGTTGGGATGACCCTGCATCAGCTCGACGTTGAACGTCTCGGGCAGGTCGCCGAAGGCCGGGATCTTGTAGGTGGCCGGGCCGTCTGAGACCAGTCGGCCGGTCTCGTTCCAGACCAGCTCCTCGCTGGTCAGCCAGCCCATGCCCTGGATGAAGCCGCCCTCGATCTGGCCGATGTCGATGGCCGGGTTCAGCGAGTCGCCCACGTCGTGGAGGATATCGGCGCGGCTGAGGCGGTACTCGCCGGAGAGCGTGTCGACCTCGACCTCGGCCACGGCGGCCCCAAAGGCGTAGTAGTAGAAGGGCCGGCCGCGGCCGGTGGCGCGGTCGTAGTGGATCAGCGGCGTGGCGTAGAAGCCCTTCTCGGACAGCGAGACGCGGCCGATATAGGCGGCCTGGACCAGCTCGCCCCAGGGGATGCGCGTCTCGGCCTCGCCGAGCCCGGCCACCAGCTGGCCGTCCTCCAGGCGCATGGTCTCGCGGTCGAGCCCGCCGGCGTCCTGCTCGAAGTGGCCGGCGGCGAAGTCGAACAGCCGCTCGCGCAGCTTGCTTGCCGCGTCGCGGGCCGCCTGGCCGTTCAGGTCGGCGCCGCTGGAGGCGGCGGTGGGCGAGGTATTGGGCACCTTGTCGGTACGGGTGGCGCTGATGCGCACGCGTTCCAGGTCGAGCCCCAGCTCCCGGGCCACCACCTGGCACACCTTGGTGTGCAGGCCCTGGCCCATCTCGGTGCCGCCGTGGTTGATCAGCACGCTGCCGTCGGTGTAGACGTGCAGCAGCGCGCCGGCCTGGTTGAGATGCTGGGCGGTGAAGGAGATGCCGAACTTCACCGGCGTCAGCGCCAGGCCGCGCTTGATGATCGGGCTTGCCGCGTTGAAGTCGGTGATCTCCCGGCGCCGGGCCCAGTAGTCGCTGCTCTGTTCGAGCTGGTCGATCAGGTCGTGGAGCAGGGTGAGCTGCTCGACGCGCTGGCCGTAGTGGGTGATATCGCGGGTGACGTCCAGCGGTGTGCCGTCCTCGCCCTTGGCCCGATACAGGTTGCGCTTGCGCACGGTCAGCGGGTCCTCGCCGAGATGGCGGGCGATGTCGTCCATGGCGCGCTCGATGATCATCATGCCCTGGGGGCCGCCGAAGCCGCGGAAGGCGGTGTTGGACGCCTTGTGGGTGCGGGCGCGCTGGCCGGTCACCCGGGCCTCGCCCAGCGAGTAGGCGTTGTCGGCGTGGAACATGGCGCGGTCGACGATGGCCTCGGACAGATCCGGCGAGTAGCCGCAGTCGCCGATCACGGTGATGTCGCCGCCAGCGAGCACGCCGCGCTCGTCGAAGCCGAGGCGATAGCGGTTGTGGAAGGGGTGGCGCTTGCCGGTGGCGCGCAGGTCCTCGGCGCGGGGCAGGCGCAGCTTGGCCGGGCGGTTGGTGCGTCGGGCGATCAGCGCGGCGATGCAGGCCCAGGGCGAGGCCTGGGTCTCCTTGCCGCCGAAGCCGCCGCCCATGCGGCGCATCTCCATGGTCACCGCGTGGAAGGGCACGCCGAGCACCTCGGCGACCAGCTTCTGGCTCTCGCTGGGATGCTGGTTGGAGGTGTAGACCATCACGCCCTCGTCCTCGGAGGGCACCACCAGGCAGGCCTGGCCCTCGAGGTAGAAGTGCTCCTGGCCGCCGACGAACTGCTTGCCTTCCAGCACGTGGGGCGCCCGCTCGAGGGCCGTCTGCCAGTCGCCGCGCTCGTGCACGTGGGTGGGGCGCACGAACTCCTCGCGCTCGGCGGCGGCCACCGGGTCCAGCGACGCCGGCTGCTCGTCGATCTCGACGATCGCCTCCCGGACCGCCAGTCGGGCCTCGCGGTGGCTCTCCGCCGCCACCGCGAACAGGCTCTGGCCGAGGTAGCTGATCTCGTCATCGGCGAAGATCGGGTCGCCCGGGAACACCGGGCCGATGTCGGTATGGCCGGGCACGTCGGCCAGGGTGATCACGTCCACCACGCCCGGCGCTTGGCGTACCTTTTCCAGGTCGAGCCGAGTCAGCCGGCCGTGGGCGACCGGCGAGAAGCCCACCGCCACGTGAAGGGTGTTGGCCGGCGTGGCGATATCGTCGATATAGGGCGCGCGGCCGGTCACGTGCTTGACGGCGCTCTCGTGGGCGCGGGCATGGCCGGACGCCTCCCGGGAGGCGCTGGCCGGGGACGTCTCTGAAGCACGAGCGTCTTCGGGCGAGGTAGTGCGAGTGGCTTCGGGCGAGGTTGAGAGCCTAGTGAGCGTACGCATCGAGAGTCACCTTGGTCGCGGAATCATTGTTGTCGTTGGCGGCCTGCTCGGCGGCGATCATCAGCCGCAGCCGCTCGAGCAGGTTGCCGGCGGCCAGGCGCCGGTACTCGGCGCTGCCGCGCACGTCGGACATCGGCGCGAGCTCCTCGCCGAGCGCGACGCGGGCGGCGGCGAAGGCGTCGGCCTCCGGGGCGCGGCCCTCCAGCGCCGCCTCGGCGGCGGGAGCGCGGCGGGGGACGGCCGCCATGCCGCCGAAGGCCAGGCGCACGTCGCGCATCACGCCGTCTTCCAGGCGCCAGGCGAAGGCGGCGAGCACCGCGGAAATGTCGTCCTCACGTCGTTTCGACAGCTTCCAGACCTTGAGATTCTGCGCCGCGCTCGGATGCGGCAGGAAGACGGCGGCGATGAACTCGTCCTCGGCCAGCGCCGTCTTGCGGTAGTCGAGGAAGAAGTCGGACAGCGGCAGCTCCCGCGGGCCGCGGGGGCCGTCGAGACGCAGCCGGGCATCCAGGGCCAGCAGCACCGGGGGGGTGTCGCCGATCGGCGAGGCGTTGGCGATGTTGCCGCCGAGCGTGGCGCGGTTGCGGATCTGCGAGGAGGCGAAGCGGTGCATCAGGTGTGCGAAGGCCGGGTAGGGCGCATCCAGCAGCGGCGTCAACCGGGCCAGGGTGACCGAGGCGCCGATCCACCAGCCGCTATCCACTTCCTCGATGGCATTCAATTCGGCGACCTGGCGCACGTCGATCAGATCATCCAGCGCCTTGAGCTGCTGGGTAGCCTCGAGCCACAGGTCGGTGCCGCCGGCCACCAGGCGGGCGTCGGGGCGCTCGGCCTTGAGGGAGCGCAGGGCGGCTAAGTCCTGGGGCCTGACGTAGTGGCTGACGTCGTGGCCCTCGGCGGCGGGCTCGCCGTCGCGGGGCTGGCGCAGCCAGGCGACGTTGCCGGCAAGCCCGGCGTCCACGGCCCAGGCCGGATTGGCCGCGGGATAGTCGCCCATGGTCAGGGCGGCATCGCGGATCGGCCGGTAGCCGGTGCAGCGGCACAGGTTGCCGCCCAGGGCCTCTTCCAGACGCGCCTGGGTGAGCGGGGCGGGGCGCCGTTGCTGCTCCTCGTAGAGGGTGAACAGCGACATCACGATGCCCGGGGTGCAGAAGCCGCACTGGCTGCCATGGCAGTCGACCATCGCCGCCTGGGCGGGGTGCAGCCGCTCGTCGGCGGCCAGCCCCTCGACGGTGACCAGGTGGCAGCCGTCGAGCTGGTGGGCCGGGGTTAGGCAGGCGTTGGCGTTGTGGTAGACCAGTTCGCCGTCGCCGCCGGGCTCGCCGATCGCCACGGTGCAGGCGCCGCAGTCGCCGGAGGCGCAGCCTTCCTTGGTGCCGGTCTGGCCGAGCCGGTCGCGCAGCAGCTCGAGGGTGCTGGTGTCCGCGCTCACGTCGCGACAGCGTTGGCGCCTGCCGTTGAGGTAGAAGTCGATCATGGGTGTCGGCTCCGATTGTGGTTGTAGTGGCCGGGAAGCATGGGATGACTTGATTCTTGACCATATGGTCAGCTTTGGCAAGTGGTCCGGCGCTTCTCTGTATCTTTTTATACGCCGATCACGCATTGGCGGTGATGCCGAATTGCCTTGGTGCCGGGCTCTGAGGCACTCTTTGGCCCCAGGATCGGTACCGACAGCGAGGGCCCATGGCCAAGGCAGATAACGGCAGTGAACCGGAAGGCGGCGCCATTCGCCGGCGCAACGAGCAGGCGATCCTGGAAGCGGCGGAGCGGGTCTTCGCTCGACACGGCTATCGCGGGGCCAGCGTGCAGGAGATCGCCGAGCAGGCGGGGCTGCCCAAGTCCAACGTCCTCTATTACATGGGCAGCAAGCGCAAGCTCTACGTGCGCCTGCTGGAGCGGGTGATGGAGCGCTGGAATGCCATGCTCGACGACATCTCGGCGGATGACGATCCGGCCGAGGTGCTGTCGGCCTTCATTCGCTCGAAGATGTGGATGTCGCGCCGGCACCCCGAAGGCTCGCGGCTGTTCGCCAGCGAGATCATCGGCGGTGCGCCCTTCCTGCAGGAGTACCTGAGCGGCGAGCTACGCAACTGGGTGCACAGCCGCGCGACGGTGTTTCGCCAGTGGGCCGAGCGGGGCCTGATGGACCCGGTCGACCCGGTGTGGCTGATCTTCCTGATCTGGTCCTCGACTCAGCACTACGCCGATTTCGAGGCTCAGGTGCGGGGCATCACCGGCCGCAAGGCGCTCTCCGACGAGGATATCGAGCGCATCACCGAGTTTCTCACTCGCGTGGTGATCAAGGGCTGCGGGGTGAAGCACCCCGCCGACCTCGCGGCCGGCGAGGCGTCGCTCACTGAGCGGTGACCAGCAGCACC
This sequence comes from Halomonas getboli, assembly GCF_023094245.1. GTDB lineage: Bacteria > Pseudomonadota > Gammaproteobacteria > Pseudomonadales > Halomonadaceae > Halomonas > Halomonas getboli. The sequence continues at coordinate 951,279 of NZ_JALMEW010000001.1, read as the reverse complement.
ACCGACAGCGACGCGGAGATCCACATCGCCGGCTTGATCTCTTCCAGTCGCCCGGTGGCGACCTTGATCAGCACGAAGCTCATGAAGCCGAAGGCGATGCCGAGGGTGATCGAGTAGGTCAGCGGCATCAGGATGATCGCCAGGAAGGCGGGGAAGGCCTGGTCGAGGCGCTGCCAGTCGATCTTTGCCACCGGAACCATCATGAACAGGCCGACCAGCACCAGCGCCGGGGCGGTGGCGATGCCGGGCACCAGCGACAGCAGCGGCGAGAGAAACAGGAAGGGCAGGAACAGCAGCGCGATCACCACCGCCACCAGGCCGGTGCGGCCGCCCTGGGCGACGCCGGCGCCGGACTCGATGAAGGTCTGGGCGGCGCTGGTGCCGAGCGGGGCGGCGATCATCGAGGCGAAGGCGTCCACCGTCATCGAGCGCTTGAGATTGCGCGGGTTGCCGTCCTTGTCCTTGAGGTCGGCGGATTCCGACAGCGCCATGAAGCACGACAGCGAGTCGAAGAAGTTGGTGAACAGCATCACGAAGATGAACGGCAGGTAGGCCACCTTGAGCGCGCCGAGGATGTCGACCTGCATCACGGCGCTGAAGTCCGGCCAGGCGGCCAGGCCGTTCCAGGCCACCATCACCTCGTCGCCCCACAGCCGGCCCATGGGCGCGGCCATCAGCGTGGTCAGGGCGATGCCCATGATCAGCGCGCCGTTGAAGCGCAGGATCACGAACACCGCCGTGGCCACCAGGCCGAGGAAGAAAGTGGCGAGATGGGCGTCCATGGTGCCGAGCGACACCAGGGTGGCATCGCTGCCGACGATGAAGCCGGCGTTCTGCAGCCCGATGAAGGTGATGAACAGTCCGATGCCGCAGGTGATGGCGTAGCGCAGCGAGGCGGGGATGGCCTCGATGATGGCGCGGCGCACGTTGAACACCGCCAGCAGGGCGAACAGCACCCCGGACCAGAACACGCAGCCCAGTGCCACCTGCCAGCTGAGGCCGGCGCCCAGCACCAGGGTGTAGGTGAACAGCGCGTTCATGCCCATGCCCGGGGCGACCAGGATCGGGTTGCGGGCGTAGAGGCCCATCGCCAGGCTGCTCATGAAGCTGATCAGCACCGTGGCCGAGAGGGCGGCGGAGAAGGGGATGCCGGCGTCGGAGAGCACGGCGGGATTGACCACGATGATGTACATCCCGGCCAGAAAGGTGGCGATGCCGGCCAGGATCTCGGTCCTGAGCGTCGAGCCGCGGCGGGTGACGCCGAACCACTGGTCGAGGAGAGGCAGGCTGGCCTGCCGCGAGGGTGCGTCCGCGCGGAGCGCCCCGTCGGTGCGGGGGGAAGTCTGTTGCATGCCGATACCCTGTTGTTGTTGTGGGTGGTGTGATGCAAATTTTCTGACCTTTTGGTCAAGATCAGCGAGAACCAAGGCTAGCCGCTGGCCCGGCGTCGTGCAAGCGTCGGGCCGGCGGCACCGGGTCAACGCGTCATATGCCCGGGGCATCGTGAACCGCGCGACCCGAGGCGGAAGGCAAGAGTGACGACACACGAGACGACAAGAGACAAGCATGACCACAGGCGTGAATGACGCTTCCCCGACCGGCCTGCCCATCGAGGCGAGGCTTGACGACATCCAGGCCGCGCTGGCCGGGCACGCCCGCGCCCTGCTGGTGGCCGAGCCCGGCGCCGGCAAGACCACCCGCGTGCCGCTGGCGCTGCTCGAGGCCGACTGGTGCCGCGGGCAGCGCCTGCTGCTGCTCGAGCCGCGCCGCGTGGCCGCCCGGCTGGCGGCGGGCCACATGGCCGACGCCCTGGGCGAGCGCGTGGGGCAGACCGTGGGCTACCGGATGCGCGGCGAGTCCCGCGTCGGGCCCGAGACGCGCCTCGAGGTGGTCACCCAGGGCGTGCTGACGCGCATGCTCCAGGAGGACCCGCTGCTCGAGGGCGTGGCCGGGGTGATCTTCGACGAATTCCATGAGCGCAGCCTCGAGGCCGACCTCGGGCTGGCGCTGACCCTCGACGCCCGGTCGGTGCGCGACGACCTGCGCCTGCTGGTGATGTCGGCGACCCTGGACGTGGCCTCGCTGACTGCCGTGCTCGGCGAGGCCACGCCGGTCATCGAGTGCAAGGGGCGCCAGTACCCGGTGATGACGCATTATCGTCCGCCGAAGGCTCGCGATGACGCCGCGCGCCATCAGGCGGCGGTGATCGCCGAGGCGCTGGCCGCGGACGACGGCGACGCCCTTGCGATCCTGCCGGGCGTCGGCGAGATCCGTCGGCTGGCGCGGGCGCTGTCCGATCGGCTGCCCGAGGTCGCGATCCACGAGCTTCACGGCCGGCTGCCGCTGGACGCCCAGCGTCGGGCGCTCGCGCCCGATCCCGAGGGTCGCCGCCGGGTGGTGCTGGCCACCGCCATCGCCGAGTCGAGCGTCACGGTGCCCGGCGTGCGGCTGGTGATCGACGCCGGCCAGGAGCGGCTGCCGGTGTTCCAGCCGCGCACCGGCCTCACGCGCCTCGAGACTCGGCGGCTCAACCGGGCCAGCGCCGATCAGCGCCGCGGCCGCGCCGGTCGCCAGGGCCCCGGCGTCTGCTACCGGCTGTGGGCCGAGGAGCAGCCGCTTTCGCCGGATCGCGAGCCTGAGATGCGTCAGGCCGACCTGGCGCCGCTGGCCTTCGAACTGGCGCGCTGGGGCATCACCGAGCCGCAGGCGCTGAGCTGGATCACGCCGCCGTCGGCGGGGGCGCTGGCCGCCGGGCGCCAGTTGCTGCGCGGCCTCGGCGTGCTGGACGACGCCCATCGGCTGACCGCGTCGGGGCGCGCCTGCGCGCGCTGGCCGACTCACCCGCGGCTGGCCGTGATGCTGGAGCGTGCGTCCGAGCTCGACGCGGCGGCCCTGGCCTGCGGCCTGGCGGCGCTGCTCGAGGGGCGCGGCGCCGATGACGAGCGCGACCTGGCCGCGGCACTGGAGAAACGCTTCGCCAGCCCCGACGAGGATCGCGCCTGGCAGCGCGACGCCAGACGCCTGGCGAGCCTGATGGGCTGCCGTCTGACGGCACCGCGGATGGAGGCACTCGGCGAGCTGCTGGCCCTGGCCTGGCCCGAGCGCATCGCCCAGCGGCTCTCGCCGGGACGCTTCCGGCTAGCCGGCGGCGGGCAGGGCACGCTGCCCGAATCGCACCCGCTGGCCCACGCCGAGCTGCTGGTGGCGGTATCGCTGGACGGCGAGGGCGGCGGCGGGCGAATCTTCCGCGCCGCGGCCCTGGACGAGGCGCGGCTCACGGCGCTGCATCCCGAGGCCGGCCAGTGGCGCGATCATCTCGAATGGTCCGACGAGCGCGGGCGGCTGGTCGGCGAACGCCGCCGCGGGCTCGGCGCCGTGGTGCTCGAGCGCCGGTCGCTGACGACGCTGCCGCCGGAGGCCGCCCAGCAGGCGCTGCTCGAGGCGGTACGTCGTCGCGGGTTGCCGTTCAACGAAGCCACCGAGCAGCTGCGCGCCCGGGTCGCGCTGTTGCGGCGCACCCTGGGCGACGACTGGCCGGACTGGTCCGACGCGGCGCTGCTCGACAGCCTGGAGGAGTGGCTCGGCCCCTACCTGGCCGGGCTCTCGCGCCTCGACGAGGTCGAGGCGCTGCCGTTCGCGCGTATCCTGACCGACGGGCTGGACGGCGCGCTGCGCGGCCGGCTCGATGCGCTGGTGCCGACTCACCTGACGGTGCCCAGCGGCTCGCGGGTGGCGCTGGACTATCGCGGCGAGTCGCCGGTGCTGGCGGTCAAGCTGCAGGAGGTGTTCGGCTGGGCGGCCGCGCCGCGGCTGGTCGACGGCCGGGTGGCGCCGCTGCTGCACCTGCTGTCGCCGGCGCGCCGCCCGCTGCAGGTCACCGCGGACCTGGCGAGCTTCTGGGCCAATGGCTATCCCGAGGTGCGCAAGGACATGCGCGGGCGCTATCCCAAACATCCGTGGCCGGAGGATCCGTGGAAGGCGGAAGCCACGGCGCGCACCAAGCGGCGTAATGCCTGAGCCTTTTGTTTCTCTTCACGATGGACATGACGCACTCATGACGACACCGAACGACTGCCCCTGCGGCAGCGGCCTGCCGACCGCTGCCTGCTGCGGCCGCTATCACCACGGCGAGCCGGCGCCGACGCCGGAGGCGCTGATGCGCTCGCGCTACAGCGCCTTCGCCCTGGGCCTGACCGACTACCTGCTGGAGAGCTGGGCGCCCGAGACCCGGCCGGCGTCGCTACCGGACGACGATCCGACCCAGTGGGTGCGCCTGGAGATCCTCGACCACGCCGAGGACGGTGACGCGGGCACCGTGCACTTCCGTGCCACCTTCCGCGAGGGCCGGCGCTGGGGCGCACTGGAGGAGCGCTCGCGCTTTCGCCGCGAGGCGGGGCGCTGGCTCTACGTCGACGGCGAGCCCTCGGTGACGCGGCTCAAGCCGGGGCGCAACGATCCCTGCCCGTGCGGCAGCGGCAGGAAGGGCAAGGCCTGCTGCCTGCGCGGCTAGAGCCCTTGTTGGCCGGAACGCCGGCATGCAACAACACAGCCCCGCCGGCTATGCCGGCGGGGCTGTGTTTTCTTCCCGCTTCAAGCTTTCGGCTTGAAGTTCCCGGGCAACGCCCGGGGTCAGAGGGTCATGGCGGCGATCCAGCCGAACACGATCAGCGGCACGTTGTAGTGCAGGAAGGTGGGCACCACGCTGTCCCAGATGTGGTCGTGCTGGCCGTCGGCGTTGAGGCCGGCGGTCGGGCCGAGGGTCGAGTCCGAGGCCGGGGAGCCGGCGTCGCCCAGGGCCGCGGCGGTGCCGACCAGGGCGATGGTGGCCATCGGCGAGAAGCCGAAGCTCACGGCCAGCGGCACGTAGATCGAGGCGATGATCGGAATGGTCGAGAACGACGAGCCGATGCCCATGGTGATGAACAGGCCCACCAGCAGCATGACCAGTGCGGCCAAGCCCTTGTGGTCACCGATCAGTGCGGTGGAGCTGGTCACCAGCGTCTCGACCTGGCCGCTGGCCTGCATGACGCTGGCGAAGCCGGCCGCCGCGATCATGATGAAGCCGACCAGTGCCATCATGCGCATGCCTTCGGTGAAGATGTCGTCCTGTTCGTGCCAGTGGAACACGCCGCTGACGGACAGCACGGCGAAGCCGAACAGGCCGCCGAGCACCATGGAGCCGCTGACCAGCTGCACCACCACGGTGCCGACCAGCGACAGGGCGAGCACGGCGATCTGCCAGGGCTTTAGGTGGCCGGCGGCCTCGGTCGGGGTCTCGTCGCCGTGGGCCAGGTCGCGGTCCTCGTAGCTGCGCTTGCCGCGATAGCTGAACAGGATGGCCACGACCAGGCCGAACGCCATGCCGCCGATCGGCACGATCATGGCCGTGGGGACCATGGCGGCGGTGACGTCGAGGCCGTTGTCGTTGAGGTTGGTCAGCAGGATGTCGTGCAGGAAGATCGAGCCGAAGCCCACCGGCAGCAGCATGTAGGGCGCGGTGATGCCGAAGGTGATCACGCAGGCCACGGCGCGGCGGTCGAGCTTCAGATGATTCATCAGCTTGAGCAGCGGCGGCACCAGCACCGGGATGAAGGCGATATGCACCGGGATCAGGTTCTGCGAGCTGATCGAGAACGCCAGCAGCACGCCGAGCAGGGCGAAGACGATGGCGCGGCGGTGGGGAATGCCCTGGTCCAGCTTGAGCCCGCCGATGGCCCGCTGCGACAGCAGCTGGGTGATGCCGGAGCGCGACAGCGCCACGGCGAAGGCGCCGAGCACGGCGTAGGAGATGGCCACGGTGGCACCGTTGCCGAGGCCGTCGTTGAAGGCGTCCATGATCTCGCCGATCGGCATGCCGGCATAGAGGCCGCCGACCAGGCTGGCGGCGATCAGCGCGAAGACCACGGACACCCGCATCAGGCTCAGGGTGACCATGACCAGGATGGCAAGCACGATGGCGTTCATGAGGTTTCCTTGCGGGAGTGTCGAGGGTATGGGCGGAAAACGAAGCGCCCATTGTAGTCATCTGATCCCCCGACGCCAGGAAACCGGGGCCGCCGGCCCGTTGCGAGTCGGCGGCGGAGCTTACAGCGTCATGGCGGCGAGCCAGCCGAAGGCGATCAGCGGGATGTTGTAGTGCAGGAAGGTGGGCACCACGCTGTCCCAGATGTGGTCGTGCTGGCCGTCGGCGTTGAGACCGGCGGTGGGGCCGAGGGTCGAGTCCGAGGCCGGGGAGCCGGCGTCGCCCAGGGCGGCGGCGGTGCCGACCAGCGCGACGGTGGCCATCGGCGAGAAGCCGAAGTTGATGGCCAGCGGCACGTAGAGCGAGGCGATGATCGGGATGGTAGAGAACGACGAGCCGATGCCCATGGTGATGAACAGCCCGACCAGCAGCATGATCAGCGCCGCCAGGCCCCTGTTGTCGCCGATCAGCGCCGTGGAGGTGGTGACCAGGCTTTCCACCTCGCCGCTGGCCTGCATGACGCTGGCGAAGCCCGACGCCGAGATCATGATGAAGCCGACCAGCGCCATCATGCGCATGCCCTCGGTGAAGATGCCGTCCTGCTCGTGCCAGCGAAACACGCCACTGACCGAGAGCACGGCGAAGCCGAAGATGCCGCCCAGCACCATGGAACCGGTGACCAGCTGGGTCGCCACGGTGCCGCCCAGGGCGATGGCCAGCACGCCGAGCTGCCAGGGCTTGAGATGGCCGGCGGCCTGGGCCTGGCTCTCGTCGCCGTGGGCCAGGTCGAGGTCCCGATACTCGCGCTTGCCGCGGTAGCTGAACAGCACCGCCGTGGCCAGGCCCAGCGCCATGCCGCCGATCGGCACGATCATCGCCGTGGGCACCATGCCCGGCGTCACCGACAGGCCCAGCGAAGCGCCGGCCTCATTGAGGTTGGCCAGCAGGATGTCGTGGAGGAAGATTGAGCCGAAGCCCACCGGCAGCAGCATGTAGGGCGCGGTGATGCCGAAGGTGATCACGCAGGCCACGGCGCGGCGGTCGAGCTTCAAGTGGTTCATCAGCTTGAGCAGCGGTGGTACCAGCACCGGGATGAAGGCGATGTGCACCGGGATCAGATTCTGGGAGCTGATCGAGAAGGCCAGCAGCGCACCGAGCAGGGTGAGGGTGATCGTCTTGCGGTGAGGGATGCCCTCGTCGAGCTTGAGCCGGCCGATGGCTCTGGCGGAGAGCAGCTCGGTGACGCCGGAGCGTGACAGGGCCACGGCGAAGGCGCCGAGCACGGCGTAGGAGATGGCCACGGTGGCGCCGTTGCCCAGGCCGTCGTTGAAGGCGCTCATGATCTCGCCGATCGGCATGCCGGCGTAGAGGCCACCGACCAGGGAAGCGGCAATCAGGGCGAAGACCACGGAAACGCGGGCGAGACTGAGCACGACCATCACCAGGATGGCCAGGACGACTGCATTCATGGAAGGTCCTTGTGGAGCAGGATTGTTGTTGGAAGAGCGAGCCGCCCGCCCTCCCGCCGTGGCCGGGAGGGCGAGCGGTCGAACGCCAGCCTAGTGGCTGGGCAGCAGTTCGGCGGGCACCAGGTGGCTCAGGGTGCGGGCCTTCAACAGCTCCCCGGCGGCCTCGATATCGGGGCCGAAGAAGCGGTCGCGGTCGTAGTAGGCAACGCGCTCGCGCAGGGCGTGACGGGCTTCCTCCAGCGGCTCGGTGGTCGCCAGGCCCTTGCGGAAGTCGAGCCCCTGGCAGGCGGCCAGCCATTCGATGGCGAGGATGCCGCGCACGTTGTCGGCCATCTCCCACAGGCGCTTGCCGGCGGCCGGGGCCATGGAGACGTGGTCCTCCTGGTTGGCCGAAGTGGGCAGGCTGTCGACGCTATGCGGATGAGCCAGGGCCTTGTTCTCGCTGGCCAGGGCCGCGGCGGTGACCTGGGCGATCATGAAGCCCGAGTTGACCCCGCCGTTTTCCACCAGGAAAGGCGGCAGCTGGGACATGTGCTTGTCCATCATCAGCGACACGCGGCGCTCGGTGAGCGAGCCGATCTCGGCGATGGCCAGCGCCAGGTTGTCGGCCGCCATGGCCACCGGCTCGGCGTGGAAGTTGCCGCCGGAGATGATGTCGCCCTGTTCGGCGAACACCAGCGGATTGTCGGAGACCGCATTGACCTCGATGGCCAGCACCTCGGCTGCCTGGCGGATCTGGGTCAGGGCGGCGCCCATCACCTGGGGTTGGCAGCGCAGCGAGTAGGGGTCCTGGACCTTGCCGCAGTCCGCATGGGAGTCGCTGAGCTCGCTGCGGCTGCCCAGCAGATGACGGTAGCCTGCGGCGGCATCGATCTGGCCGCGCTGGCCGCGAACCTCGTGGATGCGGGCATCGAACGGCGAGCGCGAGCTCAGGGTCGCCTCCACGGTGAGCGAGCCGCAAACCGTGGCCGCGGCGAACAGGTCCTCGGCCTCGAACAGGCCCTTGAGGGCGTAGGCGGTGGACACCTGGGTGCCGTTGAGCAGGGCGAGGCCTTCCTTGGGCGCCAGGGCCAGCGGTTCGAGGCCGGCCTTGGCCAGGGCCTCCCGGGCCGGCAGCCAGTCGCCGTCATGGCGAGCCGTGCCCTCGCCGAGCAGCACCACGCTCATATGCGCCAAGGGGGCCAGGTCGCCGGAGGCCCCCACCGAGCCCTTGAGCGGGATATGCGGGTAGACCCCGGCGTTGATCAGCGCCACCAGGGCGTCCAGCACCTCGCGGCGGATGCCGGAGAAGCCGCGGGCCAGGCTGTTGACCTTGAGTACCATGATCAGCCGCACCAGGTCGTCGCTCATGGCTTCGCCGACGCCGGTGGCGTGCGACAGCACCAGCGAGCGCTGCAGGTCTTCGAGCTGGTCCTTTTCGATGCGGGTCTGGGCCAGCAGGCCGAAGCCGGTATTGATGCCGTAGACGGTGCGGTCCTCGGCGATCACGCGATTGACGCAGTCGACGGCACGGCCGATCTCGGCGTCGGCGCTGGCGGGCAGCTCGACGGTCACGGGGGCCTGGAAGACCTGGCGCGCCTGGGCCAGGGTCATCTTGCCGGGTTGGATCTCGAGATGGTTCATCTGACAGTTCCTTACGTTGCCCGGCCGGGATCCGGCCGGAAGCAGGCACTCGACGAGGACGCATGCGCCCTGTGCGTCGGCCTGCTCCGGTCTATCGGGTTCCGGTGGGCGAGTAGTGGTAGACGCGCTTACTTATCGACCATCGGCAGGTCCAGGTCGTTTTCCGCGGCACAGCGCTTGGCGATGTCGTAGCCGGCATCGGCGTGGCGCATCACGCCGGTGCCCGGGTCGTTGCGCAGCACTCGGCCGAGGCGGGCGTGGGCGTCATCGCTGCCGTCGGCGACGATCACCACGCCGGCATGCTGCGAGTAGCCCATGCCCACGCCGCCGCCGTGGTGCAGCGACACCCAGGTGGCGCCGCCGGCGGTGTTGAGCAGCGCGTTGAGCAGCGGCCAGTCGGAGACGGCGTCGGAGCCGTCCTGCATGGCCTCGGTCTCGCGGTTGGGGCTGGCCACCGAGCCGGAGTCCAGGTGGTCGCGGCCGATCACCACCGGCGCCTTGAGCTCGCCGTTGGCGACCATCTCGTTGAAGGCCTGGCCGAGCCGCGCGCGGTCCTTGAGCCCGACCCAGCAGATGCGCGCCGGCAGGCCCTGGAAGCTGATGCGCTCGCGGGCCATGTCGAGCCAGTTGTGCAGGTGCGGGTCGTCCGGGATCAGTTCCTTGACCTTCTGGTCGGTCTTGTAGATGTCCTCGGGGTCGCCGGACAGCGCCGCCCAGCGGAACGGGCCAATGCCCTGGCAGAACAGCGGGCGAATATAGGCTGGCACGAAGCCGGGGAAGTCGAAGGCGTTGTCGACCCCTTCCTCCTGGGCCATCTGGCGGATGTTGTTGCCGTAGTCGAAGGTCGGCACGCCCATGGCCTGGAAGTCGAGCATGGCCTGCACGTGCACCGCCATGGAGCGCTTGGCGGCCTTGACGGTGGCCTCGGGCTCGGCCTTGCCGCGTTCGACGTACTCGTCCCAGGTCCAGCCGGCCGGCAGGTAGCCGTGAAGCGGGTCGTGGGCGCTGGTCTGGTCGGTGACCATGTCCGGTTTCACCCCGCGCTTGACCAGTTCGGGCAGCACGTCGGCGGCGTTGGCGCAAAGGCCGATGGAGATCGCCTTGCCCTCGGCGGTGTAGCGCTCGAGGCGGGCCAGGGCGTCGTCCAGGTCGTCGGCCTGTTCGTCCAGGTAGCGGGTGCGCAAGCGGAAGTCGAGGCTCGACTGCTGGCATTCGATGTTCAGTGAGCAGGCGCCGGCGAGCGTCGCGGCCAGCGGCTGGGCCCCGCCCATGCCGCCAAGGCCGGCGGTGAGGATCCAGCGGCCGGCGAGCTCGCCGTCGTAGTGCTGGCGCCCGGCCTCGACGAAGGTCTCGTAGGTGCCCTGAACGATGCCCTGGGAGCCGATGTAGATCCACGAGCCGGCGGTCATCTGGCCGTACATCATCAGGCCCTTGCGATCCAGCTCGTTGAAGTGCTCCCAGTTGGCCCAGGCCGGCACCAGGTTGGAGTTGGCGATCAGCACGCGGGGCGCGTCCTTGTGGGTCTCGAACACGCCCACCGGCTTGCCGGACTGGATCAGCAGCGACTGGGTGTCCTCGAGACGCTGGAGGGTCTCGACGATCTTGTCGTAGCACGCCCAGTCGCGCGCGGCGCGGCCGATGCCGCCGTAGACCACCAGGTCCTCGGGGCGTTCTGCGACGTCCGGATGCAGGTTGTTCATCAGCATGCGCAGCGGCGCTTCGGTGAGCCAGCTCTTGCAGGACAGCTCGGTCCCGGTGGGGGCGGCAATCTGGCGGCTCGGGTCGTGACGCTTGTCGGTATGGGACATGCTCGGATTCCTCTGGGTCTCGCGGTAAGGAGGCTGACGGCCGGGGTGGCGGCTCAGCCGTTCAGGGTCAGTAGATGGACGAGCCGGGCCGCCGCCTTGGCGGTGCGGGCGTCCAGATCGAAATCGGGGTTCAGCTCGGCCAGATCGGCCAGGCGCAGCTTGCCGCTGTCGCGGATCGCCTCGAGCAATGGCTCGAGCAGGGCCAGCGACACGCCGCGAGCGGCGGGGGCGCTGACGCCGGGGGCCTCGGCGGCGGGCAGCACGTCCAAGTCGATGGTCAGGTAGACGTGATCGCAGCGGGCGATGAAGCGCGTCAGGTCGCGCTGGAGGGCGTCTAGCCGGCGGGCATCGAACTCGCGATCCTCGCGGACCAGCACGTCGAGCGACTCGGCGCGGGCGAACAGCGCACGAGTGTTGGCGGCGCGGCTGACGCCCAGGCAGGCGTAGCGGAAGGGCCAGCCACGTTGCTGGCATTGCTCGGCGATCTGGGCGAAAGGCGTGCCGGAAGAGCGCACATGGGCCGGGTCGCGCAGGTCGAAGTGAGCATCGAAGTTGATGATGCCGATCCGTGGCCTGGCCTCTCGCGCCTCGAGGTGGCGGGCCAGGCCCGACCAGCTGGCGTAGGCCACCTCGTGGCCGCCGCCGAGCACGATGGGCAGATGGCCGGCCTCGAGCAGCGGGGCCAGGCGTGCGGCCAGGGCATCCTGAGCGGCCTCGAGAGCGTCGCCCTCGCAGGTCACGTCGCCGGCGTCATGGGCCGGTCCTCGGCGGTGCCAGGCCAGCGGCGCCAGGGCGCGGCGAATGGCGGTGGGCCCGGCGGCGGCGCCAATGCGCCCCTGATTGCGGGCCACCCCGGCGTCGCTGGCGAAGCCGACCAGCACGGCGCCGGGCATGGCATCGGCGTCGAGTGGACGCACGCGCTGGTGCCAGCGCTCGCTGTCGGGCTCCGGGTCGTTGCGGCCCTGCCAGATGCGCATGTCGATGTCGGCGCCGTGGGGCCTCTCGGTTCGAGGTTTCATGATCGCATCACTCCTGGCACTGGCCAGCGAAGACCCGCTGGCGCAGCCGACCCGGCTGGACGGCATAGGCGAGTTCGGCGGGCGAATCGATGTCCCACACGCAGAGATCGGCGGGAGCGCCCGCGTACAGCCGTCCCAGGTCGCGACGGCCCAGGGCGGCGGCGCCGTGGGCGGTCATGCCGGCCAGGGCCTCGCGCGGCGTGAGCCGGAACAGGGTGCAGGCCAGGTTGAGCATCAGCGTCGGCATGAACAGCGGCGAGCTGCCCGGGTTGGCGTCGGTAGCCACGGCCATGGGAACGCCCGCCGCGCGCAGTGCCGCGATGGGCGGCAGTTGCGTCTCGCGCAGGGTATGGAAGGCACCGGGCAGGATCACCGCCACGCTGCCTGCCTCGCGCAGGGCGTCGATGCCGGCCTGGTCGAGGTACTCGATGTGGTCGGCGGACAGCGCGCCGTGGCGCGCCGCCATGGCGCTGCCGCCGAGGTTGGAAAGCTGCTCGGCGTGGGCCTTGATGGGCAGGCCATGGGCCTCGGCCGCCTCAAAGACCCGTTCGCACTGGGCCACCGAGAAGGCGATCGTCTCGCAGAACACGTCCACCGCGTCGGCCAGCCCCTCGGCGGCCGCGGCCGGGATCATCTCGCTGCAGACCAGGTCGATGTAGGCATCGCTGTCGTGGCGATATTCCGGCGGCAGGGCATGGGCGCCGAGCAGGGTGGTGACGATACGCACCGGCAGGGCCTCGCCGAGGCGGCGCGCCACGCGCAGCATCTTCAGCTCGCCTTCGACGCTGAGGCCATAGCCCGACTTGATCTCCACCGTGGTGGCACCGTCGGCGATCATCGCCGTCAGTCGGGGCAGGGCGGCGGCGAACAGGGTGTCCTCGTCGGCGTCCCGGGTGGCGTTGACGGTGCTCAGGATGCCGCCGCCGCGCCGGGCGATCTCCTCGTAGCTCGCACCCTCGAGGCGCGCCTCGAACTCGTCGGCGCGGCCGCCGCCGAAGACGAGATGGGTATGGCAGTCCACCAGCCCCGGGGTCATCACCCCGCCTCGGCCCATCTCGCGACAGCCGGCAGCCCGGTCGGCGTCGAGCGCGTGCATTGGCGTCAATGCGGTGATGCGCTCTCCCTCGACGATGACCGCCATCGGCTCGGGGAGCGTGGCCAGCCCGTCGAAGACGGTGACGTCGCGCCACAGCAGGCGGGTCGGCGTGCCTTGGATCATGGGAGGACCTCCGTTTGAATTTGTATATACAAATGCTAGCCGATCCTCGTGGATCCGTCACCCCTCCGGCTCATCCGCGTATCGATCGGTGATTCTGTGGAGATGTAAAGAAATAAAAATTAAAAATCAGATAGTTAAATAATATATTGCGTCAAGCGGAGAAGCGGGGGTTCTGGGCTTATACCAAAGTATAAGCGAAAGAAGGGGCGACGGATTGGTCTCCTGATGTCGGCGTAATGTATATACATTACATGGCGGCGACGCGTCGTCATCACAACGACAACCCAGGAGTGCAACATGGCTACCCCTCCCTCCGCTTCGACACCGACGCGGCACCATTCGCCGGCCGTCGCGCTGAAACTCTTCGTTCCCAGCCTGCTGGGCGTGCTGATCTTCTTCGTGCCGCTGAGCCTGGGTGGCAAGACCACCATCCCGCTGGACCACATGGTCACCGGCGCGAGGGCGCTGCTCGGCGAGGCCAGCGGCTTCTATGCACTGGCGCTGATCGTGGCGGGCGCCATTTATCCGCTGTGGAAGGGCACCTGGCGGCGTAGTGCGACCGACCTGGTGTTCACCGTGCTGAAGATCGCCGGGATCGTCACGGCGATGCTGGCGCTGACCGGCTGGGGACCGGCCTTCCTGCACACGCCGGACATGCTGCCGTTCCTGTTCGACAAGCTGGTGATTCCGGTGGGGCTGATCGTGCCGATCGGTGCCATCTTCCTGGCGCTGCTGATCGGCTTCGGCCTGCTCGAGCTGATCGGCGTGCTGGTCCAGCCGGTGATGCGGCCGATCTGGCGCACCCCGGGCCGCAGCGCCATCGATGCGGTGGCGTCCTTCGTCGGCAGCTATTCGATCGGCCTGCTGATTACCAACCGGGTCTATCGGGCCGGCGAGTACTCGGCCCGTGAGGCGGCGATCATCGCCACCGGCTTCTCCATCGTCTCGGCGACCTTCATGATCATCGTCGCCAAGACCCTGGACCTGATGAACGTATGGAACGCCTATTTCTGGCTTTCGCTTTGCATCACCTTCCTAGTCACCGCCATCACCGTGCGGCTGCCGCCGCTGTCCGGCATGGACGACACCAAGAGCGATCCCGAGCCCGAGGCGGAGTCCGGCAAGCGCTTCGCCACCGCCTGGCAGACCGGCCTCGACGTGGCCGCCAAGGCGCCGAGCCTGCCGGCCAGCGTGGCGCTGAACTTCCGCGAGGGGATGGTGATGGCCATCAGCATCCTGCCGTCGATCATGTCGGTCGGGCTGGCGGGGCTGCTGCTCGCCAAGTACACCCCAGTGTTCGAGTGGTTGGGCTGGGTGTTCTACCCGTTCGTTGCCGTGTGGGGCGTGCAGGAGGCGGCCGAGCTGGCGCAGGCCGCGGCGGCGGGGCTCGCCGAGATGTTCCTGCCGGCGCTGCTGATGGGCGAGGCCGACTTCGTGGCACGCTTCGCCACCGGGGTGGTCTCGGTGTCGGCGGTGCTGTTCTTCTCCGCCTCGATTCCCTGCATCCTGTCCACCAGTATCCCGCTGTCGTTGGGACGCATCGTGGCAGTGTGGTTCCTGCGCGTGGCGCTGAGCCTGCTGCTGGCGGTCCCGGCCGGCTACCTGGTGCAGGGCCTGGGCGGATAGGTCGCTCGGCCGCATGGCCCGGACAGGGAAGTCGTTGACGGCCGGAGGCGTGCGAGCGCCTCCGGCCGTTTGTTCGTCGGTACTCTCCACGATTGCCCCCCCAGCGCAGCTCAGCTGCCGCTGCACCGCCTGCTCAAGCCCCAGCAAGAGGGTGGCCCATGTCCCGTGACGATGGGCCCGGCGTCAGGCGGTATGCAGCGAGGAGCGCAGCTTGTAGCGGTCGCCGGGATGCAGCAGGCGGGCATAGCTGACTAGGTGATCGCCGGACCAAGTGCGCCGGATCATGCGCAGGCAGGGCTGGTCGGGGGCAATCTCGAGCCGTTTGGCGGTAGCCTCATCGACCAGCACCGCTTCGACGACGTGCTCGACGTCGCTGATCGGGCAGGCCGCCTCTAGGACCTCGTTGGGGGTGTGGCGGGCGAAGTCTGTGTCCAGGTAGTGGGGCACCCGGCGGGGATTGACGTAGCGGTCCTCAAGCTGGATCGGTACGCCGTTCTCGCGGTGGATGATCAGAGTGTGGAAGACCCGGGTGCCGAGCCGCACGCCGAGCCGCATTGAGACCTCGTCGCCGGCGTCGAGGGCCTCGGCGGTGAGTACCTGGCTGCTGTAGTCGTGCCCTCGGCTGGCCACTTCGGTGGCGATGTTATGGACCTCCACCAGCGAGGACTCCGACTTATGGTCGGTGACGAATGTGCCGACGCCGGGCTGACGGGTCAGGTAGCCCTGCTGGACCAGGTCGCGAATGGCCTTGTTGGCGGTCATACGGCTGACGCCGAAGTCTCTGGCCAGCTGCTCCTCGGGGGGGATCTGGTGATGCGGTGCCCAGTCACCACCGCGAATTTTGTCGAGCAGGTGCTGCTGGATCCTGAGGTAGAGCGGGAGAGTACTGCCCATGGTCGGCTGTGAGTCCTTCACTGGTGGGTCGGGGGGTACCAGGTGCCCGTTGGCTGCTGGGTCGCGTCCTTGGGGGTGGCTGGGTGTCAGTCTACCCGGGACCAGGACACGAGGCACCCCGGTGGCCGGCGCGAGAGTGGAGCGCTATCATCGGCGCCCGTTGCCACGATTCTTACCATGCCACGAGGCCCGTCATGACCGATGCCCGACTGTACAGCCCCGCCGCGGCCCGCAACCGCCAGCCGATTCTGGAGGTGCTGGTCGAGGCGCTGCCCGGCCCGGCCCGGGTGCTCGAGCTGGCCTCCGGCAGCGGCGAGCATGCCTGTCACTTCGCCGCGGCGCGGCCCGACTGGGACTGGCAGCCGAGCGATCCGACCCCGGAGGCGCGAGCCTCCATCGCCGCCTGGCGCGAGGCGATGGCGCTGCCCAATCTGCGGGCGCCGCTGGCGCTGGACGCCACCGGCGACTGGCCCGAGGACGAGTTCGAGGCGATCGTCGCCATCAACCTGATTCATATCTCGCCCTGGGCGGTGACCGAGGCGCTGATGGCGCAAACGCGGGAGCGGCTGGAGGCCGACGGAATGCTGCTGCTTTATGGCCCCTATCTGCGGGCGGATCAGCCGACCGCGGCCAGCAACCTGGCGTTCGACGCCGACCTGCGGTCGCGGGACCCGCGCTGGGGCATTCGCGATCTGGCGGACGTGACCGTCGAGGCCGAACGCAACGGCCTCGGATTGGAGCGGCTGGTGGAGATGCCGGCCAACAACCTGTGCCTGGTCTTCCGCAAGGACGGAGCCTGATAGAAAGCCCGGGCCGAGGCGACCGAGCCCGGCGCGTTACTCGGGCAGCTCGCCCGGCTCGCGATACTGCACGCCCTCGGCGCGTTTCTGCTGGTCGGTCTTGGTCTCGTCCTGGGCGGGCACGCCCCAGACCGTCTCGCGGTGGCCGTCGGGCCAGGTGTAGGTGGTGCAGCCGCCGAGGGTGGCCATTAGGGCGAGGAAAAGCAGGGCGGTCGGGGCGAGTCGTGGCATGTCAGGCTCCTTCTGAGGAGCGCCCAGCCTATCAGACATGCTCGGGATCGTGGGTCCATACCGAGACGCCGCTTTCCTCGCCGGGCACGCGGACGGAGAACTCGCCGGGGCCCAGGCATTCCACCTCGTGACCGTCGCGGGTCCGGAAGGTCGGCAGGCCGCGGCCGATGGCGCCGCCGTGCTGCAGGTCATCGAGGCTGGGGCGGTCGTGATATTCGTCGATGACGTATTCGTTGCCGTGTTCGTCGAAGCCGATGTGGGTCTGTTCGTAGTGGCGCACGTCGTGTCCTCACTGGCTGGCCTCATCCGCAGTATTGCCATCGGGTAGCCAAAAGGCGAATGGTGCCGTACAGATGCCGTGGGTAACCTTCCGCATCGAGTCATACGTTTGAAACAGGAGTCTGTCATGCCTACTTCCCTGATCCCCGAAGTGCTCGATCACTGGACCGCCGTGGCGGCCGCCAAGAACGAAGCCGAAAAGGCCATCGCCCACTACATGGGCTGAGGCGGCATCGGCCGAGGTCAGATAGACCGTGCCGACACTCGCCAACGAGCACGCGAACCGGGAGCCCCGCAGGGCTCCCGGTTCTCGTTTGGGCATCCCGTCACGCTGTCTTTCCTGCTTGCCTCTTTCGGTTGCCCCTCTCGGTTGCCTTTTCTTGATGGCCTTTCTGGATTGCCCGGCCGGGCTCGAGTCATGGAGGGGGCGGTGTGCTCGGTACAAAATTTGTACAAAGATATTAATTAGTATAAGTTGTTGTACAACATTCGCCCTGACCGGAGATCGTTCTCCATGCTGTCCTCCTTCGTTTCGCTGCTTATGTCGCCGTCACTCGAGTCGCGCAGGCCCCAGTCCCCCCTGGCGTCGGCCCTGCATCGGCATACGGCCACGGTGACGTTCACCCCCGAAGGCGTGATCCGTCAGGCGAGCCAGGGATTCCTGTCCATACTGGGCTATCAGGCGTCGGAGGTGCTGGGCCGGCATCACCGCATGTTCTGCGATGCCCGGACGGTGGAGGGGGCGGAATACCGCGCCTTCTGGATGGCCCTGGCGAGGGGCGAGCACCGCGACGGCACCTTCCGGCGCCTCGACAAGCGCGGGCGCGAGGTCTGGATCGAGGCCACCTATCTGCCGGTCATGAACCGCAGCGGGAGTCGGGTCGACCACGTGATCAAGATCGCCAGCGACGTGACCGAAAAGCATCGGGAATCGCTGTCCCGGATGGCCATGGTCGAGGCGCTCGGCCGTTCGATGGCCGTGATCGAGTTCACGCCGGAGGGCGAGATCCTCGACGCGAACGCCAATTTCCTCGCCGCGACCGGCTATGAAAGGGAGCAGATCGTAGGGCAGCACCATCGCCTGTTCTGTCGCGAGGACTTCTACGAGCAGAATCCCTACTTCTGGCAGCGGCTGGCCCAGGGCGAGTTCCGCCAGGGCAAGTTCGAGCGGGTCACGGCGTCAGGCGAGCCGCTATGGCTGGAGGCTACCTACAACCCGGTCATCGATGCCGACGGCCGGGTGGTTCGCGTGGTGAAGTTCGCCACCGACGTCACTCGTGACGTGCAGGCCGCCGAAGCCACCCGTGCCGCGGTCGTCTCGGCCCGGGAAACCTCGGCCGAGACGGAGCAGATCACCGCCAGCGGCATGGCGCAGCTGGAAGACATCGTGCGGGAGTGCATGGCGTCCGTCGACGAGATGGAACGGGCCCGCGAGGCGGTGCAGGCACTTGTGGCCCAGGCCGAGAACATCAACGGCATCACCTCGGAGATCGCGCGGATCGCCGAACAGACCAACCTGCTGTCGTTGAACGCGACCATCGAGGCGGCCCATGCGGGCGAGCATGGCAGGGGGTTCGCCGTGGTGGCGGGCGAGGTGCGACAGCTGGCGCACCGCGCGGGCGAGTCGGTGAGGCGGATCGACGCCGTGCTTGCCGACAACGACACCATGGTGACGCAGGCGAGCGAACAGATGCAGTCCGCCGTGGCCAAGAGTCAGCAGATTCATGCGCATGTGAAGGACGTCGAGCGGCGGGTCTGCGACATCCGGCGCGGGGCGACCAGTGTTACCAACTCGGTCGATCGTCTGATCGCCGAGCAGGTCCGCGACGCCTGATCCGGTGTGGGCTGGCTTCCTGGCCCGTTTTACCGGTTCATTTGGCGTGCACGAAAAAACGGCCACCGCTCTGATGAGCTAGGTGGCCGTTTCTAATATTCGGTGGTCGGAGCGACAGGATTCGAACCTGCGACCTTTGCAACCCCATTGCAACGCGCTACCAAGCTGCGCCACGCTCCGATGTTCGCTTTTGGGCTCTGCACCATCCGGCGCATCCCCCGAGAACGAGGCATATACTACCTCGCTCCTCGGGAAATGAAAAGTCCTTTTTACGCTTTTTTTCAAAAGGTTGGCCGTCACCTTCCCGTACTGCCCATGTCTCCCGTGCTTTGCGACAATGGTCGCATACTGGACAAGGAGAATGGGGATGCCGCTGATCTTGGGCATGAGCATGCTGCTGGCATGCCAGATGTTGGGAGAATTGCTGGCGCGGGGGCTGGCCGTGCCGATTCCGGGGCCGGTGATCGGCATGGTGATTCTGCTGGTGGTTCTGATGGTGTGGGGCAAGGTCCCGAATAGTCTGAGGGCATCCGGTGAGGGCCTGCTGCGCTATCTGACGCTGTTGTTCGTGCCGGCCGGCGTCGGCGTGATGGTGCACGGGGCGCTGATCGGACGGGATATCCTGCCGATCCTGGCGACGCTGTTCGTCTCCACGGCGCTGACCCTGGGCGTCACGGCCTGGGTGCTGTCGCGTCTTCAGGGGCGCCTGGGCAAGGGAGGCCGCCAATGAATGTCGCGCGTCTGGACCAGCTGTGGGTTTACCTCTCGGGCAATCCGCTACTGTCGCTGTTGCTGACCCTCGTGGCCTTCGCCCTGGCGGTGCGCATCAACAAGGCGCTGGGCGGGACGCCGTTGCTGCATCCCGTGATGCTGGCGATTGCCCTGCTGATCGGCAGTCTGCTGCTGCTGGACATGGATTACGCCACCTATTTTGAGGGGGCCCAGTTCATCCACTTCCTGCTGGGGCCGGCCACGGTGGCGCTGGCCATTCCGCTCTACGATCATCGCGAACGCGTGCGGCGTCTGCTGGTGCCGCTGCTGCTGGCCTGCGTGACTGGCATCGTGACTGCCGTGTCCAGCACGCTGGGGCTGGCGCTGCTGTTGGGGGCGCGTCACGAGACCCTGATGTCGCTGGCGCCGCGATCGGTGACGTCACCGATCGCCATGGGTATCGCCGAGCAGATCGGCGGTATTCCGTCGCTGGCGGCGGGGCTGGTGCTGCTGACCGGGGCCATCGGCTGCGCACTGGGGCCGGCTATCTTTCGGCTGCTGCGCATTCGGGATCCCGCGGTGCAGGGCTTCGCCATGGGGCTGGCGGCCCACGGTTTCGGCACGGCTCAGTCGTTTGCGCGGCTGGGAGCGGTGGCCGGCGCCTTTTCGGGGCTGGCGATGGGCATCACGGGTCTGATGACGGCCTTCCTGCTGCCGCCGCTGGTGAATCTGCTGGGGCTGGGCTAATGGGTGAAGCAGGATGTCGGACGATGTCCTGCTTCATGGGCCGATCATATCTCCTCCCAGAGCCGCTTGCGGAAGTCCTCGGACAGCTCGGCGACCTTCTCTAGCCGCTGCCAGTGCGTCTGGGCGACGTCCTGCATGAGCCGCTGATAGCACCGGTGCAGCTCATGCGGGTGGGCTTCGCCGTTATAGCAGCCGGCCATGCGCTCGCCGCTCTCGGCCAGTGCGCGAAGGCACTGCGCTTCGAACTGCATGGCTTCGGCCACGCTTTCCAGCCAGGCGAACTGCAGCCGGGCCAGGGGCGTTGTGCCCTGCGTCAGCTGCTGGTTCCACCATTGAAGCATGGCGTCGGTGGCGGGTGGGAGAGCGCTGGCGGTCTCTTCCCTTGGTCGAGTCATCTTGGGCCTCCTGGTGCGCGCGGTGACAAAAAGGCCGTGCCATCCAGGGCGGCGGCGGTTGCTCTCGAAGTATAGGCGCTCTTTCCCGCTGGGCCGTCGGCCAACGGGCCTGCTCTGCGAGAGGCTGATGCAGGTCAGGGAGTGCGCATATCGGCGATCCCTGGTCTACGGTCTAGGAGTGAGTCGGTCAGCGGGAGCATGTCCATGTGGCGGGTGATCGCGTCGGTGCTGGCGGCCTTCTTCGGGGTTCAGAAGGAGTCGCGGCGCCAGGAGGATTTCTCCCGAGGCGGTGCGGGGCCTTTCATCGTGGCAGGCGTGCTGCTGGCGATCGTGCTGGTCGCGCTGATCGCCCTGGTGGCGACGCTGGCGGCCGGCTGAGGCATTCGGGCTGCGTTGAAGCGCTCGTTGGGGCCGGGGGATGGCGCCCACGGGTCATGCGACGACGGAGTTCTATACTCGACCCAGGCGTGGTGGATGCGCATTGACGTTCAGGAGGGGGCGATGCGGATACGCAAGCGGCTCGTATGGACGGCGAGCGGGGCGGCCCTGGCCGTGCCGGTATCTGGGGCTCTGGCCAGCGGCTGGAACATGCCGGTCGGGGTCACCGACCTCAGCCGGGACATCCACGGCTTGCACATGGCCATCTTCTGGATCTGCGTGGTCATCGGCATAGTCGTCTTCGGCGCCTTCTTTTACTCTCTCTTCCGCTATCGACGCTCCCGCGGCGCCCGGCCTTCGCACTTTCGCGAGCACACCACGGTCGAGGTGATCTGGACGATCGTGCCACTGCTGATCCTGGTCGCGATCGCGATACCCGCCACGGCGACGCTCAAGGCCATGTACGACACCTCCGAGGCCGATATGGAGGTGCTGATCACCGGTCAGCAGTGGCGCTGGCGCTACGAATATCGCGGCGAGGACGTCGCCTTCCTGTCCAATCTCGCGACACCCCGCGAGCAGATCGCGGGTCAGGGCAAAAAGGGCGAACACTACCTGCGTGAGGTCGATGAGCCGCTCGTGCTGCCGGTCGGCCGCAAGGTGCGCCTGCTGCTGACGTCCGACGATGTGATCCATTCCTGGTGGGTGCCGGAGCTCGGCGTCAAGCAGGACGCCATGCCTGGATTCGTCAACGAGAACTGGGTGCGCATCAACGAACCGGGCACCTATCGCGGCCAGTGCGCCGAGCTGTGCGGGCGGGACCACGGCTTCATGCCGGTCGTGGTCGAGGCGGTGGCGCCCGAGCGCTTCGACGGCTGGCTGGCCGAGCGTCGGGCGGCGGCGGCCGAGGCCGCCATGGGGCTCGATCGCGACTGGGCCATGGACGAGCTGATGGAGCGGGGCGAGCAGGTCTACGGCACCATCTGCGTGTCCTGTCATCAGCCCGATGGCCGCGGCAATCCGCCGGTGTTCCCGGCCCTGGCCGGCAATCAGACGCTGATGGACGATCGGGCGCGGCACATCGAGACCGTGATCAACGGCGTGGCCGGCAGCGCCATGCCGGCCTTCCGCAACACGCTCAATCCGGTGGAGATCGCTGCGGTGATCACCTATGAGCGCAACGCCTGGGGCAACGAGACCGGCGATCGCGTCCAGCCCTCGGCGATTGCCGAGCGGATAGCCGAGTAGTCGGCGACCGGCCCGAGTACGAGACGCTAACCAGGGAGTATGACCATGGCTTCCCACCTGCCTCCCAAGTCCAGCACCCAGCACAGCCAGCCCGCCTCCGCTGGTGTGGCGAGCCAGGCGCATGAGGCGCCGAAGGGGCTCAAGCGCTGGCTGCTGACCACCAATCACAAGGAGATCGGTACCCTCTACCTGGTGCTGTCACTGACGATGTTCTTCGTCGGCGGGCTGTTCGCCATGGTCATCCGCGCCGAGCTCTTCCAGCCGGGGCTGCAGCTGGTCGAGCCCGAATTCTTCAATCAGATGACCACCATGCACGGGCTGATCATGATCTTCGGCGCGGTGATGCCGGCCTTCGTGGGGCTCGCCAACTGGATGGTGCCGCTGCAGATCGGGGCGCCGGACATGGCGCTGCCGCGGCTCAACAACTTCAGCTTCTGGCTGCTGCCGGTGGCCTTCACGCTGCTGCTGTCGACCTTCTTCATGCCCGGCGGGGCGCCCAACTTCGGATGGACCTCCTACGCACCGCTGTCCACCACCTATTCGCCGCCATCCACCACCTTCTTCATCCTCTCGCTGCACATGGCGGGCATCAGCTCGATTCTCGGCGCGATCAACATCATCGCCACCATTCTCAATCTGCGGACGCCGGGCATGCGGCTGATGGACATGCCGCTGTTCGTGTGGACCTGGCTGATCACCGCCTTCCTGCTGATCGCCGTGATGCCGGTGCTGGCCGGGGTGATCACCATGATGCTGCTGGACATCAACTTCGGTACCAGCTTCTTCAGCGCCGCCGGCGGCGGCGACCCGGTGTTGTTCCAGCATCTGTTCTGGTTCTTCGGCCATCCTGAGGTCTACATCATGATCCTCCCGGCCTTCGGCATCGTCTCGGTGATCATTCCCACCTTCGCCCGCAAGCCGCTGTTCGGCTACGCCTCGATGGTCTATGCCACGGCCTCCATTGCCATCCTGTCGTTCCTGGTCTGGTCGCACCACATGTTCACGGTGGGCCTGCCGCTGGTGGCCGAGCTGTTCTTCATGTACAGCACCATGCTGATCGCGGTGCCGACCGGGGTGAAGGTGTTCAACTGGGTGACCACGCTGTTCCGCGGCTCGATCACCTTCGAGCCGCCGATGCTGTTCGCCCTGGCCTTCGTGGTGCTGTTCACTATCGGCGGCTTCTCGGGGCTGATGCTGGCCATCTCGCCGGCGGACTTCCAGTACCACGACACCTATTTCGTGGTCGCCCATTTCCACTACGTGCTGGTGCCCGGCGCGGTGTTCGCGATCATGGCCGGCGTCTACTACTGGCTGCCCAAGTGGACCGGCCACTATCCGAACCTGCGGCTGTCGCAGTGGCATTTCTGGCTGTCGGTGATCGGCGTCAACCTGACCTTCTTTCCCATGCATTTCGCCGGACTCGCCGGCATGCCGCGGCGTATTCCCGACTACGCGCTGCAGTTTGCCGACTTCAACATGGTGACGAGCTTAGGCGCCTTCCTGTTCGGACTGTCCCAGCTGCTGTTCGTGCTGGTGGTGGTACTGTGCGTGCGCGGCGGCGAGAAGGCGCCGGCCAAGGCCTGGGAGGGCGGCGAGGATCTGGAATGGACGGTGCCAAGCCCGGCACCGTTGCATACCTTCGAGACGCCGCCGGACTTCCAGCCGCGGCGCCACTGAGTCGAACGCGTCGCGGCGGGCGAGCCGCAGAGGAGAGCGAACATGAGCGGTGGCAGCTACTACGTTCCCGCCTCGAGTAAGTGGCCGGTACTGGCCTCGCTGGCGCTGGGTACGATGATGGTGGGTACCGGCACCCTGCTGGTCTTCGGCATGGGCGGGCTGCCGGTGATGGTGATCGGCCTGCTGGCGGTGCTGGGCGTGATGACGCTGTGGTTTCGCGACGTCATCCACGAGTCACGCAGCGGGCTCTATGACGCCCAGATGGATCGCTCCTTCCGCTGGGGTATGGGCTGGTTCATCTTCTCCGAGGTCATGTTCTTCGCCGCCTTCTTCGGCACCCTGTTCTACGTGCGCACCTTCGCGCTGCCGTGGCTGGATGGAGAGGGCGCCAAGGGGGTGGCAGCCCTGCTGTGGCCCGATTTCACCGCCTCCTGGCCGTTATTGGAGCCGCCGGGGGAGGCGGTGAAGGGTCCCCACGAGACCTTCTCGCCGTGGCAGCTTCCGCTGGTCAACACCCTGATTCTGGTCAGCTCGAGCATCACCCTGACGGTGGCGCACGAAGCGCTCAAGGAAGGCTATCGTGACACGGCGCGTCACTGGCTGGGCGGCACCGTGCTGCTTGGCCTGTGCTTCATCACCATTCAGGGCTTCGAATACCACGAGGCCTATACCCACTATGGCATCACCCTGCAGGCGGGCATCTACGGCGCGACCTTTTTCCTGATGACCGGCTTCCACGGCCTGCACGTGATCATCGGCACCCTCATTTTGATCGCCATCCTGGGGCGGGTGCTGCGTGGCCACTTCACCCGTGATGATCACTTCGCCTTCGAGGCGGCGGCCTGGTACTGGCACTTCGTCGACGTGGTGTGGATCGGGCTGTTCACCTTCGTCTATGTGTTCTGAGAGCGAGTGTCCTGAGGGCGGTCAGTGTCCGAGGGGACCGAGATAGAAGCCGTAGAAGAGCAGGGCCAGCAGCAGCGTCGCCAGGACGACGCGCAGCTTGAGCGAGACGAGGACGCGCCGCGAGCGGCCGCCGTCCTTGATCAGAAAACCGGCGCCGGCGGCGAGGCTTGCCACCATGGCCAGGAAGACGAGGGCGATCAGGGTCTTGAGTAGCATCTCTCACTCCGTGAAAAGCGCCGCCGCACGCCACGGTTGCGGCCGACGCCTGGGGCTCTGGATCCTGTGCTGGAGCCTGGTGGTGGCGCTCGGGCTGGCACTGGGACTATGGCAGTGGCAGCGTGCCGCCGACAAGCGCGAGCTGCTGGCACGCTATGAGACGGCACCACGGCTGGAGGATCCCGTGGTGGCGCCGCCGGACGGGGCCCGGCTGACCCTGCACGGCGAGTATCTGGCCGCCGAGACGCTGTTTCTCGACAACCGCACTCACGACAACCGCCTGGGCGTGGCGGCCCTGACGCCGTTGCGCGGCGACGATGGCAGGCTGTGGCTGGTGGAGCGCGGCTTCCTGGCCACCGGTCCTCGCCGGGACACGCCCACGGTGACCACCCCAGAGGGCGCGGTGACGCTCAGCGGGCGCTGGCAGGTGGCCGGCGACAGCGCCCCCCTGTTCGGGCCCAATCGCGAGGGTCGGCGCCTGCAGCGCATCGCGCTATCCGCCTGGCCGGCGCTCGGCGGCTTCGCCCATGCCGGCTGGCTGCATCTGGAGAGCGGGCCCGGCCATCTCGCCTCCTGGTGGACGCCCTCGGTGTTGCCGCCGGAACGCCATCTGGCCTATGCCATGCAGTGGTGGGGGCTGGCTATCGCTGCGCTGATGGTGATGACCCTGGGAGGCCGTCGTCTGGTGCGTGATCGTACCTCTTCTTCTGTCTCCAAGCCCCGCCCGGAGGAGTAAGCCGATGCCCGTCGACGCTCGCGTGTCTCCCGTCTCGTCGCGCCTCAAGCTGCTGGCGCTGTTCGCGGTGTTCCTGCTGCCCATGGCGGTGGCCTGGGGCATGGTCGAGTGGCGGCTGGGCATCCCCGAGGGCCGTACCGCCCATGGCCAACTGACGCCGGATGTGCCGGCGCTTCCGGCGTGGCCGCTCGACGGCGTGGCCAAGCAGGGCGCTGACGACTGGGTGCTGGCTTTCGACTGTCCGGCCGCGTGCGACGCCCAGGCCGACCGCTGGTGGCGGTTGCATCGGGCGCTGGGGCGAGATGCCCATCGCATCAGCCGGCTGCGCCTCGGCGGCAGCGGCGAGACGCTGCCCGGGGCCTCGGCGGTCGTCTGGACGGACGTGGCCCCCTGGCGTTCGCCGGGTCGGCTGTGGGTGTTCGACCCCGACGGCCGAGCGGTGCTGGCCTATGCGCCGGACGTCGAGACGGCGCAGGTGCTGGAGGACATCGAGCTGCTGCTTGAGCGCAATCCCGAATCGCCCATGGCGCGACTTCATCCGCAGCAGTGACAGGACGGCGGTATCGGTGGTGTGGCGGGGCAGGAGAGATGGCGGTTAGCGAGGATGGTGGGCAGCAAAAGGAGGATGGCGATGCGACTCTCCCAGGCGTCTCCGACATGGCGCGGCGTGCTGTGGCTCAGTCTGGCCGGTACCGTGCTCTGTGCCCTGGTGGTGCTGGCCGGCGCGGCGACCCGGCTAATGGATGCGGGGCTCGGCTGCCCCGACTGGCCGGGCTGCTACGGAGCGCCGCTGGTGCCCGATGCCGAGCGGGCCCTGGCGCATAGCCCCCACCTGCCGCTTGAGGCCACCAAGGCTTGGATGGAGATGCTGCACCGCTATCTGGCGGCGGGACTGATCGCCGTGGCGCTGCTGCTGGCGGCGCGCGGGCGGCGGCTGTGCCGCGGCCGCGACGGCTACCCCTGGCGGCTGACGCTGGGACTGCTGGTGGCACTGGCGGTGCAGGGCGCCTTCGGGGCCTTCACCGTGACCTTCAAGCTGTGGCCGCAGGTGGTGACCCTGCATCTGCTCGGTGGACTGTCGGTGATGGCGATGTTCCTGTGGCTGCATCTGTGCCTGCGCCGGCTGGCGTTCGATGCCCCCGCGGTGATGCGGCCACGGCGCCTGACGCTGCTGTGGCGGGCGACGCTGCTGGCGCTGGTGCTGCAGCTGGCGCTGGGCGGCTGGACCTCGAGCAACTATGCCGGCATCGCCTGTCAGGGCTTTCCTGCCTGCAACGGGCGATGGGTCGAGGCACTGGACTGGGGGGAGGGCTTTCATCTGACCCAAGCGGTGGGGCCGAGCTATCTCAATGGTCAGCTCCACGCCGAGGCGCGCAGTGCCATCCAGGTGGCCCATCGCCTGGGCGCCGCGGCGCTGCTGGCCTGCCTGCTGGCGCTGGGCTGGCGCCATGGCCGTGACCGGGCGATGCGGCCCTGGCTGGCGCTGGCGGTCGGCGCCGGGCTGGCTCAGGCGGCGCTGGGCGTGGCCAACGTGCTGCTGTGGCTGCCGCTATGGCTGGCACTGCTGCATACGGCAGGGGCCGCCTGCCTGGTGGCCGGCCTGGTGCTGGCGGCGTGGCGCTGGCGCTGGCCGGTCGCGGCGACGTCTCGGATCGTCGCCGCGGGCCGGATTCACCAGAACAGCGTCACCAGCGGATAGGCCAGCAGCGTCACCAGCAGGGTGCCGATCAGGTTGAGGGCGAAGCCTGCGCGGATCATCGACTGGATGCGCATATGGCCGGTGGCGAACACGATGGCGTTGGGCGGCGTGGCCACCGGCATCATGAAGGCGCAGCTGGCGGCAATGGCGGCGGGCACCGTGACCAGCAGCGGCGAGATGTCCAGCGACACGGCGAGGGCGCCGAGCAGCGGCAGGAAGGCGGCCGCGGTGGCGGTGTTGGAGGTCACCTCGGTGAGGAAGATGATCACCAGCACCACCACACCGATCAGGGCCAGCAGCGGGAAGGCGCCGAAGACCTCGAGGCGCTGGGCGATCCACTCGGCCAGCCCAGAACGGCTGATGGCGCCGGCCAGGGTCAGGCCGCCGCCGAACAGCAGCAGGATGCCCCAGGGCAGCGACTGGGCCGCGTCCCAGGTCATCAGACGTTCGCCGCTGCTGTCCCTCGAGGGCACCAGGAACAGCGCGATGCCGGCGGCGATGGCGATGCCGGTGTCCGACAGCCAGTCGAGCCCGGCCTGGTTGAGCAGCGGGCGACACACCCAGGCGAGGGCGGCCAGCAGGAAGATCAGGCCGACGCGACGTTCGGCGGCGCTGGTGCGGCCGAGCTTGGCCAGTTCGCGGCGAACCATGTCGGCGCTGTCGTCGCCGCCCGCCAAATGAAAGCGGCGCCGCGTCAGCCACCACCAGGCGCAGGCCATCATCGTCACGCTGACCGGCAGGCCGACCAGCATCCACTGGGCGAAGCCGAGATCGATGCCGCGGCTGTCGGCCAGATACCCGGCCAGCAGCGCGTTGGGCGGGGTGCCGATCAGGGTGGCGATGCCGCCGATGCTGGCGGAATAGGCGATGGCCAGCAGCAGGGCGGTGGCATACCGAGCGAGTTCGTCGGGGTCGCTGTCGTCCAGCAGGCTGATCACCGACATGCCGATGGGCAGCATCATGATCGCCGTGGCGGTGTTGGAGACCCACATGCTCAGAAAGCCGGTGGCCAGCATGAAGCCGCCGATCTGGCGGCGCGGCTCGTGGCCGACCACGCGCAGCACGTGCAGGGCGATGCGCCGGTGCAGGTTCCAGCGCTGCATGGCGATGCCGAGCAGGAAACCGCCCAGGAACAGGTAGATGATCGGGTTGGCGTAGCTCGCGGCGGCCTGCTGGATGTCGCCGAGGCCCAGTGCCGGGATCAGCACCAGCGGCACCAGCGAGGTGGCGGGAATCGGGATCGCCTCGGTCGACCACCAGGTCGCCATGAGCAGGGCCAGCCCGGCGCAGGCCCAGGCGCTCTCGCTCATGCCGCCCGGCGGCGGCAACACCAGCGTCATCAACAGCCACAGCGGGCCGAGTATCAGCCCGACGCGGGCCACGGTGGTGGGGTGACTTGCCGAATCGCTCATGCCTGGCTCCTTGCCGTGTCGGCCCGGGGGGATTGGGACCGTGCGAGGCAGAGTATAAAATGCGTGGCCTTACCCTTCGATGCTTCGGGAGCCTGCATGTCCCATACTACCGCGCTGATCCTGCTGGGGATTGCTGTGGCCATCGTGGCCGGCCTGGCGGCCTATGCCGTGACGCTGTGGCGCGAGGTGCGCCGCCGCAAGGTCTTTCGCGAGGATGAACTGCGTCGTGCCCACGAGAACTGCCTGGAAAACCTGGAGCTGGTGGCCTCGGCCCTTCAGCAGCAGCAGGTCGATGTCACCGAGGGTTCCTGGCGCTGCAAGACGCTGCTCGACATCCTCGATCCTTCGCTGGTCGAGCGCCCCGAATTCCAGGCCTTCGGCGAGGTTCACGGCCGTACCCGTCATCTGCACACGCACTCCGCGCGGCAGGCGCTGACGCCCAAGGAGCGCTTCCAGGAGGATCGCGAGCGCCTGGCGGTCGAGGACGAGATGCGTGCGGCGGTGATCGAGGCCGCGGGCGCGGTGCTGCGGTTCCGCCGCGACTGGCCGGCGTCCCTGCACTGAGGTCGGGCCTCGGCGCGCGGAGACATGGGCGATCGCTGACGCAGACAGCGATTGCATCCCGCGATCACCTTGGGCAAGCTTGTACAGGCACCGTAGATGGCTCATATGCGGAAGGATGCCAGTGCCATCTCACGGTCTCTGCTGGCTGAAATCATATTTTCGTGCTTTCTTAACGATGTAGGCGAACGCTGTTCGTCGCCGTTGGCTATGAACCACCGGACCTCCTGGATGGCGTCTCCGCGATGGCCATGCAGATTTGTGTGAAGAAGGAGTCTTACATGAAAAAATCTACGACTGGCTTGCTGCTCGGTTCCGCTCTCGTCGTTGGCCTGTCCGGCTGCGCGAGTTCGGCTTCTCAATCCTCCAGCATGGGCGATAGCGCCTCTTCCGATCGTGCTTGGTACCAGCATCCGGCGGTTTGCGGTCTGGCCGGCGGCCTGATCGGCGGCGGGATCGGCTATGCCACTTCCAGCGATTCCGACGAAGACACCGGTGCGGCCGTGGGCGGCACCGCCGGCGCCACCATCGGTGCCCTGCTGTGTGCCGAGCCCAACAAGAAGGCCGAGCCTGCGCCGCAGGACACCGATGGCGATGGCGTGATCGACGCCAACGACCAGTGCCCGGGTACCCCGGCTGGCGTGGCCGTGGATGCCGTGGGCTGCCCGCTGGATTCCGACGCCGACGGCGTGCCGGACTACCAGGACCAGTGCCCGGGTACCCCGGCCGGCGCCGAGGTCAATGCCCTGGGCTGCGTCGAGGACCTGGTGCTGCGTGACGTCAATTTCGAGTTCGACTCCGCGACCCTGACCATGGGTGCCGAAGGCATCCTCGACGGCGTCGCCGAGAAGCTGATGGCCAATGAGAACGTCCGCGTTCGCATCGAAGGTCACACCGATTCCGTGGGTAGCGCCAGCTACAACAAGGATCTGTCCCAGCGTCGCGCCGATTCCGTGGCCGACTACCTGGCCGCTCAGGGCGTCGACCGCAACCGCATGCGCACCATCGGTTACGGCGAGTCCCAGCCGGTCGCCACCAACGAGACCGACGCCGGCCGTGCCGAGAACCGTCGCGTCGAGCTGGGCGAGTGGGAGTGATCTCCGACTGAGCCCTCGCCCCGGTTCGCCGGGGCATCTCGAGAGTGAAAGAGGCGCCTTCGGGCGCCTCTTTTCGTTGCCGCGGTATGTTTCGTGGCGCCGGCATGGCCTCGCACGGGGGCCGTCTGCTAGGCTAGGCGACGCTTTCGTAAGCGCTTTCGACGACCATTCTTTCTGGCGACATGTGATCCTTGGTGTGGATCACCACTGCGCAAAAGGAAATTCTTTACATGCCCATCGTGACCCTGCCGGACGGCAGTCAGAGAACCTACGACGAACCGCTCACCGTAATGCAGGTGGCCGAGAGCATCGGCGCCGGCCTGGCCAAGGCCTGCGTGGCCGGGCGCATCGACGGCGAGCTGGTGGACGCCGCGGACGTCATCGACCGTGACGCCGAGGTGGCCATCATCACCGCGCGCGACGAGGCCGGCCTGGAGATCATCCGCCACTCCTGCGCCCACCTGATCGGCCACGCGGTGAAGCAGCTCTATCCCGATGCCAAGATGGCGATCGGCCCGGTGATCGACGACGGCTTCTACTATGACGTCGACTTCGGCCGCTCGGCGACCCCCGAGGACCTCGAGGCCATCGAGCAGCGCATGAAGGCGCTGATCGACACCGGCTACGACGTGGTGCGCGAGTACGTCGACCGCGACAAGGCCATGCTGACCTTCCTGCATCGCGACGAGCCCTACAAGCAGGAGATCGTGCGCGAGATTCCCGATGGCGAGACCATTCGTCTCTACCATCATCAGGAATACACCGACATGTGCCGCGGTCCGCACGTGCCGAACACCCGCCACCTCAAGGCCTTCAAGCTCACCAAGCTGGCCGGCGCCTACTGGCGCGGCGACGCCGAGCGCCCGATGCTGACGCGTATCTACGGCACCGCATGGGGCGACAAGAAGCAGCTCAAGGCCTATCTCAAGCGCCTCGAGGAGGCCGAGAAGCGCGATCACCGCAAGCTGGCCAAGAAGATGGACCTCTTCCACCTGCAGGAAGAGGCGCCGGGCATGGTCTTCTGGCACCCCAACGGCTGGACCATGTACCAGGCGCTGGAGCAGTACATGCGCCGGGTGCAGATCGAGCACGGCTATCGCGAGATCAAGACGCCCCAGGTGGTCGATCTCTCGCTGTGGAAGGCCTCCGGTCACTGGGGGCACTACAGTGAGCTGATGTTCACCACCGAGTCGGAGAAGCGCGAATACGCGGTCAAGCCGATGAACTGCCCCTGCCATGTGCAGGTGTTCAACCAGGGCCTGAAGAGCTATCGCGATCTGCCGCTGCGCCTGGCCGAGTTCGGCAGCTGCCATCGCAACGAGCCCTCCGGCTCGCTGCACGGTCTGATGCGCGTGCGCGGCTTCACCCAGGACGATGCCCACATCTTCTGCACCGAGGGCCAGATCCAGTCCGAGGCCGAGGATTTCATCGCGCTGACGCTTCAGGTCTACAAGGAGCTGGGCTTCGAGGGCGTCGAACTCAAGCTGTCCACCCGCCCGGACGACTTCATGGGCGAGGCCGAGCTGTGGGATCGCGCCGAGGCCGGCCTAGAGGCCGCGCTCAACAGCACCGGTCTGGACTGGGAGCTGCAGCCGGGCGAGGGCGCCTTCTATGGGCCCAAGATCGAGTTCTCGCTACGCGACTGCCTGAATCGCGTCTGGCAGTGCGGCACCCTGCAGCTCGACTTCAACCTGCCCGGCCGCCTGGGCGCGCAGTTCGTCGACGAGCACGGCGAGCGCAGGACGCCGGTCATGCTGCATCGTGCTATCCTGGGCTCCTTCGAGCGCTTCCTCGGCATCCTCATCGAGCACTACGCCGGTGCCATGCCGCTGTGGCTCGCCCCGGAGCAGGCCGTGATCCTCAACATCACCGATTCGCAGCGCGATTTCGTCGAAAATCTCGAGCGTCGCTTGCAGAAAGTCGGCATGCGCGTCAAGGCGGACTTGAGGAACGAGAAGATCGGCTTTAAAATTCGCGAGCATACGTTGCAGAAGGTCCCCTATCTCCTGGTGGTGGGAGATAAGGAAGTCGACGCCGATTCGGTCGCCGTGCGCACGCGCACCGGGGAAGACCTCGGCACCATGACGGTGGAGACCTTCATCGACAAGGTGCTGGCCGAACGGCTATAACGACATCTTCCAAGACTGAAGTGGAGACGGAACCATCAAGCGAAGCAACCCCAGAGGGCGCCCGCAGGACAAGCGCCCACCGATGAACGAGCGTATTACCGTAGACCAGGTTCGTCTGATCGACAGTGACGGCGAGCAGCTGGGTATTCTGCCGACCAGCGATGCCCTGGAGCGTGCGGAAGCCGCCGGTATGGACCTCGTCCAGATTTCCAATGCCGATCCGATCGTCTGCAAGATCATGGATTACGGCAAGTTCGTCTTCGAGCAGAAGAAGCAGAAGGCGGCTCAGAAGAAGAAGCAGAAGCAGATCCAGGTCAAGGAAGTCAAATTCCGGCCTGGCACCGACGAGGGCGACTATCAGGTCAAGATGAAGAACCTGACACGTTTCCTCGAAGGTGGCGACAAGGGCAAGGTCACGCTGCGCTTCCGCGGACGCGAAATGGCCCATCAGGACCTCGGTCGCAAGCTGATGGAGCGGATCGCCGCCGATCTCGAGGAGATCGGTACCGTGGAGTCCTTCCCGAAGATGGAAGGGCGGCAGATGATCATGATCATTGCCCCCAAGAAGAAGTGATCCGACGGCCCGTCAAACGAATGGCCGGCGCCTAGCCGGCCATTGGCCCCGGATTTTCTCAAAAACCTCGAGCGGAGTTCATCTCATGCCGAAAATCAAGAGCAACAGCGGCGCTGCCAAGCGCTTCAAGAAGACGGCCAACGGCTTCAAGCACAAGCAGTCGTTCCGTAGCCACATCCTGACCAAGAAGTCCACCAAGCGTAAGCGTCAGCTGCGTGGTATGAAGCAGATCCACGACGCCGACAAGCAGCTCGTGCAGCGCATGCTGCCGAACCTGTAATCCTTGGTAGACCATATTTAAACGTCAGGAGTAAGCCATGACTCGCGTCAAGCGTGGTGTCGTCGCACGTCGTCGTCACAAGAAGATTCTCAGCCAGGCCAAGGGTTACTACGGTGCCCGTTCACGCGTCTTCCGCGTTGCCAAGCAGGCCGTCATCAAGGCCGGTCAGTACGCCTACCGTGACCGTCGCCAGCGCAAGCGTCAGTTCCGCGCCCTGTGGATCCAGCGTATCAACGCCGGTGCCCGTCAGCACGGTCTGTCCTACAGCCGCTTCGTCGGTGGCCTGAAGAAGGCCGGCATCGAGATCGACCGCAAGGTCCTGGCCGATCTGGCCGTCAACGAAAAGGCTGCCTTTGCCGCTATCGTCGAGAAGGCCAAGGCTGCCCAGTAAGTGATCTCGTGCTGGCAGGGCGCGCTCCCCGTGAGCGTTCCCTGCCACGGATCGTCGCAGGGGAAGAGCAGCCGCTCTTCCCCTGTTTTTTTGGCATGTGACCCCCTGATCAAGACATCGGAGCACAACGGATGGACCACCTTCCCACTCTGGTCGCCGAGGCCCGCGACGCCGTTCAGGCCGCCGAGAGCATGGCCGCCCTGGACGAGCTGCGCGTGCGCTACCTCGGCAAGAAGGGCGAGATCACCGCGCTGCTCAAGGGCCTCGGCAAGCTGCCCCCCGAGGAGCGCCCGGCCGCCGGCGAGCGCATCAACGAGGCCAAGCAGGCGCTGTCCCAGGAGATCGACGCTCGCCGCCAGGCCCTGGAGAAGGCCGCACTGGAAGCGCGCCTGGCTGCCGAGCGCCTCGACGTGACCCTGCCCGGCCGTGGCCAGCCCAGCGGTGGCCTGCACCCGGTGACCCGCACCCTGGAGCGCATCGAGGGGCTGTTCACCCGCGTCGGCTTCGACGTGGCGGTCGGCCCGGAGATCGAGGACGACTACCACAACTTCGAGGCGCTCAACATTCCCGCCCATCACCCGGCGCGGGGCATGGCTGACACCTTCTACTTCGACGCCACCCGGCTGCTGCGTACCCACACCTCGCCGGTCCAGGTACGCACCATGAAGGACCAGGAGCCGCCGATCCGCATCGTCTGCCCGGGCCGCGTCTATCGCAGCGACTCGGATCTGACCCACACCCCGATGTTTCATCAGGTGGAAGGGCTGCTGGTCGATGAGGACGTGCGCTTCTCCGACCTCAAGGGCACCGTCGAGGACTTCCTGCACGCCTTCTTCGAGCGTGACGATCTCTCGGTCCGTTTCCGCCCGTCTTACTTTCCGTTCACCGAGCCCTCCGCCGAGGTCGACATCGAGTGCGTGATGTGCAGCGGCGACGGCTGCCGCGTCTGCTCGCACACCGGCTGGCTCGAGGTGATGGGCTGCGGCATGGTGCACCCCGAGGTGTTCCGCCACGCCGGCATCGACAGCGAGCGCTACAAGGGCTTCGCCTTCGGCATGGGCGCCGAGCGTCTGGCCATGCTGCGCTACGGCGTCAACGACCTGCGGCTGTTCTTCGACAACGACCTGCGCTTCCTCAAGCAGTTCGCCTGATCGACCACCGACTACGCGGAAACAGGAACCGACATGAAATTTTCCGAACAGTGGCTGCGTGAATGGGTCTCCCCGGCGCTGGCGACCCAGGCACTGGCCGACCAGGTCACCATGGCCGGCCTCGAGGTCGATGCCATCGAGCCGGTGGCGGCCGAGTTCAGCGATGTGGTGGTGGCCGAGGTCGTCGCCCGCGAACAGCATCCCGACGCCGACAAGCTCAATGTCTGCCAGGTCGAGGACGGCAGCGGCGAGCGCGTTCAGGTCGTGTGCGGCGCGCCCAATGTCGACGTGGGCCAGAAGGTGCCCTTCGCCCGAGTCGGGGCGGTGCTGCCGGGTGACTTCAAGATCAAGAAGGCCAAGCTGCGCGGCGTCGAGTCCCGCGGCATGATCTGCTCCGCCTCCGAGCTGGGCATGGAAGAGGACGCCTCGGCGGGCATCCTGGTGCTGCCGGCCGCGGCGCCGGTGGGCGAGGGCGTGCGCGGCTACCTCGGCCTCGACGACCATACCATCGAGGTCGACCTGACCCCCAACCGCGGCGACTGCCTGAGCGTCAAGGGCATGGCCCGCGAGGTCGGCGTGCTCAACCGCCTGCCGGTCGAAGGCCCGGCCATCGCGCCGGTGGCAGCGAGCCACGACGAGACCTTCCCGGTGCGCGTCGAGGATGCTGACGGCTGCCCGCGCTATCTGGGCCGTGTGATCAAGGGCGTCGACGTGACCGCCGAGACGCCGCTGTGGATGGTCGAGCGCCTGCGTCGCAGCGGCATTCGCGCCATCGACCCGGTGGTCGACGTCACCAACTACGTGATGCTCGAGCTCGGCCAGCCGCTGCACGCCTTCGACCGCGCCAACCTCAGCGAGGCCGTGGTGGTGCGTCGCGCCCGCGAGGGTGAACGGCTGGTGCTGCTCGATGGCCAGGAGATCACCCTGGTCGACAGCACCCTAGTGATCGCCGACGAGCGCGGCCCGCTGGCCATCGCCGGCGTGATGGGCGGCGAGCACTCCGGCGTCAATGCCGAGACCCGCGACATCTTCCT
Source organism: Halomonas getboli (assembly GCF_023094245.1). GTDB lineage: Bacteria > Pseudomonadota > Gammaproteobacteria > Pseudomonadales > Halomonadaceae > Halomonas > Halomonas getboli. The sequence continues at coordinate 915,173 of NZ_JALMEW010000001.1, read as the reverse complement.
CGAGGCGGCGCACTTCTCGCCGCTGGCGGTGGCCGGTCAGGCTCGCTCCTATGGCCTGCACACCGACGCCTCTCACCGCTTCGAGCGCGGCGTGGACCCGGCGCTGGCCCGCGAGGCCGCCGAGCGTGCCACCGCGCTGCTGCTGGAGATCGTCGGCGGCGAGCCCGGCCCGCTGGTCGAGGTGGTCGACGCCGAACGCCTGCCCGGCGATCGCGAGGTGCTGCTGCGCCGCGAGCGCCTGGACCAGGCGCTGGACAAGGTGCTCGACGGCGAGGAAGTCGGCGAGATCCTCGAGCGCCTCGGCCTCGCGGTCGAGAGCGTCGAGGCCGGCTGGCAGGCGCGCATTCCGAGCTGGCGCTTCGATCTGGCCATCGAGGAAGACCTGATCGAGGAAGTGGCACGCATCCACGGCTACAACCGCCTGCCGGTGCGTCGTCCCCAGGCGCGCCTGGGCCTCGAGCCCGATCACGAGGCGCGCACGCCGCTGTCCCGCCTGCGCAACCAGATGGTCGCGCGCGGCTACTTCGAGGCGGTGACCTACAGCTTCGTCGCGCCCGAGCTGCAGTCCACGCTGCTGCCCGAGTCGGTCTCCCCGGCGCTGGCCAACCCGATCTCCAGCGATCTCTCGGTAATGCGGGCGAGCCTGTTCCCGGGCCTGGTGCGTGCGCTGCAGCACAATCTCAATCGCCAGCAGACCCGGGTACGGCTGTTCGAGACCGGCCTGGTGTTCCGCGGCGAGCTCGATGGCCTGCATCAGGTGCCGATGCTCGGTGCCCTGGTCTGCGGCGCCCGCGAGCCGGAAGGCTGGAGCGGCGGCAAGGACAAGGTCGACTTCTTCGATCTGAAAGGCGACCTGGAGACGCTGCTGGCCATGGGCGGCGAGCCCGAGGCCTGGCGCTTCGAGCCGGCCGAACATCCGGCCCTGCATCCCGGCCAGAGCGCACGGGTGCTGTACCGCGGCGAGGAGGCCGGCTGGATCGGCACTCTGCACCCGGCGGTGCGCGCCGAGCTGGGCCTCAAGGTCGATGCGGTGCTGTTCGAGGTTCGCCTCGAGGCGCTGACACAGGGGCAGGTGCCGGCCTTCGCGCCGCTGTCGCGCTATCCCGAGGTGCGTCGCGACCTGGCCTTTCTGGTCGACGCCGAGTGCCCGGTCCAGGCGCTGCTCGACACCGTCCACGCCCAGGCCGGCGAATGGCTGGTGGAGGCGCGCCTGTTCGACGTCTATCAGGGCAAGGGTGTGGCCGAGGGTCGCAAGAGCGTCGCCCTGGGCTTGACCTGGCAGCATCCTTCGCGCACGCTAAATGACGAGGAAATCAACCACTTGGTCGATGCCATCGTCGAGGAGTCGCGGCTGCATCTGGGCGCCGAGCTTCGCGCATGAGGGATTCCGGGCTCGACCAGCAGCGAGAGGGAAGCGACATGGGGGCGTTGACCAAGGCCGAACTGGCCGAACATCTGCACGCCGACCTCGGTCTCTCCAAGCGTGAGGCCAAGTCCATGGTGGAAGCCTTCTTCGAGGAGATCCGCGCCTGCCTGCGCGAGAACGAGCAGGTCAAGCTGTCGGGCTTCGGGAACTTCGACCTCAGGGACAAGAGCGAGCGGCCGGGCCGTAACCCCAAGACGGGAGAGGAGATTCCGATCTCCGCCCGGCGGGTGGTGACCTTCCGGCCGGGGCAGAAGCTCAAGACGCAGGTCGAGGAGTACCATCCCGAGGAGGGCTGACCAGGCCTCCTTCATGCGACATGCCGACGCCATCCCCCGGGGTGGCGTCGGCTTTTTTATGCCTGTCGGTACGGCCGCTAGAATGCGCCCCTTTCCAGCCACCAGGTGATGACCACCTTGAGCACGTAGCCCAGCATGCCGGCACCGAGCACCACGAACAACATCAGGGTGCCGAAACGACCGGCCTTCGACTGCCTGGCCAGATCCCAGATGATGAAGCACATGAACAGCATCAGGCCGCCGATCATCAGGGGGGTGATCCAGGCTTCGAAGGTCTGGGTCATGGCGGGCTCCTTTTATATGGAAAGTCATTCCATCTTATTGATACTCACCAGGCTAGGGGAGGGGCGAAGATGCGACCGTGGCCGGGGCCGTGTTAAAATCCGAGCGAATTTCTCAGGCAAATCCAAGACATGTCCATGCCCAAGCTCAAGATTTTCGTCGGCACCATGTACGGCGGTGCCCTGGATGTGGCCGAGCAGGTCCAACCGCTGTTCGAGGGCGCCGGCTACGAGGTCGAGATCTTCGACCAGCCGACCCTGGCCGATCTGATCGATACGCCCACCGATCTGGCGCTGTTCTGCGTGTCCACCACCGGCAGCGGCGACGTGCCCGGCAACCTGGTGCCCTTCGTGCGCGAACTTGAGGCCCAGAGCCCCGGGCTCACCGAGCTGCGCTATGGCATGATCGCGCTGGGCGATGGCTCCTACGTCGACTCCTTCTGCGGCGCCGGTCGCGCCCTGGACGAACGGCTGCAGGGGCAGGGCGCCACGCGCCTGGGCGAGCGCCTCGAGATCGACGCCATGGAGACCTTCATGGCCGACGACGCGGCCGTGCCATGGGTCGAGGAGTGGATCGCCACCCAGCAGCTGAAGGTGACCTGATGGGCGCGACCTCGAGCCCGGAGCGGCTCAGTCTGCTGGTCGGGCTGGCGGCGATGATGGCGGCGACCCTGCCGCGCTACCTGGTCGGCGGCCACCACACCCGCCTGACCCTGCTGGCGCTCGCCATCGTGGCGGTGCTCGGCGTGGCGCTGGCCCAGTGGCGGCTGCTGGCCGCCGAAGCCCGCGCCAGGCTGCCGGCGCTGCTGCGCCGGCTGCTGATCTGCTTGATCGTCGGCCTGGTGGCGATGGCGGCCTGGCAGGGGCTCGTCGCCGGCTGGAGCGGCTTGGCGCTGCTGGCCTCCCATGGCACGACCCTGGGGCTGCTGCTGCATGCGCTGGGCATCTGGATCAGGCCGGTGGTCAGCAAGTAAGGGGTAAGGCGCAAGGGGTGAGGCGAGAGGGGCGGCAGGGCTCGTCGTTCAACGCCTCGCCCCACTGCTCGATAACTCCTCACCCCTCACCCCTCACTCAGCCCAGCGTATAGCAGGGCTTGTACTCGCCGGCCAGCTTCATCCGTCCCTGGGCGACGAAGGAGTTCAGCAGTTCGTCGAGCCTCGCCATCAGCTCCGGTTCGGCGTTGAGGCGGAAGGGGCCGTGGGCCTCGATCAGCCGGATGCCGCGCTCCTTGACGTTGCCGGCGACGATGCCGGAGAAGGCCCGGCGCAGGTTGGCGGCCAGCTCGTGCACCGGCTGCTCGCGATGCAGGGCCAGGCCGGCCATGGCCTCGTGGGTCGGGTCGAAGGGTGCCTGGAAGTCGCGGGCCACGGTCAGGCGCCAGTTGTAATAGAAGGCGTCCTGACGGCTGCGGCGGTATTCGGTGACGCTATCGATCCCCTTGCGCATGGTGCGCGCCACCTCGACCGGATCGTCGATGATGATGTCGTAGAGCCGGCGCACGGATTCCCCGAGGGTATAGACCAGGAACTCGTCGATGCGCTTGAAGTAGTCGGCGGCGTCGGCGGGGCCGGTGAGGATCACCGGCAGCTCCATGTCGGCGTTGTCCGGGTGCAGCAGGATGCCGAGCAGATAGAGGATCTCCTCGGCGGTGCCGACCCCGCCGGGGAACACGATGATGCCGTGGCCCAGGCGCACGAAGGCTTCGAGGCGCTTTTCGATGTCCGGCATCACCACCAGTTCGTTGACGATCGGATTGGGCGCCTCGGCGGCGATGATGCCGGGCTCGGAGACGCCCAGGTAGCGGCCCTCGGCGCGGCGCTGCTTGGCGTGGGCCACGTTGGCACCCTTCATCGGTCCCTTCATGGCGCCAGGGCCGCAGCCGGTGCAGATGTCCAGCTCGCGCAGTCCCAGGTGGTAGCCGACGTGCTTGGTGTAGTCGTATTCCTCGCGGGAGATCGAGTGGCCGCCCCAGCACACCACCATGCTCGGGTCGCGGCTGGGGTGCAGGGTGCCGGCCTTGCGCAGGATATGGAAGACGGCGTTGGTGGTGCCTTCGCCGGTGGTCAGGTCGAAACGATCGCCTGACTGGATCTCGTTGTAGACGTAGACGATGTCGCGCAGCACCGAGGACAGGTGCTCGCGGATGCCGCGGATCATCTTGCCGTCGACGAAGGCCTCCGCCGGGGCATTGGTCAGCTTGAGGCGCACGCCGCGGTCCTGCTGGATGATCTCGATGTCGAAATCGGGGTAGGTCTCCATCAGCGCCAGGCCGTCGTCGGTCGGATTGCCGGAATTCAGCACGGCCAGGGCGCAGCTGCGCAGGAGCCCGTGGAGCCCGCTGCGGGAGGTGTCGTGCAGCCGGTTGACCTCGTGCTGGGAGAGGATCTCGAGGCTGCCTTCCGGGGAGATGATGCTGGAAATGGTATTGGCCATGCAGCGCGTCCGTGTCACTGGAAAGGGAGCGGCGGTGTCCGAGCGTGCCTGGCCTTCGCTTGCCGGCGCGTCGGATCGCGCCTGAATGACGGCTCGATGCCGCCTGCTTCGATGCTACCACGCCCCCGCCGGAGGCGCAGCGCTGCGCGCTTCGGGGTGAGCTGGTAGAATGTTGACGCTCGGCTCCCCTGGTCAAGATGCCCCTCGCCATGTTCAACGCCCTGTATTTCCGCACCTTCATCACGCTCGTCGAGACCGGCAGCTTCACTCGGACCGCCCAGCGTCTGGAGATGACCCAGCCCGGGGTCAGCCAGCATATCCGCAAGCTGGAGCGCTACCTCGACAAGTCGCTGCTCGACCGCCAGGGCCGTCGCTTCGTGCTGACCGAGGCCGGTCGCCGCGCCTACGATTACGCCCTCAAGCTGTTTGCCGAGCACGAACAGTTTCGCCACTCGCTGGACGACGAGAGCCTCGACAGCGGTGAGTGCCGCATCGCCTCGCCGGGCAGCGTGGGGCTGATGTTCTATCCCTTCATCCTCGGCCAGCAGCAGATGCATCCGGGGCTGACGGTGAGCTACAGCTTCGCCTTCAATCACGAGATCGTCACCGACGTGCAGGCCGGCCGCCATGACCTGGGCATCGTCACCGAGGCGGTGCGTCACCCCGAGCTCGAGTGCGAGGCCTGGCATCAGGAGCCGCTGTGCCTGGTGGTGCCGGCGGACTTCACCGGCACCGGCCTGGCCGATCTGATGGCGCTGGGCTTCATCGGCTACGCGGACGGCGTCAATCGCGCCGGTGGACTCCTGCGCCAGAACTTCCCCGGCGAGTTCCGCTCCATGAGTCACTTTCCGCGCCAGGGCTTCACCAACGAGGTCAGCATGGTGCTCGACGCCGTGGCCCGCGGCCTGGGCTTTACCGTGGTCTCGCGGCTGGTGCTCGAGACCTCGCCCTGGCAGCGCCAGGTGCGGGAGCTGTCGCTGCCGCACCCGGTGCAGGAAACGCTCTACCTGGTGACCCGTCGCGGCATGCGCATGCCGCGGCGCTACACCCGCCTGCTGGAGGCCTTCCGCGAGCATCGGCATCACGAGCGCTATGGCCACGGCGACGCCGGTTCGGCCGACCTGGGCGAGGTGCCGGCGGGTCGCTCGGCTGACGTCTAGCGCCGCTGACCGCGGGCCCCGCAGGTCCCATCCTCTTATGTGATATCCCCGCAAACGACAGCGCCCCGCCGAATGGCGGGGCGCTTTGCGTGCGGTCATCCGTACGAGATCACTCGCGATAGGCGTCGATGCTCGGGCAGGAGCAGATCAGCTGACGGTCGCCGAGCACGTTGTCGACCCGGTTGACGGTCGGCCAGTACTTGGCCGCCTTGACCGCCTCGGAGGGGAAGGCGCCCAGCTCGCGGGAGTAGGGGCGCTCCCAGCCGGCGTCCATCAGGTCGGCCATGGTGTGTGGCGCGTTGACCAGCGGGTTGTTGTCGGCGGGCCACTCGTCGGCCTCGACCTTGGCCACTTCCTCGCGGATCGCGATCATGGCGTCGCAGAAGCGGTCGAGCTCGTAAAGCGACTCGGATTCCGTCGGCTCGATCATCAGCGTGCCGGGCACCGGGAAGGACATGGTCGGGGCGTGGAAGCCATAGTCCATCAGGCGCTTGGCGATGTCCTCCTCGCTGATGCCGGAGTCGGCCTTGAGCGGGCGGATGTCGATGATGCATTCGTGGGCCACGGTGCCTTTGGCGCCCTTGTAGAGCACCGGATAGTGCTCGCCGAGGCGGGCGGCGATGTAGTTGGCGCCGAGGATGGCCAGCTCGGTGGCCTCGCGCAGGCCGCGGGCGCCCATCATCTTGATGTAGGCCCAGGAGATCGGCAGGATCGAGGCGCTGCCGAAGGGCGCCGCCGCCACCGCGCCGCTGCCGGCCTCGACGCCGTCCAGCGGGCGCACCACGTGGTTGGACACGTAGGGCGCCAGGTGTGCTTTGACGCCGATCGGGCCCATGCCCGGGCCGCCGCCACCATGGGGAATGCAGAAGGTCTTGTGCAGGTTCAGGTGGCTGACGTCGCCGCCGAAGTCGCCGGGACGGGCCAGGCCGACCTGGGCGTTCATGTTGGCGCCGTCGATGTACACCTGGCCGCCGTGGCCGTGGACGATGTCGCAGGCCTCGCGCACGCCTTCCTCGAACACGCCGTGGGTGGACGGGTAGGTGAGCATGATCGCCGACAGCGAATCGGCGTGCTGCTCGGCCTTGTCGCGCAGGTCGGCGAGATCGATGTTGCCGTCGTCGTCGCACTCCACCACCACGACCTTCATGTGGGCCATGGCGGCGGACGCCGGGTTGGTGCCGTGGGCGGAGCTCGGGATCAGGCAGACGTCGCGATGGCCCTGGCCCTCGGCCTGCTGATAGCGGCGGATCGCCACCAGGCCGGCGTACTCGCCCTGGGCGCCGGAGTTCGGCTGCATGGAGATGTGGTCGTAGCCGGTGATTTCCACCAGGAAGTCGGCCAGCTCGTCGATGATCTGCTGGTAGCCGGCCACCTGGTCCTTGGGCGCGAAGGGGTGGATGCGCGCCAGCTCCGGCCAGGTGATGGGGATCATCTCGCTGGTGGCGTTGAGCTTCATGGTGCACGAGCCCAGCGGGATCATGGCGTGGGCCAGCGACAGGTCCTTGTTCTCCAGGCGCTTGAGGTAGCGCAGCATCTCCGTCTCGCTGTGGTAGCGACGGAAGGTCGGATGGGTCAGGAAGTCGGACTCGCGCTCGCTGCCCGCCGGGATGCCGCTCTTGCCGGCCTCGACGATCTCGGCGTCGAGCGAGGCCACGGACTGGCCGTGCTCGGCGTCGAGCAGCACGTCGAACAGCAGGTCCAGATCGTGGGCGGTGGTGGTCTCGTCGAGGCTGACGCCGACGTCGCCGTTGTCGAAGTAGCGCAGGTTGACGTCGTGGGCCATGGCGCGGCCGTGGATCTTGCGCGCGTCGACGCCGGTCAGGCGCAGGGTGTCGAACCAGCTGTCGTGGGCCAGGCTCACGCCGCCGCGGGTCAGGGCCTCGGCCAGGATGGTGGTCAGACGATGTACGCGGCCGGCGATGGTGCGCAGGCCCTCGGCGCCGTGATAGACGGCGTAGAAGCCGGCGATGTTGGCCAGCAGCGCCTGGGCGGTGCAGATGTTGGAAGTGGCCTTCTCGCGACGGATGTGCTGCTCGCGGGTCTGCATGGCCATGCGCAGCGCGGTCTCGCCGCGGCTGTCCTTCGAGACGCCGATGATGCGGCCCGGGATCGAGCGCTTGAGCTTGTCGGTGGTGGCGAAGAAGGCGGCGTGCGGCCCGCCGAAGCCCATCGGCACGCCGAAGCGCTGGGCGGAGCCGACCACCATGTCGGCGCCCATGGCACCCGGTTCCTTGAGCAGCACCAGCGACAGGATGTCGGCGGCCACGCAGGTCATGATGCCCTTGGTCTTGGCGGCCTCCATCAGCGGCGCCAGATCGTGGACGCGGCCGCCGTCGCCCGGGTACTGCAGCAGGGCGCCGAAGACGTCGTGTTCGGCCACTTCCGCGGCCGGGGCGACGATCAGCTCGAAGTCGAAGTAGTGAGCGCGGGTGCGTACCACGTCCAGGGTCTGCGGGAAGACGTCGTCGGCGACGAAGAAGGCGTTGGTCTTGGCCTTCTTGTTGGCGCGCCGGCACAGCGCCATGGCTTCGGCGGCGGCGGTGGCCTCATCCAGCAGCGAGGCGTTGGCCAGGCTCATGCCGGTGAGGTCCATGACCATCTGCTGGAAGTTCAGCAGGCCTTCCAGGCGACCCTGGGAGATCTCCGGCTGATACGGGGTATAGGCGGTGTACCAGCCCGGGTTCTCCAGCACGTTGCGCTGGATGACCGCCGGCAGGTGGGTGTCGTAGTAACCCTGCCCGATGTAGCTCCTGGCCACGCGGTTCTGGCGGGCCAGGCGATGAAGGTAGTCCAGGGCTTCGGCTTCGCTGCGCGGCGGGTCCAGTTCCAGCTCGCGCCCCAGGCGGATGCCGGCGGGGAGGGTACGTTCGAGCAGGCTGGCCAGGCTGTCCATGCCCAGAGTGTCCAGCATGGTGGCCACGTCGGAGGCCTCCGGGCCGTTGTGGCGACGGAGGAAGGCGTCATGGTTGGCCAGTTCGGCCAGTCGGCGTTGTTCGAAAGCCATGGAATACCCTATTGCGGTCGCGCCCGATGCGGGCAGGGAAAAGGGAAAGGGGGCGCGGGGCATGGCGCGAGGGGTGGCCTTGGCGCGATGCCCCGCCGCCGGGACCGACGGGGTCGGATCAGTCCTCGGCGTCGGCCAGCGCCTGGTAGGCGTCGGCGTCCAGCAGCTCGTCGAGAGCACCGGCTTCTTCGAGGCGCAGCTTCAGGATCCAGCCGTCCTCGTAGGGGGATTCGTTCAGGGTTTCGGGGGCGTCCTCGAGCTCCTCGTTGACCGCGATCACCTCGCCGGACAGCGGGGCGTAGAGGTCGGAGGCGGCCTTGACCGACTCGACCACGCCGAACTCGTCGCCCTTGGCCAGGGCGGCGCCCACCTCGGGCAGCTCGACGAAGACCACGTCGCCGAGGGACTGCTGGGCATGGTCGGTGATGCCGATGGTCACCGTGCCGTCGCCGTTGTCCAGGATCCACTCGTGGCTTTCGGCGTAGCGCAGGTTGGCGGGGATAGCACTCATGACGTTTTCCTATACGAAAAAGGTTTCAGACGCAGGGGCATCCTAACGCCCCCGACGACATTTGGCGAGCCCCGGAAAGCCTGGGGTCGTACGGGGCTCTGCGCGGCGCGGTGCGTGGCGCCTCTCACAGCGTAGGCGGACGGGAGACTTCCTGCCCGTTTGCGGCCGCTCGAGCTGACATGCCACCGCCTGGCGGGCGTTCGTAGCGTGGTGCCTAGGGGCTTGCGAGGGGGATGACGGGCGGCTAGAGTGGCCGGCGTTTCCGATAAGAAAAAAATTTCTTTCTTTGCGGCTCCCGGGACGGCAGGGGGCTGTCGCCGCGCCTCGCCCGAAGCGATGTCGGCTAAGCTTCATGCTGTCGCTCGACGCAATCGCCATATTTTCCTATAGGAGACTGGAGCCCCAACGGAATGATCCGCTATGGTACGCGAGTTCGTATCATCCTTGGTATCACCCGCCCGCAAGACCATGCACGTTGGTGCATAACAACAATCTCTAGGGAGACAAGACGTGGAAACCTTGACCAATTTTCTGTCGGCCATCGAGGGGGTCGTATGGGGCCCTCTGATGCTGGTGCTGCTGCTCGGGGTCGGCCTCTATCTGCAGGCCGGTCTGAAGGTGATGCCCATCCGCAAGCTGGGCATGGGCTTCAAGCTGCTGTGGCAGGGGCGAAGCACCGAGAAGGGTGAGGAAGGCGAAGGCGAGGTGTCGCCGTTCAACGCGCTGATGACCTCACTGTCCGCGACCATCGGCACCGGTAACATCGCCGGCGTGGCCACCGCCATCTTCCTTGGCGGCCCGGGCGCGGTGTTCTGGATGTGGATCACCGCCCTGGTGGGCATGGCCACCAAGTTCTCCGAGGCGGTGCTGGCCGTGCGCTATCGCCAGGTCGACGAGGCCGGCGATCACGTCGGCGGCCCGATGTACTACATCCGCAACGGCCTGGGCCAGAAGTGGGCCTGGATGGGCGGCGCCTTCGCGCTGTTCGGCGCCGTGGCGGCCTTCGGCATCGGCAACACCGTGCAGTCCAACTCGGTGGCCGACGGCCTGGGGCAATCCCTCGGCCTGCCGCACTGGATCACCGGCCTGGTGATCATGGTGCTGGCCGGCGCGGTCATCCTCGGCGGCATCAAGCGCATCGCCAAGGTGGCGGGCAAGCTGGTGCCGATCATGGCCGTGGCCTACATCGTCTGCGGCCTGTTGGTGCTGATCATCAATGCCGACCAGATTGGCCACGCCTTGGGCCTGATCTTCGGCCACGCCTTCACGCCGATCTCCGCGGCGGGCGGCTTCGCCGGCGCGGCCGTGGCCAAGGCGATCCAGTTCGGTGTCGCCCGCGGCGTGTTCTCCAACGAGGCCGGCCTCGGCAGCGCGCCGATCGCCCACGCGGCGGCGCAGACCAAGAACCCGGTCCGCCAGGGCCTGATCGCCATGCTCGGCACCTTCATCGACACCATCGTGGTGTGCTCGATCACCGCGCTGGCGATCCTCACCACCGGCTGGACCTCCGGCGAGACCGGCGCGGCCCTGACCACGCTGTCGTTCAACGAGGCACTGCCGGGTATCGGCCAGTACGTGGTGTCCTTCGCCCTGGCGGTGTTCGCCTTCACCACCATCCTCGGCTGGGCCTTCTACGGCGAGAAGTGCTTCGAGTACCTGTTCGGCGTGGGCGCGATCAAGTTCTACCGGGTGATCTACATCCTGGCGATCTTCGTTGGCTCGGTGCTGCCGCTCGGCTTCGTGTGGCTGCTGGCCAGCGTGTTCAACGCCATGATGGCGATCCCGAACCTGATCGCTCTGGCGCTGCTGTCGCCGGTGGTGTTCAAGCTGACCCGCGACTACTTCGACGGCAAGGACGTGCTGCCGGGCGAAGACCTCAACAAGTAAACCAGCCTCCGCGTGGGGCGGCCCGGCCGCTCCGCGCTCGACTCTGAGAGTGATACCACTGCGATGAACGAACAACACCAGACACCGCTTCACGATCTCCATCTCGAACTGGGCGCCAAGATGGTGCCCTTTGCCGGCTACAGCATGCCGGTGCAGTACGGGCTGGGGGTGAAAAAGGAACATGAGCACACTCGCCAGGCCTGCGGTCTGTTCGATGTCTCGCACATGGGCCAGGTGCTGGTGCGCGGCCCCGAGCCGGCCGTGGCGCTGGAGACCCTGGTGCCCGCCGATCTGGTCGGACTGGCCGAAGGGCAGCAGCGCTACGGGCTGTTCACCTCCGAGGAAGGCGGCATCCTCGACGATCTGATGATCGTCAACGGTGGCGATCACCTTTATCTGGTCGTCAACGCGGCCTGCAAGGAGCAGGACATCGCGCATCTGCGTCGCGGCCTGAGCGGCCACGAGGTCGAGGTGCTCGACCGCGGCCTGCTGGCGTTGCAGGGGCCGAAGGCGGCCGACGTCATGCGCCGGCTGTGCCCCGAGGCCTGCAAGATGGTGTTCATGCAGCATGGCCGGTTCACCCTCGACGGTATCGAGACCTGGGTCAGCCGCAGCGGCTACACCGGCGAGGATGGCTTCGAGATCTCGGTGGCCGCCGAGGACGCCGAGGCCCTGGCGCGTCGCCTGCTGGCCGAGGAAGAGGTCGAGCCCATCGGTCTGGGGGCGCGAGATTCGCTGCGTCTCGAGGCCGGGCTGTGCCTCTACGGCCACGACATCGACACCGCCACCACGCCGGTGGAGGGCGGGCTGATCTGGGCCATCGGCAAGCCGCGCCGCCGCGGCGGCGAACGGGCCGGCGGCTTCCCCGGCGCCGATCTGATCCTGCATCAGGTGGCCGAGAAAGATCATCGCCGCAAGCGCGTGGGCCTGCTCGGCGAGGGGCGCGCCCCGGTGCGCGAGGGCGCCGAGCTGTTCGACGATGAAGGCAACGCCATCGGCTTGGTGACGTCCGGCGGCTTCGGCCCCAGCGTTGGCAAGCCGGTGGCGATGGGCTATGTGACCATTGAGCGGGCCGAGGTCGGCACCACGGTCTTCGCCGAGGTTCGCGGCAAGCGTCTGCCGATGGTGGTCAGCAAGATGCCCTTCGTGGCGCCAGGCTACTATCGCGGCTGATCTTATACCGTTATCTCCGGTCTTCGGCCGAGCCCGCCGCAACATCGACGGCCATCCCGGAAGGGGTGGCCGTTTTTGTATGTCGGTGAGGGAGAATCGCGAGGTGCGAGGTGCGAGGTGCGAGGTGCGAGGTGCGAGGTGCGAGGTGCGAGGTGGTGGAGCCGTCAGTCGTCCAGCACCCAGCGAAACGTGAGGCTGATGCGCAGCCCGTGGCCGCGCCTGGGCAGCAGGGCATGTTCGAGGTCGGCCTGCACGCCTGGGCCCATCAGCAGCAGGCCGTCGTGGGGTTGGCCGACGTTGAAGGCCGGGGCGCGGCGGTCCTTCCAGCGGAAGCGCAGCGGGCGGTCGGCGCCGAGGCTGACGGCGGCGATCAATGGCGCCGCGCCCAGCTCCGGCTCGTTGTCACAGTGCCAGCCCATGCGCTCGTCGCCATCGGCGTAGCGGTTGAGCAATACGCTGTTGAAGCGAGTGTCGTAGCCCGCGGTGGCCAGTCGTGCGACGGCGGCGTCACGGATGATCAAGACCGTGGGATGCCAGGGATCCGGCGCGAAGTCACGGCCCGAGTACCGGTAGGCGGCGTCGCCCATCCACACCTGGCGGCGGGGAATCGGGTGGTCGCGTCCATAGAGTCGCAGCGTCGGGCGCTGCCAGTCGAGCTCGCGGTCGAGCCTGGCGAGTGCCGCGTCGGCGGCATCGGTGCCCAGCAGACGGGCGAAGCGATGCAGCGGCGGCTGGTCGAGCAGGCACTCGTCGTCATTGGCGGCGGGAGAAAACAGGTCCATGTCTCAGGGTGACAGCCCTGGTGTCAGGAAGCCAGCGCCAGGCTCGTCAGCGCCATGGCATAGCCAATGGCCGCACCGGCGATGACGTCGCTGATGTAGTGCAGGCCGAGGCCGACCCGCGAGACCGCGATCAGCGCTGCCACCGGGATCAGCGCCGGCAGCAGCCAGGGCGAGTGGGCGGCGGACAGGGTGCAGAACAGCACCGCGTGCATGGTGTGGCCGCTGGGGAAGCTGTAGCGATCCCGCGCCGGCTCCTGGCAGGCGATGGTGGCGAAGGTGATGAAGGGACGCTCGCGGCACAGCCGCGTCTTCACCAGCCGGTAGAAGGCGAGTGCCACCAGCGCGGTCAGCGTGTAGTGCAGTGCCAGACGCGAGCCCTCGTCGCGGTCGTGCAGCCAGGGCTGGGCGGCGATCAGCACCACCCAGATCGGCCAGTCGCCGGCCTTGCTGGCCAGGCGCAGCGACCACAGCCAGGGGCGGTGGATGCTGAATCCGGCCAGGCGCTGGCAGAGGTGCCATTCGAGCGTATCCAGGCGGTCAAACACGGCAGGGGCGCGAGGTTTCATCGGACATCTCCCGGGCGTGGGTCAGGGCGGCGAGAAAGTCATCGGTGATGGCGGGCCAGCGATAGCCGAGGGCACGCTGGCGAGCGGCGCGGCCGAGGCGGCCGTAGCGAGCCGGCTGCTGGCACAGCGCCACCGCAGCGTCGCGGAAGCCAGCTTCGTCGCCGACCGCCAGCTGCACGCCGTTGACGTCGTCCTCGATCAGCTCCGCGCCGGCGGCGTGGCGGAAGGCGACGGTGGCCAGGCCGCTGGCCATGGCCTCGAGCAGCACGTTGCCCCAGGTCTCGGAGATCGACGGGAAGACGAACAGGTCGGCGCTGGCGTAGTAGCGGATCAGGTCATCCGGCGACACGAAACCGGCGAAGTGGGCCTGGGGCAGGGCACGCTCCAGGTTGGTGCGGCCGGGGCCGTCGCCGACCACCACCAGCGTGAGGCCGGGGTGGGCGTCGAGCATGGCGGCGAAGGTATCTCGCAGCAGGTCGAGGTTCTTCTCCGGTGCCAGGCGGCCGACGTACAGCGCTACCGGACGATGCTCGTCGGCGCCCCACTGCTCGCGCAGGGTCGGGTCGCGATGGGCCGGCGAGAAACGCTCGCCGTCGATGCCGCGCGCCATGACCTTGACCCGCTCGAAGCCGCGCTGGCCGAGGTCGCGAGCCTGGGCATGGGTCGGCACCAGGGTGGCGCCGCAGCGGTTGTGGAAGCGGCGCAGGCGCTGGGTGACCAGCGGGCGCAGCCAGTCGACGCCGTAGTCGCGGCAGTAGTGATCGAAGTTGGTGTGCCAGCCGCTGACCACCGGGATGCCCAGCTTCTCGGCGGCGGCCAGCGCCGACCAGCCGAGCGGGCCCTCGGTGGCCACGTAGACGACGTCGGGGCGCTCGGCCTGCCACAGTCGACGGATGCGGCCGCCGGCGGGAAAGCCAAGGCGCACCTCGCGGTAGCCCGGCACGGAGGCGCCGCGCACCTGGAGTTCGCTGTCCATGCCCTCGGCGCGATGCTCGCCGTCGGCGGGGCGCGGGCGCACCAGCTGCAGCGAGACGCCGCGTTTCCGCAGCTGGCCGCTGAGCTGGGCCAGGGTGTGGGCCACGCCGTTGATGTCCGGCGTCCAGGTTTCGCTGACCAGGCAGATGCGCATGTCCATCCTCGTGACGTCGGCGGCCGGAGTGGCCCCGTTGACGATTCAGGATGGCCTGGAGGGGTGACAGCACCGCGACATCGTCATGACGCCGCGATGACAGTGTCGGAGCGGATCGGCTCAGCGCAGCACGGTGCGCGGATCGATGGGCTTGCCGCCGTGTCGCATGTCGAACAGCAGGTCATAGCGCCCGGTGGAGGCGTGCCGGCTCACGGTGCACAGCGGCGTGCCCTGGTTGACCCGGGTGCCGCTGTCCACCAGCAGGGTGTCGCACAGGGCGTAAACGCTCTGCAGGTTGTCCGCATGGTGCACGATCACCACCCGGCCGAGCTGGCGCATGCTGTCGGCGAAGCGTACCTCGCCGTCGGCCACGGCCTTGGCGCGGGCCCCCTGGTCGGTGGCCAGCAGCATGGGCTGCAGGGTGCCGCGACTGTCCTTGCCGAAGGCACGGGCGACCCGATACTTGTCCAGCGGCCAGGGCCAGCCACGGGCACTGCTCGGCATCGGGCCCGGGTCGGGCACCGATACGGAGCGCGAAGACGACGAGGTCGTGCGGCGATGGCTCGAGGACGCGCTCGCGCCGCCGTGCAGCGGCACCGAGACCAGCTGGCCGATCTTCAGGTCGGTGGGGCTGACGCCCGAGTTGGCTGCGGCGATGCTGACCGGTGACGTGCCGAAGCGCCGGGCGATGGCGCTGTAGGTGTCACCGGGGCGGATCTGGTAGCGATAGGGGCCGCCGGAGGGCGCGCGCTCCTGGCGGCTGGGCACCAGGATGCGCTGGCCCACGGCCAGCCCGCGCGGATCCACGCCGGGGTTGAAGCGACGAAGGCGCACCAGTGGCACGTCGGCCCGCCGGGCGATCTCGCCCAGGGTGTCGCCGCGCTGGATGGTGACCCAATGGCCGGCTGGTGAACTGCGCATCCCGCCGGGGCCGGCGCAGCCGGTCAGCAGGAGGAGCAGCAGCGCGATAAGGGTCAGGGCGTATCGAGGGCGGCGTCCTTGGCCTGCCACTGGGCGTTGAGCCATGTGTGGAAGCGTTCCTTGTAGGCGGGGTCCTGGTGATAGTCGCCCTGGGTCATCCACTCGGGCACCGTCAGCCGACGGGCGCTCAGATGGATGCTGCCCTCGCGGCCGCAGAGGAAGTCCCAGAAGCGGGGCTCGGGGCGCGAGTAGCGCAGGGTCACGTCGAGAATGCCGCCCAGCCGGTCGCCGAGCAGGCCCAGCACTTGGGCGATGCCGCCGGCGCGGGGCGGCAGCAGATGCCGATAGGGGCTGTGGCGGGCGGCGTGCTTGGCCGGAGTGAAACGGGTGCCTTCGACGAAGTTGTAGATGGCGATCGGCCGCTCGCGGGCGTGCTCGCACATGCGCTCGGTGGCCTCCCGATCGCGGCGGGCCAGGTGCGGATGGCGTTCGCGCTGTTCGCGGGTCAGGCGGCGTAGCATCGGGAACTCCAGCGCCCAGAAGGCCAGCCCGACCACCGGGATCCAGATCAGCTGGCGCTTGACGAAGAAGTGCGGCATCGGCAGCCGGCGGTGCAGGGCCAGGAACAGCGCGAAGATATCGGTCCAGCTGCGATGGTTGGACAGCACCAGCCACCATTCGTCGCGGCTGAGCCCGTCCGGCAGCTCGGTACGCAGGTCGGGGCGAATCCAGTGGCGAATCCACCACAGGTTGACGTCGACCCAGCCCAGGGCCACGCCGTTGAGCCAGCGCAGCACCCGGCGCCGCAGCGGGCGGCCCGGGGTGATCAGCTTGAGCAGGGTGAGCGCGATCAGCGGCACCGCCCAGAACAGGGTGTTGAGGGTCAGCAGCAGCAGGCTGACGACGCCCCTGAGGGTCGACATGCCGTTGGTCTCCTTGAACAAAGCGTGTAGGCGTCAATGCTAATGGATCGTGGCATGGGTGCCCAGCGCTGTGGGCCATCCGGCCGTCTGGATCGGTCGGCATCTAGAGCGTGGGCGTGGTAATGGTCTCCTGAATGACGTCCTTCAGCGCCTGTGCCGCTACCGAGAGCGCCTCGGCGTTGGTCGATAGCACACCCACGGCGCGCGAGATCGTCGGTGCCTCCAGGGTCAGGCAGCGCGCGCCGAGCTCGTGCATCTGCTCGATGCACAGCGACGGTACGGCGCTGACGCCCAGCCCGGCGGCGACCATGCGCCCCACCGTAGAGAGCTGGTAGCTCTCGAAGGCCACCGGCAGGTCGATGCCCCGGGCGCGCAGCTGCTGCTCGAGCATCAGCCGCACCATGGACGGCCGCTGCAGGGTGATGAAGTCCTCGGACAGCAGCGTCCGCCAGTCCACCTGCCGGCGCTCGGCCAGCGGCGAATCGGCCGGTACCACCGCCACGAAGCGATCCTCGTACAGCGGCGTGAAATGCAGCGTCTCGGTGGCCTCGGGGGCGAAGGCGATGCCCAGCTCGACCCGCCCCTGGCGCACCATCTCGATGACCTGCTCGTTGATCACGTCGTGCACGGTGACGTTGATCTGCGGGTAGCGGGCGCGAAAGGCCCCGAGCACGGTGGGTAGCTGGTTGCCGGCGAAGGAGGGCATGGCCGCCACGGCGACTCGCCCCAGGCGCAGGGTGAAGCGCTGGCGCAGCAGCTCCTCGGTGTTGTCCCAGTCGGCCAGCAGACGCTTGGCCAGCGGCACCAGCGACTCGCCCTCGGGCGTCAGCCGCACGCTGCGGGTGCTGCGGGTCAGCAGGCGGCCGCCGAGCGATTCCTCCAGGCTCTTGATGGTCAAGCTGAGCGCCGGCTGCGACAGGTGCAGCCGCTCGCAGGCCTGGGTGAAGCTGAGCGTCTGCGCCACGGCGAGGAAGGCGCGAAGCTGCTTGACGGTCATGGGCGCTCCGCTAGTCTATTTATTAACTAAAATAATCCATAAAAAAATCAAACTTAACAAATATATGCTACCCGTCGACACTGCAGGAGTCTTCAATGTGGCTCCGCAACAACAACCACTTTCCAACCAGGCGAGGCAGATATGGCCGGATTCGACAAGCGAGTGGGTTCCTATGAAGAGGCGATGGCCGGCATCGAGAGCGGTATGACGGTGATTGCCGGTGGCTTCGGGCTGTGCGGCATCCCCGAGAACCTGATCGGCGAGATCAAGCGCCGCGGCGTCAAGGACCTGACCGTCTACTCCAATAACTGCGGCGTGGACGGCTTCGGCCTTGGCCTGCTGCTCGAGGACCGTCAGATCGGCACCATTTATGCGTCCTATGTCGGCGAGAACGCGCTGTTCGAGCAGCAGATGCTGGATGGCGACATCGAGGTCGTGCTGACGCCTCAGGGCACCCTGGCCGAGAAGATGCGCGCCGGCGGCGCCGGCATCCCGGCCTTCTACACCGCCACGGGCTACGGCACGCCGATCGGCGAGGGCAAGGAAGTGCGCGAGTTCAACGGTCGCCACTACATCCTCGAGGAATCCGTGGTCGGTGACTTCGCCATCGTCAAGGGCTGGAAGGCCGACCGCTACGGCAACGTCGTCTATCGCGACACCGCCCAGAACTTCAATCCCATGGCCGCCACCGCGGGCAAGATCACCGTGGTCGAGGTCGAGGAGATCGTCGAGCCCGGCGAGCTCAAGCCGGACCAGATCCATACCCCGGGCATCTACGTCGATCGCATCATCCAGGGCACCTTCGAGAAGCGCATCGAGAAGCGCACCGTGCACCAGGGCTAAGCGCGTCATTACACGATCAACGATGAGGCGAGCCTGTCCGGGAAAGCCTGCGCGAGGTGCTGTGACCCCATCCTTGGGCGCTACTTTTGCCATCCATGGCAAAGACCCTCGCTCCGCCTTTCCCCGACGGTCGTCAATCATGACAGACAAGAGGCAATCACGATGGCACTGACTCGCGAACAGATGGCAATGCGCGTGGCGCGCGAACTCGAGGACGGTTTCTACGTCAACCTGGGCATCGGCATTCCCACTCTGGTGGCCAACTACGTGCCGGACGATATCGACGTCATGCTGCAGTCCGAAAACGGCCTGCTGGGCATGGGCCGCTTCCCCACCGAAGAGGAAGTGGACCCGGACATGATCAACGCCGGCAAGCAGACCGTCACCGCCCGCCCCGGCGCGGCGATCTTCTCCTCTGCGGAATCCTTCGCCATGATCCGCGGCGGCCACGTGGACCTGACCGTGCTCGGCGCCTTCGAGGTCGACCAGAACGGCAACATCGCCTCCTGGATGATCCCTGGCAAGCTGATCAAGGGCATGGGCGGCGCCATGGACCTGGTGGCCGGCGCCGAGAACATCATCTGCACCATGACCCACGCCTCCAAGCACGGCGAGTCCAAGCTGCTGGAATCCTGCAATCTGCCGCTGACCGGCGCCGGCTGCATCAACCGCGTGCTGACCGACCTGGCCTACCTCGAGATCGAGAACGGCGCCTTCGTGCTCAAGGAGCGCGCGCCTGGCGTCTCGGTCGAGGAGATCAAGGAAAAGACCGCCGGCAAGCTGATCGTGCCGGATCATGTGCCGGAGATGGTCTTCGCCGACTGAACTCGTTGACGTCGTCAAGCATTTTTTCCTTTCATGGCCCGGGTTTGCCCGGGCCATCTCGTTGCTGGCGAGTGCCGAAAAACTGATCATTCCGAGCGTCATGGCGCTGTCATGGGGCTCGTCGCCGCTTGGGCCGAGCTGATGCACAGCGTTATCCACAGAATCTGTGGATGGACCCTCGGGCGGCGTTCGAGTCGATGCGGCTCGAGGTCGAAGCGTCAAGGCGTGGACACGCAAAAAGGCCCGCTCGAGCGGGCGTGTCTGGCCGGGTGGGCGGGGCCTCGGGAGTATCGCGTCAGCTGAGCTCGCAGCGGGTATGGTGGGGCAGCAGCAGCTCGGCGGCGCGCTCCTGGTTGGCGCTGACCTGTTTCTGCACCAGTGCCAGGCCGCCGCTGGGGATGCGATGCTCGTCGCCTTCGGCGAAGACCTGACGTCGGGCCGGCCCCGGATAGAAGCGATAGTCGAGCAGTGGCGAGACCGGCAGCATGCCGTGATGGCGGTCGGCGTTGCCGTCGAAACCCGATTGGGCGATGGCGCCGTCGAGCTGGTCGAGGCGCTGGCCGAGGCGAGCGCAGTCGAAGCCCGGATGGTGCAGGCGTGGGCCCATCACCGCGAGCCAGCCGGCCAGGGGATGGGCCGCCACCAGCGTCTGATAGGTGCTCCAGTCCGGCATCGGCCAGGGGCGGCCGCGACACAGCAGATTCTGTCCCCTGGTATCGGCGTCATGGGCCTGGCCTACCAGCTGCCGCAGGGCGTCGCGCGGGGGACGTGACAGGGTGCCGAGCTGCAGTTCGACGAGCACGATCCAGGCGCCCTCGTCCGGGGCCTTGAGCAGGGTGGCGAGCAGGCCGCGGTCGGCCATGGCGTAGCGCTGGAGGGGGCGATAGCCGAAGCGCACCAGGGTCGGCAGCAGGGCCTCCATGGCCCAGGGACCATGGTTGAGCGTCAGCAGCGTCAGGTATTCCGGCGCGGCCTCTACCGGCCATAGCCGCAGCCCGCTCAGGTCCGGGTGCTGGTGAACGTAATCCAGCCACAGCTGCTGGATGAATTCTTCCCGCTGCATCCTGCCTCGTCCTCTATCCGCGTTTTTTATCCTTTCAGGCAGTGTAAGCCGCGCGGGTGTGGGCGGATTCAACGAGGCAGTGCGCGGCCCCTGAACGCACGAAGGCCGCCCGTAGGCGGCCTTCTCAGCGGGGCGGCGGGACGCTTACTGGGCGGCCTCGGCCGGCAGCAGCGCCTGTTCGCGGACGTACTGGTCGAACTCGGTGAAGCCGCCGATGTGGGTCTGGTCGGCGAAGATCTGCGGCACGGTCTCGACCGGCTTGCCGATGGTCTTCTCCATGTCGGCCTTGGTGATGCCTTCCTCGTGGATGTCGACATAGCGATGTCCCTGGATGGCGCCGGCGCTCTCGAGCTTCTCGGCGAGGTCCTTGGCGCGGACGCAGAACGGGCAGCCGGGACGACCGAAGATGACGACGAACATGACATGACTCCTTGCATCAACGATGCATCGAAAGGGAAGAAGGGAAAATCGAGCGCCATTTTGCCCCAGCGACGTGCGTCTGGCCAATAGGCGTCGGCTGGGGCGGCGATTGCATCGCGCTATAGGGGGCTGACGCCGGGGCATGTGCCCCGGCGGCATGGATTAGAGGGCGTCCTGGTCGCTGGCGTCGGCGTGGCGAAGCAGGTCGCCAAGCGGCTCGTGCAGGTCGGGGCTTGCGACCAGCAGGTTCTCGCCGTAGAGATCCTCCGGGATGCCGCCGGGAACGGGATAGAGATGGCCGGTGCGGGCGCCGGCTTCCCGAGCGATCAGCAGGCCGGCGGCCAGGTCCCAGGGCGAGACGCTCTCGTAGTAGGCGTCGAGTCGGCCGCTGGCCACCGCACACAGGTCGAGGGCCGCGGAGCCGGCACGGCGCACGTCCTGGCAGTGGGTAAGCACCGCCAGCAGCCGGCGCATCAGCGGCGGGCGGCTGTCGCGGCGATAGGGGAAGCCGGTGCCGACCAGGCTGGTGGCCAGCTCCCTGTTGCCGCTGGTGCGGATCGGCTCGCCGTTGCACCAGGCGCCGCGCCCGGCCAGCGCGGTGTAGGTCTCGCCGAGGAAGGGCGCGTGGACCACGCCGAGGCGGACCTTGCCGCCGCTGGCCCAGCCGACCGAGACCGCGACGTGGTGCAGGCCGTGGGCGAAGTTGACGGTGCCGTCGATCGGGTCCACCACCCACAGCGCATCGGGGCGCTCCAGGACCTCGCGGTCCGGGGCGAGCTCCTCGCTGAGCCGCGCTTCCTCGGGGAAGCTCGCCTGCAGCCGCTCGCCGATGTAGGTGTCCACCTGCAGGTCGATGTCGGTGACCAGTTCCTGGCCGTGCTTGTAGCGGTGGTCGAAATCGCCCTGTTCGCGGGCCTCGACGATCATCCGTCCGGCATGGGTGGCGATGTCGACGGCGATCTCCAGGCGCTGTTCGGGTGTCATGGCGGCTCCTCGGGGTGTCGTAGGCCTACCATGCTAGCAGCATCTTCCCTGGCGATGGCCAGATCGACTGCCGGCGGTCGCGTTGGCATAAGGTCGCTCTGGTGCAGTGCGGCAAAGGTTCATATGCTGGGATCGCAGCGTCGTATCTTCACCTTTCCCATGGAACTGGAACGAGGAGACTCCATGACCGCTCAAACTCCCACGCCGCGCGTGGCGCTCGTCACCGGCACCAGCAGCGGCATCGGCGAGGCCGTGGTGCGCCACTTCCGCGAGCAGGGCCATCAGGTGCTGGCGGTGGACTTCAATCCCGAGGGCCAGGCGATCGCCGAGCGAGCCGGCGCCGCCTTCTTCCAGGCCGATCTGACCGACGGCGAGGCCTGCAAGGCGGCGGTGGCCGATGCCCTGAGCCGATTCGGCCGGCTCGATATCCTGGTCAACAACGCCGGCATCCAGCACGTGTCGTCGATCGAGGAATTCCCCGAGACGCAGTGGCGGCGGATCATCGATCTGATGCTGACCGCGCCCTTCCTGCTGACCCAGGCCGCCTGGCCGTCGATGCGGGAAAACGGCTGGGGGCGCATCGTCAACGTTGCCTCTATCCACGCCCAGGTCGCCTCGCCGGGCAAGGCCGCCTATATCAGCGCCAAGCACGGCCTGATCGGGCTGACCAAGACCGCGGCCCTGGAAGGCGGCTCCCAGGGCATCACCGCCAACGCCCTGTGCCCGGCCTACGTGAAGACCCCGCTGGTGGAGAACCAGATCGCCGACCAGGCGAAGCTCAACCAGATGGACGAGCAGGAAGTGGTCGAGCAGATCATGCTCAAGAACGCCGCCGTCAAGCGACTGATCGATCCTGGCGAGGTGGCATCGCTGGTGGGCTATCTGGCCTCCGACGCCGCGGGAGCGGTGACCGGGGCCAGCTGGAATATCGATCTGGGGTGGACGGCGCAGTAGGCGCCGAGCTACAAGCGCCGAGCTACAAGAAACCCCGAAGGCCCTGGTCTTCGGGGTTTCTTGTAGCTCGGGCGGTTTCATGCTGCTGACTTGCAGCTTGCAGCTTGCAGCTTGCAGCTTGCAGCTTGCAGCTTGCAGCTTGCAGCCTCAGCGCCTGACCGGCCGCTTCTGCAGCTTGCGCTGCAGGGTGCGGCGATGCATGCCCAGGGCCCGCGCGGTGGCGGAGATATTGCCGTCGTGCTCCTGCAACACCTTCTGGATGTGCTCCCAGGTCAGGCGGTTGATCGACGGCGGGTGCTCGGCGACCTCGGCCTCTGGGTCCGCCTCTTCCTGCGACAGGGCGGCGAGGATCTCCTCGGCGTCGGCGGGCTTGCACAGGTAGTTGACCGCGCCGAGCTTGATCGCCTGTACCGCGGTGGCGATGCTCGAGTAGCCGGTCAGCACCACCACGCGGCAGTCCGGCACCACCTCGAGCATCTCGGGCAGCAGCTTGAGGCCCGATTCCTGCTCCAGCTTGAGGTCCAGGGTGGCCATGGTGGGCTCATGCTGGCGCGCCAGGGCCAGGGCGTGCTCCGCATCGTGGGCCACCAGTACCTCGAAGCCGCGCCGGCTCATGGCGCGATGCAGCACGTGGCAGAACATCTCGTCGTCGTCGACGATCAGCAGGCGTTCGTCGTTCACTTGCATGGCATCCTCGCTGGAATCGGGGCCGCTCAGGCCGCGGGGGCGCTGCGGGGCAGGGTCACCTCGGTCAGGGTGCCACCCTCGGGGTGATTGTACAGTCTCACGCCGCCGCCGAAGCGGTTGATGGTGGCATGGGTCAGGAACAGGCCGATGCCGAGCCCCTTGCTCTTGGTGGAGACGAAGGTCTCGCCGAGCTGGTCGGCGATGTCCAGCGCGACGCCGGGCCCGTGATCGCGAATGTCGATCACCACTTCGTCGGCGTTCCAGTCGAGCTGGATGACAATGTTGTCCGGGTTGGCATCGGCGGCGTTGTTGAGCAGGTTGGTCAGCGCCTGGGCGAGCGTGGTGTCCACGCTCAGGCGCGGCGTGCCGCGACGGCCGGTCACCTCGAGGCGGTGGGCAACGTCGGGGCGCAGCACCAGCCAGCGCTGCACCACTTCCTCGAGCCACTCGGTCGCCTCGCGGATCTCGGGACTGGCCATGCGGCGCCGGTCGGCGTTGTCCACCAGATGGCGCAGCCGCGACTTGCAGGTGTCGACCTGCTCGCGCAGCAGGTCGATGTCCTTCTCCAGCAGCTCGTTGCCGCTGGCGTCCTCGCGCATCTCGTTGAGCAGCACCGCCATGGTCGACAGCGGTGTGCCAAGCTCGTGGGCGGTACCGGCGGCTTGGGTGGCCACGGCCAGCACCTGCTCGTTGCGCAGCACCGCCTCGCGGGTGCGCGACAGGGCCTGCTCGCGGCCGCGCAGGGCGCGGGCCATCTTGTAGATGAAGAAGGTGACGAGTCCCGCGGACAGCGCGAAGTTCATCCATACGCCGAGGATATGCAGGCTGATGCCGTCCTGCAGATGCGGCATGCCGAGCTGGGGCACCGGATGGTAGAAGACCATCAGGAAGCTGGTGCCGGCCAGGCCCGCAGCGGCCACGCCCCAGGCATAGCGCCAGGGCAGCGTGGCGGCGG
The DNA here is from genome assembly GCF_023094245.1 of Halomonas getboli. Classification (GTDB taxonomy): domain Bacteria; phylum Pseudomonadota; class Gammaproteobacteria; order Pseudomonadales; family Halomonadaceae; genus Halomonas; species Halomonas getboli. The sequence goes on along the minus strand of NZ_JALMEW010000001.1, from coordinate 890,953 downwards.
CGATGGTCACCGGCACCAGGTAGTAGTTGATAAAAGGATTGGTGGCGCCGCCGGTGAAGTAGAACAGCAGCGTCAGGCCAGCCATGTCGGCCAGCAGATGCGCCAGGTATTCGCGATGACTGACGTCACGCGGGCGACCCAGCCGCCACCAGGTACCGATGTTGATCAGCGCCATCACCACGATCACCGCGCCGACGGCGGGCAGGTCGAGCTCGAAGCCGAGGCCCGATACGCCGATCACGATGCCGAACAGGAAACCGGTCCAGGTGATGCCTCGGACGATAGTCAGGCGCACCATGTTGCGGTTGGGAGTGGACAGCGGCAGGGGGAGGGCGGCTGGCATGAGGGCTCCGCGGCAGAATCGTGGCCGCGATGATACCCGATCGCGCCGCGCCGCGTCCCGCGGCGGGGTGCGGTCAGGCGTCGCTCCCCGATCGGTTGTGGCCGCCGCCCCGTGACCAGCGCATGGCGCGCCCGGTCAGCAGGTCCACGCTCATCACCCCGGAGGTCACCGCCGGCCGGCGTGACGATGATGGCGTGATGGTGTCGTGCACGTTCTGTGGCCGGCTGCCCGGGGGCTGGGCGCCCAGGCCCAGGATATTGCGTCCCTGTTGCATTGATCGTCTCCTGATAAAAGCGGGGCACGACGATAGGGGGCAGGGATGACGGAACGATGACGGCGCGCAAGCCGAGGCCGGATCACGGGTTTCTCCCCGCGGTTCAGGCGGTATATTGGGCCTTTCGAATCCTGGCCGATGGTTGTCCGATGCGACGATTGCTGATTCCCTTGCTGTTCCTGGTGCTCGGCGCCGGTGCCTTTCTTGGCCTGCGGGCGACGCGTCCCGAGCCCGCCGAGGTGGCGCCTCAGGAGCGCAGCTGGCGGGTCGAGACGCTGACCGTGGCGCTTGCGAGCCATGCGCCGCTGCTGCCGCTCTACGGCGAGATCGTCGCCCCGGAGTCGGTGACCTTCACTGCGCCACTGCCCGCGCGCATCGCCGAACGGCCGGTGCGCGACGGCCAGCGGGTGGGCGAAGGCGAGCTGATGGTGGCCCTGGACGAGGCGGACGTGGCCCCGGTGGTGGCGCGGGCCGAGGCCCGGGTCGCGGACCTGGAGGCGCAGATCGAAGCCGAGCGGGTGCGTCAGCAAAGCGATCGCACCGCGCTGGCCCGGGAGCGCGAGCTGCTCGACAACGCCCGCCGCCGGCTCGAGCGTGCCCGCTCGCTGTCCGAGCGCAATCTGGCCTCGGCCTCGTCGCTGGACGACGCTCGTGACGCCCTGTCCCAGGCGCGGGTGACCGTCGACGCCCGGGAAGGCGCCCTGGCCGGCCATCCCGCCCGGCTGGCCCAGCTCGAGGCCGGGCTGTCCGAGGCCCGAGCGGGGCTCGCCGAGGCGCGTCGCGACGCCGAACGGGCCAGGGTCTTGGCGCCCTTCGAGGGCATCGTCAGCGGCGTGACGGTGGCGCCCGGGGAGCGGGTCGGCGAGGGCGCCGAGCTGCTGTCGATCTACCCGCGCGATGGCCTGGAGCTGCGGGCCCAGGTGCCCAGCGCCTATCTCGACGAGCTGCAGGCGGCGCTGGACAACGGCGAGCATCCCGTCGCCACGGGCGAGGGGGCGCGGTTTCGCCTCGATGGCTTCGTCGGCGAGAGTGCCCCCGGCGGCACCGAGGCGATCCTGCGCCTGGCGGACGAGCCCCGGGGGCTGCGGCCGGGCAGCCTGGTCGACGTGACGCTGCGCCGCCCGGCGGTGGCGGATAGCCTGGCGGTGCCGGCCACCGCGCTCTACGGCGACGAGGTGCTCTACCTGCGCGACGAGAATGACCGAATGCGCCGGCTGCGCGTCGAGCGCCATGGTCCGGTGGACGACGCCACGGTGCCCGGCGACGGCAATGGCGACGGCTGGGTGCTGGTCAGTGGCGCGGGCCTGGCCGACGGTCAGCAGGTGATCGTCACCCATCTGCCCAACGCCGCGGAGGGCCTCAGGGTCGAGGTCGCCGGGGAAGAAGACGACAGCAATGGGGAACGCCCATGAGCCGGCGTCGCGGCCCGCTGAGCTTCTTCGTCCACCACCGCGTCGCCGCCCATCTGGTGATGCTGGTCATGCTGCTGGGCGGCGCGCTCGGCCTCGCGCGCATGAACGTCCAGTTCTTCCCCGACTTTGCCCTCGACGTGGTCAGCGTGAGCACGGTGTGGAGCGGGGCCGCCGCCGAGGACGTGGAGCAGGGCATCACCCGGCCGCTGGAGCAGCGCCTGCGCAGCATCGAGGGGCTGAAGCGCATGACCTCGACCTCGGCCCAGGGCGTGTCCAGCATCAGTCTGGAGTTCCGCGAGGGCACCGATCCGGTGCTGGCGCTGGACGACGTGCGCCAGCGGGTCGCCGAGTTCACCCATCTGCCGGTCGATGCGGAAGAGCCACGCATCAGCCGGGTGGCTCACTTCGAGCCGGTGGCGCGGCTGCTGATTCACGGTGAGTTGTCCGACGACGAGCTGCGCCATCTGGCCAATCGACTCGAGGATTCGCTGCTGCAGGCGGGGCTCGATCGGGTGGAGATCGAGGGGCTGCCCGAGCAGCAGATCAGCATCGAGGTGCCGGCCCAGCGCCTGGAAGGGCTGCAGCTGTCGCTGGACGAGATCGCCGAGCGCGTCGAGGCCATGTCCCGGGACCTGCCGGCGGGGCTGGTCGGCCAGCGCGACAGCGCCCGCGAGCTGCGCGCCGTCGAGCAGCGCCGCTCGCCGGCCGGCTTCGCCGAGCTGCCGATTCTCGGCAGCGATCGCGTGCAGCTGCGCCTGGGCGACATTGCCATCATCCGCCAGGAGCCCCAGCAGGGCGAGGTGACGCTGAGCCGTGACGGCCAGGGGGCGGTGGAGCTGCTGCTCCAGCGCAGCGAGGACGGCAACTCCCTGGCGGCTGCCGAGACGCTGCGGGAATGGCTCGACGAGACGCGCCCGCTGCTGCCGCCCACGGTGACGCTCGAGGTCCACGACCAGACCTGGCAGCTGATCGCCGAGCGCATCGGGCTGTTGATCAGCAACGGTCTGGGCGGCCTGCTGCTGGTGCTGGGGCTTTTGTATTTCTTCCTGCCGGCGCGGGTGGCTTTCTGGGTGGCGGTCGGCATTCCCACCGCCTTCCTCGGCGCCATGGCCACGTTCTGGATCATCGGCGGCTCGATCAACATGATCTCGCTGTTCGCCCTGATCATGGCGCTGGGGGTGATCGTCGATGATGCCATCGTGGTCGGCGAGGACGCCGACGCCCACTTCCGCCAGGGCGAGCCGTCGCAGCGCGCCTCGGAGGGCGCGGCGCGGCGCATGCTGTGGCCGGTGATGGCCTCTTCGCTGACCACGGTGGCGGCCTTCATGCCGCTGCTGATGGTGGGCGGGGTGATCGGCAGCATCCTCGGCGACATCCCGGTGGTGATGATCTGCGTGCTGGTCGCCTCGCTGCTGGAGTGCTTCGTGGTGCTGCCCGCCCACCTGCGCAACGCCTTCGTGCCCGCCGCCCCTTCGAAAGATGGCAGGGCACCGAGGCCTTCGCCGCTGGCGCGTCCCCGCGCCCGTTTCGATGCCGCCTTCGATGCCTTCCGCGAGGGGCCCTTCCGACGCTTCTCGGCGCTGACGCTGCGCTACCGGGCCGCGACCCTGGCGGGCGCAGTGGCCGTGGTGCTGGCCACGGTGGGGCTGCTGGCCGGCGGGCGGCTGGCCTTCAACTTCTTTCCCACGCCCGAGCCCAACGTGCTCTATGCCAACGCCAGCTTCGTCGCTGGCACCGATCGCGCTCGGGTCGATGATTTCCTCAGCGACATGGAGGCCGCCCTCGAGGCCACCGACGAGGCGCTGGGCGGCGGCCTGGTGGCCCAGGCGGTGACGCGCCACGGCGCGGTGATCGCCGAGGGGCAGGCCGGGCGCAGCGGCGACAACCTGGGCTCGATCATGGTCGAGCTGATTCCCTCCGACGATCGCACGGCGCGCAACGCCGAGATCATCCGCGGCTGGCGCGCGCGCCTCGACCCGCCCGCGGGCATCGAGAACCTGACCATCAGCGAGCGCAGTGCCGGCCCGCCGGGCAAGGACGTCAACGTGCGCCTCACCGGAGAGTCCGCCGAGGCCCTGAAGGCGGCGGCCGAGTCGCTGTCGCGTTCGCTTTCCCAGCTGCCCGGGGTGCTGGCCACCGAGGACGACATGCCCTGGGGGCGCGAGCAGCTGATCTACCGCGTCAGCCCGCGCGGCGAGGCACTGGGGCTGACCACCCGTGAGCTGGGACGCCAGCTGCGTGCGGCCTACGACGGCCGGCTGGTGCAGGTCTATCAGGACGGCCCGGACGAGGTCGAGGTGCGGGTGCTGCTGCCGCGCGAGCAGCGCGAACGACTGAGCTCGCTGTCGCGGCTGTCGATTCGCACCCCGGACGGCGACTTCGTGCCCCTCGATCAGGTGGCTCGCTTCGACTATCGCCAGGGCTTCGAGACGCTGCGCCATGCCGACGGGCGGCTGGCGGTGGAGGTCACCGCCGAGGTGGACGCCGCGGTCAACACGCCCGACCGCATCCTGGCCGATCTCGACGCCACGGTGTTGCCGGCGCTGATACGCGAACACGGCGTGCGCTACAGCTTCGAGGGCCGCGCCGCCGACCAGCGCGAGACCTTCGCCGACATGCGCGTCGGGCTGCTGGTGGGGCTGGCGCTGATGTACGTGGTGCTGGTCTGGGTGTTCGCGTCATGGAGCCTGCCGCTGATCGTGATGGCGACGATTCCGCTGGCGCTGGTGGGCGCGCTGCTGGGCCACTGGCTGATGGGGCTCGACCTGACCATGCTGTCGCTGTTCGGCCTGTTCGGGCTCTCCGGCATCGTGGTCAACAACGCCATCATCCTGGTGGCCTTCTACCGCCAGCAGCGCCATCGGGGACTGGCCATCGACGCTGCGCTGAACGAGGCGGTGGTGCAGCGGGTCCGCGCGGTGCTGCTGACCTCGCTGACAACCATCGGCGGGCTGATGCCGCTGCTGTTCGAGACCTCGCTGCAGGCCCAGTTCCTGATCCCGATGGCGGTGTCCATCGCCTTCGGGCTGGGGCTCTCGACGCTGCTGGTGCTGGCGGTGATTCCGGCGCTGCTCAGCTATCTCGAGCATCTGCGCGAGCGCTTCGGTCGCGTGGCGGAATCGAGGTAACCGGTGTCTCGGCTGCCATGAGTCGGATGAGCGTGCGAACATGGATCCGAACACCGCCACCCCATCAGGGAGACACAAGCATGACAACCACCGTGCTGATCACCGGCGCCAATCGTGGCGTCGGGCTGGCGCTGGCACGCCACTACCACGAGGCGGGTTGGGCCGTGATCGGCGTTTGCCGCGAGGCCTCGTTCGAGCTGGCCGAGGTGGCGGCTCGCGTCATCGAAGGCATCGACGTGACGCAGGAGGCCGATGTCGCTGGTTTGGCCGAGGCGCTCGAAGGTCAGCCGCTCGATCTGCTGATCAACAACGCCGGGATGCTCCACGACGAGGTGCTGGGCGCGCTCGACTTCGACGCGATCCGCGCCCAGATGGAGATCAACGTCTATGCCCCGCTGCGTGTGGTCGAGGCGCTGCTGCCGCGCCTGGGCGAGGGGGCGAAGATCGCCAACATCACCAGCCGTATGGGCTCGATCGCCGATAACGACTCGGGTGGCCGCTACGGCTACCGCGCCTCCAAGGCGGCGCTGAACGCCTTCGGCAAGTCACTGGCGGTGGACCTGGCGCCGCGCGGCATCGCCGTGGCCCAGCTGCATCCGGGCTACGTGCAGACGCGGATGGTCGGCTTCGGCGGCCTGATTTCGCCGGAAGAGGCCGCCGCCGGGCTGGCCACGCGCATCGAGGCGCTGACGCTGGAGACCAGCGGCGCCTTCTGGCACAGCAACGGCGAGCGCCTGCCATGGTGATCGCCGAGTCGGGGCAAGCAGGACGCGCCTTCGTCACACCCGCGCTGCGCGAGCGGCTGCTGGCGGGCGTCGAGACGACGGGCGAGGCGGTGATGGCGATCTATCGGCGACCCTTCGATGTCGAGACCAAGGCCGACGACAGCCCGGTCACCGAGGCCGATCTCTGCGCCCACCATGCGCTTCTCGAGCTGCTCGACGAGGTGACGCCGGCGGTGCCGGTGCTCTCCGAGGAGTCGGAGGCCGTGCCCTACGCCATTCGCCGCGCCTGGCGGCGCTACTGGCTGGTCGATCCGCTGGACGGCACCAAGGAGTTCATCCGGCGCAGCGGCGACTTCACGCTCAACGTGGCGCTGATCGAGGACGGCGTGCCGACCTTCGGCATCGTGCATGCGCCGACGCTCGGCGTGAGCTGGTTCGGTCAGCTCGGGGAGGGCGCCTGGCGTCGCGAGGGCGTTGAGACGCACACGATCGGCGTTCGCGCGCTGCCGGATCCGGACCGCGAGCCCTGGTGTGTCATGGGGAGCCGCTCCCATGGCCTGTCGGCGCTGGCGGCATTCATGGAACGCCTGCCGCGCCACGCGCTGGTCTCACGAGGCAGCTCGCTCAAGCTGTGCCTGGTGGCCGAGGGCGTGGCCGATCTCTATCCGCGCTTCGGGCCGACCAGCGAGTGGGACACGGCGGCGGGGCAGGCGGTGGTGACGGCGGCCGGGGGCGAGGTGCTGGATGCGCGGACCCTGATGCCGCTGCGCTGCAATTATCAGGCCTCGTTGCTCAACCCGGCCTTCATCGCCTGCGGCGAGCGCGATTCACGCTGGGAGCAGGCGCTGGCCGCAAGCCTTGAGGAGGTGGACTGACCCCAAGCCGGACATCGACCGCTGTTCGACAACGTCGCGGACGCAAAACTTTCATCCGCATGGCGCCCTTCGTCGTCTCCCCTTTGGACTATGGTATAGGACCCATCTGGTCAGCCGGAGGCGGTCACATGTGTCATGTCGAGGTCGAGCGGCGTCCCCTTCACCGATTGCACGAGCGCGGCGGCGACGCGCCCGAGGTGGTCTTCGTCGTCCCGCGTCGAGAGCCGCTACGCGGCGTCGGCTGGGATCCGCGTCAGGGGCTCTTCCTGATGTTGCAGTCCGGGGCGCGCTGTTACCCGCTCTACGACGTCAGCCGCGGCAGCGACATCCTGGCCATGCGCCTGCTGGCGGTGGAAGTGGCCGAGCCCGACGATCCGCAGGTCAAGGCCTTCATCATCGAGGCGCTGGGCGAGGCGCTGGGCGAGGTGGTGTAGGGGAGCAGGCTAGCGGTCGTCTTCCGCGGCCGGCGTCGGCTGATGATAGAGGCTCCGCTGGTGGCACTGGCTGCAGACCAGCTGGTAGGTGCGATCTTCAACGGCGGTGACGGCGAATTCGTGCCAGGTGTCCATCGCCGAGGGGCGAATTTCACTGGTTCCGCAAGAACACATCATGAGCCAGCCCCCGCGCGGCTCCGGCATCAGCGTGATATCGTTCATTCGATATTTCTCTATTAGGTGATGTCAGCGCTGATGGTAGTCTGTCGGCGCGCGCGAGCCCTGTAGGCAATGGCTGACATCGAATGTACGTCATCAGCCTGCGGCACGGGTTCCGACCCGACCCCACGCCGTCGAGACAGCGGGCGGGCCGAGCGGTACAATCCGCACCATTCTCACAGCCACCATCACCCGAGCACTTTGAAAAATGAGTACAAGGGTGAGTACAAATCAGCAACGAGCCTCAATGTCGACCGACCCTATCGCCCAAGAAGCCGCGCTGCGCCGCACCTTCGCGATCATCTCGCACCCCGACGCCGGTAAGACCACCATCACCGAGAAGATGCTGCTGTTCGGAAACGCCATCCAGATGGCGGGTTCGGTGAAGAGCAAGCGCGACGATCGTCATGCCACCTCCGACTGGATGAAGATGGAGCAGGAGCGCGGCATCTCGGTGACTACCTCCGTGATGCAGTTCCCCTACGGCGGGCGTATCGTCAACCTGCTCGACACCCCGGGCCACGAGGACTTCTCCGAGGACACCTACCGCACGCTGACCGCGGTAGACTCGGCGCTGATGGTGATCGACGGCGCCAAGGGCGTCGAGGACCGCACCATCAAGCTGATGGAGGTCTGCCGGCTGCGCACCACGCCGATCCTGACCTTCATCAACAAGATGGACCGCGACATCCGTGATCCGATCGAGGTGATGGACGAGGTCGAGAAGGTGCTCAACATCCAGTGCGCGCCCATGACCTGGCCAATCGGCATGGGCCGCCACTTCAAGGGCGTCTATCACCTCTACAACGACGTGATCCACCTCTATACCCAGGGCCAGGGCAACCGCATCCCCGAGGACAAGCGCATCGAGGGCCTCGACAGCCCCGAGGTCGACGAGATCCTGGGCGAGGATGCCGCCGAGGAACTGCGCATGGAAGTGGAGCTGGTGCGCGGCGCCTCCCATGAGTTCGATCTCGAGGCCTATCGTCGCGGCGAGCTGACCCCGGTGTACTTCGGTACCGCCATGGGCAACTTCGGCGTGCGCGAGATGCTGGACGGCTTCGTCGAGTACGCGCCGCCGCCCCAGTCGCGGGAGACCAACCTGCGCACGGTGGAGGCCGAGGATGGCACGTTCACCGGCTTCGTGTTCAAGATCCAGGCCAACATGGACCCGAACCACCGCGACCGGATCGCCTTCCTGCGGGTCTGCTCGGGCAAGTACGAGAAGAACATGAAGATGCGCCACACGCGCATCGGCAAGGACGTCAAGATCGCCGATGCCCTGACCTTCATGGCCTCGGATCGCGCCCACGTCGAGGAGGCCTGGCCGGGCGACATCATCGGCCTGCATAACCACGGCACCATCCAGATCGGCGACACCTTCACCCAGGGCGAGGACATGCGCTTCACCGGCATTCCGCACTTCGCGCCGGAGCTGTTCAAGCGCGTACGCCTCAAGGACCCGCTGAAGATGAAGGCGCTGCAGAAGGGCCTGCAGCAGCTGTCCGAGGAGGGCGCCACCCAGGTGTTCATGCCGATGGACAACAACGACCTGATCCTCGGCGCCGTGGGCACCCTGCAGTTCGACGTCGTCGCCCATCGCCTCAAGGAAGAGTACAAGGTCGACTGCATCTACGAGGGCATCAACGTCCAGACCGCCCGTTGGATCTACTGCGACGACGCCAAGATGCTCGAGGAGTTCAAGCGCAAGGCCAGCCAGAACCTCGCTATCGACGGCGGCGGTTACCTGACCTATATCGCGCCGACCCGGGTCAACCTGCAGATGACCCAGGAGCGCTGGCCGGACGTGCGCTTCAGCCCGACCCGGGAGCACTGAACCGGGCTGCGTCCGGAGTTACAAGCGCCGAGCTACAAGCGCCGAGCTACAAGCGACGAGCTACAAGCGCCGAGCTACAAGCGCCGAGCTACAAGAAAACCCGAAGGCCTTGGCCTTCGGGTTTTCTTTTGCTGCGGGCGGTTTCATGCTCCTGACTTGCAGCTTGCAGCTTGCAGCTTGCAGCTTGCAGCTTGCAGCTTGTAGCTTGAGCCCATGCTCATCGACGCCCACTGCCATCTGGACTTCCCCGACTTCGACGCCGACCGCGAGGCGGTGCTGGCGCGTGCCCATGCGGCGGGCGTCGGGCACTTCGTGGTGCCGGGCACGCGGCGGTGTGACTGGCCGCGGGTGCTGGCGCTGGGGGCGCGAGACGACGTCAGCGTCTGCCTGGGGCTGCATCCGTACTTCATGGACGATCACCGCGAGGGCGATATCGATGCCCTGGCGGCGGCGCTGGACCGTCATCCCGAGGTGGTGGCGCTGGGCGAGTGCGGCATCGATGCGCGCTTCACCGACACCCTGGACGCCCAGTGGGCGCTGTTCGACGCCCAGGTCCGCCTCGCCAGGGCGCGGAACCTGCCGCTGGTGATCCACTGCGTGCGGGCCAACGACCGGCTGGCCAAGCGGCTGCGTCAGCTGGCGCCCGAGGCCGGCGGGCTGATCCACGCCTTCGCCGGCTCGCCGCAGCAGGCGAAGGCGTTTCTCGAACTCGGCTTCGCGGTGGGGCTCGGCGGGGCGCTGACCCATGAGAGAGCCAGGCGCCTGCAGCGCAGCGTGGCGGAACTGCCGGACGATGGCTACGTGCTGGAGACCGATAGTCCGGACATGCCGCCGGCCGGCCATCAGGGCGAGCGCAACGAGCCGGTCCGGGTCAGCGAGGTGTGTCGTCGTGTGGCCGAGCTGCGGGGGCAGTCCGCCGAGCGGGTGGCGGCGGACAGCACCGCCACCGCTCGGTGGCTGTTCGGCCTGCCGGCGTCTGAGTGACGCGGACGATCAGGCCCTGGCGGCCAGGCTCTCCGGATCCAGACGCTCGAGCGGGTAGGGCAGCTGCAGGCGCTTGAACTGCTGACCGTCGACGCTGAGCGGTTCGGGGGCTTCCTTGGTGCTCATCACCGCCAGCACTTCCGGCTGGCCGTAGGCGTCGAGCTCGGCGCACAGCACCTCGCCCAGGCGCTTGCCGTTGGCATCCTCCACGGCGCTGCCCTCGGCGGGCAGTCGCTCGCCTTCGAGCTGGCCGCGTACCAGGCGCTTCTTCACCTGGCCCCGGAAGTGCGCGCGGGCCACGACTTCCTGGCCGGTATAGCAGCCCTTCTTGAAGCTGATGCCGCCGAGCGCCTCCCAGTTGAGCATCTGCGGCAGATGGGCGTCGGCCTGGTCGGCGGTGAGCCAGGCCAGCCCGGCCTGGATGTCGTGCAGGCGCCAGACGGCGTTATCGACCGGAGTGGCCTGATCGGCCAGCGATTGCCAGACGGTCTCGGCGCGCTCGGCGGGCAGGCAGGCCAGCAGGCGGGGGCGCGGCCCGGGATGGGCAAGCAGCTGCAGGTCATCGCCGTTGGCCTGATGCCAGGCCGTGGGCGGCCGCACGTCCAGGCGCGCCTCGGCCACCGCCGGCGCCTCGCGGCCGATCAGCCCGATCAGCGCCAGGTCGTCGCGGATCGTCAGCTCGGCCTTGTAGAAGGGCGCGAACTTCTTGAGCTGGTCGTGCAGGCCCTGCACCAGGCTGCGATGCATCAGCAGCCGGTAGTGGCCCTCGGCCACCCGCCACAGCTGGGCGTTGGCCAGCATCCGCCCCTTGGGCGTGCAGAAGACGGTCAGCGGCGCGAAGGCGCCGTCGGCCAGTGACACCTGGGCGCTGGTCTGGCCCTGCAGGAAGCGTTCGGCGTCGGCGCCGCTGACATCGAGGATGCCCAGGTGGACCAGCGGCGTCATCACGGTGGCGTCCATGGCGAGATGGGCCTGGTCCGGCGTGTCGAAGACGAGGCGCGTGTCGTCTTCCCGGCGGCCGCCGAGGCGGTCGAGCCAATCATTCATGTGAGATCTTCCTCGTCTCTTTCCTTAGGCCTGTGGTCCCCTGAGATGAGGGCGTCGGAGCGGCATTGCAACCGCTGCCGGGCCCCGAAGCGGCATGCTAGACTCGTGCCATTCCCATCCAGCCGACCGGAGAGCCAGCCCATGGCCCAGCAGAGCCTTACCTTCAAGGGCGTCGAGAACGCCGATCAGGTCAATCGCATCACCACCGCCCTGATGATGCTCGACGGCGTCGAAAGTGTCGAGGTCGGCCGCCACGGCGCCGAGGTCGACGGCCGGGCGCGCCGCGAGGCGCTGATCCAGGCCGTCAAGAAGCTGGGGCTCGGCATCGAGGTGTCGTGATGAAGCCGCCGATTCGCGTCACCAGCCAGCGCGGTCGCGTGTTCCGCCAGCGGGTCGAGCTCGAGGGCGTCGAGGACCTGTTCGTCGATGTGCCCGAGGCCTTCGGCGGCGAGGGCAGCGCGCCGGATCCCCACGACTACTTCGACCTGTCGCTGGGCGCCTGCAAGGCGATCACCGCTCAGATGTACGCGCAGCGCAAGGAATGGCCGCTGGAGGGCGTCGAGGTGACGGTCAATCGCGATGAACGCGAGGAGCGTCGCGGCGTCTATCGTCTGGAGGTTGTCATGGCCTTCCTCGGCGATCTCGACGACGACCAGCGGGCGCGGCTCGAGGAAATCAGCGACAAGTGCCCGATCCACCGCCTGATGACCGCCGCCACGGTGGAGATCACCACCCGGCAGCGCGACTGAGCCCTCACAAGACCAGGAGATCCGATGAGCAAGGCATTCCGACTCGCGTCCAAGTACCGGCCCGCCGGCGACCAGCCCTCGGCCATCCAGGGCCTGGTCAACGGGCTCGATGCGGGGCTGGCCCACCAGACGCTGCTCGGCGTGACCGGCTCGGGCAAGACCTACACTATGGCCAACGTGGTCGAGCGCCTGCAGCGTCCGACCATCGTCATGGCGCCCAACAAGACGCTGGCGGCCCAGCTCTACGGCGAGTTCAAGTCGTTCTTCCCCGACAACGCCGTGGAATACTTCGTCTCCTACTACGACTACTACCAGCCCGAGGCCTACGTGCCGTCCTCGGACACCTTCATCGAGAAGGACGCCTCGATCAACGACCACATCGAGCAGATGCGGCTGTCGGCGACCAAGGCGCTGCTCGAGCGTCGCGATGCCCTGATCGTGGTCTCGGTGTCGGCGATCTACGGCCTCGGCGATCCCGATCAGTACCTGAAGATGCGCCTGCACTTCAATCGCGGCGAGCTGATCGACCAGCGGGCCTTCCTGCGCCGTCTGGCGGAGCTGCAGTACACCCGCAACGACCTGGACTTCAAGCGCGGCACCTACCGGGTGCGCGGCGACGTGATCGACATCTTCCCGGCCGACGCCGAGGACGAGGCGGTGCGGGTGGAGCTGTTCGACGACGAGATCGACGGCATCAGCCTGTTCGACCCGCTGACCGGCGAGGTGCGCGGCAAGGTCCCGCGCATGACCATCTACCCGAAGTCGCACTACGTCACGCCCCGCGAGACCATCATGGGCGCCATCGACCGCATCAAGGAGGAGCTTGCGGAGCGGCTGGCCTTCATGCGCCAGCACGACAAGCTGGTGGAGGCCCAGCGCCTCGAGCAGCGCACGCTCTACGACATCGAGATGATGCTCGAGCTCGGCTACTGCAACGGCATCGAGAACTACTCGCGCTATCTCTCCGGCCGCGAGCCGGGCCAGGCGCCGCCGACCTTCTTCGACTACCTGCCCAGCGACGCGCTGCTGTTCATCGACGAGTCCCACGTCAGCGTTCCCCAGGTGGGCGGCATGTACAAGGGCGACCGCTCGCGCAAGGAGACCCTGGTCGAGTACGGCTTCCGCCTGCCCTCGGCGCTGGACAACCGGCCGATGAAGTTCGAGGAGTGGGAGCGCATCAGCCCGCAGACGGTCTTCGTCTCGGCCACGCCCGGCCCCTACGAGGCCGAGCACGCCGGTCAGGTGGTCGAGCAGGTGGTGCGCCCCACGGGGCTGCTCGACCCCGAGCTCGAGGTGCGGCCGGCCTCCACCCAGGTCGACGACCTGCTGTCCGAGATCCGCGAGCGCACCGCGGTCGAGGAGCGCGTGCTGGTCACCACCCTGACCAAGCGCATGGCCGAGGATCTCACCGAATATCTCGACGAGCACGACGTGCGGGTGCGCTACCTGCACTCCGACATCGACACCGTGGAGCGGGTCGAGATCATCCGCGACCTGCGCCTCGGCAAGTTCGACGTGCTGGTCGGCATCAACCTGCTGCGCGAGGGCCTCGACATTCCCGAGGTGTCGCTGGTGGCGATCCTCGACGCCGACAAGGAAGGCTTCCTGCGCAACGAACGCTCGCTGATCCAGACCATCGGCCGGGCGGCGCGCAACGCCCACGGCAAGGCGGTGCTCTACGCCGACCGCATCACCGACTCCATGCGCCGCGCCATGGACGAGACCGAGCGTCGCCGCGCCAAGCAGATCGCCCACAACGAGGAGCACGGCATCGTGCCGGAGACGGTGCATCGCTCGGTGGCCGACATCCTCGAGGCCGCCGAGGCCCCGGGGCGTAAGGGCAAGGGCCGCAAGAGCGAGCGCAAGGTGGCCGAGGGCTCGGCGGTCTACGATCCGAACGACCTGGGGCCGGCCGAGCTGGCGAAGGAGATTACCCGACTGGAGGACGCCATGTCCGAGGCGGCCCAGAACCTCGAGTTCGAGGAGGCCGCGCGGCTGCGTGACCGACTGCTGGAGTTGAAGGAGCGCCAGCTCGCAGTGGGCTAGATGCGCCTGAAGACGGCTGCACTCGTCGCCTTTCAGGCATCGCCTGGTCGATATGAAATGTGTTGGTAAGGAGAAAGCATGCCGGAAGGACCCGAGATTCGTCGTGCGGCCGATGCGCTGCACGACCATATCGCCGGGCGTCGCCTCGACGACGCCTGGTTCGCGTTTCCCGAGCTGGCGGAGCAGGCCGGCTCGCTGATCGGCCGCGAGGTGAGGGCGGTCGACAGCTGGGGCAAGGCACTGCTGACCCGCTTCGACGACGGTCGGGTGCTGTATTCGCACAACCAGCTATATGGCGTGTGGAAGCTCCACGACGCCGAGCGCGAGCCGGACACCCAACGCTCGCTGCGCGTGCGCCTGACCGCCGGGGATCGCATGGCGAGCCTCTACAGCGCCTCCGACGTGTCGCTGTGGGAAGAAGGGCGCCTGCACGAGCATCCCTTCCTGTCGCGGCTCGGCCCCGACCTGCTGACCCACGAGGTGACGGTCGACACCATCCTCGAGCGGCTGATGGACCCGCGCTGGCGCGGACGTCGCCTGGGCGGCCTGCTGCTGGACCAGTCCCTGGTGGCGGGGCTCGGCAACTACCTGCGCTCGGAGATCCTGTTCTTCGCCGCGCTCTCGCACCGGGCCCGGCCGATCGACCTGACCGACAATCAGCGTAGGCAGCTGGCCGAGCAGATGCTGGCGCTGACGCGGCGTTCCTACGAGACCGGCGGGGTGACCAATCGCGACGACTGGGCCGCCGCCGATCGAAGCGAGGGGCGCTGGCGCTTCGCCGCCTTCGAGCGTGAAGGCCTCCCGTGTCATCGCTGCGAACGGCTGATCGAGAAGCTCAGCGTGGCCTCGCGGCGACTCTATCGCTGCCCGTCCTGCCAGCCGGACTGAACGTTGCGACGCGTCGTCGAAATTTTATACCGTTATCTCGCATTGTCCTTACCTCGCTAACCTCGGTAGCACTGCCGGCGGAAGGCAAGTGCGATATAATGTCGCCCCGTTCGAGCCCGCCACCGGCTTCCGGCCGCAGGCATCTGTCGGAGCAGCGTTGAGTCCGGCATCTGCCTTGAGAAGCGGGCGTGTCGACCCACCAATGGAGCGTCTTGCCCATGACCGTGATCCGCCAGGATGACCTCATCCAGAGCGTCGCCGATGCCCTGCAGTACATCTCCTACTACCACCCCAAGGACTTCATCGACGCCATGGCGGCGGCCTACGAGCGCGAGGAGAATCCCGCGGCCAAGGACGCCATCGCCCAGATCCTGATCAACTCGCGGATGTGCGCCACCGGCCATCGCCCGATCTGCCAGGACACCGGCATCGTCACCGTCTTCGTCCACGTCGGCATGAACGTGCGCTTCGAGACCGACATGAGCCTCGACGACATGGTCAACGAGGGCGTGCGCCGGGCCTACAAGCTGCCCGACAACATCCTGCGCGCCTCGGTGCTGGCCGACCCGGACGGCAAGCGTCAGAACACCAAGGACAACACCCCGGCGATCATCCACCACAAGCTGGTGCCCGGTGACACCGTGGAAGTGCACGTGGCGGCCAAGGGCGGCGGCAGCGAGGCCAAGTCCAAGTTCGCCATGCTCAACCCCTCCGACAGCGTGGTCGACTGGGTGCTCGAGCAGCTGCCCAAGATGGGCGCCGGCTGGTGCCCGCCCGGCATGCTCGGCATCGGCATCGGCGGTACCGCCGAGAAGGCCATGGAGCTGGCCAAGGAGTCGCTGCTCGATCCGATCGACATCCAGGACCTGCAGGCCCGGGGGGCGTCCGATCGCGCCGAGGAGCTGCGCCTCGAGCTCTACGACAAGGTCAACCAGACCGGCATCGGCGCCCAGGGCCTCGGTGGCCTGACCACGGTGCTCGACATCAAGGTCAAGGACTACCCGACCCATGCGGCCAACAAGCCGGTGGCGATCATCCCCAACTGCGCGGCCACCCGTCACGCCCACTTCACGCTGGACGGCACCGGCCCGGCGGCGCTGCCGGCGCCCAAGCTCGAGGACTGGCCTGAGATCACCCGGGAGGCGGGCGACAACGTCAAGCGCGTCAACCTCGACGATATTACCCCGGAAGAGGTGCAGAGCTGGCAGCCCGGCGACACCCTGCTGCTCAACGGCAAGCTGCTGACCGGCCGTGACGCCGCCCACAAGCGCATGGTCGACATGCTGGCCAAGGGCGAGAGCCTTCCGGTGGACCTCAAGGGCCGCTTCATCTACTACGTCGGCCCGGTCGATCCGGTCGGCGACGAGGTGGTCGGCCCGGCCGGCCCCACCACCGCGACCCGCATGGACAAGTTCACCCGTACCATGCTCGAGCAGACCGGCCTGCAGGGCATGGTCGGCAAGGCCGAGCGGGGCGAGGCGGCCATCGAGGCGATCCGCGACAACAAGGCGGTCTACCTGATGGCCGTGGGCGGCTCCGCCTATCTGGTGGCGCAGGCCATCAAGCAGGCGCGCGTGGTCGGCTTCGAGGACCTGGGCATGGAAGCCATCTACGAGTTCGAGGTGGAGGACATGCCGGTGACCGTGGCCGTGGACAGCGCGGGTACCTCGGTCCACCAGACCGGTCCGGCCAAGTGGAAGGAGATCATCGCCGAGCGCGTCTGATCCCGAAAGCAAGCCTGACGATCGACGGCCCCGCCATCTGGCGGGGCCGTTGTCGTTTTGCGTATGCTGGAGGCTTCGCGAACGTCCCACGGAAAGGGAGTCTGCTCATGACGTCTTGGCTGTTCGGCCTGGTGATCCTCGCCTTCCATCTGCTCGGCATGCTGTCGGCGGTGCAGGCGCTGATGTCGGCACGTACCTCCCAGGGGGCGATCGCCTGGATCCTGTCGCTGGTCACCGTGCCCTATCTGGCGGTGCCGGCCTACTGGGTGTTCGGGCGTCCGCGCTTCTACGGCTACGTCTCCGCGCGCGGCGAGCGCGACACCGTGCTGCGTCGCGTGCTGGAGGGCTATCGCGAGCGGGTCGCGCCCTATCTGGCCGGTGCCCGGGAAGCCGACGTGCGAGCGGTGGAGAAGCTGGCGATGATGCCGATGACCAGCGGCAACGACGCCGAGCTGCTGATCGACGGCGAGGCCACCTTCGAGAGCCTGTTCGCCGGGATCGACGCCGCCGAGGACTATATCCTGATCCAGTTCTTCATCGTGCGCGACGACGAGCTGGGCCGTCGGCTCAGTGAGCATCTGCGCGCGGCGGCGGAACGGGGGGTGTGGGTACGCTTCCTGTACGACGAGATCGGCAGTCACTCGCTGCCGGAGAGTTACCTCAAGGCGCTGCGCGAGGCCGGCATCGAGGTCAGCGCCTTCCACTCGTCCCGCGGACTGCGTCATCGTTTCCAGCTCAACTTCCGCAACCATCGCAAGATCGTGGTGGTCGACGGCCACATGGGCTGGGTGGGGGGGCATAACGTCGGCGTCGAGTATCTCGGCTACAATGCCCGACACGGCCACTGGCGTGACACCCATCTGAAACTGGTCGGGCCGAGCGTGCTGGGGCTTCAGGAGGCCTTCTGGGAGGACTGGCACTGGGCCACCGGCGAGGTGATCCGCCTGGACTGGGTGCCGCACGAGAGCGATCAGGCGTGTCGCAACGTGGTCATCGTGCCCTCGGGGCCGGCGGACCCCCAGGAAACCGCCAGCCTGCTGGTGCAGCACGCCATCCACCGGGCCCACGAACGGCTATGGATCACCAGTCCCTACTTCGTGCCCGATCACAGCGTGCAGGATGCCCTGCGTCTGGCGGCCATGCGCGGGGTGGACGTGCGCATCATGATGCCCGAGCGGCCCGATCACCTGCTGGTGTTCCTGTCGGCCTTCTCCTTCCTGCCCGACATGCTGCGCGCCGGGGTCAGGGTCTATCGCTACCAGCCGGGCTTCCTCCACCAGAAGGTGATCCTGATCGACCAGGCCGCGGCCTGCGTCGGCACCGTCAACCTCGACAATCGCTCCTTCCGGCTCAACTTCGAGGTCACCGCCTTCGTGCCGGACCAGGGCTTCGCCACCGAGGTGGAGGCCATGCTGGAGCGGGACTTCGCCAACTGCCGCGAGGTCTCGCTGGAGGAGATCCGCTCGCGCCCGCTGTGGAAAAAGCTGGTCTCCCGGGGGGCCTACCTGTTCGCGCCGGTGCAGTGAGGCTTTCTCGCTTGGGTCGCATCGGCGCCTGGGGTACATTAGCGACCGGGCTGGCCCCAGGGCCGCTAATGCATCCGTGATCGGGAGTCCCGGTGAACCTCGAGACCAAGTGGCTGGAAGACTTCGTCGCCCTGGCCAATACCCGCAGCTTTTCCGCCTCGGCCCGCCAGCGTCACGTCACGCAGCCGGCCTTCAGTCGCCGCATCCGCTCCCTGGAGCAGGCCGTGGGCGTGACCCTGGTCGACCGCTCCACCACGCCGGTCGATCTCACCCCCCAGGGCCAGCTGTTCCTGGTCACCGCCCGCAACATGGTCGAGCAGCTCAACGAGAGCCTCGGCCACCTGCGCGGGCTGTCCATGGCCAACGAGGCGCTCGACATCGTCGCCGCCCACTCCCTGGCGCTGAGCTTCTTCCCGCCCTGGATCTCGCGGCTGCAGAAGGGCGTGGGCGAGCTGCCGACGCGGCTGGTGGCCATGAACGTGGGCGATGCCATCCACGTGCTGCGGGAAGGCAACTGCGACCTGATGCTGGCCTACTACGATCCTTACGCCACCATGCAGCTCGACGCCGAGGTCTTCCCGTCGTTCTCCATCGGCCAGGTCCAGATGGTGCCGGTGAGCCTGCCGGACGAGGCGGGCGCGCCACGCTTCTCGCTGGAGGGGCGTCAGGAGGTGCCATATCTTGCCTACACCCAGGGCGCCTTCCTCGGCCGTAGCGTGCGCATGCTGCTCAAGAACGATCCGCTGCGCATGCGGCTGCGGGTGGTCTACGAGACGGCCATGGCCGAGGGCCTCAAGGGGATGGTGCTGCAGGGCGTGGGCATGGCCTGGATTCCCGACTTCTGTATCCGCGAGGAACTCAAGAGCGGTCGCCTGGTGCGCGCCGGCGCCGAGCATTACGACGTGCCGCTGGAGATCCGCCTCTATCGCTGTTCGCTGGTGCACAAGCCGGGAGTGGAGAAGCTGTGGCGGCAGATGATGAAGTTGCCGCGGGATTTCCTGCAGGCCTGAAAAAGGCGGGATTTCCTACTGCGCTCGATAGCTCGGCCACCGGCGCTGCTCGCTATCCTCATGTAGCAGGCTACACTCCGGTAGCTGCGCTGCGGCGGTGACCGACCTAATCTTCGCTCGTTACGGAAATCTCGACTTTTTTAGCGTTCAAGCATCACTGCTGGGGTTGGAGGGACTCGCCGTCCCCTGTCACGGCCCACCGAAGTCGGCGGGCAGGCCCAGGAAGTTCTGGATGATGAAGAAGTGGTCCTCGAACAGCGCGTCGGGTTCGAGGTCGGCCAGCGGCACCCAGCGGGCGTGGTCGCCGCCCTTGACCGGCTTGAGCTGCGGCAGCTGCTGCTCCGGACGCAGGGCGAAGTAGAAGGCCTCGGCCAGGGTGCGTCCCCGCCAGCTGCGATGCGGCTCGTCGAACAGCCGCTGCCCGCGCAGCGATCCCTTCAGCACCGGCTCCGGCACCTTCAGCCGCACCCGTTCGCGCAGCTCGCGCAGGCAGGCATCCAGCAGCCGCTCCTGGGGGCTGATGAAGCCGCCGGGCAGAGCATAGAGCCCCTTGCCGGGGGCCGCGGTGCGCTTGACCAGCAGCACGTGCCCCGACTGCACCACCACCGCGCAGGCGGTGACGAACACCGGCGGGTAGGGCGCCTGGGCCCAGGCCTGGCGGTACTGCTCCAGCAGCCCCTGTTCCTCCACCAGCTGCTCGAAGGCCTCGGTCTCGAGAAAGCCCTTGAGGCTGTCCACCACGCCCGGCGGCAGGTCATGAGAGGCGCCTGCGCTGGCGTAGTCCGCGGCGGCGATCGACGAGCGGAACAGGCGCTCGCGGATCTGGCTGGCGGAGATGCCCTCGACCATCGGCACGCTGACCGACTCCCACTGCGGGAACAGCGAAAGATAGTAGCTCGACTGGCCGCGGCTGGCGCCGATCAGGCCGATGCGCGGCAGGCGGGCATGGCTGGGCGAGGCGATGTCGCGCACCTTGCGCTGCACGTCGCGCACCCAGACGTCGTTGTTGTAGAGCGCATCGAGCAGCGGCACGATCTCGAGCCGGGCGTTGTCGTCGGCGTCGAAGGCGCTCCTCAGCATCCGGCGCCGTTCGTCGAAACGCCAGGGGTTGCGCAGCGAACGCGCCTGCCAGGCGGAGCCGACCAGCACGATCACCTGCCGGGCCCGCTTGAGCGCCTCGTGGATCACCGCCAGATGCCCCAGATGCGGGGGCTGGAAGCGGCCGATGAAGACCAGGCAATCGAAGTCGGGGGATGACGGCTCGGCGTCCGGCGGCGGACACATGGCGGGGCTCCGGCGGGAAAAGGGCCCATTATGGTGAGCCGCCACAGGCCGCGCAATGCTCGTGACGTCGGAAGCGCTCGGGTATGCTGGGCCGGCAAGGGACTGTGAAGGAGACATCGTGATGTGGAGCCGTATCAAGCAGGTCGTCCTCTTCTGGTGGGGCGTGACCCGCGACGCCGTCAAGCTGTGGGTCGAGCGCAACGCCTTCAGCTATGCCGGCTCGCTGGCGTTCTACACGCTGTTCTCGCTGGCGCCGACGATCATCATCGCGGTCACCGTGATCGGCCTGGTGCTGGGCGAGGAGGCCGCCCAGGGACAGATCGTCGCCCAGCTCGAGGGCACCATGGGCACCGGCGCGGCCCAGGCGATCCAGGATGCCGTGGCTCAGTCGCGCATCGAGGCCTCCGGCCTGTGGCCGACGCTGATGGGGCTCGGCGCCATGCTGGTCGGCGCGACCACCGTGTTCGGCCAGATGCAGTACTCGCTGAATACGCTGTGGGGCGTCACCGCCCACCCCAAGGCCAACAGCGTGCTGCTGCTGCTCAAGAAGCGCACCCTGTCGATGACGGTGGTGCTGGCTATCGGCTTCATCCTGCTGGTGTCGCTGGTGCTGGGCGTGGCGGTCAAGTCGCTGCTCCACGCGGCCAATGACCTGATGCCGTTTGTCGGCGCCCTGACCACCGGGATCGAGTTCCTGGTCTCGCTGGCGCTGGTCAGCGCCCTGTTCGCGACCATCTTCCGGGTGCTGCCGGACGTGGTGCTGAGCTGGCGCGACGTGCTGGTGGGCGCCGTGGTCACCGCGCTGCTGTTCGCCGTGGGGCGCAGCGCCATCGCCACCTATCTGGCCTATACCGCTACCGCCTCCACCTACGGCGCGGCGGGCTCGGTGGTGGTCGTGCTGCTGTGGGTCTATTACTCGTCTCTCATTCTCCTGTTTGGCGCCGCCTTCACCAAGAGCCTGCTGTTGGCCCGCGGCGGCAAGGTGATCCCGCGCAATACCGCCGTATTGGTGCATCACGAGCTGATCGAGGAGGCGTCGCGCGACACGGCCTCGAACGGCCGTCGCTGGTGGCCCGGCCGCCACCGGGACGACACGTCGCCCCACGAGGCATCGGCTGACACGGCCGCCGACGAGCGCGTCTCTTCCTCCTCTGATGAGTCGACCGCAGAGGCACAAGACCCGGAAGCGTCGCCTTCCGACTCGCCTTCCTCTTCTCGAGAGGCGCGCCAGTAACGCTGAGCCTCAGCCGGCGGTCTCGAAGCGCTCCCGGGCCAGGTCGTCGGCGACCAGCGCCGGGCTGCGGCCCTCCTGGGCGGCCCTGGCGAAGATCTCGTCGAGGGTCGTGCCGATCCTGGCGATATGCGCCGTCACCGCCTCGCGGCGCTGCCAGGCGATCTCTATCACGCCGCCGGCGTTGGCCACGTAGTCGGGCGTGTAGAGGATACCGCGATCGCGCAGCCGATCCGCCACCTCGGGGCTGGCCAGCTGATTGTTGGCTGCGCCGCATACCACCCGCGCCTTCAGGCGCCTGACCACCTCCGGCGTCAGCGCCGCGCCCATGGCACAGGGGGCGAAGACGTCGACCTCGGCATCGACGATGGCCTCGGGCGCCACGATCCTGGCGTCGAGCTCCCCGGCCAGCCGGGCCGCGGCGTCGCGGTCGACGTCTGCCAGCACCAGCCCGGCGCCGGCATCGTGGAGACGCCGGGCCAGGGAGGCGCCGACGTGACCGACACCCTGAATGGCGATGCGCAGGCCGGCGAACTGATCCTCGGATTCCGCCCGGCCGAGGCCGTGGTAGACGGCGCTCTGCATGGCATGAAAGACGCCGAGGGCGGTCCAGGGAGAGGGATCGCCGGAGGCGCCATCGCGGCCGAGCCCGCTGACGTGTTCGGTGACCTCGGCGATGACACGCATGTCCGCCTCGTCGGAGCCCGAATCCTCGGCGGTGATATAGCGGCCCACCAGTGAATCGATCAGACGGCCCATGGCATGCAGCAGCTCGGGCGTCTTGTCGCGGTGCGGGTCGGCGATGATCACCGCCTTGCCCCCGCCCAGTGGCAGATCGGCCAGCGCCGACTTGTAGGTCATGCCGCGGGAGAGCCGCAGTACGTCGGTGAGAGCGTCGGCCTCGCTGGCGTAGGGATAGATGCGCAGCCCGCCGAGCGCGGGGCCTCGCGTGGTGTCGTGGATGGCGATGATGGCACGCAGGCCGCTGGCGGCGTCGCAGCCGTGAATGACCTGCTGATGGTGGTCGAAGTCGGGATGATCGAAGACCGGCATGAGGCGTCTCCCTTGTGAGGAAACCGGGACGGCGAGGCGGCGCCGCGAGGCTTGTGGCCGCGGCAGCGCCGGTGTCACCCTGTAGATTAGGACATCGACACCGCCAACCGCTCACGAAAGGAGACGTCGTATGGAAGCTCATGCCATCAAGGCGCGCGTCAGCGGCCGCGTCCAGGGCGTCTGGTATCGCCGCTCCACCCAGGAACGCGCGAGGCAGGCCGGGGTGACCGGCTACGCCATCAATCTCGTCGACGGGCGCGTGGAGGTGCTGCTGTGCGGGGCGCGGGAAGACGTCGAGGCCGTGGCGGCCTGGCTGTGGCAGGGGCCGCCGAACGCCGAGGTCACGAGCGTCGAGACCGAGCAGATCACGCTGGCGGAAGGCGAGGCGCCCGACGACTTCATCACCGGCTGACGCTGGCACGAGCGCGACACGGCACGCCAACGAAAACCGCCGGCCCAGTGGGCCGGCGGTGTCGTTCTGCTTCGCGATGCTCGCTGCATCAGGCGAGGGTCTCGGTGATCCACTCGACCACGGCCTCGCCGTCGACGCCCAGGCAGACGTCGGCCAGCGGCGTCTGCGACCAGCGCGGGGCGATGAACTCGCGCCCCTCGGGCGCGAACAGGGTCTGGCCCTCCGCCGGGCCTTCGGTGGCCACGTTGAGATGGCCGCTGGCGACGGTGAACAGCTCCGGGCGCACCAGCCAGGCCAGGGCCAGGCTGTCGTGCGGGCAGCAGCCGTCGATGCCCAGCGCGCCCTGGTAGAACTCGCGGTAGAAGGCGTAGCTGCCGGCGAGCACCTCGCCCAGCGCACCCTGGCCGGCGGCGATGCGTTCCATGTGCTGCGGGGCCAGCACGCAGCGGTGGGTGACGTCCAGACCGACCAGGGTCAGCGGCCAGCCGGCGGTCAGCACCCGCTGGGCGGCGTGGGGGTCGTTGAAGATGTTGGCCTCGGCCACCGGGGTGACGTTGCCGCCTTCCTTGATCGAGCCGCCCATCACTACCACGCGCTTGACCCGCTCGGTGATGCTCGGGTCGATCTGCAGCGCCGCGGCCAGGTTGCCGAGCGGCCCCACGGCCACCAGCGACACCTCGCCGGGGCGGGCGTTGACGGTATCGACGATGAACTGCGCGGCATTGCGGGCGTCGGCCTGGCCGGTCACCGCGGGCAGGTCGATGTCGCCGAGGCCGTTGGCGCCGTGGATGTGCGCCGGCGCCGGATGACGCGGCTTGACCATCGACACCGCCGCGCCCTGGGCCACCGGGATGCGCTGGCCGGCCAGCTCGGACAGCAGCAGCGCGTTGTGGGTGGCGGTCTCCACGTCGACGTTGCCGAAGGTGGTGGTCATGCCCAGCAGCTCGATGTCGGGATGGCGCAGGGCGATGGCGATGGCCTGGGCGTCGTCGACGCCCGGATCGGTATCGAAGATGATCGGTTCAGACATGGCGTCCTCGGCGGTCGGTTCAGGGAGTGTTCGGGGTCTGGGTCTGGCGCTGCCACCGGGCCACCTCGGCGGCCTCGGGGATGCTTTCGGCCGCACCGGAGCGCTGCACGCCGAGGGCGGCGGCCGCGGCGGCCCGTTCCAGGCATGCCTCGGGGCCTTGGCCGTCCTGCAGCGCCGCCAGATAGTAGCCGATGAAGGTGTCGCCGGCGGCGGTGGTGTCGACCGGCGTGACCGGCATCGGCGGCTGGAAGTGGCGCGTCTCGCCGACCTGATACCAGGCGCCGTCGCCGCCCAGGGTCAGCACGGTCTCGGTGGTGGGCAGACGCTCGGCCAGTGCGTCGAGCAGGGCGGAGGCCGCGCTGCCGGCAGGCAGGCCGGTGAGCATTTCCGCCTCGCTGCGATTGACGAACAGCAGCCGGCAGGCCTCCAGCGGCAGCTCGGCGGCATCGGCGGTCATCGGTGCCGGATTGAAGGCGATATGCAGCCCGCGCTCGCGCGCCGCCTCGAACAGGTAGGGCAGGGCGATGCATTCGTTCTGGGCCAGCAGCCAGTCGCCGGGCGCGGCCTCGGCCAGCCGGGTGTCCAGCGCCGCCTCGGTGAAACCGTGATTGGCGCCGGGGAACAGCAGGATGGCGTTCTCACCGGCATCGTCGACCTGGATGATGGCGTGCCCGCTGGGTTCGTCGACCAGCTCGACGCTGCCGACGTCGACGCCGGACGCCTCGAGCAGGTTGCGGGCCCAGGCGTCCTGGCGGCCGAGTCGGCCCCAGTGGCGTACCTGGCCGCCGGCGCGAGCCATGGCCAGCGACTGGTTGGCGCCCTTGCCGCCGAGCCCGACGCGATAGCCATGGCTGGTGAGGGTTTCGCCGGGCGTGACCAGGTGGGGAACGCGATAGATATGGTCGAGATTGATCGACCCGAAATTGTGCAGCATGCCGTCGTCCGGATGAGAGGCTTGGGTGAAAGCGATACCGGCGAGAGTATCGGGGGCCAAGACGACCTTCGCAAGCCGGGTAGCGACCCGATATCGACTTTATACCGTTATCTATTTCCTCAGCCGCCAAGCTCAAGCCTGACGGAATAACGGTTTTCAGTCGCGGATGGGGCGACTCAGGTTGTCGGCGGTGAGCTGGACGATGCGCTGGCGAGCCTCGGGGCTGATCCAGGCGCTGTGGGGCGTCACGATCAGGTTGAGCGGCTCGCTCAGGGCGTCGATCAGCGGATGGCCGTCGCGCGGCGGCTCCTCGGGCAGCACGTCGACGGCCAGGCCGCCGATCCGGCCCTCGCGCAGGGCCTCGAGCGCGGCGATCTCGTCAATCATGCCGCCGCGGGCGCAGTTGACCACCAGCGCCGAGGGCTTGAGCGTCGCCAGCAGGTCGGTGTCGATCAGGTGGCGGCTGGCCTCGGTGAGCGGACAGTGCAGGCTGATGGCATCGGCGGTGGGGGCGAGCTCGGCCAGCGTCGGGCGCGCATCCTGCTCGGCGCCGGGGCGGGCGGCGAAGACGACGTCCATGCCAAAGGCGCCGGCGAGTTCGCCGACCCGGGTGCCGAGCTCGCCCTGGCCGACGATGACCAGCCGCTTGCCCTCGAGCTGCAGGGTGGTGTGATCCATCAGGCAGAAGAAGGGGCTTTCGCCCCAGCGGCCCTCGGCCACGTCGCGCTGATAGCGCCGCAGCCGCCCGGCCAGGGCCAGCAGCTGCATCATCGTGTGCTGCGCCACGCTGGCGGTGCCGTAGGCGGCGACGTTGCGCACCACGATGCCGCGGCGCTCGGCCTCGTCCATGGCGATGTTGTTGGTCCCGGTGGCCAGCACGCAGATCAGCCTGAGGTCGGGCAGGGCGGCCAGGGCCTCGGCATCGAGCACCACCTTGTTGACGATGGCGACCTCGGCGCCCGCGAGCCGGGCGACGGCCTCGTCGCGCTCGGTGAAGTCGTGGACATCGAGGCGAGAGACCTGCTCGCGGATCGGCGTCAGATCGATATCGTCGCCGAGGCTGGCGGCGTCGAGAATCACGGCATGCATGGCGGTCTTCCTTGTGGTTGGAGACGTCGCTGCGGGGCTGGGCCTGGGGCCCGGCGGCAGGCTATAATAGCGGGCTTTCAGGGCAGGCCTGGTTGGAATTTTCGCCGCCCGACCCTATATCGCAGAACGTGTCGCGGGCATGGTTGGCCCGCATCGCCCTCTGGGACGTCGTTACCGGGAGATATCGAACCATGCCCATCTACGAATACGAGTGCAAGGCCTGTGGCCATCGCCTGGAGAAGCTGCAGAAGATCGGTGCCGCGCCGCTGACCGACTGCCCGGCCTGCGACCAGGCCGAGCTCGACCGTCTGGTCTCCGCGGCGGGCTTCCGCCTGGCGGGCAGCGGCTGGTACGAGACCGACTTCAAGTCGGGCAGCAAGAAGAACCTGGCCGGCGGCGGCGAGACATCCGGGTCGGCGGCCTGACCGCGGTCGTCGCCTCCTTACCCCATTTCACGCAACAGAACAGGATACGACATGCGCAGCCATTATTGCGGCCAGCTGAACGAGACCATGGTGGATCAGACGGTCACCCTGTGCGGCTGGGTCCATCGCCGCCGTGACCATGGCGGGGTCATCTTCCTCGACATGCGCGACCGGGACGGCATCGCCCAGGTCGTGGTCGACCCCGACACCGCCGAGGCCTTCGCCAATGCCGACCGCGCCCGCAGCGAATACGTGCTGCGCATCAGCGGCCGCGTGCGTCTGCGCCCGGAGGGCACCCAGAACCCGAACATGCCGACCGGCCTGATCGAGGTGCTGGCCAAGGACGTGGAGGTCCTCAACACCGCCGCCACCCCGCCGTTCCAGCTCGACGAGCACGGCAAGGTCGGCGAGGAAGTGCGCCTCAAGCATCGCTACATCGACCTGCGCCGCCCGGAGATGATCGAGAAGCTGCGCCTTCGCTCGCGCATCTCCCACAGCGTGCGTGCCTACCTCGAGGGGCAGGGCTTCCTCGACATCGAGACGCCGATCCTGACCCGCGCCACCCCGGAAGGCGCCCGTGACTATCTGGTGCCGAGCCGCACCCATGCGGGCAGCTTCTTCGCGCTGCCGCAGTCACCGCAGCTGTTCAAGCAGCTGCTGATGGTGTCCGGCTTCGATCGCTACTACCAGATCGCCAAGTGCTTCCGCGACGAGGACCTGCGCGCCGACCGCCAGCCCGAATTCACCCAGATCGACCTCGAGGCCTCCTTCGTCGAGGAAGAGGACATCATGTCGATCACCGAGAACATGGTGCGCAACCTGTTCAAGGACGTGCTGGACGTCGAGCTGCCGGCATTCCCGCGCATGCCCTATGCCGAGGCCATGCAGCGCTTCGGCTCCGACAAGCCGGACCTGCGCATCCCGCTCGAGCTGACCGACGTCGACGACCTGATGAAGGACGTGGACTTCAAGGTGTTCTCCGGCCCGGCCAATGCCGATGACGGCCGCGTGGCCGCGCTCAAGGTCAAGGGCGGTGCGAGCCTGAGCCGCAAGGAGATCGACGAGTACACCAAGTTCGTCGGCATCTATGGCGCCCGTGGCCTGGCCTGGATCAAGGTCAACGAGCGTGCCAAGGGTCTCGAGGGCCTGCAGTCGCCGATCGTCAAGTTCATGGAAGGCGTGGTCGAGCAGCTGCTGGATCGCGTCGGCGCCGAGGACGGCGACATCATCTTCTTCGGCGCGGACAAGGCCACCATCGTCAACGAGGCGCTGGGCGCGCTGCGCGTCAAGCTGGGCGAGGACCTCGACCTCTACACCGCCGAGTGGTCGCCGCTGTGGGTGGTCGACTTCCCGATGTTCGAGGACGACGGCAGCGCCCGCCTGCAGGCCCTGCACCACCCGTTCACCGCGCCTTCCTGCGACGTGGAAACGCTCAAGGCCAACCCGGCCGAGGCGCTGTCCCGCGCCTACGACATGGTGCTCAACGGCACCGAGCTGGGCGGCGGCTCGATCCGTATCCACGACCAGGCCATGCAGCAGAGCGTGCTCGAGCTGCTCGGCATCGGCCAGGAAGAGGCCCGCGAGAAATTCGGCTTCCTGCTCGACGCCCTGCAGTACGGCGCGCCGCCCCACGGTGGCCTGGCCTTCGGCCTCGACCGTCTGGTGATGCTGATGAGCGGTGCCCGCACCATCCGTGAGGTGATCGCCTTTCCGAAGACCCAGAGCGCGGCCTGCCTGATGACCGATGCCCCGGGCGAGGTCAGCGGCGAGCAGCTCAAGGAGCTCAACATTCGCCTGCGCCAGAAGGCCAAGGCGGAAAAGGCAGAAGAGGGCACCGCCGAATAAGCGGCGAGTCTTCCGTCAACGCACCGGCGCCCCTTGTGGCGCCGGTGTCGTTTCTGGGGGTGATATGGCTCCAACACTCGACCTGAGCACCGAGGACCAGCCGAAGCGAGGTTCTTTTGACATGGATGTCAAAAGAAGCGCCCAGGGAAGGGTTTACCGCGTCCTCGTGAAGGCTGGTCGTCGGGAGAGCTCATCTGGCCGATGATTCAATCCGGTTTCCTGACTCACCGACGAGACACGAAGGAGGGAATATGGCCGGCCATAGCAAATGGTCCAATATCAAGCATCGCAAGGCGGCTCAGGACGCCAGGCGCGGCAAGATCTTCAACAAGCTGATCCGCGAGCTGACCGTGGCCGCGCGGCAGGGCGGCGGCGACCCCGAGGACAACCCGCGCCTGCGCGCCGCCATGGACAAGGCGCTCGGCAACAACATGCCCAAGGACACCGTGCAGCGGGCGGTGGACCGCGGCGCCGGCAACACCGACGGCGACGCCATGGAAGAGGTCGTCTACGAGGGCTACGGCCCCGAAGGCGTGGCGGTGATGGTCGAGGCCATGACCGATAACCGCAATCGAACTGTCTCCGAGGTGCGACACGCCTTCGGCAAACACGGCGGCAATCTCGGCACCTCCGGCTCCGTGGCCTTCATGTTCCACAAGCAGGGGCGGCTGACGCTGCCGCAAGGCGTCGACGAGGAGACGGCCATGGAGGCGACCCTGGCCGCCGAGCCCGAGAACATCGAGGCCCTCGAGGATGGCCGCCTGGAGGTCGTCACCACGCCGGATACCTTCGGTACGGTCAAGGATGCGCTGATAGCGGCGGGCATCGACCCCGAGGCCAGCGACGTCGGGCGCTATCCGGACAATTACAGCCGCATCGACGACGCCGAGCTCGGCCGGCGTATCGTCAAGCTGGTCGACCGGCTGGAGGACCTGGACGATGTGCAGAATGTTTACACCAATGCCGACTTCTCGGATGACATTCTGGAAGAGCTGCATGATTGAAGCCGAACACCAACGCGCTCTCGATCCGGCAATGATGACATTCTCGATAAGCGGCACGATGACGAATCCTTTCACGACGAGCGAACGCACATGCTGATCCTGGGCATCGATCCGGGCTCGCGGATCACCGGCTACGGGGTGCTGGACGTGACCGAGCCCAGGCCGAAGTACGTGACCAGCGGCTGCATCCGCACCCGCGGCGACGATCTGGCCCAGCGTCTGGCCCAGGTCTATGCCGGGGTCAGCGAGGTGATCGGCCTGCACGGTCCCGGCGAGTTCGCCATCGAGCAGGTGTTCATGTCGAAGAACGCCGACTCGGCACTCAAGCTCGGTCAGGCGCGGGGCACCGCCATCGTCTGTGCGGCCAATCACGGCCTGCCGGTCAGCGAGTACGGTCCGCGCCAGATCAAGCAGGCGGTCACCGGCGGCGGGGCGGCCGACAAGGCCCAGGTTCAGCACATGGTGACCGCCATCCTGGGCCTCTCCGGCACGCCCCAGGCCGATGCCGCCGACGCCCTGGCCATCGCCCTGACCCATGCCTACGCCCGGCTCGGGCTGATCCGTCAGGGCAGCTACGGCGGCGGCGGGCGAGGGCGCGGCAAGGGGGCGTCGTGGCGCGACTTTCGCCCCGAGTGATGTCGCCTGATGGCGACGCCCAGGCGGTTGTCGAACAGCGTTCCACGGGCTGGCATGGCCCGGGGGGGACCAGTATAGTGAGCGCGACGCGCTGCGGATTCATCATCAAGGACAGTGACATATCATGATCGGACGCTTGCGAGGCACCCTGATCGACAAGCAGCCGCCCTGGCTGCTGTTGGACGTGGCCGGCGTCGGCTACGAGCTGGAAGCGTCCATGACCACCCTGGTGGCATTGCCCGGGGTCGGCGAGGACGTGGTGCTGCATACCCATCTCACCGTGCGCGATGACGCCCATCTGCTCTACGGCTTCGCCCGCGAGCAGGAGCGGGCGCTGTTCCGCGCCCTGATCAAGGTCAACGGCGTCGGCCCCAAGCTGGCCCTGGCCATCCTCTCCGGCATGGACGAGGACGCCTTCATCCGCTGCGTGATGGACGACGACGTCAAGTCGCTGACTCGCCTGCCCGGCGTCGGCAAGAAGACCGCCGAGCGGCTGATCGTCGAGATGCGCGACCGCTTCCCGCACTGGGAGGCCGAAACGCCCGCCGCCGGCGTGGCACCGTCGACCGGCAGCGCCCCCGAGCCGCGCCAGGAGCCGCTGGCCGAGGCCGAGGCGGCGCTGGTCAGCCTCGGCTACAAGCCCGCCGAGGCCGCGCGCATGCTCGCTGGCCTCGAGGAAGAGGGCAGCACCGAGGCGATCATCAAGGCGGCGCTCGCGCGTCGCATGGCGGGCTGATGGCCATGCGCGATCCGCAGCCTTTCATCCCGATGCCGGCGGAGGGAGCCGATGCTGGAAACTGATCGCCTGATCGCCGCCGAGAACCGCGAGGGCGAAGGCCATCTGGACCACGCCATTCGCCCCAAGCAGCTCGGCGACTACATCGGCCAGCCGCGGGTCCGCGAGCAGCTGGAGATCTTCATCCACGCCGCCCGCGGCCGCGACGAGAGCCTCGACCACACCCTGGTGTTCGGCCCGCCCGGGCTCGGCAAGACCACGCTCGCCAATATCATCGCCACCGAGATGGGTGTCGGCCTGAAGTCGACCTCCGGTCCGGTGCTCGAGCGGGCCGGCGATCTCGCCGCCATGCTCACCAACCTGCAGCCCGGCGACGTGCTGTTCATCGACGAGATCCATCGCCTGTCGGCGGTGGTGGAAGAGATCCTCTATCCCGCCATGGAGGACTTCCAGCTCGACATCGTGATCGGCGAGGGGCCGGCGGCGCGCTCGATCAAGCTCGACCTGCCGCCCTTCACCCTGGTCGGCGCCACCACCCGGGCGGGCCTGCTGACCTCGCCGCTGCGCGATCGCTTCGGCATCGTCCAGCGCCTGGAGTTCTACTCCATCGACGAGCTCAGCGAGATCGTCGCCCGCTCGGCGCGGCTGCTGGGCGTGACCGCCGACGCCGCCGGCGCCCGGGAAGTGGCACGCCGCTCCCGCGGCACCCCGCGCATCGCCAACCGCCTGCTGCGCCGCGTGCGCGACTACGCCGAGGTGCGCGGCGGCGGACGCATCGACGCCGAGATCGCCGACCAGGCGCTCAACATGCTCCACGTCGATCATCACGGCCTGGATCACATGGACCGCCGGCTGTTGCTGGCGATGATCGAGAAGTTCGACGGCGGGCCGGTGGGCGTCGACTCGCTGGCCGCGGCCATCGGCGAGGAGCGCGACACCATCGAGGACGTCATCGAGCCCTACCTGATCCAGCAGGGGCTGATGATGCGCACCGCCCGCGGCCGGGTGGTGACCCGCCAGGCCTGGCAGCACTTCGGCCTGGCCCCGGACGACCGCGCCCCGGCGCCGACGCCTTCCCAAGACTGACTCCGACGAGACGAGGATTCCCGTGAACGACGCCATGTCCATTCCCCACCTGATCATGAACGCCAGCGGCGTGGTCCAGGCGGTGATGCTGCTGCTGCTGCTGGGTTCGCTGCTGTCCTGGGTGGTGATCTTCCAGCGCACCTTCGTGATGCGCCGCGCGCGCAAGGCCCACCGCGAGTTCGAGGACCGCTTCTGGTCCGGGGTCGACCTCAACGAGCTGTACCGCGAGACGCCCGCCGAGCAGGAGACCCTGGGCGCCGAGCACATCTTTCGTGCCGGCTTCCGCGAGTTCAATCGCCTGATGCCGAAGACCCAGAGCCCCCAGGCGATCCTCGACGGCGTGCAGCGCAGCATGCGCGTGGCCTGGTCCCGCGAGGAGGACCGCCTCAACCTGCACCTGGTGTTCCTGGCCACCGTGGCCTCGTCCAGCCCCTATATCGGGCTGTTCGGCACCGTTTGGGGCATCATGGGCTCCTTCCAGTCGCTGTCGCTGGCCCAGCAGGCCACGCTCGGCACCGTGGCGCCGTGGATCGCCGAGGCGCTGATCGCCACCGCCATGGGCCTGTTCGCGGCCATCCCCGCGGTGATCTTCTACAACCGCCTGTCGGCGGAATCCAGCCGCCTGCTGGGCAAGTACGAGGACTTCGCCGAGGAGTTCCATTCCATCCTGCACCGCAACCTGCAGGGTCGCGGCGAATCCGCCGCCGGCTGAGGAGGGCCACGCCATGCACGGACCCTTCAATCGCATGGGCCGGCGCAAGCCGATGAACGAGATCAACGTCGTGCCCTTCATCGACGTGATGCTGGTGCTGCTGGTGATCTTCATGATCACCGCGCCGATGCTGACCCAGGGCGTCAAGGTGGACCTGCCCCAGGTCAGCTCGGAGCCGATCGAGGACACGGAGAGCGACGAACGCATCATCGTGTCGGTCGACAAGGACGGGCAGTACTTCATCACCCTGTCGGACGACACCACGGCGGTCGCCCTCGACGAGCTGGGCCAGCGGGTCAAGGTACTGCTTGAGCGTCATCCGGGAGCACCGGTGCTGGTGCGCGGCGATCGCAACGTCGCCTACGGCCAGATCGTGACCCTGATGAGCACCCTGCAGACGTCGGGCGTGGCCAACGTCGGGCTGATCTCCGAGCCCCCGCCCGGGGACGCCTGAGGAGGATGCATGGCTAGACAACGCCGCCATGTCGGCTACGGGCTGCCGCTGATCCTCGCCGTCGGTCTGCACCTGGGGCTGTTGGTCATCAGCGTGATCCGCTTCCCCAGCGCCGAGCAGGAGCCGCCCAACCAGGCCATCGTCCAGGCGACCCTGGTGCGCGCCGAGACCGCCACCGACCAGGCCCAGCAGGCGCAGGCACAGGCTCGTGCCGCGGCCAAGGCGAAACAGCAGCGCCAGGAAGCCGAAGCCGCCGCCCAGGCGGAAGCGGAGCGTCAGGCCGCCGCTGAAGCGGAGGCCCAGCGCCAGGAAGAGGAAGCGGCCCGCGCCGCCGAGCGCGAACAGGCTCGCCAGGCCGCCGAACAGGCGGCGGCAGAGGCCGAACGCCGAGCCGAACAGGCCGCTCGGCAGGAGGCCGAGCGACAGCGTCAGGAAGAGGCTCGCCAGCAGCGCGAGGCCGAAGCCGAACGCCAGCGCCAGGCCGAGGAAGAGGCCCGTAAACAGCGCGAAGCCGACGCCGAGCGCCAGCGCCAGGCCGAGGAAGAGGCTCGCAAACAGCGCGAAGCCGACGCCGAGCGTCAGCGCCAGGCCGAGGAAGAAGCCCGCAAACAGCGCGAAGCCGAAGCCGAACGCCAGCGCCAGGCCGAGGAAGAGGCCCGCAAGCAGCGCGAAGCCGAGCGTCAGCGCCAGGCCGAGGAAGAGGCCCGCAAGCAGCGCGAGGCCGCCGCCAGGCGCGCCGCCGAGGCGGCCCAGAACAGCCTCGATCAGGCCATTGCCGGCGAGTCCGAGGCCGTGGCCAACGCCAAGCAGGCGGAGCAGGCGGCCAACGGCTTCATCAACCTGGTGCGCCAGGCGGTGGAGCAGGCCTGGGCGATTCCGCCCAACGTGCCCGACGGTGCCACGACCGAGATATCGGTTCGCCTGGGGCCGTCCGGGGAGCTATTCGCCGCCAGCGTCGGTCGTAGCAGTGGCAACAGTGCCTTCGACCGCTCGGCGCTGAGCGCGGTGGAAACCGCCGCACCCTTCGCCGAGCTGCGCGACCTGCCCGCATCGGTGCAGCGCCAGTACCGTGAATTCAACCTCAGATTCCGACCGGGGGACATACGCTGATGAGAGCCTTGATCACTACCTGGCTGGTGGCCGCGCTGCTGATATGCGCGCCGCTGGCCCAGGCCGACCTGACCATCGACATCACCCAGGGCAACGAGCAGGCCACGCCGATTGCCGTGGTCCCGTTCGCCCAAGGCGAGAACCTGCCCCAGGACGTGGCCCGGATCATCTCCGACGACCTGGAGCGCAGCGGCTACTTCGCGCCCCTGGCGCGCGAGGCGATGTTCGCCAAGCCGACCCGCGGTGACGACGTCAGCTTCGGCGACTGGCAGGCCCTGGATACGCGCTATCTGGTGGTCGGCCGCGTCAGCCGCACCGGCGGGGGCGTCGAGATCCAGTACGAGCTGATGAACGTCAGCGGCGAGTCGCGCATGCTCGGTGAGGTGATCACCGCCGGCCAGGATCAGATGCGCGCCGCGGCCCACCGCATCAGCGACAAGATCTTCGAGGAGATCACCGGCATTCGCGGCGCCTTCTCCACCCGCATCGCCTACGTCACCTCCCAGGGCGTCGGCGACAATACCGCCTATCAGCTGTTCGTGGCCGACGCCGATGGCCGCAACAGCCAGCAGGTGCTGAGCTCCGACGAGCCGATCATGTCACCGGCCTGGTCGCCGGACGGCAGCAAGCTGGCCTACGTGTCCTTCGAGTCCGGCCGGCCGGGCATCTACGTTCAGCAGGTGGCCAGCGGCCGCCGCGTGCGCCTGACCTCGTTCGAGGGCCTCAACAGCGCGCCGGCCTGGTCGCCGGACGGCCGCAAGCTGGCGATGGCGCTGTCGCGTGACGGCCAGCCGGAGATCTATGTCATGGACATCGCCTCGCAGAACCTGCAGCGCATCACCAACAGCCCGAGCATCGAGACCGAGCCGGCCTGGTCGCCGGACGGCAACGGCCTGATCTACACCTCGGACCGCAGCGGCGGCCCGCAGATCTATCGTCAGGCGCTCGGCGGCTCGCCCGAGCGCATCACCTTCACCGGCAACTACAATGCCCGGGCACGCTTCGCCCCGGACGGCGAATCCCTGTTCCTGATCCACCGCGGCAGCAACGGCTACCGGATCGCCAAGCAGGACCTGGAGAGCGGTCGTCTGGTCGAACTCGGCGACGCTCGTCAGGCCGAATCGCCCAGTGTCGCGCCCAACGGCACCATGGTAATCTTCGCCACCCAGCAGGGCGGCAGGGGGGTGCTGGGGGGCGTCTCCGCGGACGGCCGCGCCTCGTTCCGCCTTCCCGCGGCCCAGGGCGACGTGCGCGAGCCCGCCTGGTCCCCGTTTCTCGACTGAATGAATGTGTCCCACAAGGAAAGGAGTCGAACGATGCAATTCACGCCTTATGCCCGTACGTTGATCGCCGCCATGTCTCTGGCCGTTCTGGCCGGCTGCTCCAGCACCGGCGGCACCCAGGAAGGGTCCATGGCCGGTACCGCCGGCAGCGGCGGCGGCGCGGGAACCGGCACCGCCGGTGCCGGCCAGGTCAGCGGCAGCGGCCTCGGCGAGGGCGCCGGCCAGATGGCCGGCTCACGGATTCCCGAGGTCCGTACCATCTACTTCGCCTACGACAGCGACACCATCCGCCCCGAGTTCCAGTCGGTGCTCGAATCCCACGCTCGCTTCCTGCAGAACAACCCCAGCGCCAGCGTGGTGCTGCAGGGCCACACCGACGAACGCGGCACCCGTGAGTACAACCTGGCCCTCGGCGAGCGTCGCGCCGATGCCGTCAAGCGCTTCCTGAGCGTGCAGGGCGTCTCGCCGTCCCAGGTCGAGGTCGTCAGCTACGGCGAGGAGCGTCCGGCGGCCCGCGGCAGCAACGAGGAAGCCTACGCCCAGAACCGTCGCGTGGTCTTCGCCTACTGAGACCGCCGCATCCGGCACCACGATAGCCAAGGGAGAATGCGATGAGCCCCCGTCTCAGAACCTGGACCGCCGCCGGCATGCTGGGCCTGCTGGCCGCTCCGGCGCTGGCCCAGCAGCCGGTGGTGGAGGATCTCACCGCCGCCTCGGGCTCCAGCAGCTTCTATGACCAGACCGCCGCCCGCGAGCCCGCCGGGGGCAACCTGGAGCTGTTCAACGAGATGCAGCGCAACCAGCAGCAGCTGCGCCAGCTGCGCGGCCAGGTCGAGGAGCTGCGCTACCAGCTCGAACAGCTGAAGCGCCAGACCCGCCAGCAGTACATGGACCTGGACGAGCGCCTCTCGGCAGGCGCCGCCAGCGCGGCGGGCGGGAGCGGAGCCGCCGCGGCCGAGCAGGTGGCCGGCGGCGACAATGCCGGCGAGGCTTCGGCGTCCACCTCCGGGCAGGCCGCCGGCGGCGCCGGCTCGCCGGGCAACGACGCCGGCGCCCGCGCCGACTACCAGGCCGCCTTCGCCAAGGTGCAGGCCCGCGAGTTCGATGCCGCGACCCAGGCCTTCGAGGCCTTCGTGCAGGCGCATCCGGACAGCTCGCTGACCGCCAACGCCCACTACTGGCTCGGCGAGCTGCATTCGGCCCAGGGCGAGCTCGACGCCGCCGACGCGGCCTTCCAGCATGTGCTGGACGACTTCCCTGACAGCAACAAGGTGCCGGACACCCTCTACAAGCAGGGCCTGCTCAAGGCCCGCCAGGGGGACCCGGAGGCCAGCAAGGCGCTGCTCGACCGCGTGCAGCAGGAGTATCCCGACAGCAGCGCCGCCAGCCTGGCCGCCGACTTCCAGCGTCAATCGGGCAACTAGCTCCAGGAGGTAGGGCATGACGATCTGCAAGATCGACTATGAGGCGCCGCGAGGGCTGCTCGACGGTCGGGTGATCCTGGTCACCGGCGCGGGCGACGGCATCGGCCGCGCCGCGGCCCTGAGCTACGCCCGCCACGGCGCCACGGTGGTGCTGCTGGGCCGGACCATCGCCAAGCTGGAGGCGGTCTACGATGCCATCGAGTCGGAAGGGCTGCCGCAGCCGGCGATCTTCCCGCTCAACTTCGAGGGTGCGACGCTCAAGGACTTCCATGACATGGCCGAGGCCCTGGGCAAGGAGTTCGGGCGCCTGGACGGCATCCTGCACAACGCCGGGCTGCTGGGCCGCATCACGCCCTTCGCCCAGTACGACCCGGCGCTGTGGGAGCAGGTGATGCAGGTCAATATCAACGGTCCGATCTGGATGACCCAGGCGTTGCTGCCGCTGCTCGAGGCCTCGCCGGACGCCTCGGTGATCTTCACCTCGTCCTCGGTGGGACGCCGCGGGCGCGCCTACTGGGGCGCCTATTCGGTGTCGAAGTTTGCCACCGAGGGCTTCATGGAAGTGCTGGCCGACGAGGTGGAGCACCTCGGCACGCTGCGCATCAACACCCTGAATCCCGGCGCCACGCGCACCGCCATGCGCCAGTCCGCCTATCCGGCGGAGGATCCGGGCACGCTGCGCACGCCGGAGGAGATCATGCCCACCTATCTGTGGCTGATGGGGCCGGACAGCCGCGGCCACAGCGGCGAGCGGTTCGACGCCCAGCCGCCCCGGCGATAAGCGTCGGACAACGATCGTCGGCGTCCGATGGCACGGCAGGAACGACCAAGGGCCTCCCCAGCGGAAGGCCCTTTGTCGTATGGATGGAGTGTCATGTAGAGCACCGTGTCGGGGCGTGATCGCGGAACGCGGTTGGGCGCGTGTCTCGGGAGCGTCGCCGCCACGGGACATCAACGCTTGGGATCGAGCGGCAGCAGGGCCTCGGTCAGCGCCTCGGCGGTCTCGAACCAGCAATCCGCCGGCCACAGGCGATAATCGTCGTCCTCGGTGATGTAGCCATAGCCCACCGCCACCGCCGGCATGCCCGCGGCCCGGGCGGCCTGCATGTCGCGGTGATGATCACCCAGGTACCAGCACTCGCCGGGCGTCACGCCCAGGCGCCGCGCGGCCTCGAGCAGCGGCGCCGGATCGGGCTTCTTCACCGGCAGGTCATCGGCGCACAGCAGTGCCCCCGGCTCGAGGCCCAGGGCCTCGACCAGCGGCGCGGCGTAGGCCCGCGGCTTGTTGGTGACGATGCCCCACGGGCGGCCGGCACCACGCCACTCGTCCAGCAGCCGGTCCAGCGGCGGAAAGACGCGGCTCTCCACCGCCACCGCCTCGCCGTAGGCGTCCAGCAGGAAGGCGCGGGCGGCATCGTGTTCGACGTGTTCGCGCTCGAGGCCCAGCGCCAGGGTCACCAGGGCGCTGCCGCCGTTGGAGACCTGGGCGCGGATGGTCGGGTAGGGCAGGGGCGTCAGGCCGTGGTGCGCGCGCAGGGCGTTGGTGGCCCGCGCCAGATCCGGGGCGGTGTCCACCAGGGTGCCGTCGAGATCGAACAGCAGCGCCTCGGGTGTCGGCCATTCGCGACTCACGACACCTCCCGACGGCAGTGCATCAGGTAGTTCACCGACACGTCGGTGGCCGACAGACGATAGCGGCGGGTCAGCGGCTGGTAGGTCAGGCCGCTCTGCTCGCAGACCGTGAGGCCCGCCTCGCGGCACCAGCCGGCGAGCTCCGAGGGACGGATGAACTTGGCATAGTCATGAGTGCCCCGCGGCAGCATCCGCAGCAGGTACTCGGCGCCGACCACGGCCAGGGCGTAGGCCTTGGGATTGCGGTTGATGGTCGAGAAGAACACCTGGCCGCCGGGCTTGACCAGCCGCGCGCAGGCGCGGATCACCGAGGCGGGGTCGGGCACGTGCTCGAGCATTTCCAGGCAGGTGACCACGTCGAACTCGCCGGCATGGGCCTCGGCCATGGCCTCGACGCTGATCTGGCGGTAATCGACGCTCGCGCCGGTCTCCTCGGCGTGCAGACGGGCCACCGCCAGCGGCGCCTCGCCCAGGTCGATGCCGGTGACCTCGGCGCCGCGATGGGCCATGGCCTCGGCGAGGATGCCGCCGCCGCAGCCGACGTCGATCACCCGATGGCCGGCCAGCCCGGCGCGGGCGTCGATGAAGTCGAGGCGCAGGGGATTGATCTCGTGCAGCGGCTTGAACTCGCCGTCGGTATCCCACCAGCGATGGGCCAGGGCCTCGAACTTGGCGATCTCCGCCGCGTCGACGTTCTCCGCTTGCGACTGGCTTGCCGTCATCTGTCCTCTCCGTAGGTGTCGCCGACCTGCCACTGTGGCGGGCTCGGCGTGATTCGGTATGATGCCATTCTACTCGTTCCCGACGCCCCGGCCCATGCCCGGCGGCGCCGGGCTCCATGCGACACGAGACAAGGACCGCATCATGATTCGCAAGGCCGTTCTGCCCGTTGCCGGTTTCGGCACCCGCTGCCTGCCCGCCTCCAAGGCCATCCCCAAGGAGATGATCACCATCGTCGACCGCCCGGTGATCCAGTACGTGGTCCAGGAGGCCGTCGAGGCCGGCATCCGCGACATCGTACTGGTGACCCACGGCAGCAAGATCGCCATCGAGAACCACTTTGACAAGCATTTCGAGCTCGAGGCCAGCCTCGAGGCCAAGGGTAAGCACGAGCTGCTCGAGGAGCTGCGCTCGATCGTGCCGGAAGACGTCAACATCATCAGCGTGCGCCAGTCCGAGCCGCTGGGCCTCGGCCACGCCGTGCTCTGCGCCCGCCCGGTGATCGGCGACGACGAGCCCTTCGCGGTGCTGCTGCCCGACGTGCTGGTCGACGGCCACGGCCTCGAGCGCAATGACCTGGCCGGCATGATCGAGGCCTTCGATGCCACCGGTCGCAGCCAGTTGATGGTCGAGGAAGTGCCTCACGAGCTGGTCTACAAGTACGGTATCGTCGCCCCCGAGGGCGAGCCGCCTGCGGCCGGTGAGGCCGGCGCCCTGGCCGGACTGGTCGAGAAACCCAAGGTCGAGGAGGCGCCCTCCGACCTGGCGGTGATCGGCCGCTATGCGCTGCCCGGCGCCATCTTCCCGCTGCTGGCCGAGACGCCGCCCGGCGCCGGCAACGAGATCCAGCTCACCGACGCCATCGAGACCCTGCGTCAGCAGAGCGGCGTCGACGCCTGGCGCATGCGCGGCCGCACCTACGACTGCGGCCACCAGCTGGGCTACCTCGAGGCGATTCTCGCCTACGGTCGCCGCCATGCCCGCTACGGCGAAGGTTTCCGCGAGCTGCTGGCCCGCTACAGCGGCGAGGAGTGATCCATGCGCGTTCTGGTTCACGGCAGTGAGCTGGCCGCCGCCACCGCGGCGGCGGCGCTGGCCTCGGTCGGCCATCGGGTGACCTGGTGGCCCCACGCCAGCGCCGGCTGGTCGACGCTGTCCAAAAGCAGCTGGCTGGCCAGCGAGCCCCAGCTGATGGCACGCCTGGAAGAGGGGATGGCTCACGGCCACCTGAGCGTGCTGGACGAGGGCAAGGCGCTCGAGAGCGACGATTTCGAGGTGCTGTGGCTGGCCCTGTCGCCGGAGCAGCGCGAGCAAGGGCGCACCACCGTTACCGAGCTGTCGTCGCGGCTGACCGCGGACGCCGTGCTGGTCAACAACTCGACCTTCCCGGTCGGCGAGACCGACCGCCTGGCCGCCTGTCTCGGCAACGGCCGGCGCGCGGTGGCACTGGCCGACCTGCTCGAGGAAGGCCGGGCGTGGGAAACCTTCACTCGTCCATCACGTTGGCTGCTGGGCTGCGACGATCGCCACGCCGAGCGCCAGGTACGCGAGCTGCTGCGCGCCTTCAATCGCCGCCGCGAGGTCTTCCAGCGCATGCCGCGCCGCGCCGCCGAGCTGACCAAGCTGGCGATCAACGGCATGCTGGCCACCCGCATCAGCTACATGAACGAGATCGCCGGGCTGGCCGACACCCTGGGGGTGGACGTGGAGGACGTGCGCGAGGGCATGGGCGCCGACAGCCGCATCGGCTACGAGTATCTCTATCCGGGCTGTGGCTTCGGCGGCCCGAGCTTCTCCCGCGACCTGATGCGCCTGGCCGACGTGCAGTCGGCCAGCGGCCGCCACTCGGCGCTGCTCGACCAGGTGCTCGACATCAACGAGCAGAAGAAGGAGACGCTGTTCCGCAAGCTGTGGGCCCACTACCACGGCCGACTGGAAGGCCTGACCGTGGCCATCTGGGGCGCGGCCTTCAAGCCCGGCACGGCACGCATCGACCATGCGCCGGTGCTGACCCTGCTGCGCTCGCTGTGGGCCCAGGGCGTGCGGGTGCGGCTGCACGATCCCGCCGCCACCGAGGCGCTGCGCGAACGGCTGGGCGAGCATCCGCTGCTGGAATTGTTCGACGGCGATCCGGACGAGGCGCTCGAGGGTGCCGACGCCCTGATGCTGGTCACCGAGTGGAAGACCTACTGGAACCCGGACTGGCCGCAGCTGGCGTCGCGGCTGAAGGGCAGGCTGCTGCTGGACGGGCGCAATATCTACGATCCCGCCCACGTGGCCGACATGGGGCTTCACTATCGGGGCATCGGGCGCCGCGCCGATCCTTGAGTCGGCTCGATTTGCTGCTGCGTCTGGCGGCTAGAAAGGCGCGTCGGGGACAGGTCGTAGCGGGGGTTTTGGCCAGGGGTGAGGCTATCCTGGCCGAACGGGTTGGCCACGGATGGCCAACACCGGTCCTGCAAACGGAGCAGGATGCGAGAGTGCCGCTGGGCCAAAGAAGCGCCCAGGGAGGGGGTCATAGCGCCTCGCGAAGACCTGTCGCCGAAACAGCCCCGGTCAGGATTCAGCGCGCTCAAAAACTAAACGGCCCCGCCAGATGGCGGGGCCGTTGTCGTTCGCGAGTCCGCTGTGGATCAGGCGAAGTTCTGGGCGACGAAGTCCCAGTTCAGCACGTTCCAGACGTTCTCGAGGTACTTCGGACGCGCGTTGCGGTAGTCGATGTAGTAGGCGTGCTCCCACACATCGATGGTCAGCAGCGGGGTCTGGCCGTGGGCGACCGGGGTGTCGGCGTCGTCGGTGTTGACGATGTCGACGCCGCCGTCGGCGGTCTTGATCAGCCAGGTCCAGCCGGAACCGAAGTTGCCGACGGCCTTGGCGTTGAAGGCGCTCTTGAAGTCCTCGAAGGAACCGAACTTGGCGTTGATGGCCTCGGCCAGGGCGCCGGTCGGCTCACCGCCGCCGTTCGGGGACAGGCAGTGCCAGTAGAAGGTGTGGTTCCAGACCTGAGCCGCCTGGTTGAACAGGCCGCCGGAGGAGGACTTGATGATCTCTTCCAGGGACTTGTTGGCGTTCTCGGTGCCGTCGGTCAGCTCGTTGAGCTTGGTGACGTAGGCCTGGTGGTGCTTGCCGTAGTGGTACTCCAGAGTCTCGGCGGAGATGTGCGGCTCCAGGGCGTTTTTCTCGTACGGCAGTGCGGGCAGTTCGAATGCCATTATCGTTTCTCCTCGTTGCTAGTCATGGATCGGCGACCCATGGTGTGCCAGTGCGCTGGGGGAGTGCAAGGTCATTGACGGCTCGAATCGGCCGCGCCCCGTTCGCTCCCTCGATAAAAAACCGTACACTATCAGTGTGCTGTACCAAGACGGTCACGGCATCATATCACCCGGCCTGGGGTCCGCCAATTCCGATCATGGCACTCGGGCATGGGTCGCGTGCCGGCGATATCGCCGGCGGGACGCCGATACGCAACGGACACGCAATGAGTAAGGAGACCAGCATGGCAGAGCGCCCGGAAGACCGCCGGCAACCGCGACCGATCGTGCCGGATCCGGAGGCCAGCCTGGCCGGGCATCATCGTTCGCCGGCCCCACGCCGGGCCGCCGTCTGGCCGCTGTGGCTGTTGATTCTGCTGCTGATCGCCGCGCTGGTCGGGCTGGCCTACGCCGGCTGGATGGAGCGTCAGCGCCTGGAACAGCGCCTGACCCGGCTCGGCGGCGAGATCTCCAACGTCCATGCCCGTTTCGACGCCTCCGATGGCCGCGGCGACCGGCTGTCGCAGATCCAGTCGCGCCTCGACGAGCTCGATGGCCTGGAAGAGGACCTGAACGCCAGCATCGAACAGCGCCTGGCGGGCTGGCAGGAAGCACGTCTGGCGCCGCTGGCCGATGCCCAGGACGAGCTCGAAGGGCGGGTCGCCACCCTGGCCGAGGACGGCGAGGTGCGCGGCGATACGCTGGCCTCGGTGCGCGCCTCGATGGATGCGCTGGAAAAGGCGGGGCAGCAGGGGCGGGCCGCGCTCACCGAGCGCGTGGCCGGACTGGAAAGCGCTCGCCAGCGTGACGTTGAGCGGCTCTCGGCCCTGGGCGATCGCCAGCAGGCCCTGACCAGCCGTCTGGACGATGTCCGCGACACTCTGGCGAGCCTCACCGACGACGTTGAAGGCCTGACGGCATCGCGCGATGATGGGCGCGAACGCGCTGCCGATCTCGAAGCGCGCCTCGAGGACGCCCAGGCCGAGCTGCGGGAGCTGCGGCAGTACCAGCTGGCCCTGAACGCCCAGCTCGAGGCCCTGCGGCAATGACAGGACGTCGGGGAAACGTCGACACCATGGACAAGCGACTCGCCGGCCGCCTCGCGGCCTTCCTGCTGCTCGCCGGCCTGGTGCCCGCCGGGCCAGCCCTGGCCATGAAGGCCAGCGTCGAGGGCATCGAGGGCGAACCGGCCGACAACGTCGAAACCTATCTCCAGAGCCTCGAGGCCGATCAGTACGCCCCTCAGCGCCTGGAAGCCGAGGTGCGTCGCCTGGTCGGCGACGCGCTGAAGGTCTACGGCTACTACGAGCCGACGCTGCGCATCACATTCGACGACCCCGACACGCCGGAGGAAGTCACGATCCATGTCGATCCCGGCGAGCCGGTGCGGATCGAGCGCCTCGACTTCGGGCTGGCCGGCGAGGCCGCCGACGATGCTCCCTTTAAGGACGCCATCGACGCCTATCCCCAGCAGGAAGGCGAGGTGCTGCATCACGCGCCCTTCGATGCCCTGCGCAGCAAGCTCTCCGGCCTGGCCCTGGAACGCGGCTACTTCGACTGGCGCTTCACCCAGCGCCGCATGGAGATCCGCCCCTGGGCGCACAGCGCCCGGCTGTCGCTGGCCCTCGACAGCGGCCCGCGCTATCGCTTCGGCCCGGTGCGTTTCCACGGCCAGCACATCGAGACCGACCGGCTCGAGGCCCTGGAACCGTTTCACGAGGGCAAGCCCTATCTGGCCAGGGATGTCGCCACCTTCAACCAGCGCCTCGGCCAGACCGAATGGTTCGGCTCGGTCAGCGTGCGCCCGCTGCTGAACGCCGGCGTCGGTGACCTGGCGTTGCCGCCGGCCAGGCTCGGCTTCTACCACCAGCTGGATGTGACGGGCCTGCCGCCGAGCCCGCCGCCCGCACCGCGGCTCAGCGCCAAGGCGCTCGAGGCCGCTCAGGCACTGCAGGCGCCGGC
Organism: Halomonas getboli; assembly: GCF_023094245.1. Taxonomy (GTDB): domain Bacteria; phylum Pseudomonadota; class Gammaproteobacteria; order Pseudomonadales; family Halomonadaceae; genus Halomonas; species Halomonas getboli. The sequence continues at coordinate 846,419 of NZ_JALMEW010000001.1, read as the reverse complement.
GGTGCCCGAAGTGCCGATCGAGGTCAACGTGACGCCGGCCGACCGCCATCGCTTCGAGATCGGCCTCGGCGTCGCCACCGACGTCGGCCCCCGCATGCGGCTGTCCTGGGATCAGCCCTGGGTCAACCGCTACGGCCACAGCCTCGATCAGGACCTGTATCTCTCCGGCGCCGAGCAGGAGTTCAGCGGCGTCTACGACATGCCGCTGGAGAATCCGCTGCGCGACAGCTATCGCCTGCAGTACGGCCTGCGCAACGAGGATAACGAAGATACCAAGAGCCTCGAGGCAAGCGTCGAGTTCGGCCGTCGCTGGCAGTTCGACAACGCCTGGGAGCAGATCATCTATCTGCGCACCACCTACGAGGACTTCACCCAGGCCGACCTGGACAACCAGGTGCTGCTGCTCTATCCCGGCGTGCGCTGGACCCGCACCCGTTCGCGCAATCCGACCTTCCCGCGCTGGGGCGACCGCCAGCAGATCGGCGTGCAGTACTCCAGCGAGGCCTGGGGCTCGGACGCCGAGTTCCTGCGCCTGAACGCCGACTCGCAGTGGATTCGCAGCCTCGGCGACGACTATCGCTTCGTCGGCCGCGTCGGCGCCGGCAGCATCGTCACCGACGACTTCGAGGACATTCCGCCGTCGCTGCGCTTCTTCACCGGTGGCGATACCAGCGTGCGCGGTTACGGCTACGAGACCCTGTCGCCGGAAAACAGCGACGGCAAGCTGGTGGGCGGCAAGCAGCGCCTGGTCGGCAGCGTGGAGGCCCAGCGTCGGATCACCGGCGCCTGGTGGCTGGCCAGCTTCGTCGACGCCGGCGACGCCTTCACCGACTGGTGGCCCCGGCAGCTGAACACCAGCGCCGGCCTCGGTGTGCGCTGGATATCGCCGGTGGGACCGATCCGCTTCGATGTCGCCCATCCGTTCGACAGCGACGATGCCTACCGCATCCACTTCGCCATCGGTCCCGAATTCTGAGTCGAGAAAGACAAGCGTTGAGCGAGACGCCGTTCATCGTCACCGTTCACCCCCGTCGGCCAGGGCACGCCGTGCCCCGGCCGACGCTGCTGCGAGAGTCGTCACCGTGAGAATGCGTCGCCTGAGCTGGGCCCTGGCCCGGCTGTTGATCCTGCTGCCGCTGTGGCTGATCGGCCTGGTCATGCTGCTGCTGGGCCTGGCCCTGTCGCCCTGGGGCACCGGCGTCCTGTTCGCCCAGGCCGAGCGGCTGGGACTGCTCGAGGTGGAGAGCGTAGAGGGTTCGCCGCTGGACACGCTGAAGATCGAGGGGCTGCGCCTGACCGCCGGGCCGGCCAGCGTCGCGGTATCGAATTTCGAGCTCGCCTGGGCCGATGATTGCCTGCTGCACGGCCGGCTGTGCGTGGACAAGCTGGCCGTGGACGGGGCGCGCATACGCCTCGGCGCGAGCGAGGCCGCCGATGAGCCCGCGCCCGAGGAGAGCGCTGGTGGACCGCCGGGGCCGATCCAGCTGCCGCTGCCGCTGGCCCTGCGCGAGCTGGCTCTGAACGACGTCGAGGTGCGCCTCGCCGACGGCACCCGGCTGCGCTGGCAGCACTTCGAGAGCGGCGCCGAGGCCCAGGGCAGCGCCCTGACCCTGTCGCCGACCCGCCTGGTCGGACTGCGACTGACGCCCTCGGTCTCGCCGGGCAACCAGCTCGCCCTGAGCGAGGCCGAACGCAGCACCCCGGTACTCACCGCGCAGGCGATCGACGCCGCCGTGGCGGCGCGCTCGCCGCTGCCGGCCAGCGTCGCCCCGACCGCCGCCGGCGTGCGCGACAGCCAGAGCCTCCCGCTGGACCAGCGCGAACCGCTGACGCTGCCGGATGTCACCCTGCCGCTGGCGGTGAACGTGCCCAGCCTGACCCTGGAAGATGCCGCCTTCGAAGGCCCCCAAGCCTACGTGATCGACCGGCTCGACCTCAGCGTCACCGCCCGCGACCAGACGGTGACCATCCATCCGCTGGCGGTGGCCTCCCGCGAGGCCGACGCCACCCTCGAGGCCGAGGTCACGCTGAGTGGCGATTATCCGCTCGAGGCCCATCTGGGCGCGGACTTCTATCTGCCGGAACGACTGCCGGCGCTGGCCGGCCAGCGGCTCGAGCTGGCCCTGACCGGTGACCTGCGCGACCTCAGCGTCTCGCTCACCGCCAGCGGCCCCATGGCAGCCAGCCTCCAGGCGCACCTCGACGCCCTCGATCCAACGCTGCCGTTCTCCGCCCGTCTGCAAAGCGAGGCGCTGCAGTGGCCGCTGCCCGGGGCCGCGGCGCCGGCGGAGGACGCAACGAACGCCGACGCGAGCGCCGGCGAGACGGCCGACCCCGCCGAGCCGTGGAAGGTCGAGAACCTCGACCTCGACGCCGAGGGGTCGCTGACCGACTATCGGCTCAGCCTCGGGCTGAGCGCCCAGGGGCCGTCGCTGCCGCGCACCGACATCGCGATGGACGGCCAGGGTAACCTGCAGCGATTCGACTGGGCGCCGCTGATGCTGACGCCGCCCGAGGGCACGCTGACCAGCGAAGGGCGCGTCGACTGGTCGCGCGCGCTGTCGGTATCGGCGCGGCTCGACGTCGACGGCTTCGACCCGGAACCCTTCGTCGAAGGCCTGGCCGGGCGCCTCGACGGCAAACTGCAGCTGGCCTTCTCCCAGACCGCCGACGGCTGGCGACTCGGCGTGCCGACCCTGGCCGTGGACGGCACGCTGGCCGATCAGCCATTCTCGCTGTCGGGGCAGCTGTCCGGCGACCACGACATGAACTGGGACATCGCCTCGCTGAGCCTGCGCCAGGGCGACAATCGCCTGGACGCCTCGGGCCAGGTCGCGCCGAGCCAGCTGAACCTGGATGCCCAGCTCGACATGCCGCACCTGGACACCCTCTATCCCGGCCTCGCCGGGGCGCTGTCCGGCGACATCGACGCCAGCGGCAGCTTCGAGCAGCCGCAGCTGTCGCTGGCCCTGAACGGCAATCGGCTGGCCTTCGGCGGCAACCGCCTCGCCCGGCTGCGCCTGACGGGCAAGGTCGAAGGTCTCGACGATCCCAGCCTCGACGTGAGCCTGGACGCCGACGACGTCGCGGCCGGCGGCCAGGCCTTCGATGCCATTGCGCTGGCCCTCGACGGCCGGCTCTCCGAACATCGCCTGACCCTCGACGTGCAGGGCGATCCCGATGGGCCGCTGTCGTCGCTGAGCCTGGCCCTGGAGGGCGCCCTCGATCAGGCTCGTGAACACTATCGCGGGCGGTTGACGCCGCTGGAGGCCGACACCGCCTACGGCCGCCTCGGTCTGGACGAGGCGCTGGCCTTCGATGCCGACCTGACGGCCGGCGCCGTGGAGGTCGAGCCGTTCTGCCTGACCCGCGCCGAGGGCGGCGGGCTGTGCCTCACGGCGCCGCTGTCGGCGTCGCCGGACCGCGGCCGCGCCGAACTCGCCATTCGCGAGCTGCCGATGGATCTGATCAACGACGCCCTGCCGCCGGGATGGCGCATCGATGGTGCCACCGAGGGCGACCTGGTCGCCGCATGGTCGCAAGGCGGCGGCGCCTGGCAGGCACGTGCCAATCTCGACAGCCGGGTCAAGATCAATGGCGAGGATGCCTACGGCCAGCCGTGGTCGGTGCCCGGCACCGAACTCTCTGTCACCCTCGACGCCGATCAGGCCCGCGCCGACCTCGGCCTGAGACTGCGCTTCGGCGACCAGGGCGCGCTGCGCCTCGACCTGGGCATCGGGGATCCCATGGGCGCGGGCCGTCTGGATGGGCGCTTCAGGGTCGACGACGTGCAGCTGGCCCCTTACCGGCCGCTGGTGGCCGATCTGGATACGCTGGACGGCGCGCTCGCCGGTGCCATCGATATCGGCGGCGACCGCGACCGGCCGCGCCTGGATGGACGCCTGGAACTCGCCGGCCTGCGCGCCGAGGGGCTCGGCCTGCCGCTATCGGTGACCGACGGCCAGCTGGCGGTCGACCTTGCTGGCGACAGCGCCGACATCAATGGCTATGTCACCAGCGAAGAGGGCCGCATGAACATCACCGGCGATGCCAGCTGGCCCTCGTCGCGGGCGTGGCGGGCCGCGCTGAACCTGGAAGGCCGCGAGGCGCCGCTGCTGGTGGCGATGCCGGGCTTCGGCCGGCTGCACATCGCCCCTGACCTGAGGATCCGCGCCAATCCGGAGCGACTGCAGGTGCGCGGCGAGGTCGCCGTGCCCTGGGCGCGGCTCGAGGTCGGCAAGGTGCCGCCCTCGGCGGTGTCGCCGAGCCCGGACGAGGTGATCGTCACCCGCGAGGAGGCCGAGGCCGCCGATCGCAGCGCTGCCGCCGGCGAACCCGGGACAGGCACCGCCGAGGCCATGCAGAAGGCCGGCATGGCGCTGGACGTCCAGGTGGACCTGGTGCTGGGCCCGGACATGCGCCTCGAGGCCTACGGCCTGGAGACCAAGCTGGCCGGCGACCTGCAAGTCGCCCAGTCCGACGGCCCGGTGCAGCTGTTCGGCAACGTCAACCTGGAAGACGGCCGCTTCCGGGCCTTCGGTCAGGACCTGATCATCCGCCAGGGCATCCTCTACTTCAGCGGCCCGCCCGGCCAGCCGCTGCTCGACTTCGAGGCGATCCGCAATCCGGACAACACCGAGGACGACGTGATCGCCGGCCTTCGGGTCAGCGGCCCGGCGGCCAATCCCAGCCTGGAGATCTTCTCCGAGCCGTCCATGGACGAGGCCCGGGCGCTTTCCTATGCGCTGCGCGGCCGCGCCCCGGACGACAGCAGCGGCGCCGACGGCGCCCTGACCTCGGCGCTGATCGGCGTCACCCTTGGCCAGGCCGGCGGCGCCGTGGGCAGCATCGGCGAGGCCTTCGGCATCGACGATCTGAGCCTGGATACCGCCGGCAGCGGCGACGAGAGCCAGGTGGTGGTGACCGGGAACCTCACCGACCGCCTGAGCGTCGGTTACGGTGTCGGCGTCTTCTCGCCGATCGCCGAGCTGACGCTGCGCTACAAGCTATGGCGCGACCTCTACCTGGAGGCGGTGTCCGGCGCCTCCCAGGCGGTCGACCTGATCTACACCTTCAGCCTGCCGGGCGATCCCCCGGCGGTGACGCAATGAGCCAGACACGCAACAGGAGCATCGAGATGACCACTTCACCGCTGTATGCCCCGGAGGGCCGCGACACGCCGCTGACGATCAGCGGCCGCCACACCGTGAGCGGGCACGACATGACGCCGCCGTGGCCGGCGGGCATGCAGGAGATCGTGCTCGGACTGGGCTGCTTCTGGGGCGCCGAGCGGCTGTTCTGGCAGCTGCCCGGCGTATACGTGACCGCGGTGGGCTACGCCGGCGGCGTGACGCCGAATCCCACCTACGAGGAGACCTGCACCGGCCGCACCGGCCACGCCGAGGTGGTGCGGGTCGTCTTCGATCCCGCGGTGACGAGCCTGGAGACCCTGCTGCGCCACTTCTGGGAGGCCCATGATCCGACCCAGGGCAATCGTCAGGGCAACGACATCGGGCCCCAGTATCGCTCGATCATCCTGGTCACCGACGAGATGCAGCGCGAGATCGCCGAGCACAGCCGTGCGGCCTACGACGAGGCCCTGGCGCAGACCGGACGCGGCCCGATGATCACCACCATCGAGCCGCTCGAGACCTTCTATTACGCCGAGGAATATCACCAGCAGTACCTCGACAAGAAGCCCGACGGCTACTGCGGTCTCAAGGGCACCGGCGTCAGCTGCCCGATCGGCTGAACGCGTCGCGCTCCGACGGTAACGTGTCGGCCCAGCGTTCGAGCTGGTCGCCGACGCGGCGCGCCAGCCAGCTCGCAAGCCGCCCGTCACGGCGCTCGATGAAGCCCACATGGCCGCCGTGGCGGGCCGCTTCCAGGCGGATGCCGACACCGAGTTCGAGATCGTCGAAAAGGCCTGGCGGCATAAAGGGGTCGTCCTCGGCGTGGAGGATCAGCGTCGGGCGATGAATGCCGCTCAGCAGCGGCCCGGCCGAGGCGCGGCGATAGTAGTCGGCGGCGCCGTCGAAGCCGTGCAGCGGCGCGGTCACCGCATCGTCGTAGGCACGCAGGGTGCGCAGGCCGGCGAGCTCTCGGGACGACAGCGCCAGCGGCAGTTCGCCGGCCGCGAGCCTCGGCGCCACCTTCGCCTTCAGCGCCCCGAGCAGATGGCGCTGATAGACCCGCGCGAAGCCGCGTTCCAGGGCGTCGGCGCTGGCCGCGAGGTCCACCGGCGGGGCGATGGCGATCGCCGCCTTCAGCGTGTGATCGCCGCGAGCTTCGTCCTCGGCCACCAGCTTGAGCAGCATGTTGGCCCCCAGCGAGACCCCGCAGGCGAGGCGCGCCGCCTGCGGGTAGCGCCGGGCGAGTTCGCCCAGCAGCCAGTGGGCATCGGCGGTGTCGCCACTGTGATAGGCGCGGGGGCGACGGTTGGGAGAGCGCCCACAGCCGCGAAAATGCATCAGCAGGGCGCGATGACCGCGCTCGGCGGCGGCCGTCAGCAGCTGCCGAGCATAGGGCGAGTCCACCGAGCCCTCCAGCCCGTGGAACAGCACGAACAGCGGGGCCTTCGCGTCAGGCGGCCCCGGCGTCACCCAGCTGAGCTCGACGATATCGCCGTCGGGCAGCGCCAGCGTCTCCCAGGTCAGCGCCGGGGAGGGCGCCGGCAGCATCCGCGGGAGCAGGGTCTGCACGTGGCGATTGGCCAGCCCCGCCGGAGGCCGGAAGAGCGCCGCATGGCGTCCCGGCGTCATGTGACGTCGGCCCGGGAGTCTTCGATCCGCTGCCACAGCGCGTCCACCGCCGGATGCGGATTGTCGCGATGGCGATAGAGACGAATCTCCAGCGGCACCTGCCAGCGCGTGCCGCCGGCCGGCACCAGGCCGCCGGAGGCCAGCGCGCTCTGGATCGAGCGTGCCGGCAGCCAGCCGAGCCCATAGCCCAGACCGACCAGCTCGCGGATATTGCCGCTCTGGATGCTCTCGTGCAGCACGCTGAAGGTCGGCATCTCGCCGAGCCCCTGCAGATGCGCGCGAATGCACTGATCGATCACCCCGCGCGGATGATAGGCGATCAGCGGCAGCGGGCGGCGACCATGGTCCTCGAGCGAGAAGCGCGGACGGCCCTCGGCGTCGGGCAGCGATACCGGCACCAGCCGCTCGCGGCCGAGCACCACCGCCTCGAGCCCCTCGGACTCGAGCGGCAGCGTATGGGGCGGAGCGGGCCAGTAGCATAGCGTCAGATCGCACTCGTGGCGCGCCAGGGCCCGGAAATAGTCGTCGGCCAGCCAGCCGGTGGCGCGCAGGTAGGGCGTTACCGGCGGCGTCGGATCGAAGCCGGCCAGCCATTCCGGCAGGAAGTTGGCCAGCAGGCTCTGGGGCGCGGCCAGGCGCAGCCGGCTGGCGTCGGCCTCGGCCAGCTGGCCGAGGCGCTCCCGGGTGGTGGCGACCCGCCGGGTGACGTCCTGGCACAGGGCCAGGAACTCCTCGCCGGCGGGCGTCAGCGACAGCGGCAGGGTCTGACGATTGATCAGGGTGGTGCCCATCTCCTCCTCGAGCAGCTTGATGCGGCGCGAGAAGGTCGGCTGGGTCACGTTCTGGGTCTCCGCCGCCCGCGAGAAATGGCGCGTGCGCGCCAGGGCGATGAAGTCTTCCAGCCAGCGTAATTCCATAGTGTTCCTTGTGCCGGAGCGCCAGGGCCGGGGAGTCTACTCAGGTTAGCGTTATTCGACCAGATGGTCAGGTGTGGCCGGAACAAGCGGGCTGGGCTGGAGCAGCCGGAAGCCCGCCCCGAAGTGTCGGACCACCACGAGGGCACTGTGAACCCTTCCCTGGGCGCTACCGACGCCCTGCGGCTCTTTCGCATCCTGCGCCGCTGGCAGAGCCAGTGCTGGCCATCCATGGCCAGCCCGTTCGGAGCAGTGCTCCTCACCCCTGGCGCAGGACCCTCGCTACGCCTGGCTCCCGGCATCATCCCCGTTCAGCCACTTAAAGCCGGCCTTCTTCGACCCCATGACAGGCCACCTGCCCGCCTTGGTCGGTGGCGATCAGCGCCGGCACTTCCTCGCGGCAGCGCGCGTTGGCGTGCGGGCAGCGGCCGTGGAAGACGCAGCCCGACGGCAGGTTCACCGGCGTGGGCACCTCGCCCTGCAGGCGAATGTGCTGGGGGCGGTCGTCCTCGAGCCGGGGAATCGCCGACATCAGCGCCTGGGTGTAGGGATGCCGCGGCGTGGCGAACAGCGTCGCCGTGGGCGCCACCTCGCACACCCGCCCCAGGTACATCACCGCCACCCGGGTGCCGAAGTGCTCGACCACGGCCAGGTCGTGGGTGATGAACAGGTAGGTCAGGTTGCGCTGCTGCTGGGCCTCCATCAGCAGGTTGAGCACCTGAGCCTGGATCGAGACGTCGAGCGCCGAGATCGGCTCGTCGGCGACGATGAACTCCGGGTCCACGGCCAGCGCCCGGGCGATGGCGATGCGCTGACGCTGACCGCCGGAGAACTCGTGGCCGTAGCGCGCGCCCCAGTCCGGCGCGATGCCCACCGCGTTCATCACCTCGGCGACCTTGTCCTTGACCTTGGCCGGCGACCAGTCCGGATGGTGCAGGCGGATCGGCTCCTCCAGGGTCTGCTGGATGGTCATGCGCGGGTTCAGCGACGCATAGGGGTTCTGGAAGATCATCTGCATGCGCCGGCGGAAGGGCAGCAGTTCCTTGGTCGAGCGGTCGTCGATGCGCTCGCCGTCGTAGCGGATCTCACCGGCGCTGGGGGTGATCAGGCCCATCACGGTACGCGCCACGGTGGACTTGCCGCAGCCGGACTCGCCGACCACGCACAGCGCCTCGCCGCGCTGGATATCCAGGTCGACGCCGTTGATGGCGTGCACGTGCTTCTGCTCGCGCACCAGCTTGCCGCCCTTGAACTTGAGCTGTTCGAGAAAGTCACCGGAGAGCGAGAAGCGCTTCTCCAGCCCGCGGATCGACAGCAGTGGCTCGGCCGTTTGCGGCGCAGTGGCGCCGACGTCCCTCGAAGCAGTAGACGCGGCCGTGGAGGCGCCTGGGGTGGAAAGAGAGGCGGTGGTCATGAGTCTTGCTCCTCGGCCGGAATGCGTTCGCGTTCGATCATCTCGGCGACCATGTGGCAGGCCGCCTGGCAGTTGCCCGAGGCGACGAAGGCGGGCACCTCGTCGACGCAGGCCTGGCGACGCGAGCCGTCGGGCCGGGTGACGAAGCCGCAGCGCGGATGGAAGGCACAGCCGCTCGGCAGGTGGCTGAGCGACGGCATGCTGCCGGGGATCTGGTTGAGCCGCTCGCCGGGGGTGGCCATCTGCGGCAGGGCATTGAGCAGGCCCTGGGTGTAGGGGTGCTGCGGATCGTTGATGATCTCGCGGGTCGGGCCCTGCTCGATCACGCGGCCGGCGTACATCACCAGCATGCGCTGAGTGACCTGGCTGACCACGCCCAGGTCGTGGGTGATCAGCACCAGCCCGACGTTGTGCTCCTCGCACAGTTCCAGCAGCAGCGCCATGATCTCGGCCTGGATGGTCACGTCCAGCGCCGTGGTGGGCTCGTCGGCGATGATGATGTCCGGGTCGAGCAGCAGGGCGATGGCGATGATCACCCGCTGACGCATGCCGCCGGACAGCTCGTGGGGATACTGGTCCAGGCGCGCCTCGGGCGAGGGGATCTGCACCTGCTCGAGCTTGCGCAGCGAGATCGCCCGGGCGTCGCGGGTCGAGATGCGCCGGTGGGCCTTCAGGCACTCGACCATCTGCTCGCCGATGGTGAGCACCGGATTGAGCGTCATCATCGGGTCCTGGAAGATCATCGAGATGCGATGCCCGCGGATGCGGCGCAGGGCGCGATCGGAGAGGCCGATCAGCTCCTGGCCGTCGAACGCGATGCTGCCGCCGGCGATGTAGCCGGGCTTGGCGATCAGGTTGAGCAGGCTGAAGGCGGCCACGGACTTGCCGGCGCCGGACTCGCCGACGATCCCTAAGCGCTCGCCGCGATCCAGGCTGAAGCAGACGTCGCGCAGGGCCTGGACATCGCCGCGGCGCAGCGCGAAGCGCACGTCGAGGTGGTTGACTTCGAGAAGTGACATGGGAACTCCTTGGCCTCAGCCCTTGTAGAGACGTGGGTTGAGGACGTCGCGCAGCCAGTCGCCGAGCAGGTTGATGACCAGCACCAGCACCACCAGCACCAGGCCCGGGATCAGCGTGATCCACCAGGAACCGGACTGGATGTAGTCGAACCCGGACTTGATCAGCGAGCCCAGCGAGGGCTGGGTCTCGGGCATGCCGAGACCGAGGAACGACAGCGCCGCCTCCGAGATGATGGCGTTGGCCACCTGTACGGTGGAGATGACGAAGATCGGCGACAGGGTGTTGGGCAGGATGTGGCGGAACATGATGCGCCGGCTCGACAGGCCCATCACCCGGGCGGCGTCGACGTATTCCTTGCCTTTCTCGGCCAGCACCGAGGCACGCACGGTACGCGCGTACTGCGGCCACTCGGCCAGGCCGATGATCAGCACCAGCAGCGGCACCGCATAGGTGCTGAAGGTGGCGCCGCCGAAGATCGCCTTGAACAGCGCGCCGACCACGATCGCCACCATCAGGGTGGAGAACGACAGCTGGATATCGGCCATGCGCATCAGGAAGGCATCGACGCGCCCGCCCAGATAGCCGGCAAGCAGACCGAAGCACACGCCGAGCGTGGCCTGCATCGCCACCGCGCCGAAGCCGATGATCAACGAGACCCGCAGGCCGTAGAGAATGGTCGATAGCAGGTCGCGGCCCTGGGCGTCGGTGCCCATCAGGTAGGCCGGATCGCTGCCGTCGACCCAGAACGGCGGCAGCTCCGAGGCCAGGATGTCGATCTGAGCCAGATCATAGGGGTTCATCGGCGCCAGCCAGGGTGCCAGCAGGGCCATCGCCACCAGCAGGATGAACACCGCCAGGCTGACCTGGGCGATCGGATCGCGCTTGAAGCTGTAGAGCAGATAGGAATCGCGGAAGCGTTCCCAGCGGCTCGCCGTGGACGAGCTCGCAGCGGTTGGGGTCGAGGTGGTCATGCGGGCTTTCCTGTCAGCTTGACGGTGGGGTTGACCAGGCCGTAGATCAGGTCGACCAGGGTGTTGGTGATCACGAAGATCAGCCCCACGATCATCAGGTAGGTGACGATCAGCGGAATGTCGGAGCGTTCGATGGCATCGAGGAACATCAGGCCCATGCCGGGCCACTGGAACACCGTCTCGGTGAGGATGGTGTAGGCGACCAGGGTGCCGATCTGCACCCCGCCCACGGTGATCACCGGCAGCATGGTGTTCTTCAGCGCGTGCAGGAAGTAGATGCGGCGCAGCGAGATGCCCTTGGCGCGGGCGAACTTCACGTACTCCGACTGCATCACCTCGAGCATCTCGGCGCGGATCAGGCGAATGAACAGCGGCAGCATGATCGAGGCCAGCGAGATGGCGGGCAGCACCAGGTAGGTCAGCCCCTCGAGCGAGGCGAAGTTGGTCTCCCAGGTGCCGAACACCGGCACCGGATCGCCGCGCCCATAGGCCGGCATGCCGCCGTCGGTGCTGATCAGATCATTGAGCCAGGCGCCCCAGCCGGTATCGGCGGGGAAGGGCGACCAGGACACGCCGATGGCGAACAGCTGGATCAGCACGATGGCGGTCAGGAACACCGGGATGGAGATGCCGATGATCGACACCCCCATGAAGAACCGCGACAGCCAGGCGCGCGGCCGGATGGCGCTGTAGACCCCGATGGGGATCGACAGGGCGATGATCAGGAAGGTGGACGCGGCCACCAGCTCCAGGGTCGCGGGCAGGTGGCGCAGGATGACGTCGGTGGTCGGCTCATTGAAGACGTAGGAGTAGCCGAAGTCGAACTGCACCGCGTTGGCGGCGAAGCGCAGGTACTGGACCGCGAAGGGGTCGTTGAGACCGAGCTCCTCGCGCAGCGCCGCGCGCTCGCTCTCCGGCACCGACTGGCCGACCATCTGCTGGATGGGGTCGCCCAGATTGTCCTGTATGGCGAAGGCGATCACGCTGATGACGAACATCACCAGCAGCGCATGAAAGAGGCGCTTGATCAGAAAGGCGATCATGAGTGGCGTCCCGTAGGCAATACGGAGTGGCGCGCTCGTCCCGAGCGCGTCACCTGTTCTGGATGGGAAAGCCTCGCCGGCGGTCCGCCGGCGAGGGAGGCATCACTCCTCCTCGACGACCAGGTCACCGAGGTAGGGGAAGTTCATCACGTTGAGCACCGGCTCGATGTCGACGTTGGCCGCGGAGGCCCAGGCCAGGTCCTGCCAGTGCAGCGGGATGAAGGCCGCATCGTCGTAGAGGGTCTGCTCGACCTCCTGCAGCATCGCCGCGCGCTTGTCGCGGTCGACCTCCAGATTGGCCTGGGCCACCAGCTCGTCGAGCTCCGGGTTGCAGTAGTTGCCGGCGTTGTACTGGCCGGCCCCGGTATCGGGATCCGGGCAGGCGGTAAGGTACTCGTGCAGGTTGGCCGAGTCCTCGGTGTCGGCGTGCCAGCCGATCATCATCATGTCGGCGGCGCGATCGTCGTACTCGCCCCAGTACTGGGCCTTGGGCAGGGTCTTGAGATCGACCTTGACGTTGATCCGCGCCAGCATGGCGGCCACCGCCTGAGCGATCTTGGCATCGTTCACGTAGCGGTTGTTGGGCGCCATCATGGTGATCTCGAAGCCGTCTTCATAGCCGGCCTCGGCCATGAGTTCCTTGGCGCGCTCGACGTCGTAGCGCGGCTCCAGGCCGTCGACATGACCGGCATAGCCCGCCGGCGACATCTGGGCCGCCGGGGTGGCGAAGCCCTTCATCAGGCGGTCGGCGATGCCTTCCTGGTTGATGGCGTAGGCGAAAGCCTGACGCACGCGACGGTCCTTGAACGCCTCGACGCGATCCTCGTTCATGTGGAACAGGATGATACGGGTGCCGGACATGGTGACCAGCTGGGTGTCGTCGTCGTTGCGGATGCGCTCGAGGTCGTTGGGCGGCACCGGGGCGATGAAGTCGACGTCGCCGGAGAGCAGGGCGGCCACGCGGGTGGCGTTCTCGCTGATCGGCGTCATCACGATCTCGTCGACGTTGCCCGGGGAGTCTTCGTCCCAGTAGTCCTCATTGCGATCGAAGACCACGCGCACGCCCTGCTGGCGTTCGGTGACCTCATAGGGACCGGTGCCGGACAGATGCCGCGAGGCGTAGGAGTTGCCGTTCTTGACGATCTCGTCCTTCGGGTCGCCGTCGGCGTCCTCGCCGCTGTAGAACTGGCTGTCCATCGGGAAGATGTAGGTGGCCAGGTTGAGCAGCAGCGGGTAGGGCTTCTCGGTGGTGAACTCGACGGTGTAGTCGTCGACCGCGGTGACGCTCGCGATCGGCGCGAAGATCGCCTTGAAGTCCGGGCTGCGCTTGAGGCGCTCCACGGTCCACACCACGTCCTTGGCGGAGAAGGGATTGCCGCTGTGGAATTCGACGCCCTCGCGCAGGGTCATGCGCAGGGTGGTGTCGTCGACCTGCTCCCAGGACGTCGCCAGGCGCGGCTCGAACTCCAGGTCCTGGGTCCAGCGCACCAGCGGATCGAAGGTCATGTGGGAGAGCTGCAGGATGCCGCCGGAGAGCTGCTCATGGATATCGAGCGATACCGGGTCGGCGTCGTAGGCCATGCTGAGGGTCGTCTCGGCCTGGGCGGCCGGTACGATGGCAGCCGCAGTCATGGCGGCGCCGACGGCGCTTGCCAGTAGGGTCTTCTTGATTGTCATTTGTCGTTCCATGCCGGATGGATTGTTATAAGTGTCGCCTGGTGAGGCGAACGACCGTTTGTTCCGGTCCGGCTCTCAACATAGAGAGTCTTGTGGCAGGAAGACAATCGAAATAACGAGAAGGGGTCATGCGCCCGGCGAATGAGGCTCGCCGGGCGGCGGGATCAGTCGTCGCTGCTCGGTGTCACGCGATCGATCCGATACAGGGTGGAGACCTGGTCGAGGCCGGTCACGCTGCAGTCAAGATCATGGGCACGGCCATCGCTCAGGCCGTAGACCCAGCCATGCACGGCCAGCGGCTGGCCGCGCTGCCAGGCGCGCTGGAGGATCTTGGTGCGGCAAAGGTTGTTGACCTGGGCCTGGACGTTGAGTTCGCACATGCGGTCGACCTGCTCGTCCAGCGACAGGTGCTCGAGGTCCGGACGGTTCATGCTGTAGAGCTCGCGCACCGAGTGCAGCCAGTAGTCGACGATGCCGCACTCGCCGCCGGTGACGGCCGCCTTCACGCCGCCGCAGCCGTAGTGGCCGACGATCATGATGTGCTTGACCTTGAGCACGTCCACGGCGTACTGCACCACCGACAGGGCGTTCATGTCGTTGTGATGGAGCAGGTTGGCGACGTTGCGGTGAACGAATACCTCGCCAGGGGGCAGGTCGATGATCTGGTTGGCCGGCACGCGGGAGTCGGAGCAGCCGATCCACAGGTAATCGGGATTCTGCTGCTGGGAGAGGCGGGCGAAGAACTCGGGATCGTCCTGGCTGACGCTGTCCGCCCAGGCGCGGTTGCGCTCGAGCAGCTGCTTCATTTCGGTTTTCATGGGGAGGGGTCTCTTATGATCAGGATCGCTGACACAGCACATTTTTTATTACCGGCATAGCGGCGGTCAATGGCCGCGACCCTCCCGGGGGCCTGCGGCGGCTGGTATGATCCCCGCCCATTACCTGTTCCCTTTGTCTCATTCACTCTCAGGAGATGCCTGTGTCCGAGTACGATTACGATCTGTTCGTCATCGGGGCGGGGTCCGGCGGCGTGCGTGCCGCACGCACCGCCGCCGCTACCGGGGCCCGCGTCGCCGTGGCCGAGGACCGCTACCTGGGCGGCACCTGCGTCAACGTCGGCTGCGTGCCCAAGAAACTGTACTCCTACGCCGCGCACTTCCACGACAGCTTCGAGGACGCCGGCGGCTTCGGCTGGAACCTGCCCGAGGCCCCGACCTTCGACTGGGCGACCCTGCGCGACAACAAGATCGGTGAGATCCAGCGTCTCAACGGCATCTACGGCCGGCTGCTCGATAACGCCGGCGTGCGCCTGATCAACGGCCGCGCCAGCGTGGTCGACGCCCATCACGTCAGCGTCGCCGGCGAGACCATCAGCGCCGAGAAGATTCTGGTCGCGGTGGGCGGCTGGCCCTGGGTCCCGGACTTCCCGGGCAAGGAGCTGACGCTCGACTCCAACCGCGTCTTCGACCTCGACCGCTTCCCGGAACGCTTCCTGGTCCTCGGTGGCGGCTACATCGCCGTGGAGTTCGCCAGCATCTTCAACGGCCTGGGCAGCGACACCCACCTGATCTACCGCGGCGACCTGTTCCTGCGCGGCTTCGACCAGGAGGTACGCGAGTTCACCCGCGACGAGATGGACAAGAAGGGCGTCAACCTGCACTTCAACACCAACATTGAGGTCATCGAACGGGTCGAGGGTGGGCTCAAGGTCACCCTGACCAGCGGCGAGACGCTGGAAGTGGACGCGGTGCTGGCCGCCACCGGCCGCCGCCCACATCTCGAGGGGCTGGGACTGGACAGGCTCGACGTCGCCACCAGCGACGACGGCAAGCTCAAGGTCAACGAGCGTTTCGAGACCTCCGTGCCGTCCATCCTGGCGCTGGGCGACGTCACCGACGGTCCCGAGCTCACCCCGGTGGCGCTGGAAGAGGCCATGAAGCTGGTCGAGCACCACTTCGGCGACACCACGCCCGAGCCGCTGGACTACGAGCGCGTCGCCACCGCGGTGTTCTGCCATCCCAACATCGGCACCGTGGGCCTCTCCGAGGAGGCCGCCCGCGAGCGTTTCGACGCCATCCGCGTCTACAGCGCCGATTTCCGCCCCATGAAGCACACCCTGTCGGGTAGCAGCGAGCGCTGCCTGATGAAGCTGATCGTCGATGACGAAAGCGACGTGGTGGTCGGGGCACACATGGTGGGCGACGAGGCCGGCGAGATCATCCAGGGCATCGCCATCGCGGTGCGGGCCGGGCTGACCAAGGCCCAGTTCGACCAGACCGTGGGCATCCATCCCACCGGGGCCGAGGAATTCGTGACCATGCGCGCGCCGACGCGGCGCTGAGGCCGCGGGCGGCGACATCTCGCCGTCACATTGCTGCCACACGAGCGGGCCACCCTGAACGGGTGGCCCGCTTGCGTTGGAAGGGGTGACAGGCCGGACGGACGAGACGGGACTATGCTGTGAGAAGCCCGCCATGGCGGCGTTCCCGCGAAACCCATAATGTAGATTTATGGCTTTTTGCCAGCTGGATAACAAGGCTTTTGAAAAGGTAATAAGTGGCTGTTATGATAATTCCCGAATTCGCTAAGCGAACATGATAATGAACGTCACCACAGAGCCCTTCATTCCCTCCGCCGAGCTTGCCCGGCCCAGCATCGCCGACACCGTCGTCGGTCATCAGACCACTCCGCTGTTCATCCGCAAGCCGAACCCGGATGACGGCTGGGGCATCTATGAACTGGTCAAGTCCTGCCCCCCGCTGGACGTCAATTCCGCCTACGCCTATCTGCTGCTGGCGACCCAGTTCCGCGACAGCTGCGCCGTGGCCACCAACGAGGAGGGCGAGATCGTCGGCTTCGTTTCCGGCTACGTGAAGAGCAACTGCCCGGACACCTATTTCCTGTGGCAGGTCGCCGTGGGCGAGAAGGCCCGCGGCACCGGCCTGGCCCGCCGCCTGGTGGAAGCCGTGATGTCGCGGCCGGAGCTGGCCGAGGTGCACCACCTCGAGACCACCATCACCCCGGATAACCAGGCGTCCTGGGGGCTGTTCCGCCGCCTGGCCGACCGCTGGCAGGCGCCGCTCAACAGCCGCGAATACTTCTCCACCGATCAGCTCGGCGGCGAGCACGACCCCGAGAACCTCGTGCGTATCGGCCCCTTCCAGACCGACGACATCTGATCGCCGCAGACACGGTGCCGGCATGCCGGCCGGCACCGTCACGCCCGAATTTCCTTCATTCCGCTCTTTATCCGACAGGAGGTCGCAATGCAGACCCAGACCCTCGAACGCATGGAATCCGATGTCCGGACCTATTCCCGCTCCTTTCCGGTCGTCTTCACCAAGGCCCAGAACGCGCGCCTGACCGACGAGACCGGTCGTGAATACATCGACTTCCTGGCCGGCGCTGGCACCCTGAACTACGGCCACAACAACCCGCACATGAAGCAGGCCCTGGTCGACTATCTGGCCGACGACGGCATCGTCCACGGCCTGGACTTCTGGACCGCCGCCAAGCGCGACTACCTGGAGACCCTCGAGGAGGTGATCTTCAAGCCGCGCGGCCTGAACTACAAGGTGCACTTCCCGGGGCCGACCGGCACCAACGCCGTCGAGGCGGCGATTCGCCTGGCTCGCGTGGCCAAGGGGCGTCATAACATCGTGACCTTCACCAACGGCTTCCACGGCGTGACCATGGGGGCGCTTGCCACCACCGGTAACCGCAAGTTCCGCGAGGCCACCGGCGGCGTCCCGACCCAGGGCGCGTCCTTCCTGCCTTTCGACGGCTACCTGGGTGAGGCCACCGACACCCTCGACTACTTCGAGAAGCTGCTGGGCGACAAGTCCGGCGGTCTGGACGTGCCGGCCGGCGTGATCGTCGAGACGGTGCAGGGTGAGGGCGGCATCAACGTCGCCGGCCTGGACTGGCTCAAGCGCCTGGAAGGCATCTGCCGCGCCCACGACATCCTGCTGATCGTCGACGACATCCAGGCCGGCTGCGGCCGTACCGGCAAGTTCTTCAGCTTCGAGCACGCCGACGTGGTGCCGGATATCGTCACCAACTCCAAGTCGCTGTCCGGCTTCGGCCTGCCGTTCGCCCACGTGCTGATGCGTCCGGAGCTCGACAAGTGGAAGCCGGGGCAGTACAACGGGACCTTCCGCGGTTTCAATCTGGCCTTCGCCACCGCCGCCGCCGCGCTGCGCAGGTACTGGAGCGACGACACCTTCGAACGCGACGTCCAGCGCAAGGCGCGCATCGTCGAGGAGCGGTTCCAGAAGATCGCCGCCTGGCTGACCGAGGAGAAGGGCATCGAGGCCAGCGAGCGCGGCCGCGGCCTGATGCGCGGCATCGACGTGGGCAGCGGTGACATCGCCGACAAGATCACCGGCCAGGCCTTCGAGAACGGTCTGATCATCGAGACCAGCGGACAGGACGGCGAAGTGGTCAAGTGCCTGTGCCCGCTGACCATTCCGGACGAGGACCTGATCCAAGGCCTCGACATTCTGGAGGCCAGCGCCAAGCAGGCCCTCTGATCGCACCGAATCCGGCCTTCCGTGTCCGTGAGGAGACGGAAGGCCATGGCTGCCGGCCCCGCCCGGCGCACGAGACATCACATGGAGAGCAGCTATGATCGTTCGTAATCTCGAGGAAGCGCGCAAGACCGACCGCCTGGTCACCGCCGAAAACGGCAACTGGGACAGCACCCGCCTGTCGCTGGCCGAGGACGGCGGCAACTGCTCCTTCCATATCACCCGGATCTTCGAGGGCACCGAGACCCATATCCACTACAAGCATCACTTCGAGGCGGTGTACTGCATCGAGGGCGAAGGCGAGGTCGAGACCCTGGCCGACGGCAAGATCTGGCCGATCAAGCCGGGCGACATCTATATCCTCGACCAGCATGACGACCACCTGCTGCGGGCCACCAAGACCATGCACCTGGCCTGCGTGTTCACCCCGGGCCTGACCGGCAAGGAAGTGCACCGCGAGGACGGCTCCTACGCCCCCGCGGGCGAGTGATGGCGCTCGGCCGCAGGGCATGACGACACGGCCCCGGTTTCTTCAGGAACCGGGGCCGTGTCGTTTCTGTGCATGAGCAGGAGAAGAAAGGACAGGGAAGTGACCTAGCGTGGGGCGTCGCGATCGAAGGCGATGGTGATCTCCGCCAGCGTCAGGCCGAACTTCTTCATGGACGTACGATTGATCAGCCGGCCGTCGGGCTGCAGGTACATCCAGTCGTCCATGTGGAAGGTGAGATCGCGTCCGTCCACCGTGACCTCGAGCGGATAGCTCATGTGGAAGACGTGCCCTGACTGTCGAGCCTGCACCACGCCCTCGACGTCACTGGCACGACCTTCCCAGCGGCCGCCGTCGCGGCGCTCGAAGGTCCAGACGCGTCGGTCGGTCTCGCCATCGGCATAGGTGAAGCGCTCGTCCAGGGTCAGGGTATTGCCCTCGACGCTGCCGTCGATATCGACGGTGAAGCGCCGCTGCACCTCGCCGCTGTAGTCCTGCACCATGCCCCAGGCCCGCGACTGCCCCTCGAAATAGTCGGCGATATCGAGTTTCGGCGTGGTGCCTGCATAGTGCTCCACGTCCACGCCGGCACAGCCGGCAAGCGACAGCGTCATCGCCAGCCATACCAGGGGACGCGTACCGCGACTCGGCATTTTTCTATACATGACAAATTCCTTGAATCGGATTTGTACAATAATATAGAAGAGCACGGGCGTGAACGCCATGCCAGCAGGCCGGTCAGGCGAGGCGGTCGGGCATCAGGACGTCGGCATGTCGGTCGATTCGGATAGCTGCGCGCGAATCTCGGCGAAGCACTGCTCGGCCAGGGCGGAACGTGGTCCGGTGCCGCGCATCAGCAGCCCCATCGGCGCCTGGGTGCGCGCCTCGGCGATGGGCGTCATGCGCAGATGGCCGCCGAGCGCCTCGATGCCGCTGTCCAAGGGCATGATCGCGCAGCAGAGTCCGGCGCCGACGGCCTGGACCAGCTGGAAGGTCGAGTCGCTCTCGAGCACCGGGGCCGGATCCAGACCGTGGCGCTGCAGGGCGACGCCGATCGAGTGGCGATAGTGCATGCCCTTGGTCAGCAGTCCCAGGGGCAGGCCCTCGAGCCGGGGCCAGTCGAGCGTCGCCGCGTCATCGAAGGTGAAATAGCGGGTATCGTGCAGCAGCCCCATGTCGGTGGCGCCGAGGCGAATGACCTCGAAATCGGTGGCGTCCAGCGGCTCGAGATAGCACAGGCCGATATCCAGCTGGTTGCGGCTGAGGCCATCGATGATGCGCTCCGAGCTCAGCGACTGCAGCGCGAAGCGCAGCTCCGGGAAGGCACGATGGAGCGGCTGGATGAGGCGCATGGGATCGAGTGCCGCCAGCGGTACCATGCCCAGGCGCAGCGTGCCCACCAGCTGGCCCCGACAGTTGGCCGCCTCCGACTGCAAGCCGTCATGAGCCGCCAGCAGGGTACGTGCCCAGGCCAGGATACGCTCGCCGGCCTCGGTGATCCCCTCGAAGCGGTGGCCGCGGTTGACCAGCACCAGATCCAGCTCTTCCTCCAGGGCCCGCAGCCGCATGGACAGCGTCGGCTGTGTCACGTGACAGCGCTCGGCCGCCTTGCCGAAGTGGCGCGTCTCGGCGAGGGCGATGAGGAACTTGAGCTGCTTGATGTCCATGGCATGTCCGGCGGTAAACGGCGAACCGCCACCATACGCTTCAGGACAGCACCACGCCATCGGGCCGCCACGCCGCCGGCAGCTCGGCCTCGCCGGCGGCGTCCAGCATGTCCCGCTCGATCTGGCGAACCATGGCATCGATCGCCAGATCGTTGTCGTCGTCGCCGAACGGGTCCTCCAGCTCGTCGCCGATGGCATCCAGCCCGAAGAAGGTGTAACTGACGACGGTGGTGAACAGCGGCGCCAGCCATCCCAGCGGCTCGGCCAGCACCAGCGGCAGCAGCAGGCAGAACACGAAGGTCGTGCGGTGCAGCAGCAGCGTGTAGGGGAAGGGCAGCGGGGTGTTGTGAAGTCGCTCGCAGGTCGCCTGGGCCTCCGACAGCGCCACCAGCCGCTGCTCCAGGGTGACGTAGCGCCACTCGCTGATCACTTCGGCGACGGCGAGAGCCGAACACTGTCGTCCCACATGCCGCAGCACGCCATCGGCGACGTTGTGGCCGTAGCCATGCCGTTCAGCGGGCAGCCAGCAAGCCGCGGCCGAGAACTCGTCCTCGTCGCGCAGCCGGGCCTTGAGGGCGTGCGCATGCCCACACAGCTCTCGGAGCAGCGAGCCCCTGAGCCCCGCGTTCGGGATCACCTGACTTTGCCGGGCAAAGGAACGAACCTCGCTTAAGACCTGCCCCCAGGCCTGGCGCGCCTCCCACCAGCGGGCATAGCAGGCATTGTTACGAAAGCTCATGAAGATCGAGAGCGACAGCCCCAGCAAGGTAAACGGCGTGGCGCTGATCGACGGGAAGGCGTCCGAATAGCGGCGCTCGATCAGCACGATCGCCGCGGCCAGTAGCGTGACCATCAGGCAGCGCTGAGCGATGCGCGGCACGATGGATCCCTTGAGGGTGATCAACAGGGCGAACCAGCCGGGTCGGGGCGAGGGGGGAACGATCATGGTGTCGAGCGAGAAACCTGATGGGGGCGTGCCGCCATCGTCTCGCGGCGAGACATGATCGATCCAATCGATTCAATCGAACAATCCATCATGGATGCCTATGAAATATCGATGCCTTAGGCAGTCTCGATAGAGCATCGTGATCGTTCGTTCATGGCTTTCGATTGGACTCGGCGCGCGATGAGCAATATGTTAGGAAGCTCATTATCCCGAGGAAACAAGATGAGCCAAGATGAGCATATCAGGACGTATTCGGGCGCCGCGGCGGGTTGGGGAGCACTCAAGAGCGTGACCAAGAGCTGGCTCGGCAGCGACAACGCGGTCAAGAACATCCGTGCCATGCTCAAGACCAACCAGGACCACGGCTTCGACTGCCCGGGCTGTGCCTGGGGCGAGTCGCCGGAGAACGGCCTGGTGAAGTTCTGCGAGAACGGCGCCAAGGCGGTGAACTGGGAATCCACCGGCCGTTCCGTCGACCCGGCGTTCTTCGCCGAACACAGCGTCTCGGATCTGCTCCGGCAGAGCGACTACTGGCTGGAATATCAGGGCCGGCTGTCACAGCCCATGCGCTACGACGCCGCCAGCGACCATTACGTCGAGATCCGCTGGGAAGACGCCTTCGCGCTGATCGCCGATCATCTGAATCGCCTCGAGTCGCCGCATCAGGCGGAGTTCTACACCTCCGGGCGAGCCAGCAACGAGGCCGCCTTCCTCTATCAGCTGTTCGTGCGTGCCTTCGGGACCAACAACTTCCCCGACTGCTCGAACATGTGCCACGAGGCCAGCGGCATCGGCATGACCGACAGCCTCGGCGTGGGCAAGGGCACCGTGGTGTTCGACGACCTGGAGCACGCCGACGCCATCTTCGTCATCGGCCAGAATCCGGGCACCAACCATCCACGCATGCTCGAGCCGCTGCGCGAGGCCGTCCAGCGCGGCGCTCAGGTCGTCTGCATCAATCCGCTGAAGGAGCGTGGCCTCGAGCGCTTCCAGCATCCCCAGAAGCCGCTGGAAATGCTGGGCAACGGCTCAGAACCCACCAACACCGCCTATTTCCGGCCGGCCCTCGGCGGCGACATGGCGCTGATGCGCGGCATCGCGAAATGCCTGCTGGGCTGGGAGCGCGAGGCGCTGGCAGCCGGGGAACCGCCGGTGTTCGATCACGCCTTCCTCGAGGCCCACACCGACGGCCTGAACGACTATCTTGCCGCCGTCGATGCCACGCCCTGGGCCCACATCATCGCTCAGTCGGGGCTGTCGGCCGAGGACATCGAGCTGGCGGCCTCGATGTATCGACGCGCCGAGCGGGTGGTGATGTGCTGGGCGATGGGCATCACCCAGCATCGTCACTCGGTGGCCACGGTGCAGGAGATCGTCAATCTCCAGCTGCTGCGCGGCAACGTCGGCAAGCCCGGCGCCGGCCTGTCCCCGGTACGCGGCCACAGCAACGTGCAGGGCGATCGCACCATGGGCATCGACGAGAAGCCGCCGGCGGGGCTGCTCGACGCCCTGGAGCGGCGCTTCCGCTTCGAGGTGCCGCGCGACCATGGTCACAACACGGTGCAGGCGATCCAGGCGATGGAAGAAGGGCGGTCGAAGGTCTTTCTCGGCCTGGGCGGCAATTTCGCCCAGGCCACGCCGGATACCGAGCGTACCCATGCCGCGCTGCGCCGCTGCGACCTGACCGTGCATATCGCCACCAAGCTGAACCGCTCGCACCTGGTGACCGGGCAGGACGCCCTGATCCTGCCGTGCCTGGGCCGCACCGAGATCGACAGGCAGGCCGAGGGCCCTCAGGGCGTGACCGTGGAGGACACCTTCAGCATGGCGCACATCTCCCATGGCCAGCTGACACCGCGGTCTTCACATTTGCGCTCCGAGCCCGCGATCATCGCCGGCATCGCCCAGGCGACGCTGGGCGATCATCCCGTGGACTGGATGTCGCTGATCGCCGACTACGGCCGCATCCGCGAGCTGATCGCGGACACCATTCCCGGTTTCGAGGACTACAACGCACGGCTGAATCGGCCCGGCGGCTTCCACCTGGGCAACGCCGCCGCCAAGCGGGTCTGGCACACGGTCAGCGGCAAAGCGCATTTCCGGTCGCATTCGCTGCCCGAGTCGCTGGTCAATGCCGGCGTGCTGGCGCGCGGCGAGACGCCGGACCTGATCCTGCAGACACTGCGCTCCCACGATCAGTACAACACCACGCTCTACGGCCTCGATGACCGCTACCGCGGCGTCTTCGGCCTGCGCCAGGTGGTGTTCGTCAACGAGGACGAGATTCGCCGGCTGGGCTTCGAACCCGGAGACCGGGTGGACCTGGTGTCGCTGTGGGACGACGGCCGCGAACGTCGGGTCAGCGATTTCCAGCTGGTGGCCTATGACATGCCGGACGGCCAGGCCGCGGGGTACTATCCGGAAACCAACCCGCTGGTGCCGCTCGACAGCTACGGCGAGCAGACCTTCACGCCGACCTCGAAGTTCATCGCCATCCGGCTCGAGAGAGCCGCACCCAGCCAGCGCCTGGACGTCGAGACGGCCTGACATCATCGATCGCAGGGCCGCGCGCCCGGAACCTCGAGCGGCGTTCCGGGCACCGGCGTATCGGCCGTGACATTCGCCGTGACCGTGAGGCGCGTTCCCATGGCGGAAGCGTGAAGGCTGGACGACACTTGGCATCATGGCAGGCTGTCGGGGCCGTCACCGAACGTGGCGGACGGAGACGGCTGTCTGGGTGTCGCGACGATGACACAGGGGCATCGAGCCGCCATGACCAGCATTTCGCATAATATATATTATGTTAAATTGGTGCCATGTCAGATCCGTGCATATTGCCGCACCATTCCCGGCCGCATCGCCTCCGCGCCCGGCACGACATGGACAGCTCGTTCCCCGCTCCTTATCATCCCGTCAGTTCGCGAGGCCTTCGCCTCACCACTCGCCTGAAGCCAAGGATGTCGTCGACATGCCGATTCGCCCCCTGCTGATCGCACCCCTCGCCGCCCTGCTGTCCCTCGGTGGCTGCGGTCTGGTGCCCCAGCACGAAGCGCCGCCCGAACCCGTGTCACAGCAGGCCTTCGCGGATCGCATCGACCGGCTGGAAGCCGACCTGGCCGCTCGCTGCGATGTGCGTCAGCAGGCGCTCGGCGAACAGCGCCAGGAACAGCTGGGGCTGCGCGCCGACGTGCGCGAGGTCGGGTATCTGCTGCGCGGCGTGCGCAGCGACCTCCAGGCCCTGAGCGGCGACGCTCAACAGGAATCGACCACCAGCAGCTGTCCCACCGTCGACGAGCGGCTCGAGAACAAGACCCTGGTCGGCAGCAGCGAATGGGTCGGCCTGCCCGAGGTCGGCACCTATCTGGAAGCCCGAATCGATTCCGGTGCGACCACATCATCCCTGTCGGCCACCGACATCACGCCGTTCGAGCGCGACGGCGAGGACTGGGTGCGCTTCAAGCTGGGACTCAACGATCAGGATGATGTCGTCGCATCGGTGCGCGACAAGTGGATCGAAGTCCCGGTCGAACGTCGCGTCAAGATCATCCAGGCCAACGGCGAGGAATCGCGTCCCGTGATCAGCCTGCTGATGACCCTGGGGCCGCTGCATGAAAATGTGGAGTTCACCCTCAGCGATCGCACCAACCTCGACTACCCGATGCTGCTCGGGCGTCGTTTCCTGATGGACATCGCCATCATCGACGTGGCGCGCCGCCATATCTACGATCGCCCCGATTTTCCCACGCCGTCGGCAGCGGAAGCCGACGACGCGCCCGAGACACAAGACGAGACGACGGCGCCCTGATCCGTCAGCGAGCCCTCGTCACGCGCCCAAGGAAGCCGATATGTCCCGACTGCCCTTCTACCTGATCGTTGCGCTGCTGCTGGTCACCGGCATCGCCATGAGCGTCCATCGCCACATCGAATTCGAGGTGCCATGGACGCCGGGCGAACAGCGCCAGATCTGGGAAATCGAAGCCCAGGTCAACTTCCGCGCCGACGGTGGTCCGGCCAAGGTGGACCTGGCGCTGCCGTCCACCCAGCAGGGGTTCCGGGTGCTGACCGAGCATACGGCGTCTCCCGGCTACGGCCTGAACTACCTGGAAGACGGCGGCGCTCGGCGCGCCGAGTGGGCCGTGCGCGACGCCGAGGGCAGCCAGCGCCTGTATTACAGCGCCCAGATCCTGGTCGCCCCTGACGCCAAGGCCGCGCCGATACCGCCTCCCCAGCCGGCGCAGAACGTCGTCTGGGAACCTCCTTATGACACCGCGGCCCAGGCGGTCATCGACGATGCCTGGTCGCGCAGCGCCGACGCCTTCACCTTCGCCCATCAGCTGATACAGGACTTCAACGACACCAGCCGCGGCGAGAACGCGCGCCTGCTGCTGACCCAGTTCGACCGCGTGCCGCTGTTGATGCGGCTGTTCGACCAGGCCGGCGTACCGGCTCGCCAGGTCAGCGGCCTGATGCTGGAGAACGGCCGGCGTCGCCAGACGCTGACCTCCTGGATCCAGGTCTACGACGGCAACGACAGCGCACTGTTCGACCCGACCACCGGCGAGCGCGGTCGTCCGGACAACCTGCTGATGTGGGAGAACGCCGGCCATCCGGTGCTCGAGGTCCAGGGCGGCACCAATTCGGGCGTCAGCTTCTCGATGATCTCCCGCAGCCAGCCCGCCGCCGCCGCGGTGCGCAGTCAACTGGCCAAGGACAGCGACACCCTGCTCAACTTCTCGATTCACAGCCTGCCGCTGGAAGAACAGGCGCTGTTCCAGACCATCCTGCTGATTCCCATCGGCGCGCTGGTCGTGGTGCTGCTGCGGGTGCTGATCGGCATCAAGACCTCGGGCACCTTCATGCCGGTGCTGGTGGCGCTGGCCTTCATCCAGACCACGCTGGTGACCGGCCTGGTCGGTTTCCTGCTGGTGGTCGCCGTCGGGCTGGTGATCCGCAACTACCTGTCTTACTTGAACTTGCTATTGGTGGCCAGGGTCACGGCGGTGATCATCACGGTCATCGCCATTATCTCCCTGTTCTCGGTGCTGTCGTTCAAGCTCGGCCTCAACGCCGGCCTGCAGATCACCTTCTTCCCGATGATCATCCTGTCGTGGACCATCGAGCGCATGTCGATCCTGTGGGAAGAGGAAGGTCCCAAGGAGGTGCTGATTCAGGGCGGTGGCAGCATGCTGACCGCGGTGCTGGCCTACCTGGCGATGAACAACCCCTGGATCCGCCACATCACCTTCAACTTCCTCGGGGTGCAGCTGATCCTGATGGCACTGATCCTGATGCTCGGCAACTACACCGGCTACCGGCTGCTGGAGCTGCGTCGCTTCAAGCCGGTGACGGAGGACTGATCGCATGTGGACCTCCCCGGGCAAGCTGCGCGCCAAGGGCATCATCGGCATGAACCAGCGCAATATCCGCTATATCGGCCGCTACAACGACCGGCGGCTGTATCCGCTGGTCGATGACAAGCTCAAGACCAAGCTGCTCGCCCAGCAGTACGCCATCACCACGCCGGCGCTGATCGGCACCGTGTCGACCCAGTTCGGCGTCAAGCACATCCACGAGATGCTGGCCGCCCACGGCGGCTTCGTGATCAAGCCGGCCAAGGGCAGCGGCGGCAAGGGCATCCTGGTCATCGAGAAGCGCGAGGGCGCCCACTTCGTCAAGCCCAGCGGCGCGCACCTCACGCTGGAGGACGTCGAACGCCACGTCTCGAACATCCTGTCGGGGCTCTATTCGCTGGGCGGCTCGCCGGACGTGGCGTTGATCGAGGCGCTGATCGACTTCGACGAGTCCTTCGCCGAGTACAGCTACGAGGGCGTGCCGGACATTCGCGTCATCGTCTTCCAGGGCTATCCGGTGATGGCCATGATGCGCCTGTCGACCGCCGCCTCGGACGGCAAGGCCAACCTGCACCAGGGCGCGGTCGGCGTGGGCATCGACATCGCCAGCGGCACGGCGATCCGCGGCGTGCAGTTCGATCGCGCCCGCCACGACCATCCGGACACCGGCCACGAGCTGGCCAGCCTGCACATCCCCGGCTGGAAGACGCTGCTCGAACTGGCGGCCAGCTGCTACGAAATGACCGCGCTGGGCTATCTCGGCACCGACATGGTGATCGACCGCCAGCACGGACCGATGCTGCTGGAGCTCAACGCCCGCCCCGGCCTGGCGATCCAGATGGCCAACGGCGAGGGGCTGCAGCCGAGGCTCGACCTGATCGAACGCCAGCCGGCGGGCGTCTCGCCCGAGGAGCGCGTGGCCTTCGCCCAGCACCACTTCGCCCGCCGCAGCGAGCTGGAGCGCGTGGCCGAGGAGACGGCCGAGGCCTGAGGCCGCCCCTCCTCGGCCTTTCCCTCATCCCCATCGACGCCGTAAGCCCGGCTGGCTCGGAGCAGGCCGGGCGCGTAGAATGTGGCCCTCCATCCACGACCGCATGGCCCGCATGACCGATTCCAGCGCCCTGATGCAACAGGCCGAGCGCCAGTGCCGCCAGCGCGGCGTACGCTTCACCCCGATTCGCCAGCGGGTGCTGCAGCTGATCGCCGAGACCCGAGGCGGCCTCAAGGCCTACGAGCTGCTCGACCGGCTGGCCGCCGAGCACGCCTCGGCCCGACCGCCCACGGTCTATCGCGCCCTGGAATTCCTCATCGACCAGGGGCTGGTGCACCGCATCGAATCGCTCAACGCCTACGTGGCCTGCCCCTGCCCTGAGCACGCCCACGGCTTCCAGCTGCTGATCTGCCGCGACTGCGGCCGGGTCGAGGAGCTTCACCTCGACGACATCAACGCCCAGCTCGGCCGCCATGCCCGCGAGCTCGGTTTCGTGGTGCAGCGCCAGACCATCGAGCTGCTCGGCCAGTGCGACGCCTGCCGGTCGGCCACCGCCACCTCCTGAGCCGGAGCCTCCATGACCGATACCTTCAAGCGCCTGGAAGGCGCGGCGCTCGACAGCCGTCGCCCGATCGGCGAGATCCTCGACGCCATCCGCTTCAACGACGACGGCCTGATGCCCGCCATCGCCCAGCAGCACGACAGCGGCGAGGTGCTGATGATGGCGTGGATGAACCGCGAGGCGCTGGAAGAAACCCTGGGCACCGGCCGCGTCTGCTACTGGTCGCGCTCACGCGGCAAGCTGTGGCGCAAGGGCGAGTCCTCCGGTCAGCAGCAGCTGCTGCACGGCGCCGCCCTCGACTGCGACGGCGACACTCTGCTGCTGCAGGTCGACCAGACCGGCCCGGCCTGTCACTCCGGCCGCCGCAGCTGCTTCTACGTGTCCCTCGAGGGCGACGACGCGCGCATCATCTCGGCGCCGCTGATCGACCCCGAGGCCCTCTACGGCAAGCGCTGAGGCCATGACCGCCCTGCTCCACCGCGGCCGGCGCCTCGCCGAACGTCTGGTGACCTGGCCGCTGCTGGCCCTGGTCAGGGCCTACCAGCTGATCCTGAGCCCGCTGCTCGGCCCGCGCTGCCGCTACTGGCCGAGCTGCTCCCACTACACGGCCGAGGCGCTGAAGGTGCACGGCCCGCTCAAGGGCGGCTGGCTGGGCCTGCGCCGCATCCTGCGCTGCCATCCCGGCGCCGAGGGCGGCATCGACCCGGTGCCCGGCGGCCCCAGCGAACGGCTGTGCCGGGAAGACCCCGATCTCGACGAGCGTTTCCGCCCTCGCGATGCCGATGATGCATCGCCGCACGACAAGGTAACGCGATAGGCGCAGTACGCGGCCGTGTCGGTATCCAAATCCAAACCCAAACCGCCCGCAGATGATCCGCATCGATAATCGATGGATCGCCTGCGGGCGGTTTGCTTGATGCCGGCCAGAGCCTATGCGGCTTCCTGCTCGGCGACGCGATAGATGCGCTCGAGCATGGCATTCAGGCCGTTGCTGCGCGTCGGCGAGAGGTGTTTGTCGAGACCCAGGTCCTCGAGGAAGTGCGGACTGGTGTCGCGAATGTCCTCCGGGCGGCGGTCGTCGTAGATGCGCAGCAGCACGGCGATCAGCCCGGAGACGATGGCGGCGTCGGAGATCGCCTGAAACTTGAGGCGCTCGCCGTCGCGCTCGTGGTGCATCCAGACGTTGGACTGGCAGCCCTGGATCTTGAGCTCGTCGCGCTTCCACTCCTCGGGGAAGGCCGGCAGCTGCTTGCCCATGTCGATGATGTACTGGTAGCGGTCCATCCAGTTGTCGAACATCTCGAACTCGTCGACGAGTTCCTGCTGGGCCTGTTCGGCGGTTGTGGTGGTCATGCAACACTCCTTGAAACGGTTACTGGCATTATAACGGTTGGCCGCCGTCGTCGTCCGCCCCCGACGACAGCCCGTGACGCGACTGCTGGCGATGCCACTCGGTGTCCTCCGCGTGCAGGTAGCGGGCGGTGGTGTCGAGCCGCGAATGCCGAGCCGTCTCGGCGAGATAGCGCAGCTCGACGCCGGCCTGGGCCTGGTGGGTGAGCGCGGTATGACGCAGCCAGTGCGGCGTGGCCCGGCGCAGCAGCGCGACCTCGCGGGCGCTGTTCCGACCCTGGCGCGCCTCCAGATCGTCCGCGGCCCGAGCGAAGGCCTCACGCATCAGCCGATAGAGCCGGTTCTCGCCCAGGCCGCGTTGGCCGTCGAGCCCGCGCAGCAGCGGCGTGGCTTCGTCCGGTCCGGGCTCCGGGGCAAGGCCGAGCGTCGCTCGCCACTGGCCAAGCAGGTGCATCATGTCCGGCGGCACTGGGATGCTCGCCGCCTTGCCTCCCTTCCCCACCGTATGCCACCACCAGCGATCCTCGCGGCGATGGAAGTCGTGCATGCGGGCCGTCGCCATCTCGCCGATCCGCGGCGCGAGCAGGTAGGCGAAGCCGAACGCGAAGCGGCGGCGCTGGTGCTCGAAGCGTGCCCGCGGCGCGGCATCGTCGCCCGGCGCCTCGTTCAGCCACTGCCATAGCCAGTCCCACAGCGGCTTCTCCAGGTAGCGCTCCACCCTGCCCTGGCGATTGTCCAGCCGGCGGCGCTTGTCGCGCATCAGCCGGAACGGGTTGTGCCGGACCCAGCCCGCCTCCACCAGCCAGGCGAACAGTCCCTGCAGGATCACCAGGCACTGGCGGCGGCTGGCCGGCGACAGCGGGCCGCGGAACGGCCGCCAGCGAGGATCGTGCCGCGGCCGGGTCGGCCCGGTCCAGCGCTCGCGGGGCTGCGGATCGGTCAGAAAGGCCTCGAAGGCGTCCAGATGATCGCGGCGCACCTCGCCGAGCGCTAGCCCCTGCTCGGCCAGCCACAGCAGCAGCCGCTCCGCCTCGCGCCGATAGGCCCGCTGGGTGTTGGGGCTGGCGCGATACTCGCCGAGCCACTGGGCCACCGCCTCGGCATCGCTGGTCGCGGCGATATGGGCGTGTCCGGCAGCTGGAGCCACCGTCGATGTCGTCGACAGCTCGCCCATCGCCTCATTCAACGCCGCCGCCCGGGTCATCCACGCGCCCTGCTTCTCGCTATCCCTTTCCAAGGCCGCTTACACCTCCCTCGTGGCTGTTGCGTCGCAGCTGGCGACCGAGCCGGGCGCCGGCCCACCCTTCCCGCCAGTTTTCATCCGCATTTCGCCCTTTGAATTCAATCATCTGCTCCATCTGGCCGCAGTATCGGCGTTACGCACCGGATAATCAAGATAAGCCGCGTAATCTTGATTATTTGCTTCTTTTGATAATGTAAATTACGTATTACGTTTAATGTAATTATCTTTATCCGCACGCCCGGGCCAGGTATAGTGCGATCTGAAAGCCCCGACGGGCGGACTCATGAAACGAGGAGAACGGCATGGCACGCAGCGGCGTACGCTATGAAGACGTGCAACGGGCGATCGACGAGCTGATGGCCGCCGGACAGGCGCCCAGCGTGCAGCGGATCCGCGAGACGCTCGGCACCGGCAGCTTCACCACCATCAGCGAACACCTGCGCGAGTGGCGCAAGCGCCGCGAGGAGAACCGCGACGTGCCGCCGCCACGCGGCATGCCGGCGCCGCTGCAGGAGCTCGCCGAGTCGCTGTGGCAGCAGGCCCAGGAGGCCGCCAACGAGGCGCTGGCCCACTACCGCCGCGAGGCCGACGACAGAGTCGCCGAGGCCCAGCAGGCCGTGGCCGCCGCCGAGCGTCGCGCCGAGGACGCCGAGCAGCGTGAGAGCGCTCTGTCGTCACACCTGACCCGCAGTGAGGAGCGCCTCAACGAGCGGACCGCCGAGCTCAGCCGACTGCAGGCCGATCACGACACCCAGCAGGCCGAGACCACGCGTCAGCGCGAGGCCCGCGGCCGGCTGGAGGCACGCCTGGACGAGCTTCAGGGCGAGCTGGAACGCCAGGCCCAGGCCCATCGCCAGGCGCAGGAAGAAAGCGAGACCGCACATCAGGCGCGACTCACCCAGGAGGAGCAGCGCCACGAGGCCGCCGAAGCGAGACTGATGGGGCTGCTCGACGAGGCCCGCCAGGAGCGCCAGGCCGCCGAGAAGGCCCATGCCACGCGGCAAGAGCGGTTGGAAAAGCGTCTCGAGGCCGCCAAGGCGGAGCAGCAGGCGCTGCAGGAGGCACTGAAGGAAGAAGAGAAGAAGCGGCGCACCGAGGAGCAGGCGCGGCGCGATGCCGAGACCGCCCGGACCGGCCTCGACGAGGAACGCACCCGCCTCGGCGCCCGGCTGGAGGATGCCCAGGCGGCCCTGGCCAGCCGTCAGGCCCGAGTGGAGGCCCTGGAACAGCAGCTCGAGGCGCGACTGTGGTCATCGCTGGAGAAGATGCAGGAGAGCCAGGCCCGACTCGAGGCCGCGGCCGAAAACGCCTCGGGCCCCGACGATGCGGGGCCCGAGAAACAGGATAGCCAGAACTAGCTCAAGGCTTGATCGGCGCGTCGTCGGCGCCGACACCCTTATTGATAGTAGGCGTTGGTGGTGTCGGTGTGGTCGGTCACGTCACGGATACCGGCGAGCTCGGGGATGCGCTCGAGCAGGGTCTTCTCGACGCCTTCCTTGAGGGTCAGGTCGACCGCGGCGCAGCCCTGGCAGCCGCCGCCGAAGGCCAGCACGGCCACCTGTTCGTCGGTCAGCTCGACCAGCTTGATCTCGCCGCCGTGGGCCGCGAGGCCCGGGTTGATCTCGCTGTAGAGCACGTAGTTGACGCGATCCGCCAGCGGGCTGTCCTCGTTGACCTTGGGCATCTTGGCGTTGGGCGCCTTGATGGTCAGCTGGCCGCCCATGCGATCGGCGTTGAAGTCGACCACCGCTTCCTCAAGGAAGGGAAGGCTGTTCTTGTCGAGATAGACGGCGATCTTGTCGAGCTCGAGGCGCTCGTCGCTCGGCTCCTCTTCGCCGGGCCGGCAGTACGCCAGGCAGGTCTCGGCGTAGGGCGTGCCCGGCTGGGTGATGAAGATGCGCACGGCGATCCCTTCGACGTTCTGCTTGGCCAGCAGCTCGGCAAGGTAGTCCTGGGCGCTGTCGGTGATCTGTATGCTCTCGCTCATTGCTCTCTCGCTGGTCGAGCCCGGCACGGTCAGTCCGGGATGAGGGTCTGGCCCTATGGTAAGCGACCACCCCCACCCTGACAATCCCGACTGCCGCACTGGGTTTTATCCTGACCGGCTGCATGAACGCCGGTCACGCACGTCATGAAAGACGCTCGCGTCGCGCCCCTGCCGCGGCGCGGCGGCTTTTGCTAAGATGCGGCGTTTGTCCGGCCTCGCGACGGACGCCATACGACATAATATCGCGCCGTTGTCGCGCCCCGATGCCCTTATCGCTGGAGATTGACTCGACCCATGGCCGCCGTTCCGACTCCCCTCACCGCTTCGCTTTCCGACAGCCTTCGCCGCCGTATCCTGATGCTCGACGGCGGCATGGGCACCATGCTGCAGAATGCCGCACTGTCGGAGGAAGAGTTCCGTGGGGAGCGTTTCGCCGACTGGCCCACCGATCTCAAGGGCAACAACGACCTGCTGGCGCTGACCTGCCCCGACCTGGTGACGCGCATCCATCGCGACTACCTGGAAGCCGGCGCCGACATCGTCGAGACCAATACCTTCAACAGCACTCGCCTGTCCCAGGCCGACTACGGCATGGAGACGCTGGTGGCCGAGCTCAACCGTGAGTCGGCGCGGCTGGCCCGCGCGGTGTGCGACGCCGTCGCCGAGGAAACCGGCGTGCCGCGCTATGTGGCCGGCGTGCTGGGGCCCACCTCGCGCACCGCCTCGCTGTCGCCGGATGTCAACGACCCAGCCAAGCGCAACGTCACCTTCGACGAGCTGCGCGACAACTACCGCGAGGCCGCCGAGGCGCTGATCGAGGGCGGCAGCGACCTGATCCTGATCGAGACCATCTTCGACACCCTGAACGCCAAGGCCGCCATCTACGCCCTGGAGGAGCTGTTCGAGGATCGCGGCGAGCGCCTGCCGGTGATGATCTCGGGCACCATCACCGACGCCTCCGGCCGCACCCTGTCCGGCCAGACCACCGAGGCGTTCTGGAACTCGGTGCGCCACGCCAAGCCGATCTCCGTCGGCCTGAACTGCGCGCTGGGCGCCGAAGAGCTGCGCCCCTACCTCCAGGAGCTCTCCGACAAGGCCGACACCTTCGTCTCGGCGCACCCCAACGCCGGCCTGCCCAACGAGTTCGGCGAGTACGACCAGACGCCGGAGGAGATGGCGGCCATCGTCGCCGACTTCGCCGAGAGCGGCCTGGTCAACATCATCGGCGGCTGCTGCGGCTCCACCCCCGAGCACATCGCCGCCATTCACCGAGCGATCGAGGGCACCGCGCCCCGCGAGGTGCCCGAGCGGGCGCTGGCCTGCCGGCTGTCCGGCCTCGAGCCGTTCAACATCGCCCACGACTCGCTGTTCGTGAACGTCGGCGAGCGCACCAACGTCACCGGCTCGGCGCGCTTCAAGCGCCTGATCAAGGAAGAGGACTACACCACCGCCCTGGAGGTGGCCCTGGAGCAGGTCGAGAACGGCGCCCAGGTCATCGACGTCAACATGGACGAGGGCATGCTGGAGTCCGAGGAGGCCATGGTGCGCTTCCTCAACCTGATCGCCGGCGAGCCTGACATCGCTCGGGTGCCGATCATGGTCGACTCCTCCAAATGGGAGATCGTCGAGGCCGGCCTCAAGTGCATCCAGGGCAAGGCGGTGGTCAACTCGATCTCGATGAAGGAAGGCGAGGACGCCTTTCGCGAGCAGGCCACCAAGTGCATGCGCTACGGCGCCGCCGTGGTGGTGATGGCCTTCGACGAGCAGGGCCAGGCCGACACCTTCGCGCGCAAGACCGAGATCTGCCAGCGCGCCTATCGCCTGCTGGTCGACGAGATCGGTTTCCCCGCCGAAGACATCATCTTCGACCCCAACATCTTCGCCATCGCCACCGGCATCGAGGAGCACGACAACTACGCCGTCGACTTCATCGAGGCCACCCGCTGGATCCGCGAGCACCTGCCCCACGCCATGGTCTCCGGCGGGGTGTCGAACGTGTCGTTCTCGTTCCGCGGCAACAACCCGGTGCGCGAGGCGATCCACTCGGTGTTCCTCTACCACGCCATCCGCGCCGGGCTGACCATGGGCATCGTCAACGCCGGCCAGCTGGCGGTCTACGACGACCTCCCCGAGGCGTTGCGCGAAGCGGTCGAGGACGTGGTGCTCAATCGCCGCAGCGACAGCACCGAGCGGCTGCTGGAGATAGCCGACGAGTACAAGGGCGACGGCTCCGGCGGCGCCAAGAAGGAAGACCTCGAGTGGCGCAGCTGGGAGGTCGAGAAGCGCATCGAACATGCGCTGGTCAAGGGCATCACCGCCTACATCGAGGAAGACACCGAACTCGCCCGCCAGCGGGCCGCTCGTCCGATCGAGGTGATCGAGGGGCCGCTGATGGACGGCATGAACGTGGTCGGCGACCTGTTCGGCGCCGGCAAGATGTTCCTGCCCCAGGTGGTCAAGTCGGCCCGCGTCATGAAGCAGGCGGTGGCCTACCTGATTCCCTACATCGAGGCCGAGAAGAGCGCCGACACCCAGGCCAAGGGCAAGATCGTCATGGCCACGGTCAAGGGCGACGTCCACGACATCGGCAAGAACATCGTCGGCGTGGTCCTGCAGTGCAACAACTACGAGGTCATCGACCTCGGCGTGATGGTGCCGGCGGAGAAGATCCTGCAGACGGCCAGGGAAGAGAACGCCGACATCATCGGCCTCTCCGGGCTGATCACCCCGTCGCTGGACGAGATGGTCCACGTCGCCAAGGAGATGCAGCGTCAGGGCTTCGAGCTCCCGCTGCTGATCGGCGGCGCCACCACCTCCAAGGCCCACACCGCGGTCAAGATCGAGCCGGGCTACGAGCATCCGGTGATCTACGTCACCGACGCCTCACGAGCCGTGGGCGTGGCCGGCAAGCTGCTGTCGCCGGCGCTCAAGCCCGAGTACGTGGCCGAGATCCGCGCCGAGTACGAGGTCGTGCGCGAGCGCAACGCCAAGCGTCGGCCCAAGGCGGCGGATCTGTCCTACGCCGAGGCCCGCGCCCGCAAGCCGGTCCTCGACTGGGACGGCTACACGCCGCCGGCGCCGGGCTTCACCGGCCTCAAGGTGTTCGAGGACTACGACCTCAACGAGCTGGTCGAGCGCATCGACTGGACGCCGTTCTTCATGAGCTGGGAGCTGGCCGGCAAGTACCCGAAGATCCTCGACGACGAGGTGGTCGGCGAGGCGGCGCGCAGCCTGTTCGCCGACGCCCAGGCGATGCTACGAAAGCTGATCGACGAGGGGCTGGTCCAGGCCCGCGGCGTGATCGGCCAGTGGCCGGCCAACGTCGTCGATGACGACGTCATCGAGGTCTACGCCGACGAGTCTCGCCGCGAGGTCATCGAGCGGCTGCACCACATCCGCCAGCAGACCACCAAGAACCGCGAGGGCGTCTGCTACAGCCTGGCCGACTTCATCGCGCCCAAGGATTCCGGCAAGCCGGACTGGATCGGCGGCTTCGCCGTCACCACCGGCCACGGCGTCGAGGAGCTCGCCAATCGCTACAAGGCCGCGGGCGACGACTACAACGCCATCATGGTCCAGGCGCTGGCCGACCGCCTCGCCGAGGCCTTCGCCGAGCGCATGCACGAGCGGGTGCGCAAGGAGTTCTGGGGCTACGCCGCCGACGAGACCCTCGACAACGAGGCGCTGATCGCCGAGAAGTACCAGGGCATCCGCCCGGCGCCGGGCTACCCGGCCTGCCCCGACCACACCGAGAAGGCCACCCTGTTCCGGCTGCTCCAGGCCGAGGCCAACGCCGGCCTCGAGCTCACCGACAGCTTCGCCATGTGGCCCGCCGCCGCGGTCTCCGGCTGGTACTTCTCGCATCCGCAGTCGAAGTATTTCTCCACCGGCAAGATCACCCACGATCAGGTCGAGGCGCTGGCCGAACGCAAGGGCATGACGCTGGCCGAGATGGAGCGCTGGCTGTCGCCGGTGCTCTCCTACGACCCGAGCTGATGGTCGTCTCGCTCGCCCCGGGCTCGCACGTCGGGCCCGGTGTCGTCATTGCTGGAAGTCCGAATGCTGCCTGAGACCTCCCGACGCCAGACCATCCTGCGTCTTGCCCTGCCGATCATCGGCGGCATGCTCACCCAGAGCCTGCTCAACCTCGTCGACGCCGCCCTGGTGGGCTCGCTCGGCGAGGTGCCGCTGGCCGCGGTGGGCATCGGCGGCTACGCGATGTTCCTGATCACCGCGGTGGTCTTCGGACTGTCGTCGGCGGTTCAGGCCCAGGCGGCGCGTCGCCACGGCGAGCAGGACTGGCGTCGCTGCGCCGTCTCGCTCAATGCCGGCCTCGTGATCGCCCTGGCCGTGGCCGGCCCGATGACCCTGCTGTGCCTGTGGCAGGCGCCCGCCCTGCTGGCGCTGATCAACCAGGACCCAGCGGTGAATGCCGAGGCCACGAGCTACTTCCAGTGGCGCGTCGTGTCGCTGGCGCCGGTGGCGATGATCTTCTGCTTCCGCGGCTACTGGAACGGCATCCAGCAGACCGGCCTCTACCTGCGCATCATCCTGGCCATGCACCTGATCAACGTGGTGGCGAGCGTGGGGCTGATCTTCGGCCTGGCCGGGCTTCCCGCCATGGGAAGCGCCGGCGCCGGCGCCGGCACCACCCTGTCGCTGTTCGCCGGGCTCGGCATGTGGGCGTGGCACAGCCTGCGCCATGCCCGGCGCAGCGGCTTCCTGACGATCCGCCCCGACGCCGCCACCTTCGCCACCACCCTGCGCCTGACCGTGCCGCACTCCTTCCAGCAGATCTGGTTCGCCGCCGGCTACGCGGTGCTGTTCTGGATCCTGGGCCGGATCGACACCGCCAGCGTGGCGGTCGGTCACGTGCTGGTGAACCTGTCGCTGCTGCTGATCCTGCCCGGCGTGGGGCTGGGCATGGCGGCGATGAGCCTGGTCGGCGAGTCGCTGGGGCGTCATGACCATCGCGACGCCCACCGCTGGGGCTGGGACGTGGTGCGCCTGGCCTTTCCCTGCCTGGCGCTGATCGCCCTGCCGATGGTGGCGTTGCCCGACGTCGTGCTGGGGCTGTTCCTGCACGACGAAGCGCTGATCGCGCTGGGCCGCTTGCCGCTGCAGCTCACGGCGGCCATGATCGTGCTCGACGCCGCGGCCCTGGTGTTCGCCCAGGCGCTGCTCGGCGCCGGCGCCCAGCGCACGGTGATGACCCTCACCCTGACGCTACAATGGCTGATATTGCTGCCGCTGGCCTGGTGGGTCGGCGTGCATCAGGAGGCCGGGCTGCTCGGCATCTGGTGGGTGCAGCTCGGCTATCGCTGCCTCAATTCCCTCGGTTTCATGCTGATCTGGCAGCGCCGTGGCTGGCAGCGGCTTGCGGTATGAGGCAAAAGTGCCGACGAACGAGCTCTGTGCTCATTCCGTTTCGAATATAAACTATGAAGATTTATTCTTTTATAGAATAATTGCGACCCGTTAAGGTAGTCGCCAAGCTTCGCCACTTCCCCGTTTCAGGTAAGCGCTGAATGTATCGCTACGACACCCATGATCAGACCCTGGTCGACGAACGCGTCGCCCAGTTCCGCGACCAGATGCGTCGCTACCTCGAGGGCAAGATCAGCGACGAGGAATTCCTGCCGCTGCGCGTGCAGAACGGTCTCTATATCCAGCGCTATGCGCCGATGCTGCGCATCGCCATCCCCTACGGCATGCTGGCGTCCTACCAGCTGCGCAAGCTGGGCGAGATCGCCGCGCGCTACGACCGCGGTTACGGCCACTTCACCACGCGCACCAACCTGCAGCTGAACTGGCCCAAGATGGAGGACGTGCCGGACATCCTCGCCGACCTGGCCAGCGTGGAAATGCACGCCATCCAGACCAGCGGCAATGATATCCGCAACACCTCCACCGACCAGTTCTCCGGCATCGCCGCCGACGAGGACGTCGATCCGCGCCCGTGGTGCGAGCTGATCCGTCAGTGGTCGACCTTCCACCCCGAGTTCGCCTACCTGCCGCGCAAGTTCAAGATCGCGGTGACCGGCGCCGAGGAGGATCGCGCGGCGATCCAGGTCCATGACGTGGGCCTGCGCTTCTGGCGCAACGAGGACGGCGAGGTGCGGGTCAAGGTGCTGGCCGGTGGCGGCCTGGGCCGTACGCCGATGATCGGCAACACGGTCTGCGAGGATCTGCCCTGGCAGCACCTGCTGACCTACCTCGAGGCGATCCTGCGGGTCTACAACCAGTTCGGCCGCCGCGACAACAAGTTCAAGGCGCGCATCAAGATCCTGGTCAAGGCCCTGGGCGTCGACGAGTTCCGTCGCCGCGTCGAGGAAGAGTGGGCGCACCTCAAGGACGGTCCCCAGACCCTCACCGACGAGGCCGTGGCGTCCGTGGCCGAACATTTCGTCGACCCCGAGCGTCGCGAGATCGACGCCGAGGCGATCGCCGCCTACGAGGCCCTGCGCGCCGACAACCGCGCCTTCGGCCGCTTCGTGACCAACAACGTCACCGACCACAAGGTCCCGGGCTACAAGGCCGTGACCCTGTCGCTGAAGCGCCGCGAGCACTCGCCGGGTGACGTCACCTCCGATCAGATGGCCGCCATCGCCGACCTGGCCGACGAGTTCAGCTACGGCGAGCTGCGCGTGACCCACGAGCAGAACCTGGTGCTCACCGACGTGGCCGTCGACCGCATCGAGGAACTCTGGCAGCGCCTCGACGAGCTCGGCCTGGCCAACCCCACCGTGGGCACCCTGGCCGACCTTATCTGCTGCCCCGGCGGCGACTACTGCGGCCTGGCCAACGCCAAGTCGATCCCGGTCGCCCATGCCATCCAGGAGCGCTTCGAGGACCTCGACTTCCTCTACGACCTGGGCCCGCTGGAGCTCAACATCTCCGGCTGCATGAACGCCTGCGGTCACCACCACGTCGGCCACATCGGCATCCTCGGCGTCGACAAGAAGGGCGAGGAGTACTATCAGGTCTCGCTCGGCGGCAGCCAGGGCAACGAGTCCTCGCTGGGCAAGATCCTCGGTCCCTCCTTCTACCGCGAGGACGTGCCGAGCGTGATCGACAAGCTGCTGCAGGTCTACGTCGGCGAGCGCACGCCCGACGAGACCTTCCTCGACACCTATCGCCGTATCGGCATCAAGCCCTTCAAGGAGCGCGTCTATGCCTGAGCAGACCTCCCGCACCCTGATCGCCGACCGGCGCGTCGCGACCGACGAGTGGGTCCTCTGCGAGGACGCCGCCCAGCGCCCGGAAGGTCAGCCGGCGCTGCTGCCGCTGGCCGACTGGCAGGCCTCCGACAAGGGCGACGACGTCGCCCCCTGGCTGGCCAGCGACACCGAGATGACCGATGCGCTGGCGCGTGAGCTCGAGGCCGCCCCGCTGGTGGCCATCGACTTCCCGAAGTTCACCGACGGCCGCGGCTACAGCATCGCTCGCCTGCTGCGCGAGCGGCACGGTTATAAAGGCCAGATCCGCGCCATCGGCGACGTGCTGATCGACCAGCTGTTCTACATGTCGCGCTGTGGCTTCGACGCCTTCTCGCTGCGCGAGGACCAGGTCGTCGAGGACGCCCTGAACGCCCTGAGCACCTTCAGTCGCAGCTACCAGCCCGGCACCGACGATCCGGAACCGCTGTTCCGCCGTCGCCTGCGCGAGGCCCACAAGGGCGAAGTCGCCTGACGGATCGCCTCGCCAGAACGCACGAAGCCGGCCCAAGGGCCGGCTTCGTCGTTTCTGGCGACCAAGATCGAGAGCGCAGTCTGCGAGGCAGAGAAGTCGACGAGCGAAGGCGAGACAAGGCAAAAATCAGCGAGCGTGCGGAGTTTACGAGGGTGTAAATGAGCATTGCGAGCTGATTTTTAACGCCGTATAGCCGAACGCCGTCACTTCCGGCATCAACCCCGGCGCTTCTGCTGGCGCTCCCGATTGGCCGCCCTCGCCCGCTCGCTCTTGCGCAGCATCACCCAGGTGGCGCCCAGGCCGCCGTCGGCCTGTGTCGCCGAGGCGAAGGCCTGGACCTCGTCGAAGGCCGGCAGCCACTTGGCCAGATAGGAGCGCAGCACGTTGGCGGGGCTGTCGATCTCGCGGCCGCGACCGTGGACGATCATCACCGAGCGCAGGTCGTGCTCGACGGCCTCGCGCAGGAAGGCCGGCAGCGCCCGTCGGGCCTCCTCCACCGGACGGCGCAGCAGGTGCAGGCTGGCCTGCATCGGGTAGCCGCCCTGGCGCAGGCGCTCCGCCACCCCGCGCTGGATGCCGTCGCGGCGAAAGTCCAGCGGATCGAAGGGCGGCACCAGGTCGACGAAGTCGTCGGAGAGGATATCGCGATCCGCCTCACCGCCGGCCGCGCTCTCGCGCTTGGCGATCTGCGCCTCGGTGGGACCGCGGCGGGTCTGGCCGGTATGCGCTCGGCCCTGGCCGCGCGACAGGGGGGTCACGTCGCCCATCAGGGCCTGGAAATCGGCATCGTCGTGAAGGTCCGTCATGGCACACCTCCTGGCCAGCTTGAGTAGAACGCTCATCCTAGCAAATGGCTCAGTGCCACCGCATGTCGAGATGACGCCACAATATCCGCTATAGAGGATATTGTGCTAATATCCTCTATAGCGGATAAACACATTTTTATCCTCTATAGGGGATATCATGAAGATCACCTCACCCGAGATGCTCGCGCACTCGCTGAAGAACGCACGCAAGCGTCGCCAGCTGACGCAGCAGGCCACCGCCGAGCAGATCGGCATCAAGCAGGCGACCGTCTCCGGCTTCGAGCACCACCCGGAGCGCAGCCGCCTCGAGACGCTGTTCAAGCTGCTGTCGGCCCTCGAGCTGGAGCTTCACGTCACCGAGCGCGACCGTACCGACGACACCACAGGCCCCGAGGCGGGCTGGGACCAGGAGTGGTAGGCCATGGCAAATCTCACCGTCGCGATGAACGGCATCGAGATCGGCACCCTGAGCCTGGCACGCTCCGGCGCCATGGCCTTCCAGTACCGCCGTGAATGGGCCGAACGCCCCGGCGCCCGGGCCGTCTCGCTGTCGCTGCCCCTCGCGACGGCGGCGTATCGCGGCGAAGTGGTCTACAACTTCTTCGACAACCTGCTGCCCGATTCGGAGGCGATCCGCGCCCGCATGCAGGCCCGCTTCCGGGTGCCGACGCGCCATCCGTTCGATCTGCTGGCGAGCATCGGCCGCGACTGCGTCGGCGCCATCCAGCTGTCCCCCGAAGATGTCCCGAGCGGCGATGTGCATACCGTCACCGCCGAGCCGCTCGACGATCGCGCCATCGAGTCGCTGCTGGTCGGCTACCAGGAGGCTCCGCTGGGCATGGCCGAGGGGCAGGATTTCCGCATCTCGCTGGCCGGTGCCCAGGAAAAGACGGCGCTGCTCTGGCACCAGGGCCGCTGGCAGCGTCCCACCGGCAGCACGCCCACCAGCCATATCTTCAAGCTGCCGATCGGCTTTCTCGAACACAGCAACATCGACCTGCGCCAGAGCAACGCCAACGAATGGCTGTGCCTGCACCTGCTGGAGGCCTTCGGCTTGCCGGTGGCGCAGACCGAGCTGGCCCGCTTCGGCGACCAGGAAGTGCTGGTGGTCGAGCGCTTCGACCGGCGCTGGTCGCGGGACGGCTCCTGGCTCATGCGCCTGCCTCAGGAAGACTTCTGCCAGGCGCTGGGCATTGCGCCGGCGCTCAAGTACGAAAGCGACGGCGGCCCGGGTATCACCCAGGCCATGCGACTGCTGCGGGGCTCGCAGCAGGCCGGCGAGGACAGGGGGCGCTTCTTCAAGGCCCAGATCCTGTTCTGGCTGCTGGCCGCCATCGACGGGCATGCCAAGAACTTCAGCCTGTTCCTCGAGCCGGGAAGCGCCTATCGCATGACGCCGATGTATGACGTCATCTCGGCCTACCCGCTCATGCGCCAGGGCAGCATGGCCGCCGAGCGCGCCAAGATGGCCATGGCCCTGAAGGGCAAGAATCGCCACTACCGCTGGGCGAGGATGGCGCCCCGTCATTTCCTCGCCACCGCCGAGCAGGTCGACTATTCACCCGAGCGCGTCACCGCACTGATGGAAGAGATCGCCGGCTCCGCCGAGCGGATCGTCGGCAATCTCGCGGCCGACCTGCCCGCCGATTTTCCGGCGGCGACCGGCGATCCCATCCTCGAGGGCGTCCTCCGGCAGGCATCGAGACTGGCGGACTTCCTGGCCTGAGGCTCGACGCGCGGCCGCGCTGTTGCGTCGGGAGCGGCTATGGCAGCATGGGCCCGTTTCATTCTCCCGGAGCCCTTTCCATGCCCTCCCCGCGCCTGCTGATCGGCCTGCCGCTGCTGGCCACCCCGCTGGCGGTCGCCGCCTGGCTGTGGCTGACGATGCTCAGCCC
Organism: Halomonas getboli; assembly: GCF_023094245.1. Taxonomy (GTDB): domain Bacteria; phylum Pseudomonadota; class Gammaproteobacteria; order Pseudomonadales; family Halomonadaceae; genus Halomonas; species Halomonas getboli. The sequence continues at coordinate 803,113 of NZ_JALMEW010000001.1, read as the reverse complement.
CTGGACCTACGAGCGCCCCGCGCATCTGGCGCCCATCGCTGAGGGCTCGCATGCGCTGTTCGTCTACGGGACCCTGACCCATGCGCCGATCCGCTGGGTGGCCTATGGCCGCACGGGCGATCCCGAACCGGCGACGCTCGATGGCTACCGCCGGACCGGGCTCGATCTGGCGCCCTGCAGCGGCTGCGCGGTGAAAGGGCTGCGGCTGACCGTCAGCGCCGAGGAACTCGCTCGCCTCGACCGCTACGAGCATCTCGGCATTCGCTACCGCCGCGATCGCGTCGAACTCGCCGACGGCCGCTCGGCCTGGGTCTATCGTCGCCTGGATGACGAAGATTGATATCTGACCCAGATGCTTTTTGAGCATCTAAGATAACGGTATAAATTTCTCTGGTTTTCCCTTGCACCCGATCGCAGGCACTATCGAGGGGGAAACACCCGCGACCGAGGACGCCGCCATGGACACCGAGATCACCCTGCTCGACATGTTCGCTCGCCTGGGCGTGGCTGCCGGCCTGGCCCTGGTCCTGGGGCTCGAGCGCGAGTTGCGCGGCAAGCCCGCCGGACTGCGCTCGCACATGCTGGTGGCGCTGGGCGCCGCAGCCTTCCTGATCGTCGGCCTCGAGATCCTCTACGCCACCGCCGAGGGCGACCCCTCCGCCCGCGTCGACCCGACCCGCATCGTTGAGGGCGTGATCGGCGGCATCGGCTTCCTGGGCGCCGGCAGCATCATCCGCAGCGGCACCAGCGTCCACGGCATCACCACCGGCGCATCCATCTGGCTGGCCGGGGCCATCGGCATCGCGGCCGGCGTCCACAACTTCCCGCTGGCCGCCATGGTTACCTTCATGGCGCTGGTCATCATGGTGGTGTTGGGCGGCATCGAGCGCACCCTGCCTCGCCATCGCCGCCCCAAGGGCGACTGACGGGGCGGCAGTTGTGACCGCATTCGGCCGCGGCCTACAATGAGCCGCGTTTGTGACCCGCGACACGATTTTTTCGGACGACATCAAGGACCCTCGCCATGATCACCCTGCTGCACAACCCGCGCTGCTCGAAGTCGCGCCAGGCCCTGGCACTGCTGGAGGAGCGCGGCGTCGATGTTCAGGTACGCCGCTACCTGCATGAGCCGCTCGACGGCGCCGAACTGCGTGCCCTGATGGCGCGCCTGAGCACCGAGCCGCGGGATCTCGTACGCACCAGCGAGGCCGAATGGAAGGCCCTTGGCGCCGACCGCGACGACCCGGAGCAGGTGATCGACGCCATCGTCGCCCATCCGAAGATCCTGCAGCGCCCCATCGCCGACGATGGCAGCCGGGCGATCATCGGCCGCCCGCCGGAAGACATCCTCGCCCTGCTCGACTGACGCTCTCTCCTCTTCGGAATCAGGAAGTTCCATGTCCTCCTTGCCCTATGTGCTGATCCTCTACTATTCCCGTTCCGGCGCCACCCGCGCCATGGCCGAACGCCTCGCCGCGGGCGTCGAATCCTGCCGCGGCATCGAGGCGCGGCTGCGCACCGTGCCTCCGGTGTCGCCGACCTGCGAGGCGGTCGACCCCGAGATTCCCGCCGAGGGCGCGATCTACGCCGAGCTCGACGACCTGCGCCACTGTGCCGGCCTGGCGCTGGGCAGCCCCACCCGCTTCGGCAACATGGCTGCGCCGCTTAAGCACTTCGTCGACACCACCAGCGAGCTGTGGCTGGGCGGCACCCTGGTGGACAAGCCGGCCACCGCCTTCACCTCCACCTCGAGCCTGCACGGCGGCCAGGAGACCACCCTGATCTCGATGCTGCTGCCGCTGCTGCACCACGGCATGGTCTACGCCGGCCTCCCCTACAGCGAGACCGAGCTGACCGAGACCCACAGCGGCGGCACGCCCTACGGCGCCAGCCATCTGGCCGGCAAGCGCAGCGACCGTCCGCTCGACGAGACCGAGCGCCAGTTGGCCTACGCCCAGGGCAGGCGCCTGGCCCGGCTGGCCCTGGCGCTCGACGGCGCAGGAGATCATTCATGAGGCGCTGGCTGGAAGACCTGGAAGCCCGCCACGGGCTCGATGCCCTGACCGCCCGGTCACGGCGCCTGGTCATCGGCAGCTACGTGGTGCTGCTGGCCCTGATGTTGTATCGCGGCATGGCGATCCAGAGCGACGGCAGCTCCGTCGGTCCCATGGTGGCCTTCGTGCTGCCACTGGTGCTGTTCCTGCCGTCGATCCTCGCAAAGCGAGCCCGTGGCCACGCCTGGCTGGCCTTCGTCAGCCTGCTGTTCTTCGCCCAGGGGGTGATGGTCGCCTCGCTGCCCGGCGAATGGCTGCGCGGCGGAATCGAGGCGCTGGTTTCGCTGGCGCTGTTTACCGGGTGCATGGGCTACGCCCGCTTTCGCAGCCGCCAGATCAAGGCCGGTCAGTGACGAGCCCCACGCCGCACGCTATCCCGCGAGACCGCTGATCCAGCGCAATGGAATGCCATCGGCATCGCGTATGATGGTCCTGTCGAGGTTGAGCTCGCGCCGACGAGCGGCGACCATGAGGGCACATTCGAGGAGAACACCATGACACGTGATATCGCCGATATCCGGCGCGACTACGAGGGCGGCCGCCTGGACGAGGCCCAGCTGCCCGAGCAACCCATGCCGCTGTTCGACGAGTGGCTGGCCCTGGCGCTGGACGCCGAGGGTGAGGACGCCAACGCCATGACCCTGGCCACCGTGGACAGCCAGGGCCTGCCCCACGCTCGGGTGGTGCTGCTCAAGGGCGCCGAGGAACGAGGACTGACCTTCTTCAGCAACTACCACAGCCACAAGGGCAGCGAGCTGGCCAACGTGCCCCAGGCCGCGCTGGTCTTCTGGTGGCCGTCGCTGGCGCGCCAGATCCGCGTGGAGGGCGCCGTCGAACAGGTCAGCGAGGAAGAGTCCGACGCCTATTTCGCCCGCCGCCCCCGTGCCAGCCAGCTGGGCGCCTGGGTGGCCACCCAGAGCGTGGTGATTCCCGGTCGTCAGTGGCTCGAGGAGCGCGAGAGCCGGTTCGAGCAGGCCTACGAGGGCCAGGACATTCCGCGCCCCGTTCACTGGGGTGGCTACCGCCTGGTGCCGGACATGATCGAGTTCTGGCAAGGCCAGCCCAGCCGCCTGCACGACCGCATCCGCTTCGAGCGCCGCGACGACCACTGGCAGAGCTTCCGCCTGGCCCCCTGATCGCGCCGACTGGCATGCCGATAGACCTGTCCGACCCCGCCAGCGTGCGGGGTCGGGTCATTGGTCACCTCGGCATTTGCCTTCAACCTTCCACCGGGCTCTCCAGACGCAGCCGCTGCCAGTCGCTCTCGGGCTCGTTGAGCCTGAGCACGGCGTCCATCACCTCTTCTTCCATGTTGTAGCTGAGCCGGAAGCCCAGCTGCTGCATCAGCGCACGCATCGGCCGGTTGTCGACCATGATCTTGCCGATCATCTCCAGCGTCCCCAGCCGCTTGCTGTAGCGGATCATCTTGTCCATCAGCAGGCTGCCGATCCCCAGCCCCTGGAGGTCGTCGCGCACGATGATCGAGAACTCGGTGCGGATGTTGTCGGCATCGTTCCACACCCGCACCACGCCGAGCATCTCCTTGCCACCCTCGGGCAGCGGGTGCTCGGCGATGAAGGCCATCTGGCGGTCGTAGTTGATGTGCGAGAGCAGCGAGAGATCGCGCTGGGTGAGGTCGGCCTTGTGATGGAAGTAGCGAAAGCGAATGCTCTCCTCGGAGAGCCGCTGGTGAAAGCCGGTGATCAGCGGTGCGTCCTCGGCGCGGATCGGCCGCACCTCGACCTCCCAGCCGTTGTTCAGGGTCACCCATTCGCGCAGCTCTTCCGGATAGGGCATGATCGCGAAGCGTGCCGGCGACCCCAGGTCCATGGCGAAGTCGACCGCCAGCATGCCCTCGCGATTGAGCACCAGCGGATTGAGTTCCAGCCCGCGCAGCTCGGTGAGGTCGCTGGCCATCTGCGACAGCGTCACCAGCAGCTCGCCGATCCGGGTCAGATCGCGCTCGGGGTCGCTGGAGTGCTCGCGAATCAGTCGCGCGGCATGGGTACGCCCCACCAGGTCGGCGGCCAGGCTCATGTTCAGCGGCGGCAGCGCCACCTGTCGGTCGGCGAGGATATTCACCTTGTAGCCGCCGATGCCGAACACGATCAGCGGGCCGAACACCGGGTCGCGGGTGATGCCGGCACACAGCTGCATCGAGTGCTTGCCGCGCTGCATGGGCTGCAGGCAGTACTCGCGCACCGTGAAGGCGGGAAACTTCTCGGCCACCTTGTCGCCCAGCCGGGCCACGCCCTCGGCGACCCGCTCCGGGCCATCCAGGTCCTGCAGCAGGCCGGCGGACAGCTTGTGGGGATGCTGGCGATAGCGGAACGGCCGGCAGTTGCCATCGTGGACCACCTTCAGCGCCAGCGGCCCCGCGAGCGTTCGCGCCGCCTGGGCGGCCTGCTGGGGCGTGTTCGCATAGCGGCTCTCGGCCACGGGAATGCCGTAAGCCGCAAGCACACGCGATGCCTCCGAGTGGGTCAGGCACTCGCGGCCCTCGTCCCTGACGCGCTCGATCAAGGCCCGGCTCGCTGCCCGACTCTCGCGGGTGGTGGCGAACGGCAGGCTCGGCGGGGTTTCCTGCAGCAGCTTCTGCACCCGCTGATAGTTGACCATGTGCATGAAGGCCTTGACCGCCTTCTCCGGCGATTGATAGGTCGGAATGCCGGCCTCGTGACAGGCCTGTCGCGCGGATAGCGCCTCACCGAGGCCCATCCAGCTGGTCAGCAGGTTGCGCCGGAACCGCTGGCGGGCGGCGATCAGCGCCTCGGCGGTGTCGAGCGACGGCGCCATGCGGGTCGGCGCATGCACCACCAGCACGGCGTCGACGCCGGGGTCGGCCGCCACCAGCGCCACGGTCTCGACAAAGCGCTCCGGCGTGGCGTTGCCGCCGATGTCCACCGGATTCTCGCCCGGCTTGCTGATGTCCATGTCGTCGCGACACAGCGCCTCGCGGGTCGCATCGCCGAACGTCGCCAGGCGCCCACCGGCGCTGACCAGCTTGTCGATGGCCAGCATCGCCGGCCCCAGGCCATTGGACACCACCGCCAGCCGGTCGCGCTTGAGCGGGCGCATGCGCGACAGCGTCTCCAGAGCGTCGAACAGCTCGTCGGAGTCGTCGACCCGCACCACCCCGGCCCGGGCGAAGGCCGCGTCGAAGACCTGGTCGCGGTTGGCGATGCCCGGGGTGGGCGGCAGGTTGCCGATGTCCGACGCCGCGGTGCGCCCGCTCTTGATCGCCAGCACCAGCCGGTGACGCGAGGCCTCGCGCACCGCGGTCATGAAATGCTGGGCATCGTGGATGCGTTCCAGATGCAGCAGCAGCGCCTGGGTCGGGGCGAACTGGTTGAGGTAGTCGATCATGTCCGGCAGCAACACGTCGACGCTGTCGCCCACGGTCAGCAGATGGGAGAAGCCGATACCCCGCCCGGCGGCCCAGTCGATCATGGCATTGCCGAGCATGCCCGACTGCCCCAGGTAGGCGACGCGCCCCTTCTTCACCGGCTGGCTGGCGTAGGAGGCGTTGAGCCGACGCCCGGGCACGATCAGTCCCATGCAGCCCGGCCCCAGCACCCGGATGCCGGACGCCCTCGCCGCGGTCAGCATGCGGCCGCGGATCGAGCCTTCGCCGTCGCGCGCCTCGTCCAGGTTCGCCCCGCCGGGCAGCACCAGGGCGGCCCGCACGCCGAAGCGGCCGAGCTCGTCGATCACCGTCGGCACCCGGTCGATGGGCGTGCAGACCACGGCCAGATCCGGCACCGCCGTCAGATCGGTCACGCGAGACACACAGCTCACCCCGTGCACGCTGTCGTAGGCCTTGGGGTTGATCGCCCACAGCGGGCCCGAAAAGCGCCCCTCGAGCAGGTTGCGAATCACGATGCCGCCCATGGAGTGCGGCTTTTCCGAGGCCCCGACCACGGCGATGCTGCGCGGCGAGAAGAAGTGGTGCAGGAAGCGTGTGCTCATCCGGGGCTCCGTGGGAAATCGGCTCAGCCTCCTGTGTACGACTTATGGACACTGTCACGCAAGGCCCCGTCACGCTTAGGGTATGGCTGACGCGCCTGGAGCCCCTGCATGATCACGGCCTACCTGACCCACCCCGAGTGCCATCGGCACCACATGGGGCCCGAACATCCCGAGAGCCCCAAGCGGCTGGACGCCATTCACGCGCGCCTGATGCGCGCCGGCCTGCTGCAGCAGGCCATGCAGGGCGACGCGCCCGCCGCCACCGACAAGCAGATCACCCGGGTGCATCCGAGAAGCCATCTGAAGAGCCTCGAGGCCTGCGTGCCCGAGCACGGCCTGATCCTGCTCGAGGACGACACCCTGATGAACCCGCACAGCCTGCTGGCCGCGCGTCATGCCGCCGGCGCCGTGGTGCGCGGCGTCGACCGGGTCTATCGCCATCAGGCCGATAACGTCTTCTGCGCGGTGCGTCCCCCGGGCCATCACGCCGAGCGCGACCAGGCGATGGGCTTCTGCTTCTTCAACAACGTGGCGGTCGGCGCCGCCCATGCCCGGGCCAGACACGGGGCGACGCGGGTGGCGATCCTCGACTTCGACGTCCACCAGTGCAACGGCACCATCGACATCTTTCGCGACGATCCCGGGGTGCTGATCTGCACCAGCTTCCAGTCGCCCTTCTACCCCTGGCGCCACCTCGAGACGGACGCCGTCAACGTCGTCAACACTCCGCTGCCGGCCGGCACCGACGGCGCGGCCTTCCGCCGCGCCATCGAACGGGACTGGCTGCCCGCCCTCGACGACTTCGCCCCGGAAATCGTGCTGATCTCGGCCGGCTTCGACGGCCACCGCGACGATCCGCTGGCCGAATTCTGCCTGGACGACGAGGACTACTACTGGATCACCCGTCAGGCCATGGACATCGCCGAGCGGCACGCCGAGCGCCGCCTGGTCTCGGTGCTCGAAGGCGGCTACGATCTCGCCGCCCTGGGCCGCGGCGTCGAGGCGCACCTCAAGGCGCTGATGGGGCTGCCGCTGGACTGACCCCGCGATCCGCCCCTCCGCGTTTCCGGAACGTCGGAAACGCGACGCGTCGCGACGAGGTCATGGCGCTGGCATGTCGCCTCCCATCACTGCGGGGTCGCACCGGAGTCCGCAGGCGATCGGCGATATGGTAGTCTGGAGGAAACCTCGTTTCCGATAGTGAATCCGCATGCCCGCCACCAACGATCAGGATGCCGCCCTGCGCATCGCCTCCGGGCGCAAGGCCTTCGTCGAGCCACTGCGGCTCGGCGAGCGCCTCAAGGAGATCCGCCTGGCCAACCAGTGGACCCTCGGTGACGTCAGCGAGCGTACCGGCCTGGCCCGCTCCACCTTGTCCAAGATCGAGAACGACCAGATCTCCCCGACCTTCACCGCCGTGCAGAAGCTGATCAGCGGCCTGGACATCGACCTGCCGCAACTGCTGTCCCAGCCGCGCCCCCAGGCCCGCACCATGGGCCGCCGCGACCTGACCCGCCGCGGCGACGGCCAGCAGCACCCGACGCCTACCTACGAGCACGAGCTGCTGAGCTGCGAGATGGCCCAGAAGCGCATGATCCCGTTCAAGACCATCGTGCGGGCGCGCAGCTTCGACGAGTTCTGCCAGTGGGTGCGCCACGACGGCGAGGAGTTCCTGATGGTGCTCGAGGGCGAGATCCAGCTCTACTCCGAGTTCTACGAGCCCCTGCACCTGGTCAAGGGCGACAGCATCTACTTCGACAGCGACATGGGCCACGCCCTGGTCTCGGTGAGCGAGGAAGACGCCACCGTGCTCTCCGTGTGCACGCCCCGCGAACACCAGTAGCCCGCCTTTCGCCTCTCCCAAGCCCCGTCTCGCCGCGCCGACCCGCCGTCGCGGCGTGCTTGTCCTGCGCCGCAGGTTGACGCGCCCCAGCGCGAACGAGTTTTGATAAGCTGAACGTCTACCCCATGGGCCAGAGCACATGGTCCAGAACGACAGTGGAGCCAGCCTCATGCAACACCTGGATGACAGCACCCGCACCGAGCTCGAAGCCGCCGCCTTTCGCCGTCTGCTGAGCCACCTGGACGCGCACAAGGAAGTGCAGAACATCGAGCTGATGATCCTCGCCGACTTCTGCCGCAACTGCCTCTCCAAGTGGCTGGTAGCCGCCGCCGAGGAACGCGGCGAGACCCTCGACTACGAAGCCGCCCGCGAATACGTCTACGGCATGCCCTACAGCGAGTGGAAGAACCTCTACCAGGCCAAGGCCACGCCGGAACAGCTGGACGCCTTCGAGGCGCGCCAGGAAGCGAAGAACGCGGCCAAGCAGGATGCCCGGTCATGAGCGACGCCACGAACGAGGCGATGATTCCGCTGTCGGTGGCGGTGCTGACGGTCTCCGATACCCGCACCGAGGACACCGATCGCAGCGGTCAGGCGCTGGTCGAGCGGCTCAGCGCCGCCGGCCACCGGCTGGCCGACAAGCGCATCGTGCCCGACGACGTCTATCGCATCCGCGCCGTGGTGGCGGACTGGATCGCCGACCCCGAGGTGCAGGTGGTACTGACCACCGGCGGTACCGGCTTCACCGGCCGCGACTCCACCCCGGAAGCGGTCTCGGTGTTGCTCGACAAGCGTATCGAGGGCTTCGGCGAGCTGTTCCGCCAGCTGTCCTGGCAAGAGATCGGTAGCTCCACGGTGCAGAGCCGCTGCCTCGGCGGCCTGGCCAACGCCACCGTGGTGTTCTGCCTGCCCGGCTCCACCGGCGCCTGCCGTACCGGCTGGGACGGCATCCTCGCCGAGCAGCTCGACAGTCGGCACAAGCCGTGCAATTTCGCCAATCTGGTCATCCCTGAGCGAGGCCAGCATGGATAAAATCACACGCCAGCGGCACAAACCCTGCAGCTCTCTACAAGGTCCGGCCAATCTGGTCATCCCCGAGCGAGGCCAGCATGGCTGAGCTCAAGCCCGTCGAGGCGGCGCTGGAGGCGCTGCTGGCCGACGTGACGCCGGTCGAGGGCGAGCGCCTGGTGGTCACCGATGCCGCGGGGCGCGTGCTGGCCGAGGCGGTTACCGCGCGACTCGACGTGCCGCCCTTCGACAACAGCGCCATGGACGGCTATGCCCTGCATCACGCCGACGCCGGCCGCTGGCTGCCGGTGAGTCAGCGCATCGCCGCCGGAGCGCCGGCCGCGCCGCTCGAGCGGGGCCAGTGCGCGCGCATCTTCACCGGCGGCGAGATCCCGCCCGGGGCCGACTGCGTGGTGATGCAGGAGAAGGTCGAGGTGGACGGCGACCGGGCCCGGATGCCCGAGCACGTGCCGGCAGGCGACAACCTGCGCCGTCGCGGCCGCGACGTGGCGGCCGGAAGCCCGCTGCTGGCCGCCGGCACCCGGCTCGACGCCGCCGCACTCGGCCATCTCGCCGGCCAGGGCATCACCGAGGTCACGCTTCGGCGGCGGCCGCGGGTCGCGCTGCTCTCCACCGGCGACGAGATCGTCGATCCGGGCCGGCCGCTGGCGCCGGGCCAGATCTACAACACCAACCGCCCGATGCTTGCGACGCTGCTCGAACGCTTCGGCGCCGAGGTGGTGATGACCGCCGCGGTGCCGGACGACGCCTCGAGCACGCGACGCCTGCTCGGCGAGGCCGTCGAGGTCGCCGACGTGGTGATTACCACCGGCGGCGTCAGCGTGGGGGAAGAGGATCACGTGCGCGGTGCGGTCGAGGCCCTGGGGCGGCTCGATCTGTGGCGGCTGGCGCTGCGCCCCGGCAAGCCGCTGGCGCTGGGCCGGCTGTCCGGCTCCGATGCCGGCGGCGGGGCGCGCTTCGTCGGCCTGCCGGGCAACCCGGTCTCGAGCTATGTGGGCGCCTGGCTGTTCCTGCGCCCGCTGCTGGGCGCGCTGCTGGGCTGTCCCGCCATGGGATCGCTGCCGGCGCTGAACGCCCGCGCCGCCTTCTCCACTCGCACCGGGCCTCGCCAGCACTACATGCGCGTGACGCTGAACTTCGGCGCCGATGACATCGAGGCCCATGCGTTCGAGGATCAGAACTCCGGGGTGCTCTCGTCTTGCGTCGGCGCCGACGCCCTGGCGGTGATCCCGCCCGAGGCGTCAGTGGCGCCGGGCGATGCGGTCCGCTGCCTGTGGCTGCGCGTCGACTGAGCCCGGGGCGTCCGCCTCGAGCGGCACGTCGAGACGCGCCTCGATGTCCGGCCACAGCCGGGTGAAGGCCTCGTCCAGCGCCAGATAGTCGCGCTCTAGCCAGGGCAGCAGTGCGGCGAGGCGGTTGGGGCCCGAGAGCCGGCGTCCCAGCCCCGCCACCGCGCGGCAGGTGAAGCGGAAATCGGCATAGCCACGCAGCCAGTCCTGGCGCACCAGCGCCGGCATCATCGTGGCCAGCCGAGCCGGCGCCGGGCGATCATCCAGCAGCCGATAGCAGCGCGCGACCAGCCAGTCGCGCTCGGCGACGGTCAGCCGGCGCGCGAGGCAGTGATCCCACATCAGATCCAGGGCGATGCCGGCCACGCGGCGTCCGTCGCGCGGCGCCCGGGCCTTGACCTCGAGCAGCACCGGATGGCGATCGATGAAGGCGTCGACCCGACGATGGTGGCGAATGCCCGCCGCCACGTCAGGCTCCCAGGCGTCGAGATCGATGCCCTTGACCCCATCGGCGATCAGGCTGCCGTAGAGGAAGTCGTCGCTGCCGCCGCGAGCGAGCCAGCCGTGGGCCAGGAAGTTCATGGGAAGCGCCTCACAGGCAGTTGGTCGGCTTGGGCAGTCCGGCCAGCCGCGCCGCGCGCTTGGCGGGGCTGCCGGGGAACAGCCGCATCAGGTGCATCGAACGGCCCTTGTCGGGGCCCAGCTCGCGCCCCACCGCCTTGACCAGCGGCCGCATGGCCGGCGCCATCTCGTATTTGGCATGGAAGGCGCGCAGCACCTCGAGCACCTCCCAGTGCTCGGCGTCCAGCGCGATGCCCTCCTCTTCGGCCAGCGCCTCGGCCACCGCCGGCGACCACTGATCGAGATCGACCAGATAGCCTTCGGGATCGAGGCCGATGCTGTCATTGGAGACGGTAAGATAACGGTATACTTCTGTGCTTGCCATGCTCAGTACCAGCTCAGAGTGTGTTCGGCTTCCTCGGTCAGCTGGACGAAGCCGTCGACGTCGACCACCTGCACCGAGGCGTCACAGCGGCCCAGCAGCCCGCGCGCCTCGAGATCCTCACGCAGCGCATAGAGGCGCCCCGGAATCGCCTCGAAGTGGCGTACCAGCTGCGGCAGTCCGCCCTGCACGCCGTCCTCGATCAGCAGCAGGCGATCCTCGGGACCCATGGCGGCCAGCGCCTGCTCGTGCACGCGGTAGCTGGCCGGCGAGCGGTTCACGATATGGAGTTTCATGGTATCGGGCTCCCGACCAGGCTAGAAAGTGAGCACGCGCGGGTGCTTTCGGACCGCCTCGGCGATCGCCCCGGCCTCCAGCGCACGGGGCGCGAGCATCAGCTCGTCGGCATCGAGACCGAAGCGCGAAAGCGCCTCGGCCTCGACCCACAGCGTCTCGATATCATACATCTCCAGCATCTCGAGCGTGGGCGCGGTGCCCTTCTGACCCAGCGCCCCGGCCGTCTGGTCCTCGACCAGGGCCGTGACGCCCTCGCCCATGAACAGCAGCGAGACCTCGGTGCCGAAGGCGGCGGCCACCAGGGCGACGTCCAGGCCCTCGCGCAGCCAGCTGCTGCCGTGGGGCGCATGACGCAGGATCACCAGCAGATCGCCGGCGAGCGGTTCGTGTTCGTCACTCATGTCGCTATCTTCCTCAGGGCCCGAAGGTCACCAGCCGGTCGCAGCGCTGGCTCAGGTCGACCAGCTGGCCGACGCCGGTCAGCTCGAAGGGCGCCTCGACGCTGTGCCCCGCCTTGCCATGGCGGGCCGCCTCGCGCTCGTCCATCAGGCCGCGACGCAGCGCCGCGGCGATGCACACCTGGAGCGCCACGCCCTGTTCTTCATGCAACGCCACCCAGCCGTCGGCCAGATGCGGCTCGTCCTGGGGCGGCGCCGACAGGCGCGCGGCGTTGTAGACCCCGTCGTGGTAGAAGAACACCGCCTCCAGGCGGTGTCCTCGCGCCAGCAGCGCCCGGGCGAATCGCAGCGCCGAGTGGCTGGCCTGATCGCTGTAGGGAGACCCCATCAGCAGGATCGCGTAGCGCATATCATCCTCTCAGAAACAGGCTGGCCCCGCCGAAGCGGGGCCAGCAATTCTCGCATCGCCGCGGCTGGCGTCAATCCTGGCTCATGATGCCGAGCAGGGACAGCAGGCTGATGAAGAGATTGTAGATCGACACGTAGAGGGTGATGGTGGCGAGAATGTAGTTGGTCTCGCCGGCCCGGTGCACGATCTCGCTGGTCTGGTAGAGGATGGTCGCGGAGGCGAACAGCACGAAGCCGGCGGACACCATCAGCGACAGCGCCGGAATCTGGAAGAACAGCCCGGCCAGCATGGCCAGCACCAGCACGATGGCGCCAGCCATCAGGAAGTTGGCCAGGAAGCTGAAGTCCTTGCGCGTGACCAGCGCCACGGCCGAGAGGCCGAAGAAGGTCAGGCCGGTCAGGCCCAGCGCGGTCATGATCAGCTGGGCACCGTTGGGCAGTGTCAGGTAGGCACTGAGGATCGGCCCCAGGGTGAAGCCCATGAAGCCGGTAAAGGCGAAGGTCGCCAGCAGGCCCATGGCGGAGTTGGCGGTCTTGTGGACCAGGAACATCAGGCCATAGGCGCCGATGAAGAAGACCAGAATGTTCATCTGCTGAATGCCGAGGGCCATGGCGGCCCCGGCCGTGACGGCGGAGAACAGCAGGGTCATCGCCAGCAGGCCATAGGTGTTGCGCAGGACCTTGTTGGCGCTGACGGCACTCGTCTGTTGCGTCGTCGTTCGCATGTCTTGGTAAGCCATCGATCCAAAGCTCCGTGTGGTTGATCTTGGCGATATCCAACAGGATGCCGCCTGCACGGCAGTGACGCAAGTTTCGACCCGACACGCTTGTCACCCTGTGGAGACACGAACGAGGCTTTCGCGACCCACCACAAAACGAAAAAGGGGACCAGCCTAAGCTGGTCCCCTTTAAGAAGAAGGTGGCGGAGGGACAGGGATTCGAACCCTGGGTAGGCTCTCACCTACGCCGGTTTTCAAGACCGGTGCATTCAACCGCTCTGCCATCCCTCCGGCTCACGGCGCATATACTACCAATCTTTCTGTTTTGGTCAAGAGTTTCATGCGATCAATGTGTTATCGCATTCCCCGGAGACGCCAAGCGGCATGATCGGCGCGGCCCCGGGGTTCAGCTCTCGCTCGTCGTTCGCCTGTTCCAGTGGCGCTTGATCGTGGCGATGCTCAGCCCGGAGCGCGCCGCTGCGGCCGACTGACTGAGCCCATCCGCCTTGAGCGCCTGCACCTTCTCGGTAGTCGCGACGGCCACGGGGCGCCCGAGCGCCTTGCCCCGACGCCTGGCCCGCGCCAGCCCTTCTCGGGTGCGCTCGGCGATGCGCTGACGCTCGAAGTCGGCGAAGGCCTCGAACACCCGGAAGACCAGCCGCCCCTCATCGCTCGCCAGGTCGGGCACCGGCAGATCGAGCGACACCACCCGAACGCCGGCCTCGGAGAGGCGGGCCACGTTTCGCTGCAGGTCGATGCCGTCCCGCCCGAGCCGATCCAGCGCCAGCACCACCAGGGTGTCGCCGGGCTCCAGCTTGTGTTCGACCAGGGTACGGAAGGCCGGTCGTTCCATCGCCGGAACGGCGCCGCTCACGGACTCGCTGATCGCGCGATAGGACGCGATTCGGTAGTTGGCGGCCTCCATGGTCGCGAGCTGATCGTCGAGTGTCGGCTCGGCGACACCGACCCGGCAATAGGCGAAGGTTCTTCCCATGTGATGGCTCTCTCGAAGACTGCTGGCATCCCAGCGCGATGCATCAGATCACGCCAATGATTCAAATATCCCTTATTTAGTGATACTAGCAATAAGCGGAAATATTGGCATCATCAAATCGACATTCACCTTTTTTGACACCATTTGGCAAGCATGCCCGATGAGCGCGCGGTCACGCCAATCAGGCCGCCAGAGGGCAGAACGCATGGATACGGAGAAGGGGCGGCCAATGCCGCCCCTTCTCTCGTCTTGCCTACCACTTTGCTCAGCGCGCCTCGACTAGCGCCTGGCGATGATCCAGACCGCGTGGACGATGCCGGGGATGTAGCCCAGCAGGGTCAGCAGGATATTGATCCAGAAATGCAGGCCGAAGCCGACCTGGAGAAAGACCCCCACCGGGGGAAGCAGAATCGCCAACAGAATGCGTATCAGGTCCATCAGAATGCTCCTTGTGTCGATCACCGTGCATCATCGCCGCGTCGCGACCACGCATGCCTCATGAAAAAACGTTCAATTTCCCGCGCGAGCGGTCGATAGGGACATCACCCCTGACAACTCACCAACGCATGGGAGACAGCTTGTCGTTCCTCACCGAGTATGGCATCTGGATCGCCAGCGCCGCATCACTGATCGGCGCTATCGTGATCTGGAGAATCGCCAAGGCCAAAGAATCATCAGATACCCCTTGACCCTCCTGCCGGCCGCCGACGGTTCACGTCCTCGGCGGCCGGCGCTCGATCCCGCCGTCAGTAAAGCCTCAGCCCCACCCGCGTCACCCGGTTGCCGTCCATCTCGTTGACGACCCAGTGGATGCCATGCCAATCGACGTCATCGCCCACCACCGGATGCCCGCCGACGCGCAGCGAGATGAAGTCGGCCAGCGTCATGTCGTGCTCACCGGGGCTCAGCGTCAGGCCATAGGCATCGGCGATATCGCCCAGCCGCGCGTCGCCGTTGAAGTTGAAGGCGCCGAAGAAGGCGCGTTCGCGCTTGAGCGTGGCGTCACCGTTGAACAGCCGATTGAGCGCCGGCAGATCGTCGCCGCGGCCGATCACGCACAGCACGTCGCCACGGCTCAGTCGCGTGCTGCCCTTGGGATGCAGCATGGTGCCGTCGCGAAACAGCGAGGCGATCATCGCGCCGGAGGGGAAGCGCAGCAGCCGAATCGGCACGTCCTCGAGATCGATGCTCTCCACGCGATAGACGAACATCTCGTAGTCGTTGGCGGGCTGGATCCCCAGCGGGCCGCGCCGCTTGGGCGTCACGCTGGGCGGCAGCTCGACCTTGAGGCGTTTCGCCATCCACGGCAGCGAACCGCCCTGGATCAACAGCGACAGCAGCACCACCGCGAAGGCGACGTTGAAGTAGAGCGAGGCATTCTCGACCCCGCCGATGACCGGAAAGATCGCCAGCACGATCGGCACCGCCCCGCGCAGCCCGACCCAGGCGATGAAGCCCACCTCACGCCAGCGAAAGCGGAAGAACGGCTTGATGGCGATCAGCACCGCCAGCGGGCGAGCGACGAAGATCAAGGCCAGGGCCACGCCCGCGGCGGGCAGCGCGTAGGTCATCATCTCGCTGGGATTGACCAGCAGGCCCAGCACCAGGAACAGGCCGATCTGGCTGAGCCAGGCCAGGCCGTCGTGCACCGGCAGGATGAAGTTGAGGTGGCGCCCGGGGCGATTGCCGATCATCAGGCCGGTCAGATAGATGGCCAGGAAGCCGCTGCCGCCCAGCGCGCTGGTCGCCCCGAACACGCAGAAGCCGAGCGCCAGCGCCAGCAATGAATAGAGCCCGGGGGCCAGATCCACCCAGCTGATCAGCCGCGCGATCAGCCAGCCGGCCCCCAGGCCCAGCGCGATGCCGACGCCGAACTGCTGCAGGAAGAACAGGGTCGTGTCGAGCCAGCCGCCGATGTCGCCGACCAGCACTTCCACCAGCATCAGGGTGAGGAAGATCGCCATCGGATCGTTGGTGCCCGACTCGATCTCCAGCGTCGCCCCGACCCGCTCGTTGAGGTTGATGCCGCGCCCGCCCAGCATCGAGAACACCGCCGCGGCGTCGGTGGAACCCACGATGGCGCCCACCAGCAGCCCCTGCACCAGGCTGAGCCCGAACACCCACATGGCGATCAGGCCGACCAGCGCGCTGGTCACGAACACCCCGATGGTCGCCAGCGACAGCGCCGGCTTGAAGCCGACGCGGAAGGTCTTCAGCCGGGTACGCAGGCCGCCGTCGAGCAGGATCATCGCCAGCGCCAGATGGCCGATCAGGAAGGCCAGCGGGTAGTCGTCGAAGGCGATGCCGAGCACGCCCTCCTCGCCCGCCAGCATGCCGAGCCCCAGGAACAGCAGCAGCAGGGGCACGCCCACCAGCGTGGACAGCCGGCTGGCCAGCACGCTCAGCGCGATCAGAAAACCGCTGAGCAGAAAGAGGGTGTTGATCGTGTCCATGGCGTCCTGCCTCAGAAAGTTATCCCAGTATCTCACGGCCCACGAGGCGCCGCGACGCCCGGCGCCACGTTGACGGCCAAGCTGGTCAGGCGGGACCCGACGCCGATAGACTAGGCGCGTCTTTCCCCTTGCCCGGGGCTCTCATCGCCCTTTCCCGGGCATCGCTGGAGCCGTTGACATGCTGTCATTCATTCGCCGCCCGGCCCGATCGCACGCCTGGGGCATGCTGGTCCTGGCGCTCGGCCTGCCCGCGCTGCCCCCGCTCGGCCACGCCGCCCCGGAGGCGCCAGAAGGCGGCTATCCGCCGCTCGGCACCGAGGTCATGGTCCCCGACCTGGGGCTGACCGGGCCGCCGGCCACCGCCGAGGATCCGCTGGCCGCCTTCGAGGACGGCCCAAGCGGGCCGACCGTGGACACGCCCACGCGCCCCACCGCCCCGGCCGTGGCCGTAGGCCCCGCCGAGCCCATCGCCCCGCCGCCGGTGACGCATCTCTCGCTGATGCTCGACTGGTACCCGAGCCCGCGGCACGCCGCGCTGTTCGTGGCCCGCCGGCTCGACCTGTTCGCCGAGCGCGGCCTGGACGTCGACATCCAGACCCCAGCCGACCCCGACGTGCCGATCAAGCTGCTGGTGACCTCGCGGGTCGACCTGGCGCTGACGCGCCAGCCGCTGCTGCACCTGATGGTCGATCAGGGCAAGCCGCTGATCCGGGTGGCCACCCTGGTCGGCCTGCCGCTCGCCTCGCTGGTGCTCGACGACAGCATCGACATCGCCTCGCTGTCCGGCAAGCGCATCGGCCACGCCGATCAGGACGCCGATACCGTGCTGCTGGCCAGCCTGCTGCATCAGCAGGAGCTGTCACGCGATGACCTGGACAGCCCCGCCCTGCACTTCCGCCTGGAGCAGGCCATGCGCGAGGAGCGCGTGGATGGCGTGATCGGCGCCGTGCGTTATCTGCTGCCGCGCGCGCTGGCCGACGACGGCATCTCGACCGCGACCTACACCAGCGAAGACATGGGCGTGCCGCGCTACGACGGCCTGATCCTGGTCGCCAACCGAGACCACCTGGCCCAGCAGCGGGACGCCATCGTCCGGCTGGTGGGCGCGCTGGAAGAAGCCACCGCCTGGATCGTCGAGCATCCGGACGAGAGCTGGGCGCTGCTGGCCCAGGCCGAGCCCGCGCTGGACACGCCGACCAACCGCGCCGCCTGGCCCGAGGCCATGGCGCGCCTGAGCCTGACACCCTCGGCCCTGCACGACGGCCGCTACGCCGGCTTCGAGCGCTTCCTGGCCGACCGTCACCTGGTCTCGAGCGTGACCCCGGTCGATCGCCTGGCGGTCGACCTCGAGCGCTGACGCGACGCCGGCCCGGCCCGGCGTCGGCGTCAGCGTCGGCGTCAGTCGGGCTGGCGGGCCAGGAAGTCGTTGACCGTCGCCTGAAACTCCTCGGGCCGCTCGGCGTGCAGCCAGTGACCCGCGTCCAGGGTCTCGAGCTCGGCGTTCGGCAGCACCTCGCGCAGTGCCGGCAGCATGGCATCGGTCACGTAGGGTGAGCGGCTGCCGCGCACCACCAGGGTCGGCCCTTCGAAGGCGCCCTCACCGTCCGGTTCGCCGCTGATCGAGGCATAGTCCTCGGCGATCTGGTCCAGTCCGACTCGCACCGTCATGCCGTCCTCGCCACGCACCAGGTTGGTGGCCAGGAACAGCCGCGTGGTGCGTTCGTCGATGAAATCCGCCATCAGCGCATCGGCCTCGCGACGGCCGGCAGGCCGCTCGTCGCGCACGCGCCGCAGCGCACCGAGCTCGCTGTCGTGGCCGTGGCCGTAGGCCTGGGGGGCGACATCGGCGACGATCAGCGACGCCAGCCGCTCGGGCGCCAGCCGCGCCAGGGTGATCGCCACCTTGCCGCCCATGGAGTGCCCCAGCACGTGCGCCTTCGGCACCTCCAGGCGATCCAGCAGCGCCAGCACGTCGCGCGCCATGTCGGCGTAGCCCATGCCGGGGGCGTGCGGCGAGCGGCCGTGGTTGCGCAGGTCCACCGCAATCACCCGATGCAGCTCCTGCCATTTCTTGATGTGCGAGCGCCAGTTGTCGGCGCTGCCCAGCAGGCCGTGGATGACCACCAGCGGCGTGCCGTCGCCGCCGGTATCGACATGATGGAGGGCGAGGGTCATGGGAAACTCCTTGAGGATTTAGCGGGCCTGCTCCGGGGCCAGGTCGCGCTCACCGGTGAAGGCCACCAGCCGGCGCGTCAGCCAGCCCAGCAGCACGCCGTAGAGCGGCAGGAAGAAGGCCAGGCTGATGCCCAGCTTGATGCCGTAGTCCACCCAGGCGATCTCCGGCCAGTGGGCGGCCATGAAGGCATCGGGGCCATGATGGAAGGCGATCGAGAAGAAGGCGAAGGTGTCGGCCAGGTTGCCGAACAGCGTCGACAGCGCCGGCGCCACCCACCAGGCCTTGAGCCGGCGCAGGCGGTCGAAGACGGTGACGTCGAGCAGCTGGCCGATCACATAGGCCATGAAACTGGCCAGCGCGATGCGCGCCACGAACAGGTTCCACTCGCCCAGCGCCTCGAACCCGGCGAAGCCGCCGCGGGGAAACACCACCGAGACGACGTAGGAAATCACCAGCGCCGGAAACATCACCCGCAGGATGATGGCCCGGGCCGGCTCCTTGCCGAACAGCCGCACGGTCAGGTCGGTGGCCAGAAAGATGAAGGGAAAGCTGAACGCCCCCCAGGTGGTATGCAGCCCGAACAGGCTGAAGGGCAGCTGCACCAGGTAGTTGCTGGCGGTGATGACGAGGATATGGAAGGCGACCAGCCACATCAGGCAGCGGCGGGTCTGGGCGGCGGTAAGCGCGAACATCGGACACCTTTTTGGCGGGAGGGGTGAGGGAACCCTCATCGAATGACAGCCGGCACCCCGGCGAACGGTCGCGAATTATACGCGCCCGCCTGCCGGGGGCCAAACCCGCCGCCGTGCCCGCCGCCCTACTGCTGGTGCGCCTTGTCGGCACTGCCCAGCGAGCGTGCCACCATCGCCTCGTGCACATCATCGAGGCTGGCCGGGTCGTCGATGGTCGAGGGCACCCCGTAGGCCTCGCCGTCGGCGATATGGCGCAGCAGCTTGCGCAGGATCTTGCCGGAGCGGGTCTTGGGCAGACGCTCCACCACCAGCACCTGCTTGAGGCAGGCCACCGGGCCGATCATCTCGCGCACCCGCTCGACCAGCTCGCGCTCCAGGGTCGCCTCATCGCCGTCGAAACCGTCCTTGGGAATCACCAGCCCCACCGGCACCTGACCCTTGAGCGCATCGTGAATGCCTATCACCGTGCACTCGGCCACCGCCGGATGGCCGCCCACCACCTCCTCCATCTCGCCGGTGGAGAGCCGGTGGCCGGCCACGTTGATGACGTCGTCGGTGCGACCCATGATGAACAGGTAGCCGTCCTCGTCCAGATAGCCCGCATCGCCGGTCAGGTAATAGCCGGGAAAGGCCGCCATGTAGGCGGCGTGGAAGCGCGCCGGATCGCGCCAGATGCCGGTCAGGCAGCCCGGCGGCAGCGGCTGCCTGATCATCACGCTGCCCTGCTCCAGGGCCGGCGCGTCGTGGCCGCCACGATCGAGGATGCGCACGTCGAAGCCCGGCACCGGCACCGTGGCCGACCCTGCCTTGGCCGGCATCGGTTCGAGCCCCAGCAGGTTGGCGGCGATCGGCCAGCCGGTCTCGGTCTGCCACCAGTGGTCGACCACCGGCACGTCCAGCATTCCCTTCAGCCAGTGGAAGGTCGGCGGGTCCAGCCGCTCCCCGGCCAGGAACAGCGCCTTGAGGCACGAGATATCGTATTCCCTCAGGAGACGTCCCTCCGGGTCCTCCTTCTTGATCGCCCGGAAGGCGGTCGGTGCGGTGAAGAAGGCCTTGACCCGATACTCGTCGATCAGCCGCCAGAAGGCTCCGGCATCCGGCGTGCGCACCGGCTTGCCTTCATAGACGACCGTGGTGCAGCCTCGCAGCAGCGGCGCGTAGACGATATAGGAATGCCCCACGACCCAGCCCACGTCAGAGGCCGAGAAGAACACCTCGCCCGGCGCCATGTCGTAGATCGCTTCCATCGAATAGTGCAGCGCCACGCCATAGCCGCCGGTGTCGCGCACCACGCCCTTGGGCTTGCCGGTGGTGCCGGAGGTGTAGAGCACGTAGAGCGGATCGGTGGCCGTGACCGGCACGCACTCGGCCGGCGCCGCCGCGGCCTCCAGCGTCGCCCAGTCATGCACGCCCTCGCCGAGCTCGGCCGGACACTGCTCGCGCTGCAGGATCACGCAGGCCTCGGGCCGGTGGGCACTCTGCGCCAGGGCGGCCTGGACGATCGGCTGATAGGGCAGTACCCGGTCGACCTCGATGCCGCAGGAGGCCGCGATCACCACCCTGGGTTCGGCGTCCTCGATGCGCACGGCCAGCTCGTGGGGCGCGAAGCCGCCGAACACCACCGAGTGCACGGCCCCCAGCCGGGCACAGGCCAGCATGGCGATCGCCGCCTCCGGCACCATCGGCAGATAGATGACCACGCGGTCGCCCTTCCCGACCCCGAGCTCGCGCAGCGCCCCGGCGAAGCGCGCCACCCGGTCGCGCAGCTCGGCATAGGTGTAGCGCCGTTTGCCGCCGCTGACCGGCGAGTCCCACAGCAGCGCGGCCTGCTCGCCGCGTCCCTGCTCGATGTGGTGGTCGAGGGCCGCATGGCAGAGGTTGAGCTCGCCGTCGCCGTACCAGCGGGCGTGACCCTGATCGTCGTACTCGAGGATGCACGTGGGCGGGGTGACCCAGGGCAGGCGCTCGGCCTGCTCGGCCCAGAAGGCCTCGGGGTGTTCGATGGAACGCTGATATTCGCTGCGGTAGGTGGACATGGGACGCCTGCCTGTTCAATGGATATCGCCACAATTGTTGACACCCTAGAACAGGGAAACGCCAAAAACCTCATACGAAGGGTGAATCTTCGACAAATGGACCACGCACCGCGCCACGTTGTCGACAAAAACCACAGAAAGTGGCCGCCATGCCCGTGGGGATCGCCACACTGAACTATTATTGAGTAATGACTGAATCAGAAAAGGCGGGCAGTGCCGTACACGATGGCACGGCGCCCCACGACGAACCCCGGGGGCTTGCCAGCGGCAAGGAAGGGGCACCGACTGCCCCCTGACAGACAGCACGAGGGGTGACACACCATGAGCACTACCGAAGGCCAGGCGGCGAGCCTGCTAGAGGGCGGAGATGGCGTCATCGACCGCGCCAGCGCCCTGCTCAAGGCGATGGCCAACGACAACCGACTGCGCATCCTGTGCCTGCTGGACGGCCAGGAGCTGTCGGTCACCGAGCTCAACCAGCAGCTGGCACTGAGCCAGTCCGCCCTGTCGCAGCACCTCGCCATCCTGCGGCGCGAGCACCTCGTCAGCACCCGCCGCGCCTCGCAGACCATCTACTATTCGCTCAACGGCGACAGAGCGAGGACCCTGCTCGCGGCCCTCGCCCGGATGGCGCTCTAACCGAGCCGCGCGGCTCAGCGCTTCTGCCAGCCGCGCGCCTCCAGACTCTCGACGACGCGTTCGACACCGCGTTCCACGCCGTGCGAGACCGACATCCCCAGGCGCTCCGGCAAAGACTGGCGTCGCTCCAGGCGCAACGACACCACCCGGGCCTCGCCCATACGCTCGACGAGATAGGCCTCGCTGGTGCCGATCTCGTCGGCCAGCCCGCGGGACAGCGCCTGCTGACCGTACCAGCTCTCGCCGGTGGCCACCGCCTCGATGTCCAGGCCCGGGCGACGCTCGGCCACGTAATGCTTGAACAGCCCGTGTACGTTTTCGAGATCTTCCAGGAATTTCTCGCGCCCTTCCTCGGTGTTCTCGCCGAACACCGTCAGGGTGCGCTTGTAGCGACCCGCGGTCAGCACCTCCACGTCGACGTCGTGCCGCTTGAGCAGCCGATGCAGGTTGGGCACCTGGGCGACCACGCCGATCGAGCCCAGCACCGCGAAGGGCGCGACCCGCAGCCGGTCGGCGCAGCAGGCCATCAGATAGCCACCGCTGGCCGCCACCTTGTCGACGCACACCGTGGTGGATAGCCCCGCCTGGCGCAGGCGGTCGAGTTCGGCGGCGGCGTGGCCGTAGGCGTGCACCAGCCCGCCCGGCGACTCCAGGCGCACCACCACCTCGTCCTTCTCGCCGGCCACGTCCAGCACCGCCGAGACCTCCTCGGCGAAGCGCCCGGTGGCGCTGGCTTTCAGGTCGCCGTGGAAGTCCAGCACCCAGACCGTGCCGGCGGCTTCGGCCTCCTCATCGTCCTTGCGCTTGCCGCGCGCCTTGTCGTCGCGCCGAAACGCCTTCTGCAGCCGCTTGCGCGTCCCGGGCTCGCTGGCGGCCAGCTGCAGCCGGCGCCTGCGCCGACGACGGTGGCCGTTGAGCTCCTCGATCCGCAGCCGGACCTTTTCGCCCTCGCCGCCGCGTGCGCGCATCACCATCACCACGCCCAGGGTCACGATGACCACCACCGCCACCAGCTGGGCCAAGAACATGCCGAAATCCGTCAGCCACTCGTTCACCGCGTCTCTCCTTCCACCGTGTCTCTCCTTCGAGGTGTCAAACCGTCGTGGCGTCGATCGTCGCCGGGCAGGCCTTCATCCTGCCCAGCGGCGAAGGCCACGACAAGCCGGCCGACTTGATGGCACCGGCGCTTTTCCCTAATCTCGCGGGTCGATCTTTCACGTCTCCGGAGACCCCCGATGCCCGACAGCACCCTCGACAAGCTCCACGCCCGCTTCGACCCCGAGGCCGCCCGCGGCATGGACGAGGTGTTCCAGTTCCACTTCAGCGACAAGGGGGACTATCACCTGATCGTCCGCGACGGCGAGCTGGACGTGCGGGAAGGCGTTCACGAGGAGCCGTCGGTCAGCCTCAGCCTCAGCAGCGAGACCCTCAGGGGCGTGATGAGCGGCGAGATCAGCGGCATGAGCGCCGTGATGAGCGGCCGGCTCAAGGCCACCGGCAACGTCATGCTGGCCACCAAGCTCGGCAGCCTGTTTCCCCGCCGCGGCTGATTCGCCCTGACGATCGGTATTCCAACCGACATCCCAAGTGACTTCCCAAGCAGCTCCCCAAGTGCCCCAAGTGACCTATCTGGCGCCGACCTCGGCCAGGTGCGTCTCGATCAGCGCCCGCGAGATCGAATACGGCGGCGGCAGCTGGGGCAGCCGGCGCGGCGAGAACCAGGCGGCATCGCTGATCTCGTGACCGTCGATGCGAATGCGCCGGCTGGCCGCCTCGGCGAAGTAGCCGAGCATCAGCGAGTGCGGGAAGGGCCAGGCCTGGCTCTGGAAGTAGCGCAGCCGCCCCACGGTCAGCCCCACCTCCTCGAACACCTCGCGGCGCA
Organism: Halomonas getboli; assembly: GCF_023094245.1. GTDB lineage: Bacteria > Pseudomonadota > Gammaproteobacteria > Pseudomonadales > Halomonadaceae > Halomonas > Halomonas getboli. The sequence continues at coordinate 779,292 of NZ_JALMEW010000001.1, read as the reverse complement.
CCGCCTCCTCGGCGGATTCGCCCGGCTCGATGAAGCCCGCCAGCGTCGAGTAGCGCCCCGGCGGGAAGCGCGGGCTGCGCGCCAGCAGCAGCGACTCGCCGTGGGTCACCAGGGTGATGATGCACGGCGAGATGCGCGGATAGTTGCGATGGCCGCAGCGCTCGCAGTGCATGGCGAACTCGTGGTCGAGCCGCGAGGCCGGCGCGCCGCAGCTGCCGCAGAAACGGTGGTGACGCAGCCAGGCGCCGACCTGCAGCGCGGTGGAGAGCAGCGCGAACCAGGACTCCGGCAGCCGCGCCAGCCACTCGCGCCCCTCGATCCAGTCGTCGCCGGGCGCGTCTTCCACCGACAGCGCCACCGGTGCGTCGTGCCACCAGCACATCGGCTGCATGGCCGGCGTCCAGGGCTGCCAGGGCTGCAGCGGCCTCCCGTCCGGGCCCGGCGCGATGCGCCCGCGGGCCAGGCGAATCACCTGCCCGGCGGTTTCCTCATGGGGCAGCTCACGACGCAGCATCAGTTCGCCTCACGCCCGGGCCAGCCCTCCAGGGTGTCCCAGCGGCACTCGCCGCCGGCCTGACGCACGGTCGCCAGCTTGTCGCGATGGGCCTGCCATTCGGCCTCGTCCGGCGCCTGGACCGTCAGGCTGCCCGGCGTGAGCGACACGCGACGGATATTCAGCCCGCCGCCGGCCGCGGACTCGTCGCCGTCACCGGCATTGGCGTCCAGCGACAGCGCAGTCTGGCCGCCGGTCATCGCCAGGTAGACGTCGGCCAGGATCTCGGCGTCCAGCAGGGCGCCGTGCAGTACCCGGTGGCCGTTCTCGATGTCGTAGCGCTTGCACAGCGCATCGAGGTTGTTGCGCTGGCCGGGGTGCTTTTCCCGCGCCATCTGCAGGGTGTCGAGGATGCGGCAGTGATCGGCCACCGGCCCCAGGCGCGGCTCGCCGCGGGCCTGGTTCAGCATGCCGATTTCGTGGTCGATGAAGCCCACGTCGAAGGGCGCGTTGTGGATCACCAGCTCCGCGCCCTCGATGAAGGCCCAGAAGTCGTCGGCGATCTCGGCGAACAGCGGCTCGTCGGCGACCCGCTCGTCGGTGATGCCGTGTACCGCCACCGCCTCGGCGTCGATGCTGCGCTGCGGGTTGATGAACTGGTGATAGGTATTGCCTGTCAGCCGGCGATTGACCATCTCCACGGCGCCGATCTCGATCAGGCGATGGCCGTCGCGGGGGTCGATGCCGGTGGTCTCGGTATCCAGGATGATCTGGCGCATGGGACGTTACCTGTGGGTGATCGACGTTATAGGGGCGAGCATCAGGCCTTGGCCTGCATCTCGTCGATGGCCTGGTTGGCCAGGCTGTCAGCGCGCTCGTTGCCGGGGTGGCCGCTGTGGCCCTTGACCCAGTGCCACTCGACGCGGTGTCGCTGCGCTTCCTCGTGGAGTGCGCGCCACAGCTCGGCGTTCTTGACCGGCTGTTTGGAAGCGGTCTTCCAGCCGCGCTTGATCCAGCCGTGGATCCACTCGGTGATGCCGCGACGCAGGTATTCGGAGTCGGTCCACAGCTCGACGCGACACGGCCGGGTCAGCGCCTTCAGCGCCATGATGGCGGCCATCAGCTCCATGCGGTTGTTGGTGGTCTTCGGCTCGGCGCCCTTGAGCGGCTTCTCGTGGGGGCCGCTGCACAGAAGCGCACCCCAGCCGCCGGGGCCGGGATTCCCGCGGCAGGCGCCGTCGGTATAGATCGTCACGTCGGGCAACGCCCCGGACGGTGGTTGGTCTGTCACCCTTGATTACCTTCGTCGGTGGCGGACCGGCCGGACACGTTGCCCAGCGCCGAGCCGGCCAGCGGCGTCGGAAAGACCACCCGGCCGCGCCCAGGCTGGACCAGCTGCGACCGGCGCCGCGCATGAATCATGTAGCTGTCGCCCAGCGGCAGGTTGTGCCGGCGCCCGAAGGTCTCCAGCCGGGCGTTGCGGGCCAGGCCGCCGGGCAGGCGAAAGCCGCAGTAGTCTACCCGCTGGGCCTCGAAGTCGACAAACGCCAGCCAGTCGGCAAGCCGCCCGGGGGTGCGCCAGCGACCGCAACCGGGCAGCTCGCGACGCCGCCCCGGCAAGCAGCGTCGCCAGCCGCTGGGGCCGAACGGGTGCCAGCCGAACAGGATCAGGTGGCCGTCATCGGCGGTCACCCGGGCCGCCTCCTGCAACAGGTGGTGCGGATCGGGGGCGATCTCGAGCAGGTGATGCACCACCACCAGGCTCAGGCAGCCGTCGGGCAGCGGCAGGGCATCCAGGGGACATACCAGGGTGGCGTCGTCGGAGGCCAGTTCCCGGGTCGGCGCCCAGCGCAGCGCGTGGCGCACCGGACACATGTCGGCCAGGCCCGATGCCAGACCCAGCTCCAGCCCGTGGGGACCGAACCAGCGCTCGCAGAGCGGCCCCAGGCAGGCGCGCTGGGCCTGCCACACGCCCTGCCCGGCGGCGCCCGCCCAGTAGCGGCGCCCTTCGCGCACCCGCCGCGCCATGTGCATCGCATCCTGCGAATTTGACATGATCCGTTGATCTCTCCAGAGTACTCGATTTTGCAAAGACTCGATTCAAGGCGCCCACGGCTCGGACGATCCCAGGCCAAGGCGCGAGGACCCCTGAGCCCATGTTGAGCGTGACACCGATCCCCGCCTTTCGCGACAACTATATCTGGATGCTGCGGCAGGACACGAGCCCCGAGGTCTGTGTGGTGGATCCCGGCGATGCGACTCCGGTGATCGAGACCCTGGAGCGCGAGGGCCTGACCCTCGGCAGCATTCTCGTCACCCACCATCATCCGGATCACGTCGGTGGCCTGCCCGAGCTGATCCAGCGCTATGCGCCGCGAGTGATCGGTCCGCACAATCCCGGCATCGACGGCATCGACGAGCGTGTCGGCGCCGGCGACGAGGTGCGTGTGATCGGGCGCCTGTTCGAAGTCATCGAGGTCCCAGGCCATACCCTGGATCACATCGCCTTCTTCACCGCCGGCATACCGCCGCTGCTGTTCTGCGGCGACACCCTGTTCAGTGCCGGCTGTGGACGTCTGTTCGAAGGAACCCCGGAACAGATGCACGCCTCGCTGGCACGCCTCACAGCGCTGCCCGAGGACACTCTGGTGTTCGCGGCCCATGAATACACCCTGGCGAACCTCGCCTTCGCCAAGGCCGCCGACCCCGACAACCCCGATATCGACGCCGCCGAGCAGGAGTGCCGGCGGGCCCGGGAGCTCGAGCGCCCCACCCTGCCCAGCACCCTCGGGCGGGAACGGCGCATCAACCCTTTCCTGCGCTGCGACGACGCCGGCGTGCGCCGCGCGGCCGCCTCGCATGGCGACACCACCGACACGGTGACGACCTTCGCCACCCTGCGCGCCTGGAAAGACGACTTCTGAGACCCACCCGGCAACTCGCGTTGCCTGCCATGTCACGGCCGGCAACGCCCGCCCCGGAGGCCCCTGCATGACCTATCACACATCGCGCCGACGACTCCTCGGATTCGCCAGCACGATCGCCATGACCGGCGCCCTGATCGCCGGCGCCTACTCCAAGGCCTCGACCCTGCCCGCCGGGCAGCTGGGCGCCGATACGCCGAGCTTCGCCCCGGTCCATCGCGGCGAGCCGGCCGGCCGCCGCACCTTCTGGAGCCATCTGCAGCTGCAGCCGGCCGATGCCTGGTCGCGCCTGCGCGAGTCCTTCCAGTGGCAGGGCCAATGGCAGCACGGCGCCGGCCAGGCCCGCGTCCAGCACTGGATCGACGAATACAGCGCCAAGCCGCACAACGTCGCCGAGATCGCCGAGCGCGCCCGGCCCTGGCTGGCCTGGATCCTCGAACGCGTCGAGGAACGCGGCCTGCCCGGCGAGCTGGCGCTGGTGCCCTTCGTCGAAAGCTCCTTCGACCCCACGGCCCGCAGCCACTTCGGCGCCGCCGGCCTGTGGCAGATCATGCCGCGTACCGGCGACGCCCTGGGGCTCAACCGCTCGCGCAGCTGGGACGGCCGCCTCGACGTGGTGCGCTCGACCGACGCTGCGCTGGACTACATCGAGTACCAGGCCAAGCAGTGGTACCAGGGTGACATCGAGCTGTCGCTGGCCGCCTACAATGCCGGCGCCGGCACCGTGAATCGCGCCAAGCGCCGCGCCCTGGCCAGGGGCCATCGCGGCAGCTACTGGGATCTCGACCTCCCCCGGGAGACCATGGACTACATCCCCAAGCTGCTGGCGATCTCCGCCATCATCGGCGATCCAGAGCGCTACGGCGTCACGCTGCCCGAGATCGAGGGCTCCCCAGCCTTCGAGCGCGTGCCGGTGACCCGCACCGTGCGCCTCGGCGAGGCGGCCAGGCTGGCCGGCGTGCCGACCGGCCAGCTGGCCGCCCTCAACCCGGGCCTGCGTGGCGACATCGCCCGCCCCGGGCAGGTCCGCGAGCTGCTGGTACCCGCCGAGGGCGCCGAGCCGCTGCTGGCGGCCCTGGATCGACCGACGCCGGCCGGCTCAGAGGTCCACGTCGTGCAGCGCGGCGACACCCTCTCGGCCATCGCCTCCGAGCACGCCGTGGCGGTCGCCGACCTGGCCCGCTGGAACGGTCTCGACAGCCCCAACGCTTTACAACCCGGCCAGCAGCTGACACTTTCCGGTAGATAATAGGGGGCCTCGCCCCCGCTCTGGTACAAGGATGCTGACCGATGCGATCGATCGTGCTGCTGACGGCGGCCCTGGGGGCGACGCCCGCCCTGGCCGCGGATCCGGCTGACGTGCCCACGCGCCACGCCCTGGCGCTCTACGGCGACCCGGCACTGCCGGCGAACTTCGACCACTTCCCTTACGTCAATCCCGATGCCCCCACGGGCGGCACCCTGACACGCGGCGCCAACGGCAGCTTCGACTCCACCAATCCGTTCATCGTCCAGGGCACCCCGGCTGCTGGCCTGAGCGCCATCTTCGACACCCTGATGGTGGCCAATCCCGACGAGCCCTTCACCATGTACGGCCTGCTGGCCGAGGGCGTGCGCCTCGACCCGGACCGCCAGTGGATCGAATTCGACCTCGATCCGGATGCCCGCTTCCACGACGGCGAACCGGTCACCGCGGAAGACGTGATCTTCAGCTTCGAGACCCTCACCGAGAAGGCCCAGCCGTTCTACGCCGCCTACTATGCCGACGTCAGCGACGTGCGGGCGGTCGACGAAGACACCGTGCACTTCGACCTCGCCGCCGGCGAGTCCCGCGAACTGCCGCTGATTCTCGGCCAGCTGCCGATCCTGCCGGCCCATTACTGGGAAGGCCGCGACTTCGAGCGCCCCACCCGTGACTCCCTGCTCGGCTCCGGCCCGTACCGCATCGCCGAGGTCGACCCCGGCCGACGCATCGTCTATCAGCGCGTCGACGACTACTGGGGCCGCAACCTGCCCGTGAATCGCGGCCGCCATAACATCGGCCGACTGGTCTATGACTACTACCGCGACCAGACCGTGGCGCTGGAGGCCTTCAAGGCCGGCAACCTCGACATGCGGATCGAGTCCAGCGCCCGCAACTGGGCCACCGCCTACGACTTCCCCGCCGCCGAAAACGGCTTCGTCACTCGCCTCGAGGTGCCCGACGGCCAGCCCGCCGGCATGCAGGCCTACGTCATGAACCTGCGCCGCGACAAGTTCCAGGACGTAAGGGTGCGCGAGGCGCTGAATCTGGCCTTCGACTTCGACTGGCTCAACCAGAACCTCTTCTACGGCGCCTATGAGCGCACCCACAGCTACTTCGAGAACTCCGAGATGGCCGCCGAGGGCCCGCCGAGTGACGCCGAGCTTTCCCTGCTTGAACCGTATCGCGACGCGCTTCCCGAGCGCGTGTTCGACGCCTCGCTGCCCATCGAGCAGCCGCGGGACATGCGCGCCCGCCTGCGCAAGGCGCTGAGCCTGCTGCACGACGCCGGCTATGAAAACACCGACGACGGCACCCTGGTCAACGCCGAGACCGGCCGGCCGTTGACGCTCGAGGTGCTGCTCTACGACACCCAGTTCGAGCGCGTGGTGCAGCCGCTGCTGCGCAACCTCTCGCGGCTCGGCGTGAAGGGCGACATCCGCATCGTCGACGTCAATCAGTATCTCAACCGGCTGCGCGACTTCGACTTCGACATGGTGGTGGGCGGCTTTCCGCAGTCCGCCAATCCGGGCAACGAGCAGCGCGAGTTCTGGGGCAGCGAGTACGCCGACGCGCCCCAGAGCCGCAACCTGATCGGGCTGGCCGACCCGGCGATCGACGCCCTGGTCGACGATCTGATCGCCGCCGACACCCGCGAGGCGCTGGATACCGCCGCCCGGGCCCTCGACCGCGTGCTGCGCTGGGGCTTCTACGTCATCCCGCAGTGGCACCTGGACAGCACCCGCATCGCGCTGTGGGACAAGTTCGGCTGGAAGGAGCCGTTCCCCGAGTACAATCTCGACCTCGACGCCTGGTGGGTCGACCCCGAGCGCGGCGCCGAGATCGAGGCACGCCAGCGGAATCGCTGAGTGGGTGTGAGGGGAGGATGGAGTGAGGGGTGAGGAGTGATGTGTGAGCCGCGCCAGCGATGGGGCATATTCCTCCTCACGCCTTACACCACTCCCCTCACCTTTTTCTCCCGTGCGACATCCGGACACTCATAGCTAAGGACACGCCGTGGCCGCCTATGTCTTGCGCCGCATCCTGCTGATGATCCCCACCCTGCTGGGGATCATGCTGCTCAACTTCCTGATCGTGCAGGCCGCTCCTGGCGGCCCCATCGACCAGATGCTGGCCCGCTTCGAGGGCCTGTCGACCCAGGCCAGCACCCGCCTCGAGGGCGGCGGCGGCGACAGCGCCGGCGGTGGTGGCGAATCCCGCGGCGCCCGCGGCGTGCCGCAGCAATACATCGACCGCCTCGAGACCCAGTTCGGCTTCGACGAGCCGGCCTACCAGCGCTTCCTCGACATGCTCGTCGACTACGCTACCTTCGACCTGGGCGAGAGCTTCTTCCGCGGCGAGCCGGTCACCAAGCTGATGCTCGAGCGGCTGCCGGTGTCGATCTCACTGGGCCTGTGGACCACGCTGCTGGTCTATCTGATCTCGATCCCGCTGGGCATCCGCAAGGCGCTGCGTCACGGATCGCGCTTCGACGTCTGGAGCTCGGGCCTGGTGATCGTCGGCTACGCCATCCCGGGCTTTTTGTTCGCGATACTCTTGATCGTGCTGTTCGCCGGCGGCAGCTACTGGGACGTGTTCCCGCTGCGCGGCCTGACCTCGCCGGACTTCGGCGAGCTCTCCGCCTGGGGCAAGGTCAAGGACTACTTCTGGCACATCAGCCTGCCGGTGCTGGCGTCGGCGATCGGCAGCTTCGCCACCCTGACCATGCTGACCAAGAACAGCTTCCTCGACGAGATCCACAAGCAGTACGTGCTGACCGCCCGCGCCAAGGGCGCCAGCGACCGCCGCGTGCTCTACGGCCACGTGTTCCGCAACGCCATGCTGATCATCATCGCCGGGCTGCCCTCGGCGCTGGTGGCGATCTTCTTCACCGGCTCGCTGCTGATCGAGGTGATCTTCTCGCTCAACGGTCTGGGCCTGCTGGGCTTCGAGGCGGTGATGCAGCGCGACTATCCGGTGATCTTCGGCACCCTGTATCTCTACACCCTGATCGGGCTGATCCTGAAGCTGGTCTCGGATCTGACCTACGTGTGGGTCGATCCCCGCATCGACTTCGAGACCCGGGAGTCCTGAGCATGGCACTGAGCGAGCGTTTCTCCCCCATCACCCGCCGCCGGCTGGCGGTGTTCCGCGGCAATCCCCGCGCGCGCCTGTCGCTGTGGCTGTTCATGGCGCTGTTCGTGGTCAGCCTCGGCGCCGAGCTGGTGGCCAACGACCGGCCGCTGCTGGTGAGCTACCAGGGCCAGTGGTACGCGCCGCTGATCGTCGACTACCCGGACAGCGAGTTCGGCGGCTTCCTGCCCACCCCGGCCGACTATCGCGACCCCTATACCCGCGAGGCGATCGAGGCCGACGGCTGGATGCTGTGGCCGCCGATCCCGTTCTCCTACGACACCCTCGATCAGGAACTCGACCATCCGGCGCCCTCGCCGCCCGATGCCCGCCACTGGCTGGGCACCGACGATCAGGGCCGCGACGTGCTGGCCCGGGTGATCTACGGCTTCCGCCTGTCGGTGGTGTTCGCCCTGGTGCTGACCGCCGGCTCGCTGGCCCTGGGCGTGATCATCGGCGGCGTGCAGGGCTACTTCGGCGGCAAGGTGGACCTGATCGGCCAGCGCCTGATCGAGATCTGGTCCGGCCTGCCGGTGCTGTTCCTGCTGATCATCCTGGCCAGCCTGGTCGAGCCCAACCTGTGGTGGCTGCTCGGCATCATGCTGCTGTTCTCCTGGCTGGGGCTGGTCGACGTGGTGCGCGCCGAGTTCCTGCGCGCCCGCAACCTGGAATACGTGCGCGCCGCCAAGGCCATGGGCCTACCGTCACGGATCATCATGCGCCGCCACGTGCTGCCCAACGCCATGGTCGCCACCCTGACCTTCATCCCGTTCCTGTTCACCGGCGCCATCACCACCCTCACCGCCCTGGACTTCCTCGGCTTCGGCCTGCCGCCTGGCTCGCCGTCGCTGGGCGAGCTGGTGGCCCAGGGCAAGAACAACCTGCAGGCGCCGTGGCTCGGCATCACCGCCTTCCTGACCCTGGCGGTGATGCTGTCGCTGCTGGTGTTCATCGGCGAGGGGCTGCGTGACGCCTTCGATCCGCGCCACATCCAGCACGCCCGCGGCCGGACCGAGCCGGCCGACAGCGAGCGCCAGACCGCCACCGGGAGCGCCAGATGAGCGACGAGCCCCTGCTTCGCCTCGAGAACCTGACCATCGCCTTCGACGACGCGCCGGTGGTCGAGGGGCTGTCGCTGGAGGTGCGCCGCGGCGAGACCCTGGCGCTGGTCGGCGAGTCCGGCTCCGGCAAGTCGGTGTCGGCGCTCGGCGCCCTGGGCCTGCTGCCGCCCGGGACCCACGTCAGCGGCGCGCGTCGGTTCGGCGACACCGACCTCACGCGGCTCTCGACCCGCGACTGGCGGGCGCTGCGTGGCGGCCGGGTCGGCTTCGTGTTCCAGGAGCCGATGACCTCGCTCAATCCGCTGCACACCGTGGCCCGCCAGATCGGCGAGACCCTGCGCCTGCACCAGGGCCTGCGGGGGGCGGCCGCACGCCGGCGTGCCCGCGAGCTGCTCGAGCAGGTCCGGCTGCCCCGCGCCGAGGAGCTGCTCGACGCCTGGCCCCACCAGCTCTCCGGCGGCCAGCGCCAGCGGGTGATGATCGCCATGGCCATCGCCAACAACCCCAGGCTGCTGATCGCCGACGAGCCGACCACCGCGCTGGACGTCACCGTGCAGCAGGAGATCCTGGCGCTGCTGGCCGAGCTGCGCGATGCCCACGGCATGGGCATGCTGTTCATCACCCACGACCTCAACCTGGTGCGCCGCCACGCCGACCGTGTCTGCGTCATGCGCCACGGCCGGATGCAGGAGACCGGCCCGGTGTCGCGGGTGTTCGAGGCCCCCGAGAGCGCCTATACCCGGGAGCTGCTGGCCGCCGATCCCACCGGGCGCCCCGAGCCGGTCGGCGATCGGACGCCGCTGCTTCAGGCGCGCGGGCTGGGCATCCGCTTCCAGCGGCCGAAGAAGCTGTTCAGCCGCCGCCCGCCGGCCTTCGAGGCGGTCAAGCCGCTGGACCTCGCGGTCGCGCCGGGCGAGACGCTGGGTATCGTCGGCGAATCCGGCTCCGGCAAGACCACCCTGGCGCTGGCGCTGCTGCGCCTGCAGCAGAGCCACGGCGAGATCGAATTCGACGGCGAGCGTCTCGACACCCTGCACGGCGAGGCCCTGCGCCGCCAGCGGCGGCGGCTGCAGGTGGTGTTCCAGGACCCCTACGGCTCGCTGTCGCCGCGCATGCCGGTGGCCGATATCGTCAGCGAGGGGCTGCGCTTCCACCATCCCGAGCTGGACGACGCCGAGGTCGACCGCCGCGTGCGCGACACCCTGCGCGAGGTCGGCCTGCCCGAGGAATGCGGCGCCCGCTACCCGCACGAGTTCTCCGGCGGCCAGCGCCAGCGCATCGCCGTGGCCCGGGCGGTCATTCTCGAACCGTCGCTGCTGGTGCTCGACGAGCCAACCTCGGCGCTCGACCGCACCGTGCAGAAGCAGCTGGTGACCCTGCTGCGCGAACTGCAGCGCAAGCGCGGGCTCAGCTACCTGTTCATCAGCCACGATCTGGCCGTGGTACGCGCCATGGCCCATCGCTTGCTGGTGCTGAAGGACGGCGAGGTCGTCGAACAGGGCGACTGTGAAGCCGTGCTGAGCCGGCCGACCACCGACTACACCCGCGCCCTGGTCGAGGCCGCCGGGCTGTCGTCAATACCGTCTTCAACGCCGCCGCCCTTCTCCGCCTGACGACTTTCGTGTTCCGGGCCGGACGACTGGCTGAGCGAGAAGAAAGATAACGGTATAAAATCGATGTGACAGGGGCCTTGAAACGCGCCCGGGCCACGATGCGTATCGTGGCCCGGGCGGTCGACAGGCGGCAGGGAGGCGCCGCTCAGAACAGCGCCACTTCCTCGGCGCTCAGCTCGCGCCATTCCCCCGGCGCCAGCTCGGGATCCAGCGTCAGCGCGCCGACCGATTCGCGGTGCAACGCCTCGACGTGGTTGCCGATGGCGGCGAACATGCGCCGCACCTGGTGGTAGCGGCCCTCGTGGACCGTCAGCCGCGCGTGCAGCGGGTCGAGGGGCTCCAGCTCGGCGGGCCGGGTCGGCGCCTCGTCGCCTTCGAGCTCGATGCCCTCGGCGAAGGCCGCCACCGCGCGCTCGGCCTCGGCGCCCTCCAGCGGCCGCGCCAGGGTCGCCAGATAGACCTTGGCACAGCCGCGCTTCGGCGAGGTCACCCGATGCGACCACTGGCCATCGTCGCTGAGCAGCAGCAGGCCGGTGGTCTCCACGTCGAGGCGCCCCACCGTCTGCAGCCGCTCTGCCTTGGGCAGGTCGATCAGATCCATCGCGCGCGGATAGAGGCCGCGTCGCGCCGTGCACTCCACGCCCTCGGGCTTGTGCAGCATCACGTAGCGCAGCCCGACCCGCTCGAGCCGCTGGCCGTTCCAGGTGACGCGGTCGTCGGCCGCGAGATGGCGCGCGGCCTTCTTCTCGCGCTCGCCGTTGACCTCGACCTCGCCGCGCAGCAGCGCGCGCTTGGCCAGGCTGCGAGTCATCTCGGTGCTCTCGGAGAGAAATCGATCCAGTCGCATCAGGCACCCACCCCGTCGGCCAGGCCGAAGTGGTCGGCGTCTCGCCAGGCCGGAAACTTCTCGCGGAAGGCCTGCAGCTCGTCCAGCGACAGGGTGCCGGTCTTGACGAAGGCCACATCGCGGGGCTCGTCGATCAGCGGCTCGCCCTTGGCATCCACCAGCATCGAATCGCCAGCGTAGGGCAGGCCCTTGGCGTCCTCGCCGACGCGGTTGACGCCGATCACCGGGCACAGGTTCTCGACCGCCCGGGCCTGCAGCAGCACCCGCCAGGGATGGCGACGCGGCGCCGGCCAGTTGGCCACGCACAGCAGGGCATCGTATTCGAAGTGCTCGCCCTCGGCGGGCTGCTGGCGCAGCCACACCGGGAAGCGCAGGTCGTAGCAGACGCTGAGCAGGATGCGGAAGCCCTTGAGCTCGACGATCACCCGCTCGTGCCCCATGGCATAGCGCTCGTGCTCGCCGGCCATGCGGAACAGGTGGCGCTTGTCGTAGTGCACCAGGCTGCCGTCGGGACGCGCCCAGATCAGGCGATTGTAGCAGTCCCCGTCTTCCACCACCGCCACGCTGCCGGTCACCACGCAGCCGCGCTTCACCGCCTGGTCGCGCAGCCAGGTCACGGTGGCGCTCTCGGCCATGGGCTCGGCCATCTCGCGGGAATTCATGGTGAAGCCGGTGGCGAACATCTCCGGCAGCACGATCAGGTCCGTGTCATCGCCGTCGAGCTCGCCCAGCGAGGCCCCCAGCATCCGGCAGTTCGCCTCGGGATCTTCCCAGCGCAGGTCGGCCTGCACCAGGGTCGTTCTGAGTTCGCTCATCGAGGACTCCCTTCGTGGATCGGACAGCCCCCATAGCCTAAACGAGAGCGCCCGACGACGCAGCCGTCACGCAACGGTCCGGCCCATGATAGGCTGTCGCTTTATTGATTAGGAAAGTAAAGATGTCAGCGACAGACCGCGATAACGGGGCCGCCCAGGGAGTGGGCTATGGCCTCGCCGCCTATCTGATGTGGGGCTGTTTCCCGCTGTTCTTCGCCCTCTTCGACGATGTGCCCGCCTACGAGATCCTGGTGCATCGGGTGCTGTGGTCGTGCGTGTTCCTGGCCGGGATGGCGACCGTGCTGCGCCGCTGGCAGCCGGTGCGCGCGGCGCTGTCCCGGCCGCGCCGCCTGGGCCGGGTACTGGCCTGTGCGGTGCTGATCGCCGCCAACTGGGGGCTGTACATCTACGCCGTGGAGACTCATCGGGTGCTGCAGGCGAGCCTCGGCTACTATCTCACGCCGCTGATCAACATCGCGCTGGGCATGCTGGTGCTGCGCGAACGCATGAGCCGGGTGCAGGGCCTGGCGGTGGGCCTGGCCGCCGCGGGCATCGCGCTGCAGGTGGTGCTGCTGGGCACCCTGCCCTGGATCAGCCTGGTGCTGGCGCTGAGCTTCGGCACCTACGGGCTGCTGCGCAAGCAGGTGCCCCTGGACGGCCTCTCGGGGCTGCTGGTCGAGACCCTGCTGCTGCTGCCGCTGGGCCTGGTGGCGCTGGGTGCGCTCGGTCAGGCCGGGCTGTCGCACTTCCTCGGTGACTCACGCACCACGCTGCTGCTGGTGGCCTGCGGAGTGGTGACCGCCCTGCCGCTGCTGGCCTTCGCCGGCGCCGCGCGCCGCCTGCGCCTGTCCACTCTGGGCTTTCTGATGTATCTCAACCCCAGCATGCAGTTCCTGATCGCGCTGTTCGTGTTCGGCGAGCCGCTGGAACCGACCCAGCTCGCCACCTTCGTGCTGATCTGGATCGGCCTCGCGCTCTACAGCGTGTCGGCCTGGCAACGGCGCGCGCCCTCAGCGGCCCGTTCCTGAGGGGCAGCACTGGCCATAGCGCGTCAGGAACGCCTCGGATTCGCAGGGCCGCCCCAGGTAATAGCCCTGCAGCAGCTGCACCTCCAGCGACGTCAGCCAGCTCAGCTGGGCCTCGGTCTCCACCCCCTCGGCGACGATTTCCAGGCCCAGCTGGTAACAGAATTGCACCATCGCCTCGTAGGCCTCGACCGCCCGCGCATGCCGACCGGCCGCCTCGAGCAGCTCTCGGTCGAGCTTGACCGCATCGAACGGTAGCCGCTGCAGCAGCCGAAAGGCGGTATAGCCGGTGCCGAAATCGTCCAGCGAGAGACGCACCCCGAGGCGACGCAGCTCGATCATCGCCGCCTCCAGGCGCGGCAGCTCGCCGAAATCGGCGTGCTCGGTGATTTCGATCTCGAGACACGCCGCCGGCAGCGCGTGGCGCATGAGGGCGGCCCCCAGCGACGCCGCGAAGCCGTCATCCTCGAAGGTCGCCAGACCGACGTTGATCGACAGCCGGAAGTCGTCGTCCAGGACCCGGCGATGACGACCGAGCCAGGCGATGGCCTCGTCCGCGACCCAATGATCCAGCCGTCGCGTCAGCCCCAGACTCTCGGCCACCGGCAGGAACTCGCCCGGGGAGATCTCGCCGAACTCGGGATGTCGCCAGCGCAGCAGCACCTCGGCCCCCTTGAGGCGGTGCCCTCGAGGCTCGACCTGGGGCTGGAAGACCAGCCGCCACTGCGACTCCGGCGCCTCGATCATGGCCTCGAGCGCCTCGGCCAGATGCCGGAAGCGGGTCGCCGAGACGGGCTTGCGCGACGTCACGCGCCGCAGGGGCTGCTGCCAGCCCTGCTGTTCGAGCTGTCCCACGCCCTCGTCCAGGGCATCGCGGCACTGGGCGATATCGGTGCCGCGACCGTCCAGCAGCAGCAGGCTGGCGTGCCAGCTCAGCCGCTGGCCGCCATCGGGCACCCGCCGGCTCAGACGTGCCAGGACGCTATCGACGTACGTCTCGACGTCCTCGGCCCGGGCGGCGGCGGGCGCCCAGCCCAGCAGGTTCATGCCCGTCCCGGCGTAAAGCCGCCAGTCGTCGGGCAGCGCCTCGCGAACGGCCGGCAGCTGCTCGCGCAGCATCGACTGGGCCGCGGTCAGCCCGAAGCGCTCACGCGCCTCGCGCAGCTGGGGCGAGGCGAGCTCGAACAGGCAGCCCGCTCGCACCGGGGCATCGGCCTCCCATAGCTGCTGGCTGGGCAGGCCACTGGCCTGATCGATCATCAGCCGACGCTGGCGCCGCGCCATCCGACGGCGTGACCAGCCCATGACCAGCAGCCCGCAGGTCATCGCGCCGCCGCCACCGACGCCGGCCCACAGCAGCATCGAGCGCTGCCCCTCCACCTGCTGCATGGCATCGTTCACACCGACCCATTCGATGGAGGCCGCCAGCGGGGCCGGCACCCGAGCATGCCAACGGGCATCGAGCACCTGGCGCCCGCCGCTGACCACCTGACGTGCCGGCTGATGGGCAAAGGCCGGGCTCAGCAGCGTCTCGATGGCCAGGGTCGCCACGCGCCGGGTATCCAGCAGCACCCCACCGGCACAGCCAAGCTCGAGCTGATACGGCAGATGGCAGAACACCGGCACGCCCGCCGCATCCAGCTCGTCGAGCCAACCGCGACGCGCCGGATTCAGGTCGCCGTTTCCCGTGGTCTGGCCCTCGACCACGTACACCCGGGTATCGTCCGGCAGCGTCTTCAGCGCATCGCGCACCGTGGCGGGCGTCCAGTGCCACAGCACGTCGGCCAGCCGCCCGGATGGAGACGCCTCCAGGCGCGATACGAAGGCTCGGGTCAGGTCGCGCCCGACCGGCGTGTCGTCCCCCAGCACCAGCCAGGACGGCGGCCCGCCGAACGCCTGCGAGAGAAACGCCAGCGACGACTCGGCCACTTCGGTGGTATCGATGCGCTTGATGCCGGCGGCTCGGGCGCGGCGCTGAAGCGCCGGATCGTTGATGCCGATCGCTACCACCCGCGACGACTGGCGCCAGGCCGCCGGGTGGGTCATGTAGAAGCGCAGCGCGGCATCGTCGATCAGCAGCAGGCGATCGCTCGGCGCCACCGCGTGGCGCCCCTCGAGCCGCGCCTGCTGCAGCGAAAACGCCTGCTCCGTGCCGAGGCGACGTGCATCCAGGTAGTCGACGTCAAGCGCCGGCACGCCCAGGCGCTTGGCGGCCTCGTCGAGGCGCGCCAGCAGCTCGTCGGCCCACAGGTTACCGCGGTGATAGGAGGCAATCACCTGGATGCGCGATACCTCGGCGTCCGACGGGGGATCCTCGGCCGCGCTCGCCGTCGCGGCCGACAGCGGCGCCGTGGCGATCACGAGCCCCGCCAGGCGGCGCCTTAGCACGATCTTGAGCTGCTGTCTCCGACCTCGTACCCGCATCTGGGAATTCGACTCGTTAAGTTTCGGATCCCATATGAGCCCTTTGCCATGCCGGTCGTCAACCGCCAGTCAGCGCGTTGGACAACGACGTCTCGTCGCGCGGCGCTCGCCGTTTCGCTACGCTCGCTTCATGAGCCCGTCTTCCTCCACCGAGGCGCCGCTGCTGCTGGTCGGCGCCGGGCATGCCAATCTGCACCTGATCGACCAGCGACATCGCCTGCCCATGCCGCGCGTCGTGCTGCTCGATCCCGGCGGCTTCTGGTATTCCGGCATGGCCGGCGGCGTGCTGGGCGGCCAGTACGCGCCCGCCGCGGATCGCCTCGATCCCATGGCGCTGGCCCACCGCCGCGGCGTCGAGGCCCTGCGCGGTCGGCTGACGGGCCTCGATCTCGAGCGTCACGAGGCGCAGCTGGACGACGGCCGTCGCCTGGCGGTGTCGGCCGTCTCGCTCAATCTCGGCTCGACGGTGATCCCGCCGCCCGCCCATCCCGAGGGCCCAAGCGTGTGGGCGGTCAAGCCGATTCCCCGACTGGTGGCACTGCGACGGCGACTGGAGCGCGACTTCGCGGCGGGAAAGCGTCCTCGCCTGCTGGTGGCCGGCGGCGGCGCCAGCGGCGTCGAGGTGGCCTGCCAGCTGCGCGCCCTGGCCGACCGCCATGGCCTCGACCCGACCATTCGCCTGCTGACCCGGGCGCCGGAGCTGCTACCCGGCGCCCCTCGGGGCGCGGTGCGCTGGCTGCACCGCCGCCTCGTCCGGCGTCGCATCGAGGTCGCGACCGGCCTCGCGCTGGTCGGCCACCTGCCGGGCGGCGTCATGGCGACCCCGCCCGGGCAGCCGCCGGGGGAAGACAACGCGCGCTTCTTCGCCGCCGACCACGTGATTCACGCCGTGGGACTCACCCCGCCGCCGGTGATCGAGCGGCTCGGCCTGCCGACGATTGCCGGCCGCGGCCTGACAGTCACCGACTGCCTGCAGAGCCCGGCGGCGTCATGGGTATTCGCCGCCGGCGACTGCGCCGCCCTCCTCGAGCACGAACTGCCACGGCTCGGCGTCTACGGCGTGCGACAGGCGCCGGTGCTGCGGAACAACCTGGCCGCCTGGTGGCAGGGCGAGGCACTGCGCCCCTATCGGCCCCAGCGCCGGGCGCTGTCGATCCTCGACCTGGGCCACGGCCAGGCGCTGGCGATTCGCGGCGGTGCCTGGTGGGGCGGACGCCTGGCCTGGCATTGGAAACGCCATCTCGACACGCGCTTCCTGGCCGGCTATCGCGGCTGAGCGCGCCCGAAGCGGATTCTCGGCGGCCGCCTCGATCGGGTATCATGACCGGCCATCACAGGGAACGGCAGCACCATGGACAGCACGCCCCGACAGAACCTCGGCATCAGCGCCTACCGCTGGCTCAAGCAGGACATCATCCGCGGCCTCTATCCGCCCGGGGAGAAGCTGCTGATGAGCCGGCTGAAGGAACGCTACGACCTCGGCATCGGCCCGCTGCGCGAGGCGCTGTCACAGCTGGTGGCCGAACGGCTGGTGGTGGCGATCAGCCAGCGCGGCTACCGGGTCGCGCCGATGTCGCGCGAGGAGCTGGCCGACCTCTACGACGCCCGCGCCCAGCTGGAAGGCCTGGTGCTGGAGCTGGCCATCGAGCGTGGCGACGACGCCTGGGAGGCCGACGTGCTGGCCAAGGCCCATACCCTGGCCAAGGTGATGGAGGTGCACAATGCCGAGGAGATGCTCGACGTCTGGGACAGCCGCCACAAGGCCTTCCACACCGCCATCGCCGCCGGCTGCGGCTCGCCGCATCTGATGCAGTTGCGCCAGAGCCTGTTCGACCAGGTCGAGCGCTACCGTCATCTGTGGCTGCAGGAGACGGTGTTCTCCGACGAGGCCCTGGAGCGCAAGCGCCAGGAGCACGCCGCCCTGGTCGACGCCATCCTGGCCCGCGACACCGAGCGCGCCCGGGCCATGATGCGCGAGCATCTGATGACGCCGGTGCCGATCATCGTCGACGTGATGGAGCGCCGCGGCTTGTCGTGAGCCGCGTGAGCCGCGGCGGGGTATCCGCCATCGAGGCCGAATTCGCAACGCCGATGTCGTTTTCCGTCATGGGCCTGTCATGGCCCGGTGAGAGACTCCGAGTATCCACTCAGGAGGATCCGCCATGCCCCTTCCGCATCTGCTGCACCTGACCCGCGACCAGTCGCTGCGCCTGGAGCGCCTCGCCGAGCGCTGCGGCCTGCCCCGACAGGAACTGCTCGAGCGCCTGGTGGCCGAAGGCCTCGCCAATCTGGAAAGCGAGCTGATGATCGAAGGTGCCGGTCTACGCCGCGCCGAGCGCAGCATCGACCAGCTGCTGCGCGAGAGCGGCCTGGGCGCCTGAGTCGGCGCCGGGGCGAGCACGTGGCAGGGCCGCCTAGGCCGGGCCGCGAAGGGCCAGCGTCACGCACGGCGCCATGAACCACTGCTGCTTCAGCCCGCGCTGCTCGTCGAGCAGCAGCGCGAGATACCCGCGCAGCGGATGGGTCTCGGGCAGCGTAGCGCGATGCCGCCGCAGCCACTCCCGATACGGCTCCTGGCTCGCCGGCACATGAGCGGCCGTGGCATGCTGCCGTAGCCACACCAGCGGCGGCAGCAGCAGCTCGGTCGCACCGCTTGCGAGCGCGATATCGAGCCCCTTGAGGTCGAAGTCGCCGGCGTAGGCATGCGGCCGGCCGGAAGCCGACCAGGCCCCGGCCAGCCGGGCGAAGCCGCCGCCGTAGTGGCGGTCGCCGCGATAGACCACCAGCGGCCTTTGATACGCCGACAACGCCGGGAGATGGGCCGTGAAGGCGTAGAAGCTGTCGAGGTTCTCGACCTGCACCAGCGCGTCGAAGGCGTCGAGCGTGATGGTACGCCAGTCGACATCCAGGCATTCCCTCACCCCGCTGGCGATGCCCGGACGGGATGCACCAGCCGGCAGGCTGACCAGTACCCGCGATTCCCGCGGCGCCTCGCGCACGCTCTTCGCTTCCTGCTGGCCATGCTCGGCCTGTTCGGCGGTGGTCAGCCCGCTCAGCTCGGCCACCAGCGGCGGCTGCCCCTGCACCTCGAGCTCGGCGTCGATGGCCTCCAGCAGCTCGCGATCGAGTCGCAGCCGGACACGATTCAGGCGCGCCCCGGGCTCGATGTCCCAGCCCCGGCACCAGGCGACGATCTCCGCCACCGCCTTGCCCCGCGTCTTGTCGACGTACGGCTCGAGGCGCAGCTTGCCGGCCGCGTCGCGCAGCACCCGCCGCGCCGACGCCGAGAGCGCCGTCATGCGCGCTCCGCACGCGCGGGAGCGAGCTGAAGGCTGACATCATGGATCAGCCGCACATCGTTGAAGGCGGCCGCCCGGCTCTCCCGCTGGCGCAGCCGGAAGGCGGCCTGCTCGCGGCGCGGCAGGCCCTGGAACTCGGCCAGCACCTGGAACAGCCAGATCTCCTCGCCCCAGTCGAGCTCGCCCGCCTCGAGGTACTCGAGCGCGCTCTGCGGCGCGCCGTCACCCTCGACCACCGACAGGTAGAAGCGCTCGACGTCTTCCCTCAGTGCCTGCTGGCGGGCGGCGACCAGTGAATCCTCGTGACGCTCGACGGCCACGGCGGCGGCGACGGGCTCCGGCGCCGCGGCGGGCCGCGGCAGGTCGTGCAGCAGCTCGGTGACGACCCGGGCATCCGGGGCATGATCGAGCGCCACCGCGCCGGCGGCGGTCAGCGGGGCGGCGCGGTTGACCAGCGCCGGCACCTCGCTGCGCCGGGCATAGTTGCCGGGCACGAAGCCGGGATGCTCGCGCAGGAAGGCCGCCATGCCGGCCACCAGGCGGCTGCGCGACTGCTGCTGGCGGAAGCGCGCCATC
Organism: Halomonas getboli; assembly: GCF_023094245.1. Classification (GTDB taxonomy): domain Bacteria; phylum Pseudomonadota; class Gammaproteobacteria; order Pseudomonadales; family Halomonadaceae; genus Halomonas; species Halomonas getboli. Next base: position 759,840 of record NZ_JALMEW010000001.1, on the reverse strand, counting down.
AGCTCGATCAGCCGCCGCTGCACCTCGCGCAGGCTGGTGTAGTGCTGGCTCAGGCGATGCTGGAGCTGGCTGACCAGCAGCTTGCGCAGCGCTCCGTCGGCGCCCACCAGATCGATCAGCTCGTCGAAGTCGATCAGCGCCAGGCCGTCGAGCAGTCGCACGATCTGCTTCTGCGCGCGGTCGTTCTCGCGGATCTTGTCGGCCAGCCGGCTGACGAAGCCGAAGTCACTGTTGAGGCGCCGCCACAGGCTGTCGATGGCGTCGGCGAAGCGGCCGTCGAGGTCGTCCACCGCCTGGCGCAGGCGCAGCAGCTGCTGTTCCTGACGCCAGTACTCGGCGCCGTCGCGGGCCTCGCGATAGCTCTGCACCAGGCCGCGCATCAGCTCCAGCGTCTCGGCCACATCGGCGTTGACGTGGCGGCGGGTCTCGTCGGCCAGCATCTCGGCGATCAGCTCGCGCACCTTGGGCGCGAGCTTGACGCCGGCCTGCTCGTCGGGCCGCCACAGGATGCGCGCCGACAGCAGTCGATTCAGCGCGGTGGTAGACAGGCCCTCCAGCGGCACCTCGTCGCGCACGTAGCCGGCCATCAGCGCCTCGGCGTGCTTGCCGAGCAGCGCCAGCCGCTCGGCGCCGGTGCCGAGCAGGCGGTTGTCCAGGGCATCCGAGTCGCTCGTACTCACAGCAGCCGCTCCTGGGCCTCCGGGGCCTGGTCGTCGACGGGCAGCTGCTCCTCGTCGCGGATGAAGCGCACCAGCTCGATCAGATAGTCGATCTTGGCGGTGGCAATGAAATAGTGGCGGTCGGCGTGGGGCTGACGCAGGTAGCCGCGCTCGCGCAGGCGCTTGAAGACTTGCTTGATCTGAGCGTCGAGCTGCTCGCTCTGGGAGCCGAAGAACGGATCGGTGGCCAGGCGCTCGAGGCGCTCGCGCAGCCCCTGGTTGTCCTCGCAGCGCGAGCTGAAGTCGGCCGGCTTGAGCACGTCGCCGGGCGACACCGGGCCGTCGCGGCCGAGCGCCTCCTGCACCAGCTGCAGCCATTCGAGCATCGGCAGCAGGCTGCCGACGGTCTCCGCCAGCTGACGGGAGAGCTGGTCGCGGGCGCCTTCGTCGAGCTGGCGCCAGGCCAGGAAATAGACGCTGCCCTCGTCGTTGGTCGCCAGGCGCCGGTTGAGCGGGCGCAGGTAGGCGTCGAGGCGCTCGCGGGTCGCCTCGTCCTGCAGGCGGCGGAAGGCCGCGTCGTCGCTGACCGCGCAGAGGAAATCGCCGGCCAGCAGGCGCTCGAGCAGCGGGCCCAGCTCGACCATGGACCGCTCCGTCATCGGACTCTCTGACATCATGTCCTCGCTCATGCCGATGCCTCCTGACGGTCGTTGTGGCGGTCCTGCAGGCGCTGGGCCAGGCGGCTCAGGCGCGGTTCGATGCGCTTGAGCCGGCGCTTGTCGGGCGCGGCCTCGTCGCGGTCGATCAGATAGCGGTGCTGGAACAGCATCAGCACGTCGGATTCCGGGTTGGGGAAGGCACCGACGATATGGATGCGGTTGTTGTCGCAGGCGTCGAACAGCTTCTCGACGTTGTGATACGCCAGGGTGCCGATCTCGTCGATGGGCCAGTGCACGGCCACCTCGGCCGGGCCGCGCAGCAGCCGGGTGAAGGCCAGCAGGAACTTGCACAGGATCAGGTAGGCCATGCCGTGGCTGGAGGACTCCAGCAGCTGGCGGTCGTTCTTGATCACCAGGTCGGCGCCGCCCTCGTTGAGGTGCAGCTCCAGGCGCAGCAGGCTCTCGACGCTGTACTGCTGGTCGCTGCGCAACAGCTCCACCACGTCGCCCAGGGCGTCGAGATAGTCGTCGTCCGGCAGCGTGCGGCCGCCGTCGCGCCACTCGCGGTAGCGCTGGGCGAAGCGCTTGAGCGGCTCCCAGAAGCCCAGCTCGTCGATGGTCGACTGGATCTTCACCTCGGCCTTGCCGATGCCCTCGAGTCTCAGGTCGTCGGCCACCTCGTCGGAGAGACGCCGGCTCTGGGCGTTGATGCGCCGGTTGAGGTCGCGGAACACGGTGAAGAACTTGTCGAGATCGTCGCCGAGATTGCGCCCTTCCTGCAGCAGCTGCTGCTGTTGCCCCTCGAGCAGCTGCAGCATGTCGGCGAGCACCGTCAGCAGGCGGCGCGGGCCGGGGTCCTCGAGCTTGGCGCGCTCGGCCTCCAGGGTGTCCTGGAAGTCGGCGCTGGCGCCCTTGATCAGGTCCGCCTCGATCCTCTCGCAGCCGCGGCGCAGCGCGTCGAGAGCGCGGGCGTGGTCGGCCAGCGCCTGGCGAGCGCGCTCGATGCGCTCGTCGACGTCCCCCGGCGCCTCGCCGCGGGGCTCGCTGGCCGGCGCCAGCGACAGCCCCTCCAGGGTGTCGAGCAGCGGCGCCAGGGTCTCGACCAGCGCCTGCGCGGCCTCGCGGCGGCGCTTGAGCTCGCCGACGGCGGCCCGATGCTCGGCCCGGTCGGCGTCGAAGGCGTCCTTGAGCGTCCTGCGCTCGCGTTCGGCGGCCTGCTGGGCCTGGCTCAGCTCCGCTTCCCGGGCCACCAGCCGCGGCTTGCGCTCGCCCCAGTAGAGGCGCATGAAGCGAGCGTAGGCGTCGAGCTCGTCGCGTCGCGCTTCGGTGTCGTGGATGCGCTGGCCCAGGTCCTCGATCTTCGCCCGGGTCTCGCGGACCTTGACCGGGTCGACGCCGCGGTCGGCCAGCTCGCGATCGAAGGCGGCCTCGAGCTCCTCACGCTGGCGGCGATGGTCGTCCCGGATCTCGCCGAGCTGGCGGCGATACTGCTCGATCTGGCGATCGACGCCGTCCAGCTGGCCCTGGTGATCGGCGGTAAGCTCCATGCGCTGGGCGCGGTGGGTCTCGTCCAGCGTCGCCAGCGCCTGATCGCGTTCCTCGCGCAGCGCCTGCTGCACCGCCTCCTGCTCCTCGAGGGCCTGACGTCGGCTCGACTGACGTTCCTGCTGGGCCTGCTGATGACGCAGCTGGCACTGGCTGCGGGCCTGCAGGGCGTAGTCCACCTCTTCCGCGGCGCGGCGCTTCTCGCCGCCCGCCCGCTCGAGACGCGCGTCGGCCTCCTGCACCCTGTCGTGACCGGCCTTGAGGGCCTTCTCGGCGTCCTGCTCCGCCGCCCGGGCATCGCCCAGCGCCTGTTCGGCCGCAGCGATCTCGGCCTGCAGGCCGGCCTCGTCCTGGGCATGGTCGGGCAGCGCGATGGCCGCCAGATCGAGGGCCAGGCCGTGGAGGTCGTCGCTGGCGTCATCGTTGAGCTGGGGGGCGAGGTCACGCCGTTCGAGCAGCGCCGGCGCCAGCACCTTGCCCAGGGTCTGCTCCCAGCCGGGACGGTGGTGGCGCAGGAAGTGGCGCAGGCTGCCCTGGGCCGGGTCGCGCTGTACCTCCAACGCCTCGAGACGGGCCTCGGCCCGGGCACGCTGCTGGCAGACCCGGTCGAGCTCGCGCTCGGCGTCATCGCGGGCGCGCCTGTGGCCGTCGAGCTCGCCGCGCAGGCCGTCGAGGGTGGCGGCAACGGCGTCCTGGGCGCTTCTGGCCTCGTCGACGCGCAGCTGGGCCCGCTCGGCCTCGCGAGCCTCGTCCTCGGTCTGGGTGCCGTGGGCGAGCTCGGCCTTGAGCTCGGAGAGGCGCGCGGTGAGCTGCTCGAGGCGCCCGCGGTAGTCGCCGTCCAGCGCCTGGCGGCGGGTCTGGTAGTCGGCGTCGAGGCGGCTCTCGGCCTCGCGCTGGCTCTCGCGGCGGGCGTCCTTCTCCTCGCCGAGGGCGTCGATCCGGGCCTGGAGCTCGTCGCGGCGACGCTCGAGCTGATCGCCGAGCTCCACCAGCCGCGCTTCCAGACGGGCCTTGCTTTCCTGCACCGCCTGCTGCATGAACTCGAGGTGGTCGCGCAGGCCCTGCTGCTGCTCGCGCCACTGGGGCAGCGCCTTCAGGTCCCGCTCCAGGCCGGGCATGTCGGCCTCCTCGAAGGCCTCGAAGCGGCGCTGGAGATCATCGAGCTCGGCACGGGTCTGCTCGAGCTCGCTGCCCATCTCGCTGAGGCGGTCGTTGACGTCCTGTCGCGCCTGCTCGTAGCCCTGCTCGCGGGCCTGGAAGTCGCGCTGGCGCTCGCCGATCTGCGCCTCCAGATCGGCCCGATCGCGCTCGGCGCTAGCGCGGTCGGCCTCGAGCTGGGGACGCAGCTGCCACAGGCCGGCCTCCAGGTCGGCGAGCTCGCGATCCTGGCGCTGCAGGTCCGAAAGGGCCTTCTGCAGCGGTTCGAGGCGCATCGACTGGCGCATGCGGGCGATCCACTCCCGCGCCTTGGTGTTACGGATGCGGGTCATCGGCAGCTCGACGCCGTCTTCCTCGAAGATCGCCGCCAGCATGGTCTTGAGGGTGTCCATCTTGCCCTCCTTGGCGTGCACCGCCGAGACCAGCTTCTCCATGTGGCGGATGCGTCGCCCGGCGCGCACCAGGCTGAAGCGGGCGGCGACCTGGCGCAGCTTCAGGCCCTCGCGACGGCCGCCGCCGCTGCCGTGCTGGGTGAAGTCGTTCTGGATCACCGCGCGGTATTCCGAGGTGGCGCCGAGCTTGTGCGACACCGGGGTGCCCTGGCGGCGCAGCCCCTGGTTCCACTGGGCGTAGTCGAGAGCGACCACGCCGCCCTCGGTCTCGACCAGATAGTCCTCTGGGCGATAGGGCGCGCCGACGAAGCGATACTCGACGCCGCCCTCGCCCTTGCGGGTGAGCACCGCCTGGCAGACGTCGCCTTCCTCGCGGCGATATTCGTAGACCAGGTAGCTGTTGCGATGCGGCAGGTAGAAGGCATCGAACTTGCGTCGGGTCTTGGGCACCACCCGGTTGGGCAGCTCCCCGTAGAAGACCGGCACCAGGCGCTGCAGGGTGGTCTTCCCCGAGGCGTTGGTGCCGCAGATGTTGGTGTGGCCATCGACATCCAGTTCGACCACCCCCTCGAGATGACCGTGGATCATCACGATGCGTAACAGCTGAGCCATGCGGCGTCCTTGATCTTTGCTGACAGTCGCGAGCGCCGGAACATATGGGGCGACGCCGAGGGCAAGCCTTCGCGAGGACGCGGTGAACCCGTCCCTGGGCGCTTCTTTTGACGTCCCTGGTCAAAAGAACCTCGCTCCGCCTTGCCCCCGGCCCCCGATGTCCTGCTAACAGAAGGCGCTCCAAGGCCGCCTATCTTGCCAGATCGCCGCGACAAGCTCATGGCATGAACAGGCGTTAGTCTCGGCCTCGACTCCAGGCCGCCACGTCGACAGGTCTTCGAGGGGCGCTGTGAACCCATCCCTGGGCGCTAACATTTGCCATCCCTGGCAAAAACCCCCTCTGCGACCTGTCCCCATGGCTTGTGCATGGTTCGGTTCGACGTCTCGGGCGTTACCTTTCTTACTCGGCCTGCTCTTTCATCGCGGCCAGGGCGGCGCGCGGGTCGCGGGGATAGAAGCGCTCCGGCTGGCGGGCCAGGTGGGCGAAGACGCGGGTATCCTTGTAGGGCATCTTCATGAAGCCCGAGACGCCGAGTCCCTCGATGCGCCCCACCGCGGCGAGGATGTCGTCCAGCCGGCGGCGGAATTCGGCCTCCCGGGACGGGTCGAGCAGCCGGTAGTGGCTATGGATCTTCAGGTGCTCGGGCAGCGCCTCGAAGATGATCATGCCGGTGTGGTGGATCTCGTTGAGCGCCTCCAGCGAGGCGATGATGGCCTCGGGCAGCACCAGGAACTCCTCCGGATCCGGGCCGTCCTCGAAGTAGCTGTGCAGCCGCGAGCGGTCCTCGAGCTCCGGCACCGCGCTGACCTCATAGGCCAGCCGCAGGTCGGGCGGGATCACGAAGGGGCGATCCGGCCCCTCGCGCTCCAGGTGCAGGGTATCGCGGGCGTTGAACAGGCAGCTCTTGAAGATGCCGCGGCGGTGGATGCCCCGGGCCAGGCTGACCATGTTGTTGACCGCGGCGATGAAGGCCGGCTTGAGCTCGGGGTCGTGCAGGTTCAGCGAGGAGTCGATGTAGACGCCGTCCGCCTCCCAGCGCACCGCCAGCCCGCCCACCACCGGGTACTTGCCGAGCCGGCTGACCGCGGCGAGGAAGGCCTTCTCGGTCTCGCCCATGCCCTGCATGAAGTTCTTGTAGTAGCGGTCGAGCTGCACGTCGTTGACGTCGTTCAGCGTCTCGCGGCCGCCCTCCTCACGCAGGAAGGCCTTGCGCGAGCTGTAGACCACGGTGTCGATCTCGCGGTCGGCGGCCCGGGCCCATACCGGCACCAGCGGCGCCTCGGGCGGGCTCGGCAGGTCGAGCATCACCAGCCGCGACAGGCGCGGCATCTCGCGCAGGAAGTGGTCGCCGGCCTTCATGCGAGTGCGTGGGTCGGGGTCGAGCATGCCGTCGAGCATGCGCGCGAACTCCCTGGGCAGGCCGAGCGAGGTGGCCGGCATGGCGCGGTGGCCGAAGCGACACGACTGGGCAGAGGCCAGCGCATAGAGGGTGCCGGCGGCGCCCTGCTCGTCGAAGCGCGGCGAAGACAGCGCGCCGTTGAGCTGGTCGTCGCCGATGAAATAGACGTCGCCCAGGCGGGCGTTGGTTTGCTGCAGGTTGTCCGACATCAGCTCCATGACGTTGGCCGAGACGAACTGCAGCTCGGCGTCGAGCTGGGCGAATACCGAGGAGCCCCAGTCGATCAGCGCCACGCTCTCGTCGCGCTCGTCGAACACCAGGTTGGAGGGCTTGATGTCGCCGTGGACGATGGGGCGGCCGGAGGGGCCGGACTCGCGGCGCAGGGCGCGCAGGATATCGGCCAGCTGGGCGGCGATGCGCATCACCCGCCGCGGCGACAACCGCCCCTCGCGCAGCGAGACCTCCTCCAGGTTCTCGCCGGGCGCGCGCTGCATCACCAGGATCGACTGGTGACGCACGCGCTGGAAGGCGATCAGCCGCGGCACCCGGGGATGGGCCACCTGCTCCAGCATGAAGGCCTCTTCCTCGAGGCGGTCCTGCAGCGACTGGGGCAGGTTGACCCGGGTGAACTTGAACACGTACTGCTCGCCGCCGACGGTGAGGCCGGCGAACACGAAGCCGTAGGCGCCCTTGCCGATCAGCTCGATCTCCCGATAGCCCAGCTGCTCGAGCTGGGCCTGGCACAGCGCCACCCACTCCCGCAGCTTGCGGGCGTCGTGATGGCTCAGCAGATAGACCGACTGGTCTTCCGGGATATAGAACTGCTGCAGCGGCTGGGTCATCGTTCCCCCGAGGCGATCCTCAGCTCAACTCGAGCAGCATGGTCTCCGGGTCCTCGAGATATCCCTTCCAGGCGTTGCAGAAGCGCGCGATGGTGCCGCCATCGAGCAGGCGGTGGTCGCCGGCCCAGGTCACGGTCATGATCGCCCGGCGGGTCACCTCGCCGGCCTCGTCGAAGCGCGGCAGCCACTGGCTCTTGCCGATGGCGACGATCGCCGCCTCCGGGGCGTTGATGATCGGCGCGGCGTAGGTGCCGCCCAGGGCGCCGATGTTGGAGATGCTGATGGTGCCGCCCTGCAGGTCCGCCTGGGCCACGCGCCCTTCCCGCGCCGCTGCGGTCAGCCGCTGGATCTCGCCGGCCACCCCCAGCAGGCTCAGGCCTTCCACGCCCTTGACGTTGGGCACCATCAGGCCGGCCCTGCCGTCCACCGCCATGCCGATGTTGCAGCACGGCAGGTAGTGGATCTCGTCGCCCGCCTCGTTGAGCCGGCTGTTGAGCAGCGGGTAGTCCCGGATCGCCAGCGCCATGGCCTTCATGAAGAACGGCATCAGGGTCAGCCTGATCTCCCGCGCCTCGGCCCGGGGCTTGAGCCGCTCGCGCAGCGCCAGCAGCTCGGTGACGTCGATCTCCTCGCCGTACTGGAAGTGCGGGATGGTCGAGGCCGCGGCCACCATCTGGCGGGCCATGGCCGCGCGCACGCCGCGCAGCGGCTCGACGCGAATGTCTTGTTGACCCTCACCTCGACGTTCGCCGGCTGCCGACGGCTCGGCGCCGGTCGTATGCCCGCCGTCGATCAGCGCCAGCACGTCCTCCTTGAGCACCCGGCCGTCCTTGCCGGAGCCGGGCACGTCCTCGAGACGCAGATCGTGCTCGCGCACCAGGCGGCGCACTGCGGGGCTGGCCGGAATCCGGCCATGGGGGCCCTGGCTCGAGGCGGCCCGATCGGGGCGCTCCTGCTCGGCGGAGCACACGGTGCTCGCCTGCGGCACCGGCGTCTCGACGCGGTTCGCTCCTGCGTCGTCGGCCTCCGGCGCCGATGCCTCGGCGCCTTCCGGCTCATCGTCCGCGGTCTCATAGGCGAACAGCGGCGCGTGTACCTTGGCGATCTCGCCCTTGGGCACGTGCAGCTTGGTGACGCGCCCGGCCTCGGGGGCGGTGATCTCGACCAGCGCCTTGTCGGTCATCACCTCGACCACCGGCTGGTCCTCCTCGATGGCGTCGCCTTCGGCGATCCGCCACTCGACGACTTCACACTCCACGATACCCTCGCCGATATCGGGCAGCTTGAACTCGGTCATCGTGCTTACTCCTGTCCTGGACTCAGTAGTGGACGCTCTCGCGGATGGCCTCGAAGACCTTGAGGTGATCCGGCAGGTACTCCTTCTCCAGCGTCAGCGGGAAGGGCGTGTCCAGGCCGGTCACGCGCAGGATCGGCGATTCCAGGTACAGGAAGCAGCGCTCCTGGAGGGTGGCGGCGATCTCGCCGGCGAAGCCGCCGGTCTGCGGCGCCTCGTGGGTCACCACCAGCCGGCCGGTCTTGAGCAGCGATTCCGCCACGGTGTCGGCGTCCCAGGGCAAGAGTGTGCGCAGGTCGATCACCTCGCAGGAGATGCCGTCCTTCTCGGCCAGCTCGACCGCCTTGTCGATGACCTCCATCTGGGCGCCCCAGCCCACCAGGGTGACGTCGCTGCCCTCCTTGGTGACCTCGGCCTCGCCCAGCGGCAGCTGGTAGTCTTCCTCCGGCACCTCGCCGGTGGACGCCCGATAGAGCCGCTTGGGCTCGAAGAAGATCACCGGGTCCGGGTCGCGGATGGCCGCCAGCAGCAGGCCCTTGGCCTCGTAGGGGTTGCGCGGCACCACGATCTTCAGCCCCGGCGTATGGGTGAAGTAGGCCTCCGGCGACTGGGAGTGATAGTGGCCGCCGGAGATGCCGCCGCCGTAGGGCGCGCGGATGGTCAGCCCGCCGACGTTGAACAGGTCGCCCGAGCGATAGCGGAACTTGGCGGTCTCGTTGACGATCTGGTCGAAGGCCGGAAAGATGTAGTCGGCGAACTGGATCTCCGCCACCGGCACCGAGCCCTGGGCGGCCAGGCCGTTGGCGAAGCCGACGATGCCCTGCTCCACCAGCGGCGTGTTGAAGCAGCGCGCCCGGCCGTAGCGTTCCTGCAGATGGCTGGTGGCACGGAAGACCCCGCCGAAGCCGCCCACGTCCTCGCCGAAGCACAGCACCTTCTCGTCCTCGGCCATGGCGATGTCCAGGGCGTTGTTGATCGCCTGCAGCAGATTCATGGTCGGCATCTCAGGACTCTCCCTCGTCGTCGGTGCGGCTCAGCTCGGGGTCGAGGAAGCGTGCGCCCTTCGGATAGGCCTCCGGATGGCGGCGGATATGCGCCTTGAGGGCATCGAGCTGCTGCTGCAGGGCCGGCGTGACCTCGGCGTAGACATCCGTCACCAGCGTATCGAGGGTCGGCGGCGGGCGCTTCTCGGCGCGCTTCATGGCTTCCAGCACCTCGCGGCGCAGCCGCTCCTGCAGCTCCTTCTCCTCGTCGTCGCTCCACCAACCCTGGTCGCTCATCCAGCGCTGCATGCGCAGGATCGGGTCCTTCTCGCGCCAGGCTTCCTCCTCCTTGCGCGAGCGATAGCCGGACGGGTCGTCCGAGGACGAATGCGCGGCCAGGCGATAGGTCATGGCCTCGATCAGCACCGGCTTGTTGTGCTCCACGGCGATGCGCCGGGCCTCCTGGGTGGCGCGGTGGACCGCCAGGATGTCGTTGCCGTCGACGCGGATCACGTGCATGCGATAGCCGAAGGCCCGCGGCGCCACGCCGTCGGCGGCGAACTGCTCGATGGCCGGCGTGGAGATGGCGTAGCCGTTGTTGCGGCAGAAGAAGATCACCGGCACCTCGTGCACCGCCGCCATGTTCAGGGCGGCATGGAAGTCGCCCTCGGAGGCGGCACCTTCGCCGAAGAACACCGTGGTGCACTGGCCCTCGCCGGCCAGCTTCTGGCCGTAGGCGTAGCCGGTGGCCTGGGGAATCTGGGTCGCCAGCGGCGAGGAGATGGTCATGTAGTGGAGCTTGCGCGACCCGTAGTGGATCGGCATCTGACGGCCCTTGCCGTAGTCGAGCTCGTTGCCGAACAGCTGATTCATGAACTCGTCGAAGGTGAAGCCGCGATAGACCAGCGCGCCCTGCTCGCGGTACTGGGCCATGATCATGTCGGCCTCGTCGAGCGCCGCGGTGGCGCCGATCACCGCGGCCTCCTCGCCGGTGCACTGCATATAAAAGCTGAGCCGGCCCTGGCGCTGGGCGGCCATCATGCGCTCGTCGAGCACCCGGGTGGCGATCATCGCCCGGTAGATGGCCCGGGCCTCGTCGCGCTCGAGGGTCGGGGCCTCGGCGCCCTCGCAGAGGGTGCCTTCCTGGGTCAGCACCCGGTAGGTGGGAATGCTGAACTCGTCACCGGCCAGGAACTCCGGCACGTGAATATCTCGCGTCGTGGTCATCGTCGTGATCCTTACCCCTTTTGGGGGCAGTGTTGTCGCTCTTGTGTCGGACCGCCAGGGGATCGCCCGGGCGTCGATCAACGCACGATTCTGACGTTAACGTAAACTGAAAACCTTCGATAGCACGACGAAAGTCACACGCCGGCGAGACCGCGTTCAAGCTGGGCCCAGGGCAAGCCTGCGCGGAGACGCGATAAATACATCCCTGTAGCTCCCGACGCCATCCATGGCGTAGGAGCTCCGCTTAGACTTGCCCTCGGCGCTGACTCCCAACGCCGGCACTTCAGCGCTCTCAGGCGGCGGCCGGCTGCAGTCGGGCGAAGACGCTGTCCACGGTCAGCGCCAGCAGCCCGATCAGCAGCGCGCCCTGCAGCACGTAGGCGGTGTTGCCGTTGACGATGCCGGAGATGATCGGGTCGCCCAGGTTGCTCGCCCCCACGGTGGCGCCGATGGCCGCGGTGGCGATATTGATGGTCACCGAGGTGCGGATGCCGGCCAGGATCACCGGCGCGGCCAGCGGCAGCTCCACCTGGCGCAGCAGCTGGCCGCCGGTCATGCCCATGCCGCGCGCCGCCTCGCGCACGCCGGGATCGACGCCCTCCAGCCCGGCCAGGGTGTTGCGCACGATCGGCAGCAGCCCGTAGAGCAGCAGCGCGACGATGATCGGCAGGGTGCCGAAGCCCAGCACCGGCACCGCCAGCGCCAGCACCGCCACCGGCGGGAAGGTCTGGCCGATCGAGGCCAGCTGGGCGACCAGCGGCAGGAAGTCGCGACCGGCGCAGCGCGTCACCGCCACTGCCGCCCCGACGCCAATGATCACCGCGGCCAGCGCCGCGACGGCCACCACCAGCAGATGACGGCCCAGCAGGGTCAGGAAATCGGCCCGGGCATAGATCACGCTGCGACTGTCCGGCTCGACCAGCCGGAACAGCCCCTCGAGCCAGGGCATGCCCACGCAGGCGGAGAGCAGCACCAGGCTCCAGGCCAGCGGCACCAGCCAGCGCGTCCCTCCCCGCGAGACCCGGCGACTCACCGCCTCACTCATGATGCTTCGCCCCCACCAGCTGGCGCAGCGACAGCTCGCCCACCGGCATGTCCTCGTCGTCGACCACGGCCAAGCGCTCGGCGTGGCGCCACAGCATCATCGACAGCGCCTCGCGCAGGGTGGCGTGGCGGGAGATCCGCTCCCGCGGCAGCAGCCGCGGGCTCAGCGGCATCATCCGCTCGCCGACGGTCAGCAACGCCGCCTCCTTGAGGCCACGGTCCTCGCCGCCGAGCAGCGATTCGACGAAAGCGTCGGCGGGCTCGCGCAGCAGCTCAAGCGGATGGCCCTGCTGACGGATGCGGCCGCCGTCCATGACCACCAGCCGGTCGGCCAGCCGCAGCGCCTCGTCCATGTCGTGGGTGACGAAGACGATGGTCTTCTGCAGCCGCGCCTGCAGCTCGCGCAGCTCCTGCTGGAGCGTCTCGCGGGTGATCGGATCCAGCGCCCCGAAGGGCTCGTCCATCAGCAGGATATCGGGGTCGGCGGCCAGCGCCCGGGCCACGCCGACCCGCTGGGCCTGGCCACCGGAGAGCTGGCGCGGATACTTGCCGGCGAACTCGTCCATCGACAGGCCGAGCATCGCCATCAGTTCCTCGACCCGCTCGCGGATCCGTGCGGGAGGCCATTTCAGCAGCCGCGGCACCAGGCCGATGTTGCGCGCTACCGTCCAGTGCGGAAACAGCCCGGTGCTCTGGATCGCATAGCCCATGCGACGGCGCAGGGTCTCCTCGCGGAAGTCGCGGATCTGCTGGCCGTCGATGTGGATCTCGCCGTCGCTGTGCTCGATCAGGCGGTTGATCATGCGCAGCGTCGTCGACTTGCCGCACCCGGAGGTGCCCACCAGCACGCACAGCTCGCCGCGCTCGACGCGCAGCGAGATGTCGTCCACCGCGGCGGTCTCGCCGAAGCGCTTGGACACGCCGATGAGTTCGATCATGTGGCCTCTCCCTGGCGCGTGAGCTCGGTCAGGGCGCCCAGCAGGGCATCGGCGATCAGCGCCATGACCAGGATCGGCAGGGCGCCGAGCAGCACCATGTCCATGGCCGCCTGCCCCAGTCCCTGAAAGATGAAGGTGCCGAGGCCGCCGGCACCGATCAGCGCAGCCACGGCGGTCAGGCCGATGGCCTGCACGGTGGTGATGCGAACCCCCTCGAGGATCACCGGCGCGGCCAGCGGCAGACGCACCTGACGGAACACCTGGCCGCGGCTCATGCCCATGCCGCGGGCCGCGTCGATCACGCCGGGGTCGACCTCATCGAGGGCCACGAAGGTGTTGCGCACCATCGGCAGCAGGCTGTAGCCGACCAGCGCCAGCAGCGCCGGGGCGGCGCCGATGCCGCTCACGCCCAGGGCCGCCAGCCACTCGACGTGGGCGCCCAGCCAGGCCAGCGGCGCCAGCAGCAGGCCGAACAGCGCCAGGCTGGGAATGGTCTGCAGGAAGTTGAGCACCGCGAAGCCGAACGTCCGACAGCGCGCCCAGCGACGCATGGCCAGCGCCAGGACCACGCCGAGCACCAGGCTGATGCCGACGGCGGCGCCGACCAGCAGCAGATGCTCGGCGATGGCGGCGATGAAGCCGTCGCGGCGGGCCAGGAACTCCTGGCGCAGCGCCAGCGGCTCGAGGCCGAACGTCAGCCAGCCGACGAGGCTCACCAGCGGCACCAGCAGCAGCGACCAGCCCAGCGGCCGCGACAGCGACAACCGCGTGCGTAGCTCGATCAACGCCAGCAGCAGCAGGAACAGCCCCACCCAGCCCCCGGCGCCGACGCCCATGCGCGCCTGGGGCAGATCGGCGTCGACCAGCTGCGCCGCGGCCAGCGCCAGCCAGGCCGGCAGCGCAGCGAGCATCGCCACCACCAGGCCCAGGGCCCAGCGCAGCCGCTGCCGATCCGGGCGCCAGGCCAGCGCCAGCACGGCCAGCATCGGCACCAGGCCGATCACAAGGCCCGACCAGCCGGCCACGTCCCAGGCGGCGTGGCCCTGGCCGGGCACGATGCGATTGGGCGCCACGCTGACGGCATCGAGCCCGCACCAGGCGACCAGGGTCGCCATCAGCAGGCTCAGGAGCACGACGTTGGGGCGAGGCACGTTCCTGTTCCCTTTCTCCTCGTTCACCCCGCGGCTCATTCGTCCAGGGTGTCGAGGAAGTCACCGGCCACCTTGGCCGGGTCCAGGCCGTTGACGGCCACGTCGCCGTTGAGGCGCTGCAGGGTGTCGCGGTCCAGCGCCTCGAACACCGGCGCCAGCAGCGTCTCGATCTCGGGATGCGCCTCGAGCACCTCGGCGCGCACCACCGGCGCCGGCTGGTAGACCGGCTGCACCCCGAGGGTGTCGTCCAGCACCTGCAGGTCGAGGGCCTTGAGGCCACCGTCCGTGCCGTAGGTCATGGCGGCGTTGACGCCGCTGGTCTGCTGGGCGGCGGCGCGCATGGTGGCGGCGGTATTGCCGCCGGAGAGCACCAGCAGCTCGTTCTCGGAGAGCGTGAAGCCGTAGGCCTGCTGGAAGGCCGGCAGCGCCTGGGGCGATTCGACGAACTCGGCGCTCGCCGCCAGCTTGAAGTCGCCGCCATCGTTCAGGTAGCCGGCCAGGTCCTCGAGGCTCGTCAGCTCGTGCTCGCGGGCCAGGTCGCCGCGCACGCTGATCGCCCAGGTGTTGTTGGCCTCGGCGGGCGTCAGCCACACCAAGTCGTTCTGCTCGCGGTCTTTCTGCCTGACGGTTTCATAGGCCTGCTCGGCATCCTTCCATACCGGGCTGTCGGCCATGTCGAAGAAGAAGGCGCCGTTGCCGGTGTACTCCGGATAGAGATCGATCTCGCCGGCGGTCAGGGCGGTGCGCACGATGCTGGTGGCGCCCAGCTGCAGGCGGTTCTCCACCGCAATGCCGCCGGCCTCGAGGCGCTGCAGGATCAGTTGCCCGAGCACCGAGCCCTCGGTATCGATCTTGGAGGCGACCACCACCGGCCCTCCGGAGGCGTTCTGGGCCTGCGCCGCGCCCAGGGTCATCAGGGTGCCGGCCGCGATGGCGGCGAGACGTGTCAGTGCTGGCTGCATGGATACCACCCGCTTCCCGAATGAATGTATGCTGGAGTATAAGACCTGTATAGCTTCGCTGTCAGAGCGCCATCTCAACGCCCGGAGCGAGACCGCATGCCGCCATTTCGCGATGACATCCGCCCCTGGCGCCACCCGCTGGTACGCGACCTGGCCTGGCTGCTGCAGGCCCCGGACCTGCTCAGCCTCGACGCCCCCGGCCGCCCCGATCGTCACTGCCTGGGCCTGGCCAGCGATGCCGCCCTGGTCGACTACCTCGCCGCCCTGGACGCCGCCCCCGCCAAGCTGGAGCGCTACGTCGGCTCGGCCCTGGAAGCGCGCATGGGGCACTATCACGAGCGCCTGTGGCAGTTCCTGCTCGACACCGCGCCGAACACCCGGCTGCTCGCCCACAACCTGCCGGTGCTCCAGGAGCGCCGTACCCTGGGTGAGCTCGACCTGATCTACGCCGAAACGCCGGATCCCGTTCCGGTGCATCTCGAGGTGGCGATCAAGTATTACCTGGGGCTCCCCGAGGGCCCGGGCGCCGACGACGACCAGGCACGCTGGATCGGCCCCGGCGGCCTGGACAGCCTGGCGCTCAAGCGCCATCACCTGGAGCACCATCAGCTGCCGCTGGCCCAGCGCCCGGTGACGCGCCTGGCGCTGGCCGAACGGCTGGGCGCCCCGGTCACCCGGCTGCGCCAGCGCCTGGCGATGCCCGGCGTGCTGTTCTACCCCTGGCAGGCCGATCTGCCCGCCCCGCGGCACGCCGCGCCCGACCACCTGCGCGGCCACTGGTTCCACTGGCGTGACTGGCCACGCTGGCGCGCCAGCCTGCCCGACACGACCCGCGGGGCTTGGCTGTGCAAGCCCCATTGGCTAGCGCTGCCCCCCGAAGCGCAGCTGACCTCGCTGTCGAGCCTCGGCCATCGCCTGCGGCTGCACTTCGCCCAGGGCGGCGCGCCGGTGCAGCTGGGGCTGTGTCTGGGCAGTACCCCGTCCTCTCCCTGGTATCGCGTATTCGTCGTCGACGATGCCTGGCCGAATCGCGTCCCGCTGCCACCGGCCGTGACGCCGGCATGAAGCTCTAACGGCCTGGCCGACGTCGACTTTAGCCATGCGTTTGTAACCCAAATTTACAAACAGCGTTTCTGAACTATGATGTCGGTAAGGGCCCGCCCCATGGCCCCCAGACCGGCGACGGCGAGTCGCTTCTCTTGGTTCCATGCCGTTCGGAGGGATGCCACATGAACCAGGTACTGCGGTTGACCCACACTCCCGTTGAGCAACGTCCTCTTCCCCAGGCGCGCCCGATGCGCCGCGGCAAATGCCTCGAGCACCCTCTCCGAACCCGCGCCCGCCCCCATGGGCGAGTCGAGGTCGGCTGCCTCGCCCACGCACCGCACGAGGACCTCGGCCTCGGGGATCTCTCCAATGCCCAGCGCCGGCTCGATTTCTATGCGCGCTGGCACGGACTGACGGAGCCGCGACTGAAGATATGGAAGGCCTGCTGAGACCAATGGCTCGGGTAGCAAGGAGGGAGTTCCTCATGAACATGGGCGCACGGATCACCCCTGACTGGCATCACGTCCACGCCGACTGGTGGCAGGACAACCGCGGCAACGACATCCACCGCGTCGCCGTCGACGACGATACGCTCTATCACTGTCATCTCGCCGGCTCGACGCTGCCGTGGGATGCGGTCGCCGTCAGCCTGGACGAGGCCATGGCGCTGGTCGACGAGGTGCCGGACGCGGAACTGCACTGAGAACAGGCCCGCACCAACGCAAGACGCCCGGCACAGGCCGGGCGTCTTGATGCATCACGTAGCGGTCACGCCAGCTGAATCATGCACTTTGCGTAGCCGATCAGGTCATCGGCCATAGATACTTTCCCGCCGTTTGATGTCTTCCATCAGGACTCGACGTTTAATACCGAGGTCCCAGTACTCGCTGAATATGGCCAGCTCGAACTCGTCGGCCTCGGTGCCGGCACGCCACAGCGGCGCACCTTCCGAGACCACCTGATACTGCATGACGGTCGAGGCGTCTCGCAGATCCACGAGATCGACGTCCCGATCCAGCAGGCTGGCGAGGGTTCCCGCCAGCGCCCAGCGCTGGTCGGATGCCATGGCCAAAGGCAGGAGAACGGCCAGGTCGACGTCGCTGTCGTGTCGGGACATCTCGGTCGCCTGGCTGCCGAACAGATAGACGGCCTGAAGCGCTGGCAGCGCCTGGCGCAGCGATTCAACGCAGCGCTGGCATTCCTCCGGTCTCAGCGGCATGGCATGCCTCCCGTCAGCGAACCAGGGGCGACTCGCGAAGCACGCGCCGCCCACGCGGTTTGACGCAATCCGCCGTTACTCGCCCGGCGCCTCGAACACCCAGCCGGTGCCCTCGCGGCTGTCCTTGAGCACGATGCCCAGCGCGGCCAGCTCGTCGCGGATGCCGTCGGCGGTGGCGAAGTCGCGGGCCTTCTTGGCCTCGGCGCGCTCGGCGATCTTCGCCTCGATCTCGGCCTCGGTCAGCGGCAGCTCGCCGGCACCGGCGCCCTTGAGGAAGGCCGCGGGCGCCTGCTGCAGCAGGCCGAGCACGCCGCCCAGGCGCCTGAGCTCGGCGGCCAGGGCCGGCGCCTGCTCGGGGCTTTCCTTCTTGGCGCGATTGAGCTCGCGGGCCAGGTCGAACAGCACCGACACCGCCTCGGCGGTGTTGAAGTCGTCGTCCATGGCCGCGGTGAAGCGCTCGTCGAAGCGCGCATCGACCTCGCCTTCCTGCACCTCGACGCCGTCCAGGGCCAATCCGTCCAGAGCATTGTAGAAGCGCTCCAGCGACTTGCGGGCGTCGGCCAGCGACTCCGGCGCATAGTTGATCGGGCTGCGATAGTGGCTCGACACCAGCAGGTAGCGCACCACCTCGGCGTCGTGATGCTCGAGCACGTCGCGGATGGTGAAGAAGTTGCCCAGCGACTTGGACATCTTCTCCTGGTTCACGCGCACCGCCCCGGCGTGCATCCAGGTGTTGACGTAGGGCTTGCCGGTGGCGGCCTCGCTCTGGGCGATCTCGTTCTCGTGGTGCGGGAAGGTCAGGTCCGGCCCGCCGCCGTGGATGTCGAAGGTCTCGCCCAGGCAGCAGGTGGACATCGCCGAGCATTCGATGTGCCAGCCGGGACGCCCCTCGCCCCAGGGCGAGAGCCAGTTGACCTCGCCGGGCTTGGCGGCCTTCCACAGCACGAAGTCGAGCGGGTCTTCCTTGTGCTCATCGACGTCGACCCGGGCGCCGGAGCGCATGTCGTCCAGGTCGCGGTTGTTGAGCTTGCCGTAGCCCTCGAACTTGCGCACTCGATAATAGACGTCGCCGTTGTCCGCCGCATAGGCATAGCCCTTGTCGATCAGCGTCTGGATCATCGAGACGATCTCGTCGAGGTGCTGGGTCGCGCGCGGCTCGGCGTCCGGGCGCAGCACGCCGAGGCGGCCTTCGTCCTCGTGCATGGCATCGATCATGCGGTCGGTGAGCGCCTCGATGGTCTCGCCGTTCTCGTCCGCCCGCTTGAGGATCTTGTCGTCGATGTCGGTGATGTTGCGCACGTAGCTGACGTCGTAGCCGCGGGCCCGCAGGTAGCGGGTGATGACGTCGAAGGCCACCATCACCCGGGCGTGGCCCAGGTGGCAGAAGTCATAGACGGTCATGCCGCAGACGTACATGCGCACCTTGCCCGGCTCGATGGGCGTGAAGGTTTCCTTGCGACGCGTCAGGGTGTTGTAGATCTGCATGTCAGCCCTTCTTCTGTGCCTTGGCCCAGCCATCCTTGAGGCCCACGGTGCGGTTGAACACCAGCTTGCCGTCGCGGCAGGCGTGGCGGTCGGCGCAGAAGTAGCCGACCCGCTCGAACTGGAAGCGGCTCTCGGGCGTGGCGTCGGCCAGGCTCGGCTCGCCCATGGCCTGCACCACGGTCAGCGACTCGGGGTTCAAGTGCTCGAGGAAGTCGGCGTCCTTGTCCTTGTCCGGCTGCTCGACGGTGAACAGGTTGTCGTAGAGGCGCACCTCCATCGGCACCGCCTGAGCGGCGCTGACCCAGTGGATCACGCCCTTGACCTTGCGGCCCTCGGGATTCTTGCCGAGGGTGTCGAAGTCGACCGAGCAGCGCAGTTCGCTGACCTCGCCGGCCTCGTCCTTGATCACCTCGTCGCAGCGGATGACGTAGGAGTTGCGCAGCCGCACTTCCTTACCCGGCGCCAGGCGGAAGAACTTCTTCGGCGGCTCTTCCATGAAGTCGTCGCGGTCGATGTACAGCTCGCGGGAGAACGGGATCTCGCGCACGCCCATGTCCTCGCGGGCTGGGTGCCCGGCGACCTGGTAGGTCTCCGCGAAGTCCTCGGCGACGTTGGTCAGCACCACCTTGAGCGGCTTGAGCACGCACATGGCGCGCGGCGCGTTGTCCTCGAGGTCGGAGCGGATCGCGTGGTAGAGCATGGCGATATCGACCAGGCCGCCGTCGGCGCGGGTCACGCCGATCATCTCGCAGAACTTGCGGATCGAGGCTGGGGTGTAGCCGCGGCGACGCATGCCGGACAGGGTCGGCAGGCGCGGGTCGTCCCAGCCGTCGACGATGTTCTCGTCCACCAGCAGCTTGAGCTTGCGCTTGGAGGTCAGGGTGTAGTTCAGGTTCAGCCGCGCGAACTCGATCTGGCGCGGCTTGGCCGGCACCGGCAGGTTGTCCAGGAACCACTCGTACAGCGGGCGGTGATCCTCGAACTCCAGGGTGCAGACGGAGTGCGTCACGCCTTCCAGGGCATCGGACTGGCCGTGGGTGAAGTCGTAGGACGGATAGATCTTCCACTTGTCGCCGGTCTGGTGATGCGAAGCGTGGCGGATGCGATAGAGGATCGGGTCGCGCAGGTTGATGTTCGGCGCGGCCATGTCGATCTTGGCGCGCAGCACCTTCTCGCCCTCGGCGAACTCGCCGACGCGCATGCGCTCCAGCAGGTCGAGGTTCTCCTCGACGCTGCGCTCACGGTAGGGACTCGGCGTGCCGGGCTCGGTCAGGGTGCCGCGATACTCGCGCATCTCGTCCGGGGACAGATCGTCGACGTAGGCCTTGCCCTCGCGGATCAGGTGCTGGGCCCACTCGTAAAGGGTTTCGAAGTAGTCCGAGGCGAAGCGCACGTCGCCGGCCCACTCATAGCCCAGCCAGCTGACGTCTTCCTTGATGGCGTCGATATAGGCCTGCTCTTCCTTCGCCGGATTGGTGTCGTCGAAGCGCAGATGACAGTCGCCACCGAACTGCTCGGCGAGCCCGAAATTCAGACAGATCGATTTGGCATGGCCGATGTGCAGGAAGCCGTTGGGCTCCGGCGGGAAGCGGGTGACGATCTTCCCCTGTCGGCCGGCCTCGATCTCTTCGCTGATCTGGTTGCGAATGAAGTTCGGCGCGCTGGTGGTCTCGCTGGTCATGTTGATTGGGCAACCTCTGGTTGAACGCGGGCCTGTCGTCGCGACGCCGCGGGCCTGACCACGGCTTCGCGCATCGACGCAAAGCGGCTATTATAGCGCCACGTGCCCATATGGCGCCAAGGCATCCCGCTTCGAGAAGACAGGACATCGTGATGATCATCTTGCAGACCAATTTCGGCGATATTCATGTCGCCCTGAACCACGACCAGGCCCCGAAGACGGCTGCCAACTTCGAGCAGTACGTGCGTGACGGCTTCTACGACAACACCCTGTTCCACCGCGTCATCGACGGTTTCATGGTCCAGGGCGGCGGCTTCGATCTGGACTTCGAGCAGAAGCAGACCCGCGCGCCGATCGAGAACGAGGCCGACAACGGCCTGGCCAACACCCGCGGCACCCTGGCCATGGCTCGTACCCAGGACCCGCACTCCGCCAGCGCCCAGTTCTTCATCAACGTGGCCGACAACGACTTCCTCAACCATCGCGGCAAGAACCTGCAGGGCTGGGGCTACTGCGTGTTCGGCGAGGTCGTCGAGGGCATGGACGTGGTCGAGCGCATCAAGGGCGTGGCCACCACCCGCCGCGGCATGCACGCCGACGTGCCGGCCGAGGACGTGATCATCCAGCGCGCCTACGTGCAGGACGACGCCGAGGCCTGAGGCCCGGTCCCGTGAGTCCCGCGCCCTCGCCGTCCGGCGGGGGCGCTTTCCTTCATCCGCTGCCCGCGAGAGATGCCATGTCGACCCTGCTGATCTCCGATCTCCACCTGCATCCCGGCGCCCCGGCCATCACCGAGGGCTTCCTGAACTGGCTGGAGACCCGCGCCATCGGCGCCGAGGCGCTCTATATCCTCGGCGACTTCTTCGAGGCCTGGATCGGCGATGACCTGCTGGACCTCGGCGCCGCCGACCCCAGCGGCACCGCCACCCTCGCCGCGCGCATCGCCGAGGCCCTGAAGCGCCTCTCGGATGCCGGCACCGCCGTCTATCTGATGCACGGCAACCGCGACTTCCTGCTCGGGGAGCGGTTCGCCGAGGCCGCCGGCGCCACCCTGCTGCCCGACCCCAGTGTGGTCACGCTCGGCGACGAGCGGGTGCTACTGATGCACGGCGACAGCCTGTGCACCCTGGACGAGGCCTACATGGCCTTCCGCGCCAAGGCCCGCGACCCGCAGTGGCAGGCGCAGATCCTGGCGATGCCGATTCCCGAGCGAATCGCGCTGGCCAGGCAGCTGCGCGACCAGTCCGGTGAGGCCAACTCCAACAAGGCCGAGGACATCATGGACGTAACGCCGGAGGAAGTGGTCGCGGCCCTGCGCGAGCACGGCGTGACCACGATGATTCACGGTCACACCCACCGCCCCGCCGTCCACGAGGTCGACCTCGACGGCACGCCGGCGCGACGCTACGTGCTGGGCGACTGGCAGCCGGACCAGGGCTGGGAGATCGAAATCGCCGCCGGTCAAGCGCCGACGCTGCGCGACTTCCCGCTGCAGGGCTGAATCGCGCCCTCAGCATGCCTCGGGGTCAGACCCTTCAGCGCCCTTAGGATCTGCGATCCTAAGGGCGCTGAAGGGTCTGACCCCGTTTCGGCTGCGTGTTGGCTATTGGGTACAGCGCGCGAGCCCCGCCTCGAGCGCCTCGGCGTCCGGCATCTTTCCCGCCTCCGCGATCAGCTCCAGCCGCGAGTCGCGACGCCACTCGCTGGGCCTGAGCCCGCTCTCGCCATTTGCCCGATTCACCGCGTACCACCCGGTGTCCGTGTGCAGTACGCCCTTGACCCGCAGACCCGCCGGTAGAGCGTTCAACCAGGCTGAGATCGCCGCGGCGTCGAAGACATCATCGGAATGCCAGCGCCATCCCAGGCTCTCGTGGCCCAGCGCGGCGCCGCTCTCGCGCACCGGCACGCCGGCGCGCGGAGCACGGGCGTCAAGATCCAGCCGAGGCCCCGGGGCCTCGGCCTGGGCACGATGTGCCATCGGAGACGCCGGATCCCCAGACGCCCGATGCTGCCCGGCCTCGAGCAGTCGCTCGATCGGCAGCCGACCGTGCAGCACGTCCGCCACCCAGCGCTCGCCCGGCAGCGCCTTGGCCAGCCAGTCCCGCGCCGCATCGACCTGAGCGGCCTCGACGCGGTCGATCATGGTCAAGGCGACGCCGTCGGCCAGGCGCAGCTGATCGCGGAAGGTCTCGTGGCCACGTGCGCGAGGATCGTCCAGGCGTCGCGGATCGAGCAGCGCCACCACCTCGCGCAGCTCGAGCACCCCTCGGAAGGCCTCCCCACTCAACAGTGAGATCAGCCCCGCCGGATGACCGAGCCCCGAGGGCTCGATGATCAGGCGGTCGGGGCGATGGCGACGCAGCAGCTGGACCAGGCGGGTCTGCAGCACCGTCGACAGCTGGCAGCACAGGCAGCCGCCCGGCAGGGCCTGGATCGCCACGTCGTCACGCTCGGCGAACAGCGCCTGGTCGATGCCGACTCGGCCGAACTCGTTGATGAAGATGGCCCAGCGCTCGCCGGCCGGCTTGTGCGCGATCAGCTCCCGGATCAGCGTGCTCTTGCCGCTGCCCAGGAAGCCGGTGATCAGATGGACGGGGATATGGGAAAGCGGAGACGACATAGGGCGATGAGGTGAGAGGGATAAAGGATGTGCGGCCAAGCGGCCAAGCGGCCAAGCGGCCAAGCGGCCAAGCGGCCAAGCGGCCAAGCGGCCAAGCGGCCAAGCGGCCAAGCGGCCAAGCGGCCAAGCGGCCAAGCGGCCAAGCGGCCAAGCGGCCAAGCGGCCA
>NZ_JALMEW010000001.1:561085-736656 GCF_023094245.1 Halomonas getboli | reverse complement strand
GCGGCCAAGCGGCCAAGCGGCCAAGCGGCCAAGCGGCCAAGCGGCCAAGCGGCCAAGCGGCCAAGCGGCCAAGCGGCCAAGCGGCCAAGCGGCCAAGCGGCCAAGCGGCCAAGCGGCCAAGCGGCCAGCATAAGACCCGCTACAGCAAAAGCAACCCCGAAGGCTTCCACCTTCGGGGTTGCTTGTCGCTCGGCGCTTGTAGCTCGGCGCTTCCCGTCAGGGCCGCTCGATCTTAGCGTCATCACGCAGCTGATCGAGCAGGCCGGTCACCGCGGCCTGTGCTCGCAGCTGATTGGCCATGCGCGCCACGAAGGACTCGATCTGCTCGTTGGGCTCGCCCTGGGTGACGGACTCGAGGCCTAGCAGCACCACACGCTGGCCGTCGACGGCGCGGCCGTAGACGGTCTCGCCGTCGGACGGATGCGGCAGGCGGAAGGCGGCCTGGATCACCGGCTGGGCGAGATCGCTGTCGGCCTGACGGCTCAGCGCCTCGGCGCGCTGCCAGTCGAGGCCCAGGGTGTCGCCGTTGCGCAGCGAGGCCAGCATGTCGTCGGCACGGGCCTCCAGGGCCTCGCGGGTCTTGTCGGCCTTCACGGCGGCCACGACCCGGTCACGCACCTCGTCCAGCGGCAGCGTGGTGGCGTCTCGGTGATCGATCACGTGCAGCACCAGGCGACGGTCGTCGTCCAGCTCGATCACTTCGCTGTTGAAGCCTTCCTCCAATACGTCGGCGCTGAAAGCCTGGCGCATCACGCCGGGCTCTGACAGCACACCGTCGGCGGCGTCGCGGCTGACCCAGTCGCTCTGCTGGAGCTCGAGGCCGAGATCGTCGGCCACGCTGGTCAGATCCTCGGCGGCGAAACTCTCGTCGATCAGCTTCTGGGCCCGGTCGTTGAAGGCATCCTCCACCTGCTTCATCGCCACCTGCTGGCGCAGGCGATCGCGCTCCTGCTCGAACGGCGGGCGATCGAGCTCGGTGACCTTGATCAGGTGCAGGCCGTTGTCGGTCTCGACGATATCCGAGACCTGACCCTTGTCGAGGGCGAAGGCCGCATCCTCGAAGGCCTGACCGAAGAAGCCGCGGCTGATCACGCCCAGATCGCCGCCCTCGTCGCTGGTGGAGGTGTCGTCGGAATACTCGGCGGCCAGGTCGGCGAACGACTCGCCCTGGGCCAGCTTCGCCTTGACCTCTTCGAGGCGCGCCCGCGCCTGCTCGCGCGTCCGCTGGTCGCCGAAGCTCACCATGATATGCGAGACGCGGCGGTCGACGTCGGCAGCCTCGGCCTGCCAGGCCTGGCGCACCGCGTCTTCGGAGACCTCGGCGGCGTCGGCCATGGCCTGCTTGTCGAGCACCACATAGGACAGCTTCACCTGTTCGGGGCGCTGGTAGGCGTCGGCATGAGCGTCGTAGTAAGTCTGGAGATCGGCGTCGCTGACCTCGGGCATCGCCTCCAGATCGTCCGGCGTCAGGGCATAGTGGCGGAAGGTGCGCGTCTGGCGCTGCAGCTCGGCCAGGCGCTCCTGCTCGCTCGGCAGGCTGAACTCGCTGACCGCCAGACCCTGCTGGAGCTGGCGACGCTTCATGTCCTCGCGCAGCTGGGCGCGGAAGGAAATCGGCGTGAAGCCGGCGCTGGCCAGGCGATTCTTGAACAGCTCGCTGTCGAAGCGGCCGTTGGCGTCCTGGAACTCCGGCAGGGTGACGATCAGCTGATCGATCTGCGCCTCCGACAGGTGCAGCCCACCCTCTTCGGCATACTGGGTCAGCAGTCGGTTGGTGATCAGGTTGTCGAGCGTCTCGGCACGCAGCTGACGCT
This sequence comes from Halomonas getboli, assembly GCF_023094245.1. Lineage (GTDB taxonomy): Bacteria > Pseudomonadota > Gammaproteobacteria > Pseudomonadales > Halomonadaceae > Halomonas > Halomonas getboli. Next base: position 734,842 of record NZ_JALMEW010000001.1, on the reverse strand, counting down.
CCTGCTCCGGTGGCACCTGGCCGCTGCGGATGGCTCGCTGCACCTGCAGCTCGAGCTGCTGACGCGTGATCGACTCGCCGTTGACCTTGGCGACGTCTTCGCCATCGCTGTTCAGCAGCCCCACCAGGGACTCCACGCCGAACAGCGCCATGGCGGCCACCACGGCGCCGACCAGGATCTTGGCGCCCCAACTGGTGGAGCGGTCACGAATACTTTGCAGCATGCAGGCCTCTGCGGATCTCTTGGGTCAGGACGCACATCTTACAGGCGTCCGTACTGGCCACGCGACGGGGCGACAGGCTCGCCCGGCGCCGACGGGCCCCGAAACGAAACAGGCGCACCGCGACAGCGGTGCGCCTGTAGGGAAACGTCGATCAGGATGACGGCAAGGCCGTGTCCTTAGTTGACGGAATCCTTGAGCGCCTTGCCGGCCTTGAAGCTCGGCACCTTGGCGGCGCTGATCTCGATCGGCGCACCGGTCTGCGGGTTACGGCCGGTGCGCGCAGCACGCTCCTTGACGGTGAAAGTGCCAAAACCCACCAGGGAGACGCTGTCGCCCTTCTTCAGGCTGTCCGCCACGGCATCGACCATGGCATCCAGCGCACGAGAGGCGGCTGCCTTCGGAATATCGGCAGACGCAGCAATGGCTTCGATCAGCTCGGACTTGTTCACACTTCACCCCTTGACTGTTACGTAAATTGGCTCTAATCGGCGAGACTTACGGCTGACTGACGCGATCACAGCATGGCGATAGTTTATAGCAATGCGATGAAAGACGTGTCAAGCAACCTTCCCTGACAATCCCCACCATGCCGGGGTTTTCGCCCCGGCAAGTGGAAAAAATAGTCGTCAGTGCGTACTGATCATCGAGTGAGAAGATGCGGCATCTTCCGCTCGAGATTCTTCATCCTGACCACCCAGCTTTTCGCTGAGGGCCACCTCGAGGACTTCGTCGATCCAGCGCACCGGCCGGATGTCGAGTGCCTGCTTGATATTGTCCGGAACCTCCTTGAGGTCGCGACGGTTCTCTTCCGGAATGAGAACGGTCTTTATACCACCGCGCCTGGCGGCCAGCAATTTCTCCTTGAGCCCGCCGATCGGCATCACCTCGCCGCGCAGATTGACCTCACCGGTCATCGCCACGTCACAGCGAACGGGCCGGCCGGTATAGGCCGAGATCATCGCCGTGACCATGGCAACGCCGGCGCTGGGGCCGTCCTTCGGGGTCGCCCCCTCCGGCACGTGGATGTGCAGGTCTTCCTTCTCGAAGCGCTCGGGGTCGATGCCGAAGCTGGCGGCACGGGCCCGCACCACGGTCTGGGCCGCACTCACGGACTCCTTCATCACGTCACCCAGCGAGCCAGTCTTGTTGATGCGTCCCTTGCCGGGGGTCACCACCGATTCGATGTTGAGCAGCTCGCCGCCCACCGAGGTCCAGGCCAGGCCGGTGACGCGCCCCACCTGGTCTTCCTGGTCGGCCAGACCATAGCTGTAGCGACGCACACCGGCGTAGCGCTCGATATCGGCGCCCGCCAGACTCACGGGCGCCTGGGCACCTTCCTTGCCCTCCTGCTCGAGACGCTCGCGCAGCACCTTGCGGCAGACCTTGGCGATCTGACGCTCGAGTTCGCGCACGCCGGCCTCGCGGCTGTAATAGCGGATCAGTTCCAGCAGCGCCTCGTCGGCGAAGCCGAGCTCGTCTTCCTTGAAGCCGTTGGCCTTGAGCTGCTTGGGCACCAGATAGCGCTTGGCGATGGCCAGCTTCTCGTCCTCGGTGTAACCCGGCAGACGGATCACTTCCATGCGGTCGAGCAGCGGGCCCGGAATGTTCATCGAGTTGGCGGTGCAGATGAACAGGGTCTCGGACAGATCGTAGTCCAGCTCCAGGTAGTGGTCGCTGAACTTGTCGTTCTGCTCCGGATCGAGCACCTCGAGCAGCGCCGAAGACGGGTCGCCGCGATGGTCCATGCCGACCTTGTCGACCTCGTCGAGCAGGAACAGCGGGTTCTTGACCCCGGCCTTGCTCATGCGCTGGATCGGCTTGCCGGGCAGCGAGCCGATATAGGTACGGCGGTGGCCGCGGATCTCGGACTCGTCGCGCACGCCGCCGAGCGCCAGCCGCACGTATTTGCGGTTGGTGGCGCGGGCGATGGAGCGGCCGAGCGAGGTCTTGCCGACCCCGGGCGGTCCCACCAGGCACAGCACCGGGCCCTTGAGCTTCTTGACCCGCTTGTGAACGGCCAGGTACTCGAGGATGCGCTCCTTGACCTCCTCGAGGCCGTAGTGATCCTCGTCCAGCACCTTCTGGGCATGGGCGAGGTCGTGGCGAACGCGGGTGCGCTTCTTCCACGGCACCGCGATCAGCCAGTCCAGATAGGAGCGCACCACCGTGGCCTCGGCCGAAGAGGGCGACATCATGCGCAGCTTGCCGAGCTCCTGACGGGCCTTCTCCTCGGCATCCTTGGGCATGCCGGATTCCTCGATGGCCTGCTCGTACTTGTCGGCCTCGTTGGGCGCGTTCTCGAGCTCGCCCATCTCCTTCTGGATGGCCTTCATCTGCTCGTTCAGGTAGTACTCGCGCTGGGACTTCTCCATCTGGTCCTTGACCCGCGAGCGGATGCGCTTCTCCACCTGAAGCAGATCGATCTCGGACTCGATCAGCGCCATCAGATGCTCGATGCGGTCGCGCACGCGATCCATCTCGAGCAGCTGCTGCTTGTCGTCGATCTTCAGCGACAGATGGGCACAGATGGTGTCCACCAGCCGGCTGGGATCCTCGATGCCCGACAGCGAGTTGAGCACCTCGTTGGGCACCTTCTTGGACATCTTCACGTACTGCTCGAACTGATTGAGCAGCACGCGCACCAGCGAATCCTGCTCGCGCTCGGACAGCGGCTCGCTGTGGCGCAGCACCACCTCGGCGCGGCTGTAGCCGTCGTCGACGGCCAGGATGTCCTGGATGTCGGCGCGGGATTCGCCCTCGATCAGCACCTTGACGGTGCCATCAGGCAGCTTGAGCAGCTGCATGATCTCGGCCACGGTGCCGATGGCGAACAGGTCCTCGTTATCGGGATCGTCCTTGCTGGCCTCACGCTGCGCCACCAGCAGCACGCGCTTGTCGGCCTCCATGGCGGCTTCCAGCGCCTGAATGGACTTTTCACGGCCGACGAACAGCGGGATGACCATCTGCGGGTAGACGACCACGTCCCGCAGCGGCAAAAGGGGCAGACTCAGGGTCTGTTCGGCGTTCTGCTGCATCGCAGACCTTCCTCAAACGATCAGTGGAGATACCCAAGGAATGGGGGCGATGACGCGGCATTGCAAGGCCAGGGCAATGACGGCGCAAAGAAAAGGGCCGCCGGGGGGCGGCCCTTGGATCGACGGCGCCCTCTTCGGGGCGCCGCACCGGCGCGAGACGGGCGTCTCAGCCGTCGGTGCCGTCGACCTTCGGCGATTCCTGCTGGGAGTAGATCAGCAGCGGCTCGCTTTCGCCGGCGATGACGGAAGCATCGATCACCACCTTGGAGACGCCTTCCAGGGACGGAATCTCGTACATGGTGTCGAGCAGCACCGACTCGAGGATGGAGCGCAGGCCGCGCGCCCCAGTCTTGCGTTCCATGGCCTTGTGGGCCACGGCGCGCAGGGCGTCCTCGCGGAAGTCGAGCTCCACGTTTTCCATCTCGAACAGCCGACCGTACTGCTTGATCAGCGAGTTCTTCGGCTCGGTGAGGATCTGGATCAGCGCATCCTCGGAGAGCTCGGTCAGGGTCGCGATCACCGGCAGACGACCGACGAACTCGGGAATCAGGCCGAACTTGACCAGATCCTCGGGCTCCACATCCATCAGCAGGTCGCCGACGCCCTTGGTCTCGTCCTTGCTCTTCACCTCGGCGTTGAAGCCGATGCCGCCCTTCTCGGCGCGGTCACGAATGACCTTGTCGAGGCCGGCGAAGGCGCCGCCGACGATGAACAGCATGTTGGTGGTGTCGACCTGGACGAACTCCTGCTGCGGATGCTTGCGGCCGCCCTGGGGCGGCACCGAGGCGGTGGTGCCCTCGATCAGCTTGAGCAGCGCCTGCTGCACGCCCTCACCGGACACGTCCCGGGTGATGGACGGGTTATCCGACTTGCGCGAGATCTTGTCGATCTCGTCGATGTAGACGATGCCGCGCTGGGCCTTGTCCACGTCGTAGTCGCACTTCTGCAGCAGCTTCTGGATGATGTTCTCGACATCCTCGCCGACGTAGCCCGCCTCGGTGAGCGTGGTGGCATCGGCGATGGTGAACGGCACGTTGAGCAGCCGCGCGAGCGTCTCGGCCAGCAGCGTCTTGCCGCTGCCGGTCGGGCCGATCAGCAGGATGTTCGACTTGCCGAGCTCCACCTCGTCCTTGGACGCATGGCGAAGCCGCTTGTAGTGGTTGTAGACCGCCACCGACAGCACCATCTTGGCGCGGTCCTGGCCGATCACGTAGTCGTCGAGGGTGTGACGAATCTCGCGGGGGGCAGGAAGACGCTCTTCGTCGCTCTCGGCATCGGCATCGAGCACCTCCTCGCGAATGATGTCGTTGCACAGATCGACACACTCATCGCAGATATAGACGGACGGGCCGGCAATCAGCTTGCGCACTTCGTTCTGGTTCTTGCCGCAGAACGAGCAGTACAGCAGCTTGCCGCCTTCGTCCTTGCCTTTGCCGTCGGCCATTCGCGTACCTCTCTCGCAGCGGCGGCCCGCGGGCCGCCGGGAATCACGTAATCACAGCGTGGTTGATTTCACGCTATCAGGATGTCGGCCGCTTATCCAGCACGGCGTCGATCAGGCCATATTCCGCCGCCTGAGGGCCGCTCATGAAGTTGTCGCGGTCGGTATCCCGGGCGATGGTCTCGAAGTCCTGACCGGTGTGGTCGGCCAGAATCTGGTTGAGCTTTTCGCGGATGCCGAGGATCTCGCGGGTGTGGATCTCGATGTCCGAGGCCTGACCCTGGTAGCCGCCGAGCGGCTGGTGGATCATCATCCGCGAGTTGGGCAGGCAGTAGCGCTTGCCCGCCGCACCGCCGGCCAGCAGCAGCGCACCCATGCTCGCCGCCTGACCGATGCACACGGTGGAGACATCGGGCTTGATGAACTGCATGGTGTCGTAAATCGACATCCCCGCGGTGACGGAGCCACCCGGCGAGTTGATGTACAGATGAATGTCCTTGTCCGGGTTCTCGGACTCCAGGAACAGCATCTGCGCCACCAGCAGGTTGGCCGTGTAGTCCTCGACCGGCCCCACCAGGAAGATCACGCGCTCCTTGAGCAGGCGGGAGTAGATATCGTAGGCCCGCTCGCCGCGTGCGCTCTGTTCGACCACCATCGGCACCAGGCCGCCGGCGGATTGGGTATCGAACTCGTTGCTCATGGTGATGTCCTTGCGTCCGATGTGTGGGGGCGACACCAGTCGCCCGCCGGGCTGGCTGATCTCGCGGAGGGTCACGGTGTTTTCTTACCTCAGGAAGAGATGGGGGTGAATAGCGGACTATTCAACGCCGCGCCTTCATGACGGCGGAAAAACGCCGCGAGCGATCGCCGATCAGCGCGCCCCGGCGAGACGACCGCCCTCCCGCCAGACGGACGGGAAGGCGGAAACGGCCATCAGGCCTGGGCTTCGGCCTCGTCGGCCTCTTCGTCGGCGTCGCCACCCTGCTGCTGAGCGGCGGCCAGCGCATCCTGATAGCTCATCTCGACGTCCTTGACGCTGGCCTGGGCCAGCAGCACGTCGACGGCCTTCTCTTCGAGCACCGCGGACTTGACCTGATCCTTCATCTGGTCGTTGCCCATGTAGTACTCGACGACCTGCTCCGGCTCCTGGTACTGCTGGGCCAGCTCCTCGACCTTGGCCTTGATCTCGTCGTCGGAGACCTCGAGCTCGTTGACCTTGATCACTTCGGCCAGCAGCAGGCCGATCTGCACGCGGCTCTTGGCCTGCTCGGCGAACAGCTCGTTGGGCAGCTGGCTGACGTCGAAGTCTTCGCCAAGGCCGAACTGCTGGGCAGCCTGACGCTTGAGGCCGTCGGTCTCCTGCTGGATCAGGGCCTGCGGCACCGGGATGTCGTTGGCCTTCTTCAGCGCGTCGAGCACCTGCTGCTTGACGCGGTTATCGACGGCCTGGGTGGCCTCGCGGGTCATGTTCTTGGTGATCTCGTCACGGAACTTGGCCAGATCGCCGTCGTCGACGCCGAACTTCTCGACGAAGGCGGCATCGATCTCGGGCAGCGACTGCGCCTTGACGCCGTTGACCTTGACCTTGAAGGTCGCTTCCTGACCGGCCAGCTGCTCGGCCTGGTAGTCCTCGGGGAAGGTGACCTTGAGCTCCTTGTCCTCACCGGCCTTGGCGCCGATCAGCTGCTCTTCGAAGCCCGGGATGAAGCTGCCGGAGCCGATCACCAGGTCGTGGCCTTCGGCGCTGCCGCCTTCGAACGGCTCGTCGCCCAGGTAGCCCTGGAAGTCGATGTTGAGCTGGTCGCCGTCTTCGGCGGCACGCTCGACCTCTTCCCAGTCGGCGTTCTGCTTGCGCAGGGTCTCGATCATCTCGTCGACGTCCGCGTCGGTCACTTCGACCACCGGACGCTCGACTTCGGTGCCCTCGATGGAGGCCAGCTCGACTTCCGGATAGATCTCCAGGGTCGCGGTGAACTCGAGGTCCTTGCCGGCCTCGTTGACGTCGGCTTCGATCTGCGGGTAGCCGGCCGGGTTCAGGTTCTCGTCGGTGATGGCCTTGACGTAACGCTCGCGCATCACCTCGCCGACCACCTCGTCACGCACGCCGCGGCCGTAGCGCTGGCGGATCACGGACATCGGCACCTTGCCCTGGCGGAAGCCGTCCAGGCGCACGTTCTTGGCGGCATCCTTGAGGCGAGAGGCGACGGCCTCGTCGATTTCGGCGGCCGGCACCTGCACCTTGATGCGGCGTTCAATCTGGGAGGTCGTATCGACGGAAACTTGCATGAATGGTCCTCTACCGACTGGGGCGTTCTGTGTGTAAAAGCGCTGCGTATAAAGCGTTCAAACGTTCAAGGGCAAGAATTCTATGAATCCCGCCGAGCACTGGCAAGCGCCATGGGTGTTCACATGGGGACGACAGGCCGGCAACACAAGGGTCCGGCGGCGAATTTCCGGTATCGCCACCCGCGCCGATGCCACCATCCTGCGCTAGAGCGCCGTGACGCACGACAGGCTGACACGAGAAATCCGCCGCACACCCGAAATGGGCGGCAACGTCATGATTCGAATGCAATAAAAACCAAGGAACGACTGGGAAGGGAGGCAATGGGGTGGATGATGGGGATCGAACCCACGACCACCGGAGCCACAATCCGGGGCTCTACCACTGAGCTACATCCACCACTGCCTGGGTGATATCGAAATGGGGTGGATGATGGGGATCGAACCCACGACCACCGGAGCCACAATCCGGGGCTCTACCACTGAGCTACATCCACCATTTCGATTTCGCTCGACCGTCACGAGCCTACATAGACGCCACCACGGTGGCACGCCCAGCAGGACTCGAACCTGCAACCTACGGCTTAGAAGGCCGTTGCTCTATCCGGTTGAGCTATGGGCGCATTCTACGTTCCCGAGCATCTTACCGCAAGCAGAAAATTGATTTTTTTCTATTCAATCAACAGCTTGTGGTCGGGGTGGAGGGATTTGAACCCCCGACATCCTGCTCCCAAAGCAGGCGCGCTACCAGACTGCGCTACACCCCGCCGGCTCTTGCACGGCCTCGACGCCGCCGCAGGGGCCTCATCGAGCGCTGCGTATTCTACGGATCTCTCCGCGTCCGTCAAGCCACAATGCCCTTTGATCAGGATGTTAGCCCACGGCACCGCCTGGACCGCCCTCCCCGCGGGCCGCGCCGACGAGATCGCTTTGCCTGAACGCCGGCTCATGCGAAAATCGCCCCTCTTTTTTCTCACCGTCTTTCATCCAGAGGAAATCTCGATGTCCGCCCAACTGATCGATGGCAAGTCCATTGCCGCCCGAGTCCGCCAGCAGGTCGCACGCCAGGTGCAGGCACGCCGCGAGGCCGGCGCACGGGTCCCCGGACTGGCCGTCGTGCTGGTGGGCGAAGACCCGGCGTCTTCCGTCTACGTGCGCAACAAGCAGCGCGCCTGCGAAGAAGCCGGCATCGAATCGATCAAGTACGAGCTGCCCGCCGAGACCGCCCAGGCCGAGCTCGAGGCCTTGGTCGACCGCCTCAACGCCGACCCGAGCGTCGACGGCATCCTGGTCCAGCTGCCGCTGCCCGAGCATCTGGACTCGCGCCCGATCCTCGAGCGCATCCTGCCGCACAAGGACGTCGACGGCTTCCACCCCTACAACCTGGGACGGCTGGCCCAGCGCCTGCCGCTGCTGCGCCCCTGCACCCCCAAGGGCATCATCACCCTGCTGCAGGACACCGGCGTGGACATCCGCGGCCTCGACGCCACCGTGGTCGGCGCTTCCAACATCGTCGGCCGCCCCATGGCGCTGGAGCTGATGCTGGCCGGCTGCACCACCACCGTCTGCCACCGCTTCACCCGCAACCTCGAGGAGCACGTGCGCCGCGCCGAGCTGCTGGTGGTCGCGGTGGGCCGCCCGGGGCTGGTCAAGGGCGAGTGGGTGCGCGACGACGCCATCGTCATCGACGTGGGCATCAACCGCCAGGACGACGGCCGCCTGGTCGGCGACGTGCAGTTCGAGCCCGCCGCCGCCCGCGCCAGCTACATCACCCCGGTCCCCGGCGGTGTGGGCCCGATGACCGTCGCCTCGCTGCTCGAGAACACCCTGCTCGCCGCCGAGATGCACGACGCCATGGACGCCAAGGGCGAGCGCTGAAGCGCCACGCCCGAAACGGGCCGCGGAGGCCGGCCGCTGCCGTGCACCCGTGGCCCGATTTCGTTAAAATGTGCCGCTAATTTCCCCCGACTCGCGAGGATCGCCCGATGAGCGACAAGATGAACGTCGAAAGCTTCAACCTGGATCACACCAAGGTGAAGGCACCCTACGTCCGTCTGGCCGGCGTCACCGTCGGTCAGCACGGCGACGAGATCACCAAGTACGACATGCGCATCTGTCAGCCCAATCAGGATCACATGGCGATGCCCGGCCTTCACTCCCTCGAGCATCTGATGGCCGAGATGTCGCGCAACCATACCGACAAGGTCGTCGATATCAGTCCGATGGGCTGCCAGACCGGCTTCTACTGGGCGATGATCAACCACGACGACTACGACGGCATCCTGACGCTGATCGAGAAGACCCTCGAGGACGTGCTCGAAGCCACCGAAGTCCCCGCCTGCAACGAGATGCAGTGCGGCTGGGCCGCCAGTCACAGCCTGGAAGGCGCCAAGGACATCGCCCGCGGCTTTATCGCCAAGCGTGACGAGTGGCACCAGGTCTTCGGCGACGAAGACTGACAGACGCTCCGCCTCACGCCCCCTAACCCCTCACTCCCTTCACCCTGCGGAGACACCGGATAGATGAAACGCATCGGCATCATCGGCGCCATGGCCCAGGAAGTCGCCCGACTGGCGGACATGCTCGAGGACCGCGAGACCCGCACCCACGTCGGCTCCACCTTCCACCAGGGCCGGCTGCACGGCGTCGAGGTGGTGATCCTGCAGTCCGGGATCGGCAAGGTGAACGCCGCCATCGGCACCACCCTGCTGATGGACATGTACCAGCCGGAAGCGATCATCAACACCGGCTCCGCCGGCGGCTTCGGTGAAGGGCTCGAGATCGGTGACGTGGTGGTCTCCAGCGAGGTACGCCACCACGATGTCGACGCCGTGGTGTTCGGCTACGAGCATGGCCAGGTGCCGCAGATGCCGGCCGCCTATCTGCCCGACCAGCGCCTGGTGACGGTCGCCCGCGAGTGCGTCGAGGCGATGAACGAGGTCAGCGTGGTCGAGGGGCTGATCGCCACCGGCGACGTCTTCATGGCCTGCCCCGAGCTGGTGGCCAAGACGCGTTCGCGCTTCCCCACCATGCTCGCCGCCGAGATGGAGGCCGCAGCCATCGCCCAGACCTGCCATCTCTACGGCTGTCCCTTCGTGGTGATCCGCGCGCTGTCCGACATCGCCGGCGGCGGCGACAACCATCTGTCCTTCGAGGAGTTCCTCGACAAGGCCGCCGATCACTCCACGCGCATGGTCACCGCCATGGTGGCCCGGCTCGGCGAACCCGCGACCGCGAGCGTCGCCGTCGAGGACTGACGAGTGCCCGGGCCCCGCTACCGCCTGCTGGGGCTGGCCCTGTGCCTCCCCCTGCTGTTCGGCGGCTGCGCCAGCCAGCGCAGCACCGAAGGCGCACCGGCCATCGAGACTCTAGCGAGCAGTTCCATCAGGGGCGAGACGTCCTTCAGCCGGCTGCCGGATCTTGTCTATACGCCGCCGGAATGGCCCGTCCCGCTGACTGCCCAGGTCTACTTACCGGACACGCCAGGCAAGGCCCGACGCCCGACGGCGCTGGTCGTCCACGGCGGCGGCTGGCAGCGACGCGACCCCGGCGATATGGTGCCGATCGCCGAACGACTGGCCGCCCGCGGCTTCGTGGTTGCCAACATCGCCTATCGCTTTGCCCCCGACTACCGCTTCCCCGCCCAGCTGCACGACCTGCAGATCGCCATGGCCTGGCTGCATGATCACGCCGATGCCTGGCGCATCGACACCGATCGCATTGTCGGCGTGGGCTATTCCAGCGGTGCGCACCTCGTCAGCCTGCTCGGCGTGCAGCAGTCGGGCTCCCCGCTCGATACGCCCTACGGCGGCGACAGCACCCGCCTGGCCGCGGTAGTGGCCGGCGGCCTGCCCAGCGACCTGATGAAGTTCGACGACGGCCGCCTGGTCAGGGAATTCATCGGCGGTACCCGTGCCGAGAAACCCCGCGCCTATCGTCTGGCCTCACCCGCCCGACAGGTCGGGCCGCAGACGCCGCCCCACTTCCTGTTCCACGGCGATCGGGACAGCCTGGTGCCGGTGGATCACGCCACCGACATGTATCGTCGCCTCGACGCCGCCGGCGTTCCCGCCGAGCTCTACCTGCAGAAATGGCGAGGTCATATCACCGCCTTCCTGACCCGCGACGGCGCCATGGACGCCGCCCTGGCCTTTCTCGACGAGCAGCTCTCGGTTACGGAGTGAGAGGCCCGGCGGCGAAAGGCAAGTCGGTGGTACGGGATCAGACCACTTAAGGGTCTGACCCCACTCGGATCCGCCCGCTAGTCGCGCAGCTTCCACCCCAGCGTCTCGCCGCCCTGCAGGGGCACGATCTCCTGCCCATCCACATACGGCAGCGTCTGCGGAATGGTCCAGTCCTCACGCACCAGGGTCACGGTCTCGGCATTGCGCGGCAGGCCGTAGAAGTCCGGACCGTGGTGGCTGGCGAAGCCTTCCAGACGATCCAGCGCGCCGGCCTGCTCGAAGGCCGTGGCATAGAGCTCCAGGGCGTGCGGCGCGGTGTAGGCGCCGGCGCAGCCGCAGGCGCTTTCCTTGTCGCCCCTGGCGTGGGGCGCGCTGTCGGTACCGAGGAAGAACTTGCCACTGCCCGAGGTCGCCGCCTCGATCAGCGCCTGGCGATGTCGCTCGCGCTTGAGGATCGGCAGGCAGTAGTAGTGCGGCTTGATGCCGCCCACCAGCATCTGGTTGCGGTTGAACAGCAGATGGTGGGCGGTGATGGTCGCCGCCACGTTGGCCGGCGCCTCGGCGACGAAGGTCGCGGCATCGGCGGTGGTGATGTGCTCGAAGACCACCCTGAGCGACGGGTGGCGCGCCAGCAGGGGCTTCATCACGCGCTCGATGAAGGTCGCCTCACGGTCGAAGATATCGATCTCGGCGTCGGTCACCTCGCCGTGCACCAGCAGCGGCATGCCGAGCCGGGCCATGGCAGCGATGGCCGCATCGCAGTTCGCCAGGTCGGTGACGCCGGAGTCGGAATTGGTGGTGGCGCCGGCCGGATACAGCTTGACCGCCTGCACCCGCCCGGAGGCGTGGGCGCGCTCGATCTCCTCGGCCGAGGTGCGATCGGTGAGGTAGAGCGTCATCAGCGGCTCGAAGTCGACGCCCTCCGGCAGCGCGGCCAGGATGCGCTCGCGATAGGCCAGCGCCTGCTCGGTGGTGGTCACCGGCGGCTTGAGGTTGGGCATGATGATGGCACGGCCCATCTGCCGGGCGCTGGCGGGCACCACCGCGTCCAGCGCCGCGCCATCGCGCAGGTGAAGGTGCCAGTCGTCGGGGCGGGTCAGGGTCAAGGAGGTCACGATCTATCCTGTCTCGGCGGGTCCGGGAGTGGGCCGCGAAGGCCCGGCGATGGCGGCAGTATACCGGAAGCGGGCCTCGGGCCGGGATGCGATTTGCGCCCTCGGCCTTGCGGGGCACGCCCCACGGCCCGTTCGCGCGCCCGACGACGGAGGCGAACACGGGTGCGTCCGCCGGGCTCGATGCCGTATCATGGGCGCGGATCTCGCCCCGCCTGACCGACCCTCGCGCGCCCCGTGGACGTGGCCCGCACGACGCGATGCGTCATGCCGGCGCCCCTGGCCAGGCCGACCGGCCCGGGAGAGATCCGCGACACGTCCGACAGAATTTCCGGGAGAGAACATGCCGAAGGTACGTCGCTACGCCGACCTCGTCGCCATCCTGGCCGGCCTGATGTGGCTGCTGGTCTACTGGTCGGTGAGCTATTCGGTGTACATCGACAACATCGAACCGACGCTGGCCTCGCTGCTGATGGCCGGCAGCCTGATCACGATCAGCTTCGTGCACCGCCCCATCCGCGTGCTGCTGAGCCGCTACCACGTGCGCAAGCGGCGCACCGAGATGTGGATGCACATCCTCGCCCTGCCCCTCGGCCTGGCCTTCCTGCTGGCGATTCTCATCGAACATCTGATCACGCCGCTCAACGGCATCCAGAAGATGCTGCTGTTCAATGTCCTGGCCACCGCCGGCTGGCTGGTGTTCATCGTCACCCTAGCGGTCAAGCTGCTGTTCCACGTGTTCAAGGAAAAGCGCCGCCATCACGACGAACACCAGGCCCAGGGCTGAGCCTCAGCCCCTGAAACGCTCGACCCTGAACGGCCGCATGTCGATCGCCGGCCGCTCTCCCGCCATCATCTGCGCCAGCAGCTCGCCGGTGGCCGGCCCCAGGGTGAAACCCTGATGGCCATGGCCGAAGGCACACCATAGCCCCGCCTGGCCCGCGACCGGGCCGATCACCGGCTTCATGTCCGGCGTACAGGGACGCGCCCCCTTCCAGGGCTCGGCGTCGAGACGCTCGCCGAGCGGATAAAGCTCGCGGGCGCGCGCCTCTGCCGCCGCCAGCTGTTGTGTATGGGGCGGCGCCTCCAGGCGCTCGAGTTCGGCTCCGGTGGTCAGACGAATACCGGCCCGCATCGGCGCCAGCAGATAGCCGACCTCGGCATCCATCACCCAGTGGTTCAAGCGCGCCTCGCCGGCGCTGGCGTAATGCATGTGATAGCCGCGCTTGGGAAACAGCGGCACCGACACGCCCAACCGCGACAGCCACTGGCGCGACCAGGGCCCGAGCGCCAGCACTACCGACCCGGCCGACAGCGCCTCTCCCCTCGCGGTGGTGACGCGCCAGCGCTCGCCCTGCCGCGACAGCGCCTCGACCTCGTCGCGCACGATGCGACCGCCCTCGCGTTCGAAGGCGCGCGCATAGGCCGCCACCAGCGCACCGGGATCGGACACCGTCCAGGGATCCAGCCAGTGAATGGCGCCGGCCAGGCCAGCGCTCGCCCCCAGACTCGGCTCCATGGCAACCAGCGCCTCGGCGTCGAGGGCCCGGTAGCGCACGCCGAACTCCGCGGCGTTGTCCTCGGCCTGGGCAAGACGTTGATTGAGGCCGTGTTCACTGCGATACACCTCGAGCCAGCCGTCGCGACGCACCAGCGACTCGGCGCCGGCCGCCTCGATCATCTCGGCATGGGCGTCCAGGCAGCGCGCGATCAGCGACGCATATTCGGGCACGATCCGGCGATAGCGATGCGGCGCGGAATGCTTCCAGTATTGCCACAGGGGACCGGCGGCCTCGAGCATGCCGCCGGGACGATAGCGAATATCCACCTGACGATTGGGCAGCACCCGCCACAGGGTGCCGAGATCGCGCGGGAAGGGATAGGGCCTCACCGCCTCGCGCTGGATGATGCCGGCATTGCCGAACGAGGTCTCCCGCCCCGGCTCGCGGCGATCCACGAGGGTCACCTCGTGTCCTTGCCGCACCAGATGCCAGGCCACCGATACGCCGACCATGCCCGCGCCCAGCACGATGATGTCCCGCGCCATTCGTCTCTCCCCGATGTCATGCCATGAGGCCCCATCATCGGGGAGAGCGGCGACACAAGACAAGCGCGACGCTCACTCGCCGTCGCGCTCCACCTCGAGCCTGGTGCGGATGAAGTCGCCGTGCCCGACGTGCAGCAGTTCGGCCAGCCGGCGAATGCGATGCTCCTCCAGCGGGTCCTTGACGCCATCGACCAGCGCCAGCGTCCACATCTCGCGCACCAGTTCGACCCGTTCGGCGTACTCGCAGCCGTCGCGCACCGCCTTCAGGAAGCGGTGATGATCCACCGCCGACTCCGTCTCGTCGCAGGCCTGCCGGACCAGCGCCTGCGCCTCGTCCTGCGGCAGGGAGAAGCGCGCCGCCAGCAGCGACGCGAGCCGCTCGAGCTCGACCTCTTCCAGATGATAATCCGCGCGAATCACCTCGCACAGCAGCACCGCGGTGGCCAGAGCGCGGCCGGGCTCGGCCTTTTCAGCGGCCGCCCCGGCCGCCATCATGTCCTGGAAGATACGCTGCAGGGATTGAATCATGGGGACTCCGCTATGCCTGATTTGACGCTCCTCATCGCCTTCGCCTGTGGTGCGGGCGCGGTGCTGGCCGCGCGCGGCGCCTGGCGACGTCGTGCCGTCAATCGCTGGCCCACGGCCCGGGCTCGCGTCGAGCATACCGAGGTGCAGGTCGTCGATGACCACCATCGCCGGGCCGACCGCGACGACCATCCGCGGCGCTTTCTGGCCCGCGTCCACTATCGCTTCGAGGTCGAGGGAGACGAGTACCGCTCTGACAACGGCCGCTTCGACGGCGTTCCCGACTTCCCCAACCGCGAGGCCGCCGAGGCCTTCCTCGCCCGCACGCCGCCGGGTAGCCGGCTGACCGTGCGCTACGACCCCGCCTCGCCCGAGCTCACCCAGCACGGCGAGTATCGACTGCCCACGGCCCGCCTGGGACTGGCGGCCTTTCTGGCCGTGGCGTCCATCGGGGCACTGTGGCTGAGGATCGGCTGAGACGTCCCACTATCGCTGCGTGTCCCCTCTTTTCAACGCGGCTCCCGTCTCGCTTGCCCGACCGCCGTCTCCCTCTGGCGGCCATGATGACGCCAAGCCCAGGCGCCGTCGCATCTCGGCAACGATACGCGAGCACGACTGACCGTCATAGCGGCTGGCGTGCTGGGCCACGAAGCCGGCCAGTCGCTCGGCGAACCGGCCCGACGCGACTTCCTGCCAGGCGAGCGGCAGCTGGGACCAGGTTTCGATCACCGGCCCCGGCGCATCGGCCAGATAGTCGCCATACAGGCCGACGTCGTGGTCCCGGTAGTCGACGAGATCCGGCGCTAGCAGGATGATCGGACGCTCCAGGCAGGCATAGTCGAACATCAGGCTGGAATAGTCGGTGATCAACGCGTCGACCGCAGGCAGCAGCGCGTTGACGTCGGGCACCGTCGACACCGGCACCTCGAGGATCCGCGGCTGACCGGCGAGCGCCTCCCTGCCCTGCAGGCGCAGCGAGGCGTGGCCGCGCACCAGCAGCAGCAGCCGCTCCCGCGCCAGCCAGTCGCGCAGCGCCGGCAGGCCGTCCGCCGCGCTCACGTCCAGGCTGCCGCGCCCCTGTTGTCGCAGCGTCGGCGCGTACAGCAGCACGCCGGCATGCTCGCGGGGCTCCACGCCGAGGCGACGCAGCAGCGCCGGGGCATCCTCGCGAAAGGCCTCCCAGCGCGGATAGCCGAGCGCCAGCACGTCTTCCTCCGGCAGTCCGTACGCCGACATCATGCGCCGCTGCGACGTCGTCGAGGCCACCACCATCAGATCCGCCAGGCGCCGCCCCGGCAGCTGCCCCATGGCGTACCGATCGATGAGGCGAGTCCAGCGTCCGAGCCGCCGGGAGCGTGCGTCGCGCCCCATGCGCTTGAGCGGCGTGCCGTGGGTCAGGTTGACCAGCAGCGCTCCCAAGGCGGCGTGGGCGTTGACGTCTTCGGCGTTGTGGGTGACCACGCAGGCCCCGGCGCGCAGCGCCGCCGCGATGCCGGCCCGGGAATAGGCCAGCGCCGCCTCGCCGCCCTCGGCCTGCACCTCGCGCACCGCGCCGATATCGTCGGCCAGCCACACGGCGCGCAGGTCGGGCTCGCGGTCGCGCACGTGGCGATAGAGATAGCGGGCATTGTCCGCATAGCGCTGGCCGTGCCAGGCGCCGAACACCCACAGCCGGGGATCCCTGGGCCAGGCGCGTGCCAGCGGACACAGCCACGACCAGCCGAGCTGACGGATGATGCGCCCTCGATAGTCGCTCATGACGATCTCCCGATTGGCCTTCGTGTGCGCTCGGCCGCCCCTCAGCCGAAGTCCTGCCGCAGCCGCTCCAGCACCTCGAAGGCGTGGAGCACGTCCTCGCGCGAGACGCTGCAGAAGCGGTTCAGGGAGCGTTTCAGCTCGGTCGTCGACACGCCCTCGGTGCGCGGCAGGTACACCACCTCGCAGTACGGCCGGAGAAAGTCGAAGTGACCTTGCCAGTCGTCGCCGATGGCGAAAGTCGACACGGCGTAGCGCTGCACGTCCTCGACCTTCTGCTCCCAGCTGAGCTCGGGAATGACCTCGTCGACGTAGCGGATCGAGCGCACGATCTCGGCCCGCTGCTCGAAGGGGATCAGCGTGCGCTTACCCTTGCCGGCATTGAACTCGTCGGTGGAGACCGCCACGATCAGCCGCTCGCCCAGTCCGGCGATGCGCCGCAGCAGGTTGAGGTGACCGATGTGGAACATGTCGAAGGTGCCGTAGGTGATGACCGTCGATGGCATCGTTACCCTCCCGACTCGCGTCAGTGTGTGGTCGTTCTCGGCCGGATCACCGGCAGCATCAGCGTCACGGCATGGTAGAGGTGGCGTGGACGCAGCGCCCCCAGCCGCAGGGCGCGCAGATCGTCCGCGACCGACTGCCCCAGGCGCCGCTTCTCCACCGCCCAGGACAGCACCTTGCGGTTCACCGCCGCCCGCAGGTAATGCCGTTCGCAGCGTCCCAGCTCCGCCTCGCACTCGTGACGCGCGTCCACGCTGGGATGCAGGGCGCGCAAATTCTCGGGGTTGCGCGTGACGCCGCTGTGATCGAGCAGCCACAGGCTGGTCACGGTGGCGTCGTAGTGCATGCTGTCGAGGGCGCACAGCGTCTTGAGCCAGAAGTAGACGTCCCCGCCGCGGCGGTAACGCTCCTCGGGAAAGCCACCCAGCGCGAGAAAGCGCTCCCGTCGCAGGCAGGCGCCATTCATGTGGATGAAGTCGCAGCGGGCGAAGGCCGCCAGCGCCTGGCGCCGGGTCAGCGTGCCTTCGGGCAGACCGCCGATGCGGGGCAGCCGTTGATGGTTCTCCATCTTCTGATAGGCGTTGACGAACAGCTCCAGCCGGGGATGCAGCTGGATGGCATCGGCGAAGCACGACAGGTGATCGAACAGCAGCAGATCGTCGGCATCGAAGAACACCAGCCAGCGCCCGCGCGCCTCGCGAGCACCGAGATTACGCGCGGCATAGCCCCCCGCGCCCGGAACATCGCGCTGCAGCAGCCGCAGCCGACCCGCGGCGGCCTCGCGTTCCAGTATCGCCAGGCCACCGTCGGTAGAGCCGTCGTCCACCGCGATCAGCTCGAAATCGCGGCAGGTCTGCTGATACACGCACGACAGCGCCGCTCCCAGCGTCGCGATCTTGTTGTAGACCGGCATCACCAGCGAGAACTGAGGCATGGGTCCGTCCTCCGTGCCGTCCGCGATCCCTTCGGCCTCGCCCCTGCCTCGTCCGCCGGCGGAAAACCTCCGTCGAAGACCTCGAGCGCCGCCTCGACGGAAAACGTGCTGTCGACCACCCGCGGCCAGTAGATGGCCTGATCACGGTGCACGAAGCGCGTCACTCGCACCGCGATACGCTCGTGGCCCAGGCCACGCAGCACCGCGAAGCGGTGCTGGCCGGACAGCACCTGCCAGCCCCATCGGCCGTCTGCATCCACCAGCACGATGGCGCGAATGTCGCCGTCGTCGCCGCTATGGCGCCGCACGCCGTGCTCGCGTATCGACACGGCCAGCCGCCAGAGCCGCTCGACCTCGACCTCCAGCTTGCGCGGCGACACCGGCCCGCAGAACTTCCAGCCGTCGCGCTCGACGTCGAGGGCCCGACCGGCCAGGCGGCGCGTCTCGCGCCCCTCGGTGCGGCGGCGCTGCGCGCGTTTCGCCTCGACGCTCAGCGGATCCCAGGGCCAGGCCAGGCTCCAGCAGGGGCGCTCGGCCAGGGCCGCGTGCTGCTCCGGGTCCAGGCCGAAGAAGGCCGCGGCATTGGCCGGCTGCCACTGCTCGTAGTAAGTCGTCAGGGCCTCGCGCAGCGCTTCGCGGCCATGCCCCGCCGCGGTGTCGTCCAGGGCGCCGGACAGCGGCGAGCGGCGCACCGGCGGATAGTGAAAGAGGCCGATGCCGCTCGCGGCCGGCAGCGCCAGCAGCAGATCGCGCCCCGGATATCTCAGCCCGAACACCAGCGGATGGTCGCGCTCTTCACGCAGGTCGATCGCGCACTGCCGCGCCCGCGAGCAGACGTGAATCCCCAGCCGGGCGGCACCATGGCGCACCAGGCGCTTCAGATAAAAGGCATCCATCGATATCCTCCTTGGCCCGATGGCCGGCGACGGGCTCAGAGATCGGCCATCAGCCGGAAAGTGGCGTTGCGACTGGCCAGGCCGTCAAAATCCCCCGCATCGACCAGGCGGCCATGATCGAGCATGTAGATAGTGTCGCAGTGGCGCACGGTCCCCAGCCGATGGGCGATCAGCACCACGGTCATCTGGCCGGCGAAGCGCTGGATGTCGGCCATCACCTGCCGCTCCGTGACGCCGTCCAGGGCGCTGGTGGCCTCGTCGAAGACCAGCACGCCGGCGCGCCGATAGAGCGCCCGGGCGATGCCGATGCGCTGGCGCTGCCCACCGGACAGCTGCACGCCCCGCTCACCGACGTGGCTGTCCAACCCGTCCGGCAGGCTCGCGACCAGCTCGTCGAGCTGGGCCATGCGCACCGCCTCCAGCACCCGCGCCTCGTCGATGGCATCCCGCGCCATGCCAAACGCCACGTTCTCGCGGATGCTGCCTTCGGTCAGGAAGATCTGCTGGGGAACGAAGCCGATGCCCTCCTGCCAGCGCCGCAGGCGAGCCGCGTCCAGCGGCACGCCATCGATCGTCACCCGCCCCGCATCCGGCGTGAGCAGGCCCAGCAGGATGTCGACGAGCGTGCTCTTGCCGCTGCCCGAGGCCCCGACCAGCCCCACCATGTGATTGGCGGGAATGCGCAGGCTCACCCCCGACAGTGCCGCCTCAGCGGCCCGGGGATAGCGAAAGGAGACCTCCTCGAGCTCGATCGCGACGGCCGGCACCAGCGGCCGCACCGAGGGCTCCTCCGACACCGGTGGCGGGGCATCGCGACTGGCGGCGAGATCCTCGCGCAGCACCTCGAAGGCCGCCAGATTGCCGCGGATGTGCGCCACGTTGACGTAGATCCGCTGGAAGGCGGGCAACATCTTGAAGCCCGCCAGGGCATAGACCGACAGCGCCGGCAGGATATGCGACGCCTCGCCGTCGTGTCGGCCCAGCAGGTAGAGGACCAGCAGGATCACCGAACCGAAGGCCAGCAGCTCGATGGCGTAGCGCGGCGCCTCGCCCAGGCCCTGGCACACCCCCTGCCCCCGCGCGACCTTGTGACTGGCGGCCTCGAAGCGCTGCACATAGGGCCCCTGCCGATGCCACAGCAGCAGCTCACGGATGCCGCCGAAGCCCTCGCTCATCAACTGGTAGCGCTCGGCCTGATGCCGCGACACCCGCTTGCCGGTGGCGGTCAGGGCCTTGCGCACCGTGCGATAGAGCAGCAGATAGGCGCCGACGAAGATCGCCAGCCCGGTCAGCGCCACCCAGGGGTTGTAGAGGAACACCATGGTGGTCATGAAGACGACCAGCACCAGGCGAGCGTTCAGCTGCAGGCAGGGAATGACGATGCGCTGGGTCAGGCGTTGCACCTCCTGAGAGGTCTTGTGCATCAGTCGGCTGCTGCTGTGGCGAACGTGGAACAGCCAGGGGCGATGCAGGAAGTCCCGATACAGCCGGCTCGAGAGCTCGGCGCCGATCTGGGCGCCATAGAGCGACAGCCGCCAGGTGGTATAGCCCGAGCAGGCCCCCGCCAGCACCAGGGCGGCCAGGGCGCCGCCCCCCATCAGCAGCAGAAACGCCTCGGGGCTGGCGCTACCGCTCAGCTGGTAGAGCCAGGCCATGCGTCCCTCGCCGCTCGTCAGGCGACCGGGATTGCCGATGAGCGCCATGAATTGCGCCACCGCCACCACGCTGACGATCTCGCCCAGCGCCATCAGCACGATCAGGCACTGCAGCCACAGCAGCCGGCGCCGCTGCCGGGGCTCGAGCAGCCGATAGAGCGCCCTGAGATCGGCGATCATGCCAGCACCCTGCCGACATGCTCGGCGTAGTTGCGCGCCGCGTTGTCGGCCGTGTAACGCCGCGCCAGGGCATAGGCGCGGGCGTGCAGTGCCGCCCGGTCGGCGGCCAGGTAGGCCTCGATGCGCTCGGCGATGTCCTCCGGCGCGCTGCTCGCGGCCAGAAAGCCGTCGACGCCGTCGGTGACGATGCCGTCGATGCCCCAACCGCGCAGCCCCACCACCACGCAGCCGTTGGCCATCGCCTCGAGATAGGCCAGGCCCAGGGTCTCGATGGTGCTCGGCATCAGGAACAGGTCGGCCCGGAACATCGCCTCCAGTACTCTCGCCCGCGGCTGGAAGCCATGACGCACGACGATATCGCCAAGTGCCAGGCGCTCGATCGCCGCGTCCACGCGTGCCCGGATCTCGCCGTCGCCGTAGAGGTCGACCCGCACCGGATGCCGACGCGCCACCATCGCGATCGCCGCCAGCGACGGCTCGATGTTCTTGGTCGCGATGAACTTGCTGGCCATCACCACCCGCAGGGTGTCACCGCCCCAGCGCTTGGCGCCGAAATCGCAGAACTCCCGCTCGGGAATGCCGGAATAGACGATGCCGTCGCACTCATGGCCGGTCAGTCGCCGCAGCTGGTCGGCCACCGAGTTCGAGCGGCACAGCACCAGATCGGCGCACGCCAGCGAACGCCGCAGGCTGTGGTGATGCAGGTCGTTGCTGTGCACCACGAACACCAGGCGCGAGTCCGGCCCGGCCAGGATCCGCCGCGCCGCCTCGACATGTCGAGCCATATGGACCACCAGTACTCCAGGAGCAAGATCGGCCCCCAGCGATTGCAGCAGTCGTCGCGTGGTCAAGGCAGAGTACCAACGCCCAATGCCAATTCTGGGAACCTCATACACAACGAGATCTTCCACCGTGAAGCGCCTGGGGAGTGTCACCCCTCGCCGATTGATCAGGGAGGAAAACTTGACGACCTGATCAATTCCGAGGCCGGCCTCACGAGCCTGCTCTACCAGCTCCCGAACCGCGATCGTTCCACCCTCGAGCGTTCTCTGATCACCCTCGGGAAACAGTGACGTACACAAGATGGCATGCATGCAGAACGTCTCCACTCAATGTCGACGACAGCGCATCAGCCATCGCAACAGACCATATGCGCCGGTACGGTGAGCCAGACGAGACGTCGCCCGCCGCGTCATTTTCACCACAGTGAGAAACTTTCGGGTCATTGTTCCCTGCCTCTGGAACTCTCCCTCCCTTGCCTTGGTAAACAAGCGCCGCCATTTGAGACGCCAGATACAACGCCCAATGACCAAGCGACACTGACGTCCTTCCTCCAAGGCCGTCATCATCGCCAGGTCATTGAGATCCTTGAGACGCTGGCGGCTCTGCTTCATATGTCTCAGCTGCTCAAAGGACACGAACTTGAGTCCATCGACCACGAAGTGATAGCGGTCATCGTCGATCAGCAGGCGCTTGTCGACGGCATGATGAATCAGCGCCTCATCGTTGGCGCTGAACAATGGATCCTCCAGATCGATCTCCTGGAGAGACAGGAAATCAATGTCCCCGGCAAGCCGAATGCCATACAGCTCCAGCACCAGGCTGGAATCGAACAGCACCTCCTGCGGCGACAGGCCGTGGCGCGCGAGAAAGCCGCGCAGCTGCTCGACGCGGGCCGGCCAGCGGTCGGCATAGCGCTCGTGCTGCGCATGGTTGAGGAAGTGCACGCCATGGGGGTTGAGCAGCAGGTGCGAGATCGCCGTGACCTCCTGCGGACGGCTGAGCAGCAGCCAGCCGTCCTCACCGCAGCGCGACGGGAGCGGCATCCCGGCGGCCAGCACCAGGCACTTGATGGCCAGCTGCAGGCCATCCGGGCTGTCCTCCGGCCATGCGGGCGGCATCGGCAGCAGCCGCGGCCGCAGATAGCGCCAGCCGCCCGCCGTCAGCACCACCTCGTGGCTTTCCAGCACCACGCCGGACGGCACCATGGCCATGCCCCATTCCCAGCTCGCCGGCCGCAGGGCCAGCAGCGTCGCGCCCTCCGCCGACGCGTCCGGCCCCGCCGACCGCTCCCGCGCTTGCTGGTTCATCCGCACCTCCTCCCCACCTCAGTCAATGCATCACTGGCGAACCGTGTCGCCGGCGCTTCAGGCCACGGGCGTACGAATTGGCCAGGCAGTAATAGCCGAAGGTCAGCCCCCTGACACACTGCAGTACGGGCCCGGGAAAGGCATGCAGGCAGAAGAAGCGCGGCAGTCCGGTATAGGAGAGCCAGTAGCGGCGATACAGGCCTCTCGGATTGCGAAACACCGGGAAGTCGCCGCGAAAGTCGCTCGGCGGCGTGAACCAGGCGTAGTTGCCCGCCAGCCCGTCCCGAGGCTCGCCGAGGTACTGCAGGAACTCGAAGTCGATGATCTTCAGCCCCCGTTCGGGGTCATAGACCAGATTCTTGGGACACAGATCGATGCACTCGTAGCCCTGGCGCCGATAGTGCAGGATCACCGCCTTCAGCCGCTCCACCACCCACAGCGGCACGAAGGGGTGGCGATGCCGCCAGGGGCGCAGCGGCGACAGCGATGGCAGCTCGTTGCGGTAGTACTCGATGACGATGTAGTTCGGCCCCACCTCCAGCAGCTGCGAGATCTCGGCCAGGCCTTGCCCCACCCGACGCGCCTCGACCTCGCGCTGGAGATAGCGCTCGCGCCCCCGGCGAAAGGTCTTGCAGATCGCCTGGCGGCCGTGAAAGTCGATCAGCTCCACCTTGGCGCGTCGCGCGTTGCCGCTGAGGTCCGCGAGCACCGGGTAGGGATGGCAGAACCCGGCCTGACACCCTTCCGCCGCCGCCAACCATCCGGGCAGCCGCCCCGGCGCCATGGTCTCGAGATAGGCCATGGCCTGGCGCGCATTGTCGGCGGAGTGCAGGATGTTGCAGCGCCGATTCACCGGCAATGAGGCGTTGAAGCGATCGCGCACCAGCTGCTTGGCCCCGTGCAGGCGCAAATTGTCGAGCCCGGGATGCTGGTCCGCCATCGTCGCGCCGACCGCCATCGGCCTGGCATCGTGCACCACCAGGTAATAGACCGGCTCGCCGCCGCTCTCGGGCCAGGGGCCGCGCCCCCAGTTGCCACCGCGAATCTCTGCCGCCGCCGCGGGTTGCGCCGCAGGGTCGATGCCGCCTTCGCCGAGCAGGTCGAAGCCGGCATCGAACAAGGCATCGCGCACCATCTGGAGGTGATCGAGGCCTCGCTCGCGGACGATGAACGTGCCCAATCCTCTGTGCGCCGCCGGCAGCCGCCGGCGCTGCGCCTCGAGAGAGGCCTGGAGCCAGGCATTGCCCGCGGCCAGTTTTTCCCGGGTATCCAGCGGCGGGCACCAGCCCCGAGCCTGCAGCAAGGCCTCGAGCGAGGCGAGGCCCATGTCCGTCTCGAGGCCCGCGCGCCGCCGTAGCGCCGCCAGCCGCGCGGCACGCTCGCCCTCGGGCGGGCTTCCCAGGTGATAGACCTGGCGATAGGCCTGGAACAGGAAGTGATCCTCGGGGCGCGGCCAGCGCGGCCGGCCCCCGGCGTGGGCCAGCAGCTCCCGCGCCCTGGCCGGTGGCATCAGCGCCAGGCCGCGATACTGGCCGCCGGCGCGCCCCTCGACGCCATATACCCGGCAGCGCGTGCGGCCCCGGCGGTGCATCATCGGCCGCAGCCGCGTCAGGTCGTCATCGTCGACGAGCAGCACCAGCTCGCGCTCGAGGTCGTCGGGGTCGCCGAGCAGCACGGGATCGATGCCGGCCTCATGCAGACTCGCCAACCAGGCCTCTGGCGTCAGCCCAGCCGGCACGAAGCTGCGATCGTGGCCGCGACGCTCGCCGGCGCGCGAGCCGACGGCCAGGCGACGGGCATGACGCCTCACCTGGCGGATAAGGGGTGACACATGAACGTTGGGCATGTGAACTCTCCTGCGAATGACGCCGGCTCACGCCGGACCGGATGACCGGAAACGCTCCTGCAACAGCGCGGCGATGGAGCTCGGCGACGACGGCCCCGTCGGCGCGAGCGGCGGCCGCGCATGGCGCGCCTCCCATACCAGGTCCACCAGGCGGCCCTCGGGGGCATAGCCCAGCGGCGCCCGCAGCAGCAGCCGCTGGATGCGCCCGTGCTGCGACGCCGTCATGGCCTCATGGAGTTCCATCAGATAGGGCTCGAGCTTCTCCCACGGCCACAAGTGCTCGCGTGACGTCATGATCCGCGGGTGGCGCGTCTTGCCCACGTCGCCGCCGATCAACAGCTCCTCATAAAGTTTCTCCCCCGGCCGCAGCCCGGTGTAGACGATCTCGATGTCGCCGTCCGGATGTTCGGCATCGCGCACTTCAAGGCCGGAGAGGCGCACCATCTGACTGGCCAGGTCGGCGATGCGCACCGGCTCGCCCATGTCGAGCACGTACACCTCCCCGCCGCGGCTCATGGCGCCGGCCTGGATGACCAGCTGCGCCGCCTCGGGAATGGTCATGAAGTAGCGGGTAATATCGGGATGGGTCACCTCCAGCGGCCCGCCGCGTTCGATCTGGCGGCGGAACAGCGGCACCACCGAGCCGCTGGAGCCGAGCACGTTGCCGAAGCGCACCATGCTGAAGCGCGGTCGCCCGTCGCCGGTGGCGGCGAAGGCCTGGCAGATCAGCTCGGTCAGGCGCTTGGTCGCGCCCATCACGTTGGTGGGCCGCACCGCCTTGTCGGTGGACACCAGCACGAAGCGCTCGACGCGAGTGTCCACCGCCGCCAGCACCAGCGCCAGGGTGCCGAAGACGTTGTTGCGCAGCCCCTCCACCAGGTTGCACTCGACCATCGGCACGTGCTTGTAGGCCGCTGCGTGATAGACCGTCTGGACATGGAAGCTGTCGAGGATCTCGCGCATGCGCTCGCCCTGTTGGACCGACGCCAGCAGGGCATGCAGACGCGGGGAATTTCCCTGCTCCGCCAGACGCCCCTTGAGCTCCTGCTCGATGGCATAGAGCCCGAACTCGGCGCTATCCACCATCACCAGCGTCCTCGGCCGCTGGGCGATCACCTGGCGACAGAGTTCGGCGCCGATGGAGCCTCCGGCCCCGGTGACCATCACCACCTTGTCCGCCAGGTCGGCCCGCATCAGCTCGGGAAAGGGCGGCACCGGCTCGCGCCCCAGCAGATCCTCGACCTGGACATCGCGAGTATCCGAGACCCGCGCCCGGCCGCCGACCAGATCCTCGGCAGCGGGAATGGTCTGGACGGGAATCGACAGCCGCGCCAGGTGCTCGAGAATCTCGCGGCGGCGGCAGCGCGGCGTGCTGGGCATCGCCAGCAGCACCAGCTCGATATCGAAGCGGCCGATCAGCGTGTCCAGCGCCTCGGGCGCGTGCACCGGCAGCCCCTCGACCAGCGAGCCCTGCAGGCCGCGCCAGTCGTCGACGAAGGCCCGAGGCCGATAGCGATCGCCGTGCTTGAGCGCTCGGGCCAGCTCGCCGCCGGCCGCCCCGGCGCCGTAGATGATCACCGAGCGGCGCAGCGGTTCACGGCTCCATTCGTAGAGCTCGCGCAGCAGCAGCCTGATCCCGCCCACGCCCAGCACCGCCAGCATGGCGAACACCGGCGCCACCTGCCAGGTGATCGGCCAGCCCAGCGCGAGATCGGCGAGCAGCATTGCCCCCACCACCACGGCCACGCCCTCACACAGCACCAGCAAGGCGCCGAGGTGCATGAAGCGCAGCACGATGCGATAGACCCCGAGGGGCCCGAACACCAGCGGCGTGGCCAGAACCACCCCGCCCAACACCAGCCACACGTCCGTAGAGGCCAGCGTCTCACTGCGCTCGGCCAGCGGGATGGCCAGCAGGAAGGCCGCCAGCATCATGGCCATGTCGGCCAGTCGTAGCGCGCCTCGCTTGTACCGACGCGGCAGGCGGACCAATGCATTCAGCCCGATCATGTCGTTTCCCCTGCGTCATCACGTGTCGTTATTATCAGTAGCCGGCCTCGACGTTCACCGGCGTCACCGGCACGCCGCGTTCTTCCAGGGCGCGCAGGTTGTCGAGAAACAGCGCCAGCGCTCTCTCCAGGTAATAGGGCGTGGTGCCGGCCACGTGCGGAGTCAGCAGCACGTCCTCGCGCCCCCACAGCGGCGAACTCGCGAGCAGCGGCTCCTGGGCGAACACATCCAGGGCCGCACCGCCCAATTGGCCGGTCTCCAGTGCCGCGACCAGCGCGTCCTCGTCGACCACGCCACCCCGCGAGACGTCGATCAGCACCGCCCCTCGCGGCAGCCGCCCCAGCAGCGCGGCGTCGACCCGCCCGCGGGTGTGCTCGGTCAGCGGCAGGCACACCACCAGGAAATCCGTCTCGGCCAGGGCGTCCTCCAGCCCCGCGGGCGACAGCGCCTCGGCCCAGGCGCCCACGTCGCCGGGAGTGCGCCGCACCCCGCCGACGCGCATCCCGAACCCCGCGCAGCGTTCGGCGACCATGCCGCCCACCCGCCCCATGCCGAGGATGGTGACCCGAGCGCCGGTGAGCTCGCCCAGCCAGCGTCGCTTCCAGTGGGGGCGCTCGGCGGCCCGCGTCCAGTGGCCGAAATCCTTGGCGAAGTACAGCATCGCGCCGAGCACGTATTCGCTGATCGCCGGGGCATGAATGCCGGCGCTGCGGGTCAGGATCACCGCGTGCTTGTCGAAGGGCATGGCCCAGATCGCCTCGATGCCGGACGACAGGAAGTGGATCCAGTCGTAGTGCGCGAGCCGCGCCAGCGCCTCGGGCAGCCAATCCAGGGTCGGCGTGATCACCGCCTGGGCGACGAGCCCCGCGGGCACTTCCTCGGGCGACCCGGCCAGCACCAGCCGTGTGCCCGGCAGCTCGCGCGCGCCCCAGGCCCGCACCCGATCGCCCTGCTCGGCCAGTACCTCGGGCCGCTGCAGGAACAGCAGCGTCTCGAGCGGGCTCACAGGGAAAGGTCCAGCTGTCCGGCGGGCGACGCCGGCGGCTCGGCGATCTCGAACACGCGGGCCGCCAGGCGCCGATGGTTGGCCTCGAGCCGCTCGGCCCCGGCCCGCCGCCAGCGGCCCTCGGCGATGCGCAGGGCGCGGACCTCCACCGCCAGGTCGACGCGCCGGCGCAGGTCATCCAGCGAGCCGGCACCGCCGTGAAAGGCGCGGCTGAGAATGACCCAGCGCGACCCGAGCCGCACGTGCTCGCCGAGGATCCAGTCCGCGGGCAGCACGCTGCCCTTCAGGCAGCCGACCCCGCCGAAGCCCCACTCCACGCCGGCCGTGGCCAGCTCCCGGGCGACGCCGTCGATCACGCCGCCGGCCAGCGGCTCGAACAGGAAGCCGACGCCGAGGCCCAGCGACAGGTCGTTGAGGCCGACATGGACCTCGTCGATGCCCGGGCGCAGCAGCGGCAGCCAGTGCCCGAGTCGCACCAGCGCCGCCGGCGTCTCCGCCAGGTAGGTGACCGGCACCCGCCCGCGCACCAGCGACTGGAACTGCCGCACCTCCTCGGTGCGGGTGAACATCGGCAGCATCAGGCGCCCCGCCCCGCATTCGAGGGCGCTCTCGACCTCCTGCGGCGAACGCGGGTTCAGCGGGTTCAGTCGCACCATCAGCTCGGCCCGCCGGAGATGCGCGGCCATGGCCGCCACCTCGGCCAGGCTGTGGCAGGCCTGATGAGCGTCGAGGCCGGCCTGACGCTGTGCCTTGCCGAGGACCTCCTGATCCATGAAGATCCTTGCCACGCCGCAGTCCTCGGCCAGCCTGGCCACCTCCGGGCAGGCGGTGATCATCATGCACTTCAGGCCACTCATGGCTCGTGCCTCCCCTCGTCGAGCGGCAGATAGGCGCGCCAGTTGCGCCCCGCCTCGCCGTAGACGCCGCGCGCCGTCAGCACCACCCCGACGGTGGCGAACAGCAGCCGCAGGTCCAGCCCGAGACCTCGCCTTGCCACGTACTCGACGTCGGCGGCCAGCTGGTCGGGCCAGTCCAGCCCGCGGCGGCCGCGCACCTGGGCCAGGCCGGTGATGCCCGGCGCCACGGCGAAGCGCGAGCGGCACTCCAGCGGCACCGCCGCCCACTGCTCGGGCAGCAGCGGGCGCGGGCCGACCAGGCTCATCTCGCCGCGCAGCACGTTCCACAGCTGCGGCAGCTCGTCGAGGCTACTCGCCCTCAGCCAGCGCCCGGCCCGCGTGATGCGCGGATCCCGCCCCGCCTCAAGCACCGCCTCGCGGCGCGGGTCGCCCTCCTGGTGCAGGTGCATGCTGCGCAGCTTGTAGAGCAGGAAGGGCCGGCCGTCGCGGCCCAGCCGGCGCTGGCAATAGAGCGCCGGGCCCGGGCTGTCGAGCCGCACCCACAGCGCCAGCAGCGCCAGCAGCGGCGCCAGCAGGGTCAGCCCCAGGGCGGCGGCCACGACATCCAGGCCTCGCTTGAGTCGGTCGGTGTTCGACGCCTCTACGTTCATAGCCCCATGGCCTCCAGCATCATGCGGTTGACGCGGCACACATCGAAGCGCTCCACGGCCAGCGCCCGCGAGGCACGCCCCATGCGCGCCAGCAGCGCCGGCTGCGCCAGCAGCACGCCCATGGCATCGGCCAGCGCCTCGATATCGCCGGGCGGCACCAGCAGGCCGTTGCCGCCGTCGCGCACCGTCTCGCGGCAGCCCGGCGCATCGGTGGTGATCACCGCGCGCCCGGTGGCCAGCGCCTCGAGCACACAGCGCGGCACGCCCTCGCGGTAGCGCGACGGAAAGACGAAGGCATGGCAGGCGGCGAGCCAGGGGCGCACGTCGTCGACGCCGCCGACGAACTCGACGATGCCCTCTCGCCGCCAGCGCACCACGTCTTCGGCCGCGCAGGCGTGCGGCAGCGAGGCGTCGTGCGGCCCCACCGCCACGAAGCGCGCTTCGGGCCACTCGGCCTTGAGCCGCGCGGCCGCGGCCACGAATTCGGCCACGCCCTTGTCGCGCAGCAGCCGGCCGACATAGAGCAGCAGCGGCGGCCCCTCGGGGATCGGGCAGGCCGGAAACGCCTCGAGATTGATGCCCGACCCGTCGACGCAGGTAGCGCGCGTGCGGCGGCCGATCAGCCCCCGGGCGTCGAACTCGGCCCGGTCGTCGGGATTCTGGAAGAACACGCCGTGCTGGCCGGCCAGACCCAGCCGGTACAGCGCCGCGACCGTGGCCGTGAGCCCGCGATCGCGCCATCCGCGCGGCTCGGCGAAGGCATGCCCCAGGCCGGTGATCAACGCGTGGCACCGCGGCACCCCGGCCAGGCGCGCGGCGAGGCCGCCGTAGATCACCGGCTTGGCGGTATAGCCCAACACCGCCCGCGGCTGCAGTCGACGCATCAGCCGCCACAGGGCCAGCAGCGTTGCCAGGTCGCGGCGCGGCGACAGCGCCGCTCGCGCCATCGGCAGCGGGAAAACAGGAATGCCCAGCGCCTGAACGCCCGGCAGCATGTCCGCGGTGGGCACCGCCGCGGCGACCGTATGCCCGCGGGCCTGGATGTCGCGGATCAGGTCGCCGCGATTGGCAATCAGCGAGCGGGCGTTGCCGGCCACGATCAGCACGTCCAGCGGTGCGCTCGGCACCGAGACCAGCGACGACAACGACGAGCTCATGCGCGCCCCTCCCGCCAGGGCCGCCCGACGTTCGCGACGTGCCCGGCCTGATCGACCGGCCGGTGCAGGCAGTACCAGAGCACCACCAGCATCAGCCAGAACACCGTGGTTCTCAGCCCGTTATGGGTCACCGAATAGAGCATCGGACCGGCCAGCATCAGCCAGGCATGGGGCGGCGCGCCCCATACCGTCAGCGCCAGCACCGTCAGGAACAGCGCCAGCCCCGGCACGCCGTAGGAGAACAGCATGGTGCCGAAGGACGAGTGGATCTCGGCCTTGCCGTAGGGGGCGAAGCGCTCGCGGCTGCCCTCGCCTGCGCCCAGCAGGTTGTACTGCGGGAAGATCACCATGCGCTGGTACTGGCGATCCTCGTAGATGCCGTCGACCTTCTCCGGCGCGCGGTCGAAGCGGGCCGTCAGGTTGTGCTCGATGCGCCCTCCGGTCACCGCGTCGAAGCCCACCACCGCCATCAGCAGCAGCGGCACCAGCAGCGCGATGCGCAGCAGATGGCGCAGCTGCCCCATGCCGGCGACCAGCCAGCCCAGCGTCACCAGCACCAGCCCCGACATGGCCCCCAGCGACGAGGCCGCCAGGATATTGCCCACCGCGCAGGCCGCCCCGATCAGCGGCAGCGGGCGCAGCGGCGGGCGGAAATCGAAGCTGGCCAGCAGGATCACCAGCGAGCACAGCGAGAAGAAGGCCAGCTGGTTGGGATTGTTGAAGGTGCCCGTGGCCCGGACCCGCCCCAGCAGCAGGTCCAGCGCCACCCCGCCGAAGGCCACCGCCAGGGCGATGACCAGCCCCCCCCGGATCAACGCCAGGGCGCTCGGCACCGACATCAGGAAGCGCAGCAGGCTGACGCCGAGCAGGAAGTTGTAGAGCACGAACAGCAGATAGAGCAGGAAGCCGCGATCCTGATAGACCACGACCCAGCCCAGGCACACCAGCGTCACCCAGGCCACCAGGGCCAGCCAGGCCAGCATGAAGCGATGATGCAACAGGCCGCGATCGTCGCGCAGCGCGACCAGTAGCATGCTGGCGATGAACGGCAGCAGCACGAAGTCGGTGGGCTGCGGCAGGCCGCTGGGAAACAGGTAGAACGAGGCCAGCGACAAGCCCAGCAGCAGGAAGGTACCGCCGATGGCATTCATGACGCCCCTCCCCCGATCGCCGGAACCGGCCCGGGCGGACGCCGCTCAGCGGTAGGCATAGAGGTAGCTCCCGTCGTAGCCGTAGCGTGCCCCGGCGCTCTTCTCGACGCCGTTGAGAATGGTGCCCTTGAGGTGCACGCCGCCGTGTTCCAGGCGCCGCTTGGCGGCCCGCACTTCCTTCAGGGTGTTGCGCCCGAAGCGCACCACCATCAGGCTGGTGCCCGCCAGCTTGCCGACCACCGCGGCATCGGTTACCGCCAGCACCGGCGGCGTGTCCAGCACCACCAGCTCGTAGTCCTGGCTGACCCGCTCGAGGAAATCGTGGAAGCCGTGCTGCATCAGCAGCTCCGACGGATTGGGCGGTACCCGGCCGCGGGCCACGTAGTCCAGCCCCTCGATGCCGCTGGCGCGGATCGCCGTGGCCAGATCGATGCGCTGGGCCAGCAGGTCGGACAGGCCCTCGTCGGCGTCGGCGCGGAAGGCATGATGCAGGTGGCCGCGGCGCAGATCGGCATCGACCAGCAGCACCCGCTGCCCGGCCTGGGCGCAGATCGCCGCCAGGTTCGCGGCGACGAAGCTCTTGCCCACCTCGGGGCTGGCGCCGGTGATCATCAGCCGGTTGTTGCGCGCCTCGAGCATGGCGAAATAGAGGCTGGTGCGCAGCGCGCGCAGCGACTCGATGGCCATGTCCTCGGCATCGGCCGCGGCGAGCAGGCCGCGAAACACGTTCTGGCCCTGGCGAGCATGGCGCCGCCGTACCCGACGCGTCATCCGCGACTGCCGGGCGGAGGACGGCACGGCCGCATAGACCGGCAGCCCCAGGTCCTCGAGCTGGTCGGTGCTCTCCACCGAGCGGCTGAGCACCAGCCTCAGCACCACCACCACCATCGCCAGCAGCGCGCCGAACAGGCCGCTGGCCACCGAGACCAGCGGCACCTGCGGCGCGATGGTGCCGCGCAGCAGCACCGCCGGGTCGAGGATGCGCACGTTGCCCACGGTACCGGCCTTGATCAGGCGCATTTCCTGACGCTGATTGAGCAGCTGCACGAAGATCTGTTGGTTCACCTGCGCATCGCGGTTGAGGCGCAGCACCTCCTGCTGGGTTTCCGGCAGCTGGCCGACCTGAGACTCCAGCTGGCGTTTCTGCTCGGTCAGCTGTGCCCGCTGGCGCAGCAGCGCCTGGTAGTTGGGGTGCGTCGGACGGAAGCGCTCGGCCAGGTCGGCCTCGGCCAGAGCCAGATCGGCCAGCCGGTTCTCCACGTCGACCAGGCTGCCGAGCAGCGTCTGGGTCTCGAAGTTCAGGTCCACCGAGTCGCGCTGGGCGCGATAGTCGTTGAGCCGGTTCTCGGCCGCGGTCAGCTGGGCGTTGACCTGGGGAATCTGCTCGTCGAGGAAGGCGATCTGCTTGGCCGCCTCCTCGGACTGGCGCTGGACGTTCTGGCTCAGGAAGACGCCGGTGATGGTATCCAGGATGGTGTCGATGCGTTCGCGATCCGGCCCGTTCAGCGTGAGCTGGAAGACCCCGGAGCCGGCGGCCCTGGGCACGATGGTGAAGCGCCGCTGCAGGGCGCCGATGGCCTGGAGCCGGGACACCCGGGTGATCTGGAACTCGGCGCCGAGATGCGCCACCAGCCGCGACACGAACAGTCGATGCCCGGCGTCGTCGATCAGCGTCTCGCCGACCCGGCCGGCCAGCACCCGGCCGCTGTCGTCCCACAGCTCCACCGTCGCCGGCCCGGTGACCTTGAGCCGATAGGCGTCGCCCAGGCGCTCCCGGGGCACCTCGAAGCGCGACACCGCCAGCGACTCGCCGGCCCACACATAGGGCATACCGTTGCCCCAGGCGGCCCCGGGCCAGCGCGCCAGGATGGCGTCCGGCATCAGGCGATCGGCCCACTCGCGGGTCACGCCATGGTGCACCAGCACGTTGCCGAGCCACGGCAGGCGGCGCGGCTCGATCTGCACCGCCAGGTCGAGGCGATCCACGGTCTCGCCCATCACCAGCCGCGACTGCAGGATCTCCATCTCGGCGGAGGCCGGATTGGCCATGGGATTG
This sequence comes from Halomonas getboli, assembly GCF_023094245.1. GTDB lineage: Bacteria > Pseudomonadota > Gammaproteobacteria > Pseudomonadales > Halomonadaceae > Halomonas > Halomonas getboli. The sequence continues at coordinate 701,245 of NZ_JALMEW010000001.1, read as the reverse complement.
CCCACCGCCAGCCCGTCCAGCACGCCGAGGCCCGGCCCGCGGTTCTCGACCTGGATCAGGGCATCGGCCTGGTAGATGCGCGGCTGGGACGTCGCGTAGAGATAGCCCGCCACCAGGAAGGCCAGCGCCGTGAACAGGATCGCCCACTTGTGGTCGAGCAGCGTCGCCAGCAGCTTGCCGAGGCTGATGTCCGGCGTTTCCTGGGACGACGGCTCCCCGGCGGGATGACTCGGAAAGACGGTCATGTCACGGGCCTCCTCAGAGCTGGCCGACGCCATCGGCGGACTGTGCCACGTCGCCGGGCAAGGCCAGGGTCGGCAGCAGCAGCGAGATCACGTTGTTCCAGCGCGCCAGCGGGGCGGCGGTCACGTAGACCACGTCCTGGGGCTGCAGCGGGAAACGGGTGCCCAGCACCAGCCGCGTGGCGTCGCTGATGTCCAGCTGGTAGACGGTCGCCACCCGCGTGCTGCCTTCCGGGTTGCCGCGCACCACGAAGATGCCGGAGGGCTCGGCGCGGCGCTCGTCGACGCCGCCGGCCCGGGCCAGCGCGCTGGTCAGGGTGATGCGTTCGTTGCCCAGCGCGATCGAGCCGGGCCGGCGCACCTGGCCCAGCACCACCACGTTCTGGTTCTCGGCGGTGGGCACGTGCAGGATGTCGCCGTCGCGCAGCAGGCGGTTCTGGGTCAGGTCGCCGCGCTGCAGCATGTCGTACAGCGACAGCCACTCCTCGCGCCCGTCGCGGGTCAGCAGCACGTGATGCCAGTCGGCGTCGGCCCGCGCACCGCCGACCTCGCTGATGGCGTCCAGCACCGTCAGCGGCTCGACGTCGATCGGCACCATGCCCGGGTTCTGCACCGCCCCGCTGACATAGGCCTTCTGCGAGCGGAACGCCGCCACACCGACCTCGATCTGCGGGTCGGTGATCACGCTGGACAGCCGGCGGGTCAGCAGCCCGCGCACCTCTTCCAGGGTCATGCCGGCCACCTGGAAGCGCCCCACGTAGGGGTAGAACATGGTGCCGTCGGGCCGCACGCGGTTGCCGGTGTCCGCCGCGGCGCGCTCGGCGCCGGCCGGAATGGTCAGCTCGGGATGGTCGTAGACGATGATGCTGAGCACGTCGCCGGGGCCGATGCGGTACTCGTAGTCGTCGACCGCCTGCTGCAGCGCCACCGAGGTCGGCCGCGCCATCGAGGCTCGATCCCGGCCGACGCTCATGGCGCCGACCAGGTCCACGGTGATCGGCACCACGTCCACGCGATCGTCCAGCGATTCGCCGGCGGTATCCGGGTCGATATGCCCGCCGGGGGCAAAGGCACAGCCTCCCAGCGCCAGCATCGTCACGAGGACGACACCTTGTAACAGGATGTACGAGAACCCCGGCGCGTCAGGCGCTCTGCTGTTCGCGTCTGCCTGCTGCGTCATGTTCATGACCCGCCTCCTCTGTGGCTGGCACGCTACCGCCCCGAGGGGCTATCTGGCGCGTCCTCGAGGCCCGAAACCGGTACCGCCCCGCGCCATGTCGGACCGTCATCCATCGGTCACATGGCTGTCACGGGGCGGTTAACATCAGCTTACGAAGTTACCGTTCGGTCACAGAGGGATTCTGTTCAGCGCGGGATGATGACTTGGCGTCATGTGCCAGCGGGCAGGAAGCAGGAAGAAAGGCATGTGGGCCCTATGGCCGCACATCATGGCCGGCGGAGGAGCCGGGCCATGCGTCAGGAAGGAGTGGCAGGGAAGGAAAAGTACGAGCGATCTCTCAGCAGCCCCCAGGGCACCAGCAACCAGAGGGCATAGACGACGACGCCGTCGGGATAGGCCAGGAAGCTGTAGGTCAGCCCGAAGATCAGATAGCCGCCGGGCACCAGCAGCAGGCCGGTACGCAGCGCCGCGGCCATGGCGTCTTCGCGACTCGGCCGTGGCCGGCACAGCACGAGGGGCGTGCCCAGCAGCGCCAACACCGACAGCGCGGCCAGCGCTCCTCGCCGCGCCCAGGCGTCGATCAGGTCCTGATGCGCGTGCCAGAAGCCCCCGAGATCCGCATCGACCGTGATCCTGCCCTCATCGGTGAGGCGCTGCATGCCCGCGGCGAAACCGTCATGCCCCTGGCCCAGCCAGGGGCGCTCCAGCGCCAGCCGAAGGCCGCCCTCCCACAGCGCCACCCGGGTGCTCACGGAGCTGGGCTGTGCGGGCCGGGTGACGAAGGCCTCCACTTCCGTCACCGCCTCGGCCAGGCGCGACTGAACGCCGGTGGCCGGCACCAGATACAGCGACCCCGCCACCAGCACCATGCCCGCCGGCCATGCCAGCCAGTGACGCCACGTCAACCGGCGCCCCTGGCGGACATGGCCGAGCGGATAGATCCACAGCGCCAGCGGCAGGGCCAGCCAGCCACCGCGACTGCCGGCGAGCCCCGAGGCCAGCAGGCCGCCGACCGCCCCCGCCAGCAGCCACCCGCGCATGCCGCCCCGCTCGCGACCACGCGCGCCCCCCAGGCCCGCCAGACACAGCAGGCCGTTGAGCAGTGCCAGGTTGCCGAACAGGATGGGATCGAGCGCGAAGAAGCCCTCCGGACGGCTGTCGCCTTCGACGAAGCCCTGCCAGGCGGCGAAGACACCGCAAGAGACGCCACCGAGGGCGACCCCGCGCCACCACCAGAGCGGTGACGGCGGCAAGACCCGAAGCAGCATCAGCGCCGGCAGCGCCAGAAGGGCCGCCAGCATCACGCCGAGCCCATGCCCGTCGACGCCATGCACCAGCATCGTCAGCCCCTCGGCCAGGGCCAACCCCAGAAAGGGCAAACCGATAGCGAATTCTCGGCGTTCCCACGGCGCCTCCCTGCCGGAAAGCGGCAAGCCGGAAAGCGAACGCGCAGTCAGCAGACGCAGCCCGCCCAGGGCCAGGACGCCCAAGGCCAGCCAGCCGCCGAGCGGAACGACCAGCGGCAGCGCCCCCGCCATGGCGACGCCCAGGCGGGCACAGCGCGCCGGCGACAGGTATTGCCCCGCTCCGAATCGATCCCCTTCCCCTCGCCCCTTGCGCATGACACCCGCCCTCCAGAACCCAAAGCGCCGCCCCTGAAGCCAAGGGCGGCGCTTCTCGACGCACGTCTTCATCGTGCTTCGACGTGATGTCAGGCCCGGTGGCTGACCGAATCGCCCCGCCCCACGGCATAGTAGAGCAGCCCGGCCGCCTTGACCGCCTCGGGATCGAAGAGGTTGCGGCCGTCGACCACCACCGGCAGCGACAGCTGCGACTTCAGCCAGGCGAAGTCGACGCTGCGGAAGCTCTTCCACTCGGTGCAGATCACCAGCGCATCGGCCCCCACCACCGCCTCGGTGCGATCGCCGACCAGCGCCAGGTCGTCGCGTTCGCCGTAGAGGCGGCGGCATTCGTCCATGGCCTCCGGGTCGAAGGCGCGCACCCGCGCCCCGGCGGCCCACAGCGCCTCCATCAGCGTGCGGCTCGGTGCATCGCGCATGTCATCGGTGTTGGGCTTGAAGGCCAGACCCCACAGGGCGATGGTCTTGCCCTTGAGGTCGCCGTCGAAGGCACGGGACAGCTTGGCGAACAGGGTCTGCTTCTGGCGCCGATTGACGGCCTCCACCGCGGTCAGCAGCTCGGCCGAGTAGTCCACCTCACCGGCGGTGCGGGCCAGGGCCTGAACGTCCTTGGGGAAGCAGGAGCCGCCGTAGCCGCAGCCCGGATAGATGAAGTGGTAGCCGATGCGCGGATCGGAGCCGATGCCGCGCCGCACCTGCTCCACGTCGGCCCCCAGCCGCTCGGAGAGATTGGCGATCTCGTTCATGAAGCTGATCTTGGTCGCCAGCATGGCGTTGGCGGCATACTTGGTCAGCTCCGCCGCGCGCACGTCCATGAACATCAGCTTTTCCTGAAGGCGGATGTAGGGCGCATAGCACTCGCGCATCAGCGTCTTCACCCGCTCCGACTCGGTGCCGACGATGATCCGCGCACCGTGGGTGAAGTCCTCGATCGCCGCGCCTTCCTTGAGGAACTCGGGGTTGGAGCACACCTCGAAGTCGATCGCCTCGCCGCGCTCGGCCAGCACCCCGGCCACGGTCGCCCGCACGCGATCGGCGGTACCCACCGGCACGGTGGACTTGTCGACGATGATCTTCTCCTCGGTCATGTGGCGGCCGATGGTCTCGGCCACCGCCAGCACGTACTTGAGGTCCGCGCTGCCATCCTCATCGGGCGGCGTGCCCACGGCGATGAACTGCAGCGTGCCGAAACCCACCGCCGCGGCCGGATCGGTGGTGAAGCGCAGTCGATCCTCGGCCACGTTGGCCTTGACCATCTCCTCCAGGCCCGGCTCGTAGATCGGAATCTCGCCGCCCTCGAGACGGGCGATCTTGTCCGCATCCACGTCCATGCACAGCACGTCGTGGCCCACATCGGCCAGGCAGGTACCCGTGACCAGCCCCACATAGCCCGTACCGAAGATCGTGATTTTCATGGGTTTCCCTTCTTGTTGCAGTGAGGAGCGAAGGGTAAGGAGTGAGGAGACACTGCCGTCCCCCTACTCCTGACGCCTCGTCCCCTCGATATGTTTGATCAATCCGCCAAGCTGGCCAAAAACGCTTTCGATGGACTCGCCCAGCTGGCCATCATCGGCCCCATAGCCAAGGTGCTGGAGCAATAGATACTGTGTCTCGAGCTCACTCAAGGAACCGCGGGCGATGCGTAAAAATCGCAGGAAATCCGCCGAACCGCCTCGCCCGGCGCCTTCGGCAATATTGCTCGGTACCGAGACCGCAGCACGCCGCATCTGACTCACAAGGCCGAAGCGCTCGGAGTCCGGCAATGAGGCCGTCAACTGGTAAACGTCAACAACCAGCTGCATGGCCTGCTGCCAGGCATGCAAACGGTGATGACGCCTCACGCCTTACTCCTCACTCTTCGCCTCACACCTCACACCTCACACCTCATAATACCCCCGATACCACTCCACGAAGCGTGCGACGCCCTCCTCGACCCCGACCCGGGGCTGATAGCCGGTGACCTCGAGCAGGGCTGACGTATCCGCCCAGGTGCGCGGCACGTCGCCGGGCTGCATGGGCTGGAAGTCGCAGATCGCTTCGCGACCGGTCGCCGCTTCCACCGCGCGCACGAAGTCCATCAGCGCCACCGGGCTACCGTGACCGATGTTGTAGAGCGCATAGGGCGCGGCGCTGGTATCGGGCGCTTCGCCGCCGTCCTGGACCCGACGCTGCGGCAGCACGTCCAGGATGCGCACGATGCCTTCGACGATATCGTCGATATAGGTGAAGTCCCGCGACATGTCACCGTGGTTGAAGACCTGTAGCGGCTCGCCGGCGAGGATGGCTCGAGTGAACTTGAACATCGCCATGTCCGGGCGGCCCCAGGGGCCGTAGACGGTGAAGAAGCGCAGCCCGGTGGTCGGCAGGTCATAGAGGTGGGAATAGGTGTGTGCCATCAGCTCGTTGGCCTTCTTGGTGGCCGCGTAGAGGCTGATGGGATGATCGACGTTGTCCGAGGTGTCGAACGGCACCTTGTCGTTGGTGCCGTAGACCGAACTGGAGGAGGCGTAGACCAGATGACCCACGCGACCATGCCGGCAGCCCTCCAGCACGTTGAGGTGCCCGATCAGGTTGGCATCGGCGTAGGCGTGGGGGTTCTCCAGCGAATAGCGCACGCCCGCCTGGGCCGCCAGGTGGATCACCCGGTCGAAGCGCTCGCGCTCGAACAGCACGGCCACGGCCTCTCGGTCGGCCAGGTCGAGACGTTCGAAGCGCACGTCATCGCAGCCGGCCAGGTCATCCAGGCGCGCCTGCTTGAGCGAGACATCGTAGTAGTCATTGAGATTGTCGACGCCGACGATCTCATAGCCCTGACCGGAGAGTCGCCTGGCGACGGCATGACCGATGAATCCCGCCATGCCCGTGATCAATAACTTCATGCTCTCCTGCGCCTCCTGACTCGTGTTCTTCGGGCACTGCTGGCCCTTATGGTGGCGCGCATTGTACCCCAACGCCAGGTCGGTCCGAAGCGTGCTAGAATCGCCCGTTTATCGCCATGCGCCACTATCTGCACCAGCATACGCACCAACATCGGGCCGCCACTTTCATGTCGATCAACAAGCCAACGCCTCCCGGACTCTTCACGACCTGGCTGCGCTTCTTCGCCGTCCTCGCCCTGCTGACCTGGGGGCTGCGGCTCGTGTCCTCCTGGCTGATGACCCCCGAAGGCCTGTGGCCGGTTGCCTGGTGGTGGGGGCTGCGCTTCGACCTGGCCATCTCGTCCCTGCTGGCCGGGCTGACGGTGCTGATCCTGTGGCCCGTCTCCCGATTGCTGCCGCGGCTTCCCCGGCGCGGCTGGCTGGTGCCCGCCGCCGCCGTATTGCTGTTCGCCCAGCTCGGCGACTGGCTCTACTGGCAGGAAACCGGCCGCCACGTGGGCTACGAGGCCTCGGAGCTCGCGAACTCCGCCGGCAGCCTCGGCGGCATGCTGCTAGCCCGCTGGCCCTATCTGGTGGGCATTTTCGCGCTGCTGGCGCTCGTCTGGCGTGTGCCGCTGGCCAAGGCCCGCCTGCGCTATCCCCTGGCACCGGAGCTGGCCCTGCTGGCAGCCATCGTCGCGACCGTGCCGATCGTGCGCGGCAGCGTGGACGGCGTGCCCCAGAGCCCCGACGATGCCCAGCGCCTGGGCAATGCCCAGGCCGCCACCGCCGCGCTCAATGGCGCCTATGCCGCCCTGCATGGCCTGCAGCGCGGCCACAAATATGCCCTGGAGCGGACCCCGCTGGACGCGATGGACGACGACGAGGCCCAGGCCCGCGTCGATCAACTGTATCCGGACACACCGGCCGCCAGCGGCGAGCCGCGCCAGATGAACGTGGCCTTCGTGCTGCTGGAAAGCTGGGCCAGCGCCTTCATGGAGCCGCTCGACGACGGTCGTGCCGTGACGCCGCGCTTCGATACCCTGGCCCAGCAGTCGCTCTCCAGCTACGACCTGATCGCCGGCGGCCGGCGCACCACCGAGGGCATGTTCAGCCTGTTCTGCAGCTATCAGAACCCGCCCGGCCAGACCATCGCCCAGACCGAGCTGGCGCGCAACGAATACGACTGCCTGCCCGACCGCCTGGCGCACGCCGGCTGGCAGACCGCCTTCTTCCAGGGCTCCCACGAGAACACCAGCGGCACCGGCGCCTTCGCCCAGTCGCTGGGCTTCCATGACAGCTACGGCAAGGAAAACATCGACCGGCACTCGCTGCCGGAGAACTACTGGGGTGTCTACGACCGCGACCTCTATCGCTTCGCGCTCGACAAGATGGGCGAGATGCAGGAGCCGATGCTGATCGGCATCAACACCAACACCACCCACGACACCCAGGTGCCACCGGGCATCACACCGCTGATCGACAGCGACTCCCGCGCGGCCGGCATCCGCAATACGCTGCACATGGCCGACGCCTCGCTGGGCGATTTCGTCGACGCCATCGAAGCCAGAGACTGGCAGCATCCCTGGCTGATCGTGCTGGTCGCCGACCACACCTCGCGCGTAGAGGGCACCATCCTGCAGCGCTCCCGGCTGCCGTTCCTGCTCTACTCGCCCGGTAACGTCGCGCCCGGCCCCCTGCCCCGCACCGGCCACCAGCGTGACGTGGCCCCCACCGTGGCCGACGTGCTGGGCCTGCCGCTGCCGGCCGCCATGGGCCACTCGCTGCGCGATCCGAATGCGCCCCAGATCGCCGAGTATCATCAGGCCGGCACCCTGGGCTGGGTGATGGACGACCAGGTCGTCGAATTCTCCCTGCGCGACCCCAGCCAGCGGCGCTGCTTCGCCTGGCAGCCGCCGGCCGCGCCGGGCCCCGAACAGCCCTGCGGCGACGAGGCCGACGAAGGCGTCAAGAACGCCTACGCGCTGACCCAGCAGGCCCAGCGTCATCTGTTCGAGGGCACCACGGCCTCGTTCGTGCCGCAGGCACGCCACCAGGACACGCCGACATCCACCCGCGCCGGAACCACGCCATGACCCACGCGACCACGCCCGCGAAGCGCTTCGCCTTCGTCATCGAGGACCTCTACGGCGGCGGCGCCCAGAAATCGCTGCTCTACACGGCCGACCAGCTGCGCCAGCGCGGCCATGCGGTGAAGGTGTTCACGCTGCGCGAGCGGATCGAGCATCGGCTGCCGGAAGGCCTCGAGATCGAGGATCTGGCCGTGGTCACCCGCTTCACCAAGGCCACCAGCACGGTGCTGACCGAGAAATGGCAGGCCCGCCGCATCAAGCGCGCGCTGACGCCCTGGCAACCCGATGTGGTGATCTCCTGCTCCTGCGACAAGATCACCCGCCACCTCGACCTGCCCAATCTCTACTTCTGGGTCAAGTCGGACGCCTCGGCCAAGTTCAGCGATCCCCAGCAGCGCGAGCGCGCCTTCGCCAAGGTCCGGCGCTTCTACAGCGGCCGCCAGGTCATCGCCGTGTCCCAAGGCGTGAAGGAGAATCTGGAGAACGTGGTCGGGCTCGAGGCCGAGCGCATCGTGCCGATCTACAACCCCTACGAGCGCGAGCCCTTCGTGGCCATGGCCGAGGAAGACGCCCCAATCCCCGAAGGCGACTACTTCCTGTGCGTGGCGGCCATAGAGCCCCGCAAGCGCCACGACCGGCTGCTGCGCGCCTATGCCGAGAGCGGCGTGACCACGCCCCTGGCTATCATGGGCAAGGGCAAGCCGGAGAACGAGGCCGCCGTTCGCCAGCAGATCACGGCGCTCGGGCTCGAAGACCGGGTACTGTGGCTGGGCTATCACCACAACCCCTACCCCTTCATCCGCCACGCCAAGGCCATGGTGCTGACCTCGGACGCCGAGGGACTGCCGCGGGTACTGATCGAGGCCCTGCTGCTGCACACGCCCGTGGTCAGCGTCGACTGCCCCAGCGGGCCGCGCGAGATCCTCACCCAGGAGCTGGCCGACTTCCTGGTCACTCCCGACGACGAGGCCGGCCTGGCCCAGGCGCTCGCGCACATGGATCGGGAGCCGGTGACCATCGAGCCCCGCCACTATCGGCAGTTCCTCAAGCGAACGGTGCTGCCCCAGTTCGAGGCGCTGTGACGGTGAAGCTGCTCGACATCCCCTTCGACGATCGCCGCCGGCGCTATCTGGTGTTTCATGCCAATGGCCTGCCGGCCCAACTGCGACTGGCCAGCACCAGCACCACCGCCGCCTTCGAGGCGGTAGGCAGCAGCCGCTTCTATCTGTCGCAGGACGGCCAGATTCTCGCCAAGGTGGTGCCCGACAAGTTCGCCAAGCGCAAGGCGCCGGTCAGCTGGTTCCGCCGCGACTACCTGGAGAAACGCTGGCTGCTGCAGTCCGACGCCCGCAAGGAATTCCTGAGCCTGCGCGTCCTGCAGCGCGCCGGGCTCACCACGCCGCACTGCCACGGCTGGGGCCTGTCGCTCAACCCGGCGAATCGCAACGCCTCGCTGCTGCTGATGGAGCACCGGCAGGACGCCAGGCCCGGCGGCGAAGTATTCGACGCCCTCGACGAAGCCGGCCGCGAGCGTTTCCTCGAGCGCTTCTGCGAGGAAGTCGCCCTGCTCGCCCGCGCCGGCTTCGTGCACCGCGACCTGCACTACAACAACCTGCTGGTCGACGACGACGGCAACCTGATCTGGATCGACGCCCACGTGCGGCGGTTGCCCAGAAAAAAAGCCGACCAATGGCCGGCTCTGGAGCAGTCACTGTCGGCAAACAAGCTGCGTGGTCAAGTTTACCTTGAACAAAGTCGCTTAATGCTAAATCACATCTTTAATTGTCAACCTTAAACTACCCAGAGCGCCTTAATTCCTTTTATCTCATCGTTCATCGACTAACGGACTGCTAAAAAATGAATACCACACTGAGCACTGTGCGGATTCCAGAAAACCTTGCTCTATTCAGAAAGCATAACCCAAAAGATCATCTGGGCCCTGAAGATCTAGCGCATCTTGACACAAAGACTATCTTCTATGACATTTTTATCAATCATTCTGGCAAGCAACTAATTGCCATAGGCCCTCCCGCCTTAAACTTGTACAACTATATCCATACAACAGAAGTACTAATAGATGGAAAGCGAACAGCGTTTTCCTTCCGTGACCTACCTGAATACAAGCTGTCTATCTTGACAGCAAAAATAGAGTCGAACAAAGACATCCGACTTGACATCATCTTCAAAGACTTCAAAAACACTTTCACCATTGAGCATAACAAAACAAAGTCTGGAAAAAAGATCCTGGCGGCCATATCCAAAAATAACGAACCAGAATGGGTCGCCACATGGGCCGAGTTTCACAGACACAATTACAATCTGGATGACGTCATTGTTTATGACAACGGAAGTGAAAACATAGAAGATTTAAGACATGCTTTAGACGGAAAAGCCCATATCATTGACTGGCATTTTCCCTATGGCCCACCAGGAAAAAGATTTAACAAATTCGCACAACCTGGGGCACTCAACCACTGCCTAAAAAAGTTCTGTCATCAAGGAATGCTTTTCAACCTTGATATTGACGAGCTATTGATTGCCGAAAACACAACCCTGGAGAAAGAAGCACAACGCAATGGAACCGTATATATTGACAGCCATAATGTTCCCAAGACACAAAACTTAACACCACCTTATACACATTATGACTTCACGCTATGTCATCCTGAGAGGAGAAAAAAAGCAAGAAAATTTGTCTGCATGGAAAAGTCTGTTGACGTCATATCCCAACACAACACATGGAAGCACTCAAGACTCCCATTATCGAAGAAGCTGCATAGAACCAAGCCCGAAAAATTAGAAAGCGACCACGCCTACTTTCTACATTTTCTAGCCATCACCACCAACTGGCAGCCTAGTTTAGGAAAACTCGACATTGTAGAAAAAAGCACTCTAAAAAACGACAGCAGCCATATCGAAAGAAAACCTTAGGCACGAAAAACTTTGCAATGAGAAAGAGAATGCTTGCACAAGACGCTTACACAGCAACTGACCAAATGGATTACTTGGTCAACACCTATCTTTATTATGGTTACTTACCACCTGCAAGCACACCTGCATCGCTCCATGAGGTTCAATCACCAGAACCGATGCCCAGCTTTTCGACCCATGAAGCAACTCATCTATTTAACCGGGTTGTCGATGACACGCTACTTGACCATTACACGAAGTCCGGTAGATGCATCGTTCCATTGAGTGGAGGGTGGGATAGTCGGATCCTGTTCGGCGCCGCCATGGACAGATTTCCAAAAGATAAAATAACCACCCTCAGCTTCGGAGCTCCAGGGCAACTAGACTACAAAATCGGAAAAAAAATCGCAAAGCATTATGGTGTCGCCCACTATGCGGTTGATCTAACCCTGCATGAAATATCATGGGAAAAATTACAGTCATCGATAACTGAGGCTCCATGGACTTATACACCGGATGCATACTTCAACAATCTGGCTATAAACACTGTCGCTCCCGGCCAGAATGACATCATTCTTAGCGGCTTCATGGGCGATGCTCTCACCGGCGGGCATTTCACCAACAAAAAAGGCCTGGATGCCGAAAAAGATTTTTTTGTCCGCAAGCAACGAAAAGTGAAAAAAAGATGGCTTCCTCGTTCAACGTACTGCCCTTATAAAAGTCTTCCTGATATTTCAGAGACATCTCCACTCCCTACCAGTGAGCAATTAGATATTTGCATTAGGCAGAGCAGCTGCATCTCATCAATCGTGACACCATGCAAAAGCTTACAATCTTGGTCCCCACATATAGGGAAACTTCGTGCATCAAGCACCCCAGTTGTAACCCCCTTTACTCATCCAGAATGGGCGAGCTACTGGCTTCATGCACCAGCCCAGGCCAAAAAAAATCAGAATCTTTATCTTAGCATGCTCAAGCAGCTATATCCTGAGCTGGCTTCTTTGCCAAGCAAATGCTCGTTAGGGGCCCCCAGAAACTCACACTTACGTATACGCATTGCCAGAAGCAAACGTAATGTTAGGCGGCATTTAGGGAAGCGACTTCCCATGCTGGGCATCAAAGAAAACTCGGGTATAAACTACCTTGATTACGACTACGCTTTTAGAAAACGGCATGACTATCGAAAGGTATTAAAAAAAGCCGTCAAAATGCTTTCAAAAAACAATATAGCCACATGGATTGATCATGAAAAGCTCATGGATAATCACGACACTCACAAAGAAGATAACGCAAAGATTTTTTTATTAATCATAGGCCTCGCACTAAACTTGGAAAACGAAGGCCTGATTGAAAAGTAGAGATTGCCTCAAAGCTGGTACCTAGCCAAAAATTTAAAGACTTCCTTTTTCTATGGCGATAGAGAAAGGAAGTCATTTCGGCCCACATATGGAAAGCCAAGCCTGATATTTCACATTGCGCTCAGCTCCCAAGTCCAGCTCCGGATGAGTTCTCACTGTCTCGCTGGCCACTCAAAAGAATCGGGCCACTCGGCAGGATCCAGCTCGCCCGGGCGCTGCTCAGGCATGCAATCACGTAGTCCATCAGCGACACGTTCCAATGCTGCCGGCCCGGTATCCTCGCCAACAATACGCCGCCACCACTCACGATGCACCGCCATCACCCGCACCGGTACGGCACTCAAGCCCAAGCGCTGCGCCATGGCCAGGCGATGCAGGCCGCGGTTGATCTTGATCAACCGCCCCTCTCGGCTCACGGCCACCCCCAGCTTGTCCTTGCCCCGACCACCATCGAAGCCTCGTACCGCCATATCGTCGAGAAAGCTCAGATACACGCGCAGGTACATCAGGATCCGCTCCTCGGAATCCAGCAGCACCCCCTGCTGATGCGAAGACCACGGTTTGCCAACCTTCAAGCGAGCCGCATACTTGGCAAAGCTCTCACTCTGAGTGAGGTCATCGCGATGGTCATCGAGATCGCTGATAAAGCGATAACGCGAGCTGAAACGTAGATCACCGCGGCGCTGATCCCATTCACCGTCCCAGATAAACGCCGCGGACGAGGGTCTCAGCTTGTGAGCATAGCCACGCCAGTCAGTGCTCTGAATCAGGGCGCGCGGATCGACCTGGAGCGTCAGATGATCGCCAAGCGTCTCCTCCATGGCCTGGCGCGGTAGACCATGACGTTCGATAGCCTGGCCACCCGCCTTTCCCTCGCGCCAACGTTCCAGCAACCTTCGCTCGAGGGGCAGCCCGACACGTTCCTGCAGAAACTGGCGCACGCTCACCTGGGTGCGGGCACGCCGAATGGGCCAGCGCATGCGCTCGTCATACAGCGGGAAGAAAGCCGGGTCACCGGCCGGGGCCAGCGGCACCGAAGGCCGCTCGGACGAATGAGAACGTAACATCTTCATAAGCACTTTTATGAGATTCCGGCCGCACCGGCGCCCGATGGCCCGGAACGCTCCCGCCCTACCCGCAGCCAGCGCCAGTAGTGAGTGATCAGACCACCCACCACCAGATTGTGCACATACACCCCCGTCCAGAAGGAGTTATAGGACTCGAACTGATTGACCACCATCCAGTAAACGAAGAACCCGGCGCCGAACAGCGCCATGTCGCCGGGCAACACGCCGCCTCGCCAGGCTCTCCAGGTCGCGAGACCCACCCAGAAGGCAAACGCCGCGATGACGGCCAGCCCCAGGATCCCGTAGGCCACCCAGACTTCGATAAAGAAGTTATGCAGGTGGCCAAAGTTATTTTTGACACGATCCGGCAGCCACGGCGTGTGGTCGATCACCAGCCCACGGCCCTGCCCACCCCAGCCGACCAGCGGCCGCTGCTCGATCCATTCGAAGGCCGCCTGCCAGGAGTGAATGCGGATGCCGATGCTGGTATAGGGCACGTCATCGATATTGCCTTCCAGCAGCATGCCGATGACCGCGGATTCCTTGCCTGCACGCTCGAGCAGCGGGCCCTTGAGCGCGCTACCCGCACCAACGATCACCAGCAGCAATATGACCAAACCAGACACGAGGAACTTGCGGTTAACCGGCGCCCCACCGAGAAAGCGCCGTGCCACCAGCCACACGACCAGCACCAAAGGCAATGCCAGGAGCAGCGCCAACCAGACGGCACGGGTCTGGCCGATCAGCACCGCGATGGCCGACAGCACGAGCATCACACACCAGGCAACCGCACGTACGGCACGCCAACGGCCCGGCGCCAGAAAGCGTGGCGTGAACACCACCAACCCCAGCAGCGCGACGCCGAACAGCATCGCCCCGTGCTGATAATTGCGAACGCCGAAGCCAACGCGGTGCCCCTCGAAGCCACGCAGCCACTCGTTGAGCCCATCGCCCTGAACGACACTGGAGAGAATCAACCCCATCACCGCCAGACACCAGACCAGCAGCGTATTGCGGGTGCTGCCGCCCAGCCACCAGGCAACTGAGATGAAGATGAACAGCTTGGCCAAGCGGTCGACCTGCGGGTTGTCGGCCACCCATTGGGGATGGTGGTAGTAGCCCAGCGTCCAGGAAATCACCTGCACCACCACCACCGCCAGCAGCAGCCACAGGGCCGCACTGCTGCGGATGCCGCGCCCCAGGCTCAGCACAATGATCAAACCCAGCACCGCCATGACGGTTTCGGCATGCGACCCGAGCTCCGGCCATAGCATCCGGAAGACCGCACACAGCAACAACGCGATGACACCCGCGCCCCATACGGCTCTCGGGCATGTCCATCCCACCGGCGATTCCCAAATATCTTGCGACTTCACGACCACTGTCCCTGCGAATGTTTTTAGAGCCGCGTACTCTACCGAAGCGCCCACGGCGCGTACATAGAGCCGCTACCTCGTGAGGTAAGCACGCTGCAACCTGACAGAGGCCAAGGTCTCTCTACACTTGATGCGATAGAATACATATACAAATCAACATCGCGCGGATAACATATAGCATCCTCATAGTTTGGCATCGCATCGCTTTTCGGTCCATCGAAAAAGCCGACCCGCCAACAAAACGACGATACAAGCCCGGACGATTCGGCCCTTGCAGCAAGCGACTTCTCCCCGACGAATCCTGATCGCCCTGCGCCGCCTAGGCACCGGCGGCATCGAAACGGCCACCCTGACGCTGGCCAACGCCATGGCTGCGGCCGGAAATGAGGTCCACCTGCTGGTGCTGAAGGGGCAGCCAAGCCAGCAGCCCCACGCCGATGTCACGCTCCATTGTCGAGACCTCGACAGGCAACAGCGCAGCGGCGTGACCGGCATGGCCTGGCATCTGTTGAACCGCCTGGTGTTATCCCCCCTCATCCCACGTTCGGGGTTCGTATGGCAGGGGTGGCGCTGCAGTCGTGCCTTTGACGACTTCGTTGTCGACCTCGAGCGACGTCACGGCGCTTTGGACCTGATCCTGCTGAGGGGCCAGGGCGCCTTCGAGCTGCTGTGGAACGTGCAGGATCCCCGCACCTGGCGAGTCGTGGAAGCCGTCACCGGTCGCTTTCCCAAGCATGCCCTGGGGCGCTGGCTGGCACGTCGGCTCTTGCAAGGCAAGCGCGTGGTCAGCGTGTCCCAAGGCGTGAAGGCCAACCTGCACGCCTACCTGGAAGCCCAGCAGGTACAACTCAGGGCCAGCCGCGTGATCTACAACGCCGTACCGGTCGATGATCTGCGCCAGAAGGCACTCGAGACAGGACAACCCGCAATTCCTGCTCCCTTCCTGGTGCATGTTGCACGACTGGTGCCCGTCAAGCGCCAGTCCCTGCTGCTCCAGGCGTTCGCCCAGGCCCGGCGACAAGGGCTAGACCATCATCTGGCGATCATCGGCGACGGCTCCGAACGGCCCCAGCTGGAAGCCCTCACGCGCGAACTGGAACTCGAAGATGTCGTTCACTTCCTCGGGCAGCAGTCCAACCCCTACCCCTGGGTGGCACAGGCCGATGCCCTGGTGCTGAGCTCGCGCTTCGAGGGGCTGGGCATCGTGCTGATCGAAGCACTGGCCCTCGGCACGCCTTGCGTTGCCGCACGAGCGCCCGGCGGCATCGCCGAAGTGCTGATCGACGAACAGCAGCAGCTGATCACCGATGCCACGCCCGAGGCGCTGGCCGAAGGGATGCTCAAGGCAGTAGCATCTCCTGTCGAGATTCGAACGGCCTGGGTGGAGCGGTTCTCTGAAGCCCGGATCGTCAGCGCATTTCTCGACCTTATCGATGACAGCAGCGAGCCGGCCGATGCCCAACACGCATGATCACTATCTTCCCCTGGCGCCTGACGTTGAACTGGACGTCCGGATCGATGATCAGGGGCGGCTGCAGCTGCCCGACCTCGAACACCCGGCCCAGGACGTCAGCTGGATGCTGGAGGTGCGCTACACCGCCCAAGGGCGCTGGAAACTGCCCGGCATCACGGTCAGCGAGCAAGACAAACCACGCTTCACCCAGTACTTCGAAGCCGGGCAGGCCGGCAAGCGGCTGCTCAACCTCAATGGCATCGAGGACCTCGAAGTCATCACGCTGACGCCCCAGGCATGCCGACTGGGCAGCGAAACGCGCCTTCTCGGCTTCCAGCGCCCGAGCCTCGACGACGGCCCGCTGCTGATCGTCGCCCCGCACCCGGACGATGCCGAGCTCGCCGCCTACGGCCTGTATCGTCAGCATGCGAGCAACACCTGGATCATCACGCTGACCGCCGGCGAGCGGCACAAGCGCCTCGATCGCCAGTACGTTCCGGGGCTCGATGACGACCTGAAGAGTGCCAGCCGTCGCAAGGGGCTGATTCGCAGCTGGAACAGCGCCACCACGCCCATGCTGGCCGGCATTCCCCAGGATCGGCTCATCATGCTGGGCTATTTCAACGACAGCCTGCAAAAGCTGCTCGAGGCACCGGGCGATCGCCTGCCCTCGATGGGCGATGCCCGCCTGACGCCGGCAGACTTCCGGCGTTGGAATGCACGCCCGCTGGCCTCGGACACGCAGGACGGCGGCCCACAGAACCGCGGCCATGACCTGCTGGCCGATCTCACCCGGCTGCTCGACGAGATTCGCCCCAGCACCGTGGTCGTCCCTCATCCCGAGCTCGACCCCCACCCCGATCACCAAGCCGCCACCCGGGCGCTTGCCATGGCTATGGAAGACTCAGAGCACCGGCCAAAGCGCATGCTGCTCTATGCCAATCACCTCAAGAGCCAGCGCGGTTTCCCGCGTGGACCCGCCCACGCCGCGGCGGGCGTCTGGCCCGCCCGACTCGACGCATCGCGCCTGGGGCCATGGTCGCTCTACAGCCAGCCGCTCGATCTCGAGACACAGCGCGAAAAAGCCGTGGCCATGGACAGCATGCACGACCTGCGTGACTGGCCGGGCTGGGAGCGGCGACTCAAGCGAGCCATCAGGCAAAAGCTAAGCGGCATCTCCCACTGGCCGACCTACGGTCAGCACGACTATTTCCAGACCCATATCAAGGCTCAGGAAGTCTTCGCCCTCGTCAGCTCCGAGGCATTGATCGAGGCCTGCAACACACCATGAGCCGCAAACGCAAGCGGGGCGCCCGATTTCCCGAGCGCCCCGCTTGCCGAACGTCGTGATACCGTCTTCATGACGGCATCAACTTGGACTTGCCACTACCGATAGCCTTCCGGGTTGCCCGACTGCCAGCGCCAGGTATCGGTCATCATGTCATCCAGCGTTTTCTCGGCCACCCAGCCGAGCTCTTTCCGAGCCTTGGAGGCATCGGCCCAGAAGGCGGGGAGATCGCCCGCCCGGCGGGCACCGAACCGATAAGGCACCGGCACATCCGTCACACGCGTGAAGCTGTTCACCATCTCCAGCACCGAAATCCCCTGCCCCGTGCCCAGGTTATAGACGGAAATGCCGGGGTCGCCCGCCACCTCCAGGGCCTTGAGATGGCCAACGGCCAGATCCACCACGTGCAGATAGTCGCGCTCGCAGGTACCGTCTGCGGTCTCGTAGTCATTGCCGAAGATCGTCAGCTCGTCGCGCCGCCCCACGGCCACCTGAGCGATGAACGGCATCAGGTTGTTGGGAATGCCCCGCGGGTCCTCACCGATCTTGCCGGAAGGATGCGCGCCGATCGGGTTGAAGTAACGCAGCAGCGTGACCGACCAGCGCTCATCGGCGACCACCAGGTCCTCAAGCAGCTTCTCCACCATCGCCTTGGACGTGCCATAGGGGTTGGAGGTCGTGCCTCGCGGCGTCGTTTCCACATACGGCACCGGCGCCTCGCTGCCATACACCGTGGCCGAGGAGCTGAACACGATGCGGCGCACACCGGCGGCTTCCATGGCCTGGCACAGCACCAGGGTGCCGTTCACGTTGTTCTCGTAGTAGGCCAGCGGCTTGCCGACGCTCTCGCCCACCGCCTTCAGGCCGGCGAAATGGATCACGGCATCGATATCATGCTTGGCGAAGACCGCATCCATGGCCTCACGATCGCGGATGTCAGCGCGCGCGAAATCCACGCCCTTGCCGGTGATCTCCTCGATACGCTGCAGCGCCACTTCTGATCCGTTGCACAGATTATCGACCACGACCACGTCGTGGCCGGCCTCGAGCAGTTCCACGGCGGTATGCGAACCGATATAGCCGGCACCGCCGGTAACAAGTACACGCATCAATTCACTCTTATCTCAATTAACCTCTGAACTGCCATGCCTGGCCATCACGGATCAGCACACCGGAAGTTTCCAAAGAAGTCAGATATCGTCTTGCACGGTCGACATCACCATCAAGCAGGAAACGGTGCGCCACCTTGGACAGATAGGTCACAGCCCTCACGGTACGAGAATAACGAATATTGGGAGGATCAATACTGCAGTCAAAGTCTAGTACCGGCGTACGCCAATCACCGTAGTTCTCTGTCAGATAATGATCCGCATCTGCCGCTCCATATACGGTTTCATGCCCCAACTGATATTCAGACAGTTTGAAGCAATCGTTATCCCAGCGATGGATGGGTGAACCGTGCCAAAGCACCCCCTTTTCCTCCACGTGCACGAAGAGGTCTGCTACCAATCCAGTTTTATGCACTAACTTGACGAGAATAGGTTTTTCCATCTGATAATAACGAACACCACTGTCATCGAGTGGCTCCCGAAAGGTACAGTAGCTTACAGACTTGATGAACCAGACACCCTCAGAAGCTTTTACCGCGCCCTGCAAGCGCTCAAGGTCAAAGTCCGGATAATCGACACCCACGTCGATATCATAGTCATGCCCCAGGAAGTCCTGCTCTCGGACTGCGCCAAGAAACGTCCCACTGACCACATACCACGGCCAGGCAAGATCTGACATCATGTCCCGAAAATCGGCAATAGCCTGGTAAGCGTCCCTCTTGTCGAAAGACTCTCCAGTCTTCTGAAACTTTCTAGCAGCAACAGAAGCAGGAGGCGGTGCTGAAAGCTTTTGACTCAAGGCTGATAGCGCCACGTTCATATTCTGACAAAATAGCTCATCTTCTACATTGAGAGGATGGCGAGGAGTTAATATAAGCTCACCTGTTTTATCACACTCCCGTTCGATGATGCCGCCGTGAAGATCTGCTTGCCAGACATGACGATCAAATTCATCGATGCGCTTATTTTTTTTCAACCAGGTGATAAGCGCGCGACAAGCTGCATCCGACATTTTTTCGGAAATATCGAAAAAATAATCAGAACGAATTGATACAGGAAACCAGCCAGCATGTACAAACCATATGACCCTGCGAATCACAATTTTGATGCCATTCGGCTTCATCGCAAGACAACAGCTATCCTTGGCTACTTCCCGCGGGGCTCCTAGCAGCAATAAGCCACACCAGCTCAGCAGACCATAGAGAATCCTGATAGGCCTCGAGCGCGGCTTGTTAATAAACCTAAGCAGCCCATAGGATTTCTCAACCTCGATATTCATCCCTTCTCCCCTAGCGACGCTTCAATATGCATTTTTATTTATTATTCCTTTAAAAAAGGTCAGAAACATGATCTTCATATCCAACCATAGAGACCAGTTCTCAACATACCAGAGATCGCACTCGATACGTTTTTGAAGGTCAGTATCGCCTCGCCAACCATTGATTTGCGCCCAACCAGTAATACCGGCTTTCACCATATGCTTTTGCATATAGCCAGGGACTTCATGTTTCAAGGTTTCCACGAAAACTGTGCGCTCAGGCCTAGGGCCAACAATCGACATATCACCTTTCAACACATTAAAAAATTGGGGTAGCTCATCGAGGCTGGTGCGACGTAAAAAAGCACCAAAGCGAGTGGTCGTCTTACTTTTCGCCCCCCCCCAGCGCACTCCATCACGCTCAGAATCAACAGGCATGGAACGAAATTTCATCATCATGAAAGGGCGACCATTTAGGCCGACACGTTCTTGGCGATAAAAAATAGGGCCAGGGGAAGTAAGCTTCACTCCAATAGCAGCAAAGAGCAGCACCGGACTCACTATCACCAAAATAGCCAACGCCAAGAACTTATCTTCTAGCCACTTCACAAGACGCGCACTAAAAGACATAGGGGAACAGCTCAAATCCAACAGAAAAAGACCAGCAACATCCGATACATCATGATTGATGAGTCGAAAGTCTCTCATGTCCGGCATGAACCGCACATTACCCGTCGAGAAACTCAGCGAGCGCTGTATCTGTCGAACGAGCTTACCTTCGGAAAGCGGGAGGCAGATCCACACTTCCTGCTCGGCGTGCTCAATGACTTTACCCGGTTCGTATCTCTCACAGTGTTTATCACGAAGAAGTTCGGGAAGTGGATCATCGCCGGTCAAGATCAGATGAGCAACATCGAAACCTGCGGACGGCACACTGGAGAGATGCCGAATAGCCCTGTCACATGATTCAGCATCGCCGATCAATAAAACGGACTTTCGATTAGCACCATCAGCACGCAAGCGGTTCAGTAACGGATAAGCCAAAGCCCGGGCAAAAATGGAGAAGGAAGCGGCACTGACCATCCAATAGCCGACCCAGAGACGAGAGAAATTCGCGCCCGTCTTGGTCATGAACATGATCAAGGCCAACAACCCGCCTACAACCAAATAGCCACTCAACAACTTCAAGATCAATACGACCTGAACCTGTCCTCTCCACGAGCGATAGATGGAGAAATTGGGCAGAACTACCAAGGTCAGCAAGGCCCCGAGCGTTATCCCCCATAAATAGCGTTCCGGCATTTCCCACTCACCAAAACGCAGACAGAATGCAAAGAACCCTGCCAGTATCACAAGCCCGAGATCCACCAACCTTACGAGCTCGGTCGTATACATGGAGAATCCGCTAAGCACACGGTGCTGAGATTTCATGTCACCACTTCATCATCAAACAGAATTATTCCAAGTCACGGCGAAGGAGCTCAAGCACCTCAAAGGCTTGCCTGAGATCTTCCTGAGGAATGCTAAGAAAGTTCTTGAGAGAGCGCTTCAGGTCGGTAGTCGAGATATCTTTAGTGCGCTCAAGATAACGCACCTCGCAAAGATCGGAAAGAAAGTCAAACTTCCCTTTCCAGTCCTCACCTATCGCAAAAATATCGACATCATACTTCTTTACATCCTGAAGCTTTTGCTCCCAACTTTCTTCTGGAACAACAAGATCTACATACTTTATTGACTCAACAATTTGGGCACGCTGCTCATAGGGGATAAGGGTTCTTTTCCCTTTCCCAAGGTTAAAATCATCAGTCGAGACGGCCACAATGACTCTGTCCGCCATCTCACTAAGGCGCTGAAGAAGCCTCAAATGCCCAACATGAAACATATCAAATGTTCCATAGGTAATCACTGTTTTATTCATAAAAGCTTTCACTCCACTTAATTATCATATCACACCATCCCAAAAACTTTGATCGCGCCAAACCCAGCACCAGGCAAAGAGAAATAGGGAAGGCGCATACAAAAACCACGCCCTGAGAATGTCAGCCAGATAGGTCTCATCCAGCACGCCTTCTTCTTTTTTAGCTGGATTCTGCCCCTGAAAGACTTCTCCCCTTTCAAGTAATTCAGCCCGATACGTCGGATCTGGCGAGGTTTTCCGCCGCCTATTAGAGGTGGGTTTTTCAGGCATACTCGCGGAGAGCAACGTCCAGCCGCCAGTGAAGTTTATTTTCCACGAACCAATGCTGGCGGGCCGCTTCGGCAAGTTTTTTGACACTGAGCGCGGTGAGCTGATGTAATAGCGGATCGTTGGCGACTCCCGAACTTCATCACCTTCTAGGCGAAAGCTCATGACCACACCCACCGTTTTAACCCTGACCTCTCGTAGCTAATCTCCCGAAACTCTTCAGTAATCTCACTCACCATGTGGTCGCGAGTCTCTTGCCGCCTCCGGTTCTTTTCATCCGGGACATAGGCATCACCATCGAAGTTGACCACCTTGGCCATGGGGAACGCCGCCTCAAATTCCTCTGCCAGGGCTGGCTGACTTTCCTTCACCGAGAGTAGGTAATCGGCGCCCTTCTGCAGGACCTGCGTAGCAATCTTCTTCTGGCAACCCATGGCCTCGATTGTTACCAGACAACCGCGCAGATTCAGCATCTTGAGTAGTTCAGGAATCCTCGTTATCACGTTAGACTTATCCGCCGTCTTAATCTGCCCCAGCACCACGCCATTCGCCGCGCTGAAGGCACAGACCAAGTGTATCGCCCCTTTGCCCTGGCTGTGGCAACACGAGTCTCGGGGCGTCTTGCCATCAATGGCCGCCACCGTCCCATCAGTCGTGTCATGGAAGGCCTCCATCCACTCGGCAAAGGCGCTTTGGAGTTGCTCCGCATTGACCAGCGCCATCACTCTGGCCAACGTGTAGTGAGTGGGCGCGCTGGTCTCAAGAGCGCCGTACTGGCGGAAAAATCTAGCTTGGCGTGGCTAAAATTTTCGATTTTGTCCCAATCCTTGGCACCACAGATCACAGCACAAGCGGTCAGAAACAAGATATCCGACAGCTGATGCTACACATTCCAAGTCTGGCGAACTCCGGGAACAATCAAAAAATGGTGCATAAGCGACGGTGTCGGCATCAGGTCATCCATGAGCAAAAACCGTTAGATGGCCACATTAGCTCCTACTGGTAAAAAGCTACGAAGCACGTCATAGAGAGGTTTTTCATGCGTTTTTCCTACCTAGACAAGCCCCGGTATCGGGAGCGAAACATTATTGAGCGCTGCTTTGGTTGGATCAAAGAGCTACGGCGGGACTTCAACCGTTACGACAAGTTGGCCAGCAGCTTCCAGACGATAGTAGGCCTAGCCTGCATAGACCGTTGTTTGCACGCAGACTTTTCAGACAGAACTTAGATGCAGCCCCGGCCAATCAAACCAAAAAAACACCCAGCCAAGTATATTTCCGAACTTTACAACGGCACATCTCACTTAACTTCTAAAGACTCACCATAGCATCAAATAAATAAAAGCCGACAAACTTACCAAACTCCTCTTCTTTTATTGCCACTAACACTTCCTAGTGGTCACACTTTTCTTTTCAGGCCAGCACCCACCCTCAAAAACATTACTGTATGAATCACTAATATGACCAATATCAACAGCCCGCCGGTTATCTTGGGCTATCCTATGTGATAAGACTGTTCCTGCCGGGCCAAGCGCAACAAGAAATAGAGACGAGCTAGTATCTCTTCGAACTTCGTCAAGAAGTCGCTCAATATCGTCATAAGCATTAGTTGGACTGGAGTCAATACGTCGCCATGTAGATACATTATCGAAAAGAGCCGGTATCCGATTGAAGCGAGATTCTCTACCAGCAATCAAGCATACATCTTCTTTTTCCCAAACTTGACGCCATAGGTCGACACCTTCCTGGCCCATCTGTTGGAAAAATATCGGGCGAGACACATGACTGTTGCCAAAAGTGCCCCCTTCAGGGATGAGTGCCTCAAGCTCGGTCCACAGATCCAACCACACACCAGTCCAGTGTAGGTCTGTGTATGCATGCGGGAAGCCAGTCAAAAGTCCAGACACATCACCTGAGCCGACTAGAGCTTCTTCGAGCTCTCTGCGCAAATTAGCCGAATTAGTCTGAAATTTTAAATTATAGTCAGCACGAAGCATAAGCTTAAGCTCTCCATCTCCGAACCTAGCAAAACTTCTTTTTTCACGCACGATAGTTTCGAGCGTTTCGCGAAAACCAAGCTGGCGCTCACGCATAAAACTTCGCATTTTATCGAGGGTCGGCTTGGCAAGCGCATTCCGGATCACCTCATAAGACCGGCGTTGTTGTTGAAGTTCCCAACGAATATCCTGAAGAAGCTTATGCTCCAGAGCATTGGATGAGCTTGAGGGCTGATAGCCTATAGAAGCTACGATGCGACGAAAAATATTACGCACTTAAGTTTTCCCGAATTTTTGGAATAAAGCCACATCTAACGAGTTGGCGTAAGAATATCGACAATCATACCACAGGAAGGCGCAAGAGCATCCAATACTCTAGCAGCCGCACTCCCGTCGTCTTGTGGAGCGTAAGTAGCGAGAAACTGATCGAACCGCTCCCCATAAGAAGATTGGAAGTCTTGGCTGAGCTCGTGGACGAGAGCAGCTGTGTCCTTGCACAGCGGGCCGGGTGCAACCTGCTCCAGAGGCTTGTAGAAACCGCGAGTAGCGCTACCGTATTGCTCGAGATCAGGGACAAGGAAGTAGATCGGCTTCCGCATCACTGCGTAGTCATAAAAGATAGAGGAATAGTCGGTGACGAGAGCATCAGAGGCAAGCATAATCTCGTTGACGTCCGGATAGCGTGTCACATCGATTACGCCCTCGTGCGACCCACCGGAGGCGTTGGCGGTGTTGGAGTGCCCGCGATAGAGTACAACAACATTCTCACCAACGCCCTCTCGCAGGACATCGAAGTCCAGAAAGAGCACGCGACTATAGCCGCCGTGCCCCTTGAGATTATCACGCCAAGTGGGGGCATATAACAGTACAAAGCTATCATCGGCGAGGCCAAGTGCGGCACGCACACGCTCTCGGGTGGGCTGCGCCGTATCATCGACGAGTGAGTCGTTGCGAGGATAACCAAGCTGCATGACCTCACCGCTATATCCGAAAGCGCGCGGAAAGATCTTCGCGGAGTACTCATTCTGTGCAATCAGGTAGTCCCATGCAGCGGCCTCGCGGACCATCAGAGAGCGATATGTCAAAGAGAGATTGGCCCCGGGCACGTCGTTGCCGATCTGCTTGAGGGGGGTGCCGTGCCAAGTCTGAAGATAAGTCTGGTAAGGGCGCTTGATGAAGAACCAGGGCCAATTGTTGTTATTAACTAACAGCTGCGCGGAGGCCAAGACTTCGTACCAGCGCTTGGAGTATCGTAGCAGCGGAGTGGCCCACTCAGGAACAGGGATAGCCAGTGACTCAACAGACCAATACTGCTCGATGGTGGAACCGCGGCGATGCAACTCGCGCGACAGGGCCAACGGGGAGTCGCCAACGGTCTTGCCGTTGAACGTTTCGAACAAAACTGCCTCGACAGGGCTGTGTTCTGCGCTGTAGGCCCTCTGGAGCAGATGCTGAGAGCGGCGTGAACGCTCATCCTCAGCAAGGGCATTTCGCAGCCTTACCCACAGAGCACGGGCTCGGGGAGTCACAGTCAACGTAATGCCACTATCAAAATTCATATCCTCGACGGGCATCGACTCAAGCATCTTATCTGAGACCTGCGGCCAGACCCGACCGTACCCCTTAATATCGAAAACAACGGCGTATCCTCGAACACGGCTTAGAGAGCTGCCGGAATCGTTCGTAAGTGGCAGGGTGGCATCAAAGCCACCATCCACAGTGCCGATGGCCACTGAACTGCCTGGTACAAACTGGCTGAATAACTTCGCCGTAACCCAAGCCGAGGCTAGTGACGCATCACGACGCATCCATCCTGTCACCTGTAGGCCGTTCCCGGACAGGGTCGCTCCTGTGATCTCTCCAACCAGTGGTCCACCCAAGATCACGACGTCGCCGGTTGCCGAGGCGCGCACAACGTAAGGGCACGCCCGCTCAGTGGAGACAGCCAGATGGCTATCCGCCCAGGCCAGTTGGATGCACTGCTTACCCGACTGCCACCAGAGGGCCCACTCTCTGCGGTAACGTGAGGTGACTGGAATGCTGAAGGAGACAACCGCCCGCCCGTTGCAGATGGACAAAGAACCTGTAATTCGGCTGGTACCGCTGATTGCAACGAAGCGTCCGTCATCCGGGCATACGCCCTCAGCCAGGCAGACGCAAAGAAGACTGTCTTCGGACCAGACTTGCTCTACCGCAAGCCGAGGCGTGACGGTATGGCGCAGCTGAAGGCCACCGCCCTTCCGAGTATCGACCAGATACCATCGGCTGTGGTCGATCACAGTACCAAAGGCAGGCAAGCGCCCAGCCGAAGCTGGGTCGGGGGCTGCCAAAGGGCTGGTACGAATTATTCCATTAACGTCGAGAGTTATGCTCAGGTCCCAGCGACCCTCGCGCAGTTCGGCCAGGGCAAATGCGGCCTCGAATCCAGACTCGGAGTGTTCGTTCCAAGGGTCGGCGGCGCGCATGTCCGCAGCAGGCTCGCGGTACCGTGTCAGACGCACTGGGAGCACTTTACCAGAACCTTCGGCGGCGCGGGCCTCCAAGGCGATCACACTGCCCGCCTCGGACTGAGACAGGTTGGTCAGATAGGCAATGCCGCGCACCACCAATTCTTCGCCCACGACCGTCACGGACTCCACATGCTGGACCAGAGCGACGTCACCGGGGGCACTGAGCACTTCCAGCACACCGTCTGGGAGCAGCTGCAAGCCTTCGAAGTACTCGTCGTCTACTCGCGGGGTGCCGTCAAAGACAGTACCGGGCACCTTCCACGTCTGCGACTCTCGTCGACGCAGCAGCTCTGCGACGTCCTCACGGTACCCGTGATAAACCGCGGCGGCCTGCAAGCGGTCGGAGATTTCTACGCTAGCAAGCAGATCGTAGCCAACGAAGTCTACAAAAGAGCGCACACGGCTCTGAAGGTACGCCCAGTACTCATCGTCGGTGCGTGGCACCTGCTCATAATAGGGACGCATGTCGAACCCGACGACTTTGGACTGCCAGACGCGCAGCACGGGAGCCGGGGCATCGGCCATTTGCTCGGCGAGGGAGGCAATTACCTCCCAGCGAGCCTTGAGATCCTTCATCGTGGCCTTCTGCTGCGTGATCGATGACTCATCTTCACGGATGCGCCAGAAGCACACTACGTCCTTGATAATGTCGAAAGTGCCGTGCGTGTAGGCCTTAGCGGCAGGTACCTGATCCTCGTAGAGGCCATCCGGGTAACCACCCACGACGTTTAGGAAGAACTGGCGACGGAACATCTTAGTCCACGCGAATACGTTCTTCAGGGCATCCGGCTCATCGGCCAAGGTCAAGCGGGTACGGGTGGTCGCGTGCAGCTGCTGCGCCCAGCGGGGAACATGACGCCCAGTGGGAGTGTCACGCATGAGCGAGCCAACAGCGAAGTCGGATCCGCTGCGCTTAAGACTCGTAAGCAAGTGCTCCACTGCCCGCGGGGGAATGGTATCGTCGGAGTCGGCGAAGTAGATCATCTCTCCATTGGAGTTCTCGACGCCTGTATTACGTGCTGCACCGAGGCCACCATTAGCCTTGCGGACAATCTTCACACGGCTATCCTTGGCCGCATAATCGCGTAGAACCTCGATGGAATTGTCCGGTGATCCGTCATCGACGCACACGACCTCAATGTTGCGATGCGACTGCGCCAGGATCGAGTCCAGACAGGCCGGGAGATACGACTCGACGTTGAACACTGGCACGATCACCGAGACCTTAGTTCTGCGCCCTGGCCTAAGCAGCTCAAGAACTCCCCTCTTCAGCGGCTCGCGCAGTTTCTTTGGGGCACGATGGTAAATCGGGAGTAGCAACGCCTTCACATGCTTCACAACAGCCAAAATCAAAACTCCTAGAGCAGATCGCGCGGTAAGTAATAACGAGTTTCACACTTAGCCAGACAATACGCTAGAGCATACCTGACTGATACTCATTCCCGGCAGCCATCAACACAACCGCTAACCCCAAGCATTATCGGACGCCACCTAAATCTAGATAAAACAGCAACGAAAAGGTTTCATTTTCTGTCTAGCCATCAGCGGACCTTACCAAACAGCACATCCTAACTAAAAACCTCCATTCACACACTAAAAACAAAGCAAAACACAGAGCTATCCACTCAAATGAGATGAAATATAAATATTTTCAAAAGAAAATCTTTGCACAGCCTGAAACAACATCCTAGACATCAGTAACACAAAAAGAGCTTCAAACACACCAATATCCATAAGCTTTATTTGCCCCACCAAGACAACAAAGACAAATATGAAATTCACTGAAGAAAAGTATTCTATATATTGCCTTCTGTGCAATTTAAAAAAACCAATCCGATCATGCTCACCCTTATAAAACGCCCTTTCCACAAAGGCCCTTATATTTATCATCATTAATAAAAAAAGGAAGAGGCACATAAGCGGATCCATGACTAGCACCAATATAAGCGAAAATGCTATCAGAATAATTTCTGACAGCACCTTTGCCACATGGCCATGAAGCTTTACAAGCTTATCCTTGGATTTTACTTTGATGTAACGTGGCGATAAATCGCCAGACCTCCATCGCTTCAGATCGCGATCAAGAAAGAGACGATGCAAGACACCAGCCAGGATATATCCCACATAAGTGCATGGCACCATAGCGATAAAACTGATCAATAACGCATCATAGCTTATACTAAAAGGAAGATATTCCATGTAAGACGGCGCCCGATCCGAAGAAATCAAGATCAGAATCTTCAAGGGCAGGAAAAAGCTGACGACTTGAAGGAGCCTCGAAATCGCTAGGAAAGAGCACCCTAACTGATAGGAGCAGGCCCCAGACGAGAACTCTTTCACCACCCTCGAGACACTAGCAACATGCTTAAAAAAAATACCCAAAACTCATCCTCTGCACCCTGACTACCGATCAAGATTCTCTACAGCTTGTGTAAAGTGCACTAAAGCCCCTTCCGGGAACTCCCCGAGGGACTCGCGCCTCACGAGCTTACGCTCTTGGTAACACTCATCTCTTTCTTCAATTTGATGCAGCACGGAAAGAACATCGGCTTTCTCACTGATCAGCGTCGCTGCACGAGCGGAAGGGAACTCGCTGACAAATTTACCGTCACTTTGTGTTCCCATCTTACACAGCAAGATAGGCTTTTTGGTGACAAGATACTCATTCAAAACACTTGACACATCACAGATCAATACATCGCTCTGATTCATCAAGTCATAAATAGGAGTGCCATCATCATAAACAGTGGCATTATAATACTTAAACAGGGCTTTAATCTTTTCGAGATACTGCTTCTTTCTCAGGCTCACTTTCCCCGTGTAGGGGTGAGGCTTGAACAGAACCTCATACTTATCCGATTCAAGTAACTGCTTGCAGATTTTATAACCAAGCTCATCAATAGAACTATAGTCCACATTCTTCACGTAGCCTTCCCAGGTAGGGGCATACAGGACTTTCTTGATTCCGGCAACTTTATCTACACTATCAAGCAATAGCTCAGCCTGCGGCCTGCCTACATATTCGACCTGGCCATCTCGCAGGGGAATACCGCCATCACGAAGCCGTTGTTCGGAAAGCGGCCCAGCCAGCAAGAGCTTGTCATAGGCCATGAGAACCTTACTCTGGTTGACAGCCTTGTCACTTTCTCCATGATTGATGAAGCAATGCTGCAAATGTGAATAACGTAATGCCTGAACATTCTTCATTGTGTTGGCCGGATAAAGCACCTTTTTTATTGATGTATGCGCACCAAGTATGGCCTCCAGCTCAAGCTGAGTCTTTGCGGTCACTACGGGAATATGAGTGTTAGTGATATCGTCATACACGTTGGACTCCCTGGTAATGATCAGCACGTGTTTGTTTAACTTCTCAAGCACGGGAATCCACTGATTCACCTGGTAGGCAACCTCCTTCATCCCTGTAACATAGACCGCAATTTCTGGCTGATAATTGGCAAGATAATTAACCGACGCTTCTTTTATCTCTTTCCTTTTCAAGAAGCTCAAGAAAAGATCAGCACCAGCTTGGCGAAACACAATGACCAGTGCAAAAAAACATAGCCAGGAAAATATAGGAGACCAGAGATCAATCAGTGGCAAAAGGCCGGCTCCAACACAGGCTTTCCAGCCCCAAGCATCAGCCATTCGATTGGTTTTTTTGTTTTTTACTTCAAGCTTAACCAACGCATAATATATTTTCTCATAGCTCCCAACCAGAAACTGAAAAGCGCAAACAGAAAAAAAGAGAAACACGGACTCGACAGTTGCTGCTTGATTTACGAGTGTAGCCAGAAAAAAGGTGGAAGATGTCAGCATCAGTGGCGCAACAGACTGTTTTTTTGCTTGCTTTGATGTTATGGCCCATAATTTTTCTAGCGCCTTAAAAACTCTAAAATCACCCAACATGTTGCCCATTTCCCGTGTTCTTCTACCAATAACTGCAATTGATTATCAAAATCTTTGGGCACGCTACCGCCCAGGGATTGTCCCGGGCGTTTTCCCATGCCCTGCTGTCTTGTAGTGATGGTGCCAACCTCCAAGGGCCAAGCCACCCGTCACGTTTTCAAACCTGCGATTCTACGCCAGTACCCCGGGCTCCTCTATCCAGCCTCGCCCGGCAGCGCTGCGAGGCTAAGTTTGCCTGGATATGTTCAGCGACCCGGCCACAAAAAACCCTCCGACGCATCCCGTCAGAGGGTTTTGGGCTCAGCCTATCGCAATCGAAGGGCCGGTCATACGGCCAATAGCCGTGCAAGAAGGCGTTTCTTTCACCCACAGGCCAATGGCTGGTGCTTCGGAAGCGTCAGAGGGCACACTTGTCGCCCAACGCCTTGAATAACAAAAAGTTAAGCACACTTCGCCCTCTACCTCAACCCAAGCCGGAGCTGGCTACGCGGTCGACGATGAGACTACAGCGCCGCCTCCAGCATCGCCTGCGCCTCTTCGATCATGGCCTGCAGATGAGCCTCGCCGCGGAAGCTCTCGGCGTAGACCTTGTACAGCGGCTCGGTGCCGCTGGGGCGCGCCGCGAACCAGCCGTTGGCGGTTTCCACCTTGAGACCACCGATTGGGGCACTGTTGCCGGGCGCGTTGACCAGGATCCGCTCGACCGGGTCGCCGGCCAGGGTGGTCACGGCCAGGCTCGCGGGGTCCAGCCGCTTGAACGCCTGCTGCTGATCGGGCGTGCAGGCGGTATCGACGCGGCGATAGTGTGGCGCGCCGTGGCGCTCGGTCAGCTCGCGATAGGCCTCGCTGGGCCACTTGCCGGTCACGGCCATCAGCTCGGCGGCCAGCAGGCACAGCAGGATGCCATCCTTGTCGGTCGACCAGGGCCGGCCGTTGAGGGTCAGGAAGCTCGCCCCGGCGCTCTCCTCGCCGCCGAAGGCCAGCCAGCCCCGGTGCAGGCCTTCGACGAACCACTTGAAGCCGACCGGCACCTCGTGCAGTTCGCGGTCACGGGCCGCCACCACGCGGTCGATGATCGACGACGACACCAGCGTCTTGCCGACCTTGAGCGTCTCGTCCCAGCCGTCGCGATGCGTCAGCAGGTAGTCGATGGCCACCGCCAGGTAGTGGTTCGGGTTCATCAGCCCCGCGGCGTCGACGATGCCGTGGCGGTCGGCGTCCGGATCGTTGCCGAAAGCCAGGTCGAAGCGCTCCTTCATCGCCAGCAGGTTGGCCATGGCGGCCGAGCTGGAGCAGTCCATGCGGATCTTGCCGTCATGATCCGGCGGCATGAAGGCGAAGCTCTCGTCGATCTCGGTATTCACCACCTCGAGGTCGAGACCGTGGCGCTCGACGATGGCCTGCCACACCGGCAGCGCGGTGCCGCCCATGGGGTCGGCGGCCAGCGTGAGGCCGGCGCGCTTGATCGCCTCCAGGTCCACCACCGAGGCCAGGCCGTCGACGTACTCGCCCACCATGTCATGGCGAACGGCCTGGGCCAGCGCCTCTTCCAGCGCCACCTCGGCCACTGCCTCGAGCTCCTGGGCCAGCAGCTCGTTGGCCCGGCGCTCGATCCAGCCGGTCACCTCGCCCTCGGCGGGCCCGCCATGGGGCGGGTTGTACTTGATGCCGCCGTCCTCGGGCGGATTGTGCGACGGCGTGACGATCAGACCGTCGGCCCGGGGCGCATCGGCCTCGGCGTTGTGGGCGAGGATCGCCCGGCTCACCACCGGGGTGGCGGTCAGCTCGCCGTCGCGCTCGATGCGCACGTCCACGCCGTTGGCGATCAGCACCTGCAGCGCCGTTTCCCAGGCCGGGCGCGACAGCGCGTGGCTGTCACGGCCCAGATACAGCGGGCCGGCGATGCCGGCCTGGCGGCGATAGTCCACCACGGCCTGGGCCACGGCCAGGATATGCGCGCGATTGAACGAGCCCGCCAGGGAACGGCCACGATGCCCGGACGTACCGAAGCTCACCGCCTGGGCCGGGTTGGCCGGGTCGGGCTGAATGTCGTGAAACGCCTGAATCACGTCCTGCATGTTGTCTCCCTATCCATCAGGCGCCCTGTGCCCGAAATCGTGCTACATGGTGCCATATTCCCGTCGCGCGTCCACCTCGCACCCGCGACGCCAGAGGCACCGAGCCGGCTCAGGCATCGTCTGCACCGGGCGCGGCCATGAACGCCGCCGCCACGGTCTGCGGGCGGAAGTCGTCCAACCAGGCCTCCTGGATAGCAGGCGCTGCATGCTCGAGTGCCTCGCGAATGCCACTCGCCAGCCCCTCGACGGAGTGCGGCACGATCGACGCCTCGAGATCGCCCTTGAGAATGTCGCGAATGCCGCCCGGACAGTCGACGCTCAGCACCGGCGTGTCGCAGGCCAGCGCCTCGAACAGCACGATGCCCATGCCCTCGAAGCGGGAACTCAGCACGAACAGCCTGGCGTGGTGCATCCACGGGTAGGGGTTGCTGCGCTGACCCACGAAGCGCACCCGTTTGGCGATGCCGAGCTCATCGGCCAGCGCTTCGAGCGCGCCTCTCTCCTGGCCGTCGCCGACCAGCACCAGCGGCATGCTCACGCCGGATTCGGCATAGGCCCGCAGCAGCAGCGCCTGGTCCTTGGCCGGCACCAGTCGGGCGACGTTGACCAGATAGGGCTCGTCCGGCAGATCGGGCTCCGGCTCACGCATGGCCCGGCGAATATCGGCGATCGGGCAAGGATTCGGAATCACCTCGAGCGACGCCGGCGTGAAGCGCCAGCACGTTTGCGCCTTGCTCACGCTCTCGGCGACGCCGCGCGAAACCGTGATCAGGTGTCGCCCCTGGAACAGGCAGCGCCCCATCAGGCGCCGCCGACAGCTGGGCCGGGAAACGTGCAGGATGTTCTCCAGCACGTAGCGCGCGCGATCGTCGCGGAAGGTCCAGACCTGCTCGAAGGTGCCGATGCCACGGAAGACGATGCGATCGACGCGACCGTATTGGCGCTCGAAACCACGCAGCCACTGCCTGAAGACCCAGCCCCCGACGATGCCGGTGCCCAGATACAGCGAGCGCTTGAGCAGCGGATTCAGCACCCACCGCGCCAGCACTTCCAGCAGCAGGCCCACCAGCGTGGCCCGCGACCGCCAGCGCAGATTCAAGTGATGCTGCTGCACCCCCGGATGCGACGGCGACAGCTCGCGCTCGACGCGGCGAAAGCTCAGCAGATGGCTTTCATGCCCCGCCTCGGCGAAGGCATCCGCCAGATTGACCGCGACGCGCTCCATCCCTCCCATCTTCAAGGAACGCACCACGACGAGTGTTCTCACGATAACTCCCCTTTTCCCGCCTCTTCTTGTCCCGACATCGACGGCCAACGCCTCAACCGCACATGCAGCGCGAACGCCGCCGGGCCGGGATAGGCTGCTATGGAACACCATCGAGAGCGCCGATGCTATACGGGATTCTGCACATTCAACGCTGAATAGCCGCTACATCGGCGCGCACGAGCGGCCTCAGGAGCGCACCCGACACTCGACGGCGGGAAGGGAGTGAAAGGCGATATACGGGCAGCGGGCACGGTACAGGCGAAATCTACCACTAAGGTCTCGTTGTCGGCTCATGGCCTGGCGGCCATTATGCTCCCCAACAAACGCACATAAAAAAAGTCCCCCGAAGGGGACCAGTTGGAGCACGCCAGCTCACGTTCGAAGGGCCGCCGCCAGGCGGCCCTTCCGTTCGAACACAGCGAATGGCGGGCCAAAAACTAGAAAAAATCTTGATATCAAGGCCTTACCAAAAACAACTCAAGGCCTTGTCGGCTCTTCCCCGAATTCCTCTACCTCCGACGCACCATCGTTGCGCTGCTCAAGCGTATTTCGCTTCAATATAGTGTTTCTCCCCTGCCTTGAGCACACCAACAGCTCCGCCCCAACCGTGTCCTCGAGCAGCTTCAGCTGTCGGGACGGTGCCGGCTGTGCCAGCGGGATCCACTGGGCGGCCAACCTACTAACCCTGGCTAACCCCGGCTCTCTGGTTGCTCTGCTGCTCGGCGCACTGTTTTTCCAGTTCATCGCGGATGCCCACTTCGGCTGGCACCCCGGCTTCTGCGGCCTGTTGGTGAACTCGGTGATCTTCGTCGCCATGAGCCTGAGCGCCCGCGAAGAACGCGAGCGCTGCCCCGCGGAGGCACTGACGGCCCAAACCTGAAGGCCCTTCACCCAACTTTGGGGTCAGACCCCTCAATCCCCTTAGGTGGCTGACCCCAATCTGCCCCACAACGCAAAGCGCCCGGCATGATGCCGGGCGCTTTGCGTTCGGTCACCGGGCCTGCCGGCCTCCCCCCTAATTTCACGGAGGGCATGCGCTGACGTCATGCCCCCATGCGGATCGGTCGCTGTCATCCACTGGCAGCACCCCGGTATGGTAAGCGGCCATGCGCCGGGGACATCCCGAGACATGACATAACAAGTGGAGAAACGTCCATGACCAACCGCATGCGGCCTTTGGTATTCTGGCCGACCTTCCTCATCCTGCTCGCGGCGGTGATTGCCAGCTTCCAGGATCTCGACGCCTTCCTCGGCTTCACCAGCCAACTCAACGACGCCATCCTCGAACGCTTCTCGTGGCTGTTCAGCCTGGGCAGCCTCTACTTGCTGATCCTGGCGATCGTCGTCTATGCGTCGCCGCTGGGCCACATTCGCATCGGCGGCGACGACGAGGCCGAGCCGCTGCTGACGAAGATGCGCTGGTTCTCGATCACCCTGTGCACCACCCTGGCGGTGGGCGTGCTGTTCTGGACCACCGCCGAGCCGCTCTACCATCTGATGGGCCCGCCCGACTCCCTGGGGCTGGAAGCCGGCTCCTCCGACGCCGCGCTGTTCGCCATGTCCACCATGTTCCTGCACTGGACCTTCACGCCCTACGCCATCTATGCGGTGCCGGCGCTGATCTTCGCCCTGGCCTTCTACAATCGCCGCCAGAAGTTCTCGATCTCGAGCATGCTCGAGCCGCTGTTCGGTCCGAGCATCAGGCATTACTCGGGGCTGATCGACGCCCTGGCCCTGTACTCCCTGGTGGCCGGCATGGCTTCGACGCTCGGCACCGGCGCCATCACCCTGGCCGGCGGTCTCGGCCAGTACATGGACGGCGAGACCAACCCGCTGCGCCTGGGGCTGATCATTGCACTGATCGTGGTGACCTTCGTGATCTCGGCGACCAGCGGCCTGAAGCGCGGCATCGCACGACTCTCGGCACTCAATGCCTGGCTGCTGCTGGCCCTCGGCCTGTTCGTCTTCGTGTTCGGCCCCACCGCCTTCATGCTGCAGATCGGCGTCGAGTCGTTCGGCGTCTACCTCGACAACTTCTTCACCCGTAGCCTGTTCACCGGCGCCGCCGGCAACGACCAGTGGCCGCACTGGTGGTCAATCTTCTACTGGGCGATCTGGTTCGCCTGGGCCCCGGTGGCCGCGCTGTTCCTCGGACGCATCTCGAGGGGCTACACGGTACGCGAGTTCCTGCGCATCAACCTGCTGTACCCGGCACTGTTCGCCACCGTGTGGATCGTCATCTTCTCCGGCGGCACGCTCTACTTCCAGATGCGCACCGGCATCGACCTGAATGCCGTGCTCAACGATCAGGGCGTGGAGCACGTGCTCTATCGGCTGTTCGATGAGCTGCCGCTGGCCAATATCTGGGTCCCGCTGCTGCTGTTCATCGCCTTCGTCTCCTACGTCACCGCCGCCGACTCCAACACCGACGCCATCGGCAACCTCTGCACCCGCGGCCTGACCGCCGACTCCGACTTCAGCGCCGGCATCCCGATGAAGGTCATCTGGGGCACCGTGGTCGGCGTCATCGCCTGGGTGATGACCAGCTTCGTCGGCATCGACGGGGTGAAGATGCTCTCCAACCTCGGCGGCCTGCCCGCGCTGCTGATCATCCTGCTGGCCAGCACCGCCCTGTGGCGCTGGCTCAGCGATCCCAGCGCCCTGACGGTGCCCGCCACACCCGACGCCCAACGCCCAGCCAGCCGCCAAGCACAAGGCCAACCAACATGAACGTGAAGACCGACTTCCCGCACCGCATTCGCGAGATCGAGCATCTGGAGATCCCGCTCGCCGACGGCACCCGGCTCGCCGCCCGCATCTGGCTGCCGGAGGGTGCCGAGCACCACCCGGTGCCCGCCATCCTCGAGTACCTGCCCTATCGCAAGCGCGATGGCACGGCGGTACGCGACGAGCTGACCCATCCCTACTTCGCCGGACACGGCTACGCCAGCGTGCGCGTCGACATGCGCGGCAACGGCGAATCAGAAGGCCTGATGGCTGACGAATACCTGCCCCAGGAGCAGGCCGACGCCCTGGAGGTCATCGACTGGCTGGCCCGCCAGCC
Organism: Halomonas getboli; assembly: GCF_023094245.1. GTDB lineage: Bacteria > Pseudomonadota > Gammaproteobacteria > Pseudomonadales > Halomonadaceae > Halomonas > Halomonas getboli. The sequence goes on along the minus strand of NZ_JALMEW010000001.1, from coordinate 664,407 downwards.
CTGGTGCAGCGGCCGCGTCGGCATGATGGGCATCTCCTGGGGCGGCTTCAATTCGCTGCAGCTGGCGGCGCTCAAGCCCGAGCCGCTCAAGGCAATCATCACCCTGTGCTCCACTGACGACCGCTATACCGACGACATCCACTACAAGGGCGGCAATTTGCTGCACGAGAACCTCGGCTGGTCGGCGACCATGCTCAGTTTCTCTGCCGCCCCGCCCGATCCAGCCCTGGTCGGCGACGCCTGGCGCGGGCGCTGGAAACAGCGCCTGGAGAACATGCCGCTGCTGGCCGAGACCTGGATGAGCCACCAGACCCGCGACGACTACTGGAAGCATGGCTCGGTCAACCAGCACTACGCCGACATCGAGGCTGCCGTCTACGCGGTCGGCGGCTGGGGCGACGGCTACAAGAACAGCGTGCCGCGGCTGCTCGAGCACCTGCACGGCCCGAAGAAGGGTCTGATCGGCCCCTGGATCCACAAGTACCCACACTTCGCCGTGCCGGACCCGGCGATCGGCTTCCTGCAGGAAGCCCTGCGCTGGTGGGACCACTGGTTGAAGGACATCGACACCGGCGTCATGGACGAACCGGCCGGCACCTTCTACCTGCAGGATGCCCTGACACCCCAGCCGCTGTACGCCGAACGCCCCGGCGCCTGGGTCCGCACCGAGGGCTGGCCGTCGGCCAGCGTCGAGCCACGCCCCTTCTCGCTGACCGAGACCGGGCTGGTGCCGGGCGATACGCCGCTGAACGCGGCCTGCACCGTCGATTCTCCGCTGACCGCCGGCAGCCAGCAGGGCGAATACTGCGCCATCTGGTTCGGCCCCGACCTCCCCGCCGAACAGAGCCGCGACGATGCCCAGGCGCTGTGCTTCGACAGCGCCCCGCTCGAAACGCCGCTCGACATCCTCGGCAAACCCCGGCTGCGCCTGCGGCTGGCCAGCAACCAGGACTGCGGCCAGCTCACCGTACGCCTCAGCGACGTGCAGCCCGACGGGCGCGTGGCCCGGATCACCTATGGCGTGCTGAACCTGTCGCTGCGCGACCATGATCGCCTCGAGCCTCCGGTGCCCGGCGAACCCATGGACATCGATCTGGAGCTCGACATGATCGGCTACCGGGTGCCGGCGGGGCATCGCCTGCGCATCGCCATCGCCTCGGCCAACTTCCCGCTGCTGTGGCCCACCCCCAAACGCGCCGCCCTGACCCTGCAGCCCGGCCTGCAGCGTCTCGAACTGCCCACCTTCGAGGGCCACACGGTAGCGAACCCGTTCGAACCGCCGGAGAGCGCCAAGCCGGCCAACGTCGAGATCCAGCGCCAGCCCCAGCCGCGCCGCACCGTGCAGGAAGATGTGGCCAGCGGCGAGGTCACGGTGATCGTCGAGGACGACCTCGGGGCCATGACCTACGCCGACCACGGCTATCGCGTGGACCAGTCCTGCCAGGAGCGTTACACCGCCCATCCTGAAGACCCGACGCTCGCCCGGGCGGAGATCGTCTGGCGCTACAAGGCGGGCCGCGACCAGGGACCCGGGCAGTTCGACGTCGAGGTGGAGAGCCGCTATCGGCTGACCTGCGACGCCTCAGCCTTCTATATCGAGGCCGAACAGATCGCCCACGACGAAGGCCAGGAAGTGCATCGCAAGCGCTGGCAGACGGAAGTCACGCGTGAGGCCATCTAGGCCACCATCCCGCACACCGCCCCGGGGCAAGGTCCGAAGTGATGCCCGGGGCGGGCATGATATCCTCGGCGGCGACACGGATTCCCTGCTGCCGAGGACCCTCATGAGCGGACGCGATGCCCTGCCCCCGCTGCAATGCCTGCGCGCCTTCGAGGCCGCCGCCCGACACGGCAGCTTCACCCAGGCCGGCCGCGAACTCAGCCTGACCCAGAGCGCCATCAGCCGCCAGATCAAGCGGCTGGAGGAAAACCTGGGGCGCCCGCTGTTCGAGCGTGATCCGGAGGGCCTGAGGCCGACCCCGGCCGCCGACCAGTACTACCGCGTGGTGCGCCGGCTGCTGCGCGAGCTGGCCGACGAGACGGTGCGTCTGCGCCGACAGGGCAACGACGACCAGATCACCCTGGCCACCAGCCCCACCGTCGCCTCGATCTGGCTGTCACGCCATCTCCCCCACTTCCAGCGTCGGCACCCGGAGGTGGAAATCCGCCTGCTGACCATGGAAGACCCGTACCGCCTCGACCTGACCGAGTTCGATCTGGGGCTCTACTACCATCTCGAGGGCCAGGTAGATCCGCCGGGCCTGATCGCCGAGACCGTCTTTCCCGAGGAAAACGTCATCGCCGTGTGCAGCCCGCATTACGCCGCGCACCACGGCCATGTCGACGCCCCCGAGGACCTGCTCGGCCGGCACATCCTCATGGTCCTGGAAGACCACTTCAACGACTGGCTGACCTGGCGCGACTGGTTCGAGGCCATCGGGATGACCTGGCGCGAGCCCGAGCACTGCCTGCGCGCCAACAGCTACCAGGTGCTGATGAATGCCACGCTCGCCGGCCAGGGCATCACCCTCGGCTGGGAGCAGCTGCTGGCCGAGGAGCTACGGCAGGGCAACCTGCTGCGGGCCCTGCCCCATGCCATGCCGAGCCAGGGCAAGCTCTCGCTGCTGCTGCCCCAGCACCGCCACCTCAGCCAGGCCAGCCGCGACTTCCGTCAGTGGCTGATGAACCTCCCGGCCGCTCCGGACTAGCCTCACCCAACTTTGGGGTCAGACCCCTCAATTCCCTTAGGGGTCTGACCCCAAACCGTCCTTAGTCCTTGTAGCTCGGGTCCAGCGAATCCAGGGTGCGCAGGTGCGCCGCCCATTCCAGCGCCAGGTCGCCATCCTCGTGGATGGTCTGGTCATACTGGCGCGCCACGTGGCGGGCGGTCTCTTCCGACACCAGGTTCAGCGGCTCGCCGGTGCCCTGCGCCGCCACCTGCAGCTCGCAGGCCCGCTCCAGGTAGAACATGTTGTTGAACATCTCGGCCGCCGTGGCGCCGGTGGTCAGCAGACCGTGGTTGCGCAGCACCAGCGCCGAGTTGCTGCCGAGGCTCGCCACGATGCGCTCGCGCTCGTCCAGGTCCAGGGCGATGCCTTCGTAGTCGTGGTAGGACACCCGCTCGTGGAACTGCAGCGAGATCTGATTGAGCCGCGTCTCGAGCCCGCGCGCCTGCGTGGCCACCGTGATCCCGGCGCGGGTATGGGTGTGCATCACCCAGGCCGCATCGTGGCTGGCGCGGTGGATGGCGGAGTGAATGGTGAAGCCGGCCGGGTTCACGCCCTCCGGGCTGTCGTCCACCTTGCGGCCATCGACGTCGATCTTCACCAGCGAGGACGCGGTGATCTCCTCCCAACGCCAGCCATAGGGATTGATCAGAAAGTGCCCTTCCTCCCCCGGCACGCGCGCAGTGATGTGGGTATAGATCAGGTCCGTCATGCGGTAGTGGGCGGCCAGCCGATAGCAGGCCGCCAGCGCGATCCGCGTGTCGCGTTCGGCATCGCTCATCTCGGCATGGCGGGACGGATCGAAACTCATCGGAAAACTCCTTGATGGGATTGTTCGGGGAGTGACGGGCGCGCTGGCGCGATGCGGCACCGCCCAGCATCCTGCCAGAACGGATCATCCTCAGCCACTTGAGGGGTCAGACCCCTCAGTTGACTTAAGTGACTTAAGGGTCTGACCCCAAAGCTGGCTGAACGTGCCGCCCCTGGAACAGCGGAGGTCGCACTGGCACTCCCGCATCGCAGCATTCTTGAGGATGCTGAACAGGCAAACGATGACAACTATAAGGAATACAACAATGTCGCGCTTCCCGACGCCCACCGGCGCTTCCCGCTGCATCCACCGAGCCGCGGCCCTGCCGCTGCTGGCTCTGGGCCTGGCCGCGTCGCTGCCGGCCCATTCCGCCGGCATGGACTTCTCCAACGAATACAACGCCAGCTCGATTCATGCCCAGGGCGATGCCTGGTTCATCGATCGGGTGGAGGCACTGACCGACGGCGACGTCGACATCACCCTGCACACCGGCGGCTCGCTGGGCTTCCGCTCCGGCGATCACTTCTACGCCGTGGCCGACAACGCGGTGCAGATCGCCGACAGCCTCTCCGGCGCGCTGGGCGGCATCGATCCGATCTTCCTGCTCTCGTCGCTGCCGTTCGTGGCCGACGACGTCGCGTCCGCCCACCGGCTCTACGACATCGCCCGGCCGGAATACGCCAAGGTGTTCGAGGACAACGACCAGATCCTGCTCTACGCCTCGCCCTGGCCGGCCAGCGGCATCTGGGCCGAGAAGCCCGTCACCAGCATGGAAGCGCTCGACGGCCTCAAGATCCGCAGCTACGACCGCAACGGCACCGCCACCCTGGTCAACGCCGGCGCGTCGCCGGTCAAGCTGTCCTGGGCCGACGTGGTGCCCCAGCTCGCCACCGGCGGCATCGAGGCGGTGCTGACCTCCGCCGAGGCCGGCGCCAACGGCAGCTTCTGGGAGCACCTCAGCGACTTCAACGCCATCCAGTACGCCGTGCCGCTCAACATGGTGCACATGAATCGCGACGCCTTCGAATCGCTGAGCGAGGACGACCAGCAAGCCGTGCTCCAGGCCGCCAGGGAAACCGACGCCCACAACTGGGAGGTGGTGAAGGAGCGCGTGGCCGAGAACTATGCCCAGCTCGAGGAACACGGCGTCGCCATCCACGACCCGGTGCCGGCCGAGTTCCACGACGCCCTGGCCGAGGCCGCCCAGCCGGTCGTCGACGACTGGGTCGAGAGCACCGGCGAGCGCGCCACCCGCATCCTCGAGGCATTTCATCAGGGGAGCGACGGCCAGGAGAGTGACGAAGAGACCGCCCAATGAGTTCACAGCATCGCCGTGACGGCAGCGCCTTTCCCAGCGTCGCCGCGCTGCTGGTCGATGCCCTCGGCCGGCTGACCAGCGCCCTGGCGGCGCTGGGCGCCGGCCTGGCCATGCTGCTGGTGATCTACATGCTCGGCCATATCCTGCTCGAGATCGGGCTGCGCCTGTTCGGGCACTCGACCTTCATCCTCGACGAATACATCGGCTACGCCGTGGCGGCGATGACTTTCCTCGGCCTGCCCTATGCGCTGGAAAAGGGCGGGCTGATTCGCGTGGCGCTGGTGCTCGACCGGCTGCCCCGGGCCTGGCGCTGGCCGCTGGAGCTGTTCGCCAGCGTCTCGGCGCTGCTGGCCTTCGGCTGGCTGGCCCGCTACTGGACCATCGCCGTGGAGCGCAGCTTTCAGCGCGGCATCGTCAGCGAGACCCTGGCCCAGACGCCGCTGTGGATTCCCCAGGGCACGCTGCTGGTCGGGCTCTACCTGCTGTGCCTGGTGCTCGCCGTTCGCTCGCTGCGCATCCTGGTGCAGCGCCACTCCTTCGACACCGGAGACGCCTGAATGGAAACGCTATTCATCGGGGCCGGCGTGATCGGCCTGCTGCTGGCCGTGCTGGCGCTGGGCAGCTGGGTGTTCGCCGGCCTGGTCATTGTCGCCATGCTCTCGCTGTGGGGGCTCGGCGACTTCGACGCCAACCGCATCGGTCTGATTCTGTCCAAGATCCTGTTCCGCGCCGCCAACAGCTGGGAGCTTTCCGCCATCCCGCTGTTCATCCTGATGGGCGAGCTGATCTTCCGCTCCAACATCTCCGAAAGGCTGTTCCGCGGCCTGACGCCGCTCACCCGCCGCCTGCCCGGCGGCATCCTGCACACCAACGTGCTGGGCTGCACGCTGTTTGCCGCGGTCAGCGGCTCGAGTGCGGCCACCACCGCCACCATCGGCAAGATCACCACCCGCGAGCTGGCCGAGCGCCAGTACGATCGCGACCTGTCGATCGGCTCGCTGGCCGGCGCCGGAAGCCTGGGGCTCTTGATCCCGCCGTCGATCGTGATGATCGTCTACGGCGTGCAGGCCGAGGTCTCGATCAGCAAGCTGTTCATGGCCGGCGTGCTGCCGGGGCTGGTGGTCGCCGCGCTGTATGTCGGCTACGTGGGACTGCGCTGCCTGGCCAATCCGGCCCTGGCACCCAAGGCCGAGGACACCGGCAGCGGCATCTTCCAGGCGCTGCGGGATCTGTCGCCAGTGCTGGGGCTGATCGTGATCGTCATCGGCGCCATCTACACCGGCATCGCCACGCCCTCCGAGGCCGCCGCCGTCGGCTGCGCCGCTACCCTGATCCTGCTGCTGTGCGAGCGCCAGCTGACGCTCGCGCTGTTCCTGGACGCCCTGCGCGGCGCGCTGATCAGCGCGGTGATGGTGTGCAGCCTGCTGGTGGCCGCCGCCCTGCTCTCCACCGCCATGGGCTACCTGCACCTGACGAGCGAGCTGGCCGGCTGGATCGCCGCGCAGCACTTCTCGCCGGTGGCGCTGCTGCTAGCCATGGCCCTGTTCTACGTGCTGCTGGGGCTGTTCCTCGACGGCATCTCGATCACCGTGATGAGCCTGCCGATCACCCTGCCGATCATCGTCCAGGCCGGCTATGACCCGCTGTGGTTCGGCATCTTCCTGGTGATCATGGTGGAGCTGGGACAGATCACTCCGCCGGTGGGCTTCAACCTGTTCGTGCTGCAGGGCCTGACCGGCGAGAGCATCGGCCGCGTGGCCCTCGCCGCCGCCCCCTTCTTCCTGCTGATGTGCCTCGCCGCGCTGATCATCAGCATCTGGCCAGATATCGCGCTGTGGCTACCTGCCGCCCTCTCGAGCTAATCCCCCCTTGGGGTCAGACCCCTCAACCCGCTTAGGGGTCTGACCCCAAAGCGGGCTGAGGCCACTATACTGAGCACCATCTCCATAGCATCGGAGAGTGCGCCATGGCCCGCCCCACCAGGCTGCTGCTGCCCGAAACGCCCGTGCACGAGATCCAGCGCGGCAACAATCGCGGTGCCTGCTTCGTCCATCGCCGCGATGCCACGAACTATCTCGCCATCCTCGACGAGGCCCGCCAGATCTGCGGAGTCGCCATCCACGCCTATGTGCTAATGACCAATCACGTACACCTGCTGGCCACGCCGCCTACGACGACCTCGCCCGCCGCCCCGAACAGCGCTGCGAACGCTACCGCCACCTGTTCGACACCGACCTCCCCGACGGCCTGGTAGACGAGATCCGCCAGCAGACCCGCCGCGGCAAGCCCTTAGGCCAATTGAGGGGGCAGCCCCCTTAGTTAGCTTTGGGGCCAGACCCCTCAATTGGCTTAGGGGGTCTGACCCCACTGTTGGCCGTGTCGCTTAAGAAACAAACAGTCCTGCTTGTTTTTTTATGAGGAGCTGACTAGTCTTCAGATGCCGCCCTTCACCGGCACCCGGCAAAGCCCAACAACAATGCATGGCCGATCCACGGCCCGGGAGACAAGATGACCCTCAAGCGAAGCCACCTGACCCTGGCGATCGCCGCCGCCATGACGCTGCCCGCCCTGGCCACCAGCGCCCAGGCCGAGACGTCTTTCATCGCCAATTCGTTCTACGACCAGCAGCATCCGCACTCGAAGTACGGCTACATCGAGTGGGCCGACACCGTGCGCGAGCTGTCCCACGGCGAGCTCGACCCGGAGGTCTACACCGGAACCGTGCTGCTCGCCCCGCGCGCCAGCCTGCAGGGCATCCAGGACGGCATCGTCCAGGTGGCCCACCACGCCGCGGTCTACACGCCGTCGGAGATGCCGGTCGCCAACGCCGTGCAGGAGCTGGGCTTCAACTTCGACGACCCGCTGATCGCCATCCTTGCGGTCACCGACTTCAGCACCCACAACCCGATCCAGCTGCAGGAGTGGCAGGACCTCAACATCGTCTACCTCGGCGCCTACACCACGCCGCCCTACGTGCTGTTCTGCCGCGAGCCGGTGCGCAACCTCGAGGAACTCCAGGGCAAGCGCATCCGCACCGCCGGCTCCACCGTCTCGGCCTGGGTCGAGCAGGCCGGCGGCATCCCGGTCAACGTGCCCTCCAGCGAGATGTACACCGGTCTCGACCGCGGTTCACTCGACTGCGCTACCAACGCCGCCAACGACCTGATCGACCGCTCGCTGTGGGAAGTCGCCGACTACACCACCCTGCTGCCCACCGGCATGTACTGGTCCGGTCCGCAGTGGGGCTTCAACGAGGACTTCTGGTCCGGCCTGACCGACGACCAGCGCGACGTCTTCAAGCAGGCTTCCGCCAAGGCCATGACGCGCATGATCGTGCAATACCTCGATACCGCCGACGACGCCCTCGAGGAAGCCCAGGCCAAGGGCAACCAGATCTTCCAGCCGGAGCCGGACCTGATGCAGTCGGTGGAAGACTTCCGCGAGCAGGCCCTGGCCGGCATCTACGACGTCGCCCGCGACAAGTACGGCGTCGAGGACCCGAAGGCGCTGATCGACGACTTCCTGGCCACCTACCAGAAATGGCAGGGGCTGCTCGCCGACGTCGACCGCAGCGACGAGGACGCCCTGGCCGAGCTCGCCATGCGGGAGATCTACGACACCCTACCGGCCGACTACGGCATCTACTGAGCCGCCCACCGACGGCCGCTCGTGATGTCGTGATCCGACGAGCGGCCTTTCCCTGCCGAGAGCCCCCGATGAGCCAACGCCAGACCCAGGAACAGCGCTCCCGCCAGACCCAGGCCAAGATCATGCAGGCCACGCTCGAATGCATCCTGAGCCAGGGCATCCGCGCCACCTCCACGGTCGACGTGGCCCGCGCCGCCGGCGTCTCGCGCGGCGCCCTGGTCCACCACTACCCGACCAAGGAAGCGCTGATGCAGGCCGCGCTCGAAGACCTGCTCGAACGCGAGGTGGTCAGCGTGCGCGACCTGGCCGAGCGCATGCGACAAGGCGAGATGGACGTGGACGGCCTGCTGCAGGCACTGCACGAGCACTTCAAGGGCGACCTGTTCATGGTCACCCTGGAGTACCTCACCACCGCCCGCACCGACCCCGCCATCATGAGCGTGCTGGAACCGCTGGCGGCGCGCTTCAACGCCTCACTGGAGCAGATCTGGGAGCAGCTCGTCGCCAACGGCAGCCACGCCAGCGACGAGAATCGCGTCGCCCTGAACGCCACCCTGTGCATGATGCGCGGCATGGGCGCCCAGAGCATCTGGCGCGACGACCCGGCGCTGTACCGCGACATGCTGCTGTTCTGGAAACGCATGCTGCTCGAGACCGGCTACATCGGCGCCTCTTCCACCTCGGGAGATGCCACATGATCCGCACCGTCGGACGCCATATCGAAATCCTCAGCGACTGGGTCAACCGCGCCACCCTGGTGCTGGCCGCCCTGTTCCTGATGCTGATGGCGCTGCACGTGACCCTGGACGTCGCGCTGCGCTACGTCGTCGGACAGTCCTTCCCCGGCACGCTGGAGATCGTCTCCTTCTACTACATGGTGGCGCTGGTGTTCCTGCCGCTGGCCTACACCGAGCGCATGGGCGAACACATCAGCGTCGACGTGCTGGTCGGCCGCTTCCCGCCCGCCGTGCAGCTCGCGCTCTACCTGTTCGCCGGCGTCCTGGGGGTGAGCTATTTCGCCATGCTTGGCTACCAGGGCTACCTGGACGCGCTGGACGCGACCCTGTCCCGGGAGACCGCCATGGCCAACTTCACCTTCTACCTGTGGCCCAGCCGCTGGGCGCTGCCGCTCGGCTTCGCCGCCATCTGCCTCGCCATCGTCGCCAACATGCTGAAGGCGATCCGCCTTCGCCAGGCACTCTAGGAGCCTGCCATGAGTCATCTCGAGATCGGCGTGGCGGGCATCGCCGCCGCCCTGTCCCTGATCGCCCTGCGCGTGCCCATCGGCGTCGCCCTGGGGCTGGTGTCCATCGTCGGCATCGGCCAGCTGGTCAACATGCGCGTCGCCTGGGGCATGATCTCCGCCACCCCGTTCGACTTCGCCGGCACCTGGGAGCTGACCGCCGCGCCCATGTTCCTGTTCATGGGCTACCTGTGCACCACCACCCGCATGACCGAGGGCCTGTTCCAGGCCATGCGCCTGTATCTCGCCCGGCTGCCCGGCGGGCTCGCGGTGGCAAGCGTCATGGCCTCGGCCTTCTTCGCCGCCGCCTCCGGCTCCAGCGTGGCCACCTCCGCGGCCATGTCGCGCATCGCCGTGCCGGAGATGCTCAAGCGAAACTACGACAAGGGCCTGGCCACCGGCACCGTGGCGGCCTCGGGCACCCTGGGCTCGCTGATTCCGCCCAGCGTGCTGCTGGTGCTCTACGGCGTCTACGCCCAGGTCTCGGTGGGCCAGCTGTTCATGGCCGGCTTTCTGCCCGGGCTGCTCTCGGCACTGCTCTACATCGTGATGATCATGGCCCGGGTCAAGGCCAATCCGGCACTGGCCGGCCATGCCCAGGTCACCTCCAGCTGGGACGAGAAGTGGCAGGCCTTTCGCCATATCTGGCCGCTACCGCTGCTGATCACCGCCGTGCTGGGCGGCATCTTCCTAGGCGTGTTCTCGCCCACCGAGGCCGGCGCGGTGGGCACCACCATCGCCGCGCTGATCGCCCTGGCGCGCCGCACCCTGTCCCTGAGCGCCATCCGCGAGGCGCTGACGCGCACCGCCGTCAGCACCGCCAGCATCTTCATCATCCTGATCGGCTCGCTGTTCTTCACCCGCTTCCTGGCCATGAGCGGCGTGCCCGCCGCCTTCTCGGAGCTGATCCTCGGCGTCAGCACCGAGACCTGGTGGATCATCCTCGCCGTGGCGGTGATCTACCTGGTGCTCGGCATGTTCATCGACTCCATCGGCCTGATGCTGCTGACGCTGCCGTTGATCCTGCCGCTGGTGCAAGGCGCCGACCTCAACCTGGTATGGTTCGGCATCATCGTGGTCAAGCTGCTGGAGGTCGGCCTGGTCACCCCGCCGATCGGCCTCAACGTCTACGTGATCAAGGGCGCCCTGGGCAAGAGCGTGACCCTGCCCGAGGTGTTCCGCGGCGTCAGCTGGTTCATCGTCATGGACATCGTCGCCCTGCTGCTGATCGTGCTGATCCCCGCGCTCTCGCTCACTCTCCCCCAACAGATGCTGTGACCCGCCACACAACGACAACAAACGCTCGAAGGAAGCCCCCCATGACCACCACCCGCTTCATCAACGCCAACGTCATCGACACCCGCGCCGGCCGCGTACTGCCCGGCCGCGAGGTCCGCATCCAGGACGGCCGCATCGTCGAGGTCGGCGAGGCCCCGCTCGCCGGCGAGGACGACCGCGTCATCGACGTGCAGGGCCACTACCTGATGCCCGGCCTGGTCGACGCCCACGTCCACGTCACCGCCATCACCCCCGACTTCGCTCTGCTGGAAACGCTCTCGCCCTTCTACGTCGGCGCCAAGTCCAGCGAGCTGCTGGAGGCCATGCTGATGCGCGGCTTCACCACGGTGCGCGACGCCGGCGGCGCCGACTACGGCCTGGCCAACGCCGTCGACGAGGACAGCCTGATCGGCCCGCGGCTGCTCTACTGCGGCAACGCCCTGTCGCAGACCGGCGGGCACGGCGACATGCGCGGCCCGGGCCAGCAGACCTTCGAGGGCTGCTTCTGCTGTGCCGGCCTCGGCCGGGTCTGCGACGGCGTCAGCGAGGTGCGCCGCGCCGCGCGCGACGAGATCCGCAAGGGCGCCACCCAGATCAAGATCATGGCCTCCGGCGGTGTGTCCTCGCCCACCGACCGCATCGACAGCACCCAGTTCTCGCTGGAAGAGATCGACGCCATCGTCGAGGAAGCCACCGCCGCCAACATCCATACCATGGCCCACGCCTACACCGCGCGGGCCATCAACCGGCTGATTCCCCGCGGCGTGAAGACCATCGAGCACGGCAACCTGATGGACGAGGAGAGCTGCCGCCTGTTCCTGGAGCACGACGCCTACCTGACGCCGACGCTGGCCACCTACGACGCCCTGGCCAAGGAAGGCGTGGCCGCCGGCATGGCCGAACACCTGCAGCGCAAGGTGTTCGACGTGCTGGAGGCCGGCGGCCGCGCGCTGGAGATGGCACAGAAGCACGGCGTAAAGATGCTCTACGGCTCCGACCTGCTCGGCCGCATGCAGCGCCATCAGCTCAATGAATTCCACCTGCGCAAGGGCGTGGTGCCCGCCGCCGACCTGGTCCGCGCCGCCACCTGCAACGCCGCCGACGCCTTCGGCTACGTCGGCGACTTCGGCGAGGTCATCCCCGGCGCCCGCGCCGACCTGCTGGTGGTGCGCGACAATCCGCTGGAAGACATCACCGCCCTCACCGACCCGCAGACCCAGCTGCTGACGATCATGAAGGGCGGCAAGGTCTATCACGAGGTGGGCAAGCCCGCTTAGGGGTCAGACCCCTCAATTGACTTAGGGGTCTGACCCCACCGTTGCTCTTTCTTACCGCGCTATCGGGAGCTGCTTAATATGCGCCTCGATAGCGTCTCGGACTTGCCCTGTCATCGGGAGATGAGACTTATCAGCCTGCCAGTGCTGGTGGAAGAGTGTGGCGGTCTCGTAAGCCGTATCGAGAACGAGCTTTCGTGGAATGGCGGCCTTGGCCGCCAAATGCTCAAGTTCGTTGAAGACCGGAGCCACTTTCGCGCGCTCAAGCGACGCTTCCCGCATCACCGCTTCTCCTAGCAGCGGCCCCAGGTCACGATCCCGCGCATCCCACGCTCACCGCCTCACTCGAGGAAAACGGCGTGATCGGCCCGCGGCGTCTCGCCTGCGATTCAGAGCAAGATAATGGCCGCCAACAGCGTGCCTCACGCGCCGAGCGTTTCTCGACCTTAGCCTAGCCATATGCCCCCATCTCACCTATGACCCGGCCCCAAGGCGCGTCATAGCTGGTTCTGCGCAGCGACTCCTCCGGCTTTCACCTGATGTTTCTTCACTTCCCCATCGATCATAGCTTCACAAACCAGATCGAAGATTGTATAAAATATAAAAACAGACGCAGTTGATGCCCTCACCCAAGTGGGTGACCGACGCTCATAAGACAAACAAAGGTGTTCCATGAAGCACATACGCGTGATCGATTCCCATACGGCAGGCGAACCGACAAGGCTGATTCTGGAGGGCTTTCCCTCGCTACCCGGAAGCACCTTGGCGGAAAAACGTGATGCCCTTTGTCAATCGCATGATGAGTGGCGGCGTACCAGCATGCTCGAGCCGCGCGGTCACGATGTTCTGGTAGGCGCCCTGTATTGTGAGCCCGTGTCGCAGAAAGCGACGTGTGGCGTCATCTTTTTCAATAACACCGGTTATTTAGGCATGTGCGGCCACGGCACGATCGGACTCGTCGCGTCGCTACACCACCTCGACAAGATGTCGCCGGGAACACACATCATCGACACGCCCGTAGGCCCCGTGGACGCCACACTTCACGACGACGGCGCCGTGACCGTGCGTAATGTTCTCGCCTATCGATACCGCAAGCAGGTGCCGCTCGAGGTTCCCGGCTATGGGGTGGTACATGGCGATATCGCCTGGGGTGGCAACTGGTTCTTCCTCGTGAACGACCACGGTCAAACGCTGGAGCTCGACCAAGCCGAAGCCCTGACCGACTTCACCTGGGCCATTCGCCAAGCCTTGGAAGCCCACTCGATCACCGGCGCGAACGGAGAGCTCATCGATCATATCGAGCTGTTCTCAGATGACATCGAGGCGGACAGCCGCAACTTCGTGCTGTGTCCGGGCAAGGCTTATGACCGGTCGCCCTGCGGCACTGGCACCAGCGCAAAACTGGCCTGCCTCGCCGCAGACGGCAAGCTCGCTCCGGGCGAAACCTGGACGCAAGCGGGCATCTGCGGCGGCCATTTCGAGGGGTATTACGAGTGGGAAGGCGATGGCATTCGCCCCTACATCAAAGGACGTGCCTACCTGAGCGCTGACAGCACGCTGCTCATCGACGAGCAAGATCCCTTCGCCTGGGGCATCGCAACGTCATAGCCCGCTCCAGGATATGAGGCCTAGTCGGCACCGACTTTTTCACGTTTCAGTCCTTTGCGTTCCGCTAAGGACAAAAGGGCTGACCCATAGACACCGAAGACACAACCCCAAAAGGAACCACCATGCACGACTCTATCTTCACAGGCTGCATTCCTGCACTGATGACCCCCTGCAATGCCGACCGCGAGCCGGACTTCGATGCTCTCGTTGCCAAGGGCCGCGAGCTGATCGATATCGGCATGAGCGGCGTCGTCTACTGCGGCTCCATGGGAGACTGGCCACTGTTGACCGAAGCACAGCGCCAGGAAGGCGTCGCGCGGTTGGTCGAGGCAGGTGTGCCGACGATCGTGGGTACCGGTGCGGTCAACAGTAAAGAGGCGGTTTCCCATGCGGCTCATGCCGCCAAAGTCGGCGCACAGGGCTTGATGGTCATTCCGCGCGTGCTGTCCCGCGGCAGCTCGGTCACCGCCCAGAAGGCTCACTTCTCGGCCATTCTCGAAGCAGCCCCCAACCTCCCGGCGGTCATTTACAACAGCCCCTACTACGGCTTTGCCACACGCGCCGACCTGTTTTTCGAACTCCGCCAGGCATATCCCAACCTGATTGGTTTCAAGGAGTTTGGCGGCGCCGACGACCTGCGCTACGCGGCCGAAAACATCACCTCCCAGGACGAGGCAGTCACCCTGATGGTCGGCGTCGATACCACCGTCTATCACGGCTTCGTCAACTGCGGTGCCACCGGTGCCATCACCGGTATTGGTAATGCGCTGCCTCGTGAAGTGCTGCATCTGGTCGCGCTGAGCAAGAAAGCCGCCAAGGGAGATGCCAAAGCACGTCGTCAAGCACAGGAGTTAGAAGAAGCGCTGGGTGTGCTCTCCTCTTTCGATGAAGGCGCCGACCTGGTCCTTTACTACAAGCATCTGATGGTGCTCAACGGGGATAATGAATACGCCCTGCATTTCAACGAGACCGACGTCCTCAGCGAGGCCCAACGCAACTATGTCGAGGCCCAATACGATCTCTTCCGTACCTGGTATGCCCAGTGGTCGGCGTCGCTCGACCAAGCCGGAGCCTAAGGCGCAACGATTCGCCCCTGAGACATAGGACACGTCGCAAGCCATATCCACAGATGCGGCTCTCCCGTGTTCCGCCTCGGCCCAACTGCCGGGCCGAGGCCCTTTAACCGCTAGGAGTCTTTCATGCGTCGTATGAGTCTGGAAGACGCGACCGTATTGGCCGAGGCAGTGCTGAATCGCCAAGGCTTCAGCCAAGAGCAGACCCGCGCCCTTAGCCAAACGGTGATCGCCGGCCAACGCGATGAATGCCATTCTCATGGCCTTTACCGACTATTGAACTGTGTTTCCACACTGGCCGCCGGAAAAGTCGTCCCTGACGCCGTGCCGGAGGTACACGACCAAGCACCGGGCATCGTGCGGGTGGATGCCAAAGGCGGCTTCTCGCAGCTCGCTTTCGAGGCAGGCCTACCGAAGCTGGCTGCCAAGGCTCGGAACCAAGGCATCGCCGCCCTCGCCATCAACCACTGCGTGCACTTCTCTGCGTTGTGGATCGAGATCGAAGCGATCACCGACTTGGGCCTGGTCGGTCTAGCCTGCAACCCAACCCACGCCTGTGTCGCTCCCGCCGGAGGTAGCCAGCCGCTGCTTGGCACCAATCCGCTGGCGTTTGGCTGGCCGCGCCCTGATGGCCAATCGCCCTTCATCTTTGACTTCGCCACCAGCGCAGTGGCGCGAGGTGAAATTGAGCTGCATCGTCGCGAGAACAAACCCATCCCCGAGGGCTGGGGCCTCGATCGTGCCGGGCAGCCCAGTCAGGACCCGGCCGAGGTTCTCGAGGGCGCGATGCTGCCCTTTGGCGGTCACAAGGGATCAGCCCTGGGCACCATGATCGAGCTGATTGCCGGCCCCTTGATAGGCGATCTCACCAGCGCCGAATCCCTGGCCCATGACGACAAAGCCGGCGCTTCGCCCTATCACGGTGAGCTGATTCTAGCGATGGATCCGGCGCGCTTTCTCGGTGGGAGCGCCGCTCATTACATGGCCAAGGCAGAAACTCTGTTCTCATCCATCAGCGAGCAGGGCGCGCGCCTCCCCTCTCAGCGTCGCTACGAGGCCCGCGAACGTACTCGCCAAGAGGGAATTGCCATACCGGAGGCGCTCTATCAGGAGCTGGTTCAGCTGACGTGAGCGCGATGGTCGTTGCTCCGGTTTCTTCACTCTCAAGGCCCTCTACCCCACCAAGGAGACGAGCATGACACTAGAAGGCAAGATGCTGATCGGCCAAGAAACGGTACAAGGCCAGCGTGATGCCATCCACGCGATCAACCCTGCCACCAATGAAGCTCTCGAGCCCGCCTACCACGGGGGTACCCGGGAAAACGTCGCTCATGCGTGCGAACTCGCCTGGGCCGCCTTCGATCGTTATCGGGACACCACGCTGGAGGCGCGCGCGAGCTTCCTTGAAACCATCGCGGACGAGATCGAGGCCCTGGGTGACGCCCTCATCGAACGCGCGGTGATCGAATCGGGCCTCCCCCAAGCACGCATCCAGGGAGAACGCGGTCGTACCTGCAACCAGCTGCAGCTGTTCGCCAAGACGGTACGCGCCGGCGAATGGCTGGATGTTCGCATCGATCCGGCCATGCCGGAACGCCAGCCACTGCCGCGGGCCGACCTCCGTCAGCGCCATGTCGCGCTCGGCCCGGTCGCCGTCTTCGGTGCCAGCAACTTCCCGCTGGCCTTCTCTGTGGCTGGTGGCGATACCGCTTCGGCGCTTGCGGCAGGCTGCCCGGTCATCGTTAAAGCCCATTCCGCGCATCCGGGCACCAGCGAGTTAGTCGGTCGCGCGATTCAGTCAGCCGTCAGGCGCTGTGACTTGCCAGAGGGCGTATTCTCACTGATTTTCGGCTCCGGTCGCGAAGTGGGTCAGGCACTGGTGGCAAATCCGTGCATCAAGGCAGCTGGATTCACGGGTTCCCGCAGCGGTGGCCTGGCGCTTTGGCACGTCGCACAGTCGCGTCCAGAACCGATCCCCTTCTATGCCGAAATGAGCTCTATCAATCCCGTCTTTGCGTTACCTGCGGCGCTAGAGGCGCGTGGTGCGACCATGGGCGAAGCCTTCGTCGGCTCACTGAACATGGGAGCGGGCCAATTCTGCACCAATCCGGGACTAGTGATCGCCATCAAAGGGCCGGCACTGGATCAGTTCATCGATGCCGCCCGGCAGTCAGTCGAGGCTAGTCCGGCACAGACTATGCTCACACCGGGTATCCACGAGGCCTATGAAAGCGGGGTGCAGGGGTTCATCAACAGCGACAAGGCGCGAGAGGTCGCCCGCGGCCAGCAAGACAGAGGCCCGAACCAGTGCCGAACCGGCCTTTTCGTGACGTCGGCCGCAGACTTCATCGGCGATGAAGCATTGCAGGCAGAGATATTCGGCTCGACCTCCCTGGTAGTGGAGTGCAATGACGTCACTGAACTCCACCGCGTCGCCGAGCACCTGGAAGGGCAGCTGACAGCCACATTGCAAATGGACGAGGCCGACCTCGAGACGGCACGAGCGCTGTTGCCCGTTCTCGAGCGAAAAGCCGGACGCATCCTGGTCAATGGCTGGCCCACGGGTGTCGAGGTGTGCGAGGCCATGGTCCATGGTGGCCCCTTCCCGGCCACCTCGGACGCTCGCACCACCTCCGTAGGCACCGCGGCCATCAAGCGTTTCCTGCGCCCGGTCTGCTACCAGGACCTGCCGGATGCGTTGCTGCCAGAGGCGCTCAGGGAAAATAACCCCCTGACTCTGCGCCGTTTGATGGATGGTCAGCGCGAGCTATGATCACGCCGCTCTCCCTCAGGGAGAGCGGCTAACCGCTTGATCTCGCCAATTTGCAACGCTCCGCGCCCATTATTTGCCTCTGACAACATGACGCCCAATCCATACGCTGTCACCGGGAGTGGGAAGCCGCATCATGGACATCCAGGGCATTTTGTATAAAATGTGCAACAACATGTTTTAGGCACAGTCAAGCTATGGCGACATTCAAGACACGCGCACAACTCGTTGCCGACGATTTGCGCAGACGAATCCTCGGTGGTGAATTCAAGGGCGGCACCCAGCTGCGACAGGACGCCTTGGCCAAGGATTATGATGTCAGCCGCATCCCCGTCCGCGAGGCGTTACTGACACTTGAGTCCGAGGGGCTTGTGGAGTTTCATGCTCACCGCGGGGCCTTCACCACAGAATTGTCGGTGCCCAAGATCCGGGAACTTTTTGAGTTACGCATTCTTCTTGAGAGCTACATCCTCAGGCATGCGATCAACAAGCTCACCGAAGCAGACCTCAAGAAAGCCGAAGACATCCTTCACAAGTATGACCAGGCTCTGAATTCCGGCGGGGAAATCGACAACTGGAGCGAATACAACTATGCGTTTCACCTGGCGTTATACGAACCTGCCGGGCTGCCCGAGACCATCTCACTCATCAGCCAGCTGAACACCAAATCGGATCGCTACATCCGCATGCAGCTTCTCTATACCCAAGAGATCGAGAAGGCGGAACGCGAACACCATACCCTGCTGGATCTCGCCCGCCAGGGTCAGGCCGACCAGGCCTGCGAGCTGCTGAAGACGCACATTCAGGAAGCCTGCGAGGCGATCGTCGAACTGCTCGAAGAGCGAGCTCGAGGAGCAGAAAAGACCTAAGCCCCCACCAGCTCCACCTCCTTGCTCATACTGGGGATGCGTCCTATCCGCGTCCTTCAACGCGACAAGCCAGCACTCTCCGCACTCCAGTCGCCAACAATGGCAGGCGATACGGCTCCCCTCATGACCTGCCGTTTCTCACCACGATCGCACGCTTTAGTCGCGTCATCGCCGGCTCATGCCAGGGTCTCTGAAGCAGACTCGCCGGCATGAGCCTCCGATCTTCCATCCTCGACCATCCAACGTCGCCGAGCGTTTTCCGACGTCACCTACCGCTAGCCTCATGGCCCACATGATGCTCTCCCCAGCTGCGCCTGCGGCAGCGGCCCCACGCGACGATCACGGATTGCCCATCACACCTCATCGCTTGTATCGACTTTAGTCGCCCTCTATATTGAACGCATCAGACACATACCTTATATTTTATACAATCGACAAACACAGAATAAGGACCGCCCATGGACTCGCAAGACCCGGCATCCAGTGGCGCCAGCACGAACCGCGATATCACCATTGTCGGAGCCGGCATCATCGGCCTCACCTGTGCGCTGTCATTGAGCCGCCAGGGATGGCGTGTGCGGGTCTTGGATAAGCAAGCTCCTGGCATGGGCGCGTCTTATGGGAATGCGGGCCACATGGCCACCGAGCAGGTCTTTCCCATCGCTGATGCCTCCATTTTGATGCGTCTGCCCAAGATGCTGATGGATCCCACCGGCCCGCTGCGCCTCGACTGGCGACACTTCCCGAAAGCTCTCCCATGGTTTGCCCGGCTCCTCTGGAACCTTCGCTCGACGCCCTATCAGTCGAGCGTGGCAGGCCTTCGCGCCTTGAACGAGCCCAGTCTGGCGGCATGGCGCCGTCTGCTCGACGCCATCAATGGCAGGCATTTAATGAAAGAAGACGGCTCCTTCCTGGTGTATGAGGAGGAGCGCTCACGGGAGACGATCAACGCTCTCCAGTCACGCATGGCCTCACAACAGGTCACGTCAGAGTACTGGCAGGGAGATGCCATTCGGGACAAGGCACCGCAACTATCCGAACGTATCCAAGGCGGACTGTTCTTCCCGGAGACCGCTCATGTCGTAAACCCGTGGCAGGTGACTGACGCCTTAACCCAAGCTGCCAAGGCCCATGGCGTTACATTCCAGCAGGACGAAGTGGTGTCGGGGGACGTCGATGCCCAAGGCGTCAGCTTGCGGATGGCGAACTCCCCCACTGTCCGAACAGGTAAAGTCCTGGTCGCCTGCGGCGCACACTCGGCCGCCCTCACCACTGCCCTGACGGGCATCAATGTCCCGCTCGATACCGAGCGCGGCTACCACCTGATGCTTCCCCGGGAGCGGGGACGCCTGCCCGTGGCCATCACCTCGCTAGAACGTCGATTCATTATGACGCCGATGGACGACGGCTTGCGCCTGGCGGGGACGGTCGAGTTTGCCGGCCTGCACCGACCGCCCAACATGGATCGAGCCTGGAAGCTTCAGCGGCTGAGCCAAGGGCTCTTCAAGGACGACCTCGACATCGCCGATGCCAGCCCTTGGATGGGCTTTCGCCCCTCGCTTCCCGACTCGCTACCGATCATCGATAGCGCGAAAGACGGCAAGGTATTGCTGGCTTTCGGGCATCACCATCTCGGCCTCACGCAAGCAGCAGTGACGGCTGAACTCATCGCTAACCTGGCCATACAAGGAGACAGCTCCGTTCCCTCAGCTCCCCACACGGCACTCGACCTGAGTTCCTATCGGCTTCATCGCTTCGCTGCGTAACCCTCGAAACAGAAACGGAAAAACAATTTCAGAGGAACCATCATGTCCACTTCCATGACGCCGGCAAGGCTACCCAGCATGACTGAGGTCCTTGCCATCATGATCGGCTTTATCGCCATCATGTTTCTCAGCATTAACGTGCTTCAGCTCCCCATCCAGCTAGCGCTCTTCGCTTCCTGGTTTTTGGTCATGGCCTTAGGCATCAGGCTCAAGATCAACTACGAGACCATGCAACAGGGCCTCATCGATGGCATCCATAACGGCATGGAGGCCGTGCTGGTCCTGACGACGGTCGGCGCCCTGATCGGCACCTGGATCGCCGGGGGGATCGTGCCCAGCATCATCTACTACGGTCTGTCGGTGATGAACCCGCAGATTTTCCTGTTTGCCGCCTTTATCATCTGCGCCCTGACCTCACTGGCAACCGGGACTTCTTTCGGGACCGCGGGCACCGCCGGTGTAGCTATGATGGGGATCGGGCACAGCTTCGGTATTCCGCTGCCGCTGGTCGCTGGCGCCGTCATCTCAGGAGCCTATGTAGGCGACAAGATGTCACCGCTTTCCGACACCACGGTCATGACAGCGTCGCTGTGCAAGGTCAAACTGGTGGACCATATTCGCTCCATGATGTGGGTTAGCGTGCCCGCTATTGCCATTGCGTCCGTGCTCTTCCTGATCGTCGGCTTCTTCTACATCAGCGGCGACGTCGATACCTCCCGCGCGTCCATGGCCATGCAGGCGTTAGAGACTCACTTCACCATCAGCCCCTGGCTGCTGCTACCCGCGGTCATCGTGATCCTGCTGCTGACAAAGCGCTATCCCGCCATTCCGGTCATCACCTTCGGTGCCGTGCTGGGCAGCATCTGTGCCTGGTGGGCTCAGGATGTGGCTCCCATTGAAGCGATTCGGATTGCCTATGTGGGTAACGCCATGCAGTCTGACGTCGAGTTCCTCAACACCCTGCTCAACCGGGGTGGCATCGAGTCCATGCTAGGGGTGGTGGCCCTCATCCTGTTCGCTCTCGGCCTTGGTGGCCTCATGGAGAGAGTCGGCATTCTCCAGTCCATCAGTAACGGCTTCCTGCGCTGGGCGAACAACTCTGGTCGCCTGACGCTCTCGACCATGCTGGGCGGCTTCTTTGGCAACTTCTTCGGTGGCGCCGCCTATGTCTCACTGATCACTGCCAGCACCATCACCGAGAAAAACTATGATGACCAAGGTGTGGATCGGCGCGTGCTATCGCGTAACGCCGAGGCTGGCGGCACGATCACGACGCCAATGGTCCCCTGGACAGATGGCGGTGTCTTCATGGCCACCACACTGGGCGTCTCGACCCTGACCTACCTTCCCTTCTTGTGGTACCACATGCTGGTGCTGGCGATCGCGCTCTTCTATGGCTATGCCAATATCGCTATCTGGAGAACGGATCCCAAGGCCGACAGTGATCGAGGAGAGGCTCACGCGGGCAGCATGCAAACCTCGTAAGTCACTTACAACTGAGACGATTCTGCCTGAGCGCATCGTGGCAAACGGCCTCATCACCACGTCAAGGCCAGGGCCCTGCGGAATACGCAGGGCCCTGGCTTATTCAGAGGGGCTTGAGCCGGCTTCCTTGAGAGGATCAACGAACTGATGGCGCCACACCACGAAGCGTCGTCATCAATCCATTGACGGTGTTGCACTCAGAAGTTGCATCCGCCGGGTATTTAGCGTGCTATCACTGCACCTACGTCAAAAAATAGATACCCCATTCCTCCCAATCCGTCATACACCATCTAATGCGGCTGGCTATTGGCAGGGTCACGCACCAACATCTCGACCAACCCAAATCGCACACGTGTCCATACCGACACGGCATCTTCCCCTTGGCAGCGTTGCCGGGACGAGGCAGGCTATCAAACGCTGTGGCGATGGCTTCGTTACGATCCACCGCCAGCGATCTAGCCGAAGGTGAACTGTCATGCCCCTCCCCCCGTGTTACCGACGCCATGCGCCGTTTTCATGCGTCGACCAGGTACTCGAGACCGATACGCTCAGCCCATGGGTGTGCTGCCATCTGCTGTGCTGCCACCCTGCATGCGAAGGGGAGCCGGCCCAGTGACCCAAGTGCTTCGTCGCCGTCTCGGACGCCTGATGATCGTCATCGCCGCCGCCACCCTCGCCTTGGTGTTGTGGTGGGTGTGGCAATGGCAGCTGGAGCGTGTCACGCATGAGGCACGTCAACACGCCGATTCGCGCCTCGCGCTCTACACCGGCAGCCTCAACGGGGCACTGGAACGCTTCAGCTACCTCCCGGGCCTGCTGGCTCGCCATTCTCTGGTCCAGGCGGCGGCGGTCGATGACGTGGGCGTTTTCACCGCTCAGGTCAATCGCTACCTGGCCCAGGTGGCAGAACGCTCGGGGGCCCAGGCCATCTTTCTGATGGATGACAAGGGTGTCACCATCGCCGCCAGCAATCACGCCGACGAAGACAGCTTTCTCGGCCACCATTATGCCTTCCGGCCCTACTTCCAGGACGCCATGGCCACGGGCCAGGGCGCATTCTTTGCCATCGGCAGCACCACGGGGCGTGCCGGCTACTTTGTCTCTGCCGCCGTCAAGGGCGGCAACTCGGAACGCCCCATCGGGGTATTGGTCGTCAAGGTCTCCCTCGAAGCGCTGCAGGACAACTGGCGGCAGGCCGGCGAGCAAGTGCTGCTCTCCGATGCCAACGGCGTGGTGATCCTCTCGAGCCGTCCCGAGTGGCGGTATCGTCGCCTGGACGACATCGGTGACAACGCCATGAAGGAGATCAACGAACAGCGCCAGTTCCTCGGGGCACCGCTGCGTCGGCTCGGCGAGCGCCTGCCCGACGGCTCGCTGCATATCGGCAGCGCTGGCCGTGCAGATGTGGGGGATCGCTACTTTGACATGACCCTGTCCCAGGCGACCCTCGGCTGGACCATGCACTATCTGGTCCCCGTCCGGCCACTCTATACCGTCGCACGCAACGCTCTGCTGGCCGCTTCCGGCGCCACGTTAGCCCTGCTCTTGCTGGGTCTCTGGCTGCGCGAACGCCAGAAGCGACAGCGTCTGCGTGATCGTGAAGCGCGCATCATTCGCGAGGCCAACGAGCGCCTGGAGGCAAGGGTACAGGCGCGTACCCAGGAGCTCGAGGCGGCCCAAGCGGAACTCGTCCAGGCCGGCAAGCTCGCGGCGCTGGGCACCATGGCGGCAGGTATCGCCCACGAATTGAACCAACCCTTGGCCGGCATCCGGACCTATGCGGCAAGCGGGGTTCGCCTGCTGCAACGCGGCCGTGAGGACACGGCCATCACCAACTTCCACCATATCCACGACCTGTCCGATCGCTTGGCGACGCTGATCCGGCAGCTCAAAATCTTTGCTCGCAAGGGCGGAGCGGTCGAACCGGTCGATCTGGGGGCGCGGCTGCATTTCGTGCTCGATCTGCTCGAGGACCGTCTACAGCGTCAGGGGGTCGAGCTCCATCTAGCGCTGCCCGAGGCGTCCACGGCATGGGTCGCCGGCGATAGCGTTCGCATCGAGCAGCTGCTCACCAATCTGCTACGCAATGCCCTGGATGCCCTTCACGAGGTGCCCTCTCCGCAGCTGGACATTCGCGTGGAGCTGGGCTCCCAGCGGGTCGATCTGATCGTGGCGGACAATGGGCCCGGCATCGACGAGGCCACCCTCGAGCATATCTTCGACCCGTTCTACACCACGAAGGAGGTGGGCGACGGTCTCGGTCTGGGGCTGTTCATCGCCTATGGGATCGTTCAGGATCTCAACGGTCGCATCCGCGCCGAAAACCGCCCCGACAGCCTCGGCGGTGCCGTCTTCCATGTCGAGTTATCGCGGGTAGAGGACGAATCATCACGGCAACCTGACCACGAGGACACCCCGACATGAGTGAACTGCCCGTCTGGCTAGTCGATGACGATCCTGGCGTACGGGAATCGCTGACCCAGTGGTTCGAACTTTGCGATTTACCGGTTCGCACCTTCACGGGCGGCCAGGCGGCGCTTGACGAACTCCGAGCGGGCTCCCCCTGCGGCGTGCTGATCTCCGACGTCAAGATGCCCGGCCTCGACGGCCTGCAACTCCTGCAGGCCGTACAGGACACGGATGATGACCTGCCGGTGTTGCTGATGACGGGCCACGGCGATGTGCCAATGGCGGTACAAGCCATGCGCCAGGGAGCCTGGGACTTTATCGAGAAGCCTTACGACCCCGAGCGTCTCGAGGAGCAGGTTCAGCGGGCGCTGGAGCGCCGCCGTCTGGGGCAGGAAAACCGCCGTTTACGCCAGGCGCTGCGTCAGGGCGGCCTGGCCGCGCGACTGATCGGTGAGGCGCCGGGCATGCAGCGCTTGCGCGACCAGATCGCCAATCTCGCCTCGACACGCGCCCATGTGCTGGTCCATGGCGAAACCGGCAGCGGCAAGGAAGTCGTGGCGCGTTGTTTACACGAATTCGGTACTGGCAACGCCACGCCATTCGTGGTCCTCAACTGCGGCGCCATCCCCCCGGAACTCGTCGAGTCAGAGTTGTTCGGCCACGAGAAGGGCGCCTTCACCGGCGCAGTGGAGAGCCGCGTCGGCAAGCTCGAACACGCCAGCGGCGGCACCCTGTTTCTCGACGAGATCGAGTCGATGCCCCTCGCCACTCAGGTGAAATTGCTGAGGGCGCTGCAGGAAGGAGAAGTCACAAGGCTGGGCAGCAATCACGTCATCCAGGTAGATCTGCGCGTGGTGGCGGCGACAAAGACCGACCTGCTGCAGCAGGCGGCGCGCGGTGAATTTCGCGAGGACCTTTATTACCGGCTGGCCATCGCCGAGCTGAGCATTCCTCCCCTGCGTGAGCGTCGCGAAGACCTTGCCACGCTGTTCCTGCACTTCAGCCGTCAAGCGGCCGAGGTACATCAGCGCCCTCAACGCGAGGCCGATGGGAAACTACTGGCGGCACTGGGGCGCTATCACTGGCCGGGCAACCTGCGCGAATTGCGCAACGCGGCGACGCGCTTCACGCTCAATCTGGACATCCCTTTCCTCGAGGTGGCGTCCGGGGACGCAACGGAAGGATCGCTCGCCGATCAGATCGCGGCCTTTGAGGCCTCCTTGCTGCGCGCGGCGCTGTCTCGTCACCGTGGCAACATCCAGGCCGTCCTCGACGAGCTCGACCTGCCGCGACGGACGCTCAATCAGAAAATGCAACGCCACGGCCTACGTCGCGAGGCGTTCTGCGGACAAGACGACACCGGCAAGACGGCCGACGACCCTATCTAACCGCCCTGCCCCAACCGACTCGTCAGACTCGGCATCAGGAAGCGACGCCGCGCTTCTATGGCATCGGCAAAAAATGGCCGATGGCCAGGTTCCGCGTCGGCCAAAAATGGCCGATGGCGCATGACTGGCTCACCCATAACCACCATAATCAACTGATACAAAAAGGCTTCTACCTTTCTGGCAAGTGCTTTGCCCTTGAGCGGCTGTCAACATAACAAACGCTCACTGTCCTCAAGGGAGACATGGCATGCATAAACGTCAGTTCCTCAAATCCGCCATCAGCCTGGCTTCTGCCGCCGCACTGGGTATCTCCGCGTCCTCTGCCCTGGCCCAGGAATCCCACCAGTACATCATGGGCACCGCCACCACTGGCGGTACCTACTATCCCGTCGGCGTCGCGCTCTCGACTCTGGTCAAGGTCAAGCTCGAACCTGAGAGCGGCATTGCCCTCTCGGCGATCAGCTCCGCCGGTTCCAGTGAGAACCTCAAGCTGATGGACGAGGATCAGGCCCAGTTTGGCATCCTTCAGGGGCTGTATGGCGCATATGCCTGGGAGGGCGAAGGCCCCGTTCCCAAGGCGTATAAAGATCTGCGCAGCGTGTCGATGCTGTGGCAGAACGTCGAGCACTTCGTGGTCAATAACGACAGGGTCGACTCCGGCACGATCGACGACATGACGAACCTCTACGACGCATCGTTCTCGATCGGGGCACGCAACTCCGGCACCGAAGGGTCCGGCCGCTACATCCTCGGCCAGCTGGGCATTACGCCGGACGAGATGGATATCGCCTACCTGGGCTATGGACCGAGCGCCGACGCCCTGCAGAACGGCACCATCGATGGCATGAACATTCCCGCCGGTGTCCCGGCCTCGGCGGTGACTCGCGCCTACGCCAACGCCGATGGCGATATCACCACGCTGGACTTCACTGAGGCACAGCTGGCGAAGGTCAACAGCCAGTTCGAGCTTTGGTCTGCCTACGATATCCCGGCCGGTACCTACCCGAATCAGGACGAGGTGATTCATACCATCGCCCAGCCCAATATCTTGGCGGTACGCGCCGACGTGCCTGACGATGACGTCTACGCCATCACCAAGGCGATGTACGAGAACCTGCCGTTCCTCAACAACATTCACCCGGCCACCAAGGCGATGGCGCTGGAGAAAGCGATCGTCGGCCTGCCCATGCCACTGCATCCGGGTGCAGCGCGTTTCTTTGAGGAACAGGGGATCGAGATTCCCGAACGGCTGATCGCGGAGTAATCCGACTCCCGCAGCGGGCGTCCGGCTGCCTGGCCGGGCGCTCTGCCCCCTTTCCAACGGACGGTGCTGCGCTCGATCGCGACGCTGTCGCTACCGCACGCCGCCTTCAGGAGATCGCTGTGAGCAACTCGACCCTCGATTCCATACGTGATGAGGATGCACAGGAGGCCGATGAGCGCCTCTCACATCCCTGGCTGGGGCCCTTTCTCACCGCCTTTGCCATCGTCATTGCCTGTGTGCACCTCTACTTCAACACCTTCTCGACGCTATCCACTCTATGGACGAGCGCATTGCATTTCGGCCTGTTCGGCGCGCTGTGTGCCCTTGCCGTGCCATTAGCGCGTCCCCGCCAGGCCGGGGCACGGCGGGCCGTGTTCGCCATCGATATTCTGCTGGCGGTGGCCACCATCGGCTGTGCGGTCTACCTGATGGTCTTCGAGAACGCCCTCTACGAGCGTGGCGTGACCTTCATCGCCTCAGACTGGATCGTCTCGATCATGGCCGTGGGGCTGATCCTCGAGTTCGCGAGACGCACCACCGGCTGGTTCATTCCCGTGCTGTGCGTGATCGCGCTGACCTATGTGGCCTGGTGGGGCCAGTACGTACCTGGGGTGTTCAACTTCCCCGGCTTGTCGTGGGAAACGGTGCTGTTCCGCAGCTACATCGGCGGCGAGGGCATGCTGGGCTCCATTGCCCGGATCTCCTGGTCCTACGTGTTCATGTTCATCCTCTTCGGAGCCTTTCTGGTCAAGTCAGGCGCCGGCGACTTCATCATCGAACTCGCCCGTTGCGCCGCAGGACGGTTCATCGGCGGCCCCGGCTTTGTGGCCGTGTTCTCTTCGGGCTTGATGGGCTCCGTGTCGGGGTCGGCCGTCGCCAACACCGTCTCCACCGGCGTGATTACCATCCCGCTGATGCGCAAGGCCGGTTTTCCGGCCCGCTTCGCCGCGGGCGTCGAGGCCTCGGCGTCGACGGGGGGCCAATTGATGCCACCGGTCATGGGAGCAGGCGCCTTCATCATGGCCTCCTATACCCAGGTGTCCTATCTGACCATCATCGGTGTCGCGGCCCTGCCCGCCCTGCTCTACTTTCTGTCGGTCGCCATGTTCGTGCGTATCGAAGCCAAGCGCAGCAACGCCCAACATCTCGACGATCCCGATGCACCGCGCATCGGTGAGGTGCTCAAGGGCGGCTGGCACTATCTGCTGCCGCTGATCGTGCTGGTCACGGCACTCGTCTATGGCTTCACCCCGACCTATGCGGCGGGCATCGCGATTGCGTCCGTGATCGTCGCCTCCTGGCTGTCCAAGCAACCGATGACGCCGCAGCTCATCGTCGCGGCACTGGTGCAGGGCACCCGCAACATGATCACCACCGCGATCCTGCTGATCACCGTGGGGCTGATCATCAACGTGGTCTCGACCACCGGCATCGGCAATACCTTCTCGCTGATGATCACTGACTGGGCGGGCGGCAGCCTGCTGATCACCATCGTGCTGATCGCCATCGCCTCGCTGATCCTGGGCATGGGCCTTCCGGTCACCGCGTCCTACATCGTGCTGGCAACGTTGTCGGCGCCCGCCCTGTACAACCTCATGGCCCACGGTCAGCTGCTCGACCTGCTCGTCGCCGGCCATCTGCCGGAACAGGCCAAAGCGATATTCATGCTCGCGGCGCCGGATCAACTGCAAGCCCTCGCGGCACCAATGAGCATGGCCGAGGCCCAGTCCCTGCTCGACGCCGTACCCGATACCTTCAAGAGCCAGCTCTATGAGCAAGCACTGTCGCCCCACTTCCTGACCATGTCGCTGGTCGCCGCACACATGGTGATCTTCTGGCTGTCACAGGACTCCAACGTCACTCCCCCGGTGTGCCTGACCGCCTTCGCCGCCGCGGCGATCGCCGGCTCACCGCAGATGCGTACCGGCCTGACCGCGTGGAAGATTGCCAAAGGGCTCTACATCGTCCCGCTGCTCTTTGTCTGGTCGCCGTTGATCACCGGCACGCCGCTGGAGATGACCATCGTGTTCGTCATGGCGTTGTTCGGCATCTACGCCATCATCGCGGGTCTTGAGGGGTATCTCGAACACGAACTGACCTGGTGGCTGCGATTGCTGATGTTCCCGATCGGCGCCCTGATGCTGTGGCCACACGGCATGCTCACCATCGACCTGGTCGGTTTGGGTATCTTCCTCGCCATCTTCGTGTGGAGCGCACGCCAGGGACGCGAGCAAGCGGGATACACCGCCCGCCCTGCCTGAACGACCAGGTCAGCCGGCGAGATCAGCCCCACGTGGTGAACCCTGAACCTCGCCACACTTCCCTTCGAGGCGCGTGGTGGGGCCATCTCGCCGGCCAGTGACACGGCATGGCTTCAGGCCCAGCAGGCCAAGACGGCGCCGTGCCGCAGGACAACGAACAACGAGGACGGCATGTACGATTTCATCATCATCGGCGGCGGCATCCTGGGCATGTCCACTGCCATGCAGCTCCAGCGGGCATACCCGGATCGCAGGATGCTGCTGGTCGAAAAGGAGCCAGAGGCGGCCCGCCATCAGACCGGGCACAACAGCGGCGTGATCCACGCCGGGGTCTACTACACCCCGGGCAGTCTCAAGGCACGCTTCTGCCTGGCGGGTAACCGCGCCACCAAGGCCTTCTGCGAGACCCACGACATCCCCTACGACAGCTGCGGCAAGCTGCTGGTGGCCACCAACGAGAGGGAAATGCAGCGCATGAAAGCGCTGTGGGAGCGCACCGAGGCCAACGGCCTGGAGCGAGAGTGGCTGGAGCCCGAAGCGCTCGCCGAGCGTGAGCCGAACATTACCGGGCTCGGCGGCATCTTCGTGCCCTCCAGCGGCATCGTCGACTATGCCGCCGTGACCCGCGCCATGGCGGCCGAGTTCGAACGCACAGGGGGTGAGATCCGCTACGAGACAGAGGTCACCGGCCTGCAGGAACGGTCTCAGGAAGTGGTCGTGACCACCCACGACGGTGACATCACCGGGCGCTATCTGGTCACCTGCTCAGGACTGATGGCCGACCGGGTGATCCGCATGCTGGGCCAAGACCCGGGGTTCAGCATCTGCCCCTTCCGCGGCGAGTACTATCGGCTGACGGAGCAGCACAACGACATCGTCAACCACTTGATCTACCCGATTCCGGATCCCTCCATGCCCTTCCTGGGGGTGCACCTGACGCGGATGATCGATGGCTCTGTCACCGTCGGCCCCAATGCCGTGCTGGCCTTCAAGCGTGAGGGCTATCGCCGGCGCGACGTGTCCCCGCGTGATCTCACGCAGATGCTGACCCACCCTGGCATCCGCAAGGTCCTGGCTCGGAACTTGCGCCTCGGGCTCGCAGAAATGAAGAACTCGCTGCACAAGCGTGGCTACCTGGAGTTGGTGCGCAAATATTGTCCGAGTTTGACCCTCGACGACCTCACGGCCTACCCGGCCGGCGTGCGCGCTCAGGCAGTGTCTCGCGACGGGACGCTGGTGGACGACTTCCTGTTCGTCAACACCCGCCGCACCGTCAACGTCGGCAATGCCCCGTCGCCGGCAGCCACCTCGGCGATCCCCATCGGCGCGCACATCGTCGAACAGGTGAAGGCGCAAGCCGATATCCAACCCGCAACAGCCTGAGCACGACAGTGCCTGTTGATGGCCCATCTACGCCATGCCAGTGGAGCCGGGATCTACCGGCATGGCGCTGTCAGGAGAAAGCTGCACAGGCTGCACCACCATCAGCAAATGACAGACCCGTCCGGTGAACTCACCTTCCGCCAGGGCCTGGCGCCGGCGACATTAGGTGCTCATCGATTAACCGGCTGGGAGATGGCCCCACATCGAGCCTCTTCTCCCCGTAGCAGCACCCAGCACGCGAGGCTCAGCCCCAGGAATCCGCTCAGGCCGCGCACATCGCGCAGCATCGACTGGGTCAGCCCGAAATCGATGAAGGCCAGTGACACCATCAGCCCCGCGGCGGCCAGTATCTGAATGCCGGCATTGCCATGGGCCAACCGCCGCGAGAACAGAAAGATCGGCACGCCATACAGCAGCAACAGACTGGCCAAGCCCAGCAGGCCACGGCGAGCCGTGGTATCGATGATGTCACTATGCAGCTGATCATAGGCGCTCACGCCGGGGTGCAGCTCACCCGCCGCTACCATCGCGTCTCGAGCGGCTTCCAGCTGGCCTTCGCCCCAGCCGGTCACCGGGCGTTCCTGAAACAGCGCCCAGCCGCTGCGCCACATTTCCAGGCGCAGCCCCACGGAGCTACCGCGCTGATCCTGCTGCCAGTACTGCTGGACGTTATCCACCGCCAGCGTAACGCGGTCGATGACGCCTGACTGCGGCAGAACCACCACGCTCGCCAGCAGCAGCGAAACCGCCAACATGCCGCCCTGCCACCAACGCTGAAGCGCCGCCCCCAGCACCTCGCGCCCCGTGCGATAGCACAGCCACAGCAGCAGCGGCGCCGACAGCCATCCGCCACGCGTGCCGGACAGCAGAGAGGCCAGGATGCCCGACATAGCGGCGCCCACGGCCAGCGCCACGCCAAACCTGCGCCAACGGGCAGACAGGCCAGAGGCCCGTGCCCACCACAGCGCCGCCAGCAGCGACAGTCCACCCAGCAACAGAGACAGATTCCCGAAGGGAATGGCATTCATGCCGTTGTCGGCCCGGGACACGTCCAAGGCCAGCCGCTCGTAAAGGGCGATGCCGCCGACCGTCCAGGCCCCCAGACACACGCCGATCCACCAGTGCCATGGAAGCGGACGATGCCCGCGCAGCCAGATAAGAAGCGCCGCCGCCAGCACCGGCCACAGCGGCAAGAGAATCCCCTGGTTACCCTCCCCGACCGGCCAGGTGCCGGTGCGCCAGACATCCCATAGCCAGAGCCCGGCAAACGCCAGCAGGGCCAGGCACCACAGGCCATCTTCTCGATCGACAACGCCGAACCGCTTGAACACGCCGGGGCTTAATACCACCCCAACCACCGCCAACACGGCGACCGTCAGCGGCACCAGGGCATATCCCAGGCTCACGACGACCAACAGAGCGGCGAAGGCCGCCAGTAGCCAGGAGTTGAGTCGCTGCCAGTGCGACAGTGATGCCACCATCATCCTCTTTCCTCATCAATGGGGAATCGGCCCCATAATCACATGATGCCAAAGCTCGTCTGACATGCCTGGGGCGGCACCGTTCATGGCCGCGGCCAAGGGCGTCGATGTGGCTTCCGACATGATGACATCTCACTAACATCCACCTGGATGCCACTCCCACGCCGCCCGGGGTAACGACGGCAAGACCTCTCACGAGAACGGCGTCTCCCAGGCAACCCCAACAGCCCAAGTGGCCAGCCACAAACAACGGCGCCCGGCTCAGAGCACTGAGCCGGGCGCCGTCGCCATGAGTCGGAGAAGATCAGGTCGTCAGCGACACGAGCGAATCTCCTCGCCCCACGGCGTAGTACATCAGCCCTGCGCCCTTCACGGTTTCGGGGTCGAACAGATTACGGCCGTCGATCACCACCGGCATGACCAGTTGGTCTTTCAGCCAGGCGAAGTCGACAGTGCGGAACTCCTTCCATTCGGTGCAGATCACCAGCGCGTCGGCACCCTTCACCGCCTGGATACGATCGGCCACCAGCACCAGGTCATCGCGCTCGCCATAGATCCGGCGGCATTCCTTCATCGCCTCGGGGTCGTACGCCTGCACGGTGGCGCCGGCCGCCCACAGCGCTTCCATCAGCGTACGGCTGGGCGCATCGCGCATGTCATCGGTGTTGGGCTTGAACGCCAGGCCCCACAGGGCGATGGTCTTGCCGTTCAGGTCGCCGTCGAAGGCCTGGCTCAGCTTGGCGAACAGGGTGTCCTTCTGGCGCCGGTTCACGGCTTCCACGGCGGTGAGCAGCTCGGCCGGGTAGTCCACGTCACCGGCGGTACGAGCCAGCGCCTGCACGTCCTTGGGGAAGCATGAGCCGCCGTAGCCACAGCCCGGGTAGATGAAGTGATAGCCGATGCGCGGATCACTGCCGATGCCGCGGCGCACCTGCTCCACGTCGGCACCCAGGCGCTCGGCCAGATTGGCGATCTCGTTCATGAAGCTGATCTTGGTCGCCAGCATGGCGTTGGCCGCGTACTTGGTCAGCTCGGCGGCACGCACGTCCATGAACATCAGCTTTTCATGGTGGCGATTGTAAGGCGCGTAACACTCGCGCATCAGCTCGCGAACGCGCTCGGCCTCGGTGCCGACCACGATGCGGGCGCCGTGGGAAAAGTCCTCGATGGCGGCGCCTTCCTTGAGGAATTCGGGGTTGGAGCACACGTCGAAGTCGAGCTTCACGCCGCGCTGATCGAGGGCACTGGCAACCGCCGCCTGCACGCGATCGGCAGTCCCCACCGGCACCGTGGATTTGTCGACGACCACCTTATACGCGTCCATGTGTTCGCCGATGGTATTGG
Source organism: Halomonas getboli (assembly GCF_023094245.1). GTDB lineage: Bacteria > Pseudomonadota > Gammaproteobacteria > Pseudomonadales > Halomonadaceae > Halomonas > Halomonas getboli. The sequence continues at coordinate 631,008 of NZ_JALMEW010000001.1, read as the reverse complement.
CCACCGCCAGCACATACGTCAGATCGGCACTGCCGTCTTCGTCCGGCGGCGTGCCCACGGCGATGAACTGAAGGGTACCGAAGGCCACGGCCGCCTTGGCATCGGTCGTGAACTGCAGGCGCCCCGCCTCGACGTTATGCCGCACCATCGACTCGAGCCCCGGCTCGTAAATGGGGATCTCGCCATCGCGCAGCCGGGCGATCTTGCCCTCGTCCACGTCCATGCACATCACCTCGTGACCCACATCGGCCAGGCAGGTGCCGGTGACCAGGCCAACGTAGCCCGTACCGAAGATGGTGATTTTCATTCCTTTGACTCCCTTGCGCGCTACTGCTGACCGTTCTTCTACTCAGCCTTCTATTGCCAAAGATGGCATAAGCACTTTGAAATATATAGATCAAATAGGGCTGAAATCAGATTTGATAGTATGAGCGGTACCAATCGACAAATCGGCGCGCGCCCTCTTCCACGCCGACCTGAGGGCGATAGCTGGTAGCCTCGAACAAAGCCTGAGTATCAGCGAAGGTACGCGGCACGTCTCCGGGCTGCATCGGCATGAAATTGTATTCGGCCGTCTTGCCCGTCGCGGCTTCTACGGCATGCACGAAGTCCATCAGGCTCACCGGGCTCCCGTGCCCGATGTTGTAAAGGGCATAAGGCGCACCGCTGGTGTCTGGCGCCTCATGAGACGTACCAGCGTCATCACGACCGGGCACAAAATCCAGGATACGTACCACGCCTTCGACGATATCGTCGATGTAGGTGAAGTCGCGTGACATGTCACCGTGGTTGAAGACGTCGATCGGCCGCCCTTCCAGAATCGCCTTGGTGAACTTGAACATCGCCATGTCCGGACGCCCCCAAGGGCCATAGACGGTGAAGAACCGCAAGCCGGTCGTGGGGATGTCGTAAAGGTGCGAATAGGTATGCGCCATCAGCTCATTGGCCTTCTTGGTGGCCGCATAGAGACTGACGGGGTGATCCACGTTATCCGAGGTAGCGAAGGGTACCTTGTCGTTCATGCCATAGACAGAGCTGGACGACGCATACACGAGATGCTCGACGCCGTGATGGCGACACCCCTCCAGCACGTTGAGATGCCCAATCAAATTCGAGTCGGCATAGGCGTGAGGGTTCTCAAGCGAGTAGCGAACCCCGGCTTGAGCCGCCAGATGTATCACCCGGTCGAAGTCGTATTCGGCAAACAGGGCTGCCATGCCCTTTCGATCAGCCAGGTCGAGTTCGACAAAGGTGATATCGTCGCAATCAGCAAGATCGTCCAAACGGGCCTGCTTGAGAGACACATCGTAATAATCGTTAAGGTTATCGATGCCGACGATTTGGAGGCCTTGAGCTGAGAGATTTTTGGCCACAGCATGGCCTATAAATCCGGCCACACCAGTAACTAGGATAATCATGAGGAAATCTCAATATTGAGCAACAAGCTACCTTCTGAAGAACATCATTCTCCGAAAGACACCTTGCGCAGCATAATTCAAAAAGAAATATACGCTTTTAAACAGATTAAGCCCTTCAATCTCTCGATAAACCTTCCACTGATAACAAGCAGCAACTTTTTTATCTGAAGAAATAGAACCTTTTCGCACAGTATACTCAGCCAAGACATGCGGAACTCCATAAGCATACTGAGTAACCTTCAAAAGGCGCAACCAAAGAGCCAAATCTTGTCGCTTGCGTATTAAAGGCATCTCGACTTTGCCAAGCACACTTGTATCATAAACCACAGTCAAACACCCAATGGAACATGATTTCAATATATCATTATAAGCAGCTTTCTCCGGGGCTTTAACTACACCAATCTCGTCACCAAGTTCGTCCACTCTCCTATATGAAGAAAAAACAAATGAAGCATTATTTTTTTTCATGAAATCAAGCTGTGTTTTCAACTTTCCAGGAAGCCATAAGTCATCTGAATCCAGGAAGGCAATATATCGACCTTTTGCTTTGCTAATAGCATGATTCCTGGCAACAGCTGCGCCTTTATTTTCCTCAAAGGCATGCACTCTTACCCTGGCATCTTCCCCAATTTTTTCTTTCACTAGGGATAGAGATGCATCAGATGAAGCATCGTCAACTACAAGCAACTCCCAGTCTAAAAAGGTCTGATCAAAAACAGAGTCAATTGCTCGCCCAACGTAATCCTCAGAATTATGAATGGGCATTACGATACTGACCTCTGGCATAACCCCTCCAAAAATTCAAAAAAACATAACGATTATGTCACTTGCCACTCAGATCTCTCATGTTTTGATAGAAAACCTTGGCTGCCTCGTCCCAGCAAAAATTTTGGCTAGCACATAGAAAAGAATTCTCAGACTTCTTCTTATAAGACTCTCCGTCAAGACTGACCGCTCTAATTATACCTTCAGAAACTTCACTAGCTTCTTTTCCAATGTCAAACCCAGCGTCATACTCATTTATGTATGAAACTAAATTTGTACCTTTGGATACCAACACGGGAACCCCTAAAGCCATAGCATCCATTACGGCCTGAGGCTGACCTTCATAACGGGAGGTGTGAAGAAAAAAATCACACCTTCGATAGAACTCATCCTTTTCGGCCCCAAATAAAGGACCATTAACTTCAACCAAATCACCAATGCCAAGACCAGATATTAACTTTTTAATCTTTTCTTTTCCATTACGATAATCGGGGCCATACAAAACAATTCTACACTTCTTATCTCTCATAAAACTAGAGCATTCAAACAAAGCCTTCAGAAGAATATCCAAACCTTTATGGTGAGTATCATATCGACCTAAAAAGCCAAGTACAATTTCGCCACCATTGACCATGGCTTCTTTTAAAACCGGCTTAGGCAAAAAGCCATCACTACTTTTGCTATAAACCCCATTAGGACAAAAAAAAGGCACCCCTTTCCGAAAAAACCGAGAAGAGTTTTCATATTCTTCACGAGTTAAAAAGTGCAAACCGGATGCCTGCTGAACAAATCGCCGTCCTTTAAGAAGATTGAAAGCCTTTTTTTTGAAATAAGACTTTCTTAGACCTTCCTTCATAAAAGAACTTCTAGGCGAAATAAAGTATGGAACACCTGCTTTTACTAAACTCCGCCCCATAGACACGGATTTTGTGCTATAAAAAGACGAAAAAACCACGGCATCATACTGAATGATTTTTCTTAAACAGGCGGAAGAAACTTTCTGCTCATTGAAGACAAACTCGCAATCTTCAGAAAGGCTAAAAACATCTGAGACAACGCCATTGATTAAATTCAAAGACCTAGACAAACAGGTAACAGAATTACGAGGCCCTGTCACTCGGTTACTATAAAAATCACCAACATGCGCTATTTTAAACACAGCCACCTCGGTCAAAAGAAAAATAACCATCCTTTACAACAAAACAGGAAAACAACAATGAGGCCGAAAGCGAAAAAACGGGATAATTATACAAAAGATCTCCTGAAACTAGAGCACCAAAGAAAATTCCTAGGTAAGGGAAAACGACCCAACACCTCATGATACTTTTCAAGCAGAACAACCCATAAGAAAGATAAGAAAATAACGCTAAGAAAGAAAACAGCAACCCGCCATAAGCAAGCGCCTCAACAAAAAAACTATGAGGATAATAACCAAAGTTAGCGATATATTCTAAACTCCCCCTCCCCAAGAAAAGAGATAGACCTTGTCCTGAAAAAAAATAATCGATGGATGTTTTGTAAAAACTCACCCTGGCAGCTTCACTATTGTTATCTAAATTAAAGTAAATCAATCTCCATATAACGTCATAGTAAGAATAAAAAACATAAGCGAGAAGGCTAGAGACCAGCATATAAAAAACAAAGCTCTTCAAAAAAGCAAACCGCTTCCCGAAAAACTCCTTCTTGTTTATCACCAAGTAGAGTAATGATAAAAAAGCGGACAACAGAGCACCACGTGAACCTGTAGCAGTAATACACAATGAAAAAAGAACAAAAAGCAGCCAAAACTGCCCGCTTAGAGCCACTCCTGAATCGCCTTTATTTAAAAATATCGACAAAGTTGAAAGCGCAAAAATGAAAACATAAATCCTATAAAGAACATTCGGACCGAACAAAATATGAGCCCGACCGTTCTCAAATAAAATCGAATAAAGCGAAAAAATAGACAACAAAAAAAGCACAAACAAGCACAAAAAATAAAAGAAACCAGGCCTTTTGAAAAAACATGGAAGAACGTAAATCACATTTACATACAGCACCGTAAAGGCAAATGCATTTGCATAAAACGCTCCGGAAAAAGCTTCATTAAAAAAAAGCGGAGACAACAAGCATACCAAGGATGCCTGGGAATAAAACTCACTCTTTTTATACTGTATTTTAAAAATAAATCGAAGAGCTATGATAAAAAACCAACACAGGTAGAAAGCTGGGATACTTTCTAAAACAACGAAGTCACTAACAAAAGTTGCCGCAAGAACCGAAAAAAACAATACTGTGCAAATAAACTGATCTTTTATTCCCAGCATTGCCCCCCTCCCCTCAGCTAAGAAGAAAAAAATAGCCACCTCTCATGCTTTACTGTTATCAATAAATTCTTCTAGGACTTCCCATGTTTCACTTGCCATAGACTTCACTTTGGACGGGATCTTAGCAGGGAGGACATCATCACTCAAAAACATTTCAAGAGAGCGTTCCAGTTGAAGACTATTAACAGAGTGTATCTCTCTGTGTAACTCCCTTCTTCCAATCTGATCGTAAAACCGTTTCGTTTTAGGATGAGACGCAAACGACAAAACTCTCTTTTCAAGTACAGCCGCACATATACCGACATGCAGCTTAGTTGTTATAACATAGTCCGACTCGTCTATCTCTTCCAACAATCTCTTTGGGCCGGTGAATGGTTTGCATTCAACATCTTTGACATTTAGCCAAGAGAAAAAATCCTGCTCTTTATTGAAAGAGTTATCCGAAATAGCTACCACTTTCAAAGCAGGGAACTTTTGCAAAACTTTATTGGCAGATGAAGCTATCATCTTTCTTTGAAACTGGTCGTTCGCAGTGCCGGGGAGGTGGATAACTAACCTTCTTTGATTATCACCTGAAAACTCCTTTAGATCAGACCTCTCAACTCCCACTGCATCATATAGTTCGGACTTTTCTAGAGAAAGAACTGCATCAGCAACAAGATCTACCTCTCTCATCCCACTATAATCGTTATAAAAATCAACTGACTCAGCATCTCTAAAACAAACACGTGAAGCTTTATTTACTACATAAATAGCTGGCAATCTATACCAAAGCAGTGATAACGACCCAAAACCAGTGGCCAAAATTGCGTATTTTCTCTTTAAAGCGGCTGATAAAACCCCGACCCAAAGGTGACGCAATAGTAAATTAACACCCCACTTATTTTTCTTATGCTTGCGCTCTCCGAAGTAGCCGCCGCCACAGTATATGAATGGATTTCTTGGATTAACTTTATCAAAAAAGCTTGCTTTTTCAATACCGCAAAAGGAAGCAGCATGGCTACTAACATTAGAGCCAAGAATTTGCAAGCCAGCGTCTAGCTCTTTCACTTTCTTAGAAAAGATAGATAGAAGCAATGTGTCTCCAAAATTTTCATTCTGGAATGCACCATGCAATATGATTTTTTCTTTCCGGTTGGACATATTCAATCTTATGGCTAAGGTTTAAATATAATAATCAAGTCATTAAGCGCAGACAGAAAGTTTATAACTTCAAATAACTACCATTTCTAACAAGTTCTATAGTGTGACGATCATCTCTCGACCCAACAACTCTTTGAGAAGCACCAACCACGATTTCTCCAGGACCAACATCCTTTGTGACAGTTGCCCCCATTCCAATTATCGCCCCATCACCAATTGTCACACCTTGCAGAATGTTCGAATTCATTCCAACCCAGACATAACTGCCAATATTTATAGGTTTTACAATATCTTGCCTATCATATGGCAACAATTTCCCGTTTTTATTGTGGTTAACTGTATGTATTGTTACGTTTCTTGAAATATGGGTATAATCTCCAACAAAGACGCCGCCAGTAGCTCTTATGAAAAAACCTCTGCCAATATAAACATGGCATCCAAGAATTAGTTTTTCTGGGTCAATAATATCTCCACCACCTTCAAAAACGCAACGCTCACCTTTATTTTTAACACGTCTAATATAGGCCAAGCCTTCAGCTTTTCGCCACAAAGGCTTTATTTTCACAACGGGATAAAAGCATATCCCAATTATTTTTTTCGACAACAATTTCATAAATCATTCCAAGGGATCAGAAAGTCGCTTCTTTGCTACAAAAAATATAACAGTCATGAAAAACGAATAGTAAAATACTAGCAGGAAAGAGAACAAAAGAATCAGCCTTATCGGATCAAAACTAAAGAAATAGGCCGAAGAAAACACAAGCGCAACCATTAAGGCACGAAGCAAGTTTAAAGCAAGATTCAATTTCTGGAGATTAAAAACACTGAATATATTTACCAAAGATGTTGAGACAAACTGCGGAACTAAGAAAATAGCTAGCAAGGAGCAGTACTCCCCAGCAGTAGACCATTCTTCTCCAAAAAAAACTGTAAAAGCTTTTCCACTAAAAAAATACAACAACAATGAAGGGACAACCCCGAACAATGTAGATTTTACCGCGACAGATTTTGTAATCTCATAGATTTTTTTTGGGTTTTCACGGCCAACTCTAGCAATTTCACCATAATATGCTTGACCAGCTGTTTTCCCAAGCAAGGTGATTGGTAAACCGACAGCCAACATTGCCAAACCAAACTGGCCAGTTTCAAAACTCCCGTAAAGCATCGAAAAAAAGAGTAAAGGTGACTGAGATGAAAACACAAACAAAAACTGCGCCGGAAGTCTAAAAAAGGGATATTCCTTATAATACAAAAAAAGAAACTTCATCCTTTTTTTTGAGAATGAGCTATAGCTTTCCTTGAGATCGGAAAAAAAACTCTTTGCAAGCAGCGGGGAGCCTCCTGCAAGTTGAAAAACATGGCCCGACATTAGGCTCATTGGAGTTGGATATAAAAACCCGAAAACAACTTTAACAGCAGTGCCAGCAGCCATTTGCAACATTTGGCTTTGTGCTATTAATGAAAATTTTTTTTTGCGCGTGCTCCAGAAAGTTAACAGCTCATATGAACTCGCGAAAAGTATACCTAAGAACGCCAACCACCAATACTTACTAAGCTCAGAGATATTTAAAATTTCGAAAAGCGAACTAGAAAAAAACCAAAGAAAAACCCCCAAAGGCACTGAAAGTAAAAAAAGTAAAAAACATGCCAGGAGAAAAATATCGAAAGCAAGTTTTTCACTTTTGGGAAGAGGTACGGCAACAGCATAACGCAGTGTCATCAATGGTGCAGCCATTGTCACAACGGCTGTAAATATTGATAAAACACCAAAGTCTTCAGGGCTATATAGCCTAGTTAACACTGGGATAGCAGCAAGGCCTATTAACTTTGCCGCTCCAGAACCAAATGCTAAGACAAGCATATTCCTAAAAACGCTTTTCTCTTTATTTTTCAAACCTTCACCTTGAGAAAGGAAAATAAAAACTTTAAAGAGATGCTATCGAGAACCAGACCCAGTAACCAACGTTTTGAGCGTGCGGAATGCAATCAAAACATCAAGCCAGAACGAGAAGTTCTTAATATAATAGAAGTCATACTCGAGCTTACGGATCATGCCTTCCACTTCGGCGGCATAGCCTTGCTCCACTTGGGCCCAGCCAGAAATGCCAGGGCGAACGACGTGGCGATAGTGGAAGAACGGCACGTCTTTCTCATACCAGTCTGCCAGATTCATGGATTCGGGACGCGGACCAATCAGGCTCATATCGCCCTTGAGCACGTTGAACAGCTGGGGCAGCTCGTCGATGCGGTACTTGCGAATGACATTGCCGACGCGAGTGATGCGAGGGTCCTCTCCTTCTACCGTAAAGCCCGCGCCCTTCTGGTCCGTATACATGCTGCGGAACTTGTAGACGGTAAAGGGCCGGCAATGGAAACCCATGCGCTGCTGCTTGAAGATGGCAGGGCCAGGGCTGTCCATTCGGATCGCCACGGCCGTGATAGACATAATCGGCAACAGGATGGGCATCAGCACCAGGGCTGCCAGGAAGTCGAGCCCGCGCTTGATGACTTCGTAGCCTTCATCGGGCTGCAGGCTACCGTAGCGGTTCTCGTAGAGGTGGCCCAGCTGCACGCGGCCGCTCAGCATCTCGAAGGCACTCGTAGCGTGATAGACGGGAATACGGTGGATGGTGCAATCAGCGAGGAAGCGTTCCCATTCCTCGGGCATGTCACCGCGCAGGTCGGCGACGACACCATCGATGCGGGTCTGATCGAGATCAGGCGCGTCAAGCACTCGCCAGTCCACACCGTGGTTATGACAAAGCTCCGGTGCCTTGCCAAACGGCACCACGGCCAGCTTGGGAATGCGGTAGCGGGAGCCAATGAGATAGCCGCCACCGCAGTACACCAGCGCGACCAGATAGCTGATGAAAACGTGCAGAACGGAATATTCGATGCCAAGAGCCACCAGTACCAGGATCAGCAGGCCGTAGCAGATACTGATGCTGGGAATGATCAGTAGGGAGGCTTTGGTACCGGGAAGGCGGGCAAGGCGCTGTACCGCATTGATCGATACGGCATAGGCAATAACGGTGCCGGTCAGCGCTGCCCAGAGAGCGGCGGGAGCCTGCTGCCAGAAGCCCCATCCCCAGTGCCAGAGGGCAGGAAGGAGGACGGCAACGCAGAGGCCGAGGAGCAGTTGGAGTTTGTAGCTGAAAAGCAGGCGTTCGAAGAACCGGGAATGCCGTCGTTGGCGTTCCAGCGGTGGATTGATGGTTTCCATACGTATCCCTTGCTCATCATGAGCTCATAAAACGTGTTGTTCACGGTCCCTATGTTCTTGTTATATGCAGGCTGTTGGTAAGTGCTGGCGTTTTGCCCTTCCCTAAAGGGCAGCCGGCACTTGGGCCTGTGGCGTTGCGTTTTTTGGTGCTTGGTTGGTGGTTCGTCTGGTGTCGGGCAGGCTCTGTGTTTGCTTGCTGGCCTTGATGCGAGCTTCGCTGGTGCGTCTTGACGGGTCTGACCCCGGGCCGGTGGCGTGCCGGGCTGGTGGGCCGTTGTATGACTTTGAGACTCGGCCGGGGTCTGACCCCGTGGCTTTGTTGCTGGCCTCGGTGCGTGCCTCGGTGGTGCGTCTTGACGGGTCAGACCCCGGAGCGGTGGCGTTGCCAGGCTGGCGGGCCGTTGTGTGGCTGTCAGGCTCCACCGGGGTCTGACCCTGTGGCTTTGTTGCTGGCCTCGCCTTGGGCTTGCTTCGGTGGCTCGTCTTGACGGGTCAGCCCCCGGAGCCGTGGCGTGCCGGGCTGGCGGGCCGTTGTATGGCTGTCAGGCCCCGCCGGGGTCTGACCCTGTGGCTTTGATGCTGGCCTCGGTGCGTGCTTAGGTGGCGCGTCTTGACGGGTCAGACCCCGGAGCAGTGGCGTGCCGGGCGGGTGGGCCGTTGTATGGCTTTCAGGCTCCGCCGGGGTCTGACCCTGTGGCTTTGATGCTGGCCTCGCCTTGGTGTTGTTTCGGTGGTGCGTCTTGACGGGTCAGACCCCGGAGCGGTGGCTTGCCGGGCTGGCGGGCCGCTGTATGGCTGTCAGGCTCCGCCGGGGTCTGACCCTGTGGCTTTGTGGCTGGTATCACGAACGGGCTTATTTGTAGGCGTAGTTGTAGTAGCCGTAGCCGTAGCTGGTGGCGGCCTTGCGTTCCATGGCGTTGAGGATGGCGCCCTTGACCGGGACGCCAGTGGTTTCGAGGCGTCGCTTGGCGATTTCCAATTCCTTCACCGGATTCATCTGGAAACGCGTGACCATCAGAGTGGTGCCGCACTGCTTGCCGATCACCGCGGCGTCGGTCACGGCGAGGATCGGCGGGGTGTCGATGACGATCAGGTCGTAGCGCTCGCGGATATCGGCCAGGAACTGGCTGAAGCGTTCCTGCATCAGCAGCTCGGAAGGGTTGGGCGGGGCGCTGCCGCGGGAGATGTAGTCCAGCCCGTCGATGTGGCCGCTGCGGGTCACGTCGGCCAGCGCGGCCTTGCCGGAGAGCAGTTCGGACAGGCCGCCTTCGCTGCGGCCGCCGAAGGCGTGGTGCACGTGCCCCTTGCGCATGTCGGCGTCGACCACCAGCACCTTCTGCCCGGCCTGGGCACACACGGCGGCGAGGTTGATGGAGACGAAGCTCTTGCCGATGCCCGGGCTCGGGCCGGTGATCGCCAGCAGGTTGTTGCCGGCTTCCAGCATCGCGAAGTGCAGGCTAGTGCGCAGGCCGCGAATCGCTTCGATGGCGGTGTCCGCCGGGGCCCGCTCGGCCAGGATGCCGGTGCTGATGTCCTGGCCGCCCTTGTCGTTGCGGCGCTTGATGCGCTTGACCAGCTTGCTCTGCTCGTCGGAGAGCGGCACCGTGGCGTAGACCGGGATGCCGGCATCCTCGATCTGTTCGGGTGACTCCACGCCGCGGCGCAACAGCCCGCGCACCAGCACCAGGCCCACCGAGAGCATGCCACCCAGCAGGGTGGCCAGCACCACGATCAGCGGCTTCTTGGGCTCGACCGGCTTGGGCTGTACCGCGGCCTCGTCCAGAATGCGCACGTTGCCGACGGTGCTGGCCCGGGCGATCTTCATCTCCTGCACCTTGTTGAGCAGCTGGACGTAGACCTCCTGGTTGACCTTCACGTCGCGGCTCATGCGCAGCACCTGCTGCTGCGTCTCGGGCAGGGTATCGACCTTGTCCTCGAGGTTGTCGCGCTCGTCCTGCAGCTGCTGCTTCTTCTCGAGCAGCGCCTGGTAGGTCGGATGGCTCTTGGTGAAGCGCCGCGAGATCTCCGCTTCCTTGAACGACAGCTCGTTGAGCTGCTTCTCGATATCCACGATGCGGTCGAGCAGCGACTGGGTCTCCATGGAAAGGTCGACGCTGTCGCGCTGGGTGCGGTACTGGTTGAGCTGGTCTTCCGCGCTGCGCAGCTGCTCGCGCACCTTGGGCGTCTGCTGCTCGAGGAATTCGAGGCTCTTCTCGGCCTCGGCGGCCTGGCGCTGCACGTTCTGGGTCAGATAGACCTCGCTGATCGCATCCAGCACACGGGCCGCGCGCTGCGGGTCGGTATCGCTCAGCGACAGGTCCAGCAGGCCGCTGTCCTTGCCCTGCTGGCTGACGCCGAAGCGCGAGCGCAGCTCGTTGATCACCGCCAGTCGCGAGGACTTCTGCAGGGTGAAGGTCGCGCCCTCCCCGGCCTGCAGCTCGGCGACGCGCAGCTGCACGCTGCCGTCCAGAAACGACTCGTCGGTGCCGGCCTGCCCCTCGCCGAGGGCCTTGCCGTCCAGGCTCAGCCGGTAACGGTCCTCGCCGAGCACGGTCAGCTCGAACGGCTCATCGATGAACGCCGGCGAGACCTGGAACTGGCCGACGTTGATCTGCTCGCCGGCCCACACGCTGGCATCGGCGAACCCCGGGCGCTCCATGCCGTGGCGCACCAGGAAATCGCCCACCACCGGGAAGCGCTCCGGGGTCACCTGCAGCGTCAGCTGCTGCTGATCCACCGCACGCCCCAGCACCATCCGCGAGCGCAGGATGCCTACTTCGGTGTCCGCCGACGGCTCCTCGCCGAGGATCGACTTCACGTCCTCCAGTGGGTTGCTCATGCCGGCCTTCTTCTCCACCTGCACCAGCGCATCGGCGCGATACACCGGCGTCGCCAGCAGCGCATAGGCCACGCCCACCACGGCAAACGCCGCCGTGATGCCGATGATCCACCACTTGTGGTCAAGCAGCAGGCCGAACAGGCGACCCAGGTCGATTTCGTCGTCGGCCACGGAAGCGGACGATCGGGCTTGCGAAGAGCTCAGGTGGGAGTCAGTCATATTGGGTACTTTACATCGCGCGCCAAGCTACAAGCGCCAAGCCGCCAAGCTAGCAAGTGCTATCTTGAAGGCTCGATGGCGCCATCGGATTGGCAAAAATGAAATTTGAGGATTTATTGGTCTGGAAGCGATCTGCCAAGCTTTGCGTGGAAGTTTATCAACAGTTTGATAAATCGCGTGACTTCGGATTCAAGGATCAAATCACAAGATCCGCCCTATCTATTGTCAGCAACATCGCCGAAGGCTATGAAAGAGACAGTGACCGTGATCGCGTCAAGTTTCTGAGCTACGCCAAGGGATCATGTGCTGAACTCAGAGCACAAATCTATATCGGTATCCAGATCGGTTATATAGACAGATCTCTTGGTCAGCAATGGGCCGAGGAAACACGAGATATTTCCAGAATGCTCTACGGCCTGATGGCCAAGATGCGGCGCTAACGCTCTCATCCGCTGGACCACTCGTCACTTGGCCACTCGTGCTCGGCTGCTCGGCTGCTCGGCTGCTCGGCTGCTCGGCTGCTTGGCTGCTTGGCCGCTCGGCGCCTGGCCGCTTGGCCGCTTGGCGCTTGTAGCTCAGACCCTCGCCACCCACGAATCCGTCGCCTCCTTCAACATCCGATGCACGTGTTCGAAGGCTTCACGGCTCTTGCGGTAAGGATCGGGAATCTCGACGCCCTTGCCGCCGTCGAGCCAGCGACCGATCAGCATCGTCTTACCCAGGGCCGCGGGCGCCATCTCGCCGATGGCACGGCGCTGCCCTTCGCTCATCACCAGGATGAGATCGGCGCGCTGCAGCATGTCCTGGCTGATCTGACGCGCCTTGTGTTCGGCGACGTCCAGGCCTTCGGCTTCGGCGAGCTCTCGGGCCGTAGGCTCCACGCCCTGGCCCACCAGGGCGCCGAGCCCGGCGGATTCTACATTCTTATCCGGCAGGGAAGCCTTGAGCATGGCCTCCCCCACGGGGCTGCGGCAGATGTTGCCGGTGCAGACGACGAGCAGGTGATGAAACATCAGAAGTCATCCCGCAGGTCGTTGGCATCACGCGCGGTACGCGTGACCTGATAAAGCGCGGTGACCGTCGGCAGCAGCTGGTTGATGGTGCGGTTCCAGCGGCCCAGCGAGGTGGTCGTCACGTAGACCACGTCAGAGGGCTCGAGGCGGAACCGGGTGCCGAGCACCATGGCCGCCGCGTTGTGGGCGTCCAGCTGATAGACGGTGGCCAGCTTGTCCTGGCGCTGGGTGTTGCGGCGGAACACGAAGATGCCACTGGCGTCGGCCTGGGCCTCGTTGAAGCTGCCGGCACGGCTCAGCGCCTCGGTCAGGGTGATCGGCGAGCGTCCCATCGGCAGCGCCTGGGGCTCGCCGACCTCGCCCATCACGAACACCTGCTGCGCGCCGAGGTCCGGCACGTTCAGGATGTCGTTGTCCTGAAGCAGGATATCGTTGGCCAGCTCGCCCCGATGGAGCATGTCATAGACGTCGAGGGTGCGCGTCTCTCCGTCGCGGGTCAGCTGCACCTGGTGCCAGTTGGCCTGGGGGGCGAGGCCGCCGCTCATGCTGATCGCATCCAGCACCGTCATCGGCACGTTAGTGATCGGCAGCCGCCCGGGTTCGCTCACCTCGCCGGTCACCAGCACGTCCTGGGAGGCGTAGTCGGCGATGCGCACTTCCACCTGGGGCGCGGCAATGAATTCCGCCAGCCGGCGGGAGATGGTACGGCGAACCTCGGAGACCGTCTGCCCTTCCACCTCCACCGATCCGATGTAGGGGTAATAGATGGTGCCGTCCGGCTGCACGGTATTGCCGGACTCGGCCGCGCTGCGCTCGCTGCCGGCGGGGATAGTCAGCTCGGGGTGGTCATAGACGATGATGCTGAGCACATCGCCTTTGCCGATGCGGTAGTCGTAGGCGTCCAGGGCGGCGCGCTGGGCCTCGCTCACCTGCTTCAGCGTCTGGTCATCCGGACCCCCCTCCTGGCTGGCGATCAAGCCCAGGGTGATCGGTTCCACATCGACGAGATCGTCGACCGGCGCGCTCTCGACGTCGGCATCGAAATCGCTACCCGGGGCGAAGGCGCAACCGGAGAGCCAGGCCACGCTGAGCAGGCTCACCAGGAGTTTGAGAGGCGTTGAATGACGCATGCGGACTGCCTGTATTGAGTACTAGTGTTGTCATCAGGGCACGCTACCGCCCCGAGGTGTCATGGCGCATCCCCGAGGCCTGCCAGCAATTGGCAACGTGCCAAAATTTCGATTTTGGTCATTAAGAATGAAAAGCTTGCGGATCATACATGACCTCTCGATGACTTCACCAGCCTTAGCCCAGACGGGAGCATTCATGTATGAGATCACTCATCTCCGTGTAAGAGATCGCCTACAATTCATGCAAATCGGCATAGTGTCATCACCACGACATCAGCCTTCGATCGAATAACGCCACAGAGAGATGCTTGTTACGCGTCTATCCGTCTATTCACCGTCAGCCAAAAGCATTAGCATATCGCGTAAGAAACACGACGATCACAGACGCAAGGGAGATTCAAGATGCTCAAGAAAGGACTGGCTTATCTCGCCATCGCAGGCATGGCGGCCTCCCCGCTGGCCATGGCCCAGACCGAAGGCGGTGCAGGCGCAGGCGGCGGCGGTAGCGCCGGTGCAGGTGCGGGCACGACGGGTGCCAATGCGGGTGCCGGCGCAGGCGGTGCAGCTGGAGCCGGTGGTGGCGCGGGCGCAGGCGCTGGTGCAGCCGGCGCTGGCGCTGCAGCCGGCGGTGCTGCCGCTGGCGGCCTGGCCGCCGCAACTGGCCTCTCCACCGCCGCCCTCACCGGGCTGGCCGTGGCCGGCACCGTGGCCGTGGGCGCCGGCGTGGCCGCGGCATCAAGCGGTGGCGACGGCGACAGCAGCGGTACCACGGGTACCACCGGCACCACCGGTACTCGCTAAGCGCCATGATCCCTCGAGCGGTATATGGCCGATCACGAGGCCGCCTGCGGGCGGCCTCGTCTTGTGTGGCACTGGGTGCCGCACTCGCCCTGCTGAGCGGCTGCGCCAGTTCCGGCAGCACGCCCCTTGGCGCCTCGCTGGACGCCATCCTCTTCGGCGGCGATACCGGCGCCCAGGCCGCAGCGGTGCCCTATGCCTCCCTCGATGCTCGCCTCGGCGACATCCAGGGACTATGGGTGATGGGCGCCCAGGCCGGCGATATCACTTACTGGCCCGGCCGCAACGGCGTGGTGCTGGAACTCGAACAGGGCGGCCTGCAGGCCTTCCAGGGGCTGGACACTCAGCTGCTTGGTACCCGATACCGTCCCGCGCCGCCCTGGCGTCAGGCGTCGCCCTCGCCGGTGACCGTCACGCGCCAGGTGCAGAACGCTGACGGCGACATACAGCGCTTCCAGGCAGAGGGCACGCCGCACTGCGCCCCTGCCCGGATCACCGAACTGCCGCTGGGCAAGCGCGCCCTCGAGGCCTGCCACCTCGAGTGGCACTGGGCGAGTGGCGACATCACCACCGCGACCTACTGGCGCGATCCCGCCACGCACCGCCTGTGGGCCAGCGCCGAGACCCCCTGGCCGGACGGCCCCGACGTCTCGTGGCGCGTCGCTCGCCACTGGTGGTAAGCCCGATATGAACCGCCCTATGACCACTGCTTCTTGCGCGCGTTTTCTCATCCTCCTGCCGCCTCGTTGGCGGTCCTTCAGGTCTCTCTTGCTGGGGAGCGCTCTGCTCGCCGCGTCGCTGGCGTCGAACCCGGCTGCCCTGGCTCAGCCCCACGACACGGCTCAGCCCGCCGAGCCTGCGACCCTGATCGATGCCTGGCTGGGCTGGCAGCAGCAGCGCCAGGCCGCCGAGCAGCCGGCCCTCGACTGGACCTACAGCTTCGCCCTGCGCCACGCCGATGCCAACCAGCTGGCCAGCCGCCGCGCACGCCTGATCGCTGAGATCGACAGCCTCGGCCCGATACTCAGGGCCGACGGCCAGCAGCGACTGCCTGATGCCCTGGTCCGTTGGTCGCGCCGTCTACACGACATGCCCGCCCTGCCGGCCCGCAGCGCCGAGCCGCTGGGGCTGCTCACGCTGGCCGGCCATCTGCGCCAGAACCCGCCGATGCGCGACATCGAGACCCTCGGCACCTGCCGCGCCCCGCGCTGGGTGGAAACCTGGACCCTGGCCGGCGTGCAGCGCCGCGACTGGCGCCCGGGCATGACCGTCGGCAGCCTGCTCGACCGCCTACCGGCATCCGCGACCGGCAGCCTGGACACGATCAGCGTCATCACCCCGCGCGGCGCCACGCGCACGCTCGGCATCACCGCCTGGAACCGCCAGGATGCCCCCCTGGCACCCGGCGCCCGGCTCGCCGTACGGCTGCCCGAGCATTCCCAGGAAGCCCACATCATCAATCGCGAACTGGCCGCCTTCCTGGCGAGCCGACTGCCCGGCGACGACTGCACCCTATGGCCAAACTGATCTTTGGGGTCAGACCCCTTAATTCGCTTTGGGGTCTGACCCCGCTGCTGCTTGTCTCCCACACCGCCGTGGCCCACAACCTGGGCACCGGCCAGAGTGATTTCGGCGGCGTGGGCCTGATGCAGACGCCAACGGCGCGGATGAATGACGTCGGCAACTTCGCCGCCAGCTGGAGCCGTACCGAGCCCTACCGACGCTTCACCGTCTTCGCCCAGCCGCTCGACTGGATAGAGATCGGCTTTCGCTACGTCTCGGTGGAAAACCGGCGCTATGGCGAAGAGATCGCCGGCGATCGCGACTACCTCGATAAAGGCATCGACGCCAAGTTTCGCCTGCGAGAGGAAAGCCGCTACGGGCCCGAGCTGGCCCTGGGGCTGCGAGACGCCGGCGGCACCACCCAGTTCGGCTCCGAGTATCTGGTCGCGAGCAAGCGCTGGAACTCGCTCGACTTCAGCCTGGGGCTGGGCTGGGGCTATCTGGGCAGCGCCAGTGACGTCGACTCGCCGCTGGGCTGGATCGACCAGCGCTTCGACGATCGGCCCGATAACGCCGGCGGCGACCAGGGCGGCGAGTTCGCCCTGAGCCAGCTGTTCCGCGGCCCCATGGCGATGTTCGGCGGCGTCGAGTACCAGACGCCCTGGGACCCGCTGATCCTGCAGCTCGAATACGAGGGCAACGACTACGCTCACGAGCCCCAGGACAACGACCAGCCTCAGGACTCGCGCTTCAACCTCGGCGCACGCCTGCGACTCGGCGACAACGTCGAGCTGCGCGGCGGCTGGGAGCGTGGCAACACGGCCATGGTCGGGCTGAGCTTCTCTACCAACCTGGCGGGACTGGCCCAGGTCAAGCGCGATCCCCCGCCCCGGGCGCTGAACGCTCCCGCCGATCCCGACTGGGCCAGCACCGCCCAGTCGCTTCGCCGCAATGCCGGCATCCGCGTCGACGAGATCCGCCGCGACGGCAACGACCTGACCGTGACCGGCGAGCCCACGACCTACCGCGCGCTCAGCCAGAGCGAGGGCCGCGCCAACCGTATCCTCAGCGCCAAGGCCGACGACGACGTCGACACCTTCCACTACCGCTGGCAGCGCCGCGGCCTGGCCCTGCGCGAGGACGTGCACGATCGCGACGCCTTCGAGGCCGCCGTCCAGAGCGCCTCGGCCGACACCGCCTACCGCTATGGCATCTATTCCCATGCCAGGCTGGACGCCCCCAGGGGCGAGTCGCTCTACGAAGGCGACGCCCAGCGCGCGTCCTGGCGCGTCGGCCCCTCCATCGAGCAGAACTTCGGCGGCCCGGACGGCTATCTCTACCGCCTCTCCGCCTACGCCTCGGGCGAATACGCCACCGATCGCAACGGCTGGTTCTCGGGCAGCCTGACCGGCACCCTGGCCGACAACCTCGACAAGTACGAGTACATCGCCGACTCCGACCTGCCGCGGGTGCGCACCTACATCGGCGACTATCTCTCCGAGGCCGACCTCGGCATCAGCAGCCTGCAGTACACCCGCACCGGCAAGCTCGGCGACGACCTCTACGCCATGGGCTACGGCGGCCTGCTGGAGATGATGTACGCCGGCGCCGGCGGCGAAGTGCTGTATCGGCCGTTCGATGCCGGCTGGGCCCTGGGGCTGGACCTCAACTGGGTGCGTCAGCGCGACTTCGACCAGCAGTTCGGCCTGCGCGACTACGAGACCTGGACCGGCCACGCCACCGCCTACGTCGACACCGGCTACGAGGACATCCTCGCCAAGCTGAGCGTCGGCCGTTACCTGGCCGGCGACTACGGCGCCACCGTCGACCTCTCCCGCGAATTCGACAACGGCGTGCGCATCGGCGCCTGGACCACCTTCACCGACGCCGGCGACAGCTACGGCGAGGGTAGCTTCGACAAGGCCTTCTACGTCACCGTCCCGCTCGACGCCTTCTTCGTGCGCTCCAGCCGCAGCCGCGCCACCATCGCCTGGCAGCCGCTCACCCGCGACGGCGGCGCCCGCCTCAACCGCCGCTACGCGCTCTACCCCATCACCGAGGAACGCGACCTCGGCCGCTACTGGGAGGAGTACGACAAGACCTGGGACTAATCTTCCCTTGGGGTCAGACCCCTCAGCCCGCTTAGGGGTCTGACCCCAAAGCGGGCTGAGGCCACTATACTGTGTGCCATCTCCATAGCATCGGAGGGTGCGCCATGGCCCGCCCCACCAGGCTGCTGCTGCCCGAAACGCCCGTGCACGTGATCCAGCGCGGCAACAATCGCGGCGCCTGCTTCGTCCATCGCCGCGATGCCACGCACTATCTTGCCATGCTCGACGAGGCCCGCCAGATCTGCGAGGTGGCGATCCACGCCTATGTGCTGATGACCAATCACGTACACCTGCTGGCCACGCCGCGCGGCGATCCCGATGGCATCAGCACCATGATGAAGGGGCTCGGCCAGCGCTACGTGCAGTACTTCAACCGCCGCCACGAGCGCACCGGCGGCCTGTTCGAGGGGCGCTACCGTTCCTGCCTGGTGGCCGAGCCTCGCTACCTCTTCGCCTGCTACCGCTATATCGAGCTCAACCCCGTGCGGGCCGGGATGGTGGAAAGCCCGGGCGAGTACCGCTGGTCCAGCTTCGCCGCCAACGCCCTGGGCCGACACGACCCGCTGATCACTGCCCACGCCGCCTACGACGACCTCGCCCGACGGCCCGAACTGCGCTGCGAACGCTACCGCCAGCTGTTCGACACCGATCTGCCCAACGGCCTGATCGACGAGATCCGCCGGCAGACCCACCGGGGCAAGCCCTTAGGCCAATTGAGGGGTCAGACCCCTTAGTCAGCTGTGGGGTCAGACCCCTCAATTGGCTTAGGGGTCTGACCCCAAACTTGGATGAGGGCTTAGAGCCTGTCCGCCCAGGCCGCGGTGGCGGCTTTGAGCAGCCGATGCGTCTGCTCGAAGGCGTCGCGGCTCTGGCGATAGGGATCGGGAATCTCCATGCCCTGCCCCTCGAGCGAGCCCCCGTCAAGCCAGCGGCCGAGCAGCAGGGTCTTGCCCAGGGCGGCCGGGGCCAGCTCGCCGACGGCGCGGCGCTGGCCCTCGCTCATCACCAGGATCAGCTCGGCGCGGCTCAGCATCGCGGGCGTGACCTGCCGTGCCCGGTGCGCGCCGACGTCGAGGCCGTCGGCCTCGGCCAGTTCGCGGGCCGTAGGCTCGACGCCCTGGCCCACCAGCGCCCCCAGCCCCGCGGAGGCGATATCCCGGTCCGGCAGCGCCGCCCGCAGCATCGCCGCCGCCACCGGGCTGCGGCAGATATTGCCGGTGCAGATCACGAGCAGGTGCTGGAACATCGGCGGTGGCTCCTTGGATCGGGCCCCAAAACGCAAGAGACGGGCGCGTCAGCGTCCAACGCCTAGATTAGCCGGCACCGGGTCATCTGCGCCTCTATCCTCACCTTCGCGGTGTGCGATTCGCCGCGCTATATCGCACCAGGCCCGACCGCCAACCAAAAAGTGATAGAAAGGCAACCCAAAAGAAAACGGCCGGCATAAGCCGACCGTCTCCGTTACTTTAATTGGGGTCTGTCCCCGATTGTTCTTTGAATTCCTACGGGTGGTTAAGGAGCTGAGTGAGTGCAGTTATCTAAGCCATCGTAATTCGATGTATATGCGCAAGTCCAACCTGAACTATCTGTTTGCGTAAGAGTCAAGGTAGCCGCATTGTCACCAGTGCCTTTAACAGACTCAATCTCAACACCTGTTGAGCCATCTGCTGCGGCAGCAGTAATTGTCAAAGAACCACCAGCTGAATAGCCTTCGACATCATCAGGGATAGTCCCATCATCAATCTGGGCGGCCTCAACAGCAGTTTTGAAACCCGAGGCTTCCTGATAAGCAGCAGTCGCGTTTGATCTTGCTACATAGTCCATATACTGAGGAATAGCTATAGCCGCCAAGATACCGATGATCGCGATCACCACCAACAGCTCGATCAGGGTAAAGCCGCCCTGAGCGCGCCGCATGCCCTTCTTCATGCCCTGTGTCTTCATCTCGTTTACCCCTTGCCTGTCGTGTCTGGCGCGGGCCGCTGATGGCCTCGCGCACGGCGACGCCCCCGCCGCCCTGTCGATTACATTAAGTTACAACCCGCAAAGCTGCAAGGTCGTCATGCATCCTCTGGCTAACGTATCGGCTTTTGCTCATGCGTTCCCGCCATGCGCCAGGTCAGGCCCAGGGTTGAAAGGCCGTTCACCGCCTATGGCCGCTGCCCCGGCGAAGGGACTAGAATCGCCACTAAGCCCTCTTTACGACGCCGGCCCGCCGTCGCCCTCGCCATTCGGGCCAGGCCGGCCCCAGGAGCTCCATGAACGACTATCGCCCTCCCGCCCCCGAACGCCCGCCCGCCAGCCGCTCGCTCGACGAGCCGGCGCCCGCCGCCGGCCGCCGCCACGGCATGCGTGGCCTGGCCCGCCGGCTGGTGACCGACGGCCTGTTGGCCGAGGCCGCGGCCCAGCGCGCCGAGCAGGAGGCCCGCGAGGCCGAGACGTCGCTGCTCGAGCACGTCATCACCGCCGGGCTGGTGCCGGCCCGCCAGGCCACGCTCAGCGCGGCCTGGGAATACGGCCTGCCGATCATCGATCTGGACGCCCTGCGCCTGGAGAGCCTGCCGGACGCCGCCGACTACCCCGGCCAGCTGCTGCGCAAGCTCGGCGTGCTGCCGCTGCTCCAGCGCGGGCATCGCCTCACGGTGGGCGTGCCCTACCCCAGCTCCCTGGCCCAGCTCGACGAGCTGCAGTTCGCCACCGGCCTCACCCTGGAAGGCGTGCTGGCCCCGGTCGACCAGCTCGGCCCAGTGCTCGAGGCCTATCTCTCGCGCAGCGAAGGGTCGATGCTCGACGATCTGAAAAGCGTCGACGATGCCGTAGGCGAGCTGCAGTACGACGAGGGCGTGGTCGACGCCAGCGACGAGCAGCAGGCGGTGGCCAACGCCGGCGACGACGCGCCGATCGTCAAGTTCGTCAACAAGATCCTGCTCGACGCCATCCGCCGCGGCGCCTCGGACATCCACTTCGAGCCCTACGAGACCAGCTATCGGGTACGCTTTCGCATCGACGGCATCCTGCACGACGTGGCCCATCCGCCCTTCGCCATGCGCAGCCGCATCGCCGCGCGCCTCAAGGTGATGGCCCGGCTGGATATCTCCGAGCGCCGTCTGCCCCAGGACGGCGCCATCAAGCTCAAGATCTCCTCGACCCGCTCGATCGACTTCCGCGTCAACTCGCTGCCCACCGTCTACGGCGAGAAGCTGGTGCTGCGTATCCTCGACCCGAGCTCGGCGCAGCTCGGCATCGAGCAGCTCGGCTTCACGCCGGAGCAGCGCGCCATCTACGAGGGCGTGCTGGACCATCCCCAGGGCATGATCCTGGTCACGGGCCCCACCGGCAGCGGCAAGACGGTGACGCTCTACACCGGCATCAACATCCTCAACGAGATCGAGCGCAACATCTGCACCGCCGAGGACCCGGTGGAGATCAAGGTGCCGGGGGTCAACCAGGTCAACGTGCTGCCGCGTATCGGGCTCGACTTCGCCAGCGCCCTGCGCGCCTTCCTGCGCCAGGACCCGGACGTGGTGATGGTCGGCGAGATCCGCGACCTGGAGACCGCCGAGATCGCCGTCAAGGCCTCCCAGACCGGCCACCTGGTACTCTCCACCGTGCACACCAACTCCGCGGCGGAAACGCTCACCCGCCTGGCCAACATGGGCGTGGCGCCGTTCAATATCGCCAGCTCGGTGAGCCTGATCATCGCCCAGCGCCTGGCCCGGCGGCTGTGCCCGCAGTGCAAGCAGCCGGCCGACATTCCGCGCGAGGCGCTGCTGGCCCAGGGCTTCAGCGAGGAAGAGGTCGAGGGCGCCACCATCTACGAGCCGGTGGGCTGCCAGCACTGCACCCAGGGCTTCAAGGG
This sequence comes from Halomonas getboli, assembly GCF_023094245.1. Lineage (GTDB taxonomy): Bacteria > Pseudomonadota > Gammaproteobacteria > Pseudomonadales > Halomonadaceae > Halomonas > Halomonas getboli. The sequence continues at coordinate 608,681 of NZ_JALMEW010000001.1, read as the reverse complement.
CCGCGTCGGCATCTACGAGGTGGTGCCGATCAGCCAGGCCATGAGTCAGCTGATCATGACCAACGGCAACGCCATGGACTTCGACGAACAGGCGCGCAAGGAAGGCCACCCGGACCTGCGCCGCAGCGGCCTGCTCAAGGTCATGCAGGGCATGACCAGCCTGGCCGAGGTCAATCGGGTGACGAAAGATTAAAAGAGTGAGGCGCAAGGAGAGAGGCGTGAGGAGGCACACCGCACCTCACTCCTCACTCCCGGCGCCTTACCGAACGCAGCGGGGAACACACCATGGCTACCGCCACCATGCGCAACGCCCAGAAACTCAAGCTCTATCGCTGGCAGTGGTCCGGCAAGGGCCCGCAGGGCCGCAAGGTCAGCGGCGAGATCATCGCCAAGAGCCGCGTCGAGGTCGAGAGAGAGCTCTCGGGCCAGAACATCATCGTCAAGAACATCCGCCGCAAGAGCGGGCTCGGCGGCGGCATGGGCAAGGTCAAGCCGCGCGACATCATGCTGTTCGCCCGCCAGATGGCGACCATGATCCGCGCCGGCGTGCCGGCCCTCCAGGCCTTCCAGGTGGTGGCCGAGAGCATGAAGAAGCCGGCCATGCGCGGCCTGGTGCAGGAGCTGATGAACGAGGTCGCCGCCGGCGCCAGCTTCTCCGAGGCGCTAAAGCGCCATCCGCTCTACTTCGACCGGCTGTTCTGCAACCTGGTGGAGGCCGGCGAGCAGTCCGGCTCGCTGGACCGCATGCTCGAGCGGGTGGCCACCTACAAGGAGAAGGTGGAGTCGCTCAAGGGCCGGGTGAAGAAGGCGCTGTGGTATCCCGCCGCGGTGATCGCGGTGGGCATCGGCGTGACGGCGATCCTGCTGATCAAGGTGGTGCCACAGTTCGAGAGCCTGTTCCACGGCTTCGGCGCCGAGCTGCCGGCGATGACGCGCATGACCATCCACCTCTCCGAGCTGGCCCAGCAGTACTGGCTGTGGGCGCTGGGCGCGGTGGTGGCCGCCATCTTCTTCATCCGCGCCGGCATCAAGCGCTCCGAAGCCTTCGCCTACCGCATGCACGCCCTGTCGCTGCGCATCCCGGTGATCGGCGACATCCTCGACAAGTCCTGCGTGGCGCGCTATTCGCGCACCCTGGCCACCACCTTCGGCGCCGGCGTGCCGCTGGTGGAAGCGCTGGAGACCGCCGCCGGCGCCTCGGGCAACAAGGTCTACGAGCGCGCGGTGGAGCAGATCCGCGACGACGTCGCCACCGGCCAGCAGCTGCACTTCGCCATGCGCCTGACCGAGCAGTTCCCGGCGCTGGCGGTGCAGATGGTCGGCATCGGCGAGGAAGCCGGCGCCCTCGACGCCATGCTCAACCGCGTGGCGGACTACTACGAGGAAGAGGTCGACAACAAGGTCGACGCCCTCACCTCGCTGCTCGAACCCTTCATCATCGTGGTGCTCGGCGTGCTCGTCGGCGGCCTGGTGATCTCGATGTATCTGCCGATCTTCGAGCTGGGGAGTGTGATTTAAGGTCAGGGGCGAGGCGTAAGGAGTGAGGAGTGAGGAGATGCCGCAGGGCCAGATCCTTGCCACAGGGGTCAGACCCTTAAGTGCCTTTAGGCGCTCCGCGCCTAAGGGCACTTAAGGGTCTGACCCCAAGCTGGGAGAGAGGGCAATTAAGCGCCTGAACCCAAACTTTCCCTCAGTCCGGCAACGGCGCCTGCATCGCCGCCACCACCACCGGCCGCATCTTCTGCACCAGCTCATGAACGCTGACCCGCTCGCCGTAGTCGTGCTCGGCGATGTCGCGCAGGGCGTCGAGCCCCGAGAGCGTGAAGATCACCGAGCCGAGGATGAAGTGCAGCCGCCAGAAGCGCTCGGCGTCGGGCAGCTCCGGGGTGGCGCGGCGTACCAGCTCGGTGAAGCGGGTAAAGGCCTCGCCGTACTGCGATTGAATGTAGCCGCGCAGATGCCCCTGGGCCTGGCTGTAGGCCAGCCCCAGCAGGCGCATGAACACCTTCAGGCTGTCGCGTTCGGCCGGCACTTCCAGCACCGTGCGGGCCATGGTTTCCAGCAGTTCTTCGAGCGGAATCTCGCTGCCGTCGCGGGCGTGGCGCGCCTCGAGGTCGTCCAGCGCGCGGTGAAAGCGTTCGGTGAAGGGGTCGAGATAGCGGGCGAACACCGCCTGGATCAGCGACTTCTTGGAGCCGAAGTGATAGTTGACCGCGGCCAGGTTCACCTTGGCCTTGCTGGTGATGTTGCGCAGCGACGTCTCGGCGAAGCCTCGCTCGGCGAACAGCACCTCGGCGGTATCGAGAATGCGAGTGACGGTATCGGGCTGGGCCATCGAATCGATCCGGAGTTGTGGGGGCTCGGGCGTAAGGAAACGCATGTTTCAAACTGTTCTTGTGCCATGAGAGTGCAGTGCCCGGCGCGCCGAGGTCAACCATCATACGTTTGAAACGCTTTGCCTCGGCGCACCGAGACGCGCATCGCGGCCGCCCGACAGCGCCTTGGGCAAGGCTTTTACTGGATGGAATTCCATGCTGTATACTTGATCAATAATCGCATCCCATCCGCTCCGGAGGCCGCATGACTCGCCCCCTCACGTCACGCCAGCAGAACGTCTATGACTTCATCGTCAAGACCATGAACGAGCTGGGCTATCCGCCGACCCGAGCGGAGATCTCCCGCGCCCTGGGCTTCAAGTCGCCCAACGCCGCCGAGGAGCACCTGCGCGCCCTGGAACGCAAGGGCGTGATCCGCGTGATCCGCGGCACCTCGCGGGGCATCCGCCTGCCGGCCCAGGAAGCCGAGGCCGGCGACGGCGCGGCCAACGACGAAGCGCCGAGCCAGGGCCTGCCGATCATCGGCGAGGTCGCCGCCGGCAGCCCGATCCTGGCCGCCGAGCATATCGACCGCTACTGCCCGCTGCCGCCGGAATACTTCACCCCGAAGGCCGACTACCTGCTGCGCGTGCGCGGCCTGTCGATGAAGGACGTGGGCATCATGGAGGGCGACCTGCTCGCCGTGCACCGCACCGAGCGCGTGCGCGACGGCCAGATCGTGGTGGCCCGCCTGGAGGATGAGGTGACGGTCAAGCGCTTCCACCGTCAGGGCCATCAGGTGCGCCTCGACGCCGAAAACGCCGACTTCGCCCCCATCGAGGTCGACCTGCGCCACGACGCCTTCGAGATCGAGGGTATCGGCGTGGGTGTCATCCGCGGCGGCAACGGCCAGGCCTTGGGTTGACGCTGGCCGAGCTCGACCATACTGCGTAAAAAATCGGCTCGATATGCTCATTTACCCACTCGTAAACTCGTGCGCGAGCCCGGTCCGCTTCTCGCCGATTTTCACCTTGTCTGGTCTTCGCTCACCAAGCGTCAAACGTGCTATCTGCTGACATGGGTACCCAGCGCAAGATCCTGCACGCCGACTGCGACTGCTTCTACGCCGCGGTCGAGATGCGCGATGATCCCAGCCTGCGCGATATCCCCATCGCCATCGGTCGCTCGCGGGAGCACCGCGGGGTCATCGCCACCTGCAACTATCCGGCCCGAGCCTTCGGCATCCATTCGGCGATGCCCACGGCCCAGGCCCTGCGTCTCTGCCCTCACCTCACCCTGCTGCCCGGCGATTTCGACAAGTACCGCGAGGTCTCGCGGCAGATCCAGGCCGTGTTCTACGAGCTGACGCCGCTGGTGGAGCCGCTGTCGCTGGACGAGGCCTATCTGGACGTCACCGACGTCGAGGGCTTCCAGGGCAGCGCGACCTGGATGGCGCAGTGGATCAAGCGAGAATGCTTCGCGCGCACCGGCATCACCGTCTCGGTGGGCGCCGCGCCGGCCAAGTTCCTGGCCAAGGTGGCCAGCGACTGGGAGAAGCCCGACGGGCTGACGGTGATTCCGCCGGAGCAGGTGGAGGCGTTCGTGGCCCGGCTGCCGGTTGGCAAGCTGCACGGGGTCGGCCCGGCCACCCGGGCGCGGCTGGAGGCGCTGGACGTCGCCACCTGCTCGGACCTGCGCCGCCTGCCCCGGGAGCGACTGCTGGAGGAGTTCGGCAAGTTCGGCCAGCGGCTGTTCGAGCTGGCTCGCGGCATCGACGAACGGCCGGTGAAGGTGGAGCGGGAGCGCAAGTCGGTCAGCGTCGAAAGCACCTTCGACCGCGACCTGCCCGACCTGGCGAGCGCCCAGGAGGCGCTGGCGCCGCTGTGCGACAAGCTGGCCCTGCGCCTGGCCCGCCACGGCGAACCGGCGGTGGCGGGGCTGTTCGTCAAGGTGCGCTTCGATGACTTCAGCCTGACCACGCTCGAGAGCCGCGGCCAGACCATCGACCGCGACAGCTATCAGCGGCTGCTGGAACAGGCCTGGGCTCGCGGCTCACGGCCGGTGCGGCTGCTGGGCGTCGGCGTACGGCTGCAGCCCGAAGCCGCGAGGCAGCAGCTGACGCTGGCGTTTTAGGGCGGCCACGGTTGCCACGGGGTCAGCTCCTTAAGTCCGCTCGGATCCGCCAATTGCCACGGGGTCAGACCCTTAATTCCGCTTTGGAACTCCGTTCCAAAGCGGAATTAAGGGTCTGACCCCAATCTGGGGACCCTACGGCGCCCCCTCCCGATCCACCACCTGCACCTCCTGCAACGACACCCCGTGCCGCAGCGCTTCGCGCACCCGCTCCTCGTGGCTTTCCTTGGCCGAGAGGCGATGAATCACCACGCGCCGGGGCAGAAAGGCCAGCTCGACCAGCAGCATCGATGCCAGAAAGCCCGGCACGACCAGCCACCAGCCGGTGGGGTCGAACGTCAGCGCCAGGCCATAGGTGATGACCGGCATCAGCAGCAGGCCGAACCACAGCTGATGCAGTCCGAGGAAGCGGTTGTGGCGCAGCATCTGGCGGCGAATCAGGCGGGCCGAACGCGCCACGGGGGCAGCCGTCATGGTCATGGCAGATCGAATCGGTGGTAAAGGTAGTCCCCACTATGCCGAAACGTGCGGCCAACGATCGCCCTATCACAGCCGGAAAACACGGCTTAATCATGCTACGGGCTCAGACCCCTAATCGTGCTTTGGAACACGCCACGGGGTCAGACCCTTAAGTCTGCTTTGGAGCTCCGATCCAAAGCAGACTTAAGGGTCTGACCCCAACCTGTACAATCTGCAATCAGGCGAAGACGACGGTCTTGTTGCCGTGCACCAGCACGCGGTCCTCGAGGTGCCAGCGGAGGCCGCGCGCCAGCACGGACTTCTCGACGTCGCGGCCGAAGCGCACCAGGTCGTTGGGCGTGTGGCAGTGGCTCACGCGATGGATGTCCTGCTCGATGATCGGGCCGGCATCCAGCTCCTGGGTGACGTAGTGGCAGGTGGCACCGATCAGCTTCACGCCACGCTGATAGGCCTGATGGTACGGCTTGGCGCCGGCGAAGGACGGCAGGAAGCTGTGGTGGATATTGATCACCCGGCCGGCATAGCGCTCGCACAGGTCCGGCGGCAGGATCTGCATGTAGCGCGCCAGCACGATGCTGTCGGCCCGCGCCTCGTCGACCAGCCGCTGCACCTCACCGAAGGCGGGCGCCTTGTCCTGGGGGTCGACCGGCACATGGTGATAGGGAATGCCGTGCCACTCGACCAGCGAGCGCATGTCGTCGTGGTTGGAGATCACCGCGGCGATGTCGCAGTCGAGTTCCTTGGCCGTCCAGCGATAGAGCAGGTCGACCAGGCAGTGGCTCTCGCGGGACACCATCAGCACCACGCGCTGGCGATGCTGGGTGTCGGTCAGCGACCAGTCCATCTCGAATTCATCGGCGATCGGGGCGAAGGCATCGCGCAGCGTCTCCGCGGACATGCCGATGGAATCGGCCAGGATCACGTAACGCATGAAGAAGCGTCCGGACTCGAGATCGGAGTGCTGGCTGGCCTCGGTGATGGAGCCGCCCTGCCCGGCAATGAAACTGGAAACACGCGAGACGATCCCCAGGCGATCGGGGCAGGAAACCACGAGACGGTAATAGTGTGACATCGAAAGACCGTAGATTGGATGAGTCGAACAGTCGCCCATTGTAGCGAAATCCTGTCCGACGAGTCAGATCAAGATGAATCCACTCTACTGAGGGGGCAGACCCTTCACCTAAATGGCTCAGCCCGCTGTGGGGTCAGACCCTTAACCATCCTTAGGCGCAGAGCGCCTAAGGATGGTTAAGGGTCTGACCCCAATCTATGGGGCATCCAGCCGCGTTGTGAGCTCGCGCCACCATCCCGTATAGTAATCGTCACATTTTCCGTCAGCGTCCCTTCGATGCCACAACCCCGCGTCCAGATTCGTCCCCGTCGCCGCCCGCCCCTGCGTTTCCTGCCTCTCGGCGGCTGCGGCGAGATCGGCATGAACCTCAACCTCTACGGTTACGGCGACAAGGACCAGGCGGAGCACTGGATCGCGGTGGACTGCGGCATGATGATCCGCCAGGACCTGCCCGACAGTCCGCTGCAGGTGCCCGATCTCGCCCCGCTGGGCCCGCTCGGCATCGCCCCCGAGGCACTGATCATCACCCACGGCCACGAGGACCACATCGGTGCGGCCGCCTGGCTGTGGCCGCAGTGGGGCTGCCCGATCTACGCCACGCCGCTGGCCGCGGGCCTGCTGCGTGCCAAGTTCGCCGAGCGCGGGCTATCGCCGTCGGCGATCCACGTCATCGACCCGACCGAGGCGCTGAGCGTCGGCCCCTTCGATCTGCGCTACCTGCCGCTGACTCACTCGATTCCCGAGAGCTGCGCGCTGCTGATCACCGCCGGCTCGCACCGGGTGCTGCATACCGGTGACTGGAAGCTCGACCCCGAGCCGCTGATCGGGCCACCGGTGGACGCCGAGCTCTATCGCGCCCTGGCCCCGGTCGACCTGGTGGTAGGCGATTCCACCAATGCGCCCCTGCCCGGCCACTCGCGCAGCGAAGGCAACGTCGCCAAGGCCCTGGTCAACGCCATCGAGAGCTGCTCGGGGCGCGTGATCGTCAGCTGCTTCGCCAGCAACCTGGCCCGGGTGCTGGCCATCGGCCGCGCCGCCGAGCGCTGCGGTCGCCGCGTCGCGCTGATGGGCCGCTCCATGGAGCGCATGGTCGGCGTGGCCCGCGGCCTCGGCTATCTGGAGGACATGCCGCCGCTGGTGCCGATCTCCGACATGGGCTACCTGCCGCCCGAGGAAGTGCTGGTGATCGCCACCGGCAGCCAGGGCGAGCCCCGCGCGGCGCTGTCGCGTCTGGCCCGGGGCCGGCACCCGCATGTCGAGCTGACCGCCGGCGACAGCGTGATCTTTTCCTCCAAGGCCATCCCCGGCAACGAGCGGCTGATCGAGCGCTTGAAGCGCGGCCTGAGCCATCTCGGCGTGTCACTGCTCGACGAGAGCAACCATGAGGAGCTGCACGCCTCCGGCCACCCGGCCCAGGAGGAACTGGCGACCTTTTACGGCTGGTCGCGCCCGCGCCATCTGCTGCCGGTGCACGGCGAGCCGCGCCATCAGCAGGCGCATCAGGCGCTGGCCCAGTCGCTCGACATCGCCGCGCCGCTGATCCCGCGCAACGGCGACATGATCCGCCTCGACGGCGACGGCCTGCACCTCGAGGCCCGCCACGCCCAGACGCCGCGCATCATTCATCAGGACGAGGTCTCGCGCCTGCCGGGGCTCGGCGGCGGCGAAGCCCGCCACGGCCAGCTTCACCTGGCACTGACGGTGATGGCCACCGACCAGGGCTGGACCCGCATCGGCCGGCTGCTGCTCGACGTCAGCGAAGCCAGCCCGCTGGACGAGGACGCCTTCGTCGACTGGCTCGACGACTGCCTGGACGAGATCCAGGTGGAATCGCTGGCCGACCTGCGCCTCGCCCTGCGTCCGCGCATGCTCGCCTGGTTCGGCGATCACCTGCGGCGCATGCCCGAGATTCATCTGCAGATCCTGGCGGCCGAGGCGGAGGTGTCGGGATAAGGGGAGTCCGAACGCTGCCGGGCCCCCGCTGGAGGCTGCCGGGGTCAGACCCTTAAGTAGGCTTGGGCGCGGAGCGCCAAAGCCTACTTAAGGGTCTGACCCCAAGAGATGCCAAAGAAAACCCCGAAGGCGCAAACCTTCGGGGTTTTCTTTTAGCTCGGCGCTGTTAGCTCGGCGCTTCAAGCCTTGTCGGCCGCCTTCTTCGGCGGGCGTCCGCGCTTGCGCTGCGGCTGTTCGGGGACCAGATCCTCAACGGAAAGGCCGGCTTCGCTGATCTGCTCGCGGATCTCGGCCAGCTTGCGGGCCTTTTCGGCCTCCTCTTCCTGGCGCTGACGCTCCTCGTCGTTCTTCTGCTCGATGACTTCGCCAATCACCTCGGCCAGCTTATGGAGCTGCTCCATGCTGAGTTGACGGGCCGCCGCACGGGCCACGTTCTTGTTGCGAGCGATACGCTCCAGGGTCTGCTCGGACATTGCCCCCTCCAGGTCGATGATGAGTCGACGGCCATCGGCTGGCCGGTATACGAGAAAGTATATGCCGAGCCAGGTTTTTGGCAAGAAAAGCCGACGGGAAATTGCCGAGATTACGCAGTGAAGAAAGGAGCCATGCCGGAGAGAACGGGGCAAGAATTCGGCGTCATTCTCGCGGCGAGACCGGCGGGCGGGCGCGACAATACCCTCATCGCGCCGGCCCGGCGATCGCGCCTTAGCCGCCGGTCATGTTCATGAAACGCACGACCTGAACGTCGCCATCGGTGGTGAAGTGATGGCGCTCGGGCTTGAGCGGCATGGCCGCGACGATGGCGGCCTTGAGCGCCTCGATGTCGCCGGGATGACGACGCAGCACGGCCCGCAGGTCCACCGAGTGCTCGTTGCCGAGACACAGCAACAGCCGCCCTTCCGCGGTCACCCGCACGCGATTGCAGGTGGAGCAGAAGTTGTGGCTGTGCGGCGAGATGAAACCGACCCGGGTATCGCTGTCGCTCATGCGGAAATAGCGAGAAGGCCCGAGCGTGGTTTCGGTGGTCGGGGTCAGCGCATGACGGGCCTCGACCAGCGCCTGCACCTCGTCGCTGGAGCAGAAGGTTTCCTCGCGGCCGTGGTCGGACACGTCGCCCAGCGGCATTTCCTCGATGAAGCTGATATCCAGCCCCTCGCGACGGGCGAAGTCCACCAGGTCGACGACTTCGTCGTCGTTGCGCCCCTTGAGGATGACGGCATTGAGCTTGATGCGCTCGAAGCCGGCGGCCTTGGCGGCGCGAATGCCCTCGATCACCCGCGACAGATCGCCGGTGCGCGTCAGCCGCCGGAAGCGTTCCGGATCCAGGGAATCGATGCTGATATTCAGCCGCGTCAGGCCAGCGTCGCGCAGCTGCCGGGCATACCTGGGCAGACTCGCGCCGTTGGTGGTCATGGCGAAGTCATTGAGCCCCGGCAACGAGCCGATGTCCGCCACCAGGCGATCGATGTCGCGACGCACCAGCGGCTCGCCGCCGGTCAGGCGTACCTTCTCCACGCCGAGCTCGGTAAAGGCGCGCGCCACCATGGCCAGTTCCTCGAGGGTCAGCACCTGCGCTCGGGGCAGGAAGGTCATCTCCTCGCTCATGCAATAGACGCAGCGAAAGTCGCAGCGATCGGTGACCGAGATACGCACATAGCGCACGCGTCGACCGAAGTCGTCGATCAGCTCGTCGGTCGGCTGTTGAGTCATGAGGGCACCTCCCAGCGCTGGGCATCGCGATGATCTTTCTCGCGCTCGGCGACCCAATAGTCACCGCTCGCGGTGTGCTCCTTCTTCCAGAAGGGAGCGCGTGTCTTGAGATAATCCATGATGAAGTCGCAGGCCTCGAAGGCCGCCCGACGATGGGCACTGGCGACCACCACCAGCACGATCGGATCGCCGGGCGCCAGTCGTCCGATGCGATGAATCACCCGCACGCCCTGCAAGGGCCAGCGGGCTTCCGCTTCGTCGACGATAGAGGCCAGCGCCGCTTCGGTCATCCCCGGATAGTGTTCCAGGCTGAGCGCCTGCACCTCGGGGCGTTCGTTGAAGTCGCGCACCAGGCCGGTGAAGCCGACCACGGCGCCGATATCGGTGCGTCCCTCGATCAGCCGGCGCTGTTCTTCGCCGGCGTCGAAGGGCTGTTGTTGTACTCGCACGCGTGACATGACTCAGCCTCCGGTGACCGGGGGAAAGAAGGCGACCTCATCCTCGGCCGTCAGCGGCGTGGCGTTGCCCGCCATGACCTGATTGACGGCGCACAGCACCCGCCCTTCATCGAGGCCGGCGAAGCGCTCGTCCCGCGCCTTGAGGGCGGCCTTGAGGCCGCCGATATCGGCCCGCTCGAGCGAAGAGAAGGGAATCGAGATCTCGCCGACGCCGAGCCGCTCGCGCAGCTCGGCCAGGCACTTGACCAGGATGCAGGGCTCGCCGAGGGAGCAGCGAACGCCCAGCGACACCTCGCCGCTCTCGCCCTCGCCGGTGACGATGGGCGCCTCGACGGGGCCCGCGTCGCGACGATAGTCGCCGGACTTGCCGCCGGTCTTGGTGTCGAGACGGATCTCGCCGATCTCCATCCCTTTATCCACCGCTTTGCACATATCGTAGAGGGTCAGACAGGCCACCGACACGGCGGTCAGCGCTTCCATCTCGACGCCGGTGCGACCGGTCAGCCGACAGGTGGCGGAGACGTGAACGCAGGCGTTGGCCTCGTCGAGCTCGAACCCCACTTCCACCTTGGACAGCGCCAGCGAATGGCACAGCGGGATCAGCTCGTGGGTGCGCTTGGCCGCCTGGATGCCGGCGATGCGCGCGGTGGCCAGCACGTCGCCCTTGGGCAGGCCGCCCTCGGCGAGCAGCGCCAGGGTCTCCGGGCGCATGCGGATCGTGCCGGACGCGCTGGCCTCGCGGCGGGTCTCGTCCTTGTCGCCGACGTCGACCATGTGGGCTTCGCCGCGGGCATTGAGATGGGTCAGGCTCATGAAAGACGCCTCATGACAGTCGAAAAAGGGGTTGGATGGCCACCGCCTCACCGGGCGTGACCGCGGCGCGGGCCGCATCGAGCTCGATCAGGCAGTCGGCGGCCACCATCGAGGACAGCATACCGGAGCCCTGGGCGCCGGTGGGCCGCACCCAGCGCCGGCCTTCGGCATCGCAGCGAAGCGTGGCGCGCAGGAAGTCGGTGCGGCCGACGCGCCCCTCGAGCGGCACATCGGCCAGGGCGGTCTCCCGCACGGGCGCGAGATCGGCCCGGCCCTGCAGCCGCTTGAGCAGCGGCGCCACGAACTGCAGGAAGGTCACCATCACCGCCACCGGATTGCCGGGCAGGCCGATGAACGGCACCTCGTCCTCGCCCAGCGTGCCGCAGGCCAGCGGCCGACCGGGGCGAATGGCGATGCGCCAGAAGGCCAGCCGCCCAACCGCCTCCAGTGCCCGGCGAGTGAAGTCGGCCTCGCCCACCGAGACGCCGCCGCTGGTCAGCACCAGGTCGGCCCGGCGGGCGGCGCCTGCGAGGGCATCGATGAGCGCATCGCGGTCGTCGCCCAGGATGCCGAGATCGATGACCTCGGCGCCATGCTCCTCGAGCAGGCCGGCCAGCGAGAAGCGGTTGGCGTCATGGATGCCGGCCGACGGCAGCGGCTCGCCGGGCGCGGTGACCTCGTCGCCGGTCGAGAAGATCGCCACCCGCGGGCGACGATACACGGCGGCATCGGCACAGCCGAGCGAGGCCAGCAGGCCCAGCTCCGCGGCGCCGAGTCGGGTGCCGGCCGCCAGCGCGCGCTGGCCACGGGCGATGTCCTCGCCGGCCTGGCGCACGTTCTGGCCCCGGCACACCGTCTCGGCACGCGCGAGGGTGATGACGTCGTCGGCCTCGCTCAGCTGCTCGCGCATGATCACGGTATCGGCCCCCGGCGGCAGCGGCGCGCCGGTGGTGATCGTCACGCACTCGCCGGCGCCCAGCGGCGTCGGCCAGCGCGCGCCGGCCCGCACCTCGCCGATCCGGCGCCAGCGGCTCGAGGCGTCTGCCTCCGGCCAGGCCAGGGCGATACCGTCCATGGCGGCGTTGGTGTTCTGCGGCACGTCGATGGGCGAAACCAGATCCCGCGCCAGCACTCGCCCGTGCAGCGCGGCGAGCGGCACCCGCTCCGCGGCCAGCGGGCCCGACACCAGGCCGAGCAGCGCCTCGCGGGCCTCGTCCGGCGATAGCGTGCGCTCGCCGATATCGAAGCACGACAGGGTCATGCCTCGGACTCCTCGCGGCGCGGCCGGCGATGCTCGGCCCAGCGCGCTGGCCAGGCGGCGACCCAGTCGGCGAGAGCATCGAGGTCATTCAGGTCCAGCGCCTCGACGCCGGCCGGCAGTGCCGGCGCGCCGTCGCTTGCCACGGCGACGATCCAGGCGTCCTCGGCCGCGCGCAGCGGCTTGCCCACCGCCTCGCGATAGAGCTCGAGCTTGGACAGCGGCCAGGCCTTGAAGCCTTCCACCAGCACCAGGTCCGGCCGCTGGGGGCGCACCATCTCGACCAGCTCGGCGAGGTCGGCCTCCTCGCGGTCGGGGGTCTCCATCATCAGCGCCACCCGCGCCCGGGACGCCACCAGGATCGGCTCGGCGCCGGCCTGGCGCAGCCGATGGCTGTCCTTGCCCGGCTGGTCGACGTCGAAGGCGTGATGGGCGTGCTTGATCACCGCCACCCGCAGCCCGCGCTCGCGCAGCGCCGGCAGCAGGCGCTCCAGCAGGGTCGTCTTGCCGGTGCCGCTCCAGGCGGCAATGCCCAGCAGCGGCAGCGCCTCGTCGAGCGGCAGGTCTCCGGGTGTGGCATTCATCGGCGCAGCGTCTCCCGGCGGCGCGCTTCCAGGCGCCGCTTGTCGTCCAGGGTATTGAGATTGGCGAAGGCCTCGGCGCAGTCCGACATGTCCACGGCGCGCCAGTCATGGCGAGCGATCCAGCGCTCGACCCGGCGCTCGCCGGCGGCCAGCGCCCGGCCCAGATCGTCGACCAGCGAACGGCGCAGCAGCATCACCACGGGCTGCAGGCGCTCGCCGTCGTGGGCCACGGCGATATCGGCCTCGCCAAGGCCGGCGCTCAGGCGCGCGATCAGATCGTCGGGCAGCGCAGGGCTGTCGCAGGGCACCACCACCGCCCACTCGGTGGTCGCCGCCCGCAGGCCGCTGTAGAGGCCCATCAGCGGGCCCCTGTAGCCCGGCTCGACGTCGGCGACGACCCGGTCGGCCCATTCGGCATAGGCCTCGGGATGGCGATTGGCGCTGATCAGCACCGCCGCGACCCGACCGACCAGCGGCGCCACGGCATGGCTCACCAGCGGGCGGCCGCCGAAGGGCGCCAGGCCCTTGTCGCACCCGCCCATGCGTCGGCCCTGGCCGCCGGCCAGGACCAGGCCGGTCAAGGCATCAGGATGGATCACGCCGCGGCTCCCGCGAGAGGTTCGAACACATGTCCCCATGATGCCTCAGGCATACGGCGGGTGCCATGACCAGGGAGTCAGGTTCGATACCAAAAGCGGCATCGTGACGCGGATCGCGCCTTATCGTCGAGGCGGTGACACGGTATCATCCGTCAAGTATTTTCCACGACCGATCACTTTGCCGACACGAACAGGATCGCGGCCCGACCGCGAACGAACACGATGGATGAAGGCTTCAACGTAGGCGCACGGCTGCGCCAGCTGCGCAAGGAAAAGGGGCTCTCACAGCGCGAGCTCGCCAAGCGCGCCAAGGTAACCAACAGCAGCATCTCGCTGATCGAACAGAACAGCGTCAGCCCGTCGGTGAGCTCGCTGAAGAAGATCCTCGATGCCCTGCCGGTGTCGATCAGCACCTTCTTCGCCGGCGAGGAAACGGCCCACCCCCGCCCCTTCTACAAGGCCCATGAACTGACCGAGATCGGCGACGGCAAGCTGTCCTGGAAGCTGGTGGCCGCACGCCGCCCGGACCGGCGCATGTCGGTACTGCACGAGCGCTATCCGCCCGGCGCCGACAGCGGCGAGGAAATGCTGGAGCACGACGGCGAGGAAGGCGGCGTGGTGATCTCCGGCCAGATCGAGATCACCGTCAACGGCGAGGTGGAGGTACTGTCACAGGGCGACGGCTACTACTTCGACTCTCGCCTGCCCCACCGCTTCCGCAACGTCGGCGACGAGGAATGCGTGATCGTCAGCGCCAATACCCCGCCGTCGTTCTCCGACGGCGGGGAGGAGCTGCATCACGGGTGAGGGGTGAGGTACCGGCTCATACCGGCCCGGGGTCAGACCCTTAAGCACCCTTAGGAACGAAGTTCCTAAGGGTGCTTAAGGGTCTGACCCCAAGTGGCTTGCGGATTACGCCCGATACAGCCACTGGATGCTGGAGAAATCCAGCTGGCCGCTGCCCTGGGCGCTGTGCAGCGTGAACAGGTTGCGCGCCTGGGAGCCCATGGGAACGCTGGCCCGGGTCTTGAGCGCCAGCTCCCAGGCCAGCCCCAGGTCCTTGGCCATCAGGTCGGTGAGGAAGCCGCCCTGGTAGTCGCGCGACGCCGCCGAGCCCTCCATCACCCCCGGCCAGGGGTTGTAGACGTTGAGCGCCCAGTTGCCGCCGCTGCTCTGCTTCATGATCTCGGACAGCACCGCCGGGTCGAGCCCGTTCTTCACCCCCAGCGCCAGCGCCTCGGCGGTGCCGCTCATCAGGATGCCGAGCAGCATGTTGTTGCAGATCTTGGCGACCTGCCCCGCCCCGACCTCGCCGGCGTGGAAGATGTTCTTGCCCATGGCCTCGAGCACCGGCCTGGCCTGGGCGAAGCCTGCCTCGCTGCCGCCGACGATGAAGGTCAGGGTGCCGGCCTTGGCGCCGCCGATGCCGCCGGAGACCGGCGCGTCCAGATAGCTTAAGCCCCGCTCGGCCGCCGCGACGCCGACCCGGCACGTGTCGTCCGGCGAGATGGTCGAGGCATCGATCACCAGCGGCTTGTGCGTCAGCGCATCGAGCAGCCCGGGGGCCCCGTCGCGCCCCAGATAGAGACCGAGCACGTGGGCGCCGGCGGGCAGCATGGAGATGACCACCTCGGCATCGGCGCAGGCCGCCTCGGCGCTGTCGGCGCGCCGGGCGCCCTGCCTCTCGAGCTCCGCCATGGCGGCCTCGACCAGGTCGAAGACGCAGACGTCGTGGCCCGCGCTCAGCAGGTTGGCGGCCATGGGCGAGCCCATGTTGCCGAGTCCGATAAAGGCGATGTTCATGGCGTAGCTCCTGTGTTTCTTGTGTTGTTCTATGGAATACGGCAATGGCAGCGGTGAGCGATGCCGTCAGCCGACGCGGCGTCCGACGCCCAGATCCCGCAGCGGATGTGCCTCGCTCGACCAGGGCGAGGCCAGCATCGCCTGGAGTTCGGCCTCGGGCACGCTTTCCACGTCGGCATGCGACCAGCGGGGCGTCTTGTCCTTGTCGATCAGCAGTGCGCGCACGCCCTCGGCCAGGTCGCCGCGATGGCAGCATTGGACCGACAGCCCGAGCTCGTCGCGGAAGGCGTCGGCCAGCCCGGTGTGGCGATGACGCTCGAGCATCCGCCACACCAGGTGGGCGGTCAGCGGGCAGCCGGCGGCGAGGCGCGCCCGATTGGCGGCCAGCCAGTCGTCGTCGCGCTGGTCGGCGAGAATCCGCGCCACCGCATCGGCGGCACTCGTCTCGCCGACCAGCGACTGCAGGTGATCGCGCCGCGGCCAGACTCGCCCCTCCGGTGCCTGCTCGCGGGCCTCGAAGCGATCCAGCACGCCTTCCACGGCCAGCCGGCACGCCGCCAGGGAGTGATCGCCGTGGTCGGCCTCGACCAGGGCACCCAGCAGGTCGTCGCGGCGATCGCGGGGCACGAAGCGGTCCGCAAGCCCCAGGTCCAGGGCGTCGCGGGCGTTGAGCTGGGCGCCGGTCAGCCCCAGGTAGGCGCCGATGCCGGGCGGCATGCGGTTGAGGAACCAGCTCGCACCGATGTCCGGATACAGCCCGATGGTGATCTCGGGCATGGCGATCAGGGTGGTCTCGGTGACCAGACGCTGAAAGCCACCGGCCAAGAGCCCCAGGCCGCCGCCCATGACGATGCCGTCGCCCCATACCAGCAGCGGCTTGGGATAGGTGTGGATGCGGTGATCCAGCCGGTACTCAGCGGTGAAGTAGCGCTCGGCGAAGGTCTCGTCACGTGCATCCTCAACGGCCAGCGAGCGATACAGCGCCACCACGTCGCCGCCGGCGCAAAAGGCCTTGCCGCCGGCGCCTTCCAGCCACACCGCCACCACCCGCTCGTCCAGCGCCCAAGCCTCGAGCCTGTCTTCCAGCAGCTGGATCATCTCCAGCGACAGGGCATTCAGCGCCTTGGGCGCATGGAGGGTCGCCACGCCGATACGCCCGCCGCCGCGGGTAGGCAACTCATCGAAACTGACCACTGGGTCCGACATCACGCTCTCTCCTGGTGTCCGATTACTGCAGCGCTTCGATGACGCCATCGGCCAGCAGCCGACGGGCGACGATCAGCCGCATGATCTCGTTGGTGCCCTCGAGGATCTGATGCACGCGGGTGTCGCGCACCAGCCGCTCCAGGGGATATTCGCGGATATAACCATAGCCACCGTGCAGCTGCAGGGCCTCGTTGCAGACCCGGAAGCCCGCGTCGGTGGCGAATCGCTTGGCCATGGCACAGTGGGCGGTGGCTTCCGGGTCGCCCTGGTCGAGCCGCCAGGCGGCGTGGCGCACCATCAGCCGTGCCGCGGTGAGCTCGCTGGCCATGTCGGCGAGCTTGAACTGCAGCGCCTGGAAGCTCGCCAGCTCGCGGCCGAACTGCTTGCGCTCGCTCATGTAGTCGCGAGCCAGGGTCAGCGCCTGCTGGGCCGCGCCCAGCGAGCAGCTGGCGATATTGAGCCGACCGCCGTCGAGCCCCTTCATGGCGAAGCGGAAGCCCTCGCCCTCCTCGCCCAGCCGGTTGCCCACCGGCACGCGCACGCCGTCGAAGCTGATCAGGCAGGTCGGCTGGCTCTTCCAGCCCATCTTCTCTTCCTTCTTGCCGACCTCGATGCCGGCGGCATCGGCCGGCACCAGGATCGCCGAGATGCCGCCCGCGCCGCTGTCCGGCTCGCCGGTGCGCGCCATCACCACCAGCACCTGGGTGGCGCCGGCGCCGGAGATAAACATCTTCGAGCCACTGATGACATAGTCATCGCCTTCCCGAACCGCCCGGGTGGTCAGGCTGGCGGCATCCGAGCCGGCACCCGGCTCGGTGAGGCAGTAGGAGCCCAGGGCGTCACCCGCTATCATGGCCGGCAGATAGCGCTCGCGCAGGGCCTCGCCGCCCCAGCTGGCGACCATCCAGGTCACCATGTTGTGAATGGTGAGATAGGCGGTGGTGGCGACGCAGCCCTGAGCGAGCCGCTCGAAGATCAGCGAGGCATCCAGCCGCGACAGCCCCAGCCCGCCGTGTTCCTCCGGCGTATACAGGCCGAGGAAACCGGCCTCGCCGGCGCGACGAATGACGTCGACCGGAAAATGGCTGTTGGCATCCCAGTCGGCGGCATGTTCGGCCAGCTCGGCCCGGGCGAAGTCATCGGCGGCATCGGCCAGCGCTCGCTGGTCTTCGGTCAGCGCAAAATCCATGGGGAAACCTCCGTCGAGAGAATCGGGAACGGCCGATCGCCGGGTCGACGACGCACGCCTGCGATGCCGTCACCGCGGCTATCGCCAACCTAGCAATTGCTCGGGTTATCCCATATCCCGCCATGGTCTAACAAGCACTTTACGTTAACGTAAACCTCGTCTAGGGTTCTCGGACGAGGTGGGAAACCGCCGGTGGACCACCCGGCTACAGGATCGATCACATGACGCAAAAGCCCGACCAGGCCCCGGCGGCCGACGCCGACGCCCTGCCCCGACAGCAGCGCACCTACACCATCGGCGAGCTGGCCCAGATCTTCGAGGTCACGCCGCGCACCATCCGCTTCTACGAGCAGGAGGGGCTGCTGGCCCCGAGTCGTCAGGGGCAGAAGCGCATCTACCGCGAGAAGGACCGCGTGCGCCTCAAGCTGACCCTGCGCGGCAAGCGGCTGGGCTTCTCGCTGGCCGAGATCCGCGAGGTGGTGATGATGTACGACGCCATGCCAGACGGTAACGCGCGCCAGCTGCGGCGCCTGCTCGAGCTGCTCGCCGAGAAGCGCGCCAACCTGGAACGCCAGCAGGAAGATATCCGCCTGATGCGCCTGGAGATCGACGATGTGGACCAGCGGGCGCGCGACGTCCTGCGCCAGCTGGAGAAGCCCCTGTAGCCGGCTACCACTGCCGCATGGTTTCCCGGTCATCCCGAGACAACACAACAATGAGAGCCACCATGCCACGCCAGCCTCGACACGCCAGCTATCTGAGCGGCATCAGCGACACCCCCCTCAAGGGCCAGACCATCGGCGACTGCTTCGACGACACGGTCGCCCGCTTCCCCGATCGGGACGCCCTGATCAGCCGCCATCAGGGCCTGCGCTATCGCTGGCGAGAACTCCAGACCGCAGTGGACCGCGCGGCCCGCGCCCTGATGGCGCTGGGCGTGGCCAAGGGCGATCGGGTCGGCATCTGGTCGCCCAACTGCGCCGAGTGGGCCATCACCCAGTTCGCCACCGCCAAGATCGGCGCCGTCCTGGTCAATATCAATCCGAGCTATCGCACCCACGAACTGGAGTATGCGCTGCGCCAGTCCGGCACCTCGACGCTGATCCTGCAGGGGCAGTTCAAGACCACCGACTACGTGGCGATGCTGGCCGAGCTGGTGCCGGAGATCGACGACGTCACGCCCGAGGCGCTGAGCGGCGCCGCCCTGCCCGAGCTCAAGCGGGTGATCTGCCTGGACGCCACCCGGGCGCTCGCCGGCATGTTCACCTGGGAGGCGATGCTCACCCACGCCGACGAGGTCAGCGCCGAGCAGCTGGCCGAACGCCAGGCCGGGCTCGAGTTCGACGAGCCGATCAACATCCAGTACACCTCCGGCACCACCGGCGCGCCCAAGGGTGCGACCCTCTCGCACCACAACATCCTCAACAACGGCTTCTTCGTCGCCCGCACCCTCGACCTCACCGAGGCCGATCGCATGGTGATCCCGGTGCCGCTCTACCACTGCTTCGGCATGGTGATGGGCAACCTCGGCTGCATGACCCACGGTGCGGCGATGATCTATCCCGGCGACGGCTTCGATCCCCACGCCACGCTGTCGGCCGTGGCCGAGGAACGCGCCACCGCGCTCTACGGCGTGCCGACCATGTTCATCGCCGAGCTGGAGCACCCCGAGTTCGAGGACTTCGATATCTCCAGCCTGCGCACCGGCATCATGGCCGGCTCCATCTGCCCCATCGAGGTGATGCGCAAGGTCATCGAGCGCATGCACATGCAGGGCGTGACCATCTGCTATGGCATGACCGAGACCAGCCCGGTGAGCCTGCAGACCCGTACCGATGCGCCGCTGGAAAAGCGCGTGACCACCGTCGGCAGCATCCATCCGCACCTCGAGGTCAAGCTGGTCGATCCGGGCACCGGCGCCGTGGTGCCGCGCGGCGAGGCGGGCGAACTGTGCACCCGGGGCTACAGCGTGATGCTCGGCTACTGGAACAACGAGGACGCCACCGCCAAGGCCATCGACGCCGCCGGCTGGATGCACACCGGCGATCTGGCGACCATGGACGACGACGGCTACGTGGCCATCGTCGGGCGCATCAAGGACATGATCATCCGCGGCGGCGAGAACATCTATCCGCGCGAGCTCGAGGACTTCCTCTACACCCACCCGGCGATCTCCGACGTCCAGGTGATCGGCGTGCCCGACGACCGGTACGGCGAGGAGGTCATGGCCTGGGTCAAGCTCGCCGATGACGAGACCCTGGACGAGGACGCGCTCAGGGCCTTCTGCCAGGGCAAGATCGCGCACTACAAGATCCCGCGCTACGTGAAGTTCGTCGACGCCTTCCCGATGACCGTCACCGGCAAGATCCAGAAGTTCAAGATGCGCGAGGAAGCGACGCACGAGCTGGGGCTCGAATAACAGAAAGCGAAAAGCTCGCCCCCCTTCCGGCCCGCCGAGGATTGCATTGGCGGGCCGGATCGCGCTTCAATGCGCCTGACCCTTTCGAGATGGCTCCCTTCGGGACTGACGCATGCGCACATCGGCCTGGACATCGCGATCCCACCGCGCGTGGCAGCGCCTTCTGGCACTGCTGCTGGTGATCGCGTTCGCCCTGGCCTCCCTGCCCGGCCATGCGGCCGGCAATGCCTGCCAGGCCGACTGCGCCCAGATGTCGATGGCATCCATGGGACTCGATGACCTGCCGGATCCCGGTGATGCCTGCGGCGCCGGCTGCGCCGCGCCGGTCGCCTCGCTGTCCCCCGCGGTCATGGCCCCTCGCGCCCTGGCCGCCGACGTGGTCACTCACTTGAGCGACCACGTGCCCCAACCTCCGCGCCGCCCGCCACGGGCCTGACAACGCACCACCCCACGCCGCTATTCCATCGTCGACATTCGCCGTCGCCATGACGGCGCCGCTGGAGTGATCGCATGTTGACCGACTGTTTCGCCACCATGGGGCACATGGGGGCCCTCGGCTGGCTGATGCCGCTGGCCGTGTTGCTGTTACTGGGGCTCGGCATCGCCGCCCTGATCAAGTACCTGTTCACGTCCCACAAAAGAGACCGCTCATGAAACCGACCGTTTCACATCTGCTGCTGACCGCCGGCCTGGCACTGGGTGCCACCACCGCCCAGGCGGCGTTGCCGGACACCGCCACCCTGTACAAGAATCCCCAGTGCGGCTGCTGCGACGACTATGCCCGTCACCTCGAGCGCCTGGGCATCGACGTCACCGTGGTCGACGACCAACCGCTCGCCGAGATCAAGCAGGATGCCGGCGTCCCCTACGGCCAGGGCTCGTGCCATACCGTCGCGATCGGCGACTACGTGATCGAGGGCCACGTGCCGATGGCCGCCGTGGAGGCGCTGTTCGAGCAGCGGCCCGACACCGACGGCATCGGCCTGGCCGGCATGCCGAGCGGCACCCCGGGCATGCCGGGGCCGCAGAACGCGCCCTACGAGGTCTATCAGTTCCGTGACCAGCAGGCCTCGCCGTTCATGACCCTGTGACACCCCGCCCGGCGCCTTCCTCGGGCGCCGGGCCTTCTGCTTCCCTCCTGACGACGCCCCCGCTGCCCGCTTGACCCTTGGGCGGCACAAGGGCGATAAGCTTTGCCTCACACGATGGCTCCGGGCATTCGATACCCGCGGGGCGATCCGGAGCCTGTTCTCTCGCCATCAGGAGACTGTGTTGCCATGTCCCTCAAACCCGCACGGCGCCTCGGGGTAGAAGACGCCAACCTGGTGACTCGCCAGCTCAAGCTGGCCCCTTGCGACGACGACACCCTGGCCGCGGCCATCGACGAGATCGATACGCTGTTCGGGCTCGAGTCCGTGACCTATCACGCGGACAAGCGCCGGCTGCGCGTCGCCTACGATGCCACCCGGCTGTGCATCGACCAGATCGAGACCATCCTCGATCGCCACGCCGTCGCCATCCATCGCGGCTGGTGGACGCGCGTCAAGGAGAGCCACTATCGGTTCGTCGACCAGAACGTCAAGGACAACGCCCGCCAGGAACCCTGGAGCTGTCACTGAAGCGGCTCCCCATCACGACACAGCCCCCGCGAGGCATGACCTCGCGGGGGCTGTGTCAGCGGCCGGCCAACGGCTAGGGCAACTTACATGCCCTTGGGCGCGAAGATGCCCGGCGCGTTGCGCCAGTAGCCCTTGTAGTCCATGCCGAAGCCGAACACGTAGCGGTCCTCGACCTCGAGGCTGCAGTAGTCGGCCTTGAGGTCCGGCATCGCCTTGCGGTCGTGGCGCTTGTCGACCAGCACCGCGGTGGAGATGCTGGCGGCACCGGCCTCGCGGCAGTAGTCGAGGATGGCGGCCAGCGTGGAGCCTTCATCGAGGATGTCGTCGACGATGACCACGTGACGGCCGGCCATCGGCACCTCCGGCGAGACGCGCCAGAACAGCTCGCCGCCGCGAGTGCCGCCGCGGTAGCGGGTGGCATGCAGATAGTCGACCTCGAGCGGGAAGCCGAGGCGGGTCAGCAGGTGGCCGGTGGTGATCAGGCCGCCGTTCATGACGCAGTAGAACACCGGCAGCTTGTCGCCCAGGTCGGCGGCGATCTGGTCGGCCATGCGATCCAGGGCACGCTCGACCTCTTCCTGGCTGATCAGGCAATCGGCGGAATCCATGACCTCGCGCATGTCCGAGAGGGACGGGAGGGCATTGGCATCGAGTTTGGACATCGGAAGCTCGTTGGTTCGAAGTTCAGGGGTTCGACAGTCAGGGAAACGTCAGTCGGCGGCCATGGCCTCGAGATGGGCATGCACGCGACGCCAGCGCGACAGCGCACCGAGCGCATCGAGGTCGGGGCGCGCCCGGCCGTAGCGCAGCTTGGCCGCCCGCTTGGTGGTGCGACCGTCGCAGGCCTCGACGACCTCGAGGGCCGCGGCGCGGTCATTGCACACCAGCAGCATGTCGCAGCCGGCCTCCAGCGCCTGGCGGGCCCGCTCGGCGGGCGCGCCGGCGCTGCGCGCCCCGGCCATGCTCAGATCGTCGGAGAAGATGGTGCCCTTGAAGCCCAGCGACTCGCGCAGCATCCCCAGCCACAGTGGTGAGAAGCCGGCGGGCCGATGGTCGAAGGCCGAGTACACCACGTGGGCGGGCATCACGCCGCCGAGCCGTGAGGCCAGCGACGCGAAGGGCACCAGGTCGCGCTCGCGCAACGCCTCGAAGGCGCGCTCGTCCACCGGCAGCTCGTGGTGGGAATCCGCCGCGACCCCGCCGTGGCCGGGGAAGTGCTTGCCCACCGCGGCCATGCCGGCCTCGTGCAGCCCCTCGACGAAGCTGCCGGCCAGGCGGCTCACCGTCTCGGGATCGTCGCCGAAGCTGCGATCGCCGATCACCGTGGAGTGGCCGTCATCGACATCGAGCACCGGCGCGAAGCTGAGATCCAGCCCGCAGGCCGCCATCTCCATGCCGAGCAGCCAGCCGGCATCCTGGCACAGGCGGCGGGCCACCTCGGGCGCAGCCTGGTATTCACGACCGAGCCGGCCCATGGGCGGCAGTCGGGTCACGCCTTGGCGCAGGCGCTGCACGCGCCCGCCTTCCTGATCGATGGCCAGCAGCAGGTCGGGGCGCACCTGGCGGATCGAACGGCACAGCGCGCGTACCTGAACGGCATCCTCGACGTTGCGGCCGAACAGGATCACGCCGCCGACCGCCGGGCGAGCCAGCAGCTCGCGCTCCTCGTCGCGCAGCGTCGTGCCTTCCAGGTCCAGCATCACCGGTCCGAGCGTCTGGGTCATGTTCGCCTTCCTGACGGATGAAGGGAGGCGATTCTAGACCAAAGCCGGCGACGACGACAGCCCGGCCCGATATCGCCTACCTGGAGCATAGACCCGGAGCATGGACCCGGAGACCTGTCCCCGGAGCACAGATCAGCGCGGACAAGCCGACGCCCACTCCGTAGAATGGCGCCATATCCTCTTGCCGCTCTCGACGTGGCACTCTTCACTCGTTATTTGCCCCTCTTTACCTGCCTACAAGGAGCGTCTCTTGCCTGTCGATCTTCCCCCTAGCCTGCTCTGGCCGCTGGCCGCGATCGTCGGCCTGTGCCTCGGTAGCTTCCTCAACGTGGTCATCGCGCGCCTGCCGGTGATGCTGATGCGCGAGTGGCGCGCCGAGGCCCGCGAGGCGCTGGAGCTCGAGGCCGAGGACACGCCGACCTTCAACCTGGCCACCCCGCGCTCGATGTGCCCGCGCTGCGAGGCGCCGATCGCCTGGCATGACAACCTGCCACTGATCGGCTGGCTGAAGCGTCGCGGACGCTGCGCGTACTGCGACACCCGCATCAGCCCCCAGTATCCGCTGGTGGAGCTGGCCGGCGCCCTGCTGACGCTGGCGGTGACGGCGCTGTTTGGCCCCACCCTGGAGGGGCTGTTCATCCTCGGCGCCTGCCTGAGCCTGCTGGCGATGGCGGCGATCGATCTGCGCACCCAGCTGCTGCCGGATGTACTGACGCTGCCGCTGCTGTGGGCCGGCCTGCTCTACCAGCTGCTGTTCCAGCCGCTGCAGCTGCCGGGGGCGGTGATCGGCGCCATGGCCGGCTACCTCTCGCTGTGGGGCTTCTACTGGCTGTTCAAGCTGGTGACCGGCAAGGAAGGCATGGGCTACGGCGACTTCAAGCTGTTCGCCGCCCTGGGTGCCTGGCTGGGCTGGGTCTATCTGCCGCTGGTACTGATCATCGCCGCCGGCGCCGGCGCCATCGTCGGCGTGATCATCCAGCTGGCCGTGCCCCGCCTGCGCGGCGCCCCGATGCCCTTCGGCCCCTGGCTGGCCGCCGCCGGCTGGATCGCGCTGCTGGTCGGCGAGCCGCTGATGGCGCGCTACCTGGCCCTGGTGATGTGACGGGAGACGAGAGAGATGAGCGACACGACCCTGATCATCGGCGTGACCGGCGGCATTGCCTCCGGCAAGTCCACCGTGGCCCGCGCCTTCGCCGCCCACGACATTCCCTGGGTGGATGCCGACGACGTGGCCCGCGAGGTGGTCGAGCCCGGCGAGCCGGTCCTGGCCGCCATCGCCGAGCGTTTCGGCGGGCGCGTGCTGCAGGCCGACGGCCGGCTGGATCGCCGCGCGCTGCGCGAGATCGTGTTCGCCGACGAGGGCGAGCGGCGCTGGCTGGAAGCCCAGACCCACCCGCGCATCCGCGAGCGCCTGCTCGAGCGACTGGCCGACTTCCGCGCCGGCCCGGCCCCCTATGCGCTGCTGGTGTCGCCGCTGCTGTTCGAGTCCGGCCAGGACGCGCTGGTCGACCGGGTGCTGGTCATCGACGTGCCGGAGGCGCTGCAGGTCGAGCGCACCGCCGCCCGCGACGACGTCGACGACGCCCAGGCCCGTGCCATCGTCGCCGCCCAGATGCCGCGCCAGACGCGCCTGGACCGCGCCGACGACGTGCTCGACAATGCCACCGACGAGGCCGGCCTGGCCGCGCGGGTCGCCGAGCTGGACCGGCGCTATCGCGTGCTTGCCGGATTGCCCCCGACGCGCTGATTCGTCATGCTTTTCCCTGCCTTCGACGTTCCGAGAGAGACCCCATGAGCCAAGCCGAGTCCCAGCGCCCCCTCGAGGTCGCCTGCCCCCAGTGCCGCACCAAGGTGGCCTGGAGCGAGGACAACCCCTACCGTCCCTTCTGCAGCAAGCGCTGCCGCCTGCTCGACCTGGGCGCCTGGGCCGACGAATCCCATCGCATCGCCGGCGAGCCGGCCATGGACGAGACCGATATCGACGCTCTGCTGGCCCGCGCCGACCGCGACGGCGGCGTCTGAGCCCATGGGCGCTGCGGCTCCCGAGTACCAGCTGCTGGCCCGCCTCGAGGCGGCCTTCGATGCCGTGGTCGACGCCAGCCAGGCCTTGGTCGCCGACTGCCGTCGCGAAGGCAGCCGGACCTGGGCCTTCGGCCGCGAGACGGCCGATGCCGACTGGCTGCAGGAGGCACTGCTGGACTTCTGGTATCAGGACGGCCAGGACGGACGCAGCACGCGCAGCCATGTGGGCCTGGTCGCCGCCTCACCGGCGGTGATGGAACGCGTGCATCAGGTCAACGCGGCCAAGCAGGCCTTTTCCCGCCTGCTGGGCCAGATTCGGCAAGAGCAGCCGTCGCTGCTGCCCGAGATCAAGGCGGTACTGCCCTTTCGCCATCCCGAGCTGCATACCCACCTGCGCGGCAGCGGCCTGGCGAGGCTGCATCTCAAGCAGAGCTGGCGAGCCGTTCCGCTGGCCGCGGCGCCGGTGGCGCGGGTGCGCCTCGCCTGGTATGCGAGCGGGCGTTCGATCAAGCGGCTGAGCGTGCGCGAGGCCGAACAGAAACTGCTGGCCCTCGATACCGACGCGCCCCATGTGCGCATTCAGCTACGGCAGCTGGCCGGCCTTCCGGACGGCGAGCCGCTGGCCCAGGTCCAGGCCCAGGCGCCGCTGATGCGGGCCAACCTGTTCTTTCGCGAACCGCTGGAGGACGGCCACCGCCGCCAGGCCATGAACGTGGCGCTGCCGCTGTTCGTGCCGAGCGACGACGGCCGCCTGCCGGATCACAACCTGCCCCCCGCCCACCCGCCACAGACGCGCACACGCGCACGCCGCCGCGACGAGCGGCTGGAGCAGGAGCCGCTGCTCCCGAGTATCAGGGTCTATCGCTATCGCCGCTGACGGCCGCGCCTGTTCCTGGGTCAGGCGCCTCAAGCGAGGCACTCAGGCGAGACGCCCGAGTGCCTGCAGCGTCTGGAGAAGGTCGCTGACGCTGGCTTCCGGCAGGGCATAGTCGTGCATCAGATCCCGGAGACGGCGTTCGAAGGCGCGCTGACGGCTTTCTTCGCTGTCGACCCGATCCGTTTCCTGCTCCTCGAGAGAGCGAACGGGAGGCCCCGTAGGAATATCCGGTGCCGTATCGGGACTGTCGAGTTCGCGCAAGGCTGCCGCAAAGGCATCGTCGAGTTCACGGAACCTGCGCAGCTTTTCGCGCTCATCCATGGGCTTTCGAGAATTGTGCTGTTTCATTCTTGACCAATCGATTCCAGGCCCTGGCCGAGGAAGGAAATAGGCGCTGGCCATGACCGGGCGGAGTGCCCACGAAAGTATACCCATCTGCTCACGCGCAAGCACCTCTCCCGGGGCTTTCGTCGCCATAATGTGCCGAAACGATCAATACCCCAAGGCAAATTTGCCTTCGCCCCCCATTAGGCGGCATAAAACAAACCACGTGGCCCCTTAAAACGACACCAACCGCCACACGTTAGACGTTCCGGCAAAAGATCTGCTCGCCGTCGGCAACGAGACGCCACATCGGCATCAAGCAAGGCACAGGGAACAACGCAGTACGGGGGGAAGGCCATGTGCCAGGACATGATGCGCGCGGAAATTTGGCTGCAGGACACCATGGGCAGTCAGGAGGGAATCGATGCACTGGCTCGGAAGATGGGCTATTCATCGTCCCAGATAAGACGCCGTTTCCGGAATTATTTCGGACTATCGCCGGGCGCCTATCGCGACCGGCTGCGCCTCGAGAAAGCGGCACGGCTGCTGATTCATACCTCGAGCAATATCAACCAGATCGCCGGAAGCTGCGGATATCAGAATCATTCTGCCTTTTCGCGCGCCTTCCAGCGCCACTACGGGCAACCCCCGCGACGCTACCGACAGTCGCTGCGCACCACGCTCAAGCGCCAGTTGAATGAGGTGGCCGATTTCTCTTATCAGATTCGGGAGCTGCCGCCTCGCAAGGCGGTTCTGACGCGTCTTTACCGCCCTTCCCGCATTCGCGACGACCTCCGCGACTGGCTCCGCCGGACCCCTGGCGCCGAGGCACTGCCCGCTCGCCTGGAAAAGGCCACGCCCCTGGCCATCGTTCACGATCGGCCGCTGGAAGGCGCCTTGCCACGCCTCGATCTGGGCATGCAATTGAAGGCCGGCAGCACCACCCTGGCGCTCCCGCCGGCCTTCAGGCTGCTCGACATGCCCGCCGAGCGCCACGCCTGCGTCATTCTGGAACATGTCAGCCAGCTGGACGCCGCGGTGCTTTACATGGCGTGTCGTGGCGTCTCCGGGCATGGCGAAGCGCTCAGCGGTGCACCTCCCCTGCTGCTTCAGAACCATGACCGCCTGGAACTTCACCTGCCACTATCATGATCGCAACAGAAACGCCGCTCCAGCAGGAGCGGCGTTCATCAGCCGAGCGAATACAGATGCCGTCGGCGCCGTTCAGACACCCTGGACCCGGGTCCGAGTCGAGGGCTGCCGAGAGAGCCGAGATCAGTCCTCGGTGCGCACCAGCCAGGATTCCACGGTCTCGGCGCCAAACTCTTCCTTCCAGGCCTTCAGCGTCTTGTGGTTGCCCCCGCGCGTCTCGACCACTTCACCGGTCTGCGGGTTCTTGTAAATCTTCAGCTTGCGCTTGCGACGGCCACCAGCACTGGAGGCGGCCGCCTTGGGAGCAGCGCTGCCGGGCTTCGGATTCAGCAGCTCGATGACGTCGTTGGCGCTCTTGTCGAACTCTTTCATCAGCGCTTCGAGTTTTGTCTTGAACTCGATCTCGGCCTTCAGCCGCTCATCATTTTCCAGGCGCTCGAGTTCGCTCTGGAGTTGCTTGAGCTGCTGTTCTTTCTGCATGTAGTTGCTGAGCAGTGATGACATCTCGTCAATCCTTATTCGGGAAGTCCAGGGGGGATGCGCAATTATTATTGCGTCTATTGGCATATTACGCAACTCAGGAAGATATAGTCTCGCCAACTGCATAACTCACCAACCGACATGTCATATATTACTTTAACTATTTTTAATATTTGAAAGAAACACCAGACTCCCCTATCAACTTCGATCGTCGACCAGACTTTATCCGAAAGGCTCAAAAAAAGGCGCCGCCCTTTCGGGCGGCGCCTTTTGTCTTGCCAAGATTCGCTGGATGGGCAAACGCCCCGAATCTTAGTCCTGACCCATCTGCTGTTTGATCAGGTCGCCGATGGTGGTCGGACCATCCTGATCGACAGACTGCTCGCGCAGCTTGGTCATGTTGCGACGCGTGTCGTCCTGATCCTTGGCCTTCACGGACAGGCTGATCTGACGGTTCTTGCGATCGACACCGACGATGCGGGCTTCGACGCTATCGCCTTCGTTCAGCACGTTGCGCGCATCTTCGACGCGGTCGGCGCTGATCTCGGAGGCCTTGAGCACGGCCACGACGTCGGTAGCCAGCTCGACGTGAGCTTCCTTGGCGTCAACCTCGACCACGCGACCGGTGACGATGGAGCCCTTGTCGTTGACGGCCAGGTACTCGGCGACCGGATCGCTGTCCAGCTGCTTGATACCCAGAGAGATGCGCTCGCGCTCCGGATCGATGGACAGGATGACGGCTTCGGCTTCGTCGCCCTTCTTGAAGTTGCGAACGGCTTCTTCGCCGGTCTCGGTCCAGGAGATGTCGGACAGGTGAACCAGGCCGTCGATGCCGCCTTCCAGACCGATGAAGATACCGAAGTCGGTGATCGACTTGATGGTACCGGCAACGCGGTCGCCCTTGTTGTACTGGGCGTTGAAGGTTTCCCACGGGTTAGCGGTGCACTGCTTGATACCCAGGGAGATACGACGACGCTCTTCGTCGATATCCAGCACCATGACGTCCACGTCGTCGCCCACCTGGACGACCTTGGACGGATGGATGTTCTTGTTGGTCCAGTCCATTTCGGAGACGTGAACCAGGCCCTCGACACCCTCTTCCAGCTCGGCGAAGCAGCCATAGTCGGTGAGGTTGGTGACGGTGGCGTGCACCTTGGTGCCTTCCGGGTAACGATCCTTGATGTTGACCCACGGGTCTTCGCCCAGCTGCTTCAGGCCCAGGGAGACACGGTTGCGCTCGCGGTCGAACTTCAGCACCTTGACGGTGACTTCGTCGCCCACGGACACGATCTCGCTCGGATGCTTGATGCGCTTCCAGGCCATGTCGGTGATGTGCAGCAGGCCATCGACGCCGCCCAGGTCGACGAACGCGCCGTAGTCGGTCAGGTTCTTGACGATACCGACGATCTGCTGGCCTTCCTGCAGGGTGGCGAGCAGGGCTTCACGCTCGGCGCTGTTCTCGGCTTCGAGAACGGCACGACGGGAAACTACAACGTTGTTGCGCTTCGGGTCGAGCTTGATGACCTTGAAGTCCAGTTCCTTGTTCTCGAGGTGCGTGGTGTCGCGCACCGGACGCACGTCGACCAGGGAACCCGGCAGGAAGGCGCGGATGGAATCCACGTCGACGGTGAAGCCGCCCTTGACCTTGCCGTTGATCACGCCCTTGACGATCTCTTCCTTCTCGAAGGCGGCTTCCAGGACCTTCCAGGCCTCGGCGCGCTTGGCCTTCTCGCGAGACAGACGGGTCTCGCCGAAACCGTCTTCCACGGCTTCCAGGGCGACGTGCACTTCGTCGCCAACGGCGATGGTGAGTTCGCCGTTCTCGTCGCGGAACTGGGCCGCGGGAATCTGACCTTCGGACTTCAGGCCGGCATTGACGGTGACCCAGTCACCCTCGATGTCGACAACGGCAGCCGCGACGATGGCGCCCGGCTCCATGTTGATGTCCTGGAGAGACTGTTCAAACAGTTCAGCAAAGCTTTCGCTCATGATGTTCCTACGTGATCAACGTTGTGCGGCTGGGCCGCTCCTCCGTACCACCAGCGAGTACGGGCCATTTCAGACTGCCCTCGGGGATGTTGGCGCTGGTTCGACCTGGCCGAGCTTACGGACACTCAGGTGCCCGACCACGTCATCACATCTTGCCGAGGGCGCCGCAAGGGAGTTCAGGTGTCGGAGGCGAGGCCACGCTGGGCCAGCAGTTCCGTCAGCCGATCCACCACTTCCGGTATCGTCAGGCTCGTGGTGTCCAGCTCGATGGCGTCGTCAGCCGGTACGAGCGGGGCCACGCTGCGCTGCATATCGCGTGCATCGCGTGCCTGAATCTCCTTGAGAAGACTCGATAGACTAGCATCCACCCCTGCCTCTCGCAACTGGCGCTGGCGGCGATGCGCCCGCTCCTCCGCGCTGGCAGTGAGGAAGATCTTGAGCGGCGCGTCGGTGAACACCACGGTGCCCATGTCGCGGCCGTCGGCCACCAGGCCGGGCGCCTGGCGGAAGTCGCGCTGACGCTTGAGCAGCGCCTCGCGCACCGTCGGCAGCGAGGCCACGCGCGAGGCGGCGTCGCCGACCTGCTCGGTGCGGATGGTGCGCGTGGCATCCTCGCCCTCGAGCAGGATGCGCGCCTCGCCCTCCTCGGCCAGGAACACCACATCGAGCGCCTCGGCGATCGCCGCCAGTGCCGGCTCGTCGTCCAGCGCCACGTCGTGCTTGCCGGCGGCCAGGGCGGTCAGGCGGTAGAGCGCGCCGCTGTCCAGCAGATGCCAGCCCAGCCGTTCGGCAATCAGGCGGCTGATGGTGCCCTTGCCGGCCCCGCCGGGGCCGTCGACGGTCAGTACCGGTGCCCGTTCACTCATGAGGCCTCCCGCTCTTCCTCGAGGGCCAGTCCGACGCGGCGCGCCAGGTCCACGAAGCCCGGAAAAGACGTCGCCACGTTGGCGCAGTCGTCGATGACGATCTCGTCGGACGCGCGCAGCGCCGCCACGGTGAAGGCCATGGCGATGCGGTGATCCCCCAGGCTGTCGATGCGACCGCCGCCGTAGCTCGGGCCATCGCCGCCCTGCCCTTCGGCACGCCCGACGATGTCGATGCCGTCATCAAAGAGACGATTCTCGACCCCCAGCGCGGTGAGGCCGTCGGCCATGGCCTTGAGGCGGTCGGACTCCTTGACGCGCAGCTCGGCGGCCTCGCGCAGCCGGGTCGTGCCCTCGGCGTTGGCGGCGGCGACGAACAGCGCCGGAAACTCGTCGATGGCCAGCGGCACCTGATCGACCGGAATGTCGATGCCCTTGAGCGGCGCGTAGCGGATATGAAGGTCGGCCACCGGCTCGCCGCCCACCTCGCGCTCGTTCTCGAGGCGCAGGTCGGCGCCCATCTGCTGGAGGATGTTGATCACGCCGATGCGCGTCGGGTTGATGCCCACGTGCTCGAGCACCAGGTCGGCGCCCGGGGTGATGGCCGCCGCCACCAGGAAGAAGGTGGCCGAGGAAATATCGGAGGGCACGTCGATCGGCGCGGCGGAAAGCTCGCCGCCGCCCTGCAGCCAGCAGGTGTCGCCCTGGCGCTCGACCTGGTAGCCGAAGCCGTTGAGCATGCGCTCGGTGTGATCGCGGGTCGGCGCCGGCTCGCGCACGCGGGTCTCGCCCTCGGCGTAGAGCCCGGCCAGCAGTAGGCAGGACTTCACCTGGGCGCTGGCCATCGGCATGTCGTAGGTGATGCCCTTGAGCGGCTGACCGCCCTTGATCTTCAGCGGCGGACGCCCGCCCTCGGCGGTCTCGATCACCGCACCCATCTCGCGCAGCGGGTCGGCAACGCGCCCCATGGGGCGCTTGGTCAGCGAGTGATCGCCGGTCAACTCGGTATCGAAGGCCTGGCCGGCCAGCAGCCCGGCGAACAGGCGCATGGCCGTGCCGGCGTTGCCCACGTAGAGCGGTCCGGCCGGTGCCTTGAGGCCATGCAGGCCGACGCCGTGCACGGTGACACGCCCCTGGTGGGGACCTTCGATCGCCACGCCCATCTCGCGGAACGCCTGCAGGGTGGCCAGGCTGTCCTCGCCCTCCAGGAAGCCGGAGACCTCGGTCACGCCTTCGGCCAGGGCGCCGAGCATGATCGAACGATGGGAGATCGACTTGTCGCCGGGCACGCGGATGCGCCCGGTCACGCCGCCGCCGGGGCTGACCCGGTAGCGCAGCTGGTCTTGTGCTTGCATCTGGTATTCCGCCTGGTAACTGGTCTGGTTAAGCAGGGAATCGAAGTAGTGTCGGGCATGGCTGGCGCGATCGAAGGTCGCCAGCATGGCATCGGTGTCGCCGCGCTCGACCGCCTCACGCAGCCGGGCCACACCGGATTCAAAATCGTCGAGAGCATGCAGCACGGCGTCGCGGTTGGCGACGAAGATGTCGCGCCACATCACCGGGTCGCTGCCGGCGATGCGCGTGAAGTCGCGAAACCCGCCGGCGGCGTAGCGGAAGATGTCGAGGCGCTCGTCCTGGCGTGCCAGAGTATCCACCAGCGAGAAGGCCAGCAGGTGCGGCAGATGGCTGGTGCGAGCCAGCACCTCGTCATGGCGCTCCACGCCCATCTCCAGCACCTCGGCGCCGGCGGCTTCCCACAGCGCTCGCACCCGGGTCAGGGCCTCGGGATCGGTCGTCGGCTCGGGCGTCAGGATCACCTTGTGGCCGACGTAGAGCTCGGGATCGGACGCGGCAACACCGCTCTTCTCGGAGCCGGCGATGGGATGGCCGAGCACCAGCGTCGGCGGCATGCGACCGAAGACCGCCTCGGCGGCCTCGCGGATGGCGCCCTTGGTGCTACCGACGTCGGTGACCACCGCGCCCTTGGCGACGACGTCCGCCGCCGCGAGCTCCTCCATCACCTGACGCATGGCCAGCACCGGAACCGCCAGCACCACCAGATCGACGCCGTCGAGCAGCGGGGCCAGACGCGTGTCGCCGCGATCGATCAGGCCCATCTCGATGCCGCGGGCGATCTCGTCGGCATCGGGGTCACAGGCCAGGATCTCGGCACGCTTTTCAGCGGCCCCGAAGCCGGCGGCACGGAGTGCCGCAGCGAGTGAGCCGCCGATCAGGCCGAGGCCGACGATCAGGATACGGCGGGGTAGTGCCGTCCGCTGCATCCTAGAGCACGCCCTGGGGGTAGGAGCCCAACACCTTGACCTCGGCGGCTCGCACCTGCACTTCCTCGAGCATGGCGGCCACGCGCGGCTCGTCGCGATGGCCCTTGAGGTCGATGAAGAACACGTAGTTCCACACGCCGCTGCGCGAGGGACGGGTCTCCAGGCGCGTCAGGTCGATCTGATGGCGATGGAAGGGCTCGAGCAGGTCGTGCAGCGCGCCGGGCTGGTTGCGCATGGCCACCACGATGGAAGTCTTGTCCTCGCCGGACATCGGCACGTCCTGATTGCCGATGATCAGGAAACGCGTGGAATTGTCCGGGCGATCCTCGATCTTCTCGGCCAGACGCGTCAGGCCGTAGAGCTTGGCGGCCATGTCGCCGGCAATGGCGGCGCTGTGCCACTCGGTCTTCACCAGGCGAGCAGCCTCGGCGTTGGACGACACCGGAATGCGCTCGGCGTGGGGATAGTGGGCATCCAGCCACTTGCGGCACTGGGCGAAGGACTGCGGATGCGAGTAGATACGCGAGACCTTGTCGCGACGCGTGGTCTCGCCCACCAGCAGATGATGGTGAATACGCAGCACCACCTCGCCGCAGATGCGCATGCAGGAATCCATGAAGGAGTCCAGGGTGTGGTTGATCACGCCCTCGGTGGAGTTCTCCACCGGCACCACGCCGTAGTTGACGGCGCCGGCCTCGACCTCGCGGAACACCTCGTCGATGGCGGCCATCGGCAGGCTGACCGCGCTCTCGCCGAAGTGCTTGAGTGCCGCCTGCTGGGTGAAGGTACCTTCCGGACCCAGGTAGGCCACCTTGACCGGCTGCTCCAGCGCCAGGCAGGCGGACATGATCTCGCGGAACAGCCGCGCCATCTCCTCGCCGTCGAGGGGGCCGGGATTGAGTTCCATGATCCGGCGCAGCACCTGAGCCTCTCGCTCCGGCCGATAGAACACGGCCTTGGGATCGCCCTGGGTCTTGACCTCGGCCACGCGGCGGGCACACTCCGCCCGCTCGCTGATCAACCGCAGGATGTCGCTGTCCAGCTCATCGATTCGCTGACGCAGCGAATCGAGATCGATGGGGGTATCACTCATGGTGGTTCCCTTCTTATTCGGGCCAAGGCCCGGTGTCTTGCTTGAGCGTGAGGAGTAAGGAGCAAGGAGTGAGGTCCCGATGCCTGCATCCTCACTCCTTACGCTTCACTCCTCACTCATACTTCAGCCCTTGCGCCGCTCGAAGTCGGCCATGAAGTCGACCAGCGCGTCCACGGCGGCCTCGGGCACGGCGTTGTAGAGGCTCGCGCGCATGCCGCCGACGCTGCGATGCCCCTTGAGGTTCAACAGGCCGGCCTGTTCGGCTTCCGCCAGGAAGGCCTTGTCGAGCCGGTCGTCGGCGAGCACGAAAGGCACGTTCATCCGCGAGCGATTGATCCGGGCGATCGGGTTCGAATAGAAGTCGCTGCCGTCGATGGCGGCATAGAGCTTCTCGGCCTTGCGCGCATTGATCGCGTCCATGGCCGCCAGGCCACCGATGTCATGCTTGAGCCACTGGAACACCAGCCCGGCCAGATACCAGCCGTAGGTGGCCGGGGTATTGACCATGGAACCGGCCTCGGCCAGCGCCTTGTAGCCCATCAGGCTCGGCATCTGGGCACAGGCCCGGTCGAGCAGGTCGTCGCGCACGATCACCAGCGTCAGGCCGGCCGGTCCGATGTTCTTCTGCGCACCGGCATAGATGACACCGAACCGCGAGACGTCGATCGGCCCGGACAGGATGCTCGATGACATGTCGCACACCAGCGGCACCTCGATGCCGTCCGGGCGCACCGCCTCGGGCACGTAATCGAACTCGAGCCCGCCGATGGTCTCGTTGGCGGTGTAGTGCAGGTAGGCGGCGTCATCGCTCAGCGCCAGGTCGGCCTGACGCGGTACGGCGCTGTGCCCGCTGGCCTCGCTGGAGGCCACCACCGGCGCGGCACCGAACAGGTGACGCGCCTCGGCGATGGCCTTCTTGCCCCAGATCCCGGTGTGCAGGAAGTTGGCGCTGCCGCCCTGGCCGAGCAGGTTGTAGGGCACCGAGGCGAACTGCAGCGTCGCCCCACCCTGGGTGAACAGCACCCGATAGTTGTCGGGAATCACCAGCAGCTCGCGCAGGTCGCGCTCGGCCTGCTCGGCGATGGCCACGAACTCGGGCGAGCGGTGACTCATCTCCATCACCGAGAGACCGCGGCCCTGGTAGTCCAGCAGCTCGTCACGGGCCCGTTCCAGCACCACCTGCGGCAGCGCGGCCGGGCCGGCGCAAAAGTTGAAATGGCGTGTCATCAGCGTCGTCGTTCCGTTTTCTATGACTGATCGTCGTCCGCAGCGGACGGTTCGCCGCCGGCCTCGGCGTCGTCGGCGTCACCCTCTTCACTTTCGACAGGCGTTACCTCTTCCTCCGTGGGCTCGTCGATGCGCACCGTCTTGACCAGCGACTCGGCCTCGCCCAGGCGAATCAGCATCACGCCCTGGGTGTTACGCGAGCTGATCGACACTTCATCGACACGGGTCCGCACCAGGGTGCCGCGGTCGGTGATCAGCATCATCTCGTCGGCGCCATAGACCTGCATCGCCGCCACCAGGGCGCCGTTGCGCTCGCTGGTCTGCATCGCGATGACGCCCTGGCCACCGCGGCCGCGCAGCGGGAATTCCTCGAGACGGGTGCGCTTGCCGTAGCCGTTCTCGCTGGCGGTGAGGATATAGATCTGGCCGCCGTTGCCGTTCACGTCCTCGACGTTCTCGACCGCTTCGTCCTCGTTTTCGCTGTCGATGCGCTGGCTCTGCGGAATGATCAGGCTGATCACCTCGGCGCCGTCGAGCAGTTTCATGCCGCGCACGCCGCGGGCGGTACGCCCCATGGCGCGCACGTCGCTTTCCTCGAAGCGGATCGCCTTGCCGTTGGACGACAGCAGCATGGCGTGGTCCGAGCCGCTGGTGATGGCGGCGCCGACCAGGCGGTCGTCTTCCTCCAGCTCGATGGCGATCAGGCCCACACTGCGCGGCCGGGAGAACTGCTCCAGGCTGGTGCGCTTGACGGTGCCCTTGGCGGTGGCGAAGAAGATATAGCTCTCGGGGTCGTAGTCGCGCACCGGCAGGATGGCGTTGATCGACTCGTCCTCGTCCAGCGGCAGCAGGTTGACCAGCGGCTTGCCGCGCGAGCCGCGGCTGGCGGCCGGCATCTCGTAGACCTTGAGCCAGTAGACCTTGCCGCGGTTGGAGAACAGCAGCACGGTGTCGTGGGTCGAGGCCACCAGCAGATGCTCGATGACGTCCTCGTCCTTCATCGTCGTGGCCGACTTGCCGCGGCCGCCGCGGCGCTGTGCCTGATAATCGGACAGCGGCTGGGTCTTGGCGTAGCCGGAGCGGGACACGGTGACCACCATGTCTTCCTCGGCGATCAGGTCCTCGATGGACAGATCGAGGTGGCTGGCCTGGATCTCGGTGCGGCGCGGCTCGCCGAACTGATCGCGCACGGCGGTCAGCTCCTCACGGATCACTTCCAGCAGGCGCTCGGCGCTGGCCAGGATCTCGGTGAGTTCGGCGATCCGCTCGAGGATCTTCAGGTACTCGTCGAGCAGCTTCTCGGTCTCGAGGCCGGTCAGGCGATGCAGGCGCAGCTCGAGGATGGCCTGGGCCTGGGCCGGCGAGAGGCGATATTCGGTGGCCGCGTCGTTGAGGCCGAAGCCTTCTTCCAGATCCTCGGGCTTGCAGGAATGGGCGCCGGCGCGCTCGAGCATGCCGGTGACCTGGCCCGGCGACCAGCTGCGGCCGAGCAGCTTGTCCTTGGCCTCGGCGGCGTTCGGCGAGGCCTTGATCAGCTCGATCACCTCGTCGATGTTGGAAATGGCGACGGTCAGGCCTTCGAGGATATGGCCGCGCTCGCGGGCCTTCCTGAGCTCGAACAGGGTGCGCCGGGTCACCACCTCGCGACGGTGACGGATGAACGCCTCGAGCACCTGCTTGAGGTTGTGCGTGCGCGGCTCACCGCCCTCGAGGGCCACCATGTTGATGCCGAAGACGTTCTGCAGCTGGGTCTGGGCGAAGAGGTTGTTGACCACCACCTCGCCGGACTCGCCGCGCTTGACCTCGATGACGACGCGCAGGCCTTCCTTGTCGGACTCGTCGCGCAGCTCGGCGATGCCGTCGATGCGCTTGTCCTTGACCAGCTCGGCGATCTTCTCGATCAGCCGCGCCTTGTTCACCTGGTACGGCAGCTCGGTGACGATGATGTGGTCGCGGCCGGTCTTCTCGTCGTGCTCGATGGTGTGGCGGGCGCGCACGTAGATGCGCCCGCGACCGGTGCGATAGGCCTCGAGGATGCCGGCGCGGCCGTTGATGATGCCGCCGGTGGGAAAGTCCGGGCCGGGGATGTACTCCATCAGGTCGTCGACCGTCAGGGTGTGATCGTCGATCAGGGCCAGACAGCCGTCGATCACCTCGGTCATGTTGTGCGGCGGGATGTTGGTCGCCATGCCCACGGCGATGCCCGAGGAGCCGTTGACCAGCAGGTTCGGCACCTTGGTCGGCAGCACGTCGGGGATGCGCTCGGTGCCGTCGTAGTTGTCGACCCAGTCGACGGTGTCCTTCTCGAGGTCGGCCATCAGCTCGTGGGCGAGCCGGGCCATGCGCACCTCGGTGTAACGCATCGCGGCGGCGTTGTCGCCGTCAATGGAGCCGAAGTTGCCCTGGCCGTCGACCAGCACGTGGCGCATGGAGAAGTCCTGGGCCATGCGTACGATGGTGTCGTAGACGGCGCTGTCACCGTGGGGATGGTACTTACCGATGACATCGCCGACGACGCGTGCCGACTTCTTGTACGGCTTGTTCCAGTCGTTGCCCAGCTCGTGCATGGCGTAGAGCACGCGGCGGTGGACCGGTTTCAAGCCATCGCGCACGTCGGGCAGCGCACGGCCGATGATCACGCTCATCGCGTAATCGAGGTACGACTGCTTGAGCTCGTCCTCGATGTTGACTGGCAGAATCTCTCTGGCGATGTCACCCATGGGTCGTCGAATCCTTTGCACTGCAAGAGGTTGGCGCGCCGTCTGGCCGTGAGACGGCGCGCCATTTCAGCCGGGCATCATACCACTCCGGACGCCGCAAAGCAGCGATCATGCGACGACCAGCGGCGCCAGGGCCTCACGCAGCTCCCCGCTGATGCTCACCGCCCTGTTGGTGGCCACGTCCAGCAGCACGAAGGTGATGTCGGCGCTGGCGACGACCTTGCCGTCGCGTGCCCGCAGCACCTCCTGATGCATGCGGGCGCTGCGGCTGCCGAGTTCGGCCAGCCCGGTGACGATCTGCAGCTCATCGCCGGCCGAGGCGGCTCGCCGATAGTCGATGTTGAGATTGACCACGACGAAGGCCACCTCGCCGCGGCGAACGACCTCGCCGAGCGCCGGGCGCTCGTCGAAGAAGCTCCAGCGCCCTTCTTCCAGGAATTCCAGGTAGCGGGCGTTGTTGACGTGGCCGTAGCCGTCGAGGTGGTAGCCGCGCACGCGCAGCGAGACGGTGGAGCGTGGATCGTCCATGAGGCATCTCCGGAAATGAATGACGGATGTCGATTCTAGGCAGCCGCACCGCCGGCCTTCAAACAGTAGTTTGAAGGCGCGACCAATAGCGCTCTGGCACCCCCGTGCCCCATTCGCCATAATGTGCCTCCTTTTCGCCCAGGAAATGCTTCATTCATGTGGTTCAAGCACTTGCATCTCTATCGCCTGCACGACGCGCCCGAGCTGGACGCTGCCCGTCTCGAGGAAGCGCTGGAACAGCAGGCGTTT
Source organism: Halomonas getboli (assembly GCF_023094245.1). GTDB lineage: Bacteria > Pseudomonadota > Gammaproteobacteria > Pseudomonadales > Halomonadaceae > Halomonas > Halomonas getboli. The sequence continues at coordinate 569,540 of NZ_JALMEW010000001.1, read as the reverse complement.
CGCCCACTGGGCGGCAGTGAGGCGCGCCGCCTCGGCTGGTGCGCCCCCGCCGGGCGCGCCGGCACCCAGCTGCTGCACGAGCTTCAGGGCCAGCGCCTGATCACCGCTCTGCGCCAGGAACGCCTGCTGCCGGCCGCCGTGGTCAAGGAAGAGCTGGAAGAGCGCGTCGAGGCGATCGAGACCGCCGAGAGCCGCAAGCTGCGCCGCCAGGAAAAGCTCACGCTCAAGGAGCAGGTCTACGAGGAGTTGCTGCCGCGCGCCTTCGTGCGCAGCCAGAAGGTCGACCTGTGGTGGGATACCCGGCGCGGCCTGATCGCCGTCAACACCAGCAGCCGCAAGCGCGCGGAGGAACTGCTGGACCTGCTGCGCGAGACCCTGGGCAGCCTCAAGGTCACCCCGCTGGCCAGCCAGACCCTGCCGATGCGCGCCATGACCACCTGGCTCGGCGATGCTGCCACGCGCCCGGAGGACATGGCGCTCGGCGATCAGGTCGAGCTCAAGGCCAAGGGCGACGACGGCGTGCTGCGCGCCCGCCAGGTCGACCTCGACAGTGACGAGATCCAGCAGCTGCTGGAGAGCGGACGCCAGGCCAGCAAGATGGCGCTGGGCCTCGAGGGCCGGCTGACCTTCGTGCTCCACGACGACCTGGCGATCAAGTCGCTGCGCTTCGATGACGCCCTGATCGACGAGGCCTCCCAGACCGATGACGGCGACGATGCCCTGGTGCGTCTAGAAACCGACTTCATGCTGATGACCCAGGCGCTCGCCGATGGCATCGAGCGTCTGCTGGCCTGGCTGGGCGGTGAAGCCCAGGCCGGCCAGGCCACACCCTCCGCCTGACCGACACGGCCGCGCTCATGACCACCATGCAAGACCAACACGACAACGACCCCTGGGCCGAGATTCGTCCCTATCATGACGAGGAAGTGCCCGAGGTGCTCGAGCGCCTCGCCCGGGACCCGGAGCTGCTCGACGCCCTGACCCGCTTTCGCCTGCCGCGCCTGGCGAAGTGGATGCCGCGGCTGTCGCGCGTCATCGCCAGCGCCGCGGTGCGCCGCGAGGTGCGCGGCGTGACCACCATCCGCGGCTTCCAGGATCGCATCGCCTCCTACATGCAGCGGATGATCCGCAACTCGACCACCGACTTTCGCGTCGATGGCCTCGAGCAGCTGGAGCCCGACACCGCCTACCTGTTCATCGGCAACCATCGTGACATCTCGCTGGACCCGGCGTTCGTCAACTACGCCCTCTATCTGGCGGATCGCAATACGGTGCGCATCGCCATCGGCGACAATCTGCTCCAGAAGCCCTACGTCACCGACCTGATGCGGCTCAACAAGAGCTTCATCGTGCCGCGCAGCGCCCGCGGCAAGCGCGCCATGCTGGCCGCCTACCAGAAGCTCTCGGCCTATATTCGCCACTCGATCACCGGCGACAACCATTCGATCTGGATGGCCCAGCGCGAGGGACGCGCCAAGAACGGCATCGACGTCACCGACCCGGCGATCATCAAGATGCTGACCATGGCCCGGCGCAGCGAGGACCGCAATGCCGGCATCGGCGAGGCGATCGCCGAGCTGCGCGTGGTGCCGGTGTCGATCAGCTACGAATACGACCCCTGCGACATCCAGAAGGCCCGCGAGCTTCACGCCGTGCACACCAGCGGCGGCTACGACAAGACGCAGTTCGAGGACATCCGCTCCATCGTGTCCGGCATCACCGGCCAGAAGGGGCGCGTTCATCTGCGTTTCGGCACCCCGCTCTCGGCCGACTTCGACAGCCCCGATGCGGTGGCAGCGGAGATCGATCGTCAGGTGCTCGGCGGCTACCATCTGTTCCCCAGCCACTATCTGGCCATCGAAGCCCTGGGCGACGCCCCGGAGCTGCTCGACCTGAGCGAGGTCACCGACGCCGATCGCGCACGCTTCCAGGCCCGCCTCGCCGAGGTACCGGCGGAACTGCGCGAGTGGTGGCTGGCCCAGTACGCCAACCCGGTACGCAACGTTCACGGCAGGATCCAGGCCGGCTAGCGTATGCTGTGAGGCGACAGGGACTGTTGCCCCATCGCCGACAGGAGAGCCAGATGACGCCGAGCCACGAACAACGAGCCAGCCAGGCCCGGGAAGCCCACAAGGTCACGTTGATCGGCGCCGTCGTCGACTTCCTGGTCGGCATGGCCAAGCTCATCGCCGGCCTGATGGTGGGCTCGGCGGCGCTGGTCGCCGACGGCATCCACTCCTTCTCCGACATCCTCACCGACATCTTCGTGGTGGCCGCCACTCACTTCGGGCGCCAGGCGCCCGACCGCGGCCACCCCTACGGCCACGGCCGCATCGAGACCCTGGCCACGCTATGGCTCGGCAGCGTGCTGATCTTCGTCGCCGGCGCCATCGCCTGGGCCAGCCTGGGCCGCCTGATCGGCGGCGAGGCGGTTCCCGCACCAGGCGCCTGGGCGATCGCCATCGCCGTGGTGTCTCTGCTCGCCAAGGAAGCCATCTACCACTACACGATGCACGCCGCCCGGCGCATCGGCTCGCGCCTGCTGGAGGCCAACGCCTGGCACTCGCGCTCCGATGCCCTGTCCACGCTGGTGGTGCTGGTCGGCCTGGTGGCGACCCAGCTGGGCTTCGCCTGGATGGACGCGGTGGCCGCCATCGTCGTCGGCGTGATGGTCGGCCAGATCGGCGGTCGCCTGCTGTGGGAATCCAGCCAGGAGCTGATCGACACCGCCCTGCCCGAAGACGAGCAGGCGCTGCTGCTGCGGACCGCCGAGACGGTGCCGGGCGTGCGCGGCGTCCACGAGCTGCGCACCCGGCGCATCGCCGGCGATGCCCTGCTCGACCTGCATATCGTGGTGCCGCCGCGGGTCACCGTGTCCGAAGCCCACGAGATCGGCAATGCCGTCAGTCGACGACTGCGCGAAACCATGCCGCACCTGGCCGACATCACCTTCCATATCGATCCCGAGGACGACGAGGGGCAGACCGAGCACAGCCTGCGCCCCGGCCTGCCGCTGCGCGACGATGTCGAGACGCTGCTCGATGATGCCTGGGGCACCACCCCGGCCTGGCGGGCCCGCGTCGATCTCGATCTGCACTACCTGGACGACCGCATCGATGTATCGCTCTACCTCGATGCCCCTGCCGATGCCATCGACCTGGACGATGCCGCCGCCGAGCTACGCCGCGCGGCGGATGGCCTCGACTGGCTGGGCCGGCTGCGCCTCTGGCAGGGACCGGGGCGCGCATGATCATCCGCTGCGTTAGCAGATTAGTGCTTTCTCACTTGTCGGCCCCCACCTAAGATTCAGGGCATCATCCGTCTTTCGCAGGACGTCATGTCCGATACTCCTCGCTCGCGCCCGGCATCACCCGGCCGCCGCCGCTGCCTGGCCCTGCTGGGCGGCCTGCTGGCGGCCGGCGCGCTGGGCCTGCATACCGCCGACTCCCAGGCGGGCCTCGACCGGGCCCGTCTGCGCGACAGCATGCGGCAGCAGTACGGCGCGGGGGGCGTCTCGACGCTCGAGGAATGGCTGGCCATGCTCGAGCGCCTGCGCGGCGCCGACGTCGACACGCAGCTGCGTGAGGTCAACGACTTCGTCAACCGCCGGGTGCGCTGGCTCGAGGATCCCGCCATCTGGGGGCAGGAGGACTACTGGGCCACGCCGCTCGAAACGCTGGGCCGCGGCGCCGGCGACTGCGAGGACTTCACCATCGCCAAGTACGTGTCACTGCGCGAGCTGCAGGTGCCCGAGTCGATGCTGCGGCTCATCTACGTCAAGGCGCGCATCGGACGCAGCCGCATCACCCAGGCGCACATGGTGCTCGGCTACTACGTCTCACCCGGCGCGGAACCCATGGTACTGGACAACCTGGTGACGTCGATCCGTCCCGCCGGCCAGCGCACCGACCTCGACCCGCTGTTCAGCTTCAACGGCAGCGGCCTGTGGGCCGGCGGTTCCAGCCGGTCGCGCGCCGATCCGGTGGCGCGCCTTTCACGGTGGCGCAGCGTCATCGACCGCATGCGACAGCAGGGATTCATCCAGGGGAGATAACGCATGTCACTCATCAAGCAGCTGTGGTGGATCATCGTCGGGCTCATGCTGCTGTCCTTCGGTGCCAGCCTGTTCATCGGCGTGACCACGAGCCGCGCCTACATCGAGCAGGAGGTGCGCATCAAGAACGCCGACAACGCCAACGCCCTGGCGCTGACCATGACCCAGATGCCCAAGGATGACGTCACCGTCGAGCTGCTGATCGCCGCCCAGTTCGACACCGGCTACTACCGTCGCATCGAGCTGCGCAGCCCCACGGGAGAACCCATGGTGTCACGCCAGGCCGACGAGGCCATCGGCGACGTGCCGGACTGGTTCGTGCAGCTGGTCGACTTCCGGGTCGCGCCCGGCGTGGCGGTGGTCCAGGATGGCTGGCAGCAGTTCGGCACCCTGACCGTCGAGAGTCAGAACAGCTATGCCTATCGCTCGCTGTGGCGAAGCACCCTCAAGCTCGCCGGCTGGTTCGGGGTCGCCAGTCTCGCCGGGCTGCTGCTCGGCGGCTGGCTGATTCGCGGGATCCGCCGGCCGCTGCACCGCGTCGTCGAGCAGGCAAGGGACATCGGCATGCGCCGCTTCACGACGTCCCGCGTACCGCGCACGCGCGAGCTGGGCGACGTGGTCGAGGCCATGAACCAGCTGAGCCACGACGTTGGCGACATGCTCGGTCGCGAGAGCCAGCAGCTCGACGTCCTGCGCCGGCGCCTGCAGCATGACGCCGTGACGGGCGCGCTGAACCGCGACGCCTTCCTCGCCCAGCTGCAGATCCATCTGGAGAGTCAGGACTTTCGTGCCAGCGGCACCCTGGCGCTGATCCGCATCAGTCATCTGGGGCAGGTCAACGAGCAGCTGGGCCATGACGGCGCCGATGCGCTGCTGAAGGAACTCGTCACCATGCTGGAACAGTTGGCCCAGGTGCACGGCAGCGGCATGGTGGGGCGTCTCAACGGCAGCGATTTCGCCCTGCTGCTGCCGAGGCTGGACGACATGGCTTTCGCGCGGCAGAAGCTGAGCGTCGGACTCAAGCCCTTGGCAGAGGCCCGCGATGCCGTGATCCGCTTCCCCGGGGCCCTCGTACACTACGCCCAGGGCGACCAGCGCGGCACGCTGCTGTCCAGCCTCGACGGGGCCCTGTCGATGGCCGAGTCCCAGAGCCAGCAGGATCTGGTCATCCTCGACGGCCATCGGCCCAAGAGCCTGTTCGAGAGCCACGCCGAATGGCGAGAAGCACTGCAAGGCGCTCTCGATGAAGGTGTCTATCTCGCCCACTATCCGGTGCTGGACCAAGGCGGCAAGCTGCTGCACTTCGAATGCCCGTCGCGGCTGCGCCTCAATCGGCAGTGGCAGGCCGCCGGCGTGTTCATTCCCTGGGTCGCGCGCCTGGACATGACGACACAACTGGACCTGGCCGTGGTCGATGCCGCGCTGAAAGACATTACCCAACGTCACCAGCCGGTGGGCATCAACCTGTCCGGAGAATCGATGCGCGATGCCCACTTCGCGCTGGAGCTGCGCGCACGCCTCAGTGCTCGCCCCGAGGCCGCCGGGCGGCTATGGCTGGAGATTCCCGGCAATCTGGCCATTCAGGATCTCGCGCATTTCCGCACCCTTTGCAAGGCGCTCCAGCCCCTGGGCTGCAAGGTGGGGCTCGAACACGTCGGGGCAGAATTTACCCGCATCGCCGATCTGCACGATCTCGGGCTCGCCTACCTGAAGATCGACAGCAGCCTGGCCAGGGGCGTCACGCAAAGCCACGAGCAACAGACGATACTGCGCGGCATGGCCACGCTCTGCCATTCGCTCGGCACCCTGGCCATCGCCGAGGGCGTCGAGACCCATGACGAAGCCCGCGCCCTCTTCGAGCTGGGCCTCGACGGCGTGACCGGACCGGGCATTCGTCACAACGACAAGAACGGGTTCTGACCGCTTCCGGGTCCTCAACGCACGCCGCCGGCACTCGGCCGGCGGCGTTCATGGGATTCTTCTTCCTGCCCGCGACGAGACTCAGATCACGTCGTCGTCCTCGCGCTCCGAGACGAGATGCAGGCCATTGAGCCGACGACGCAGCGACTGGCGCTCCATGACCTTCTGCTGAGCCGCCTCGGGCAGTTCGGTGAAACGGATCACCCCCTTGTCCATCAGCAGGTCGATCACATCCTCCAGCACCCGCACGAAGGCCAGGTCCGAGGCCTGGAAGCGTGCCTTGCCGGGCTCGCCTTCCGACAGAAACGCCAGCAGCTCGGGCGAGTCCGCCGGGAGAAACTCGACGCAGACCGGAGTCTCCTCGCGGCTGACCAGCTGGATATGGCCCTCCTCATCACGCTGGACGTACATGATTCACTCTCCCTTGAGTCGCTGACTGCATAGTAGCAGGCCTGCCAACATAACAATGCGCCCGGCGTGAGCCGGGCGCAGCGGTGGGCTGATGCAACAGGACTCACTCGATATCGAGCTGGCCACTGTTCTGCAGATCGGTCACGGATGTCACCACATTCTGCAGCTGGATGGTTTGGTCCGCGGCACTGACGTCGCCTGATGTCATATCACCCGAGGTGCTGATATGCAGGGTCGTATTGGTGCCATCATCGGTCGCCTGAATATAGCTGGACAGATCCTCACCATCCTGCATACCGGACAGCAGATCCGACAGGTCCAGCTTGTCGGCCTCGGCATCCGTTCCAAAAGTACCCTCCGTGAAATCGGTGACCGTGTCCTCGGCGGGGTTCGCGCTGCTGCCCTCATCGCCCAGATTCCAGGCGAAGACGTCTGCGCCGAGGCCGCCGGTCAGCTGGTCATCGCCGGCTCCACCCACCAGCAGATCGTCGCCAGCGGCACCGCTGATCGTGTCGTTGCCATCATTACCGATCAGAATATTGCTGTCGCTGTTGCCGGTCAGGGTGTCGGCGTGATCCGAGCCGATGATATCGGGGGCAGAATCCGACGCACTCTCCACCACGCCACTGCTCGAACCGGAATAATCCTGGGTGCTTTCAGGCATCAGCAACACATCCAGGCTACCGCCAGCAACGTCACCGTCGCCATCCACCACATCTATGGGCACACTCAAGTCAACTGAGCCACCCGGTTCAATTGCGGTGGTGCCGAAATCACCGATCTTGAAGGTACTTCCCGCAGCATAGTGATACTCGATACTGTTATAGCCATCGGCAGTGAAGACCGCGACCTGAGCCCCTCCGACAATGCCTTCGACGCTCGCCTCGAGCTTGCCAGCATCATTTTCCGCGAAAACAACGCTGAAGTCCTCTCCTCCCACGTTGACAACGAATGGGCTGCCACTACCGTTATAGGCTACCAGCTCATAGTCTCCCCCGAAGCTTATCCCAACCGCGGTGATATCGTCTTGGGTGCCATCGCCGACCGCATTATCACCATCGGCATCGTCGAAAGCCTTGAACAGGACAGTCGATCCAGACGTTTTGGTAAAAGTCGCCGCAGCCCCATTGACCTGGTAATGGCCATCGAAGACATGGTTATCGGCACCAGCGTCCTCATAGTCCGTTCCATTGACAGGAGTGCCACTAAGATCGATGACATAATCGATCCGCATCGCTTCGTTAGCACCAAGTGAGTTACCGTCACTTACCCCACCTTCATTGGCATTGGTATTGACAGATCCCGCACTGGAACCATCGACCATTGGTGTCAGCAACAAGTCACGACTATCGTCATCGGCAGCGGTATTGAAGCCCGTCCACGCGCCATTCCCACCGATGAAGTCATAGCTATCATCGCTGAAATCAATGCTGCTAGCCCCGCCATCCACGGTGCCCGACATTTCGATAACGTAAGTATCTTGACCGCTGTCATTGACGCTCAGGTCGATCGTGAAGATTTCTCCTGCAACCGTCGAGGCTGTCAATGTCTGACCATCTGTCGAGACACTATAGGTAATCGACAGACCGCCGGACGTCAGCGGATTACCATCGGCATCCAAGGCCGTGGTTCCGTTCAATGAACCCGAGAAGCGAACCGTGCCCGAACTGTCGGCGCCATAGTTATCCTCGACCTGACCATCAATATCCAGCAGTCCCGTAAGGGCATTATTAGCCGTATTGACCAGGTAGGCATTTTCCGGAGCCACTGCCACCGGGCCGTCATCCAGGAAGGTGACGGTGAAGGCGTCCGTCGCCGGGTCGCCTTCGTTGTCGGTGATGCTGGCGGTCACGTTGACCGTGATCGGGTCGTTCGGATCGCTGCCGTCGGGATGCGTCATCACCTGCAGCTGGGTCACGGTGTAGGTGCCGTCGCCATTGACGACGATCTGCCAGTCACCGTTGTCGGCCGTCAGGGTGTTGCTGGCGGCATCCCAGGTGGCGCCGGTCGCGCTCAGCGACAGGGTGCCGGCGCTGTCGTTGCCGTAGCTGGTGGTGAACGACTGGGTGT
>NZ_JALMEW010000001.1:389396-560985 GCF_023094245.1 Halomonas getboli | reverse complement strand
TGGCCGCCACCGGGCCGTCATCCAGGAAGGTGACGGTGAAGGCGTCCGTCGCCGGGTCGCCTTCGTTGTCGGTGATGCTGGCGGTCACGTTGACCGTGATCGGGTCGTTCGGATCGCTGCCGTCGGGGTGCGTCATCACCTGCAGCTGGGTCACGGTGTAGGTGCCGTCGCCATTGACCACGATCTGCCAGTCACCGTTGTCGGCCGTCAGGGTGTTGCTGGCGGCATCCCAGGTGGCGCCGGTCGCGCTCAGCGACAGGGTGCCGGCGCTGTCGTTGCCGTAGCTGGTGGTGAACGACTGGGTGTCGGACGACAGCCCGCCGGTCTCGTCGACGCTGGCGTCGGCCACGGTCACGGTCGGGGTGGAGTCCTCGGCGATGCTCAGGCTAACCGTCGCCGTCGATGTATCGCCATCGGCGTCGGTGACGGTGTAGCTGAAGCTGTCATCGCCCTCGGCCCCGGCATTGGCCTGGTAGGTGAAGGTACCGTCACCGTTGTAGGTGACCGTGCCCTTGGAAGGATCGGTCGTGACGGTGATGCCGGTCTGCAGATCCACGCCGTCGGCGCCGGCGGTGTCGTTGGCGAAGACGCCGATCTCGACGCTGCCGTCTTCCGCCACCTCGTCGGTCACGCTGTCGTCGACGGCGACCGGACCGTCATCATTGACGTCGATGGTCAGCGTCGCAGGATCGGAGACGTCACCGTCGTCGTCGGTGAAGCGTACATCGAACAGTTCCTGCACCTGGTCGCCGGCGCCGGTACGGGTGGGATCGTCGTGATCCAGGGTGTTATCCGTCAGCACATACTGCCAGCTGCCATCGGTGTCGACGGTCACGGTTCCGTAGGTGCCCTGCACGACGGTGCCGTCTGAATCGATCGCGATCCAGTCACCGTTCACATCCTTGACCTCGATCAGCGCCAGCTGGTCGTTCCCGGTATTGATCTCCGGCGTGCCGCTGATCGTCGTGGTGCCGCCACCGCTGCCATCCGACAGCGCCGACTCCCACACCATGTTGCCTTCTGCACGAAGGCCGAGCGTCACCACCTGGGGCGTGGAATCCTCGGCAATGGTCAGGTTCACCGTCGCGGTGTCGGTGTCGCCATCGGCGTCGGTGATGGTGTAGCTGAAGCTGTCCGCGCCCTCGGCCCCGGCATTGGCCTGATAGGTGAAGGTGCCGTCACCGTTGTAGATCACCGAACCCTTGGCGGGATCGGAGGACACGACGATGCCATTCTGCAGATCGACGCCGTCGGCCCCGGCGGTATCGTTGGCGAAGACGTCGATATCGATGCTGCCGTCTTCCGGCACGGTGTCGGTCACGCTGTCGTCGACGGCTACCGGACCGTCGTCATTGACGTCGATGGTCAGCGTCGCCGGATCGGACACGTCGCCGTCGTCGTCGGTCACACGGACGCCGAACTGATCCTGCACCTGGTCGGCCGCGCCGGTCTGGTCGACGCCGTCATGATCCAGGGTGTTGTCGCCCAGCGTGTAGCTCCAGCTGCCATCGGTATTGACCGTCAGCGTGCCGTAGGTGCCCTGGACTTCCGTGCCGTTGGCGGCGATGGCAATCCAGGCGCCGCTGGCGTCCTGAACCTCGATCAGGTCGAGCGCATCCACGCCGGTATCGATCTGGAAGGCGCCGCTGGTGGTCAGGCTGCCGCCACCGCTGCCGTCGGTGAGCGCCGATTCCCAGACCACATCGCCATCGTCATTGAGGTCCTGAGTGTCGACCGTCGGGATATCATTGGCCTCTTCTTCCACGGGCACGACCGCGGGATCGAAGTCGACCTGATTCGGCCCCTCGAAGGCATTGAGGCCATAGTTGAAGGCCAGCGGGCTGACGCTCTCACTGATCCGAAGCAGCCGCACGAAGCTGTGGCCGCTGTCACCGCCGCCCGCACCACCGGCACCACCGGCGGCGGTGGCATCGAGGGTCTCGAGCAGGTCGCCCTGCCCTTCATCGATGGCCGTCAGCAGCGCCTCGATGTCGCCGTCCTGGGCGCTGGCCTCCTCGCTGGCCACCGAATGGTCAGACGCCAGCTCCAGGGTCATGACGACTTCTTCGCCGCCGGCAATGACCGTGGGGTCGAGATTATCGCCGAAATCCAGCACCGCACGCCCGTTATCGGAGGTGACCAGCGTCTCCCCCTCCTGCAGCGTGTCCCCGACCCGAAGCTCACGAAGATGGCCCTCGGCGTCGCGCGCCCAAGCCTGACCGGTGATGGATACCACGGTAGCGATGATCATCGTCCCTATCCCCCTGCGGAGTGACATAGGCCGGGTACCCCGATGGATAGACCGGCGGCTAATGACTTAACACTAGGACAGGGACTAGGCCCTCGGTATTGGACCGATGGACAGGTAACAGAAAGTCACTGGCAAGAGGAAGGCGCCAGTCTGACGTCGTCAGCTGACACCCTGCTCCTGGCGAGACAGCTTGAGCACGAGCTGCATGCGGTCGCGGACATCGAGCTTGCGGAACACGGCCCCGAGATGCGCCTTGACGGTTCGCTCGGTGATACCGAGCTGGCGGGCGACCGCCTTGTTGCTGTTGCCTGCCGCCACCGCGATAGTCACGTCTCGCTCGCGCTGGGTCAGAGGCGCGAGCACGTCATCGTTGAGACGCTGGTCACCGCCGAGCGCGCGATAGGCCCCGCCAACGACCTGAGCCATCAGTTCCGGCCCCACCCAGATGCCCTGGTGCGCGGTGACCAGTGCGATCTGGTGCAGCAGCTCGGGCGTGGACAGCGCATGGGCATAGCCGCGCGCGCCCGCCTCGAGCGCCCGGGCCGCCTCACGGTAGCTCGGGGCATAGCTGAGCACGCTGACGATCGCGCCACGACTCGACAGCTCACGCACCAGGGCCGGCCATTCCGCGCCCTGGATCACCACCCAGGCCTGCATATCGACCGTTGCCGCGGCGACGGCGGTCGCCGCCTCGAGACAGGCAGCTTCGGGAAAGGCGTCGCGCCAGCGCGGCATCAGCGTCGTGTCGCGACATATGAAGACCTGTTCCATCAGCGTTCTCCCAGCGCATCCTGCCAGGCCCGCAGCACCGGCTTGAGCAGATACTGCATTACCGTGCGCTTGCCGGTCAGGATATCGACCTGTGCCGTCATGCCCGGAATCACGTCCAGTGCCTGGTGGTCGCTGTCGCCCTCGAGCGTGCGAACCCGCACCAGATAGAAGGTATTGCCCTCGTCATCGGTGATGGTATCGGGACTGATATGCACCAGCTCGGCCTCGAGCCCGCCGTAGATGGCGAAATCATAGGCGGTGAGCTTGATGGTCGCGGACTGCCCCGGCCTCAGGAAGGCGATGTCCTGAGGCGCGATGCGCGCTTCGACCAGCAGGGTATCGTCGGTGGGCACGACCTCGACCACCTCCTGCCCGGGCTGGGCGACCCCGCCGATCGTGTTGATGGCCAGGCGCTGCACGATACCGTCCACCGGCGAGCGGATCTCCGCCAGCCGCACGCGATCCCGCAGGCCGGCGCTCGACTCGTCCAGCGCCGACAGCTCCGCCAGTGTCTCGGAGAGCTGATCACGCCACTCGTTTCGCTTCTCGAGCGTGACCTCGCGCAGCTTGGATTCCGCCTCATCGATGGCCGCCTGCAGGCGCTCGACCTGGGCCGCCGCCTGATCACGCTGCCCACGGGCACGGGTCACCTCACGCTGCAGCCGCAGCACCTCGACTTCGGACACGGCGCCGGAATCGAGCAGCGGCCGGGTCAGGTTCAACTCCCGTCCGGCCATGCCCAGTTCACGCGCGGCCGTATCCCGCCGGGATTGCGCTTCATCCAGCTCCGCCCGGCGCTGGGACAGCTGCTCCTGAAGAATCACCTTCTGCTCTTCCAGGGCGTCCAGGTTGTTGCGATAGAGCGCGCGCTCCTGGGCCACGATATCGGGCGCCTCCTCGATCAGCGACGCCGACGGCGTGAAATCGCTATCGGTCGCCAGGGCACGCAGTCGCTCGGCGCGCGCCTCAAGGGATTCGGCCTTGGCCCGGTTCTCGCGGAAATTGGCCACGAAGCGGGTCGGGTCAATGCGCATCAACAGCTGGCCCTGGCTGACCCGCTCACCCTCCGACACCAGGATCTCCTGCACCACGCCGCCGTCATAGGACTGCACCTTCTGCAGCTGACTGGAAGGAATCACGCGCCCCGTGCCACGGGTCACCTCGTCCAGCGGCGCGAAGGCCGACCAGACGATCAGTGCCGCCACCGCCAGCACCACGGTATAGAGCATCAGGCGCGCCCGCAGCGGCTCCTGCTGCAAGCGCGCCCAGTCCGTATCGCTGGCCCAGTCGCGATCCAGGTGCGCGGAGGTGACCCGCCGCGAGAAGAGGCGATCGATGAAGGGGCGAAACGGCTTGCTGCCGGTCTCGGAAAAGCGGCCGATCGCCTCGAAGCCTCGCTGCTCGGAAGTACGGGAATCCTGCGTCATGCGCCGGCCCTCCCGATCTGCCCCTTGCGCAGGGCTTCGATCACCGTGTCCCTGGGCCCGTCGGCCACCACCTTGCCGGCATCCACCACCAGGATACGATCGACCAGCGACAGCAGCGACGTGCGGTGGGTCACGATCAGCATCGTCTTGCCGGCGCCCACATCCCGGAGCTGCGCCTTGAGCGCCTCCTCGGAGGAGTGGTCCATGGCACTGGTGGGCTCGTCGAGCAGCAGGATGCGCGGATCGTGCACCAGCGCTCGGGCGATGGCGACCTGCTGACGCTGGCCGCCGGAGAGGCGCTGGCCGCGCTCGCCGACATCGAGATCGATGCCATCGGGATGCCCGTCGACCAGCCCCGCGAGCCCGCTGATGTGGATGACTCTCAGCAGCGACTCGTCATCGACGCCGTCGCTGCCGGCACCGGACAGGATGTTGTCGCGCAGCGAGCCGTGGAAGAGCGTGACGTCCTGGGGCACATAGCCGAAATGGCGCCGCAATTGCACCGGGTCGTACTGGCGAACATCCACGCCGTCCAGGCGTACCGCTCCGGACTCAGGCTCATAGAGCCCCAGCAGCAGCTTGTGCAGGGTCGTCTTGCCGCACCCGACCCGCCCCAGCACCGCGACCTTCTCGCCGGCCGCCAGGGTGAGCGACACGTCACGCAGCGCCTCGCGCTGCTCGTCAGGATAGCGGAACGTCACCTTGTCGAAGCCGAGCTCGCCACGCACCACCGGACGATCGATGAAGGGCTTCGCCTGGCCCCGTTCCACGGGCAGCGACATCATGCCGTCCAGCGAGCGCAGGGCCGTCGCGGCCTGGTGGTACTGCGCCAGCAGCGCGGCGGCCTGGCTGACCGGCGCCATGGCGCGCGACGACAGCAGGTAGGCGGCGATCAAGCCCCCCTGGGTCAGCTCACCCTCGATGATCAGATAGACGCCGGTGATGACGACCGCCACGGCCACGGTGTGCTGCGTCCACAGCGCCACGCTGGTGACCGAGGAGCTGACCAGCCTCAGCTGCGCCGCCGTGCGCGACAGGAAGGCCGAGGCCCGCTCCCAGATGCCCTGCACCCGGCTCTCGCCGCGCAGCGCCTTCAGGGTCTCGAGCTGGGAAATCGACTCGACCAGCGTCGCATTGCGCTGGGCGCTGGCTCGCCAGGTCGTTTCGGACAGCTCGTGCAACTTGCCCTGCGCCGCCAGCGCATAGAGCAGCACGAAGACGATGCCCGCCAGCACCGGAATCACCAGCGGCGGGCCGATCAAGGCGATGATGGCGGCGAACAGCAGCACGAACGGCAGGTCGACCAGCCCCACCACCGTGGCCGAACCGATGAAGGCACGCACCGACTCGAAGGACTGCAGCATGGACGCGAAGGATCCGGTAGAGGTCGGCCGAGCCGCCATCTTGAGCCCCAGCACCTGCGCCATCAGCGCCGAGGACAGCTTGACGTCGGCGCGACTGGCCGCCAGGTCGACGAAGGCCCCGCGCATCAGCCGAAGCGCCAGATCGAAGCACAGCACCACGAAGACACCGATTGCCAGCACCCACAGCGATTCGGTGGCATGGTTGGGCACAACGCGATCGTAGACGTTGAGCACGAACAGCGGCATGGCCAGCGCGAAGAGATTGATCACCACCGAGCCGGCGATCACATCGCGATAGAGACGCCGATTCTCGCGGATAACGCCCCAGAACCAGTGTCGATCGCGCTTGCGTCTGACCTCCGGACCACGGGCGTCGAAGCGGAAGCGTGGCCGCACGTAGATGGCCTGGCCGCTGTAGCCGTCCTGCAGGCCATCCAGATCGACCTCGGTCTCCGCTTCGCCAAGCTCCGGAAAGATGACCCGGGCACGGCGTGCCTTCAGGTCCAGCGCCAGCAGCACGCAGGCACGGCCCGGCTCGAGCAGCAGCACAGCGGGAAAGAGCGCGGGATTGAGCTGTACCAGGCGAGAGCGCACGATTCTTGCCGACAGACCGGCCCGCGCCGCCGCCCGCGGAAACACTCCCGGCGTCAGCCGCCCGTCCTCGAGCGGCAACCCTGCCGTCAACGCATCGGCGCTGACGTCATGTTCATGCGCCAGCGCGATGCTCTGCAGACATTCGAGCAGCTCGTCCTGAACGGCCGACCGAGCAAGACCGCCGTCGTCGAGCGCTTCACGTTGTGTCAATTCGTACCCCTGCGTGACGAACTTTCAGAAAACAGCGCGGCCGGGCCACCGGCCCGGCCTCTCGCCGACGACACGACCTAGGGTCGATAACCGGCCATATCGAGATTCTCCCCCGCTCGCTCGAGGGTGATCTCCACGCGACGATTCTGCCGGCGCCCCTCCACGGTAGCGTTGGTCGCCACGGGCCGGCGCGACCCGAAGCCCTCGGTCTGGATCAGTGACGCGTCCACGCCCTGGCTCACCAGATAGTCACCGACGCTCTGGGCGCGTCGACGGGACAGCGGATCATTGATGGCATCGCTGCCGGTGGAATCGGCGTGACCGGCAATATAGACACGCACCAGGTCATCGCGACCGCGGATCCGCTCGGCAAGCTCCGACAGTTCATCGCGCGATTGCAGGCTCAGCTCGGCGCTGTTGACCGCGAACAGCGCATCCGCCGAGAGCGTGACATCCGGCGCCCGGGCCGGCGCCGTGATATCGCCCGTGAAGTCGGCCAGGGTAAAACCGGTCGGCCCCGGCGCCGGACAGATCGTCTCGGGATCGAGCGACACGCCATCGCTGCCCAGCTCGGCCAGGGTCGGCATGTCGTCCCGCCGCACATCCAGGGTCTGCATCAGTTCGCCCATGGCCGCCAGGGTCCGGGCATCGGCCAGCGCCACGTCGTAGCGGGCATTCGAATAGGCGCGGCTGGACTCGAAGTACTCGTTCTCGGTGTCCAGCACGTCCAGCAGGCTGCGCTGGCCGATATCGAACTGCTGCTGGTAGGCGCCCCGCACGCGGTCGGTGGAGAGGCGATGCTGGTTGAGATATTCGAGCTGCTCACGCAGCCGCTGGGTATCGTTGTAGGCGATCTGCGTCGTCTGGCGCACGTCGTTACAGGCCTTCTCGCGCAGGTTCACGGCCTGCTCGACGCGCTCGCTGGCGGCGCGGAAGCTGGCCAGATCGCTGCCGCCGCGATACAGGTTCATGCTCGCCACCAGCTCGACCCGGCTGCGATCCTGCCGCTCGTCGGGGTCTTCGATCGTACCGCTGTCGCTGTCCCGGTAGCGCCCGGTGCTGGCGACCAGATCGAGGGTCGGATGGAAGGCGGAGCGCTCGCCGCTCTCGGCGGCTCGCTTGGCGGCGATGTTCTCGATGGCGGCATGGAACTCGGGATTACCCTGGAAGGCCATGTCCAGGGCGGCGGCGACATCCGCGGGCAGTCGATCGCCGAAGTCCGGCGCCGGCGCCAGCGAGGCCGCCGGCAGATCGCCGACGATGCGCTGATAGCGGGCGGTCACGTCGTGCAGGTTCGAGGCCTCGGTCATCAGGTTGGATTCGGCCAGCGCCAGGCGCCCACTGATCTGCTCGAGATCGACGCCGCGACCGGCCCCGGACAGGGTGCGCTCCTCGATCTGGTTGAAGACCTCCAGATGCTTGGCATAGTTGTCCTGCGCCAGCCGCACCAGCTCGCGATAGCGCTGCACGTCCAGGTAGGCCTGAACCGCATCCAGCGAGACCTGCTCACTGGCGCCGAGCAGCTCGTAATAGCGCACCAGCTGGGCACGATCGAGACGCTCCACTTCACTGCTGGTGGCGAAGCCGTCGTAGATCATCTGGGTCAGCGCCACCTCGGCATAGTCGGTGCCATAGCTGCCGCGGCCGTCGTGCTCGCGATCCTCGCGCCCTACCCCGGCGTTGACGTCCACGCTCGGCAGATAGTTGCCCCAGGCAGCGCGACGATCCTGCCCCGAGGCCAGGAACTCGCGCCAGGCGGCCTGCACCTCGGGATTGGTCGAGATCGCCTGCTGCACGACGCTCTGCAGGTTACTGGATCCCGGTGACATCAGCCCCGACGGCAGCGACTGGGCCACGGCCGACGCGATGGGTAGCAGGGCAAGCCCGGCTCCGACAACGAGCCCCCTGACGAGACGCCCGGTCGAGGGGCGCAGCGGAGTAACGACGCTCGTGCGATTCATGTCAGTTCCCATCCCTTGTGAGCCAACGACAGGCAGGCGCGGCTGTTATCGAGTGTTGTGACCTGCCGCCCGCGCCAACCGCAGGAAAACCGAATCGGCCGAAGGCGACATTGCTCCTTTCGCGCGGCATGACCCTCATGCGAAAAGAGCAGCCCGTTGCGATAAACGTATTAACACACATCCTGTTACATAGAGTAACCAAATTCAGACGCGACGCCAGTACTCGGGCATGGCGTCGACGTACGATATATGCTCACAGAAATGTAAGACTTGTCTTACAAGGCCGCCCCGACCGCCGCTGCTCTCACGGCCGGCCCCAAACGTGCTATCGTCGGCACCATCAGTCACACGGCCCGCCCAAGGAGAAACGGCATGTCGTCATCGGAGATCCAGAAGACTCGTGTCATCAATGAGCTACGCAGCTTCATCAAGAAGCTGCTGCAGGACCCCAAGATCCTCGAGCAGTCGCTGACGATCGCCCGTGAACGCCTCGGCGAGGGCGATCAGGCGAACGTCATGGCCCAGATCGCCAACGAGATTTCCGACACCACCAGCGTGCACATTCCGGAAGATCCCAAGGAGCACTCCGAGGCCGACCGCCTGTTCCTGGAACTGCTCAAGGAAGTGGTGCGCGAGGAGCAGGCGCTCTACTGAGCCCTTGACCGCCTCCGGTCGAGGGTGGCCTTACCCGGCATCGCCTCCCTCGACCTGCGCGCGTTCACGCCAGCTGGTACAATGCGCGCCCTTTTCCCCGCTTCAACGCCGCCTCGCATGCTCTATCTCCTCAAGCTCCACCCCGAGATCACCATCAAGTCCCGTTCGGTCCGCCAGCAGATGACACGCTGCCTGACGGCCAATATCCGCAATACCTTGCGCCGCCTGGACGAGCGCGTGCGGGTCAAGGACCAGTGGGATGCCATTCGCGTACGGCTGCCGGAGGGCCTCGACGCCGACACGACGGCCGCCATCGAGGACAGCCTCACCCGCATCCCCGGCATCCAGCAGATCCTGGCCACCGAGGAGCTACGCTTCGACTCGCTGGAGCAGGCCGCCGAGCACATCGTGCCGCTGTGGAGCCCGGTGATCGCCGGACGCAGCTTCCGGGTCCAGGCCAAGCGGCGTGGGGAGCACGATTTCACCTCGGCGGACATGGAGCGCTATCTCGGCGGTCGCCTGCTGCAAGCCACCCCGAGTGCCCGCGTCGACCTCAAGCACGCCGAGGTGGTGGTGCCGGTGGAGCTCAACGATCGGCGCCTGCAGGTGATCCGCGCGCGCTGGAAGGGGCTTGGCGGCTACCCGCTCGGCGTGCAGGGCCAGGCCCTGGCGCTGATGTCCGGCGGCTTCGACTCGCCCGTGGCGGCCTGGAAGATGATCCGCCGCGGGGTCAAGACCCACTTTCTGTTCTTCAACCTCGGCGGCCCGGCCCACGAGGCCGGCGTGCGCGAGGTCAGCCACCATCTGTGGGAGCGCTATGGCGTCTCGCACAAGGTGAAGTTCATCTCGGTGCCCTTCGACGGCGTGGTCGGCGAGATCCTGCGCACCATCCCCGACGGCCTCATGGGCGTGGTGCTCAAGCGGCTGATGATCCGTGCCGCCAACCGCGTCGCTCAGCGGCTGCGCATTCCGGCCCTGGTGACCGGCGAGGCCATCGCCCAGGTCTCGAGCCAGACGCTGGCCAACCTGGCGGTGATCGACGACGTCAGCGAGCGGCCGATCCTGCGACCGGTGCTGACCGACGACAAGCAGGACATCATCGACCGGGCCCGCCTGATCGACACCGCCCGCATCGCCGAGTCCATGCCCGAGTACTGCGGCGTGATCTCGCGGCGCCCCCACAACAAGGCGCCGCTGGATGACGTCCTGGCCGCCGAGCGCGACTTCGACGACAGCGTACTGGACGCGGCCATCGAGGCCGCCGTGGTCAAGCGCATCGATCAGGTACTGGAACGCGAGACCGCTCCGGGCGAGGTCGTATCGGTGGACAGCCCGGAAGCCCTCACCAGGCTCGATGCGCCCTGCATCATCGATATCCGGCGCGCCGACGAGCGCGAGGCCGCGCCGCTGACGCTGCCCCGGGCGCTGTCGCAGGTGCCGCTGATCGAGATCCCCTTCTACGAGCTGCAGGACAAGGCCTCGGAGCTGTCCGACCAGCGACACTACCTGCTGTACTGCGACCAGGGCGTGATGAGCCGCATGCAGGCGCTGCATCTCGCCGATCGCGGCCTGCATCACTTCGGCGTCTATCAGCAGCGCGCCGAGGCCTGATACAACGCCTTTACTTCCCTGAGATCATTCTATTTTCCTACTTCGTGATGGAGTGATCTCCTACTCGACGGCCCGGCGGACGACGAGCTTCCCCACTATAGTGAGGACACTTCTCTCCACGAGTCGTCTGATGATGGGTATAGGTTCCGATGCCCGGGCCGGCAGCCAGCTGCTGGCCTGTCTTTCCTCTGCGGCCGAAACGGCCGATGGGCGTCACGACGGTCGCGATGACATTCTGGCCCTGATCGAGCACCTGTTTGGCCGCGCCCCGATCCTGCTCGACGGTTTCGATGCCCGGGGCCGCTGCATTCTCTGGAATCGCCAGTGCGAGGCCACCTTCGGCTGGACGGCCGACGAGATCATGGCCCACCCCGACCCGCTCTCCCTCTTTTATCCCGATGCCGCGGAATATCAGTCGGTCGCAGCCGGCCTGTCCTCGCACGACGGCTCGATGTTCCAGGAATGGACGCCCACCACTCGAGACGGGCGGCGACTCACCATTCTCTGGGCCAACGTGGCCCTGCCGGGCGGCGACATGATCTGTCTCGGGCATGACATCACCCAGCAGCGTCAGGCGGAGAACCAGCGCCGCCTGGCCGCCAGCGTCTTCGAGTCCAGCTCGGACGCCATTCTGATCACCGACGCCGAACGACGCATCTGCGACATCAACTCCGCCTTCACGCGCATCAGCGGCTTTTCCCGAGAAGAGGTGCTGGGCCTGACGCCCGACATGCTGGGCGCCGCCCATCACGACACCGAAACCTATGAGGCCATCTGCCAGCACCTCGACCACCAGAACCACTGGAAAGGCGAAGTCATCGGCCAGCGTCGCAACGGCGACGATTATCCGCTGCAACTTTCCGTCTCGGTGGTACGAGATGCGCTGGGCCAGGTGCTCCACTATGTCGCCACCTTTGCCGACATCACCCACCTCAAGCGTCATCAGGACGAGCTGCATTACCTGGCCCGCCACGATGCGCTGACCGAACTGCCCAATCGCCGCCACTTTGCCGAAAAGCTCGTGGAGGCCCTGCCCAAGGCACGACACGACGACACGCTGCTGGCGATCTGCTTTCTCGACCTGGACGGCTTCAAGCCGATCAACGACACCCTGGGACATGCCGCCGGCGATCAGGTCCTGGTCACCATCAGCCAGCGGCTGCGAAACGCCTTGCGTGCCGATGACATCCTGGCACGCCTGGGCGGCGACGAATTCGCCCTGCTGCTGACCGGGCTGAAGGACCGCCACGAAGGCATGCAGATCGTCGAACGCATTCGGCGCCTGATCAATCAGCCCATGCCGCTGGACGATACCCTGGTGCGCATTTCCACCAGTATCGGCGTCACCCTGTTTCCCCACGATGACGCGGAGGCGGAGATCCTGCTGCGCCACGCCGACCAGGCCATGTACCGCGCCAAGCACAGCGGCAAGAACCGCTACAGCCTGTTCGACCCGGCACTGCGTCAGGAAGCGCATCGCAGCCGCCGACGGCTCGACCGTCTCGAGCAGGCCTTTCGCGATGACGAGCTCGTGCTCTATTACCAGCCACGCGTGGATCTGCGCAGCGGCAAGGCCTGCGGACTGGAGGCCCTGCTGCGCTGGCAGCATCCCGAGCGCGGCCTGCTGGAACCCTCCGACTTCCTGCCCCAGCTGCTCGGCAGCCGACTCGAGACGCCCCTCGGCGACTGGGTGATCGAACGGGTCCTCGTCCAGCTCGACCACTGGCAGCGCCAGGACCTGTCGCTGCGGATCAGCTTTAACGCCAGTGCCAACCACCTGGCCCTGCCGGAGTTCACCGACCGCCTCGGCGCGGCCCTGTCGCAGCATCCCGGCCTGAACGGTCAGCTGCTCGAGATCGAGTTCCAGGAAAGCGCCGCCCTGGAGGATCTCGACGCCATCACCCGATCGCTGCGGCGCTGCCGCGAGGCGGGCCTGACCATCTCCCTGGACGACTTCGGCACCGGCTACTCGTCGCTGTCTCACCTGCGCGAGCTGCCGATCGACACCCTCAAGATCGACCAGCGCTTCGTCGGCACCCTGCTCGCGGACGATCGCGACGCGGCCCTGGTACAGGGCATCATTCAGCTGGGCGAGTGGCTGGGGCTCGACGTGGTCGCCGAGGGGGCCGAGACGCCGGCGCACTGTCGACGACTCCGCCAGCTGGGTTGCCCCATGGCGCAGGGCTACGCCATCGCGCGCCCCATGCCCGCCGCTCAGGTCATTCCCTGGCTGGCCGCTCACGCCTCCGGCCGCGCCCCACCCGCGTCCTGAGGCCCGCCAGCGCGAAGCAGGCGGATGCAGTCGGCGAGGAAAATGCTACAATCCGGGGCCTGATTTCACGGATATCCGCATGGCGGCCTCGACTTCGCCCAGGCGTCGAGTCGGCCGCCATGTTCCACGTCTACGGGAACCTCTGAGCCACCATGTCGAACACCGCCCCGCGCAAGATCCTGGTCACCAGCGCCCTGCCCTACGCCAACGGCGCCATCCACCTGGGCCACCTGCTGGAATACATCCAGACCGACATCTGGGTGCGCTTCCAGAAGAGCCGCGGCCATGACTGCCACTACGTCTGCGCCGACGACGCCCACGGCACCGCCATCATGCTGCGCGCCGAGCAGGAGGGCATCACCTCCCAGGCGCTGATCGACCGCGTCAGCAACGAGCACCAGGCCGACTTCTCGCGCTTCGGGGTCGCCTTCGACAACTATCACTCGACCCACTCCGAGGAAAACCGCTACTTCAGCGAGCTGATCTACACCCGGCTGCGCGACCAGGGCCATATCGCCACCCGCGACATCGAGCAGATGTACGACCCGGAGAAGGGGCTGTTCCTGGCCGACCGCTTCATCAAGGGCACCTGCCCGAAGTGCAAGGCCGACGACCAGTACGGCGACAACTGCGAGGCCTGCGGCGCCACCTACACCCCGGCCGAGCTGATCGAGCCGGTCTCCGCCATCTCCGGCGCCACCCCCGAGGTGCGCAGCTCCACCCACTACTTCTTCAAGCTGCCGGACTTCGCCACCTTCATGGAAGGCTGGATCAACGACGATCACGTCCAGCCGCAGATCCGCAACAAGCTGATGGAGTGGTTCGAATCCGGCTTCAACGAGTGGGACATCTCCCGCGACGCGCCCTACTTCGGCTTCGAGATCCCCGACGCCCCGGGCAAGTACTTCTACGTCTGGCTGGATGCCCCCATCGGCTACCTGGCCAGCTTCAAGAACCTCTGCGAGCGCGAGGGCCTCGACTTCGACGCCTACTGGCGCGAGGACTCCGACGCCGAGGTCTACCACTTCATCGGCAAGGACATCGTCTACTTCCATGCCCTGTTCTGGCCGGCCATGCTGCACGGCGCCGGCATGCGCACGCCGACCGCGGTCAACTGCCACGGCTTCGTCACCGTCAACGGCGCCAAGATGTCCAAGTCGCGCGGCACCTTCATCAAGGCCGCGACCTACGCCGAGCACCTGAACCCCGAATACCTGCGCTACTACTTCGCCGCCAAGCTGACCGCCGGCGTCGATGACCTGGACCTCAACCTCGAGGACTTCGCCCAGCGCGTGAACGCGGACCTGGTCGGCAAGGTGGTCAACATCGCCAGCCGCTGCGCCGGCTTCGTCAAGAAGCTCGGCGGCGGCAAGCTCTCGGCCCACTGCGCCGAGCCCCAGCGCGTCGCCCGCTTCGTCGCCGCCGGCGACGAGATCGCCGAGGCCTTCGAGGCCCGCGAGTTCGGCCGCGCCATGCGCAAGGTGATGGAGCTCGCCGACGAGGCCAACACCTACATCGCCGAGGCCGAGCCCTGGGTGCTGGCCAAGCAGGAAGGCCGCGAGCAGGAAGTGCTCGACATCTGCTCGGTGGGCATCAACCTGTTCCGCCAGCTGATGGTCTACCTGGCCCCGGTGCTGCCGGAGATGGCCGAAGGCGCCCGTGCCTTCCTGAAGCTCGACTCCCTCGACTGGGACAGCCGCCAGGAACTGCTGGTCGATCATGAGATCGCCAAGTTCAAGCCGCTGATGACTCGGGTCGAACGTGACCGCATCGACGCCATGATCGAAGCGTCCAAGGAGGATCTGGTGGAAGAACAGAAGCTCAAGGACACGCCCAAGGGGCCGCTGGCCGACAATCCCATCGCCGAGCAGATCGAGTTCGGCGACTTCGCCAAGGTCGACCTGCGCATCGCGCGCATCGCCAAGGCGGAATACGTCGAAGGCGCCGACAAGCTGCTGCAGCTGACCCTCGACCTCGGCGGCGAGACCCGCAACGTCTTCGCCGGCATCCGCAAGGCCTACGCCCCCGAGGCCCTGGAAGGCCACCTGACGGTGATGGTCGCCAACCTCGCGCCGCGCAAGATGCGCTTCGGCGTCTCCGAAGGCATGGTGCTGGCCGCCGGCGACGACGACGGCATCTACCTGCTGGAGCCTCATTCCGGCGCCCAGCCGGGCCAGCGCGTGAGCTGAGTCGGGCATGACGCAGCCCGCCCTGATCGAGGCCGTCGATGCCGCCTTGCCGCAGACCCAGTGCGGCAAGTGCGGACACGACGGCTGTCGTCCCTACGCCGAGGCCATCGCGGAAGGCGAGGCGATCAACCGCTGTCCGCCAGGCGGCGAGGCCACCGTGTCACGGCTGGCCGAGCTGACCGGCCGCGCCGCGCTGCCGCTGGAGCAACCGGCTCAATCGCCGCTGGTGGCGCGGATTCGCGAGGCCGAGTGCATCGGCTGCACCAAGTGCATCCAGGCCTGCCCGGTAGACGCCATCCTCGGCGCCGCCAAGCACATGCACACGGTGATCGAGACCGAATGCACCGGCTGCGAGCTGTGCGTGGCCCCCTGCCCGGTCGACTGCATCGACCTGCTGCCGCATCCGGACTGGCAGGCGGCCGACAACGAGGCCGAGCAGGATGCCTACCTGGCCCGACGCGCCGAGCGTGGCCGACGCCGCTTCGAGGCGCGCAACGCGCGTCTAGCCCGCGAGGAAGAGGCCAAGCGCCGGCGGCGGCGCGAGCGCAGCGCCCGGCACGCTTCTGCTGCCACCACGCCCGCCCAGGCCCAGGCGCAGCAGCCCGCTCAGGCGCCGGCGACCTCCTCCAGTGCCCTGCGCGCCAGTCGAGTCAGCCTGGTCGCCAGCCTCAAGCGACTGGATCGCCAACGGCAGGCGAGCGATCTCGCGCCCGACAAGCGCGACGAGCTCGAGCGGCGCGACGCGGAGCTGCGCGATCGCCTAGCCGACATCGATCGCCAGCTTGCAGGTGCCGACGGCAGGCAGGCATCGCATGGCGCCGCGGACAAGGCCACCCGGCAGGCCGAGCGTCAGCGCCGCTTCGCCGTCAACGCCGCCGAGCAGGCCCGGCGCCGCGCCCGCCAGCAGCTGGCCCACGCCGAACGCCAGCGCGACGACGACGCCATCGCCGCCGCCCACGAGCAGATCGAGCGCGCCGAGCGCATGCTCGCCGAGGCGCGCGCCGCCCTCGATCCCGCCTCCCACTGATCACTGTCGGCCATGCCATGAACGCCCAGAAACGCCACGAGATCTTCGCCCGCTTGCGCGAGCACAATCCCGAACCCACCACCGAGCTCAACTGGTCGACGCCCTTCGAGCTGCTCGCCGCGGTGCTGATGTCGGCCCAGGCCACCGACGTGGGCGTCAACAAGGCCACCGACCGGCTGTTTCCGGTGGCCAACACCCCGGCGGCCATCCTCGAACTGGGCCTGGACGGCCTGAAGGAACACATCAAGACCATCGGCCTGTACAACACCAAGGCCGAGAACCTGATGAAGACCTGTCGCATCCTGATGGACCAGCACGGCGGCGAGGTCCCGCGCACCCGCAAGGCGCTCGAGGCGCTGCCCGGCGTCGGCCGCAAGACCGCCAACGTCATCCTCAACACCGCCTTCGGCGAGCCGACCATCGCCGTGGACACCCATATCTTCCGGGTCTCCAACCGCACCGGCATCGCCAAGGGCAAGGACGTGGTCGAGGTGGAGCAGAAGCTGCTCCGCCACGTGCCCAAGGAATTCCGCCAGGACGCCCACCACTGGCTGATCCTCCACGGCCGCTACACCTGCGTGGCGCGCAAGCCGCGCTGCGGCAGCTGCGTAATCGAGGATCTGTGCGAGTTTCCCGACAAGGTGGAGCTCTAGGCGCCCTTCACATACCGCCCAACGCGCCGGACATGACCGGCGAGGGAGACGCTGGATGGCCCTGCTCCAATCGCTGCTGCTGCCCCCGTTGCTCAACGCCTGGCTGATTCTGCTCGGCGGGCTGCTGTGGATGCGCCTGCACGTGATCGGCGGACTGCTGGTCGCGCTGGGACTGGGCGGCCTCGTCCTGCTCGCCACGCCGACGGTCAGCCATGCCCTGCGTCAGGGGCTGGAGCCGCCTCCCCTCACCGCCGGCGCTCTCATGGACGGTGCCCAGGGGCAGCGAGCAAGCGCCATCGTGATCCTCGGCGGTGGCCGCGACGTAGACGCCCCCGAATTCGGCTGGGGCGACGCTCCGTCCAACGCCAGCTGGCGACGCCTGGCCTACGGCGCCTGGCTGCACCGTCTGAGCGGCCTGCCGATCCTGGTCAGCGGCGGTCGGGTCCATGACGAGCACAGCGCCGAGGCCAGCCTGATGGCCGCCGCGCTGCGCGACGTGTTCGACGTCCCCGTGCGCTGGCTGGAGGGTGGCAGCGCCGACACCGCGGAAAACGCCCGAAACAGTGCCGCCATCCTGCAGGCCGAGGGCATCGAGCATATCGCGCTGGTCTCGCAGGCCTGGCATCTGCCCCGGGCCACGGACGAGTTCGAACGCGCGGGCCTGACCGTGACCCCGGCCCCCACCGAATTCGCCAGCCCACCGCCGGCGGGGCTCCTGGCCTGGCGACCGAGCGCCTATCACCTGCATCAGAGCACGCGGGCCCTGCACGAATGGCTGGGGCGCGGTGAGGGGTGGCTTCGCGATACCCTTCTGCATCGCTGATATACCAAAACGCCGCGGCTGGGACGCGGCGTTTTTTCCTGGTCGGGCGAGGTCGCGTCAGGCAACGTTTCCCGGGTGTCCAAGTACCTAGTCTCGCGTCGATGGACACGGCGCCCCGCAGGGCGCACAGGCGCTGGCATCGCGCTGTACCAGCGCGGACGGCGCCCGACCATCGCCCATGTTGAAGGCGAAGGTGGGGCTGTTCAGGTGATCGATCAGGATCAGCACCAGAATCGCCAGCAGGATGCCGACGATGCGGTGACGTTTGTAGGCAGCATTCATGGCGTCTTCCTTCGATCAGTTGGGCAGGCGGAAACAGGGCCGCAGGCGAATGCCGATCATCGAGCCGGCGAAGGCGCAGGCGAACCAGATCCAGGCATGCACGCTGGCCGAGGCCAGGCCGGAGAACAGCGCGCCGATGTTGCAGCCGAACGCCAGCCGCGCCCCGTAGCCCAGCAGCAGGCCTCCCACGACCGCCGCCAGGAAGGGCCGCCCCCGGGGCGTCTGCCGGCTGGCCTCGTTGAAGCGGCGGGCCATGCCCGCGGCCAGCATCGCGCCCAGCAGCAGGCCGAAGTTCATCACCGAGGGAATATTGACCAGCACCGAGTCGGCCAGCGCCTGGGCGGGATAGGCCCAGTTCCAGAACTCGAACTGGCCCATGTCCACCCCGAGCCCCTGCAGCACCTTGGCGCCCCACAGGTTGAAGGCGAAGGTGATGCCCCAGGGCGAGCCGCCGATCACCAGCGTCAACGCATTGCCGACGGCCAGCACGATGATCGCCCACAGGAACGGCCAGCGGCCGGTGAACAGGGCCTTGGCCACGCTGCCCTCGGCCGGCCGCAGGCGCAGTTCGGTGCGCTCCAGGGAACCGTGCGCCCGCCGTTCGACGCGATTGACCCACAGCGCCACGGCGCCGAGGCCCAGCCACTGCACGGCGATCGCCCCCGGCACCCCGACCCAGTCGATCAGGCTGATCGGATCCACCGCCGGCAGGTCGAGCCACCAGGGCAGATGGATGGAGCCGAGCACGGCCCCGACGATGAAGAACAGCAGCGTCACCATCATGCGCAGATTGCCGGCGCCGACGGTGAACAGGGTGCCGGAGCCGCAGCCGCCGCCCAGCTGCATGCCGATGCCGAAGATGAAGGAGCCCACCACCAGCGAGGTGCCCACCGGCGCCACCGCGCCGATCACGTCGTCGCGGCCGCTGCCCAGGATCGGAATCATGATCAGCGCCGCCAGGGCGAACAGCATCAGCTGGGCCCGCATGCCGGCCCCGCGCTTTTTGGTCACCAGGTTGCGCCAGCCGGCAGTGAAGCCGAAGGCACCGTGGTACAGGGCCACGCCCAGCACGGCGCTTACCGCCAACAGCGCCAGCAGAAACGGCGCCGTCTCGAGCCACACCAGCCCGCCCAGCACCACCAGGCCGGCCAGCGCCAGCCCCACCACGAAACGATCGGGCCCCGGGCGGGTCGCCGCCGGGGCCATGGAAGTCGCTTGAGTCATCGTATCCCTGCTCTACTCAAATGAGCCTCCCGGGCACACCGCCTCGAGAGGCGTGGTCGCGGCTCAGTCCTCGACGCCGAAGAAATCGAGCACCTTGCCCAGGCCGCGCTTGGCCACCGTGACCGGGCGCGCGTCGTCCTGGGACCACTCGGCCATCGAGCCGTCGTAGAGGGCCACATCGTCGAGCCCCATCACCTCGCTGAGCACGAACCAGTCGGTCGCCGCCCAGTGCCCGGTATTGCAGAAGGATACCGTCGGCTTGCCGGCCTCGATGCCCGCCGCGTCGACGCGCGACTGCAGCACCTCCTGGTCGAGATACCAGGCCTGCTGACGCTCGCCCAGCAGCGTCTGCTGGGGCAGGTTGAGGGCGCCGGGAATGGTGCCGGGGACCTTGGCCGCGGGCGACTGGTTCTCGCCGCGGAAGTAGTCCGCCGGGCGGGCATCGACCAGCTGGGCCTGCCCCGCCTCGCGGGCGGCCTGCACTTCCTCGGTGGTGGCGATCAGCTCGGGCTGCAGCTCGCCCTCGAAGTCGGCGAACTCGCCGCGCTCGGGCGCGCCGCTGGCCACGTCCATGCCCTGGGCCTGCCAGCCGGCGAAGCCGCCATCGAGGATCGCCACCTCGTCGTGCCCCAGAACCTTGAAGGTCCAGTAGACACGGGCCGCGCTGCCGAAGTCCGTGGCGCCGGTGCCGGCGGGCACGACCACCACGGTGTCGTCGTTGTCGATGCCGAGACCGCCGATCAGGCGTTCGAGGCTGGACACGGGGGGCAGCACACCGGTCACGCCGTCGCGCGACTCGCGCCAGCCGTCGTCGGTGTAGCTGCTGTAGACGCTGCCGGGAATATGCGCCGCCTCGAAGGTGCCTCGATCGCCGCCGCCGTCGATGCCGGAGCGCACGTCGAGCACCACCAGATCGTCATCGCCGAGGTGATCGCTCAGCCAGTCGGCCTCCACCAGCGGCGAGATGTCGGCGGCCAGCGCCGAGGAAGCCGCCATCATCAGTCCGGCGCCTGTCAGAAGGGGTTTCCACATATACCTGACCTCTATCATCGGGATTAAGGGGCAACCATTATCCGGGTCGACATGGCGACTGCAATATACGGCAAACGCATAAATCCAAATTTTTTAAACGCATATCGTTATTTCAAGGAAGCGCATCGCCCAGCCAGTGTGATCAGCCCAGCGAGAACTCTCCGCCGCACTCGATGGCCCGCCGATAGGCCGGGCGCTCACGGCAGCGGGCCAGGAAGTCCTGCAGCCGCGGCGCTCCCTCGAGCCCGCCGCGGCCCTCCAGCGCCAGCACCGGGAAGCTCATCTGGATGTCCGCGGCGCTGAAGGCCTCGCCGGCGAACCAGGGCGAACCCTCGAGCTCGCCCTCCCAGTAGTCGCGCAGTTCGGTGATCCGCGGACCGAGGAAGCTCCGCTCCACGCCCTTGGCGAACTGGCGCCCCAGCGGCCGCACCAGCGCCGGCACCGGCGGCTTGCCGAGCCGCGAGAACACCAGCCGCATGACCAGCGGCGGCATCGCCGAGCCCTCGGCGTGGTGCAGCCAGAAGCGATAGCGCTCGCGCTCGTCGCTGCCGACCGGCGGCGCCAGCCGGCCGTCGGCATCGTGATGCTCGAGCAGGTACTCGATGATCGCCCCGGACTCGGCGATGGCCCGCCCGCCCCGCGCCTCGTCGGTGATCACCGGCGACTTGCCCAGCGGATGCACCGCCTTGAGCGAGGCCGGGGCCAGCATGGTCTCGGGATCACGCCGATAGACGACCAGCTCGTACTCGGCGTCCAGCTCCTCCAGCAGCCACAGCACACGCTGGGACCGCGAGTTCTCCAGGTGATGCACGTGAATCATGAGGCGTCCTCCCTGTCCTGACATGAATCGCCAGTGTAGCGGGCTTGGCCCAAGGTCGTCTTTGCCCTCCTGCGGAGCGACACTAGACTCGAAGAAACAGGCATTTAATGCGCGGCATCGCGGGGAGTGCGACATGACCAAGGTGCTGGTGGTAGACGACGAGCCCAACATCGTCCTGTCGCTGGAGTTTCTGATGCAGCAGGCCGGCTTCGAGGTGATGACCGCCGAGGACGGCGAGACGGCGCTGACCCGCGTGGCCGAGACGCGACCGGACCTGGTGCTGCTCGACATCAGCCTGCCGGGCATCGGCGG
Source organism: Halomonas getboli (assembly GCF_023094245.1). Classification (GTDB taxonomy): domain Bacteria; phylum Pseudomonadota; class Gammaproteobacteria; order Pseudomonadales; family Halomonadaceae; genus Halomonas; species Halomonas getboli. The sequence continues at coordinate 539,508 of NZ_JALMEW010000001.1, read as the reverse complement.
CTTCGACGTGCTGGAGCGGCTGCGCGCCGACCCCGACCTCGCCCGACTGCCGGTCATCATGCTCACCGCCCACGGCCGTGAGGTGGAGCGCGAGAAGGGCCTGGCGCTGGGCGCCGACGACTACGTCACCAAGCCCTTCTCGACCCGCGAGCTGGTCGAACGGGTCAAGGCACTGCTGGGCGAGGCCGGCCAGGAAGGCGCATCATGACCCGCCGCTCCGGACCGCCGCGCCGCCAGACCCTGATCGGGCTGTGGCTGCTGCTCAGCGGCGTGAGCCTGCTCGGCGGCGCGCTCTTCGCCCTGTGGCTGGACGGCCTGCTCGCCCCCGAGGGCCCGGCCCGCTGGGCGCTATGGGCCGGCAGCTTCTCCGGCGGCGGCACCCTCTTCGTGGTCGGCCTGATCCTCGAACGCCGGCTGTTCGCGCCGCTGCGCCACCTTCAGGTGCAGCTGGCACGCCTGGTGGCCAATCCCGACGCCCAGGACGACTACCCGCCGGAAGGCTGGCTGCGCGGCCTGGGGCCCGACCTGATGCGCATCCGCGAGGCCTGGCGCGACGATCGCGCCCGGTTGGGCAACGCCCGCGCCGAAGGGGCGCGCAGCGCCGCCCGCATCCGCCAGGAGCTCGAGGCGCTGCTGCAGGTGCTCGACACGCCGCTGCTGCTGTGCGACCGCCACCGCCGGCTGCTGCTGTTCAATCCGGCCGCCGAGGCGCTGTTCGCCGACGCCCCCGGGCTGGGGCTCGGCAAGCGACTCGACGCCCTGCTGCCCACCGCCAGCCTGCAGGAGGCCCTGCGCCGGCTGCCCGAGGACGCCACGCCCCGAGAACTGCTGGTGCCCTGCGGCGAGCGCTGGCTGCGCGCGACCCTGAGACGCATCCCGGAGAGCCAGGGCGAGACCCTGCTGACGCTGGTGGATGCCACGGCCAGCTGGCACAACGAGCTGGGTGCCGGCGCCGCCCTGGCAGAGCTGCTGCCGGCCCTGCGCCGCCACGGCGCCGGCCTGACCAGTGCCGCCGATGCCCTGGGCCATTTGTCCGGCGCCGACAGCGACGCCCTGCGCCGGCGTCTGGCCAACGTGGTCGAGGAGGAAGGCCGCGGGCTGGCCGAACGCCTGGAGCGGCTGGGCGAGACCCTCGACGCCCAGCAGCGCCAGGCCGAACGCCTGTCGCCGCTGTGGTCCAACGACCTCTGGGCCAGCCTCGCCGAACGCCTGCCCGAGCAGGGCCTGACCCTCACGCCGGTCGGCATGCCGGCCTGGCTCAAGGGCGACGCCCCGGTGCTGCTCGAGGCCCTGAACAGGCTACTGATGCGGCTCAGCGAGCGCACCGGTGAGACCCGCTTCGACGGCGAGGTCTGCCTGGGCAACCAGCGCGCCTACGTCGACCTGTGCTGGCAAGGTGCGCCGCTCAGCGAGCACGAGCTGTCGGCCTGGCGAGGCGAACGCCTCGAGGCCCTGCCCCTCGCCCCGACCCTCGGCGAAGTGCTGCGCCAGCATGCCAGCGACGCCTGGAGCCTGGCCGACCACGACGGCGTTCATGCCCGCCTGCGGCTGCCCCTGCCGGCCCTGGAACGCGTGGGCGCGCCCCGCCAGGTCCCGCCGCCGCGGCCCGAGTTTCACGACTTCGGTATCGCCGAGCTGCCGCCGCCGGACGCCGAGCTCGCCGCCCGGCCGCTGCGCGCGCTGGAGATCGTGGCCTGCGACACCGAGACCACCGGCCTGGAGCTGCGACGCGGTGACAGAGTCATCAGCATCGGAGCCTGCCGCATCGTCAACGCCCGGCTGCTGGCCAGCGAGACCTTCGACCTGCTCATCGATCCGGGCCGGCCGATCCCCCCGGCCAGCACCGCCATCCACGGCCTCACCGACGCCGACGTCGCCGGGGCCCCGCCCGCCGCCGTCGCCCTGCCGCGCTTTCGCGACTACGTCGGCGACGCCGTGCTGCTGGCCCACAACGCCGCCTTCGACCTGCTGGCCCTGCAGCCATCGGACGGGGGCGTCTCCCTCGACATGCCGGTGCTCGACAGCCTGCTGATCTCCCGCGGCCTGGATCCCAGCCTCGACGGTCATGATCTGGATTCCCTGGCCGAACGCTACGGACTCGCCTTCCCGCCGGGCAGCCGCCACACGGCGCTGGGGGATGCCCGAGTCACCGCCGAACTATGGCTGGCCCTGCTGCCGCGCCTCGAGGCCCGGGGCATCGACACCCTGGAGGCCGTGCTGGCCCTGCAGGCCAGGGCCTTCGATCGGGAGGACGCCAGCGCCTCATGATGCCGACACGCCGCAAGGAACGCCTGATTGCCCTGATCATTCTGGCGACGCTGCTGTTCACGCCGCCGCTGCTGCTGGTCACCGAGCGCCTGGGCCCCGGCGCCCTGACGCTGTCTGTCTTCCTGGCCTGGGCCGCGGTGATCGCGCTGGCCGCCTGGCTGCTGGAAGGCGGGCGCAGAGAGTGAGCTGGCGCAGCGAAGCGACGGTGCTGGCCGTGGCCTTCGGCTATCTGGCCCTGCTATTCCTGATCGCCGCCTGGGGCGACCGGCGCGCCGAACGCGGCCGCTCGATCATCGGCTCGCCCACCATCTACGCGCTGTCGATCGCCGTCTACTGCACCGCATGGACCTTCTACGGCAGCGTCGGCCGCGCCGCCGAGACCGGGCCCAGCTTCCTGCTGATCTATCTCGGGCCGACGCTGGCCATGCTGCTGGCCCCCTTCGTGACGCGCAAGATGGTGCGCATCGCCCGCGCCCAGCGCCTGACGTCCATCGCCGATTTCATCAGCGCCCGCTACGGCAAGAGCACCGGGCTCGGCGCCCTGGTGGCACTGATCGCCCTGGTCGGCATCACGCCCTACATCGCCCTGCAGCTCAAGGCCATCACGCTGAGCCATGCGGTGCTGGTCGACTACCCTGAGGCGACCGGCGGCACGCTCGAGAACGCTCCCTTCTGGGCCGACAAGTCGTTCTGGGTGGCCCTGGTGCTGGCGGTATTCATCATCCTGTTCGGCACCCGCCATCTCGACGCCAGCGAACGCCACGAGGGCATGGTCGCCGCCATCGCCTTCGAGTCGCTGGTCAAGCTGACGGCCTTCCTGGCGGTCGGCGCGTTCACGGTCTTCGTGCTCTACCGCGGTCCAGGCGAGCTGTTCGCACGGGTCGCCGAGACCCCGGCGCTGCTCGAGGTGCTGGGCCTGGCCGCGGTACCGGGCGGCGCTCTGGGCTGGGTGGGCACCCTGGCGCTGGCCTTCCTGGCCTTCCTCGGTCTGCCGCGCCAGTTCCAGGTGATGGTGGTCGAGAACGTCGACGAGCGGCACATCACCCGGGCGGCCTGGCTGTTTCCGCTGTATCTGCTGGCGATCAACCTGTTCGTGATGCCCATCGCCCTGGCCGGCCTGCTGGGCGATGCCGGCGGCAACCCGGACGGCTTCGTGCTGACGCTGCCGCTGGGCACCGGCGCCGAGGGGCTGCCGCTGCTGGTCTTCATCGGCGGGCTGTCGGCGGCCACCGGCATGATGATCGTCGAGACCATCGCGCTGTCGACCATGGTCAGCAACCAGCTGGTGATGCCGCTGCTGCTGCGCGCCCGCCTGCTGCCGCGCGGCGGCCAAGGCGCGCTGGCCGGCTGGGTGCTCGGGGTGCGTCGCCTGGCGATACTGGCCATCCTGCTGCTGGGCTACGGCTACCATGCCCTGGTCGGCGATGCCTACAGCCTGGTTACCATCGGCCTGGTGTCCTTCGCCGCCGCCGCCCAGTTCACCCCGGCGCTGCTGATCGGCCTCTACTGGCGCGGCGCCAATCGGATGGGCGCCGGACTCGGCCTCACGGCCGGCTTCGTCCTCTGGGCCTGGACCCTGCTGATTCCGGGCTTCGCCCAGTCCGGCTGGCTCGACGCCGGCTTCCTGACCCAGGGGCCGTTCGGCATCGAGTGGCTCAGGCCCTATGCGCTGTTCGGCCTGGAAGGTTGGGATATCTACACCCATGCGCTGCTGTGGAGCCTGGTGGCCAACGTCGGCCTGCTGGTCGGCGTCTCGCTGTTCACGCGCCAGTCATCGCTGGAGCAGACCCAGGCCGCGCTGTTCACCGAGGCGCTGCATCCGCGGCTCGACCAGGCCTCGCTGGGCCACGCCGGCCACACGCCGCGGGGCGAGCTGCGCGCCCTGCTCGATCGCTATCTGGGCGCGGCCACCACCGCCCGGGTCTTCGCCGAGGAACCCGATCAGGACGACCGGCACCCCGCGTCGCCGGCGCTGGTGGCGCGGGGCGAACGGGCGCTGGCCGGGGCGCTGGGCAGCGCCTCGGCGCGGGTGCTGATCGACTCGGTGGTGCGCGGCGAAGCGCTCGACTTGCCGGCGCTGCTGAGCATCCTCGACACCACCTCCGAGACGCTGGAGATGAACCGCCGCCTCGAGCAAAAGTCCCGCGAGCTCGAGCGCGCCGGTGAGGCGCTGCGCGAGGCCAATGAACGGCTACGCGAACTCGACCGCCTCAAGGACGAGTTCGTGGCCATGGTCAGTCACGAGCTGAGGACGCCGCTGACCTCGATCCGCGCCTTCGCCGAGATCCTGCGCGATCATCGCGACCTGCCCGACGACAAGCGCGAGCACTTCCTCGAAGTGGTGGTACGCGAGAGCCAGCGCCTGTCGCGGCTGATCGAGGAGATCCTCGACCTGGCCCGGCTGGAGAGCGGCCGACTGACGCTGCATCCCGAGCGGCTCGACCTCGCCGAGCTGGCCCGTCGCGGCGTCGAGGCGATGCAGCGCCCCCTGGAAGAACGCGGCATAACGCTGGAGGTCGCCTTCGAGGCGGACGCCGCGCCGGTGATCGGCGACCCCGACCGGCTCGAGCAGGTGGTCATCAACCTGCTCGACAACGCCGGCAAGTTCGCCGACGCCACAGCGCCCCGGGTGCGCCTGACGCTGGCGCGCCACAAGCGCGGCTTCCGGCTGGCCGTGGAGGACAACGGCGCCGGCATCGCCGAGGACGAGCGCGAGCGGGTGTTCGAGAAGTTCCACCAGATCCAGCATCAGGACGACGGCGCCCCGCGCGCCCGCCCGCGAGGCAGCGGGCTGGGCCTGCCGATCTCACGCGGTATCGTCGCCCATCTCGGCGGCCGACTGTGGGTCGAGGACGCCCCGACGCTGGGCGGCGCCTGCCTGGTGATGGAACTACCGGAGGCGCCGGACGACGACGCCGCCCCGCCTACTCCACCGACTGCACCCGCTTCACCAGCCGCCGAATGACGGTGAGGTCATGGCGCAGCAGCAGGCGCCGATCCTCGCCAAGCGCGTCGAGGTCGATCCAACCATCGGCGATGCGACCCTGACGCAGGGCATCGCGCTGGGCCGTCAGCAGCAGCACCTGCAACCGCTCCAGCGCCCGCCGCAGTTCGGCCGAATGCGATGCTTCCAGTGTCCCCGCCGCCACCAGGGCGGACAGCCGTTCCCGGGTGGCCATCGCCCGCACCCGATGACGCACGCTCAGCAGGCGCACGGCGCCGATCAGCAGCAACAATCCACGATGCTTGAGATCCAGCGCCGACTCGGCCGGCGCCCCCTCGCCCCCGCCGGCCAGTCGTCCGAAGCGGTCGAGCGCCACCGGGCATTCATTCAGCAGCGCCGCCATCTCATCGAGAAACAGTCCGGCCTCGGGAACGTGACGCATCACACCATCGATCAGTCCGGTCGCCAGCGCGGCATCACCGTACACCGGTGAAGCATCGAGCAGGATAGTGGCCTGCTGCACGCGCTTGACCCGCCGCTCGGCGGTCCAGATGGCCAGCTGGGCCTGCCACTCCGAAAGGCGCTTGCGCCACATCGGCCAGCGCGCCATGACGTGCCCGGGGCAAAGCGGGATGCCGGCGGCGTCCAGGCGGTCGGTGAAGCGCTGACCCAGCGCCTGGAAGTAGCCATCGATCTCGGTATGACGGGCGTCGGGATAGTCGGCGATGACCATGGCGTTGTCCTGGTCCGGCACCAGCAGGCTCTCATGGCGAGCCGCCGACCCCAGCGTCATCACGCAGAACGCCACCGGCGGCGCGCCCCAGCCCTGCTCCTGCATGGCGTCGAGTGACATCTCGATGGCCCGGCGATAGAGCGCATCGTTATGGTCGCTGATCAGCTGAGCGATGCGCCAGGCGGGCAGGTCGAGACGCACCAGCGCCTCCACCAGGTGCCGCTGCCAGGCATGCGCCTCGGCCAGGCCCGGCGTCGGCCCCAAACGCTCGACGGCCTCGTCCAGCGGCGCTAGCAGCGCCGGCAGCCGGCCGGCATCTGGCACGAGATCGTCGGCAAACAGCGAGCGCCAGGTCGAGGTTCGGTGGAGCAGATGCATCGGCACTCCGAGTGATGGGACCGCTTCCAGCGTAGCAATCCCCTCGCCCACCGCGATTGACCTCGGGCACTCGCCGAGCGAGCCACATATAAAAAAAGACGGCGCCCGGGATGGGGCACCGCCTTCTGGCAGGAGGCGTGAGCCGGCTCAGCGATCGTCGAACAAGGCGTCGCCGACCTCGTCGATCATCCGCTCGGCCTTGCTGACCATCAGCGCCTCGCAGGCCTCGCGACCGGGCACCACGTCGGAGCGCTCGAAGCGATGCTCGAGCATCGCCTCGCCCTCGCCGCCGGGCTTGCGGATCCAGCCGCTGACGCGATACTGGCCGCCCATCTCCTCGCACTGGGGCACGATCAGGTAGCCCTGGTAGGACACCGGCTCGCCCTCGGGTGCGGCGGCGGGCGTCGACTCTCCCTGGCCGAACAGACCGGATAGCAGTTTCTTCAGCATCGAAGCCTCCTGGATCAAGAGCGCCGACTTGATCGTCGGCGCTTTCTGGATCAGTCCTGCTGACGCCCCTTACCCGCCGCAATGCGCAGACGCAGGGCGTTGAGCTTGATGAAGCCCTCGGCATCCTTCTGATCGTAGGCGCCGGCATCGTCCTCGAAGGTAGCGATGGACTCGTCGAACAGCGAGGCGTCGGACTTGCGGCCGGCCACGGTGGCGTTGCCCTTGTAGAGCTTCATGCGCACCACGCCGGAGACGTTCTTCTGGGTCTCGTCGATAGCGGCCTGCAGGGCGCGGCGCTCCGGACTCCACCAGTAGCCGTTGTAGATCACCTCGGCGTACTTCGGCATCAGCTGATCCTTGAGGTGGGCCTCCTCGCGATCCAGGGTCAGCGACTCGATGGCGCGGTGGGCGCGCAGCATGATGGTGCCCCCCGGGGTCTCGTAGCAGCCGCGGGACTTCATGCCCACGTAGCGGTTCTCGACGATGTCGAGACGACCGATGCCGTTGTCGCCGCCCAGCTGGTTGAGCTTGGAGATGACTTCATGGGGACGCATCGGCTCGCCGTCGATAGCCACGATGTCGCCGTTCTCATAGGTCAGCTCGACGTAGGTCGGGGTGTCCGGCGCGGCCTCCGGGGAGACGCTCCAGCGCCACATGTCTTCCTCGGCCTCGGTCCAGGGGTCCTCGAGGTTGCCGCCCTCGTAGGAGATGTGCAGCAGGTTGGCATCCATGGAGTACGGCGACTTCTTATTCTGGCTGGTGAAGTCGACCGGGATGTCGTGCTGCTGGCAGTAGGCCATCAGCTTCTCGCGGGAGTTGAGGTCCCACTCGCGCCACGGGGCGATCACCTTGACGCCCGGCTTCAGCGCGTAGGCGCCGAGCTCGAAACGCACCTGGTCGTTGCCCTTGCCGGTGGCACCGTGGGAGATGGCGTCGGCGCCGGTCTGGTTGGCGATCTCGATCAGGCGCTTGGCGATCAGCGGACGCGCGATGGAGGTGCCGAGCAGGTACTCGCCTTCGTAGATGGTGTTGGCGCGGAACATCGGATAGACGTAGTCGCGGGCGAACTCCTCGCGCAGGTCCTCGATGTAGATTTCCTTGACGCCCAGCGCCTCCGCCTTGGCGCGAGCCGGCTCGACTTCCTCGCCCTGGCCGATGTCGGCGGTGAAGGTCACCACTTCGCAGTCGTAGGTTTCCTGCAACCACTTGACGATGACGGACGTGTCCAGGCCGCCGGAATAGGCAAGCACGACCTTCTTGACATCGGACATGCTGAGGCTCCTTTTAGCTATTCGGTGTAGGGCAGCGATTATAGCGCGCCGAGACTGGCGCGAATACCGGCCCGGCGGGACGCATCGCGGTGAAACTGCTAGACTCCCGCGTTTCGAGACAACCCGACCCCAAGTCAAGGAGAGGTGCATGAGCGAGGTGGCCGCCCGCGAACTCATGGCACAACGCTTCCGCAGTTTCCTGCCCGTGGTGGTGGACCTGGAAACCGGCGGCTTCAATGCCCAAGGCGACGCGATCCTGGAGATCGCCGCCGTGACCCTGACCATGGACCCCGAGGGCAACCTGATGCCCGACGCCACCTATGCCTATCACGTCAATCCCTTCGAGGGGGCCAACGTCGAGCAGTCCGCGCTGGACTTCACCGGCATCCGCCTCGACGACCCGCTGCGCCAGCAGGTCGCGGTGAGCGAGGCCGAGGCACTGGGCGAGATCTTCCGCCCGGTGCGCAAGGCGATCAAGGCCAGCGGCTGCACCCGCGCGGTGCTGGTGGGGCACAACGCCGCCTTCGATCACGGCTTCCTGAACGCCGCGGTGGAACGCTGCGGGGTCAAGCGCAACCCCTTCCACCCCTTCTCGAGCTTCGACACCGCCTCGCTGGCCGGTCTGGTGTACGGGCAGACCGTGCTGGCCCGCGCCTGCCGCGCCGCCGGCATCGAGTTCGACAACAGTGAAGCCCACTCGGCGCGCTACGACACCGAACGCACCGCCGAGCTGTTCTGCGCCATGGTCAACCGCTACAAGGACCTGGGCGGCTGGCAGCTGGCCCAGCGCGAGCAGGGCATCGAAGAGCCGTAAGCTGCGAGGCGCGAGGCGCGAGGCGCGAGGCGCGAGGCGCGAGGCGCGGCAACATGTTACGGTGCCCCCAGATGCAAACACCCCCCGCAGCCAGGCTGCGGGGGGTGTTGTTCTTCCAGCTTCACGCATCCAGGCGCGAAGCGCCGCTCTTCAAGCTTCCGATCAGCCTTCGGCCTGATCGTCCTGATGCTTGGCGGCGGTTTCCTTGATCAGGGGCTCGAGCTCGCCGTTCTGGTACATCTCGACGACGATGTCGCAGCCGCCGACCAGCTCGCCCTCGACCCACAGCTGCGGGAAGGTCGGCCAGTTGGCCACCTTGGGCAGCTCGGCACGGATGTCCGGGTTGTCCAGCACGTTGACGAAGGCGAAGCGCTCGCCGCAGGCCATCAGCGCCTGGACGGTCTGGGCGGAGAAACCGCACTGCGGCAGCTGGGGGGTGCCTTTCATGTAGATCAGGATCGGGTTCTCGCTGATCTGGCGCTGGATGTTCTCGACGGTGGTACTCATCTGCATTCCCTCTGGATCGGTGGTGGCCGCCGCGCCTAAGGACAATACCCGAGCGCGCAGGTGGGCCTTCGATGCCGACATTGTACGGATGCCGGCCGCGTTGCGCATCCCCCGCCGGCTGGCTAGGATGGTCGTTTTTCTCCGTGGAGTGACGCCATGGCCACCCGCCATTTCCTGACCCTGCTCGACCTGAGTCCGGAAGAGCTGCGCTACCTGATTCAGCGCGGCATCACGATCAAGAACGGCCTGAAGACCCACGGCCCGACCTACACCCCCTTCGCCAATCGCACCCTGGCGATGATCTTCGAGAAGTCGTCGACGCGCACGCGGGTGTCGTTCGAGACCGCCATGGCCCAGTTCGGCGGCCACGCCCTGTTCCTGTCGCCCCGCGACACCCAGCTGGGCCGCGGCGAGCCGATCGGCGACACCGCCCGCGTACTCTCGGAGATGGTCGACGCGGTGATGATCCGCACCTTCTCCCATGACGGCCTCGAGGAGTTCGCCGCCGCCAGCGAGGTGCCGGTGATCAACGCCCTGACCGATGATTACCATCCCTGCCAGCTGCTGGCCGACGTCATGACCTGGACCGAGCTGCGTGGCAGCGTGCGCGGCCGCACGGCGGTATGGATCGGCGACGGCAACAACATGTGCCACTCCTGGATCAACGCCGCCCGCCAGTTCGAGTTCGACCTGCGCGTGGTCTGCCCCGAGGGCTACGAGCCACGCCAGGACATCCTCGACGCCGCCGGTGATCGGGTGACCATCCACCGCGACCCCATGGCCGCCGTGGAAGGCGCCGACCTGGTGACCACCGACGTCTGGGCTTCCATGGGTCAGGAAGAAGAGCAGGCCAAGCGCGAAGCCGACTTCGCCGGCTTCCAGGTCAGCGAGGCGATGCTCGACCGCGCCGCCGCCGACGTGCTGTTCCTGCACTGCCTGCCGGCCCACCGCGGCGAGGAGATCAGCGAGACCCTGCTCGACGATCCTCGTGCCGTGGTCTGGCAGGAAGCCGGCAACCGCCTGCACGCCCAGAAGGCACTGATCGAGTTCCTGCTGCTGGGCCGCGTCGAGAACTGATCGACGTCTGCTTCGCTGCCCTCACGACGCCTCGGCAACGCCGGGGCGTCGCTGTGTCTGCGGCTTTTCCACGCGACTGACACCATCGCAGCCACCGGCGACCAGCCGAGGAGCGGCGACGACTCACACCTCACACCTTATACCTTGGTCTAACTCCCTCCCGCCGGTATAATGCGCCGCAACATATGTCACCGCGAGACAGGCCGTCCCTCCATGACCACCCTCTCCGCCGGCACCATCGCCCAGCGCAGCCTCCGCCAGTGCCTGTGCAACATGGCCGAGCTGCTCTATCGCCAGGGCCATGTCCTGGAAACCGTCTCCAGCCCGCACCGCGGCCTCGACCGCCGCGCCCTGAACGCCCTTGCCCAGGCCGAGCACGACTGGCCGAGCCATCAGCGCACCCTGGAGCACAGCGAGGCCGCCACCTTCAACGCCCAGCGTCGCTTCGTGCTCACCGACCTGGGTCGCGAGCTGCTGTTCGAGATGTTTGGCGAGGGCGCCGCCGATATTGCCTAGGTGCGAGGTGCGAGGTGCGAGGTGCGAGGTGCGAGGTGCGAGGTGCGAGGTGGGCGTAGAGTAGATACGCGTCAGCGCATCTACCATGGTCAGGTCCCGAGGAAACCGACCCTCGGCCAGGAGAAATAAGCGCCAGCGCATCCGATTCGGCGACTTGCGTCAACTCTGCGTCGCCTTGTGACAACTCCCTTCCGACGCCATGACGGACACTCCGTGCAGTTCACGCAAGGAGGTCCCCATGAACCGCAATGTCATCCTGACCTGCGCCATCACCGGCGCCGGCGATACCGCCGACAAGAACCCCAACGTGCCGGTCACGCCCAAGCAGATCGCCGACGACTGCATCGCCGCCGCCAAGGCCGGCGCCAGCGTCGCCCACATCCACGTCCGCGACCCCGAGACCGGCGGCATCAGCCACTCCACCGAGCACTTCCGCGAGGTGATGGATCGTGTCCGCGAGGCGGACACCGACATCGTCATGAACATCACCGCCGGCGGCGGCGGCGACTGGATCCCCGACGCCGAGGACCCGACCCGCGGCGGCCCGGGTACCGATATCCAGACCCCGGCCGAGCGCCACGCGCCGGTGGGCGAGCTGCTCCCCGAGCTGTGCACCCTGGACTGTGGCAGCCTCAACTTCGGCGACATGGTCTACGTCAACACCGCCGACTGGCTGCGCGAGCACGCCCGCCTGGTGCAGGCCGCCGGCGTGAAACCGGAGCTCGAGTGCTTCGACCTGGGCCACGTCTGGTTCGCCCGCCAGCTGCAGCAGGAAGGCCTGCTCGACGGCGATCCGCTGTTCCAGCTGTGCCTGGGCATTCCCTGGGGCGCCGAGGCCGACCCCGAGACCATGCTAGCGATGCGCAACAAGCTGCCGGAGAATGCCAACTGGGCGGCCTTCGGCATTGGCCGCCAGCAGATGCCCATGGTCGCCCAGGCCATGCTGCTCGGCGGCCACGTCCGCGTCGGCCTGGAGGACAACCTCTATCTGAGCAAGGGCGTGAAGGCCACCAACGCCCAGCTGGTCGAGAAGGCCGGCACCCTCATCGACAACCTCGGCGGGCGCATCATGACCCCGGCCGAGACCCGGGCGCATCTCAAGCTGCGCGACCCCAAGACCGGCCTGACCGCCGAGACCGCCGTGGGAGGTGAGGCATGAGCCACCAACTCTCCGTCATCGGCACCGGCGTCATCGGCAACGGCTGGATCGCCCGGGCCCTCGCCCAGGGCTGGGACGTGGTCGCCTTCGACCCGGCCCCGAACGCCGTCGAACGCACCCGCGCCTTCGTCGACAATGCCTGGCCGTCGCTCGAGAAGCTCGGCCTGGCCGAAGGAGCAGCCCCCACGCGCCTGACCTTCGTCGACAGCCTCGAGGAGGCCGTGGCCGGCGCCGACCTGGTCCAGGAGAACGTGCCCGAGCGCCTCGAGCTCAAGCGCGAGATCCTCGCCGCCATCGACGCCGCGGCCGCACCGGGTGCGATCATCGGCTCCTCCACCTCGGGCTTCAAGCCCAGCGACCTGCAGCGCGACTGCCGCTGGGTGCCGGGCCGGGTGATCGTCGCCCACCCCTTCAACCCGGTCTACCTGCTGCCGCTGGTGGAGCTGGTCGGCGGCGAGGCCACCGAACCCCGCCAGATCGAGCAGGCCCAGGCCCTCTACCAGGAGCTGGCCATGCGGCCGCTGGTGGTGCGTCGCGAGATCGAGGGGCATATCGCCGACCGGCTGATGGAGGCGCTGTGGCGCGAGGCCCTGCACCTGGTCAACGACGGCGTGGCCACCACCGAGGAAGTGGACGCCGCGGTCGTCTACGGCTGCGGCCTGCGCTGGTCGCTGATGGGCACCTTCCTGACCTTCCATCTGGCCGGCGGCGAACAGGGCATGCGCCACATGCTCGAGCAGTTCGGCCCGGCGCTGAAGCTGCCCTGGACCAAGCTCGAGGCGCCCAAACTCACCGATGAGCTGATCGACAAGGTCGTCGAGGGCTGCGAATTCCAGGCCGCCGATCGCCCGGTGGCCGAGCTCGACCGCCGCCGCGACGACTTCCTGGTCGAGCTGCTCGACCTGGTGCAGAAGTACTGGCCCGAGGCCGAAGGCCTGGAAGGACGCATCTGATGGCGCTGCTCGACACCCGCGTCGCCCCGGAATGGGTCGACTACAACGGCCATATGAACGATGCCGAATACGCCCGGGTGTTCTCGCTCGGCGTGGAGGCGCTGATGGACGCGATCGGCCTCGACGAGGCCGGCCGCCGCGATCATGGCTACACGATCTACACCCTGGAGACCCACCTCTGCTATCGCCGCGAGGCTCACGAGGGCCAGCCGCTGGTCGTCGAGGCGACGCTGCTGGACCGCGACCCCAAGCGCCTGCACGTGTTCTTCGAGATGTTCGATACCGAGGGCACCCTGCTGGCCACCAGCGAGCAGATGCTGATGGGCATCGACAGCGAGGCCGGCCGCCCGGCGCCCTTCCCCGCCGCCGTCGAGGCGGGAATCGATGCGCTGCCGCGTGTCGCTGCCGACGCCTGGCCTGAGGCCGCCGGCCGCCACATCGGGCTGCCCGGCAAGCGCTGAGCCCGGCGCTTGCCGCACCTGGAACGTCAAGAGGCCCGATCCGGCTCTGCCGGATCGGGCCTCTTGTATCAAGGCATGCGCCCGTGAAGGCCAGGCTCAGTACTGGCCGAGCGTGGCCTCCAGCTTGAACATCGAGGCGGACAGCTCGCCCGGCGACATCACCGGCGACTCAGGCGCCACGGCAGACGGCCAGGCCGTCAGCGTCTGGTCGTAGGCCGCCAGCAGGCTCTCGCGGGTATCGTCGTCGTACAGGTCGGCATGCTGCTCGAGCAGGGCCTTGGCGGTCTGCACGAAGCCGAAGCTGTCCTGATACTCCAGGACGTTGACGAACTCGCCGTCCTCGCCGATGGCTTCTTCATACTCGGCCATCGCCTGATGCAGCAGCGCCAGCTGGACGCGGCTCTGGAAGGTCACGTCGCCGAGCAGATCGGCATCGACCGTCTGAAGCGCGCCGTCGATGGCCGCGAACGCCGCCTCATAGGCCTCGGTGTGGCTGCCCCACTCGCCGCCTTCGCGGGTATCGGCAATCAGCGCTTCGAGCTTGGGCTCGAAGTCGTCGACGCCGCGCGCCTCGAAGGCCGGTTCCATGGGCTCGTAGAGCTCGTGAATGGGATGGCCGAAGTGCGGCTGGGCGGCGGTCTGTTCGCCTTCCTGGTAGAGCTCACGCGCCACGGTGAGATGGCCCTTCATCATGGCCAGGTTGGTGGCGTAGACGCCAGGATTGCTGACGTCGAGGGCGTGGCCGGCCTCACCGCCTTCACCGCCTTCACCGCCTTCGCCGCCGCCGGAAGCGTTCAGGTAGGAGAAGACGGCATACGCATCGGCGCCACCTTCGCCACCTTCGCCACCTTCGCCACCTTCGCCACCTTCGCCACCTTCATGGTGACCGGACTCGCCGCCTTCACCGCCATCATGGTGACCGCTTTCGCCACCTTCATGATGGCCGCCTTCGCCGCCTTCACCACCCTCTCCACCGTGACCGTCCTGAACCTGCATCGGCTCGTCGGCCGTCTGGCCGGGCTCGGCGGATTCATCGGCCCAGCTGATGCCGCTGGCCCCCAGCAGGACGCTGGTACCGACACCGACCCAGAGCTTGGTGCGAGTAGTATGAGACATATGCGCGCTTCCTTTTGATGTTGTGATAGCCGGGACACACGGCCCCTCAGGCCGACTCGGACGGCCATAGAGTGCCGCCATAGAGAAGTTAATGCAAACGATTCACAGTCGTTTATAATCGCCACACATTCTCGACCCGCCGGAGCTCCGACCGTGATTCTCTGCATCGACCAGGCCATCCCTCCCGAGCTGCTGTCCCACGTGCGCACGACCCTGGCCGACAGCGAATTCCGCGACGGGCGCGAGACGGCCGGCTGGCACGCGCGCACGGTCAAGCAGAACCAGCAGGCCGACGGCCGTCGCCCCGAGATCGCCGAGCTGCGCCAGGACATCGCCAAGGCCCTTCAGGCGCATCCGTTGTTCCAGATGGCCGCGCGCCCGAAGCGCCTCAAGCCGCTGATGTTCAGCCGCTACCAGCCGGGCATGTCCTACGGCAACCACGTCGACGACGCGGTAATGGCCGGGCCCCAGGGCGCCATGCGCACCGATCTGTCGTTCACGCTGTTCCTCAACGACCCGGACGGCTACGAAGGTGGCGAGCTGCTGATGGACACCACCGCCGGCGAACAGACCTACAAGCTGCCGGCCGGCGGACTGATTCTCTATCCCTCCTCGACCCTGCATCGCGTCGAGCCGGTCACCCGCGGCGAGCGCCTCGCCGCGGTGGGCTGGGCCCAGAGCCAGGTCCGAGACCCGCAGCAGCGCGAGATCCTGTTCGACCTGGATACCACCCGGCGCCAGGAATTCGACGCCAACGGCAAGACCCGCACCTTCGACATGCTGTCGAAGAGCCTGGCAAACCTGCTGAGGATGTGGGCGGAGGTGTGAAGCGCTCCGTCAGCCTCGCCGCATCTCCCGCGGCGAGGCATCGAAGTGCTGGCGGAAGGCCCGCGAGAAGCTGGAGCTCGAGGTGAAGCCGCAGGCCAGCCCCACGGTGAGCACCTCGAGGTCGGTCTCTTCCAGTAGCTGGCGCGCGCGATTCAGGCGCAACGCCAGATACCAGTCCCGGGGCGAGCGCCCCAGCTCGCGCTCGAACAGCCGCTGCAGCTGACGCAGCGAGACGCCGCTGCGCCTGGCCACCTCGTCCAGGCTCAGCGGCGCTTCCAGGTGACGCTCCATCAGGTCGACGGCCTCCGCCAGCCGCGGGCTGTGGGTCTCCAGGCGTCGCGCCTGGGTCATGCGCTGGGCGTCGTGGCGGGTGCGCATGCGCTCGTGAATCAGCTGCTCGGACACGTCGATGGCCAACCGCTGGCCATGGCGGCGAGCGATCACCTCCAGCGCCATGTCCATGGCCGCCGCCCCGCCGGCGCAGGAGAAGCGCCGCTCGCCCAGTTCGAACAGCTCGTCGGTGGTCTCGATCGCCGGGAAGCGCTCGCGGAAGGCCGGCAGGCTCTCCCAGTGCAGGGTCACGCGCTCACCCTCGAGCAGCCCCGCCGCGGCCAGCAGGAAGCCGCCGGTATCGAGCCCGCCCAGCGCGCAGCCGGCCCCGTCCAGGCGATGCAACCAGCGCATCAGCGCGCGGCTCAGGTAGCGCTCGGGGTCGAAGCCGCTGCACACCGCCAGCGACGCGGGATGATAGCGCGCCTCGAGGCCCTGATCGGCCAGCAGCGTCATGCCGTTGGAGGCCGTGACCGGGCCACCGTCCTCGCTGATCAGCGTCCACTCGAACAGTGGCCGACCGCTGATGCGGTTGGCGATACGCAGCGGTTCGATCGCCGAGAAGAAGGCCATCATCGAAAAACGGGGAAGCAGCAGGAACCCGATCGGCTCGGGCAGAGGGCCGGCATAGTCGAGACGCATGGCATCGAAGGGGCAACGAAAGGATCGCTCATCATGACCGGCCGGCCTCCGAGTCACAAGCCGCCACTAACGCGCCCGGCATGTCGCGGCCGAGATTGCATCGGGCGGCACTCGCCCTACAATCGGGAAGTCCAATCCTGCCGCCGCGACGAGGCCCATGAGACTGAAGCCCGACGTCCCTACCCCGGAGCGGATCGATTTCCTGCTGCTGCCGCGCTTCGCCATGGTGGCGTTCTTCTCGGCGATCGAACCGCTGCGCATCGCCAATCGCATCCGCGGCGAGACGCTGTTCGAATGGCGCGTGATCGGCCGCGACGGCGAGCCGGTGGTCGCGTCCAACGGCATGACCCTGGCCGTCGACCACGCCCTGGCCGAGGCGCCGTTGTCCCCCAGCCTGGCGGTATGCGCCAGCTTCGAGCCGGAGGCCGCCATCGATCAGACGCTGATCGACTGGCTGCGCGAGCGCGCCGCGGCGGGCTGTCGGCTGGGCGGCATGGACACGGGCTGCTTCGTGCTGGCCGCCGCCGGCCTGCTCGACGACCAGACGGTGACGCTGCACTGGGAGTCGCTGCCCGAGTTCCGAGCACGGTTTCCGGACATCGACGCGGTGGAGTCGCTCTACGAGGTCACCCCGGAGGGCTTTTCCTGCGCCGGCGGCAGCTCGTCCATCGACATGAGTCTCGACCTGATCCAACGTCGCCACGGCCGAGCACTGGCCGAACAGGTCCGCGACCAGCTGGTCCACGATCAGGGCCGCCGCCCGGCCAGCCGCCAGCGCGACCCGGCGGTCCCCGACGATCCGACGCTCCACCGCGCCCTCGCGCTGATGGATGCCAACCTGGACACGCCGCTGGAGATTCGCCGGCTGGCCGAGGAGCTCGAGCTCTCCTGGCGGCGGCTCGACCGGCTGTTCGCCCGGCATCTGGGCACCTCGCCACAGCGGGCCTATCTGGCCCGGCGACTGGACCACGCCCGAGGCCTGCTGTGCGAGACCCGCCACAGCGTGATGGATGTCGCCGTGGCCTGCGGCTTCGCCTCGGCCTCGAGCTTCACCCGCGCCTTCCGCCGACGCCATGGCATGACGCCCAGCGAGCTGCGTCAACGACGCTGAGCCCCGATACTCGAACTCCGACACCCGAACTCCGACACCCCGGGACGTTCACCGCATTGACACTCGCACGCCCAGACGGTTTCACTTGAAACCAAGTTAAGCCGCGACAAGAGGAGCCTCATCATGACCGCCGCCTGGCAGCAGTACCGCAGCGCCCCACCCCTCGGCACCCGCGTGGCTCGCGCCACCGACCTGCCAGACCAGGGCCACTTGAGTCTGACCGTGGAGAGCGAGAACGGCCGCTTCCCGCTGCTGGTGGCACGCCTCGCCGACGAGGCCCTGGTCGCCTACGTCAACGCCTGCCCGCACCAGTACCTGCCGCTCGACCAGCGCGGCAATCGCCTGCTCAGCGACGACGGCGAGACCCTGCGCTGCACCAACCACGACGCCGCCTTCGCCACCCGCACCGGTGAGGGCGTGGGCGGCCTGGGACTGGGCTGCGCCCTGGACCCGGTGCCGGTGCATGTGGAGGACGGCTGGCTGATCATCGGCAAGTAGGGGTCTGTCGAATCGTGCACAGTCGGTGTCCAATCCTGCCGCCAGGCGTCGGACTGTCGCTGGCATCCTGAGCGCAACACTCACCGCTCGGGAGACGCCCCATGACCGACGCCACCCTGCCTCTCACTCCGGACTACGACGCCTGGCCGATCGACGCCGATATCGACGCCGTCTCCTTCACCCCGCGCCTGGTCACGCTGCGCTGGAGCGACGGTCGCGTCAGCCGCTATCACGGCATCTGGCTGCGCGAGAACGCCGCCGACGACACCACCGTCAATCCGGCGACCCGCGAGCGTATCCTGGACCTCTCGGCCCTGCCGGCCTGGCCGGAGATCGAAGGGGCCGAGATCGATGCCGCCGGCGCGCTGTGCGTGACCTTCGCCCCCGAGGACCGGCGCCTGCGCTTCCACCCAGGCTGGCTGCGCGCCCACGACTATGACAACGCCGGCGATCCCGAGGCGCCGCTGGTGCCGGTGACCCTCTGGCACGGCGGCCCCGACGCCGGCCCTGACACCCTCGACGCCGGCGGCCTGCTCGACACCGCCCCCGGAAGCGAGGCCGAGGAGGCGACCCTCGCCCCGGCACTCGAGAGCGTGCTCGGCAAGGGCCTGGTACGACTGCGCGGCCTGCCCACCGAACCCGGCTCGCTGGAGGCCATCGCCCATCGCATCGGCCCGATCCGCGATACCAACTTCGGCGGCCTGTTCAACGTCAGGGCCAAGCCGGATCCAGACTCCAACGCCTACACCTCCATCGCCCTGCCACCTCATACCGACCTGCCGACCCGCGAGTACCATCCGGGCCTGCAGATGCTGCACTGCCTGGAAAACAGCGTGGAGGGCGGCCAGGCGGTGATGCTCGACGGCTTCGCCGTGGCCGAGGCGCTGCGTGAGCGCGCCCCGGAGGCGTGGAATACCCTGACCCGGGTGCGCTGGTGCTACGCCAACACCGCCAGGACCACCGACTACGTGTGGTTCGAGCCGATGATTCGCCTCGACGCCCGCGGCGAGCTGCTCGAGGTGCGCATCGCCGACTTCCTGCGCGGCCCGCTGCAGACCGCCTTCGAGGACGTGGAGCCGGCCTATGAGGCGCTGATGGCGCTGCAGCGGCTGCTGCGCGACCCGGCCTTCGCCATCCGCTTCACCTACGAACCCGGCGACCTGGTGATCTTCGACAATCGCCGCCTGCTGCACGCCCGCGACGCCTTCGAGGGCAGCACCGGCCATCGCTGGCTGCAGGGCTGCTACATGGAGCGCGACGAGATCCGCTCGCGCTATCGCATGGTGCAGCGCGCCCGTCGCCAGCGGTACATCGGCGTCGAGGCCTGACCCGGGCCTCGTCTCCCTAGCCGGGGCCTCGGGCCGCCGTATCTCTTGGAGACTCGCCAAACCGCGCCCGATAGGCCCGGGAAAAGTGCGCGGTATGCGTGAAGCCGGTCGCCAGGGCGGCCTCGGTGACCGTGGCGTGGCTGGCTGACAGCAGCCGCTGCGCCCGGTCCAGGCGCATCCCCAGATAGCACTGTTTGGGTGTCTCGCCGAACCTGGCCAGAAACAGCCGCGACAGCTGCCGCTGGGACTGTCCCGCCAGGCGACAGATCTCGGGGATCGGCAGCGCCTTCGCCAGGTTGGCCTCCATCACCGCCAGGCTCTTCACCACGCTGCGCGGCAGGTTCGCGTAGCGCGCCGGGGGGCCCCCTTCCGACGATTCCCCATCTTCGTCGCCCGGCGCATCGTGCCGGTCATGGACCAGCTGGCGACTCACCGCATCGGCCAGCGCCGGCCCGTAGTCCCGGGCGATGCGATCCAGCATCATGTCGATGCCGGTGGTCCCGCCGGCACCGGTCTGGCGCGACGCATCAGACTCGAAGGCACGACGGCTGATGCTCAGGCCGGGAAATTCGCGCCGGAAGGCCGGCACGCTCTCCCAGTGCAGCGCCACCCGATGCCCCTCCAGCACCCCGGCCCGCGCCAGGATGAAGGGCGCGGTATCCAGCCCCCCCAGCCAGCCGCCGTAGGCCGCCACTCGCCGCAGCACCGCGCGGTCCTGAGCCATCACCGTGGCCTCCGCCTCGTAGGACGACACCACCATCAGATGGGCATCGTCGGGTACCTCGGCCAGCCGGCCGTCCACCTCGATGCGTACCCCGTTGCTGGCCACCACGCCCCCGCCATCCACCGAGCGCAGCCGCCAGGCGAACAGGTCGCGCCCGAAGCGATTGGCCACTCGCAGCGGCTCGAGCATGCAGAACAGCGTCAGCATCGAGAACTTGGGCAGCAGCCACACATCCAGGGTCTGCTCGGCCTGCTCCGGCGACAGCAGCGGCGGCGAATCCGGCCGTGGATAGGGCCAGGCCGGAGAAATATCGTCGCTCATGTCCAAAAAGATCAATCTTATGGCTAATTTGATCAAATGATAGCGCTGGAGCGACGTTAGGGTACAGCAGTGTCACGTCATCGGCGCCGCTGACCACGACCGTTCAAGCCCTGACCACCCGGAGATTCATCGCCATGACTGCAAGCGCCAAGGCAAGGCTGTCCGCCGACGGCAAGCGTCTGATCCTCGACCTCGATGGCCGTTCTCGCGAGTTCGCGGCCCTGTGGCTGCGCGAGCGCTCGCCGGATGCCGAGACCCTGGACCCTGGCACCGGCCAGCGGCTGATCGAGGCCGCCGAACTGCCGCTGGAGCTCGCCGTGGAACACGCCGACATCGACGGCAACGCCCTGGCGCTGCGCTTCAGCGACGGTCACGCGACGCGCTTTCCCCTGGCCGCACTGGACACCCACGACGGGGAACGCGGCGATAGCGTCCCAGGCCGCACCCTGTGGGACGCCGACCTCGACGCCCTGCCCCGGGCCGACTTCGCCGCCGCCGTCTCCGACGATGCCGCGCTGCTCGAGCTGCTCGAAGGCCTGCACCGCTACGGCGTGGCGCTGGTCTCCGGCGTGCCCACCGACGAACACGGCATGCAGGCGCTGATCGACCGTGTCGGCCCGCTGCGGCGCACCAACTGGGGCGGCATCGCCGACGTCAAGTCGGTGGCCAACGCCTATGACCTGACCATGACCCAGCGCGGCCTGGAGCCGCACACCGACAACCCCTATCGCGATCCGATCCCCGGCTACATCTGGCTGCACTGCCTGACCAATGCCGCCGACGGCGGCGACAACACCCTGGTCGACGGCTACCGCGCCGCCCAGGTGCTGCGCGAGCGCGACCCGGCGGCCTTCGACTGCCTGACCCGGGTCACGCCGCGCTTCCGCTATCGCGACGAGGGCACCTGGCTGGAGAGCGAAGGCCCGCTGATCGAGCTGGACAGCCGGGGTCGAGTGAGCCGCGTGCGCTTCAACAACCGCACCGAGCGGGTCGACGCCCTGCCGGCCGACGAACTCGAGCGCTACTACGCCGCGCGCCACGCCTTCTATGCGCTGATCACCTCCGACGAGCTGACCGTGCACCTCAAGCTCGATCCGGGCCAGATGCTGATCATGGACAACTATCGCCTGTTCCACGGGCGCAGCGCCTTCGAGCTGGCCGGCGGCGTACGCCACCTGCGCCAGGGCTACGTCGATCGCGACAGCACCGCCAGCCGCCGCCTGACCCTGCGCACTCGGCTGACCGACGTCGCCACCCCCGAGGAGGTCGCATGAACCAGGCCCGTTTCCGCCACTTCGGCGAGGCCAGCCGCGACGAGTGGGCGCTGATCGACGACCGCTTCCGCGACTACGTCACCGACGCCCCGCGCCGCGTGCTCGCACACCTGCACCGCCTGGCCGGCGATACCCACGGCTATCCGGTCGACCGCTACGAGCACTGCCTGCAGACCGCGACCCGCGCCCTGCGCGACGGCGCCGACGAGGAGATGGTGGTCTGCGCCCTGCTCCACGACATCGGCGACGACCTGGCCCCGGCCAACCACGCCGAGATCGCCGCGGCCATCCTCGAGCCGTTCATCGACCCGCTCAACGCCTGGATGATTCGTCATCACGAGCTGTTCCAGGGCTATCACTATCGCCACTATTTCGGCCTCGACCGCCACGCCCGGGAGCAGTTCCGCGACCATCCGGCCTACGAGCGTACGGTGCGCTTCTGCGACGACTGGGATCAGACCAGCTTCGACCCGGACTACGACACCCTGCCCCTCGAGCACTTCGTGCCGATGGTGGAACGCGTCCTGAATCGAGCGCCCTTCGGCGGCCTGCCGCCCATCATCGAAGAGGAGCCCCGTTCATGAACTGCGCCCAACATTTGATCTCCCTGCTCGAGGCCCACGGCGTCGACACCGCCTTCGGCATCCCCGGCGTGCATACCATCGAGCTGTATCGCGCCCTGGGCGATAGCGGCCTGGTCCACGTCACCCCGCGCCACGAACAGGGCGCCGGCTTCATGGCCGACGGCTACGCCAGGGCCAGCGGCAAGCCGGCGGCCTGCTTCATCATCTCCGGCCCCGGCATGACCAACATCGCCACCGCCATGGCTCAGGCCCTGGCCGACTCGGTGCCGATGCTGGTGATCTCCAGCGTCAACCAGCGCGCCACCCTCGGCCGCGGCCAGGGGCGGCTGCACGAGATGCCGCACCAGGGCGAGACCCTCTCCGGCGTCAGCGTGTTCAGCCACACCCTGCACGACCCGGCGGCGCTGCCCGAGGTGCTGGCCCGCGCCTTCGCGGTGTTCTCGAGCGCCCGCCCGGGCCCGGTGCACATCGAGATCCCGCTCGACGTGATGGCCGCTCCGGCGCCCGATATCGCAGCAACACCGGCCACGGTGTTTCCACCGGCGCCGGCGCCCGAGGCGCTGGCCCGGGCCGGCGAGTGGCTGGCAGGCGCCGAGCGCCCGCTGGTGCTGCTCGGCGGCGGCACCGCCGCCGCGCCGGAGCTCGCCCGGCGCCTGGCCGAGCGCCTCGACGCTCCCGCCTTCACCACCATCAACGCCAAGGGGGTGCTCGGGCTCGACCATCCGCTCGATCTCGGCGCCACCCAGAGCCTGCCCGCGGCGCGCCGACTGGCCGCCGAGGCCGACGTGGTGCTGGCGATCGGCACCGAGCTCGGCGAAACCGACTACGACCTGGTGTTCGACGAGGGCTTCCGGCTCGACGGTCGGCTGATCCGCATCGACATCGACCCGCAGCAGCTGGGCCGCAACCAGGCCGCCGACCTCGCCCTGCTCGCCGAGGCCGGCCAGGCCATGCGCGGTCTGCTCGAGGTGCTGCCGGAGGCGGCGAACCGCGACGGGGCCGCACGCGCCGAGGCCGTGCGCGAGGCACTGGCGCTGGCTGCGGACCCGGAGCTCGCCCCCTATGTGCCGCTCTACGCCACTCTGCGCGAGGCGTTGCCTGAAGCGATCGTGGTCGGCGACTCCACCGGCCCGGTCTACGCCGGCAACTTCCTGGCCGCGATGCCGACGCCGAGGCGCTGGTTCAATGCTGCCACCGGCTTCGGCACCCTCGGCTACGGCCTACCCGCAGCCCTGGGCGCCGCCTTGGCTCGCCCCGAGCAGCCGGTGGTCGCCCTGGTCGGCGACGGCGGCCTGCAGTTCGTGCTCGGCGAGCTGGGCACCGCCCGCGACCTGGGCTGGCCGGTGGCGCTGGTGATCTGGAACAACGACGGCTACGACGAGATCCGCCGCTACATGTCGATGAGCGAGGTGCCGCATCTCGGCGTCGACCTGGCCGCCCCGGACTTCCGCGCCCTGGCCGAGGCCTACGGCTGCCGCCACGTCGGCGTGACCGACCCGGCGAGCCTGCACGACGCCCTGGGCCGGCTCGGCGATGCCGGAAGCCCGCTGATCGTCGAGGTCGATGCCGCCGCCTGGACCGCATCGCTCTGACCACTTGGGACAAGCCCCTTTCCCTGGCCGGCCCGAGTCGGCCCACGACACAAGGAGACGTCCACGAATGAAGCCGCACACCAAGCCCCTGACCATGGCCTTGATCGCCGGCCTGGCCCTGTCCGGACCGGCCCTGGCCGCCGATCGCGACGACGAACTGCGCCTGGTCGTGCCGCCCTGGCCCGGGGTCACCGTGAAGAGCGAGATCCTCGCCCAGCTCATCGAGCCGCTGGGCTATACCACCAGCACCCAGGAAGTCAGCTCCACGGTGGGCTACAACACCCTGCAGACCGGCGACAGCGATGCCTTCCTGGCCGGCTGGATGCCCGCCCAGCAGGAGAGCTACGACGCCGCCATGGAGGCCGACGCCATCGTCGACCTGGGCAACAACGTCACCGGCGCCCGGATGGGCTTCGCCGTGCCGGGCTACGTGGCCGAAGCGGGGATCACCCGTGCCGAGCAGCTCGCCGACCCCGAGATCGCCGAACGCTTCGATCACACCATCTACAGCATCGAGAGCGGCTCCACGGTCACCGACATGATCGAGGGCGCCATCGAGTCCGACACGCACGGGCTCGGCGACTGGGACATCCTGCCCTCGTCGACGCCGGGCATGCTCAGCGAGGTGGCCGGCGCCGTCGACGAGGAGCGCTGGATCCTGTTCTACGGCTGGACCCCGCACTGGATGGTGCCCGAGTACGACGCGCGAATCCTCGACGACTCGGCGAACATCTTCGGCGCCGACGGCGGCCGCAGCGACGTCAAGACCATCGTCGCCAAGGGCTATGCCGAGGCCAACCCGAACCTCACTCGCCTGCTCGATCAGTTCGAGCTCAGCGCCGACGAACAGAGCGAGTTCATTCTCGAATACAGCCTCAAGGAGCGTGAGCTCGAGGACGTCGCCCATGAGTGGCTGGTCGCCCATCCCGAGCGCGTGGCCAGCTTCCTCGAGGGCGTCACCACCCGCGACGGCGAGGATGCCCTGACCGCGCTCAAGGCCAGCCTCTAGACGGCCCGACCAGATTCACGACAGAGCGAGATGCTGATGCGATTTTCCCGACTGACCCAGCGCATCGCCGGCGAAGGCGCCGCCGCCTGGGACATCCATAACCGCGCCCTGGCCCGCCGGGCCGCCGGCGAGGACATCACCGTGCTATCGGTGGGCGACCCGGATTTCGACACCCCGACGCCGATCGTCGAGGGCGCGGTGGCCAGCCTGCGCGCCGGTGCCACCCACTACCCCGACGTGCAGGGCAAGTGGGCCCTGCGCGAGGCCATCGCCGCGCGCTACCACGATCGCGGCCTGGAGGTCACCCCGGAGCAGCTGATCGTCATGGCCGGCGCCCAGTGCGGCCTCTACGCCGCCGCCCAGTGCCTGCTCGACCCGGGCGACGAGGTGATCGTCCCGGAGCCGAGCTACGTCACCTACGAGGCGGTGCTGCAGTCCACCGGCGCCGAGATGGTCCGCATCCCGCTGCGCGGCGACGCCGGCTTTCGCCTTGACGCGGCCGACCTCGAGGCGGCGATCACCCCGCGCACCCGGGCGATCCTGCTCAACAGCCCCCACAATCCCACCGGCCAGCTGATCGACGCCGAGACCTGGGCGGCCATCGCCGACCTGTGCCAGCGCCACGACCTGTGGCTGATCTCCGACGAGGTCTACGCCGAGCTGATCTTCGAGGGCGAACACGTCTGCGCCGCCGGCCTGCCCGACATGGCCGACCGCACCGTGGTGGTCGACAGCCTTTCCAAGTCCCATGCCATGACCGGCTGGCGGCTGGGCTGGGTATTGGGCCCCGAGGCGCTGATCGAGCATCTCGGCAACCTGGCGCTGTGCATGCTCTACGGCTGCCCGGACTTCATCCAGGACGCCGCCCGCGATGCCCTGAGCCAGCCCCTGCCCGAGCTGGACGCCATGCGCGAGACCTACCGCGGCCGCCGCGACGCCGTGGTCGCGGCGCTCGCCGACTGTTCCTCGGTCGACGTCATCACGCCCGACGCCGGCATGTTCCTGATGATCGATATCCGCGCCACCGGGCTGTCGTCCCAGGACTTCGCCGACCGCCTGCTCGACGAGCAGGGCGTCTCGGTGCTCTCCGGCGAGGCCTTCGGCCCCTCCGCCGCCGGCTTCGTGCGCCTCAGCCTGACCGTCGACGCGGCCCGCCTGAACGACGCCTGCCGCCGCCTGGCGCGTGTCGCCGAGCAGGCCCGCGCCGGCGCCCTGTCCACCATCGAATGAGTCGCCTATGACATCATCGCCCCAAGCCCCCTCTTCCGATGCCTCCCACCGCCTGGCGGTGGAGGCCCGACACCTCGGCAAGCGCTACGGCGAGCTCGAGGTGCTGCGCGACGTCTCCCTCGACGTGCCCGAAGGCAGCGTTACCTCGATCATCGGCGCCAGCGGCTCCGGCAAGAGCACCCTGCTGCGCTGCCTCAACCTGCTGGAGCGCCCCGACCAGGGCGATCTGGCGATTGCGGATGAGGCGATCCGCTTCGACCGTAATCCCCAGGGCGACATCGTCGGCCTCGACCGGCGCCAGCTCCAGCAGCTGCGCGCCAAGGTCAGCATGGTCTTCCAGCAGTTCAATCTGTGGCCCCACCTCACGGTGCTGGGCAACGTCACCGAGGCGCCGATGCGCGTCCAGGGCCTGTCGAAGCGTCGCGCCATCGAACGCGCGGAACACTACCTGGAGCGCGTCGGCATGGCCGACAAGCGCGACGGCTACCCGGGCTTTCTATCCGGCGGCCAGCAGCAGCGGGTGGCGATCGCACGGGCGCTGGCCATGGAGCCGCGCCTGCTGCTGTTCGACGAGCCCACCTCGGCGCTCGACCCGGAACGCGTCAGCGAGGTCCTCGGCGTGATCCAGGGCCTGGCCGCCGAGGGCCGCACCATGGTGCTCGTGACCCACGAGATGGCCTTCGCCCGCGAGGTCTCCGACCAGGTGGTGTTCCTCGATCGCGGCTTCGTCGGCGAGGCCGGCACGCCGCGCCAGGTCTTCGAGGAAAGCCAGGATCCGCGCTGCCGGCGCTTCGTGGCCCCAGCGGCCTGAGCCTTTCACTGTTGCTTAGCTCCATCAGGCAACAGCGATGAGCTTTTCCGGCGACAAGCCTTCGCGAGGCGCTGTGACCCCATCCCTGGGCGCTACTTTTGCCATCCCTGGCAAAAACCCTCGCTTCGCCTTGTCCCCGGCGCTCATCTCCTCGGGCGGGTCGGAAAGACATGCCCGCCAAACGACAATACCAAGGAGAACTGCATGAACCGTCCCCTGATCACCCTGACCGCCGCGGCCGTACTCGGTCTGTCCGCCACCGCCCAGGCCGGCGAGCCGCTGAAGATCGGCATCTCCGCCGAGCCCTATCCGCCGTTCACCTACACCTCCTCCGAGGGCGAGTGGACCGGCTTCGAGGTCGAGCTGGGCATGGCCATCTGCGAGGCCATGGAACGCGCCTGCGAGATCACCCCCACCGGCTGGAGCGGCATCATCCCCTCGCTCAAGGCCGGGCGCATCGACATGATCATGAACTCCATGTCGATCACCGAGGCCCGCCAGCGGGTGATCGACTTCAGCGATCCCTACTACTTCACCCCGGGTGCCTTCGTCGCCGCCGACGACCTGACGCTGAACGGCCCGGACGATCTCGCCGGCCAGGTGCTCGGCGTGCAGGCCGCCACTACCAACGCCACCTACGCCCGCCGGGCACTGCGCGACCAGGTCGGCGACATCCGCCTCTACGATCAGGCCGAACAGGTCAACCGCGACCTGCTGTCCGGTCGCCTGGACGTGATCCTGGCCGACAAGATCGCCATGACCGAATTCCTCGAGCGTGACGAGGCCGAGGGCTACGAGATCAAGGCCACCGCGCCGCGCCACGCGGCCTACGGCGAAGGCGTGGGCATCGGCATTCGCCAGGACGACGACGCCCTGGAGGCCGACCTCAACGCCGCCATCGCCAAGGTGCGCGAGGACGGCACCTGCCGCGCCCTGTCCGAGGAATACTTCGACACCGACATCTGCACCTGATCCGGTCCTCGACGACGCTCGTCCGGCGACCCTAGGGGTCGCCGGCCCGCCCTGTCTCATCAAGGACACGATTCCGCCATGAACCACGTTTCCCAAGAGGGATTGCTCGACTGGGCCGGCCCCATTCTCCAGGGGTCACTCACGACCCTCGAGATCGCCGTGCTGGCCTATGCCATCGGCCTGGTACTGGGGCTGATCGGCGCCAGCGCCCGGCTCAGCCCCTGGGCGCCGCTGCGCGGACTGGCCACCGCCTACTCCACCGCGGTACGGGCCGTCCCCGAGCTTCTGCTGATCATCCTGCTCTACTATGCCGGCTCCCAGGCGCTCACCGCCGTGACCAACGCCCTGGGACTGCCCGGCCAGATCGCCATCAACGGCTTCGTCACCGCCGTGGGCGTGCTGGCCTTCGTCCAGGGCGCCTACATGACCGAGGTGATGCGCGGTGCCATCCAGGCGATTCCCCGCGGTCAGCTCGAGGCCGCCGACGCCTTCGGCTTCTCCGCCTGGGACCGCTTCCGCCGCATCGTTGTCCCGGCCATGCTGCCCAACGCCCTGCCCGGGATGTCCAACCTGTGGCTGATCCTGATCAAGGACACCGCCCTGATCAGCGTGATCGGCTTCAGCGAGCTGTTCTTCACCATCCAGCAGGCCGCTGCCAGCACCCGCGCCCACTTCCTGTTCTACGCCGCCGCCGGGGTCATCTACCTGGCCATGACGCTGAGCTCCACGGCGCTGTTCACACGCCTGGAGCGGCACGTGCGCCGCGGCCAGCCGACCGGCGAGGAGGCCTGACATGGACTTTTCCTGGCTTCAGGACCCGTTCTATCAGGAGTACCTGATCGAGGGCTTCATCAACACCCTGTGGCTGCTGGCGGTTTCCGCCGTGGGCGGTCTGGCACTGGCCGTGGCGGTGGCCATGGCGCGACTCAGGGGACCGCGTCCGCTGGCCATGCTGGCCAAGGGCTTCACCGTGGTGATGCGCGGCACGCCGTTGCTGGTGCAGCTGTTCTTCTTCTACTACGGCGTCGGCCGGCTGCTGGAGGGGATTCCCGGGGTGCAGGACAGCGTGATCTGGCCGCTGCTGCGCGATCCCTTCTTCTATGGCGCCCTGACCTTCACCCTCAGCGTCGGCGCCTATTCCGGCGAGGTGCTGCGCGGCGCCCTGGCCAGCGTGCCCGCGGGCGAGCGCGAGGCCGGCCGCGCCTTCGGCCTGACGCCCTTCCAGGTGTTCGCCCGGCTGTGGCTGCCGCGGGCCGTCCAGCTGTGCCTGCCGACCCTGACCGGCGAGATGATCCTGCTGCTCAAGTCGGTGCCGCTGGTCTCCACCATCGCCCTGATGGACCTGCTGCAGGCCGCCAACATCATTCGCGACGAGACCTTCCTGGTCTACGAGCCGCTGATGCTGATCGCCGGCATCTACCTGGCCATGACCGTGGTGCTGACCCTGGTGCTGCGCCAGGTGGAGCGCCACTTTCCCGGCATGCAGCCGACGCGCCGCCGCTTCCCCCTTCGCCGAGTCGAGAGCGCCCCATGCAAGCACTGACCCAACACTTCATCGACGGCCGCTGGGTGGAGAGCCGCGGCCACCGGCGCCTGGCCGTCAGCGACCCGTACCACGAGGCGGTGATCGCCGAGGTCACCGCCGGCTCGCCGGCCGACGTCGACGCCGCGGTGAGCGCCGCCCGCCGGGCCCTGCCCGCCTGGCGCGCCCTGGGCGGCGCGGCGCGCGGCGACACCCTGGACGCCCTGGCCGACGTGCTGATGCGTCGCCGCGACGAGCTCGCGGCGCTGTCCAGCCGCAACAACGGCAAGCCGCTGGCCGAGGCCGAGCAGGACCTGGCCGACGCCATCGCCTGCTACCGCTACTACGCCGACGAGGCCCGCGCGCTGGACGAGCGCCAGGGCGAGACCGTGGCCACCGGCGAGGCGGAGCTGGTGTCGCGCCGCTACCGCGACCCGGCCGGCGTGGCCGGGCTGATCACGCCCTGGAACTTCCCGCTGGTCAGCAGCGCCTGGAAGCTGGCCCCGGCGCTGGCGGCCGGCTGCACGGTGGTGTTCAAGCCGTCCGAGGTCACCCCGCTGCCGGAGCAGGCGCTGGCGGAGATCGCCGAGCAGATCGCGCTGCCGCCCGGCGTCTTCAACCTGGTGCACGGCGACGGCGGCAACGTCGGGGCGCCGCTGGCCGCCCATCCGGGCGTCGACAAGCTGTCCTTCACCGGCAGCAACCGGGTCGGCGAGGCGGTG
The DNA here is from genome assembly GCF_023094245.1 of Halomonas getboli. Taxonomy (GTDB): domain Bacteria; phylum Pseudomonadota; class Gammaproteobacteria; order Pseudomonadales; family Halomonadaceae; genus Halomonas; species Halomonas getboli. The sequence continues at coordinate 509,363 of NZ_JALMEW010000001.1, read as the reverse complement.
ATGGCCGCGGCGACCCGGGGCACCCGCAACGTCTCGCTGGAGCTCGGCGGCAAGTCGCCGATCCTCGTCACCGAGGACGCCGATCTGGACCGTGCCGCCGCGCTGGTGCTGGCCGGCTTCTGCTACAACGCCGGCCAGATGTGCTCGGCCACCTCGCGGCTACTGGTCCACGAACGCGTGGCCGACGCCCTACACGACCGTCTGGATGCCGCCATCGCCGGGCTCGTCGCCGGCGATCCGCATGATCCGGCCACCACCCTGGGCCCGCTGGTCAACGCCGGCCAGCGCCGCCGGGTGAACGCCTATCTGGCGGAGGCCGAGGAAGAGGGGCTCACGCCGACCGCGGCGCCGATCGCCGTGCCCGGGAACGGCCACTTCGTCGCCCCTCGGGTGTTCCGCGACGTGCCGACCGCGAGTCGGCTGTGGCGCGAGGAGGTGTTCGGGCCGGTGCTGTGCGCGCGGACCTTCCAAAACGACGACGAGGCGGTGGCGCTGGCCAACGACAGCGCCTTCGGCCTGGCCGCCAGCGTGGTCGCCGGCACCGCCGAACGCGCCGAGGCCCTGGCCGCGCGGCTCGTCGCCGGCAACGTCTGGTGCAACACCGACCAGATCGCCCCGCCGGGGCTGGGCTGGGGCGGCATGAAGGGCAGCGGCATCGGACGCGAGCTCGGCCGCGAGGGCCTCGAGGCCTACCTGGAGACGCGCTACGTCACCCGGCCGGCATAGCGGCAGGGGACCGACTCCCCGATATCGGGCCGCCAGCCAGTGCGGCCCGCTGAGCCGGCACAGTGCTGCCTCCGCGTGGGCCGCGTTGATGCCGGCTCAGTGAGGCCGCCCCGGGCGGCCTCACCTTCCTGCCGGGCTCGGCTTTTCCTTCTCATCAGGCCCCGTGCCGCGTCCTTCTTCCACAGCCGCGCGCTCCTCTCTCGAGCCCGGATCGCTTCCCCAGTGCTCGAGCAGCATATCGATGAACAGCTGGGCGGTGCTGGAAATGCTGTGCGAGTTGCTTCGCACGAGGCCGATGGTGCGCTGAATGCGTGGCTCGGGCAGTTCGCGTGAACACAGGATGTCGTGGTCGGGACCCGGCATGGTCATGCGGGGCAGGATCGCCACGCCAAGTCCCGATTCGACCAGGCCCAAGGAGGTCGACAGATGCTGAACTTCGTAGAAGCTGTTCAGCCGGATGCCCTCGGCCGACAGGGTATTGTCCAGCAGCATCCTGTTGCCGCTGTCCCGACTGACGGTAATCAACCTGACCTGCTCGAGATCCGACCAGGCGATACGCTCCTTATCCGCCAGAGGGTGATCGGAGCGTAGCGCCAGCACGAACGGATCCCTCAGCAGCGGCGTGAAAGACACTTCCGGGCTCTGGGCACTGAACATGTTGATACCGAAGTCCGCCTCGCCGCTGATCACCTTCTCCAGCCCCTCCTTGGCACTGACGTCGAGGATCTTGATGCGGATGCCCGGCCAGGCCTCGCTGAACCCGCGAATCACGCTAGGCAGGAAGTAGAAGGCCGCGGTGGGAATGCAGGCAATGGTCACGGTGCCCTTTTGATGGGTGGCCAGCTCACGGATGCCCAGAATCGACGATTCGTACTCTTCGATCATGCGCCTGGCCCGCGGCAGGAAATCCGTGCCGATGGGCGTCAGTCGCGTTCGGCGTGTGGTGCGCTCCAGCAGATCGACCTCCAGCAGCTCCTCGAGCTTCTGGATGCGTCGTGACAGAGCCGGTTGAGAAAGATGCAGGCGTTGCGCGGCCTCGTGAAAGGAGCCCAGCTCGGCGACCTGGATAAAGGCCTGCAAATCAAGGAATTCAAGGCGATGCAGCATAGTCTCACTCTTGCATGGAGTAGATGCCATTGATAAGCATGCCACATTAATCCACAAAGCACATTGATTTTTGTATTTCTTTGCATTTGAAGCATTAAAACCCCGCTGACATGCTCATATCACAACTCCTAGACGCGATATGGCATGACGATGATGAACAGCATTCCCTGCATGATCATGCGCGGAGGCACCTCCCGGGGCCCTTTCCTGCGCATGAAGGACCTGCCCGACAGCCAGGAGGAACAGGCCGAGATCCTGCTCAACCTCATGGGCTCGGGCCATGCGCTCCAGATTGACGGCATCGGAGGAGGAGATCCGCTGACCAGCAAGGTCGCCATCGTCGAGCACTCGTCCCACCCCGATGCCGATGTCGACTATCTGTTCGCACAGGTCGATGTGCTCAATCGCCGCGTCGACTTCAATCCGAACTGCGGCAACATGCTGTCTGCCGTCGGGCCCTACGCCATCGAGACCGGGCTGGTCGAACCCCAGGACGGGACCACCGCCGTGCGGGTGCGAAACCTCAACACTCAGCGGCTGATCGAATGCCACGTCCCCACACCAGGACGCCAGATCGCCTACGAGGGCGAGGCGACGATCAGCGGCGTGCCAGGCACTGCCGCCGGCATTCAGCTCAGTTTCCTTGATATCACCGGCACCAAGACCGGTGCCCTGCTGCCGACCGGGCAGGCCGCCGAGATCATCGATGGCATCGAGGTGACCTGCCTCGATGCCGCCACGCCCATCATGATGGTCAATGCGGCCGACCTGGGGCTCAGCGGCCGGGAGTCGCCCGCGGAGCTGGACGCCCACACCGCCATGCTGGAGCGCCTGGAAATGATGCGTCGCCAGGCCGGACGGCGCATGGGGCTGGGCGATGTCAGCCAGAGCGTCCTGCCCAAGCCCGTGCTGGTCTCCGCGCCGGACACCGACAGCGGCGTGCTGTGCACTCGCTACTTCGTGCCTCACCGCTGCCACAAGGCCATTGCCGTCACGGGTGCCATTGCCGTGGCCACCGCCGTCAGCGTGCCGGGCACCGTCGCCCACCGCATCGCGGTGAACACGGGCAGGCTCGCCGCCGACGGTCTGCTGTCACAGGTCAGGCTGGAGCACCCCTCCGGGTTCATCGACCTGAACGTCGAGCACCGCAACGCCGACCCCATCGACATCGCACGCGTGTCGCTGATCCGCACCGCCAGAAAAATCATGAGTGGTACGATCTTCTACTCGCTTCCTGCCACGCCCGATCGAGATTCCCTGGCGTCCAAGGCCAGCTGAGCGACCCACCGACCGGGCCTTTCTCAAACACCATGACAACGACAACACGCCAGGAGAAATACCATGATGATCCCCAGGACTGAGACCAAAAACCCCCTCCTTGGAAAGCTCAAGAAAGCGGCCCTGCTCGGCATTGCGATCACCGGGATAGGCCTGGCAACCTCTGTCCAGGCACAAGACGCCGACGTGCCCGGCAATATCAAGTGGACCGTTCCCTTCGGCGTCGGCGGAGGAACGGATGTCTGGGCGCGCTTCTTCGCCCCCTGGCTCAGCGAATCGCTGCCGGGCGAACCCACCATCATGATCGACAACGTCCCCGGCGGCGGCTCCATCAATGGCGCCAACCTTTTCGCCATCCGTGCCAGAGCGGACGGTAGCAACTGGCTGGGCACTTCGGCCTCGACGCAGTATCCGGCCATGCTCGGCGATCCTCGCGTTCGCTACGACTACAACGACTGGACGCCCATCCTGGCCACGCCGACGGGGGGAGTGGTCTATGCCCAGCCCAGCCTCGGCGAAACGGCCGATACCGCGCTGGATGCCCTGCTCGAGCAGCCGGTCAAGCTGGCCGCCCAGAACCCGACCGGCGTCGAACTCCCGGTCCTGATCGCCCTGGACATGCTGGGTGCCGACGTGCAGGCCGTCTTCGGCATGCGCAGTCGAGGCGAAGGCCGTCTGGCATTCGAACGCGGTGAAGCCGACATCGACTTCCAGACCACCTCTGCCTATCTGAGCAATGTCGAACCGCTGGTGGAGGCCGGCAAGGCAGTGCCGCTGTTCTCGCTCGGGGTGCTGAACGACGAAGGACAGATCGTCCGCGATCCGACGTTCCCGGATCTTCCCACCTTCAACGAGATCTACCAGGCCCGACACGGCGAAGCGCCTTCAGGTCAGGAATACGAGGCATTCCGCAAGTTCTTCGCCTCCGGCTATGCCCTGCAAAAGCTGATCATGGTGCCAAAGGATACGCCACAGCCGCTGATCGACACCTATCGCCAGGCCGCTCGCGATTTCGTCGGCACCGACGCCTTCAAGGAAGCGGCCGCCGCCCAGCTGGGGCCCTACACGCCGGTCATCGGCGACGTCGCCCAGCGACACCTGGAGGATGCCATGTCCATCGACGAGGCCACGCGTGACTGGCTGGCCAACTGGCTGCAGTCCGAACACGACGTCAAGCTTCAATAAACAGTGGAACATGCCGGCCCAAGGGGCCGGCATCCCTGGCTCCTCCTGATCACACAATACAAGAGCCATACGCCATGCTCGATATCCTTCTCTCCAGTCTTGGGCAGCTGTTCACCCTGTCCCATCTGCTCTTCATGGTACTCGGCGTTCTCGTCGGGCTCGTGGTCGGCATCATCCCCGGCCTCGGGGGCATCGCCGGCATGTCGCTTCTGCTGCCCTTCCTCTACGGCATGGAACCCAGCGTCGCCCTCGGCATGCTGATGGGGCTGGTGGCCGTGATCCCGACCGGCGATACCTTTGCCTCGGTGCTGCTGGGCATCCCCGGATCCAGCGCGTCCCAGGCGACCGTCATCGACGGCTTCTCGCTGGCCAAGCGCGGTCAGGCGGCACGCGCGCTGTCCAGCGCCTTTCTGTCGTCCATGATCGGGGGCCTGATCGGGGCCGTCATTCTCACCGGCTTTATCCTGATCGCGCGCCCACTGGTGCTGTCGTTCTCGTCGTCCGAGCTCTTCATGCTGACCCTGCTGGGCCTGTCGATGGTGGCCGTTCTCTCCGGACGCGACCTCTTCAAGGGGCTGGCCGCCTGTGGCCTCGGCCTGCTGGTGGGGGCCATCGGCATGGCACCGGCCACGGGCGAGTTCCGCATGAACTTCGGGCTCGACTACCTCTACGATGGCGTGCCTCTGGTGGTCGTGGGCCTCGGGATCTTCGCCCTCCCGGAGATCATCGATCTGCTGGTCAAGCGCGGCGCCATCGCCGAAGAGCCCTGCAAACTCGGCGAAGGCTGGCGGCAAGGCATCCGCGATGTCCGTGAACAGCGCGGTCTCGTGGCGCGCTGTGCGGCAATCGGCAGCCTGATCGGCACCATCCCCGGGCTGGCCGGCTCGGTGGTCGACTGGCTCACCTACGGGCATGCCGTGCAAAGCGCCAAGGACAAGTCCGAATTCGGCCAGGGCGATATCCGCGGGGTGATCGCCCCCGAGTCCGCCAACAATGCCTGCGCCTGCGGCGCCATGGTGCCGACGCTGCTGTTCGGCGTTCCGGGTTCGGGCACGGCGGCGGTGTTCCTCGGCGGGCTGCTGCTGCTCGGGCTGCAGCCCGGCGTCGGCATGATCGAGACTCACCTCGACCTGACCTACACCATTATCTGGTCGCTGGCCCTGGCCAATATCCTGGGCGCCGCACTCTGCCTGGTGCTGGCGCGCCCGGTCGCCGGCCTGACCCGAGTGCCCTTTGCCACGCTGGCGCCCGTGATCACGGTGCTGATCATGTTCGCCGCCTTCCAGGCCACGCGCTCGGCAGGTGATCTGTTCGCCCTGGGGGCGGTCGGTGTCCTGGGCGTTCTGTTCAAGCAGGCCAACTGGTCGCGCCCCGCCTTCCTGATCGGTTTCGTGCTGGCTCCCGGCGCAGAGGGTTACTTCTATCAGGCGGTGCAGTTCCAGGGTACGGATGCCTTCATGCGCCCCGGCGTATTGATCATCGGTGCGCTGATCCTGGCGGCCCTCTTCATTCCCGTGCTGCGCTCGCTATGGCTCAAGCGTCGTCAGGCATCCACGGTCGGTGCCGCCTCCACGGCTCGTGCCGAACCTCCGACGCTGGGCGTCATCGACGTGGTGCTCTTCGCCGCCCTGCTGGCAACGGCTGTCGTTGCCTGGATCGATGTGGCCGACCTGACGCTGATCGGCGGCATCATGCCGCGACTGGCCATCACGATCCTCGCCGCGTCCTGCCTGCTGGAGATCGCTCGCTGCCTGCTGCATCGCCCCCAGCGGCAGCCTCAAGCCATCGGACAGCAAGGACTCTGGCTGATCGGCTTCTTCGCTCTGGTAGGGAGCATGCTATTGCTGGGGTTCGTCACCGCGGCGACGCTCTTCTCCCTCGTCTTCCTGCTGACCGTTGCGCGCCTCAAGCCTTGGATGGCGATCATCATGTCACTCGGCGTCATGGCTTTCCTGGTCGGCATGGCACAGTTCCTGACCCTGACCTATCCCCCCGGGATCATCGATCCCCTGCTGTTCGGCTGAGCCCGCCTCGACAGCCATACGCGACATGGGCCGGGGCATGCAGGCCGGCCCATGTCGCCTCATCACAGGGCCGCCATGAGCGATCATGGCGGCCCGCGTCATGCCAGCCGCGCCCCGTTCGGCACCGCCATATCGGGCACGGCCAGCGCCACGGCGCCATCGTCGCGGTGGAAGCCGGTAACCAGGCACTCCGACGTCATCGGGCCGATCTGCTTCGGCGGGAAGTTGACGACGGCGACCACCTGACGGCCCACCAGCGCCTCCGGGTCGTAAAGCTCGGTGATCTGGGCGCTGGACTTGCGTACCCCGATGGCCTCGCCGAAGTCGACGCGCAGCCGATAGGCCGGGCGCCGCGCCTCGGCAAAGACCTCGGCCTCGACGATAGTGCCCACCCGCAGTTCGACCCTGGCGAAATCCGACCATTCGATCTGTTCCATGACGGTGTCCTTCTGACCTCTTGAATGTGCCCGGCGACGCGCCGAGGGGTTATCCCCGCGACGACTCCGTCGCCTCACGCGAACGCCGATTCTTTCGCCCCCTCAACATGCCGCTACCGATCAACGCCCCGCCGCAGATCAGCAGCGCGGCCAGCAGCAGGGTCGGGCTGGGCGCGGCCAGACCGGCGGCAATCAGTACCAGGGTCGAGCACAGCGGCGTGGCATAGGACAAGAGCCCCAGCAGGCGCACGTGCCCACGCTTCATGCCCAGATCCCAGGTGAAGAAGGCGCTGCCCACCGGGCCGAGCCCAAGCGCCAGGATCGCCCACAGGTTGGCGCCCTCCGGCCAGCCGCGCGGTTCCCAGGCCAGATGGCAGGCGAGCGCCAGCACCGCAGCGCCGAGGCAGTTCCAGGCCACCGCCGTGGTCGGAATCCGCGCCAGCAGTCGCGACACCACCGAATAGCCGCTCCAGATGAAGGCCGCCAGCAGCGCCACCAGATAGCCCGACGTGTATTCGCCGGACCAGTCGAAGCCGTCGGGGCCGACCAGCAGCGCCGCGCCGATGAAGCCACACACGCCGCCCACCAGGTGAATGGTGCGCAGGCGCTCGCCCGGCAGCAGCCAGCCGGCCAGGATCACGATCAGCAGTGGCCACAGGTAGCTGATCAGCCCGGCATTGGCCGCCGGCGCGTTCTGCTGGGCGATGAAGTAGCACAGGTGGTAGCCGAACAGCCCGCCCACGCCCAGCAGCCAGCCCGCCGGCGGCTGGCGGAAGGCCTCGGCCAGGGCCCGGCCTTCGCCGCGCAGCAGGAACACCAGCAGCGCCAGGCCGCCGGCCAGGCCGAAGCACAGCGCGGTCAGCAGGAAGGGCGGCACCGGGCCGGCCCATTGGGTAAACAGCGCCAGCGTCGCCCAGCTCAGGACGGTACTGGCGCCCCACAAGGTGGCGCGGCGCGCCTCGGCGGGGGAAACAGCCGACATCTCGATTCTCCATTCGCGGGTCGGCTGAGCAGTATGAAGGGTAAGGAAGACGACGACTTGTCGATTTCGGCCGTCAGTGAGCGCGACGAAAGGCGCTCGGCGTCTGCCCTCGCCAGCGTCGGAAATGGCGGCTGAACTGGGCGCCGTCGGCGAAGCCGCAGGCCTGGGCGATCTCGGTGATGGAGGCATCGCTGGCGGTCAGCAGCCGCTCGGCCAGCGCCAGACGCTGATGCGTCAGCCACTGCCAGGGCGTGAGGCCGGTGAGCGCGACGAGGCTGCGGCGCAGCTGCCGCTCGGAGAGCCGTGCGGCCTCGGCCAGCCGGGCCAGATTCCAGGCCGCCGCCGGATCGGCCTGCACTCGCCGGGTCAGGCGCGCCATGTTGAGCCGCGGCCCCTGCCAGCCAGGCGCGGCGCCGAGCCGCGCCAGCAGGCTGTCGTCATCCAGCCCGGCGGCCTCCTCCGGCGCCAGGCGCAGGAAGCGAATGCACTCGAACAGCGCATCCACGGCCCCTCCCGCCGGCAGGTCCAGCACGCGGCAGCGGTTGTCGGCGTCGAGCCCCAGGTAGTGGTGAGTCGCCGCGGCGGGGATCAGGCACACGCTCCCCGGCGCCATGGCGGCGCCCCGCCCCTCGATCTCGACGTCCACGCGGCCGTCGAGCCCCACCAGCAGCTGGTGGTAGTCGTGGGTGTCGCTCAGGCAGTCGAGTGGATAGGAACGCTCGACGCTGCGGGGCGTGATGGGAAGATCGACGTTCATGGCCTACAGGATGCCGCGCCGGCGCCGTCGATGCCAGCGCCTCACTTTCCCTCATGACTCTCCCAGCAACGCCACCAGCTCCGGGGTCAGACGATCGCCGTGCCCGCGCTCGTTGACATCGCGATACAGCGCATCGATGGCGGCGGCCACGCCGCGTTCGGCGCCCAGGTCCCGGGCCATGGCGTTGTAGTAGCCGATATCCTTGTACGTGTTGGAGAGGCTGAAACGGAAACCCGAGGGGTCCCCTGCGGCAATGAACGGCCGCAGGCGTTCCAGCACCACCCCGCCACCGCCGCCGTTGCCCAGCACCTCGAGCAGGACGTCGTCCTCGATGCCGGCCCGGCGGGAAGCGGCAGCGGCTTCGGCCAGCACCGCGGTGAAGCCCAGCGACACGTAGTTGTGCAGCAGCTTGAGCTTGTGCCCCGAGCCCACAGGACCTCCATGGGTGATGTGCTCGGAGAAACTCTCCAGCAGCGGCTTCACCTCGCGGAACAGCTCGTCGGTGGCGCCGACGATCAGGTTGAGGCGCCCCTCGGCGGCCTCCTTGGGCGTGCGCGTCATGGCGGCATCCATGAACTGTCCGCCGGCGGCGGCGACGCGCTCGGCGATGGCCAGGGTGGAGCTCGGAATCGCCGTCGAGCAGTCGATGATCACGCCGCCCGCCCGCAGGCCTTCCAGCACGCCGCCGGCATCGGACAGCACGCTCTCCACCTGGGGCGTGCCGGTCACGCAGAGGATCACCACTTCGGCATGCTCGGCCACCTCGCGGGCGCTGGTGCGCCTCTCGGCACCGGCCGCCAGAAGGTCCTCGACCGGCTGGTTGCCGGGATGGTCGAGAAAACTCAGCCGATGGCCGCTGCGCAGCAGGCTGGTGGCGATGCCGTGGCCCATCAGGCCCACGCCGATCATGCCGATCCGGTATGTCTTGCTCATCTCATCTCTCTCCTTAATGGATAGCCATCCCTCGCCCCCAGGGGCGCTGACCGACCGGCATGCCTCATGACCGCCAGCTGCCCAGCCCTCGGAGGCCGACTCCTGGCGCCGAGTCCGTCACTCCGTCATGCCGGTCGCAGTGGGTTCCGTCGACGCCTCAGCCGTGGCGGATCGCCACCGTCTTGAGCTGGGTGTAGCTCTTCAGTCCCTCGAAGCCCTTCTCGCGGCCGTGGCCGGAGCGGCCCATGCCGCCGAACGGCAGCTCGATGCCGCCGGCGGCACCGTAGTTGTTGACGAAGACCTGGCCGCTGCGGATGCGCTTGGCCAGGCGCAGCTGACGCCCGCCGTCGCGGGTCCAGACACCGGCACACAGGCCGAAGTCGGTGGCATTGGCCAGACGCACGGCATCCTCCTCGTCGTCGAAGCGCTGCACCGCCAGCACCGGACCGAACAGCTCCTCGCGGATCACCTCATGGTCGTCGGGAATGTCGACCAGCAGCTGCGGCACCACGAAATGGCCCTCGGCGGGCACCCCCTCGGCCAGATGGCCGACCGCCGCCACACGAATGCCATCGGCCCGCGCCGCCGCCAGCCGGGTCTCGAGCTTCTCGCGCTGGCGGGCGTTGATCAGCGGGCCGCAGTCGGCATCGCGCTCGCCGGCATCGCAGCGCAGGTCGCCGAAGCGTGCAGCGAGACGCGAAACGACCTCGTCGTAGCAGGAGGCCTCGACCAGCAGTCGGCTTCCCGCCGAGCAGGTCTGGCCGGCGTTCTGGATGATGCCCCGCACCACTGCCGTCAGGGCGGCCTCCAGGTCGGCATCGGCAAACACGATCTGCGGTGACTTGCCGCCGAGCTCCATGGTCACCGGCACGTGATGGACCGCCGCGGCCTGGGTGACCAGGGTCCCGGTCTCCGGCGAGCCGGTGAACGACAGGTGATCGATACCCGGATGCGCGGCCAGCGCCGAGCCCGCCTCGCGTCCCAGACCCGGCACCACGTTGAGCGCCCCGGCCGGCAGCCCGGCCTCGACGGCCAGCTCGGCCAGGCGCAGCACGCTCAGGCAGGCGTCCTCGGCGGGCTTGAGCACCACGCTGTTGCCGGCCGCCAGCGCCGCGGCCACGCAGCGGCCGAAGATCTGCGAGGGGTAGTTCCAGGGAATGATCTGGGCGCAGACACCGTAGGGCTCGCGCAGGGTGAACACGGCGAAGTCGTTGTCGAAGGGGATGGTCTCGCCATGGAGCTTGTCCGCCGCACCGGCGTAGAAGCGGAAGTAGCGGGCACAGGCGGTGATGTCGCCCCGGGCCTGGGACATCGGCTTGCCGGTATCGGCGCACTCCAGCGCGGCCAGGGTCGCGGCGTCGGCGACGATGGCGTCGGCGAAGGCGTGCAGCCATTCGCCGCGCCGGCGAGCCGACCACCGGTGCCAGTCGCCGAGCTCGCCGTCGAAGGCCCGGCGAGCCGCGGCGACCGCGGCGTCCACCTGGTCCGCCCCGCAGCGGGCGATCTCGGCCAGCGGCGAGGCCGTGGCCGGTGCCTCGACGCCCAGGGTGCCGGGCGTGGTCACCCACTCCCCGCCGATCAGTGCCGCGCAGCGCGGCGTTACGGGTAACGCACTCATCGATGTCTCCTCGAGGGTTGTCAGTACAGCAGGTCGACCAGCCCCAGCGAGATCCAGGGCAGATAGGTGATCGCGATCAGGCAAGCCAGCACCACCAGCACGAACCGCATCAGCCAGGGCAGCAGCTGATCCACCGACAGGCGAGCCACCGCGCAGGCGGCGAACAGGTTGACGCCGAGCGGCGGCGTGAACATCCCCAGCGCCAGGTTGACGACGATGATCAGCCCGAAGTGCACCGGGTCGATGCCGTACTGCACGGCGATCGGAGTGAAGATCGGCGCCAGCACCAGGATCGCCGCCGAGGTCTCGATGAACATGCCCACCACCAGCAGCATGACGTTGACCGCCAGCAGGAAGGCGATCGGACTGTCGAACACCTGGGTCACCCAGGCCGCCACCTCGCCAGGCAGCCCGGAGCGGCTGATCAGGAAGCTGAACAGCGCCGCCGCCGCGATGATCAGCATCACCGCCGCCGTCGAGACCACGCTCTGCCTGAAGATGGGCAGCAGCTCCGCCCAGGACAGTTCACGGTAGATCAGCCCGCCGACGATCAGGGCGTAGACCACCGCCACCGCCGAGGCCTCGGTGGGCGTGAAGACGCCGCCGTAGATGCCGCCGATCACCACCACCGGCATCAGCAGTGCGGCCCAGGCCCGCTTGAAGGCGGTCATGAAGTCATGGCGATCCTCGCGGTCCTTGAGCCCGTAGCCGCGCACCTTGCAGAACAGGTACAGGAACAGCAGCAAGGCGCCGCCGATCAGCAGACCCGGGCCGATGCCGGCGATGAACAGCTTGCCGATCGAGGTATCGGTGCTGACGCCGTAGAGGATCAGCGGGATGGAGGGGGGAATCAGCACTCCCAGCTCCGCCGACGACGCCTGGATCGAGGCGGCCAGCGGGCGCGGATAGTCGTGCTTGACCATCGCCGGGATCAGGATCGAGCCGATGGCGAAGGTGGTGGCCACGCTCGAGCCCGATACCGCGGCGAACAGCATGCAGGTCAGCACGCAGGTCATCGCCAGCCCGCCCTGGAGGCCCCCCACCACGGCCTTGGCCAGATCCACCAGGCGCCGGGAAATCCCACCGGCGGCCATCAGGTTGCCGGCCAGGATGAAGAACGGGATCGCCATCAGCGGGAAGCTGTCGATACCCACGAACATCTGCTGCGGCACCAGCAACAGCGGCAGGCGCGAGAAGAACTCGATGCCGACGATCGACGCCAGCAGGATCGAAACGGCGATGGGCACGCCCAGGCTGAACAGGATGATCAGCGAGAGTCCGATGGCGGCATTCATGGGCGGTCACTCCTCTCGTTGAGCCGGTCGGATTCCATGTCCCCGGAGACGCAGCGGCGCGGCTCTGGCGCGGACCGGCTCTCTTCACCGTGTCCCTCCGACACCTCATCCACGACCGGCCCGATGGCCTCCCGGCCGGTCGCCTGCGCCAGCAGGCGGGCGACTACCGCCACCAGTGCGAAGCTCGCACCCACCGGCATGGCGGCATAGGCCCAGGAAATCGAGACCTCGAGCCCGGACAGCATCTGCGACTGGACGCGCAGCGTCATGGCGGTGCCGTAGGTCATCAGTACCAGCAGCACGACGGCACAGCACAGGGCGATCAGCCCCTCCAGCCAGATCAGTCGGCGACCGGGAATCAGCTTGTAAATGACCTCGACGGACATCATGAAGCCGCCGCGAAAGCCCGCCGCGGCTCCCAGGAAGACGCACCAGATCATCGTCGAGCGGGAGATTACCTCGGACCAGGTCGAGGGCGCATCGAAGACGAATCGCGTCATCACCTGGTAGAACCCCAGGGTCACCGACACGATCAGCATGAGCACGGCGCCGAACAGGGCCAGACGCGTGGTCTGGTGCTCGACCCGTAGAAAGAGTTGCAGCATCGTGGCCACCATCAAGTCAACGTGGCCCCGGCCCCCTCAGGCGCCGGGGCTCGGCGGGTTCAGCAGTCGCTGGCGCGCACGCGATCGAGCATTTCGCTGCCGTACTGATCGGTGTAGATCTGGTAGGCCGGCTCGACGGCTTCCTGGAACGGCGCCTTGTCGATGTCCGTTTCCACGGTCATGCCGTTCTCGCGCAGCAGCTCAACGCCCTCGCGCTCGAGGCGCGACACTTCCTCACGGGTGGCCGCGGCCGAGGCCTGAGCGGCCTGGTCGAACCAGCCGCGCTCTTCCTCGGAGAGCCCATCCAGCAGGATCGGTGACCCCAACACGACGGCGGGCGAGTAGACATGGCCGGTCAGTGACAGATTGTCCTGCACTTCCCAGAACTTGGTGGCGACGATCACGGTGATGGGATTTTCCTGGCCGTCGACGGTGCCCTGCTGAAGCGCGGTAAACAGTTCCGGGAAGGCCATCGGCGTGGGATGCGCGCCCATCGCCTCGAAGGCCGCCATGTGCACCTTGTTTTCCATGGTGCGGACCTTGAGCCCTTCGACATCTGCCGGGGTCTCGACCGCGCGCTTGCTGTTGGTCAGATGGCGAAAACCGTTCTCGGACCAGGCCAGGCCAACCAGGTCGTGTTCCCCCATCTTGTTCAGCAGATCCTGACCGATGGGGCCGTCCAGCACGCAGCGCGCCTGATCGTAGTCCTTGAACAGGAACGGCAGGTCGAGCACGTAGGTTTCGGGCACGAAGTTACCCAGCGGCCCGGTGGAGGTGATCACCACGTCCACGGTACCGATCTGCAGGCCCTCGATCATGGCGCGCTCGCCGCCCAGCGCACCGGAAGGATGTTCGACGACCTCGAACTCGCCGTCGCTGAGGCGTTCCAGGGTCTCCTTGAAGGCGTCGGCGCCGACCGAATAGTGCGAACTGTCGGAAAGGGTGTGGCCCAGGTTGATGGTCTGAGCCGCCTGGGCACTGGCGGCCCCGAGGGCCAGGGTGGCACCGGCAATGGCGGTGGACAAGCTGCGACGTGCGAAAGTGGCTGTCATTGTTATCACCTCGTGGGTCGTGATCACGCTTGGGTCATGTGCCTGATCCCGGTGTGGGAATCAGGCGCTCTCTTCCAGGAAGGCCTGGACGATATCGCGGAAGTTCTGGTCGCCCCGGAAGCCCAGCTCCCGGGCGCGGTCGTTGCGAAAGCGTGCCGGCCAGCTGCCGACGATGGCCTCGATGGCCGGATCCGGCTCGTGGCGGACGAGGGCCAGCGCCTGTTCGCCGGCAATCTCGCCCAGGGTCTCGAGCATCTCGGCGACGCTCACCGTGATGCCCGGCAGCATGAAGGCCCGGAAGTCGCCGAGCGCGGCCGCTGGCACCCGGGCGCCGTGAATCAGGGCCTCGATGACGCTGGCCGGCGACATCACGAACAGCGCCAGCTCGGTGGGCACCGGGCAGATCGCCGGCTCGCCGTTGAGCGGCTCGCGCAGGATGCTGGAGGCGAAGCTCGAGGCCGCGGCGTTGGGCCGCCCGGGGCGAATCACGATGGTCGGCAGGCGCAGCACCAGGCCGTCGACCAGGCCACGGCGGCTGTAGTCGTTGACCAGCAGCTCGCACATGGCCTTCTGGGCGCCGTAGGAGTTCTGCGGATGCAGCGCGGTCATGTCGTCGAGGACCTGGGGCAGCTCGCCGCCATAGGCCGCCACGGAGCTGGCCATCACCAGGCGGGTCTCGGACAGCCCATGGGCCCGACAGCCCTCCAGCAGCGCGCGGGTGGCATCGAAGTTGACCCTCATGCCCAGATCCAGGTCCGCCTCGGCGGCCGAGCTGACCACCGCGGCCAGGTGATAGATGACGTTCGGTCGCGCTTCCAGTATCGCGTCCAGGGCGCCCGGGGCGCTGATATCCAGCGCCAGGGCCTCCAGTTCGACGCCCGCGCCGTCGAGGACGGGCGGCTCGGCCTGGTCGATCAGCGTCAGCCGGCGGATCCGCCGGCCGTCGAGCTCACCGAGTTCGAGCAGCCGCTGCACGAGGCGCTGGCCGAGAAAACCGGCGGCGCCGGTGATGACGATATGCATGGCGTCACTTCCTGATCGTGAGAATGTTGTTGTCAGTCGAGGGCAGACCGATCTCAGGGCCGCAGCCCGTAGGCTTGCCCCCAGCCCAGGCCGTCGCGGGTGGCGGCGGCGGGCCGGTACTCGCAGCCGATCCAGCCGCCATAGCCCAGCGCCTCGAGGCGCTCGAGAATGGCCGGGTAGTGCACCTCGCCGACATCCGGCTCGTGCCGCTCGGGCACCCCGGCGATCTGCACGTGGCCGAGATGAGGCAGCAGACGCTCCAGATGACGAATCAGGTCGCCCTCCATGATCTGGCAATGGTAGAGATCGAACTGCAGACGCAGGTTGTCCGCGCCCACCGCCTCGATCACGGCCACGGCCTGGTCCTGCCGCGACAGGAAATAGCCCGGCATGTCGCGGGTATTGATCGGCTCGATCAACAGTTCCCGTCCGGTCCTGGCGGCCTCGCCGGCGGCGAAACGCAGGTTCTCGAGATAGGTGGCGTGATGGGCCTCGCGGGCCTCATCGCGCGCACGGTCATCCAGGCCCTCGGGCAGCAGCCCGGCCATGGCATGCACTCGCGGGCAGCCCAGATGCTCGGCATAGCGCAGCGCCTCGATCACCGCATCGCGGAACTCCGCCTCACGTCCCGGCAGGCTGGCGAGGCCACGCTCGCCGGCCTCCCAGTCGCCGGGCGGCAGGTTGAACAGCACCTGCTCGACGCCCGCCTCCTCCAGCGCCTCGGCGAGGCGCGCCGGCGCATGGGCATAGGGAAACAGGTACTCGACGCCATGGAAGCCGGCATCGGCGGCGGCCTGAAAGCGGTCGAGGAAATCGTGCTCGGTGAACAGCATGCTCAGGTTGGCGGCCAGTCGGGTCATCGTCGCTCCTCGCTGTGGGGGTCAATCGCGCGGAAAGCGCGCTTCGAGTTCGGCCACCTGGTCGGGCGTCAGGCCGCGGGGGTTCTGTCCCCGCAGCAGCAGGTACAGTCGGGCGGTTTCCTCGAGCTCTTCGGTGGCATAGACCGCGGCCTCGAGCGACTTGCCGGCCACCACCGGGCCGTGATTGGCCAGCAGCACCGCGCTGTGACGGCCGGCCAGGCCGCGCACGGCGTCTCCCAGGCTCGGATCCCCGGGGATGTGATAGGGCACCAGCGGCAACCGCCCGATCCGCATCACGTAGTAGGCGGTGAGCGGCGGGATGCAGTCACAGGGATCCACGTCGGGCAGGCAGGAGACGGCCACCGAGTGGGTCGAGTGCAGGTGGACGATGGCACCGGACTGGGGGCGCTCCTGGTACATCGCCGTGTGCAGGAACTGCTCCTTGGTCGGCCTGTCGCCGTCGAGCAGCCGGCCGTCCCGGTCCAGGCGCGCGATGCGCGCCGGGTCGAGCCGGCCCAGGCAGGCATTGGTTGGCGTCATCAGCCAGCCGCCGTCTTCCAGGCGCACGCTGATGTTGCCGCTGGAGCCCATGGTCAGCCCGCGATCGAACAGCGACTTCCCCATGACGGCGATCTGATCGCGCTGGGCATTGATGGCATGCGCGCTCATGTCAGCACCTCGAAGGCTCGGGTAAAGAAATCGGGGCCGCCGAAGTTGCCCGACTTGAGCGCCAGGGACAGCGGCGCCTCGCGGCCGGGCATCGGGGCCTGGGTCCAGGGCACGCCGGGGTCGATCTGCTCGCCGATGCGTAGCGTACGCAGGCCCAGCGCCGAGACCACCGCGCCGGAGGTCTCGCCGCCGGCCACCACCAGCCGGCCCACGCCCTCCTCGACCAGCGTCCGGGCCAGGCGCCCCAGCGCTTCCTCGACCAGTTGACCGGCGCGCTCGGTCCCCAGCGCCGCCTGGGCGGCCTTGACCCGCGCCGGGTCGGCGGAGGCGTAGACCAGCACCGGCCCGCCGTCGGCGATCCGCCCCCGGGCGAAGGTCAGCGCGTCCTGGAAGTGAGTCTCGCCCTCGGCCAGCGCCAGCGGGTCCAGCGCCATGCCGGGGCGATGCTCGAGGAAGCGCGCGATCTGTTCCAAGGTCGCCCGCGAGCAGCTGCCCGACAGCACCAGGGCCGCGCCGGACGACGGCGCCAGGCGGCCGGGATCGGTCACCTCGGCCAGCCAGCCGCGGCGTCGATACTCGGCCGGCAGCGCCTGGCCGAGCCCCGAGCCGCCGGTCACCAGCGGCAGGTCGACCACCGCTTCGGCGATCGCGGCGAGATCCCCCTCATCGAGGGTGTCGCAGACCACAAGGCCGACGCCCTGCTCGCCCAGCGCCTCCAGGTGGTGGCGCGTCGCCTCCCCGCCCCGGGCCAACAGTGGGTGCGGCGCCAGTCCGACCGGGCGCGTGACCTGGCGGGACAGCACCCGCACCAGGTCGGCATCATGCATGGGGTTGAGCGGGTGATGCTGCATGCCGCTCTCGTTGAGCAGCCGATCGCCGACGAACAGATGCCCCTGATAGACGGTGCGGCCGTTGATCGGGAACGCCGGCACCATCACCGTCTGGGCGGCGCCCAGCCGATCCATCAGCGCCTCGGCGACCGGGCCGATGTTGCCGGCGTCGGTGGAATCGAAGGTCGAGCAGTACTTGGAGAAGATCTGGCGCGCGCCCTGCTGCTGCAGCCAGTCGAGAGCAGCGAGCGAGTCCTCGACGGCGCGCTCCACGGCGCAGGAGCGCGACTTCAGCGCCACCACCACGGCGTCGACGTCATCCAGCGCCAGCGCTGCGTCCGGCACGCCGATCACCTGCACGCAGCGCATGCCGCTGCGCACCAGGTTGTTGGCCAGGTCGGTGGCGCCGGTGAAGTCGTCGGCGATGACGCCCAGCACGATAGGCATGGTCATACCCCCTGCGGATCGTTGGCCGCCTCGGGCAGGGTGATGCCCGACAGCCGTTCGTAGACCTTGATCACGGCCGAGTCGTCCTCGCGGCCCAGGCCGGCGCCCTTGGCGGCGGTGAACTGCTGCAGGGCGGAGGCGGTCACCGGGGTCGGCATGGCCAGCTCGCGGCCGGTGTCATGGACGATGTTGAGGTCCTTGACGAAGATGTCGACGGCCGACAGCGGCGTGTAGTCGCCCTTGAGAATGTGCGGCACCCGGTTCTCGAACATCCAGGAATTGCCCGCCGAATGGGTGATCACCTCGTAGATCGTGTCCGGGTCGAGTCCCAGGCGGATGCCCAGCGCCATGGCCTCGGCGGCGGTGGCGATATGGACCCCGGCCAGCAGCTGATTGACGAGCTTCATGCTCGAGCCGACGCCGGGTGCATCGCCCAGTCGGTAGACGGTGGCCGCCATGGCCTCCAACGCCGGAGCCGCCTTGTCGAACGCCGACACCGCACCGGAAGCCATGACCGACAGCTCGCCGCTGCGCGCCTTGGCGGCCCCGCCGCTGATCGGCGCGTCGAGCATCTCGAGGCCGGCCTCGCCCAGCCGCTCGCCCAGTCGGCGCGCGATGCTGGGCGCCACCGTGGCGCACTGCACCACCACGCTACCCGGTGCCAGGCACCCCACCAGCCCCTGGTCACCGAACAGCACCTGCTCGACCTGGTCGGCGTTGACGACCACCAGCAGCACGATATCGCAGCGCTCGGCCAGCGCCGCGGGACTCTCGACGCAGCGCCCTCCTTCTGCCTCGAAGGCCTGTCGCGCCGCGGCCGAGACGTCACAGCCCGTCACCGAAAGACCCTGCTCGAGCAGCGCCGTGGCCGTTCCCAGGCCCATGGCGCCGAGGCCGACGACCCCGATGCGGGGCTTGCTTGCGGAAATGTCGCTCACCTTTGGTTCTCCCGATGTCGTGTGCTGGCCGTCTCGGTGGAGGATGTCACCGGCGCGTGTTAGCGCTATCATGTTAGCGCTAACACCTTTCTAGACGGATGCCCCTGGCGGGGCAAGCGAAGAGCGCAAGGACGAGACCAATGTCTAACCGGGACACCCAACGGACGCGTCGCCGCCGCGGCGCGTCTCAACCGACCCTCAGGGAGGTCGCCGAGGCCGCCGGCGTGTCCGCCATCACCGCCTCGCGCGCGCTGAACGCACCCGAACGGGTCAACGAGGATACCCGAGCGCGGATCCTGGAGGCCATGGAGCGGGTCGGCTACGTGCCCAATCTGGTGGCCGGCAGCCTGGCCTCGGCGCGCTCCCGCTTCATCGCGGTGATCGTTCCCTCATTGGAGAACAGCGTGTTCATCGAGGTGATCCGCGGCCTGCAGGCCACCTTCGAGGCGCGGGGCTACCAGATCCTGCTGGGCAACACCGACTACGACCTCGAACGCGAGCACCAGCTGGTCAGGACCTTCCTGGGCTGGTCCTGTTCGGCCCTGGTCACGGCGGGACTGCGCCACTCACCGGCCTGCCGCGCCCTGCTCGAGCAATGGGACAAGCCGGTCATGGAGGTCATGGAACTCGGCGACGGGCTGGATCTGAACGTCGGCCTCGATCATCGCGAGGCCGGCCGCTGCATGGCCCGCCACCTGCTGGAGCGGGGCCATCGTCGCAGCGTCTTCGTCGGCGCCTGCCTGGATCGCGACTACCGCGCCCTGATGCGCTACGAAGGGCATCGCGAGGTGTTCGAGAACGCCGGCCACGCGGCACCGCTCATCGAGCTCGAGGAGCTGGGCAGCCTGGAGGCCGGCGCCGGCGGGCTGGATCGCGTCATGGCCTCGCATCGCGACGCCGATGCCATCCATTTCGCCAACGACGATCTGGCGGCAGGCGCCCTGCTGCATAGCGTGCGGCTCGGGTTGCAGGTGCCGGACGACATCGCCATCGCCGGCTTCAATGGCCTGCCGCTGGGTCAGCAGCTGACGCCGCGCCTGACGACCATCCGCTCCCCTCGCGAGGCCATGGGCCGCCAGGCCGCCGAGCAGGTACTGCGACGCCTGGACGACCGGCGCGTCACCCGTCGGCGGCGGGACATCGGCTTCGAGCTGCTGGTGGGCGAGAGCACCTGAGCCGACGCCGCCCGACAGGCCTCATAGCGTCAGCCGCGGGGCGATGAAGTCGAGAAAGGCGCCGATACGCGGCGACAGCGCGGTATTGCGGTAGTAGACCGCCTGCACCCGCTCGCGCGGGTTGGGGCTGACGATATGCGCGTCCAGCAGGCCGACCAGATCGCCCCGCGCCAGATCCTCTCGAATCATGAAGCGTGACAGGCAGGCGATGCCGTGGCCCGCCAGGCACAGCTCGCGCATCACCTCGCCGCTGGAGGTCGCGAGCGAGGGACGAATGTTGGGCCCCCGCTCGGCCAGGCCGTCGACCGGCCAGTAGTTGAGCGCCTCGGCGTTGAGAAAGCCCAGCAGGCGATGGTCGTGCAGGGCCTCCGGCGCCTCGGGTAAGCCATGGCGCTCGAGGTAGGCCGGGCTCGCCACCAGCCGCAGCGGCGAGTGGCCGAGGCTGCGGGCATGCAGCGTGGAATCCTCGAGGCCGCCGATGCGAATCGCCACGTCGGCGCGCTGTTCCAGCAGGTCGATGATGTCGTCGGAGGCGCAGAGCTCCAGGGCGATGTCCGGATAGGCGGCCTGGAATTCCCCGATCAGCGGCACCAGCTGATGCAGGATGAAGGGCGTCGCCGCATCTACCCGCAGCGGGCCATGCGGTCGTTCGCGATTCATCCGCACGGCCTCTTCCGCCTCCTCCAGCACGCTCAGCCCCTCCCGCACGCGCTCGATGAAGCGCCGCCCCTCGCTGGTCAGGGTCAGGCTGCGCGTGGTGCGATTGAGCAGCGGCGTCTCCAGCCGCCGTTCGAGGCGCTGCACCGCCCGCGACAGCCGCGACACCGGCAGCCCCAGCCGCCGCGCCGCGGCGCTGAAGCCGCCGCTGTCCACCACCGCCAGCAGCAGGTTGAGCTCCTCGATCTGGCTTTGCACGCCTCTCCTCCATACGCATCGTTTTCCGGCAACGGGGCGACTATTGCATCATTTGCAAAGATGTTTTGCATTTCTCGATGATTGAAGCCCCCGTTGACGGGCCCCACTCTTGGGCGTACGACTGATTAGGAGATTAACGAAAGCCCATGAACATCCTGCTGCTCAACGGTGCCAAGGCCTATGCTCATTCCGGTGGCCGCTACAACGACACCCTGCACGAGACCGCCCGCGGCATCCTGGCCGAGCAGGGCCACACCCTGCAGGAAACCCGCATCGACGACGGCTACACGGCCGAGACCGAGGTCGACAAGTGGCTGTGGGCCGATGCCGTCATCCTGCAGATGCCGGGCTGGTGGATGGGCGCCCCCTGGACCGTCAAGCGCTATCTCGACGAGGTGCTGACCGCCGGGCACGGCAAGCTCTATGCCAGCGACGGCCGCTCGCGCCAGGACCCGAGCCGCCAGTACGGCAGCGGCGGCCTGCTGCAGGGCAAGCGCTATCTGCTGTCGCTGACCTGGAACGCGCCGCTGGAGGCCTTCGACGAGCCGGGCAACTTCTTCGAGGGCCGCGGCGTCGACGCCGTCTACTTCCCGATGCACAAGGCACTGGAATTCCTCGGCATGAGCGCCCTGCCGACCTTCCTGGCCAACGACGTGATCAAGGCACCGGCCATCGACGCGCATCGCGACGCCTACCAGGCCCATCTGGCGAGCGTCTTCGGCGACACCAACCACGCCTGAACCCCACCACAGGAGATGGATATGACGACCCAAACGCTGCCCCAACTCGGTTTCGGTACCTTCCGCCTCGAGGGGGAGACCCTCAAGCAGAGCGTGCAGACCGCGCTCGAGGCCGGCTACCGCCATATCGACACCGCCCAGTTCTATGGCAACGAGGCCGAGGTCGGCCAGGCCATCGCCGAGAGCGGCATCCCCCGCGAGGAGATCTTCCTGACCACCAAGGTCTGGCACGATCGCCTGCGGCCCGGCGACCTGGAAGCCAGCGTCGAGGAGAGCCTGCAAAAGCTCGGCACCGATCATGTCGATCTGCTGCTCATCCACTGGCCCTCGCCGAACGACGAGGTGCCCATGGCCGACTATCTGACCGCGCTCAAGAACGTGCAGCAGGCCGGCAAGACCCGCCACATCGGGGTCTCGAACTTCACTCGCGCCCAGCTCGACCAGGCCGTCGATATCCTCGGCGAGGGCGCGCTGCTGACCAATCAGATCGAGGTGCATCCCTTCCTGCAGAACCGGCCGCTGATCGAGCACTGCGAGCGCCACGGCATCGCGGTGACCGCCTTCATGCCCCTGGCCGTGGGCAAGGTGATGGAAGACGAGACCCTGGCGCGCATCGCCGAGGCCCACGACGCCAGCCCGGCGCAGATCGCCCTGGCCTGGCTGAACCAGCAGGGCATCGCGATCATTCCCTCGTCCACCAAGGCGAAGAACATCGAAAGCAATCTGGCCGCCCTCGAGATCACGCTCAGCGACGAGGAGATGCAGTCCATCGCCGCGCTCGATCGCGGGGCGCGCATCGCCGACCCGGACTTCGCCCCGGCCTGGGACTGAGCGACGATCGCCGCCGGGCTTTACCGGCGGCGACATCCGGTCCAGGCTGATAACCCCCCGCCCCATCCATCGGGCCCGGTATGCCGGGCCCGACACCAAGGAGACGCCTCGATGACACCGCGCATTCTGATCGTGCTGACCTCTCACGACCGCCTCGGCGACACCGGCGAGAAGACCGGCTTCTGGCTCGAGGAGCTGGCCGCGCCCTATTACGTCTTCCAGGACGCCGGCGCCGAGCTCACCCTGGCCTCGCCCCAGGGCGGCCAGCCGCCGCTGGATCCCAAGAGCGACGCCGAGGAGAGCCAGACCGAGGCTACCCGCCGCTTCCAGCAGGACCCGGACGCCAAGGCGCGGCTCGCCGCCACCCATCGCCTGGCCGACGTCAGCGCCGACGACTATGACGCCGTCTTCTATCCCGGCGGCCACGGCCCGCTGTGGGACCTGGTCGACGACGCCGACTCGATCCGCCTGATCGAGGCCTTCTGGGCCCAGGGCAAGCCGGTTTCCGCGGTCTGCCACGCGCCGATCGTGCTGCTCAACGCCCGCGACGAGCAGGGCAAGCCGCTGGTGGAGGGCCGCGAGGTCACCGGCTTTACCAACGGCGAGGAAGACGCCGTAGGCCTGACCCAGATCGTCCCGCAGCTGGTGGAAGACGCACTGATCGCCAAGGGCGGCAAGTACACCAAGGCCGACGACTTCGCGCCCTACACCCGCCAGGACGGCCGGCTGATCACCGGGCAGAACCCGCCCTCCTCCGAGCCGGTCGCCCGCTGCCTGATGGACGCGCTGAAGGGCTGAGCCCGACGCTAGCCTTCTATCGCCATCGCATGACCGCCACGGGCGGCGCCGGAACACCGGCGCCGCCCGCGCGCTTTTCGGCGGCGCCTCGCATCGCCTTCCCCGGCTGCAACGCGCTATGCTGAGGCTCCTACCGATCTCATGCCGCAAAAGGAGCCTGCCATGAACCGTATCGCCTTCATCACCGGAGCCACTTCCGGATTCGGGCGCGCCTGCGCCCACCGCTTCGCCGAGGCGGGCTGGTCGCTGGTGCTCTCGGGCCGCCGCGAGGAGCGCCTCGACGAGCTGCGCGAGGCGCTGAAGGACAAGGTGCCGGTGCACACGGCCGTGCTCGACGTGCGCGACGACGCCGCGGTGAAAGCCGTGGTCGAGGCCCTGCCCGACGCCTTCAAGGGAGTGACCTGCCTGGTCAACAACGCCGGCCTGGCCCTGGCGCCTCAGCCGGCACAAAAGGTCGACCTCGCCGACTGGCACACCATGATCGATACCAACGTCCGCGGCCTGGCCAACGTCACCCATGCCCTGCTGCCGACGCTGATCGAACAGGGGGCCGGCAGCAGCATCATCAACCTCGGCTCGGTGGCCGGCGACACGCCCTACCCGGGCAGCCACGTCTATGGCGCCACCAAGGCCTTCGTCAAGCAGTTCAGCTACAACCTGCGCTGCGACCTGCTGGGCACCGGGGTGCGCGTGACCGACGTGGCGCCGGGTCTGTCCGAGACGGAATTCACCCTGGTGCGCACCGGCGGCAGCCAGGACGCCCACGATGCGCTCTATCGCGACACCACGCCACTGTCCGCCGAGGACATTGCCGAGCAGATCTTCTACGTCGCCACCCTGCCCGCGCATATCAACATCAACCGGATGGACGTGATGCCCGTGCGGCAAGCCTGGGCGCCCTTCGCCATCGACCGCGACTGAGCGACTGGAACGGCCCAATGGACGACGAGCGCGCCGGGGGCTCCGGCGCGCTACGCCGAGCCAAGTCGCAGGCTTAGAGAGGCGCGCCCCGCTGTCAGGCAGAACGCCACGGACACCAGAAATGGACATGCAAAAAAGACGCCGCCCGATGCATGTGCATCGGGCGGCGTCTCGATATTCGGTTGGTGGAGCCTAGCGGGATCGAACCGCTGACCTCAACACTGCCAGTGTTGCGCTCTCCCAGCTGAGCTAAGGCCCCACTGTTGCTCGCCGTTACTGCCTTGCGAGAACGAGGCGTATACTACGCTGCTTTAACCGAGACGTCAAGCCAAGAAGCTCGTCTTTTTTCCTCGGCCTCGCCCCGCTCGTCGAGCATAAAAAGACCGCCCGATGCGCGAGGCATCGGGCGGTTTTCGATATTCGGTGGTGGAGCCTAGCGGGATCGAACCGCTGACCTCAACACTGCCAGTGTTGCGCTCTCCCAGCTGAGCTAAGGCCCCACTGTTGCTCGCATTGCTACCTTGCGAGAACGAGGCAAATACTACGAACATTCCCCTCGCTCGTCAACACCTTGGAGAGAAAAGTCATACCTTGTGAGGGCGCCAATTCCCCTTAAGACAATGTTGTGCCACGCTAGAGTCTGAGCATGGCATCAGTATCGGCGCCAGACGCATTCAACATTATTTGAGGAGCACCTGCCTTGATCAGGGTTCTCGTTGCCGACGACCACCACCTGGTAAGGACCAGTATCGCCCACCTGCTCGATGCCGAGCCGGACATTTCCATCGTGGGCGAAGCCGCGGATGGCGAGGAGGCCATTCGCCTGGCCCGTGAACTCAAGCCGGATATCGTGCTGATGGACATACGCATGCCCGGTATCGGCGGGCTGGAAGCCACCCGCAAGATCCACCGCTTCACCCAGGACATCCGCATCCTGGTGCTGACCGCCTTCCTCGAGGACACCTTCGCCCAGCGCCTGCTCGACGCCGGCGCCCACGGCTTCATCAGCAAGGGTTCGCAGCACGACGAGATGGTCACCGCGGTGCGCAGCGTCTTCGCCGGGCAGCGCTACGTCAGCCCCGAGATCGCCCAGCGCCTGGTACTGTCGCGCATCGACGCCAGCGACAACCCCTTCGATCAGCTCTCCCAGCGCGAGCTGCAGGTGGCGATGATGATCGTCAACTGCCAGAAGGTCGCCGATATCGCCGACCGCATGTTCCTGAGCCCCAAGACCGTCAACACCTATCGCTATCGCATCTTCGAGAAGCTCGACGTGCATTCTGACGTCGAGCTGACGCACCTGGGGCTGCGCCACGGACTGGTCGACGGTTTCAGCGAGGTGGAATAACCCCACCACCCTGTTCGGCGGCGAGTCTGATAGGATGAGTCTCCATCCACGCCAGACCGCCGCCCGATGAGTTTCGATTCGCGTCAGTTCCTCGCCACCGTCACCGAAGCCCCCGGCGTCTACCGCATGCTCGACGAGCGCGGCGAGACCCTCTATGTGGGCAAGGCACGCCGCCTGAAGGCCCGCCTGGCCAGCTACTTCCGCGGCGCGTTGAACACCAAGACCCAGGCGCTGGTGGCGCGCATCGCCGACATCCAGGTCACGGTGACCAACAGCGAAACCGAGGCACTGCTGCTCGAACAGACGCTGATCAAGGAACAGCGTCCGCCCTATAACATCCTGCTGCGGGACGACAAGTCCTACCCCTTCGTGTTCGTCACCGACCGCCATCCCTACCCGGCGCTGGAATACAAGCGGGCCCGCACCCGTCAGGACGACGGTCGCTATCTGGGTCCCTATCCGAGCAGCACCGCGGTCCGCGAGAGCCTGTCGCTGATGCAGAAGATCTTCCGCATCCGCAACTGCGAGGACAGCGTCTTCGCCCATCGCACCCGACCCTGCCTGCAGTATCAGATCAGTCGCTGCAGCGCACCCTGCGTGGGCTACATCTCGGAGGCAGACTATCGGCGCGATCTCGAGCACGCCATCCAGTGCCTGGAAGGCAAGAGCGAGGCCGTGACCCGGGAGCTGACCCGCGACATGGAGGCCGCCAGCCAGGCCCTCGAGTTCGAGGAAGCGGCCCGGCTGCGCGACCAGATCCAGCAGCTGCGCCAGCTGCAGCAGCGCCAGTTCGTCGACACCGGCAGCGGCGACGCGGACGTCTTCGCCCTGGCCTCGCGTCCCGGCGCACTGTGCATCTCGGTGCTCGCGATTCGCCAGGGGCGTCTGCTCGGCGCCCGCCATCATCAGCCGACCAACGGCCTGGACCTGGACCCCGAGGCACTGCTCGGCGAATTCGTCAGCCAGTTCTATCTCGGCCAGGCCCGGGAGATTCCCGCCGAGATCATCACCAGCCACCCGCTGCCAGACGCCGAGCTGCTGGCCCGGGCGCTGAGCGAACACGCCGGCAGGCGCATCCGCGTCACCGATCAGGTGCGCAGCCACCGCGCCCAGTGGCAGGAGCTGGCCCGCACCAACGCCGAACAGCAGCTGGCCGGCCAGCTGGCCAACCAGACCCAGCTCGCGAAGCGCTTCGAGGCGCTGCGCGAGGCGCTCGGCCTCGAGCAGCCCCCGGAACGCCTGGAATGCTTCGACATCAGCCACAGCCAGGGCGAGGCCACCGTGGCCTCCTGCGTGGTGTTCGATGCCGACGGCCCGCGCAAGTCCGACTATCGTCGCTTCAATATCGCGGGCATCGAGCCCGGCGACGACTACGCCGCCATGCGCCAGGCCCTGACCCGCCGCTTCAAGCGCCTCGCCGAGGGCGAAGGCGCGCGGCCGGACATCCTGGTGGTCGACGGCGGGAAGGGGCAACTCAACATGGCCCGCGAGGTGTTCGCCGAGCTCGGCGTGACCGGCGTGATGCTGCTCGGCGTGGCCAAGGGCAGCACCCGCAAGGCGGGGCTCGAGATCCTCTACCTGGAGACCGTCGACCGCACCCTGGATCTCGATGCCACCTCGCCGGCGCTGCACCTGCTGCAGCACATCCGCGACGAATCGCACCGCTTCGCCATCACCGGCCACCGCACCCGCCGCGACAAGGCCCGGCGCACCTCGACGCTGGAGGACATCCCCGGCGTCGGCCCGCGCCGGCGGCGCGAGCTGCTGCGCTTCTTCGGCGGCCTGCAGGGCGTGCAGAAGGCCAGCCGCGACGAGCTCGCCCGGGTGCCCGGCATCAGCGCCACCCTGGCCGACACCATTCACCGCGCCCTGCATGGATAAATACCGCTCGCCAGAACACGAGGCAACGCCACCGACACCATTCATCGCGCCCCGCATGGATGAGCATCGCCTCGCGGGATAGAATGGGCCCAACTCTCGAACCCTCAGGCAAGGACCGCAGCTTCGATGAACATTCCCAACCTCCTGACCCTGGCCAGAATCGTCTTCATCCCGCTGCTGGTCGTGCTGTTCTATCTGCCCTTCTCGTGGAGCCTGCTGGCCACCGGCGCCCTGTTCGGGCTGGCCTCGATCACCGACTGGCTGGACGGCTACCTGGCCCGGCGCTGGAACCAGTCGACGCCATTTGGCGCCTTCCTCGATCCGGTGGCCGACAAGCTGATGGTGGCCGTGGCCCTGGCGCTGCTGATCGAGCGCTACGATGCCAGCTGGCTGACGCTGCCGGCGCTGGTGATCATCGGCCGCGAGATCGTGATCTCGGCGCTGCGCGAGTGGATGGCCGAGATGGGCAAGCGCGGCAAGGTGGCGGTGTCCTGGATCGGCAAGATCAAGACCACGCTGCAGATGATCGCCCTGCTGATGCTGCTGGGCTTCGCCCCCGGCACGCCGATCGCCATGCTGGGCATCATCACGCTGTACGCCGCGGCCCTGCTGACCCTGTGGTCGATGATCCAGTACCTGCGTGCCGCCTGGCCGCATCTCAGCGATTCAATGTAACGGCAGTCGAGAAAAGCGTTTGACAGTCACCGACTTATCCGTATAATACGTCCTCGAGTCAGGCGGGAATAGCTCAGTGGTAGAGCATCGCCTTGCCAAGGCGAGGGTCGCGAGTTCGAATCTCGTTTCCCGCTCCACTCTCTTCGAAGACACGCTTCGGCGAAGAGAACTGACTCGACCGGATCAATGCGCAAGACGGGCCATCGTCTTCGCTCCATCCCCCACGGATGGCACGATCCTTGAGGCTGGATGGCAGAGTGGTTATGCAGCGGACTGCAACTCCGTGTACGCCGGTTCGATTCCGACTCCAGCCTCCATCATTCCTTTAGCTGTGCGCTCGAATCCCCGCCCGGATGGCGAAATTGGTAGACGCAAGGGACTTAAAATCCCTCGGTGGTAACACCGTGCCGGTTCGAGCCCGGCTCCGGGCACCATGATCTCCCGACCCGCCATGGGCTGACCTGTCAACGGTACTCCCCTCCCATGAAGCTGGTGCGCCTGCTCCGAGACCCCTACTTCACGAATCGGCATCGCCGCACGCTGCACGTGCTGCGCGTCGTGCTGGCCATGGTCATCACCTACGCCATCACCGAACCCTTCGAGATCCCCCACCGCGGCTGGGCACTGGTCAGCACCGTCATGGTGATGGGCAACCTGCCCCATATCGGCGGCGTGCTCGACAAGGGGCGCCAGCGCCTGCTCGGCACCCTGCTGGGCGCCCTCTGGGGGCTGCTGCTGATCGTCATTCCCCTGCCCTCGCCGAGCCTCGTTCCTCTGGGCGCACTGGCCGGCATCGCCGCGGTCACCTGGTACACGTTCAGCAAGCGCTTCGGCTACGGCGGCCTGATGTTCGCCATCAGCCTGCTGCTGGTCATCGGCGGCAGCACGCCAGAGCTGGACGTCGCCCTGTGGCGCAGCCTCAACGTGCTGCTGGGCACGCTGATCGGCATCGGCGTCACCGTGCTGGTCCTGCCTCACAAGGCCACCGACCTGCTGCGCTTCGCCCTGGCCGATCATCTGGACCACATGGCTCGTCTCTATCACGCCCACACCTCGGCCAGCGCCCCGCCCGATCTCGACACTCACGAGCTGCTCAAGGGCTGCAGCAAGCTGCTGGTCAAGCAGCGCGGCCTGGTGGACGCCATCCACCGCGAGAACCGGCTGACCCGCGTCGAGCTGGACGCGCTCATTTCCCTGCAGCGCCGCATGTTCTCGACCATCGAGCTGCTGCTGGAGACCCACTGGAACACCCGCGCCGGCCACGAGCGCATCGATGCCATGGACGGGCTGCGCGACCAGCAGCACACCCTGGCCCGCGGCATCGGCACCCTGGCCTTCCAGGTCCGCACCGGCCACCCCATCGACGTCGAGCTCGCGCCCTTCGATCTGCAGCGCCACGCCGATCTCGCCGGCGACGCCTACGGCGATGACGGCCGGAGATTGTTCAGCCCCAGCGGCTACCTGTGGCTCAACCGCGAGCTGGCCCGCCTGACCGGCGAGCTGATCGAGAGCCTGGGCAGCCTCGAGCGTCTGCCCAGCCGCCGCCTGCGCAAGGGCGCCACGCGTCACGGCCTGCTCGAGCCTCAGGATACCGGCAAAGCGCCACGCTGACGCCTCCGCCATGCAAGGAACCCTCCGATGCCCGACAGCCCCCAAGAGACCCTGATCATCGGCGGCGGTATCGCCGGCCTGGTACTGGCGCTGGAGATTGCCGACCAACGCCCGGTGACGCTGCTGCAGCCGTCCCGCGAGGCGCTGGGCGCCAGCCGCTGGGCCCAGGGCGGCATCGCCGCCGTGCTGTCGCCGGACGACGATGTCGAAGCCCACGTCGCCGACACCCTGGTGGCCGGCGACGGCCTGTGCGACGAGGCCGCCGTGCGCTTTACCGTGGAGCAGGGGCCGGCCGCCATCGCGTGGTTGCTGTCGCTGGGCGTGCCCTTCACGCCGGATCCCGACCCCGAGGCCCGCTATCCGTATCACCTGACCCGGGAAGGCGGGCACGGCGCGCGCCGCATCATCCACGCCGACGACGCCACCGGTCGCGCCGTGGTCGAGACCCTGCGCCAGCACGTCGAGGCCCACCCGGGTATCCGCCTGCGCACCGACCTGACCGCCATCGGCCTGATCGGTGATGCCGCCGGCCACTGCCGGGGCGCCCGCTGCCTCGACGAGCCAGGCAACCTGGTGGAACTGCCGGCAGCGGACACCGTGCTGGCCACCGGCGGCGCCAGCGGCCTGTTCCGCCACACCACCAGCCCCGATCCGGCCTGCGGCGAAGGCATGCTGATGGCGGCCGAGCTCGGCGCCGAGCTGATGAACCTGGAATTCCAGCAGTTCCACCCGACCTGCCTGTTCGATCCGGACGGTCCTCCCTTCCTGATCAGCGAAGCCGTACGCGGCGAAGGCGGCCATCTGCTCGACGCCGAGGGGCACCGCTTCATGCCCGAGGTCGACCCGCGCGCCGAACTCGCCCCCCGCGACGTTGTCGCCCGCGCCATCGACGCCGAGATGCAGCGCAGCGGTACCGACCACGTATGGCTCGACGTGCGCCACCTGGGGGAGGCGGTCATTCGCCACCACTTCCCCACCATCCACGCTCACTGCGCCGCGCGCGGCATCGACATCGCCCAGGAACCGATCCCGGTGGTGCCGGCCGCCCACTACAGCTGCGGCGGCGTGCACACGGATCTCGATGGCGCCACCACGGTGCCGCGCCTCTATGCGGTGGGGGAAGTCGCCGGCACCGGCCTGCACGGCGCCAACCGCATGGCCAGCAACTCGCTGCTGGAATGCCTGGCCTTCGCCCGCAGCTGCGCCCGGCGCCTGTGCCGGGCGGTACCTGACGAGAACGCCCCGCTGACGCCCTGGCGGCCCGGCCGGACGGCGATCCCGGAGGCGGAATGTGGCGAGATGCTGGCCCGCGTACGCACCATCATGAGCGAGAACGTCGCCATCGTGCGCCACGACGCCGGGCTCGCCACGGCCGAGCAGCGTCTCGCCGAACTCGCCGAGCGCCTGGCACCGCGCATCGCCGACGCCGCGCCCAGTGTCAGCCTTTATCGGCTATGGCACGCCTTGCGCCTGGCGCGCCTCACCGTGGCCAGCGCCCGGGCACGCCGCGAGTCCCGCGGCCTGCACTTCAACCCTGACTGTCCGCTGCACGGCGACCCCGCACCGCAGCCATCACGCATCCACCTGGGCGACCTGGCCCCGAGCGCCGACTGAGATCGCGCCCACGCCGATGTCGCACGCATCGAAGGAACGCGGGGCGAACATGCCGACTCGGCACCAAGAGACGCCGGCCGGACGCAGCAGAAGCCACAACGGCAGGAAAGGAAAACGCGGAAAGTCGAGGCAGGCGCCGCGAATGAAGGACGCCTGAATCAGGGAAGAGAACGCAGCGCCTTGCGCAGACGCCGCAGGGAGGCGGCATCGCCGCTATCGGGCCAGAGCCACAGGCGCCTGCCGGAGAGACGCAGGCCGATCAGCCAGGGCCCCAGGTGGTCGCAGCGCAGCGGCGCCTCTCGCCACGCCTCGTCCTTCTCGTCTCGCCAGGCGCCTAGCGGCGCCTCGTTCTCCCGAGGCTGAAGCCACAGCATCCCCCTGGGGCGACGCCGCGCCGCATCGATCAGCATCGCGAGCATCACGCTCGCCGCCAAGACGGTTGCCCACCAGGGCGCCTGCACACCCAGACATATCACCACGCCCAGGGCCGACAGCCCCTGGGCACACAGCGACAGCCTAGAGGGTACGATAGTGATCGTTATCGGTGGTCTCGGCATGTTCGACGATCATCTTGACGATGCGACGACGCTCGGGCTCCTCGGGCCACTCGCGGCGCATCAGCCAGGCGAAGAGATCCTGGTCTTCCTCGTCGATCAGGGTCCTGTAAGCGGCCTGGTCACGCTCGTCGAGGTCATCATAGCGCTGCTCCAGGAAGGGAATCAGCAGCAGGTCGAGTTCCCACATGCCACGCCGGGAATGCCAGTAGAGGCGCTTGCGAAGGGCGGCTGCCGCGGACGAATCGTCGTTCAAGATCGGCCTCGTTGATCCGATGAATGTCACGACAGTATACCCGAGCCACCCCGCCCCCGGCAGCCTGCGCGATGGTCGACGCCGCGCCGACACTCCCGGCGTCGCGCGCTGGCCCCGCAGCGCCACGATCTGCCTCCGTGAGGGCTAGTGCGTTGTTTTATCGAAAGTTGCGCAGTATGCTTTGAGGAGCGATCGCCCTGAGCCCAACGGCCAGGCCAGGACAGCACGGAGAGAGCCGATGACCAAGTCCGAATTGATCGAACAGATTGCCATGCGACAGCCCGAGCTGTCCGTCAAGGACGTCGAGGCCGCGGTGCGGCTGATCCTGGATGACATCACCGACACCCTGGCGGAAGGCGGTCGCGTCGAGATCCGCGGCTTCGGCAGCTTTTCGCTGCACTACCGCGAACCGCGCACCGGACGCAATCCCAAGACCGGCGAGCCGGTCGACCTCGATGGCAAGTTCGTGCCGCACTTCAAGCCCGGCAAGGAGCTTCGCGAGCAGGTGGACGCCAGTCGCGCCCTCGGTTACTAAAGGGGCGCTCCCGACGGCCCTTCTCTATCCACACGACACGGGAATTCATACATGCGTTGGCTCAAAGGCCTGATCCTGGCCGTCCTCCTGCTGATAGTACTGCTGGTCGGCATTCTGTTTGCCGTCAACAATCAACAGGCGCTGCCCCTCAACCTAATCTGGATCGAGCTGCCGGCGGCGTCGCTCTCCGTGTGGCTGCTGGCGAGCCTGGTCGTCGGCGTACTGCTGGGCATGCTCGCCATGGGCGGCGTCTATCTGCGCCTGCGGACGCTGCTGACCCGCGCCCAGCGCCATAACCAGCAGCAGCGCAAGGAGCTGGACAAGCTGCGCGTCCAGGAGATGAAGGAACTGTCCTGAGCATGACCGATGTTCTGCTGCTGGCCCTGCTATTGGCAGCGGTCGCCATCGGTTGGTGGCTCGGCCGCCGCGAACGTCGGTCCACCACCCCCGCCTCGCAGTCTCCCACGCTGGTCCGCGATTACTTCGTGGGCCTCAACTATCTGCTCAACGACCAGCAGGACCGCGCCATCGAGACCTTCATCGGCGCCCTGGAGGTCAACAGCGATACCATCGAGACCCATATCGCCCTGGGCAACCTGTTCCGCACCCGCGGCGAGGCCGACCGGGCGGTCAAGGTTCACCAGAACCTGCTGGCCCGCCCCACCCTGAGCGGCGAACAGGGCGATCGGGTGCAGCTGGAGCTGTCGCGCGACTTCCTGCAGCTCGGCCTGCTCGACCGCGCCGAGCGGCTACTCTACTCACTGATCAAGGACAGTCAGAACGGCGAGCATCGCCATGCCGCGCGCCAGCTGCTGGTCGACCTGCTGGAGCGGGAAGGCGAGTATCAGCAGGCGCTGGACGTGGCCCAGCCGGCCCTGGTCAAGGAGAGCGATGACGTGCGGCGCGCGGCGGCCCACTGGCTGTGCGAGATTGCCGAGCAGGAGCGCCAGGCGGCGAGCCCGGTGCTGGCCCGTCGTCACCTCAAACAGGCGCTGTCCACCGATCGACAGTGCGTGCGCGCCAACCTGGCGCTGGCCGACATGGCCCTGGAGACCGGCCAGTACCGGCAGGCGATCCGCCTGCTGCAGCGCATTCCCGATCAGGACAAGCACTTCATTCCCACCCTGCTCGAGCCGCTCGGCCGCGCCTATCGGCTGCTCGACGACGAGGAGGGGCTGATCCGCCACCTCGAGTCGCTGCTGGAGATCGCGCCCTATACCAGCGTGATCATCATGCTGGCGGAGACCCTGCGCCGCCATCACGGCGACACGGACGCCGCCCTGGCGCTGCTGACCCGGGAGCTCGAGCGCTCGCCGAGCCTCGGCGGGGTCGACTACCTGATGCGGCTCTACCACCAGCAGGGAAGCAGCACGGGGAATCCGCGCATCGAGCTGCTGCAGCGCCACACCCACACCCTGCTCAAGGCCCGCCCCCGACATCGCTGCCAGCGCTGCGGCTTCAGCGGCGAACCGCTGCTGTGGCAGTGCCCCCGCTGCCGCAGCTGGGGCACCACCAAGCCGATCACCGGCATCGAGGGCGAATAGACCGGCCTCAGCCGGCGGCCAGTTCCGCCTCGATGGCGGTCAGCGCCGCCATGGGGTCCTCGGCCTGAGTCACCGGCCGCCCCACCACCAGATGGGTACTGCCCGCCGCCATGGCAGCCGACGGCGTCATCACGCGACGCTGATCGCCCGCCTCGGCCGTGGCCGGACGAATCCCCGGCGTCACTTTGAGGAAGTCATCGCCGCACAGAGCACGCAGCCGCTCGGCCTCCTGGGCCGAGCACACCACACCGTCCATGCCGCTGTCGCGGGCCAGCGCCGCCAGCCGCTCGACCTGCTCGGCGGGCGTGGCGGTGACGCCCACCTCGGCCAGATCCTCCGCCGCCATGCTCGTCAGCACCGTGACCGCGATCAGATGGGTCGACAAGCCGTTCTGGACCAGGCGCTGCTTGGCCGCCTCCATCATCCGGCGGCCACCGCCAGCATGGACGTTGACCATCCACACGCCCTGCTCGGCTGCGGCCTGCACGGCGCCGGCCACGGTGTTGGGAATGTCATGGAACTTGAGGTCCAGGAACACCTCGAAGCCGCGCCCGTGCAGCGCCTCGAGCACGTCGGGGCCGCTGCGGGTGAACAGCTCCTTGCCCACCTTGACCCGGCAGCGGGCAGGATCGAGCCGATCGGCCATGCACAGGGCAGCATCCAGGGAGGCGTAGTCGAGAGCGATGATCAGGGGAGACGCGGTGGGCACGGGCAGGGCTCCTGGCAGCTGAATGAACCCGCGCAGTATATCAGCCATGCCCCCGGACGCATGGGGAGATCTCTCCCCGCCGGCATCACCGATGACCGATAACAGCGGGCGACATTCGCTCACATCCGACGCCCCGGGGCGACACTAGCTTGAAACAGGTGGCGTCAGCGAACGCCGATCCGTCGTCATTACCGGAGAGCCCGTCATGATGAAAAGCCAAGCGAAAGCCCTTCTCACCGCCCTCGGCCTGGCGCTGGTGCTCGGCCTGGCCACCCCGGCCATGGCTCAGGAAGCCACGCCGATCAACGTCAACACCGCCGACGCCACCCTGCTGGCCGAGCTGCCGGGCATCGGCGAGACGAAGGCCGCCGCCATCGTCGAGGACCGCGAGGCCAACGGCCCGTTCGAATCCGCCGACGACCTCGCCCGGGTCAACGGCATCGGCGAGATGACCGTGGAGGGACTCGCCGATCAGGTCACCTTCTGAGGAAGCGCCAGACGGCGGCGCTCAGGCTAGATCCTGAGCCCGCCGTCGCATTCCACCACCCGCCCCGTGAAGTAGTCGTTGCTGAAGATGAAGGCTACGCTCTCGGCGATATCGTCGGGCTGCCCCATGTGGCGCAGCGGAATGCCGGCCGTGATGCGCTCGCGGATGTCCTCGCGCAGGGCCGCGGTCATCTCGGTCTCGATGAAACCGGGCGCCACCGCACCCACCCGGATACCGTGCCGCGCCAGCTCCTGGGCCCAGGTCACGGTCAGCGAGGCCACCCCGGCCTTGGCCGCCGCATAGTTGCTCTGGCCAACGTTGCCGCCGCGTACGACGCTGGAAATATTGACGATCACGCCCCGGCGGCCGGCTTCGATCATGCGGGTCGCCGCCTCGCGCCCGCACAGGAAGACGCCGGTCAGATTGACGTCGATCACCTGCTGCCAGTCGGCCAGCGACAGGCGATCCGACACCTCGCCCTCCTTCGCCTTGACCAGCAACCCATCGCGCACGATGCCAGCGTTGTTGACCAGGCCGTCGACGGGGCCCAGCGCCTCCTCGACGGCGGCAAAGGCCGCGGCCACCGAGGCCTCGTCGGCCACGTCGACGACGAAGCCTCGTGCCACGATGCCGGCCTCGGCCAGCCGGCTCACGGCACCATCCAGGCTGTCGCCGTCGTGATCGAGCAGTGCCAGGGTCGCGCCCTCGCGCCCCAGACGCTCGGCCATCGCCAGGCCCAGGCCCCGGGCGCCGCCGGTAATGGCGATGATACGCTCCTTCAATGTCATGTCGGATCTCCCGCTGCTGTCACGTCTCGGCCTGCCCCGCAAACCGACGAGGCCGCCACCTGTCATGGTTAGCTTATCTCGAATGTTGCGATGCAGCACCCGGCCTTTGGTCGAGGCTTGATTTCCCGCCCCGACGCCCTCATCTAACCGGCATTCGTCAACGCGGAGCCACCATGCCTTTTCTCGCTTTCTTTACCGTCTTCGCCCTGCTCGACTTCGTCCTGCTGTTCACGGTCGGCAGCCATATCGGGCTGCTGACCACCCTGGCCCTGGTGCTGGGCACCGGCTTCCTGGGCCTGCACCTGATCCGCCGCGAAGGCGTCGCCACCTTCGCCCGCGCCCAGGAGCGCATGGCCCGGGGCGAGCTGCCGTCCGGCGAGCTGCTCACCGGTGCCGCCCTGATCTTCGGCGGCGCCCTGCTGATGGCGCCGGGCTTCCTGTCCGACGCTCTCGGCTTCATGTGCCTGATTCCCGATGCCCGGCGCCTGCTCGGCAAGCTGCTGGGCCGCCTGGGCATGCGCTTCCAGGGCGTGCACGTGCAGGCCGGCGCCTACCAGGCCCGCCCGGGGCACGACGCCGACTGGCAGCAGGCCGGCGAAGCGCACGGATCACGCCAGCGCCCGTCCTCGCAGGACGACGCCGGAGAACCGCTGGAGGGCGACTTCATCGCCCACGACGAGCGGCGCGGCTGAACGGCAAAAAATTTTCGGGCGGGGGCTTGAAAGCCCACTGGACAGCCCCACCTATCCGACAGCACCGAGTTTCGATTCCGGCTCGCCGGAATCATCCCCACGGAAGGCATGCGCCTTCACTCCGCAGTCCGATCTGCGGGTTGATGATGAAAACGCCGGGGCAGCGACGCCCTGGCACAGCAAACCATCAGGAGAACGTGAGCAATGAACATCCGTCCCTTGCACGATCGCGTCGTCATCCGTCGCGTCGAAGAAGAACAGAAAACCGCTGGCGGCATCGTGCTCCCGGGCAGCGCCCAGGAAAAGCCGACTCGTGGCGAAGTGGTCGCCGTCGGTAACGGCCGGATTCTGGACAGCGGCGACGTTCGCCCGCTCGACGTCAAGGTCGGCGACACCGTGATCTTCAAGGATGGCTTCGGCGTCGAAAAGCAGAAGATCGACGGTGAAGAAGTGCTGATCATGAGCGAGTCCGACATCCTGGCCGTCGTCGAAGGCTGAGCCTAGACCGCCACCCGCTCGAACCCGACGTTCACGAACTCACAGGAAATCTACGAAAATGGCAGCGAAACAAGTCAAGTTCTCCAGCGATGCCCGCACCCGCATGGCCAAGGGTGTCGACACCCTGGCCAACGCCGTCAAGGCCACCCTGGGCCCGAAAGGCCGCAACGTGGTGCTGGAAAAATCCTTCGGCGCGCCGACCGTGACCAAGGACGGCGTGTCCGTGGCCAAGGAAATCGAGCTCAAGGACAAGTTCGAGAACATGGGCGCGCAGATGGTCAAGGAAGTCGCTTCCAAGACCTCCGACGTCGCCGGTGACGGCACCACCACCGCCACCGTGCTGGCCCAGGCCATCGTCAACGAAGGCCTGAAGGGCGTCATCGCGGGCATGAACCCGATGGACCTGAAGCGCGGCATCGACCAGGCCATCCACGCCGCGGTCAAGGAAGTCGGCGAGCTGGCCGTGCCGTGCACCGACTCCAACGCCATCGCCCAGGTCGGCACCATCTCCGCCAACGGCGACACCAACATCGGCCGCATCATCGCCGAGGCGATGGAAAAGGTCGGTAAAGAAGGCGTCATCACCGTCGACGAAGGCCGTGGCTTCGAAGACGAGCTGGACGTCGTGGAAGGCATGCAGTTCGATCGCGGCTACCTGTCACCGTATTTCGTGACCAACCAGGACACCATGGCCGTGGAACTGGAAGATCCGTTCATCCTGTTGGTGGACAAGAAGATCTCCAACATCCGCGAGCTGCTGCCGACCCTCGAGGCCGTCGCCAAGGCCGGCAAGCCGCTGGTGATCATCGCCGAGGACATCGAGGGCGAAGCCCTGGCCACGCTGGTGGTCAACACCATGCGCGGCATCGTCAAGGTCGCGGCCGCCAAGGCCCCGGGCTTCGGCGACCGTCGCAAGGCCATGCTGCAGGACATCGCCATCCTGACCGGCGGCACCGTGATCTCCGAGGAAGTCGGTCTGGATCTCGAGCAGGCCACCCTGGACCACCTGGGCACCGCCAAGCGCGTGACCATGTCCAAGGAGAACACCACCATCATCGACGGCGCCGGCCAGGACGCCGACATCGAGGCCCGCGTCAACCAGATCCGCGCCCAGATCGAGGAGACCTCCTCCGACTACGATCGCGAGAAGCTCCAGGAGCGCGTCGCCAAGCTGGCCGGCGGTGTCGCCGTGATCCGCGTCGGTGCCGCCACCGAAGTGGAGATGAAGGAGAAGAAGGCCCGCGTCGAGGACGCCCTGCACTCCACTCGCGCCGCCGTCGAGGAAGGCGTGGTGCCGGGGGGCGGTACCGCCCTGATCCGCGTGCTGACCAAGATCGCCGGCCTCAAGGGCGAGAACGAAGACCAGACCCACGGCATCGCCATCGCCGTGCGCGCCATGGAAGCCCCGCTGCGCCAGATCGTCACCAATGCCGGCCAGGAGGCGTCCGTCATCCTGAACCGCGTCAAGGACGGTGAAGGCAACTTCGGCTACAACGCCCAGACCGGCGAGTTCGGCGACCTGTTCGACATGGGCGTGCTGGACCCGGCCAAGGTCACCCGCAGCGCCCTGCAGTCTGCAGGCTCCGTTGCCGGCCTGATGATCACCACCGAGTGCATGATCGCCGACGACCCGGACGAGCAGGATGCTGCCGGTGGCGGCGACATGGGTGGCATGGGCGGTATGGGAGGCATGGGCGGCATGATGTAAGCCGTTCCATTCTTCCAGGCCACGCCTGAGACAGACCCCCGCCGGGCAACCGGCGGGGGTCTTTTCGTTAAGGGCGAGGGGCGAGGGGCGAGGGGCGAGGGGCGAGGGGCGAGGGGCGAGGCGAAAAGGATAAGGCGTGAGGCGTGAGGCGTGAGGCGTGAGGCGTGAGGCGTGAGGCGTGAGGCGTGAGGCGTGAGGCGTGACAGGGTAAGATGGCCGCCATTGTCATTCCCACCGTCGCATCACCGAGACCCCATGCTCTCCAATATCCGCATCGTCCTCGTTCAAACCTATCACCCCGGCAATATCGGCGCCTCGGCGCGTGCCATGAAGACCATGGGGCTCACCGACCTGGTGCTGGTCAATCCGCGCCGCTTTCCCGATCCCGAGGCCAGCCGGCTGGCCGCCGGCGCCGAGGACGTGATCGAGGCGGCCCGGGTGGTCGATTCTCTGGAGGCAGCGGTGAGCGACTGCGTCCAGGTGATCGGCGCCAGCGCCCGGCTGCGCAGCATGCCCCTGCCCCACTTCGACGAGCCCACCGAGATGGCCGAATCGCTGGTGGACCACGCCGCCGGCGACCCCGTCGCCCTGGTGTTCGGCCGCGAACGCTTCGGGCTGACCAATGACGAGATCCGCTGCTGCAGCCATCAGGTCAGCATTCCCGCCAACCCGGACTATGGCATCCTCAACCTCTCCCAGGCCGTCCAGGTGCTGGCCTACGAGACCTTCCGCGCCTGGCGCCAGCGCCCTGACAGCGGCTTCCAGGCCGCACGGCCGACCCCGGATCGCCAGCCGACCCGCGAACAGCTGGGCCACTTCCACGAGCACCTGTCGCGCCTGATGCAGACCAGCGGCTTCATCACCCAGCCCCACGCCCGCACCGAAGAGCAGCTGCAGGCGCTGTTCGCCCGCGCCCAGCCCTCGCGCAAGGAACTCTCGCTGCTGCGCGGGCTGCTGAGCTCACTGGAACGTCATCAGGGCGAATAGGCCGCCACGCAAACGTCATCGGCCCTTCACGGCATCGTCATGCGTCTGGCCGAGACTACAACTGCCCAAGACGGGAACCGGCAACGGACACTGCCACTCGCTTCGCCAGGGACGCCAGGGGCAGGACGCCCCGCCAGGGACGCCGATCTCGGCATCGGGACGATGCCCAGGGAGGATGCAGATATCGCCACGACGCTCGCGTCGTGGCGTTTTTCTTTTCCGCCCCGGCACAAGGTGGCAGAGTGGAAGTCGCCACCGGCCAGGAGAGTCGCCATGAGCACCGAGCCTGAGACCCGACCGTCCGCCGCCACCCCGGGGAAGCGCCAGCATCTGCTCCACGACGAACTCCCCGAGGAGCATGAAGATTCGCTGATCGGTATCCTGCACCGAGTCATCCGCGTCGGCGTCAAGGTGCTGGCCGTGCTGATGGTGTTCGTGATCCTGTGGGGCATCTTCGACGTCGTCTACGTGCTCTACCAGCAGCTCGCCTCACCGCCCTTCCTGCTGCTGGAGGTCGGCGACATCTTTCGCCTGTTCGGCGCCTTCATGGTGGTGCTGATCGCCATCGAAATCTTCATCAACATTCGCCTCTACCTGGGAACCAGCGTGCTTCCCATCCAGCTGGTCGTGGCCACGGCGCTGATGGCCATTGCCCGGAAAGTCATCGTGCTGGACATCTCGACCGTCTCGGCCGAGTACGTCTTCGCCATCGCCGCCGTGGTGCTGGCTCTCGGCGTCACCCACTGGCTAGTGGCACGCAAGCACTAGGACGAGGCACTGCCCTCGCCCTTTCGCGACGCGTCTGCCGACCGCGCGCACTGGCAGAACCACCGGCCAGCCCGGTAACCTCATGCGACAGCCATCGACCTGGCCGCCAGCGACCAGGGCTCCACTCCACGCGCATCGAGAGAGGCCCCATGCCCCGCTTCGCCGATCACCTCTATACGCCCGGCCCCGACAACCCCTTTCCCGGCCTCGCGGCGCTGCAGCGGCGCCTGGGTCATGAGATTCCTCACCGTCTGGGCTCCAACGAGGGGCTCGACATGCCCCACGCCGCGCTGCGCGCGCATTTCGGCGATACCATGGTCGAGCACGTCACCTGCTACGGCGACGCCGAGGCGCTGGCCCTGCGCGAGCGCCTGGCGCGTCGCCACGGCTTCGACGTCGACACCCTGCTGGTCGACGCCGGCTGCGATAGCCTGCTGGCCCTGGCCCTGCGCACGGTGGCTCCGACCGGCACCACCGTCATCGCCGCCGCCGGCACCTACCCGACCTTCGGCTACTTCGCCCGGGGCCAGGGCTGCCACCTGGTGGAGGTCGACTATCGGGAGGATGACGAATGCCTGGCCCCGGACCTCGACGCCCTGGCCGCCGCCGCGCATCGGGAAAACGCCCGGCTGGTGTATCTGGCCAACCCGGACAATCCCACCGGCCATCGACACGCCGCCGACGACGTCGACCGGCTGCGCGAGGCGCTGCCCGAGGACTGCTGGCTGCTGCTGGACGAGGCCTATCACGACTTCCGCGACGACGCCGACGAACCGGGCTTCAGCCGCGCCCTGCCCGGCGTGATCCGCTGCCGCACGCTGTCGAAGGCCATGGGATTGGCCGGGCTGCGCGTCGGCTATGCGATCGTCGAGCCCGAGACGCGAGCCATGATGCAGAAGGTACGCATCCACTACGCCGTCTCCTCACTCAGCCTGGCGGCCGCGGAGGTGGTACTGGATCGGCCCGAGGACATCGACCGCCACCTGCGCGACGTCATCGAGCGGCGGGAGCGGCTGACGGCGCACTTCCGCGCCCTGGGCGCCGACGTGCTGCCGAGCGCCACCAATTTCATCGCCCTTCGCCTGCCCAGCGCCGAGATGGCCGCGCGCGTGCACGCCGCGCTGCTGGACGAGGGCAAGCTGACCGCCCGCGCCGCTCACCCAGCGCTCGGCCATCTGCTGCGGATCACCGCCGTGGAGGACGCCCTGGTGCCGGGCCGGCTGGCGACGCTGGAAGCAGCGCTCGAGGAAGCACAGGCGGACGAATGACGACGCGGCCGCGGTGCAGGCCCTCGACATCGGCCATCGCACGCCACACTTGGCTTCAGGCGGGCGTCAGCCAGTCGCCATAGCCCGCCAGGTCGTCGCCCAGGTCGCCGCGGGTGACCCGGCGATACAGCCGCTGCAGCCGAGCGGTCACCGAGTCGTCGGCAATCGGCTCGCCGACCGGCGGCGCCCCCGCCCGCGCCCCGATATGGCGGCCGTCCAGCTCACGCAGCGGCAGGAGCTCGGCCGCGGTGCCGGTCAGGAAGGCCTCATCGGCGGTATACAGCTCGTCCCGGGTGATCCGCCGCTCGACCACCTCGAGCCCCAGCACCTCGCGGGCCAGGCGAATGACGCTGTCGCGGGTGATGCCCTGCAGGCATGAGGTGATCTCCGGCGTATGCAGGGCGCCGTCGCGCAGCAGGAAGACGTTGGCCGCCGAGGCCTCGGCCACGTAGCCCTCGGGGTCGAGCATCAGGGTCTCGTCGAAGCCCGCCTTCACTGCCGTGTTCAGCGCCAGCATCGAGTTCACGTAGTGGCCGTTGGTCTTGGCCCGGCACAGGCTGATGTTGACGTGGTGGCGCGCCCAGGAGGACGTCAGTGCCCTCAGGCCGACCGCCGCCGCCTCGGGGGAGACATAGTCGCCCAGATCCCAGGCGGCGATCATCACATGGCGGGTCAATCCCTTGGCCCGCAGCCCCAGCCCCTCGGCGCCCAGGTAGACCGTGGGCTTGAGATAGGCGTTGGTCAGGCCGTTGCGCGTCAGGCACTCGCGCTGGGCCGTGATCAGAGCCTCGGCGTCGTAAGATAACGGTATATCCAGGGCATGGGCGCTATCCAGCAGCCGGCGGGTATGCTCGGCGACCCGGAACAAGGCCGGTCGGCCATCCAGCCCCTGGTAGGCACGTACGCCCTCGAAGCAGCCCATGCCGTAGTGCAGGGTATGGGTCAGCAGGTGGGTGCTGGCCTCGCGCCAGGGCAGCCAGTCGCCGTCCTGCCAGAGCCAGCCGTCGCGGTCGTAAAGGGGCGTCATGGAGCACTCTCGCTGTTCCGGGAAGTGGCGGCGAACCAGCGCTCGCGCCAGTCGTCGATCAGCGCCCGCTGATGGGGCTGGAGGGCCTGGTAGCCCCAGGCGGCGATCTCGTCGTTCTGCGGGTCGGGCACGGCGATCTCGCTACCCGCCAGCGCCTCGATCACCGCGTGTCCGCAGAAGGGCACGTAGCCCTCGGAGTAACCGCCCTCGTGGACCATCACCAAGCGGCCCGCGCAGACCCGCTCGGCCAGGGCCATGAGCCCGCGAGTCATCTCGCCGAAGGCGCGGCCATTGAGCAGCATCTTGCCCAGCGGGTCCTTGGCGCAGGCGTCATAGCCGCAGGCCACCACGATCAGCTCGGGCCGGAAGGCCTCGAGGGCCGGGAGCACCAGGGTCTCCATGGCATGGGCGTAGGCGCCCAGGCCACAGCCGGGCGGCAGCGGCAGGTTCAGGCAGGCACCACGCCCCGCGCCCTCCCCCTGTTCCTCGAAGGCGCCGGTGTCCAGCGGATAGTTGCCGGCCTGATGGAGCGACACCGTGAACACCTCGGGATCATAATAGAAGGCCGACTGCTGGCCGTTGCCGTGGTGGACGTCCCAGTCGAGGATCGCCACACGCCCCACCTGGCCCAGCGCCCGGGCGCGCATCACCGCCACCGGGATATTGCCCAGCAGGCAGAAGCCGCGCCCCCGATCGGCCTCGGCGTGGTGGCCCGGCGGCCGGCACAGCGCATAGGCGTTGCTCAGCTCGCCGGTGGCCACCGCCTCGACCGCCGCCACGGCGAGCCCGGCCGACTGGCACGCCGCCGCCAGGCTACCCGGGGTGTAGGGCGCGCAGTCTCCAGCGTCGCCGCCGCGGTCGCGATCGCCCGCCTCGAGAGCGTCGAGATAGGCGCCGGTATGGAAGCGCTCGAGGTCCTCCCGCGCGGCGGGCGGCGCCTTGCGCACCGCGAGCTCGTCGATCAGCCCGGACACCTCCAGCAGGTTCTTGAGTCGCCGCTTGCTTTCCGGGCTCTCCGAGGCAGGCTGGGGCTGTCGGAACTCGCCCGGCGAGGCGAACACCCCGATGGCACCGGCATCGTGCCAGAAGCAGCGCTCGTGCCAGTAGAAGCCCGTGACGGCCCGCCCCGTGACAGCCGTTTCGCGCGTCATGGGCTCGCCTCCTGGCGTTCCCAGACCTCGATGGCGGCCGCCAGGTCCTCCAGCGAAGCGCCCACCGACTTGAACACCGTGATGGCCTGATCACCGCTGCGACCGAGCCTGCGGCCATCCAGCAGCTCGCCCAGCTCGGCACGAATGTCATCGAAGGCGAAGGCGCCCTCCTTGACCGCCTGCAGGATATCGCCGGCCTCGCCCCGGGCGCCGGCATAGGTGTCGACGAACACCTCGCCGCGACGCAGGCACTCCGCGTCGGCCTCACGCATGGTCGGCCGGAAGGCGCCGATCAGGTCGAGATGGGTGCCCGGCGACAGCCAGTCGCCGCGAATCAGCGGTTCGGTGGAGAGCGTCACGCAGCTGATCAGATCGGCCTCGCGGGCCGCCGCCTCCAGGTCGGTGACCGCCGCGGTGTCGAAGCGATCCGCGTATTCGGCGGCCAGCCGCTCGGCCTTCTCGGGATGCCGCCCCCAGATGCGCACGCGACGAATCGGGCGCACGGCGGCATGGGCCTCGATCACCATCGGCGCCAGCTTGCCGGTGCCCACC
This sequence comes from Halomonas getboli, assembly GCF_023094245.1. Taxonomy (GTDB): domain Bacteria; phylum Pseudomonadota; class Gammaproteobacteria; order Pseudomonadales; family Halomonadaceae; genus Halomonas; species Halomonas getboli. The sequence goes on along the minus strand of NZ_JALMEW010000001.1, from coordinate 464,564 downwards.
ACCAGCAGGGTCTCGGCATCCGCCCGGGCCAGCTCCCGAGCGGCCAGGGCGGATGCCGCCGCAGTGCGGCGCCGGGTCAGCTCGCTGCCGTCGATGCAGGCCAGCGGCTGGCCATGCTGCCCCTCGCTGAGCAGATAGACCCCGGAAATCGCCGGCAGGCCGTGATCGGCGTTCTGGGGAAAGACGTTGACCATCTTCACCCCGATGTAGCCTTCCCGCTCCCAGGCGGGCATCAACAGCAGGGTGGCCTCACCGTCGGGGCGATGCATGGCGTGATGGTGGCGCGGCGGCGACTCCACTCCCTCGCGGAAGGTGGCGGCCAGCCGCTCCACCAGCGCCGGCCAGGCCAGCGCAGCCGCCACGCGATCGGCGTCGATGATGCGCATATCAGGCCTCCGGCAGCGCGGCCACGACCATGATCTCGACCTTCCACTCGGGCTTGGCCAGCCGGGCCTCGACGGCGGCGCGCACCGGCGGACGGCCCGGCGTCACCCAGGCGTCCCAGGCGGCGTTCATCTCGGCGAATTCGTCCATGCTGGTCACCCAGATCTGCGCCGAGATCAGCTGCTCCTTGGAGGTGCCGGCCTTGGCCAGCAGCGCGTCGATGCGCGCCAGCACCTGCTCGGTCTGGCCGCGCATGTCGGCGCCGGCGTCGCTCGGCACCTGGCCGGCCAGGTAGACGGTACCGTTGTGGACGGCGATCTGACTCATGCGTTCGTTGCTGTCGTGATGGCTCAGGCTCATGACGTGTCTCTCTCTTCTCTGTGTCTCTGGTCGGGGACGCCCTCAGGCGCCTTGGAAGCCGCCCATGAAGGCGGCCAGGTTATGGCTCAGGTGCTCGGTGGGGTAGCCGCCCTCCTGCACCAGCACCGTGGGCAGATCGAGCGCCGCCAGGCGCCTGCCCACGGTGGCGAAGTCGTCGGTCTCGAGGGCCAGCCCCGCCAGGGGATCGTCCTTGTGGGCGTCCAGGCCCAGGGCCACCACCACCGCCTGGGGGACGAACTCGCCGAGCCGCTCGATCAGGATGTCCAGGGCGGCCAGGAAGGCCGCTCCATTGCTGCCCACCGGCAGCGGCAGGTTGACGTTGGCGCCCTGCCCCGCCCCCTCGCCGATCTCGTCGGCGCCGCCCCAGAAGAACGGGTAGAAGTCGGCCGGGTCGGCGTGCAGCGAGCCGGTCCAGACCTCGCCGTCGGCGTAGAAGATGTCCTGGGTGCCGTTGCCGTGATGCAGGTCGACGTCGAGGATCGCCACCCGAGGAAAGCGCTCGCGCAGCAGCGTGGCCGCCAGCGCCGCGTTGTTGAGGAAGCAGAAGCCGCCGGCGCGTTCGGGGCCGGCGTGGTGGCCGGGCGGACGGCACAGCGCATAGGCGGCGCGCTCACCGCCCGCCACCGCCTCGGCGGCGGCCTGGGCGGTGGCCGCGCTGGCCAGGATGCCGGCGAAGCTGTCGGCGGTGATGGGGCAGGCCATGTCATGCAGATGCCAGCCGGCCTGACCGACCGGATGGCGCGGGTAATGGTGGCCGCCGCCGCAGGGGTGCACGTTGGGGGCGACGATCTCGGCGGCGTCCGGCAACGCCTGCCAGCGGGCGTGGATGGTCTCCAGGAAGTCGAGGTAGCGCGGACTGTGAATGCGCGTCAGGCGCTCGCGCAGGCGGTCGCCGTCGGAGTCGCCGGGGGGCGTCAACGCCAGCCCCGCCTCGGCCAGCCCCTCGCTCAACAGCTCGGCCCGCACCGGCCCCTCCGGCGAAGGGGCCGGCCGGCCCCGCAGCAGGAAGGTCTCCGGGGCATGGCGCTCCTGGTCGGGATGATAGAAGAGCTTCATGGGGCTTTCCTTGTCACGGGCTCAGTTGTGGTTGTTATCGAACGCGGGCTCGTAAGGCCCCGACGCCGGTGACTGAACCTCAAGGTAGGTCGGAGAGATGACGCCTGCTTGCCCGAGACTGCGGCAGCCTTGCCCCGGACTCCTGAACCCGCTCAGTCCCGGTGACGCTCCCGGGACGGCGCCACATCGAACTGACGGCGATAGGCGCGGGAGAAACTGCCCTGATCGCGAAAGCCGACCAGGGCGGCGATATGGCCCAGGCTCAGGTCGCTGTGATGCACCAGGGTGCGGGCGTGCTCGAGGCGCCGCCGCTGCACGTAGGCCAGCGGCGTCAGACCAGTGCGTGCGCGGAAGCGGGCGTGGAAGTGTCCGGCACTCAAGGCGCACAGCGCCGCCAGGCGCTCGACCCGGATCTCGTCGGCCAGGTGACGATCGATCCAGGCGTCCAGGCGCGCCAGATCGAGGCGGCCGTCGTCGCCCTCGACGGCGCTCCCCGCCCCGTGGGCCAGAGGCTCGGCGGCCAGATGCAGATAGAGCGCCCGCAGCAGCAGGGCCGCGATCTCGCTGTGCAGCGCCGGGCAGGCCTCGAGCTGCAGCATCAGGCTCTCGGCCAGGCGATTGAGACGTTGCGGAACGCCGAAGAAGCGGGGACGATCGAACAGCCGCTCGATCCGGTCGGCATCGCGCAGACCGGGCAGCGTCGCGGCGGGAATGTCCAGCACGAAGGTGCGGTTACGGCCGTCACCGTGGTACTCGTGGTGACGCGAACAGGGAATGATGCATCCCCGGCTGCCGGTGATGCGCTCGCCACGCCCTTCGATCGAGAGCTCGGTGGCGCCCCGGGTGGCCAGGATCAGCTGGTGGTGATCATGCTCGTGGGCCACATGCTCGCGCTGGAGGGTGGTGGCCCGCAGATCGAGATAGAACATGGCGCCTGCCGGCTTGTCGTCGAATAAGCCTTGTACCATGGGCCCAGGCGGCGGGAAACGCAAACCCCTGCGACCATCGATGGGATGCCCGGCGCCGACCGGTCACTGGGCGTTGCCGTCTTCGCCCTGATCATTCTGCCCTTGATGCCGTGAATGGCCGACGGGATGGTCGACGATCTCGATCAGCGGTGTGGCGTGAAAACGCGCCGGCGTATAGCTGCAGCCCGCCAGCATCAGTCCCATCAGGGCGATGCTCACCGCGACTCGTCCCAATTGACACATAGGCCTTCCTCCCGCTCCTCAGCAGCGCCCATGCCGGGCCTGCCCGGGCGGGCAGAAACCACCGCGATGGTCGCGGTATTCGCGATAGTCGCGGTGATGGCGACGGTGGCGGCGGCGATCCCGATAGTGATCGTCATGATGACGATAGTGACGGCGCTCGTAATGACGATGACCGTCGTGATAACCGCCGACCTCGACCAGCGGTCCGGTGTCGATGCGCGCCGGCGTGTAGCTGCACCCCGAGACCAGCAGCGCAACCGCCAATGCCAGGCCTGCCACAGCGCCACGACGACGTGAGACGGTCATCTCAGCAGCGTCCTTTCTTCGCCTGCCCCGGTGGGCAGAAGCCACCACCATGACTGCGATAGTCGCCACCATGATGATCGCCGATCTCGATCAGCGGTTCGGGATCGATACGGGCGGGCGTGTAGCTGCAGCCGGCCAGAAACAGGGCGGCAAGCAGCAGGGTCGCAAGGGTCAGCGGGCGAAATGACATGGTGCCTCCTGGGCCTGATTGATGGGGCCATTCTAGCGAAGCCCCGAGGCCTTACCCATGTGGCGCCGCGACGACACACCGTGTCTCAAAACGGCAACAAGGTTATTGTGTTACCGTCGAGACACCGCACCGTTGCGCACCTGTGCGCCCGCTCGCATCGCCCCGTTTCAGGCCCGCATCGAGACGCATATCCCCAAAATTTGCACACTGCAAGGAGGCTAAGGAGCGTCATGAAATATCTGGAGCTGAAGGTCAAGACCGCTTATGTCGTGCATGGTTTCGACGAGAACAATCGGGAAATTCGCGAGCCTGGCCAGGACGATTTCACCGCCAAACTGGTGGCCATCGAGCGCATTCAGTCGATCAGCGAGCAGTACCTGCTGGTGACGGGGTCGCACGGGCGCGTGATGTACTGGGAATACGAAGGCGGCCTGGCACAGCTGCGCGAACGGCTGGGCGCGGCGGGGCTGATGCTGCCCTGAAACGACGGCATGATGAAACAACGGCACCAACGGTTCCCATCACTCAAGGACGCATCGTGATTTCCAGGCTGCCCCGCTGGGTCGAATACGGCGCCTTCGTGCTGGCCTTCATCGCCGGCTGCGTCAACGCGGTCGGACTGCTGGGCTTCGAGCACAAGGCCATCTCTCACCTCTCGGGCACGGCCACCCTGATGGGCACGGGGCTCGCCCATGGCGAGATCACATCGGCCCTGCACCTGGCCGGCATCCTGGGCAGCTTCCTGATCGGCGCGGCGCTGTCGGGCATGGTGCTGCCCGGCAGCTCGCTCAGGCTCGGGCGCCACTACGAAACGCTGCTGATCCTCGAGGGGATACTACTGCTGGCCGCCATTCACTTCCTCGGTGACGGCGCCCGCCTGGGCCACTACCTGGCCTCCATGGCCTGCGGGCTGCAGAACGCCATGGCCACCACCTACAGCGGCGCGGTGGTTCGCACCACCCACCTGACCGGCACCATCACCGATATCGGCCTGATCATCGGCAACGCCCTGCGCGGCAAGCCCTTCGATCGGCGGCGCGCCCAGCTGCTGACGATCCTGGTGGTCGGCTTCGTGGCCGGCGGCGGCGCCTGGCTGTTCGCCAGCCTGCACTTCCTGGCGCTGTCGATTCCCGCCACGCTCTGCTTCCTGCTGGCACTCGGCTATCGTCTGTTCAGCCACCGGCGCGGCAAGGCCTGAACACCACCGAAAAAATCCCCCATCGCGTCGCCCGAAATCGGAAAAAACCGCGGATGGAGCGCCCCCGCGACTTTGCTATCGTCACGGGATATCCACCCGACACGAGGAGCAAGCCGATGGGCGCAGCGCCCCTGCCCGACACCGTCCCTGCCACCATGGCCGCCATGCGACTGGTCGGCCACGGCGACGTGGACCAGCTGGTCTATGACGAGACCGTGCCCACGCCACGCCCCGGCGCCGGCGAGGTGCTGGTCAAGGTCACCGCCACGGCCAAGAACAACACCGACCGCAAGGCCCGCGAGGGCCTCTACCCGACCAAGGACCAGGGCGACGTGACCTCGTTCGCCATGGGCGGTTCCCCGACGCTGACCTTCCCGCGCATCCAGGGCGCCGACATCGTGGGCCGGGTGGTTGCCGTGGGCGACGGCGTCGACGCCTCGCGGCTGGGCGAGCGCGGCCTGCTCGACTTCAACCTCTACGCCGACGCCCGCCGCGACATCAACCTGACGCCGGACTACTACGGCCACGGCGCCGACGGCGGCTTCGCCGAATACGTCGCCGTGCCCTCGGACCAGTTCCACCACGTGGCGAACCCCGAACTGGCCGACGCCGAGCTGGCGGCCATGGGCATGTGCTCCTATCAGACCGCCTACCACATGATGACGGCGGCCAACGTGACGGCCGGCGAGCGCGTGCTGGTCACCGGCGCCAGCGGCGGCGTGGGCACCGCCCTGATCCAGCTGTGCCGCGTCGTCGGCGCCATACCCTACGCCCTGAGCCAGCCCGACAAGGCCGACGCCCTGCTCGAGCTCGGCGCCGAGGCGGTGCTCGACCGCTCCGACATGAGCGATTTCGAGGAGCGGGTGAAGGCGGTGACCGGCGGCGCGCCGCTCGACGCGGTGATGGACCTGGTCGGCGGCGAGATGACCGACCGCTTCATCGACGCCATGATCTTCGACATGTCGGTCCGCTCGACCTACCCGCGGCTGTCCATCGCCGGGGCCAGCGGCGGCAACGTCAGCGAGATCATGTGGACCCGCATCTACCTTTACCAGGTGCAGATCTTCGGCGTCTCCCACGGCACCCGGGAGGAGGCCGAGCAGCTGGTGGAATGGATTCGTGGCGGCCAGCTCAAGCCGGTGCTGCACGCCGCCTTCAGGCTCTCCGATCTGCACGCGGCGGAGCGCTACTTCGTCCATCGCGGCAGTCACTATCTGGGCAAGATCGTGATCGTCCCCGACGCCGAATGGGACGAGCACGGCGCGCCCTTCGCCCTCGAGGGAACACAATGAGCAAGCCCGAACTGACCCTGCGGCTGATGGACACCCACGCCGGCGGCGACGTCAGCCGCATCGTGCTCGGCGGCATCGCCCCGCTGCCCGGCGCTTCGGTGCGCGACCAGATGCACTACCTGCGCGACAGCGCCGACGGCCTGCGCACGCTGCTGCTCGACGAGCCCTACGGCATTCCCGAAATGTCGGTGGACCTGATCGTGCCGCCCAGCGACCCGGAGGCCGCGGCCGGCTACATCATCATGGAGGTGATGGGCTACCCGATCTATTCCGGCTCCAACACCATCTGCACCGCCACCGCCGTGCTCGAAGCCGGCCTGGTGCCCAAGCGCGAGGGGCGACAGCAGTTCGTGCTGGAGTCGCCCGCCGGGCGCGTGCAGATCGAGGCGCTGGTCGAGAACGACGTGGTCGAGGCCATCACCTGCGAGGGGCTGCCGAGCTATATCGACACCTACCGTGAGACGATTCACGTCCCGGGCATCGGCGAGGTCACCTACAGCGTGGCCTACAGCGGCGGCTTCTACGCCCTGGTGGACGCCACCGAGCTCGGCTTCTCGCTGGTGCGCGAGGAAGAGCGCGCGCTGTCCGACTGCGCCTACAAGATCGTCGAGGCGCTGCAGGCCGAGCGCGGCTTTACCCACTACACCCTCGGCGACGTGGGCCCGCTGCCCTTCCTGCACTTCATGGGCCCGATGACGGAAGTCGCCGACGGCTTCTACCGTTCGCGCTCCACCACCTACGTGCATCCCGGCGTGATCTGCCGCAGCACCACCGGCACCGGCACCTCGGCGCGCCTGGCGCTGATGCATCACGAGGGCCGCATCCGGCCCGGCGACAAGCTCGAGACCGTCTCGCTGCGCGAGACCGGCTTCATCGGCCAGTTCACCGGCACCCGCCAGGAAGGCGACCAGACGGTGGTCGAGAACACCATCACCGGCAAGGCCTTCGTGCTGGCCCACTCCGATATCGTCGTCAATCCGGACGACCCGATGGTGGATGACAACAGCCTCTATCACATCCTCAGCGCCTGGCACGATACCAGCGCCTGACCCTCTCGCGCCGGCCCCGGCCGGCGCTGCCTTTCCCGTGCCGGGCGCCGTCGCCATGTCGGGCCCGGCCACGCACCTCGAGACCCCGCATGCCCACGGCCCTGATCCTGCTCGACGTCCAGAACCTCTACTACACCAGCCGCCAGGCCCACGGGCGCAACGTCGACTACAACGCCCTCTGGGCCCGCGCCACCGACGGACGCCGGGTGAGCCGCGCCCTCGCCTACGCCATCGACCGCGGCGACGAGAAGCAGCGCCAGTTCCAGAACATCCTTCGCGCCATCGGCTTCGAGGTGAAGCTCAAGCCCCTGATCCGGCGCGCCGACGGCTCGGCCAAGGGCGACTGGGACGTGGGCATCACCCTGGACGCCATCGACTGCGCCAGTGAGGCCGACGTGGTGGTGCTGATCTCCGGCGACGGCGACTTCGCGCCGCTGGTCGACAGGCTGCGCGAGCGCTTCGGCGTCGAGGTGGAAGTGTACGGCGTGCCCGCCTACACCGCCGACGCCCTGATCCGCTCGGCCGACCGCTTCGTCCCCGTCGAAGGCACGCTGCTGATGAGCAACGCCTCTCGCTGAGGCGGCGATAACAAAGCACGGACCATGTCGCATTGGCTCTGTATCATGACGCTGCGAGAACGCTCTCCCTCGGGCGGAACCGCATCATAAGGCGGCACAATTCGACAACACACGGTTCCCACCCATGGTTTATACCAGCGCCATCCTGCTGAGCCTGATCGGCTACTTCGTCATCGGCCATCTGGCCGGGCGACGGGTGCAGCATCTCGACGACTATCTAGTCGCCGGACGCAACGCCCCCACCTTCCTCATCCTCGGCACCCTGGTCGCCAGCTACCTCAGTACCAGCGCCTTTCTCGGCGAGACCGGCTTCGCCTACCAGGGCTATCCCTTCGTGATGCTGATTTTCGCCGCCATCAGCACTTCCGGATGCCTGCTGGGCGCACTGGCCTTCGGCCGCTACCTGCGCCGCAGCGGTGCGCTGACCGTGCCGGAGTTCTTCGGCAAGCGCTTCGCCTCCAAGCGCGTACAGCGGATCGCCGGCCTGACCACGGTGCTCGGCCTGGGCGCCTACCTGCTGGGCGTGATGCAGGGCGCCGGCATCATGTTCCAGGAGCTTACCGGCCTGCCCTACTGGGTCGGCCTGGTGCTGGTCTGGCTGACCTACACCGGCTTCATCCTCTACTCCGGCTCGCCGGGCGTGATGCTGACCGATACGGTCATGTTCGTGATCTTCTCCGTCGCGGCGCTGGGCGGCTCGCTCTACATCATCCAGGACCTGGGCGGCTGGCACGGCGTGGTCGAGGGGCTGCTGGCCCAGGGCGACAAGCCCGGCATCGCGCTGTGGCACGGCATGCTGCAGGGCGACGACGCGACCTTCGCCACCCCGGGCGAGGCGCTGACCTGGGGCCTGACCCTGGGTCTGGTATGGGCCGCCGTGCTGGCGGCGAGCCCCTGGCAGTCCAGCCGCTACCTGATGGCGCGCAACGAGCACGTGGTGATGCGCTCGGCCATGCTCACCGCGGTGTCGCTGGCGGTGTTCTACGCCCTGATGATGATGACCGGCGCGGCGATCAACCTCTACGACCCGACCCTGAACGGCGAACGCGCCATGGTGTGGGCGGCGCTCAACGTGCTGCCGACCTGGCTCGGCGTGGTGATCCTGACCGGCGTCTTCGCCGCCGGCCTGTCCTCCTGCTCGACCTTCCTGTCGATCATCGGCTTCAGCATCTCCAACGACATCATGCCGGCCAACAGCAGCGAGGCCGCGGCCATGCGTACCAGCCGGTTCGCGGTGCTGGGCGCCGGCCTGATCGCCCTGATCCTGGCGCTGTTCCAGCCGCCGGCGGTGATGGCCGTGGTGTGGTTCGCCGCCACCCTGTTCGCCTCTTCCTGGGGCCCGGTGGCGCTGATGAGCATCTGGAGCCGCCGGATCACCGCCGCCGGCGCCGGCTGGGGCCTGACGGTGGGCTTCGTCGGCAATCTCATCCTGTCGCTGATGGTCCAGGCCGAGTGGCTCGAACTGCCGACCTACCTGCACCCCGTGCTGCTCAGCACCCTGATGGCGCTGGTGGCGATCACCGTGGCCTCGTCGCTGACCCGCGTCAGCCAGGCCGAACGCGACTATCGGGCCTTCCTGCATCGCGCCGACGAGCACGAGCCCGCCGGCTGGACCGCCGGCTCCCGCGGCGTCGCCGTGTTCACCATGCTGGCGGGCGTCGGCGTCGGCGCCTTCCTGTGGCGCCAGTACGCCGACACCCTGGACGAGCTGGCCGGGCGCTTCGGCATCGCCGAGTCCGCGGTCACCGGCGCCTACGCCCTGGCCATCGGCTGCGGCGGCATGCTGGTCATCGCCGGCGCCGTGGGCTACCTCGTGGTACGCAGCCGCCGCCAGGACGGCCGCCAGGCGACGGCGCTGCAGAGCTGACGCTCCCCTGACGACGTGGCGCCGCGGTTCTCCGGGACCCGCGGCGCCACCGGCACGTTTCCGAGCCCATCGCGCCGCCTGGCCGATGGGCTCGGTCGTTTTGCCCCAGCCACTCAGACCTGGCCCCTTCCCGCCCTTGCCGGTGTCTCTCCTTTGCTGTCGCTGTCACGCCGCCTTTCTGTCGACGGGGTGCGACATCACGCCTTGGCAAACGGCGTTTTCTTATCATAAACTTAACATTAGTTATCTAATTAGTTTAATAGAAACGTTAAGGCCAGCCTCATGGGCGCTTTCTCCGATCTCGACTCCCTGTATCAGCCGGCGACGCTCCCTACGCCGCCTCCCGACGCCCCACGCCTACTGCAGCGCGGTGAAGGGCTGCTCAAGGCCGACGTGGTGCTGACCGCCCATGAGGGCCAGCCGGTGGTACTCAAGGATTACCGGCGCTATGCCGGCACCTGGCTGGCCCTGCCCGCGCGCCTGCTGTTGCGCCGCGAATCGCGCATGCTGGAACGTCTGCGCGACTGGCCCCACTCCCCCAGGCTGGTCGGCCATCTCGGCAAGCTGACCCTGCTGATGGAATACGTGCCCGGCGAGATGCTCAGCGACGCCATGAGCGCCGGCGTCCCGCTCGAGTTCGGCCAGCTGATGGCGGCGCTGACGTCGCTGCACGCCGCCTCGATCGTCCACAACGACGTGCGCGGCTCCAACATCATCGTCACCCGCGGACGCGTGGTGCTGATCGATTTCGCCTCGGCCCTGCGCCTGCCGGGCGGCCGGGCACTGCGCTTCCTGCTGCGGCCGATGCGCCGCAGCGATCTCTCCAGCGTGCTCAAGCTGAAGCAGCGGCTGACCGGGCAGCCGCTGACCGAGGAAGAGCAGCGCCTGGGACGCAAGCCGCGCTGGATCCGCGCTCTGCAGCGGCTGTGGAAACAGCGCCTGCTGCCGCGTCTCAAGGCCCGAACGGCCCGCCGGGCGACGTAGCCGCCACCGCGACGACGCTCCGCCGGCAGTCAACGCCGTGGCCGCCTATACTGCGCCGCAACATCGTTGAGCGAGAGCGGAGGCGACAGACATGGCGAACGCCACCCCGACGACACGCAAGCGCATCGACCTGGCCCTGCAGGGCGGCGGCTCCCATGGGGCCCTGACCTGGGGCGTGCTCGACCGCCTGCTGGAGGACGAGCGCCTCGAGATCGATGCCATCAGCGGCACCAGCGCCGGGGCCATGAACGCCGTGATGCTCGCCGACGGCCTGCACCGCAACGGCCGCGACGGCGCCCGCGAGGCACTACGCGACTTCTGGCAGGCGGTCAGCCGCCTGTCACGATTCTCGCCACTGCGCCGCACCTTCTGGGACCGGCTGGTGGGCAACGACAGTCTCGATCACTCGCCGGGCTACCTGTTCATGGAGGGGCTGACCCGGCTGGTCGATCCGGCACGGCTCAACCCGCTCGGCATCAACCCGCTGCGCGACCTGGTCGAGGAGCAGGTCGACTTCGAGCGGGTCAACGCCTGCGGCCAGGTCAAGGTCTTCGTCAACGCCACCAACGTGCGCACTGGCCGGGCGACGATCTTCCGCCAGCCCCACCTCACGCTGGACGCGCTGATGGCCTCGGCCTGCCTGCCCACGCTGTTTCCCGCCGTGGAAATCGCCGGCGAGGCCTACTGGGATGGCGGCTTCAGCGGCAACCCGGCGCTCTATCCGCTGGTCGACAGCCGCGGCTGCAGCGACCTCGTCGTGGTCCAGGTCAACCCACTGGTGCGCCGCAAGCTGCCCGACAGCGCCCGCGAGATCATCAACCGGGTCAACGAGATCACCTTCAACTCGAGCCTGGTCAAGGAACTGCGCAGCATCCAGCTGCTCCAGCGTCTGATCGAGGTCGAGGGCCTGGAGCTCGAGCGCGTGCGTGCCATGCGCCTGCACCTGATCCACGCCGAGCAGGACGTCCAGGAGCTCAGCGCCTCGAGCAAGATGAACGCCGAATGGGAGTTCATCTCGCGGCTGCACGACCAGGGCCGCGCCTGGGCCGACCGCTGGCTCGAGGAACACTTCGACGCCATCGGCCAACGCTCCACCTTCGATCTGGACGCCGTCTTCGACGACACCTTCTCGCCGCTCGCCTATCCCGAGGCGGACGACGACGGCGACCAGCGTCAGGCCTGACGCGGCCCGCTGGCGACGCGCCAGCCCCCGCGGCCAAATGCCGCGGCTCCCGCCATCCGACGCGGCTTGTCCGCCCCTCGGGGGCAACATAGAATCGCTCGCATGACTCACAAGCGCCCCTTCCTCTTCCTGCTGGCCATTCCAGTGGTCGCGATCCTGGCCCTGGCCGCCTTCATCTTCGGCGGCGAAGCGCTGTCCGATCGCGGCCGCGACGACGAGATCCGCCGGGCCCTGGCGGCCGAGCTCGACACCAGCGGCAAGATCGAGCTCAAGCACCTGCAGGAAGTCCAGTACGGCTACGGCGTGTGCGGCCTCTACCGCACGGACGACGCCGAGGACGGCTACGCCTCCTTCTTCTACGACACCGTCGGCCATCGACTGACCCTGGACATCACCTCGCGCCGCTACCAGTCGCACTGCAACCTGTCGGCGGTCTGCTGACCGACGGCGCGCTTCGCACGGAGTTTCGCATGACGAGCACACGACATCCCGACCGCCTGAGCCGCATTGCCCGCCGCCTGGCCTGGGGGCTGCTGGCCACCATGATCGCCACCGGCAGCGCACAGGCCGGCGACCTGGACGTCTCGGACGCGCGCCTGCGGCTGATGCCGGGCGACCTGCCGGCCGCCGGCTATTTCCGGCTGCACAACGCCGGCGACCACACCGTCACCCTGACCGGCGCCGACAGCGAGGCCTATGGCAGCGTGATGCTGCACATGACGGTCAGCGAGGACGGCATGTCCAGCATGCACGCGGTCTCCTCGCTCGACATCGCTCCGGGTAACACCCTGGCCTTCGCGCCCAAGGGCTACCATCTGATGTTCATGAAGCGCACCCAGCCGCTCGCCGTGGGCGACAAGGTCGAGGTCACCCTGACGTTCGCCGACGCCCCGGCGCTGCCCGTGACCTTCGACGTGGTCTCCCCCGCCACCCTGTAGGGAACGTTCGTGTGAGAAATCGAGTGAGAGCTTCCATGAGAACCGTCCTGCCGCTGCTGGCCGCCCTGACGCTGGCCGGCTGCAGCGATCAGAACTGGCGCACCACCGACATCTCAGAGATCATGCCGGCGCTCGATTTCACCCTGATCGACGCGAACGGTGAGACGGTGCATGCCGAGGATTACCTCGGCAAGACCACGCTGCTCTACTTCGGCTATACCCACTGCCCGGACGTCTGCCCGACGACGCTGGCTCGGCTCTCGGCCGCCACCCATCAGCTCGACGACGAGGTCCGCGACGACGTCCAGGTGCTGTTCGTCTCGGTCGATCCGGCCCGCGACACGCCCGAGGTCATGGGACAGTACGCCGACGCCTTCGGGCCCCGGTTCATCGGCCTGACCGGTACGACCGATCAGATCGACACCCTGACCAACCGCTATCGCATCACCTATTCCTACGGCGAGAAGGACGCCAACGGCGGCTACGACGTCACCCACTCGAGCGCCGTCTTCGCCTTCGATCCGCAGGGCGATGCCCAGCTGCTGCTGCGCGACAGCGACCCGCTGGACAACATCGTCGCCGACCTGAGCCGCCTGGCCTCCCGCGGCTGACACGCCGCCTTTCCGCCGGCGCCGCGCCACCGTGCCCCGACATGGCTCGGGCCGCGCCGTGGCCGCCCCGCCTGGACCACGGGCTCACCGACGAAGCGCTGGCGGCCCCGGCCAGGCCGATGGCCAATCCCGACCCGATATAGCAGAATCAGCGTTCCCGCTACGCGACAACAAAGGAACCCGATGAGCACAGACGATCTGGAAGATTTCGAGAAGTCCATCAACCAGGAGATCGACGCCTTCCTGGAGGCAGACAGCCAGGCCACCAAGCCGAAGAACCGTCCCGCCCCCAAGAAGCCCCAGCCCCCCCAGGCATCCGCCAGCGAGATCAGGACCGGCCATATCGTCAAGCTGGCCGTGCGCACCAAGCAGCTGGAGCTCGACACCGTCTTCGAGCACCGCTCCACCAGCATCTCCAAGCTCGAGGCCCAGATGGAAGCCGAGAAAGCCGCCAACAAGGCCGGCTACCCGATCATCGGCTACGTCATCGACATCCAGCGGGTATGACCACCAGCACCCTATCCTCAGCTCGAGCTGCCATGCCGGCACACACCCTCACGACGCCTGCAGCGCCCGCTCCTCCTGCCGATGCTTCAGCGGCGAGATGCCGAAGCAGCGCTTATAGTCGCGGCTGAACTGGGAGACGCTGCGATAGCCCACCGCCTCGGCGGCCTGGTTGACGTTGCCGGCCTCCTGAATCAGCAGCTGCTGGGCCTTGATCAGCCGCAGCCGCTTCAGGTACTGCAGCGGCGAGGCCTGGGTGACCTGCTTGAAGTGCTGGTGGAAGGTCGAGGGGCTCATGCTGGCCTGACGCGCCAGTTCCTCCACCGAGACCTCCTCGGCGAAGTGGGCGTGCAGCCACGACAGCACCTGAACGATCCGCGAGTAGTGCCCGTGATGGTGCACCAGCGCCCGCAGCGCGCCGCCCTGGCGGCCGCGCAGCGCCTCGAACACCACGTCGCGCACCCGCTGCGACCCCATGGCGGTGGCCTCGGCGGGATCGTGCAGGGTCCGCAGCAGCCGCTCGACCGCCCCCTGCATACCGTCGGTCATCGACACCGAATCCATGGGCACCGGGGCCGCCTCCGGCATGTCGCCCTGTCCGGCCTCCCCCATCGCCGCCACCAGCTCGCCGAGCAGCGCCGGATCGAGGCGGATCGACACGCCCAGCAACGGCGCCTCCAGCGAGGCTTGGGTCTCGCATTCGAAGGGCAGCGGCAACGTCTGCACCAGGTACTGGCCGGGGCCGTAGTGGATCTCGCGGTCGCCGAGATGACCTATCTTGTAGCCCTGGGCGACGATGATCAGGCTGGGGTCGTAGATCAGCGGCGTGCGCGGCACAGGCCGGCGCGACGCCATCAGCGTCACCTCCGGCAGCCGCGTGGCGGTGTAGCCGTCACGCTCGACCAATGGGGCGATAAGCTCGATCAGGGGGCAGGTTCTCGGCTCGGTCACGGACGTTGGGCTCCTTGGCGTGAACGGGGACGACAGGCGAGGCTCGACAGATAATCGTGACAATTTTACCGACTCTGGCGATAGCCGGTCGCCCCTTCTCGCAGGAATTGGCAAAAATATCGGAGGAACGTCGCCCCAGCATCGCCGCTGCCCCGCCATAATGCCTGGGCGATTCACCGGAGCGCCCGAGGCGCCCGGCCCCATATTCCGCAAGGAGGACTCCCATGAGCGAGACCAAAGCGTACGCTGCCTTTTCCGCCGACAAGCCCCTGGCGCCGTTCACCTTCGAGCGTCGTCAGCCGCGCCCGGATGACGTCGCCATCGAGATCCTCTACAGCGGCGTCTGCCACAGCGACCTGCACTTCGCGCGCGACGACTGGGGCATGAGCCGCTATCCCGTGGTGCCCGGCCACGAGATCGTCGGTCGCGTCACCGCCGTGGGCGACGAGGTCAGCAAGTTTCAGGTCGGCGATATCGTCGGCGTGGGCTGCATGGTCGATTCCTGCCGCCACTGCCAGCCCTGCAAGGACGGCGTCGAGCAGTACTGCCTCGAAGGCTTCACCATGACCTACGGCGGCGACGACCGTCAGGACGGCATCCTGACCCAGGGCGGCTACTCCGACCAGATCGTGGTCAGCGAGCACTTCGTGCTGCGCATGCCCGATGGTATCGACCTGGCCTCCGCCGCGCCGATCCTGTGCGCCGGCATCACCACCTACTCGCCGCTCAAGCATTACGGCGTCAAGCCGGGCCACAAGGTCGGCGTGATCGGCATGGGCGGCCTCGGCCACATGGGCGTCAAGCTGGCCAAGGCGCTGGGCGCCGAAGTCACCGTGTTCACCCGCTCCGAGGCCAAGATCGAGGAGGCCCGTCGCCACGGCGCCCATCACGTGGTCGTTTCCACCGACGAGGAGCAGATGGCCGCGGTCGCCGAGACCTACGACTTCATGCTCGACACCGTGCCGGTTCAGCACGATATCAACCCGTACCTCGGCGCCCTGAAGTACGACGGCACTCACATCCTGGTCGGCCTGCTCGAGCCCATCGAGCCGGCGATCGAGGGCTTCAACCTGGTGTTCAAGCGCCGCGTGCTGGCCGGCTCGCTGATCGGCGGCATCGAGGAGACCCAGGAGCTGCTCGACTTCTGCGCCGAGCACGACATCCGCTGCGAGGTCGAGATGATCGACATGCAGGACATCAACACCGCCTTCGAGCGCATGCAGAAGGGTGACGTGCGCTACCGCTTCGTCATCGACATGGCCTCGCTCAAGGACTGATGCCTCGAGCGCCCCGACCGCCGGCCGCCCCTGTGGGCGGCCGGCGTCGTCGTGGCGTAGGCTGAGACCGAATCAATCTCGTCATCCTCAGGAGAGCACGACATGCAGTCACGCTACTTCACCCTCCACGCCCACCCCGAAGGTACCCCGGCGCGCGAACTGTTCGAGCTGGAAACCGCCGAACTGCCGGCGCTGGCAGAAGGCGAGGTCCGAGTGCGCAATACCTGGCTCTCGGTAGACCCCTACATGCGCGGCCGCATGACCGGCGTGACCACCTATATCGAGCCCTTCACGCTGGGCGCCCCGCTGGAAGGCGCGGCCATCGGCGAGGTCATCGAGTCCCGTGCCGAGGCCTTCCCGGAAGGCACCAAGATCCGCCACATGGGCGGCTGGCGCGACATCGCCCAGCTGCCCGCCGACCGGTGTGAGCGCCTGCCCGCCTTCGACGTGCCGGAACAGGCCTACCTGGGCGTGCTGGGCATGCCCGGCATGACCGCCTGGGCCGGCCTGAACCGCATCGCCGAGATGAAGGAAGGCGACAATGTGCTGGTCAGCGGCGCCGCCGGCGCGGTGGGCTCGCTGGCCGTGCAGCTGGCCAAGGCCAGGGGCGGCACCGTGGTCGGCATCGCCGGCTCCCAGGACAAGCTCGACTGGCTCGAGTCCCGAGGCATCAAGGCGGTCAGCTACAAGGGCCGCGACGCCGCCCAGCTCACCGCGGCGCTCAACGAGGCCTGCCCCGAGGGCTTCGACGTCTACTACGAGAACGTCGGCGGCGTGTGCCTCGAGGCGGCACTCAATACCTTGCGGGTCGGCGCGCGCATCGCGGTATGCGGGCTGATCGCCGGCTACAACGAGGCCACGCCGAGCCCCGGCCCCAGCAACCTGGCGATGGTGCTGATCCGTCGCGCGCGCATGGAAGGCTTCATTGTCTTCGACCACTGGGCCCATTACCCGACGTTCCTCGAGGAAGTCGGCCCCCAGGTGGCCGCCGGCGAGCTCGACTACGAGGAGACCGTGGTGGAAGGCCTGGAGCAGACGCCGGACGCCTTCCTCAAGCTGTTCGAAGGTGCCAACCGCGGCAAGATGCTGGTCCAGCTGTGAGCCAGGCGCCGGTGGCGGTGATCCTGGCCGCCGGCGCCTCGCGGCGCTTCGGCCCCAAGGACAAGCGTCTGGCCCGGCTGCCATCGGGCCGGACGCTGCTGGCCGCCACGCTCATCATGGCGTCGGCGGCCTTTGCGCGTGTGCGGGTGGTGCTGCGCGACGACGACGACCCCGTCGCGCTGGGCCTGCCCGCCGACGCGCCGATCCTGCGCGCGCCCCGCGCCGCGGCCGGGCTCGGCGCCAGCCTGGCCGACGCCTTTACCGCGCTGGGCACCGACCCGAGCCTGTCCCGGGCGCAAGCGGCGGCGGTGCTGCTCGGCGACATGCCCGGCATCGCCCCCGACACCCTCGTGCGGCTGTGCGACGCGGCTGCGCCCGAGCGCATCGTCCGCCCTCTCCATGCCGGCCGTCCGGGCCATCCGGTGCTGTTCGGCCGTGACGTCTGGGCAGAGCTTGCCGACCTCGACGGCGACGAAGGCGCGCGCCGCGTCGTCGCCCGCCATCGCGCTCGCTGCCACGAGCTCGAGATCGACGATCCCGGCATCCATCTCGATATCGACGTGGCCGACGACCTCGCCACCCTGTGGCGCGGGGACGGCGTCTAGACTGATCGAACGAAGCATGCGCCACCCAAGAACGACAAGAGGAGAACGACCGTGACGACCCTGACCATCAACGGGCAGACCCACGAGGTGGACGCCCCGGACGACATGCCCCTGCTGTGGGCGATCCGCGATCTCGTCGGCTTCACCGGCACCAAGTACGGCTGCGGGCGCGGCCTGTGCGGCGCCTGCACCGTGCACCTGGACGGCCAGGCCACCCGCAGCTGCATCACGCCGATCGCCGCGGTGGGCGATCGCGAGATCACCACCATCGAGGCCATCGGCGACGATCCGACCGGGGCCCGCGTGCAGAAGGCCTGGCGCGAGCTCGACGTGGTCCAGTGCGGCTACTGCCAGTCCGGCCAGATCATGTCGGCCACCGCCCTGCTGCAGGGCAATCCCGAGCCGGACGACAGCGCCATCGACGGCGCCATGAGCGGCAACCTCTGCCGCTGCGCCACCTATGTCCGCATTCGCGCCGCCATCCACGAGGCCGCGACCTCTCTCGGTCAGGAGGTGTCCTGATGCACGTCTTGAAACAGCACGCCCAGTCCCGCGCCGCGGCCGCTTTCGCCACGATCAACGTCAGCCGCCGCGGCTTCATGAAGGGCGCCTCCGGCCTCGCCCTGGGCCTCTACATCGCCCCGCTGCTGGGCCGTGACGGCCAGGCCCGAGCCGCCGGCCAAACGGGAGAGCAGGGCGAGTTCGCCCCCAACGCCTTCGTGCGCGTGACGCCGGACGGCGAGGTGGTGGTGATCGCCAAGCACATCGAGATGGGCCAGGGCACCTACACCGGGCTCGCCACCCTGGTCGCCGAGGAACTCGACGCCGACTGGGCGTCGGTACGCGTCGAGGGCGCTCCGGCCGACACCCAGCGCTACCAGAACCTGGCGTTCGGCATCCAGGGCACCGGCGGCAGTACCTCCATTGCCAACTCCTTCGAGCAGATGCGCCAGGCCGGCGCCAAGGCCCGCGCCATGCTGGTGGCCGCCGCCGCCGAGCATCTCGAGGTCTCGCCGGACAGCCTCAGCGTCCATCAGGGCAAGGTCATCCACCAGGCCTCCGGGCGCGAGCTCGGCTTCGGCGAGCTGGCCGAGGCCGCCGCCGACCAGCCGGTGCCCGACGAGGTCACGCTGAAGTCGCCCGAACAGTTCACGCTGATCGGCAAGCAGCAGCTGATGCGCCAGGACGGCCCGGCCAAGACCGACGGCAGCGCCCGCTTCACCCAGGACGTGCAGCTCGACGGCATGCTGATCGCCGTGCCCGCGCATCCGACCCGCTTCGGCAGCCGGCTGACCGGCGTCGACGACGCCGAGACGCTCAAGGTGCCGGGCGTGGTGGCCAGCGTGCGCTTCTCCTCCCCGACCCGCGACGGCGACCTGGTCGCGGTACTGGCCACCAACACCTGGGCCGCCATCAAGGGCCGCGACGCCCTGAGCCTCGAGTGGGACGACAGCCAGGCCTTCACCATGGGCAGCGAGGCACTGGAGGCCGACTACCGCGAGCGCGCCGGCCAGCCCGGCGACACGGTCACCGACCGCGGCGACGCCGCCGCAGCGCTGGACGACGCCGCCCAGGTGATCGAGGCCGACTACGTGGTGCCCTATCTGGCCCACGCCGCCATGGAGCCGCTCAACTGCGTGGTCGATCTCAAGGACGATCACTGCAACATCCTCAACGGCGAGCAGTGGCAGACCATGGACCAGAAGCAGGTCGCCGAGCTGCTCGGCCTGGCGCCGGAGCAGGTGCGCATCCAGCAGCTGTTCGCCGGCGGCAGCTTCGGCCGCCGCGCCAACCCGGTCAGCGACTACGTGCTGGAGGCCGCCGCGATCGCCAAGGCCGCCCGCGAACAGGGCCAGGCGGTACCGATCAAGATGGTCTGGACCCGCGAGGACGACACCCGCGGCGGCTACTATCGCCCGTTCAACTATCATCGCGCCCGCCTCGCCCTGGACGCCGACGGCAACCTGACCGCCTGGCACCAGCGCCTGGTCGGCCAGTCGATCATGACCGGCACGCCGATGGAATCGATGATGGTCAAGGACGGCATCGACCCTACCTCCGTAGAAGGCGTCGCCGAGCTGGCCTACGGCGTGCCCTCGCTCAACGTCGAGCTGCACACGCCAAGCGATATCGGCGTGCCGGTGCAATGGTGGCGCTCCGTGGGCCACACCCATACCGGCTTTTCCACCGAGAGCCTGATCGACGAGGCCGCCGCGGCAGCGGGCCAGGACCCTTACCAGTATCGCCGCGAGCGGCTCGGTGAGCGCCCGCGCTGGCAGGGCGTGCTCGACCTGGCCGCCGAGAAGGCCGGCTGGTCGACGCCGCTGGAAGGCGGCGCCGAGGGCGTGAAACGCGGCCGCGGCATCGCCGTCCACGAGTCGTTCGGCAGCTACGTCGCCCAGGTCGCCGAGGTCACGGTCGACGCCGACGGCCAGCTCAAGGTCGACCGCGTCGTCTGCGCGGTGGACTGCGGGCTGGCGGTCAATCCGGACATGGTCCGGGCGCAGATGGAAGGCGGCATCGGCTTCGCCCTGGCGGCGGCGCTGCACAGCGAGCTGACCCTCGACGACGGCCAGGTGCAGCAGTCGAACTTCCATGACTTCCAGGTGCTGCGCTTGAACGAGATGCCAGAGATCGAGGTGCATATCTTGCCGTCCGCCGAGGCGCCCACCGGCGTCGGCGAACCCGGCGTGCCGCCGCTCGCCCCGGCGGTGACCAACGCCATCTTCGCCGCCACCGGCCAGCGCATTCGCCGGCTGCCGATCGCCGACCAGCTGAAGGGCTGACCATGCGCGCACTGGACGTGGAGGTGGTCGAGGCCGCGAAGCGCTGGCACGCCGAGGGCCATGATCTGTGGTGGTGCACGGTGCTCTCGACCTTCGGCTCGGCGCCGCGCGAACCGGGCGCCCTGCTGGTCTCCCGGGGCGACGGCCGTCATCTGGGCTCGCTGTCCGGCGGCTGCGTGGAGGAGGACTTCCTGGAACGGCTTGCGGCCGGCGACTTTCGCGCGCCGGCCCAGGTCATCGCCTACGGTAACGGCCACGATGCGCTGCACGGCAGCCGGGTGAGCCTGCCCTGCGAGGGGCGGCTCGAGGTGCTGATCGAGCACTGGCCGGCTACCGCCGCTGCGGTGACGGTAGCCGACGAGCTCGACGCCTACGCCGAGGCGCTGCAGGGCGGCCAGCTGCTGGAACGCCGGGTGGCCCTCGCCGACGGCGAGAGCCATTGGCAGGTCGCGGCGACCATGGGACCTGGCGTGGCACGCGACGAGGAGGCAGTACGCATCCATGTCGGTCCCGCCGCGCGGCTGCTGGTCGCCGGCCTCTCGCCGGTCAGCCAGTTCTGCGTGCAGTTCGGCCTGGCGCTGGGCTTCGAGGTGGTGGTGTGCGATCCGCGCCCCGAGGCCTGGGAAGGCGTCGAGCTCGGCGACGCCCGCAGCCACCGCGAGCTGCCGAGCGAGTTCCTGCGCCGCGAGGGCGCCCACCGCATGACGGCGGTGGTCGCCGCCACCCACGACCCGCGTCTGGACGACCTGACCATGCTCGAGGCCGTGCGCGGTAAGGCCTTCTACATCGGCGTGATGGGCTCCCGGCGCACCTCGGAGAAGCGGGCCGAGCGCCTCAGGCGCAGCGGCGGCCTCGACGAGGCGGCCCTGGAACGCATCCATATGCCGATCGGTCTGGATCTCGGCAGCAAGACACCGGCGGAGATCGCCCTGGCCACGGTGGGCGACATCGTGCGGGTGATGCGCGGCAAGTGACAACCGACCCCACACAATCGCCCAGCAACGAACGAGGCCCCGCTTGGCGGGGCCTTGTTCGTTCCGGCTCGAGTCGAGCGGTCCTTCGCTGGTGGCCGGCTCAGGTGGTCGCGAGCTTGGCCGGCGCCAGCGGGTCGCCGGAGACCGAGACGTCGGTCTTGACGCTGCGGCTGTGGCTCAGCTGATCGGCGCGGGCCTCTTTCATGGCCTGGCTGCCGCCGCTGATCTGGCTGGCATCGAACCGGGCGGTCGGCGCCTGATGGCTCGGGGCGGCAACCGGCTGCTGGTTCAGCTCCAGGGCGCGCTGGGCGGCATTGTCATCGGCCTGGGCGGCCAGCGGAAGCGCGGCGATCAGCAGCGCGGAAAGGGTCAGCTTGGTGTTCATGAGGATCTCCTTAGAAGCGTGAAAGGCATCTGTGTGTGACGGTCAGGTCGGTGCCTGGCGGGATCTCCGCCGGCGGCCGGCTCGGGTTGTCGCACGCTTAAGTGGTGGCAAGCTTGGCCGGTGCCAGCGGGTCGCCGGAGAGCGGGACGTCGGTCTTGACGCTGCGGCTGTGGCTCAGCTGATCGGCTCGGGCCTGGCTCATGGCCTGGCTATCGCCGCTGATCTGGCTGGCATCGAACTGGACCGACGGCGCCTGATGGCTCGGGGCGGCAATCGGCTGCTGGTTCAGCTCCAGGGCGCGCTGGGTGGCGTTGTCATCGGCCTGGGCGGCCAGCGGCAGAGCGGCGATCAGCAGCGCGGAAAGGGTCAGCTTGGTGTTCATGATGGGGCTCCTGTGGACGTTGGGTTCGTGTCAATCTTTCGGTGCCTTGCAACTTGTTAGCTAGCTTACAGTCCTACTATTACGAACAAAAGCGGCTTAATTCGAATTATATTTTCGAAAACATTGAAAGATTTGCACTAACGGCGGCGAGAATCCGGCAGAGCGGACACAAGGCGAAGAGGCACGGGGATAGCCCGTGCCTCTCGCATCACACCGGATTGGCGCGTCGTCGCATCGCAGGCAGGATCAGGATCGAGGCTTGCGGGCGACGATCGTCCAGGAGCTCGAGCCCATCACGATCTTGCCGCCCTGCTCGAAGGGCGTCAGCGCCTTGCGCAGCGCCGCCTCGATCTCGGGGCGCTGCCGTTCGGCCTCGTCGCCGGCCTCGCGGAACACCTCCCCTGCCGGCCCCAGCGCCAGCTGGAAGCGCAGTGCATCCTCCACCGAGTCGCCCACCTCGACCGGACCGTCGTTGCGGTCGAAGCCGATGTCCTCGAAGCCGGCGATCTCCAGCTGAGCGCGCACCGTCTCGGGGTCGGCCATCGAGAAGGGACCGGGGCCGCAGCTGCGGGCGTTCTCTCCGGGCGGCGGCAGGAAGTCGAGCACCACGTCTCTGGGCAGCCCCAGCCAGGGGTTGTCGGCGATGTCGCGCCAGACGATGAACATCAGCTCCCCACCGGGCTTGAGGGCCTGGAAGACGTTGCGCATGGCGGGCACCGGATGCTCGAAGAACATCATGCCGAAGCGCGAGAAGCACAGGTCGAACGTCGGCGAGAAGGGAAAGCGCTCGACGTCGGCGGCCTCGAAGCGCACGTTGCGCACGCCGGCTTCCTCGGCGCGCCGTCGAGCGTCATCGAGGAAGGCGTCGACGCAGTCGATGCCCAGCACCTCGCCCTCGGGGCCGGTCATCCGCGCCAGCTGAATGGCGGTATCGCCCCAGCCGCAGCCCACGTCGAGAATGCGCGAGCCGGGTGCCACCTCGAGTTCCTCCAGGGCCACGCGGCTGTGATAGCTGAGGCCGTTCATCAGGATGGTCTGGAAGCGGTTGAACTTGTCGGCCAGGGTGTCGTTCCAGAAGGCCACGTAGTCGCTGGTCGAGGACACTCCTCTCGATGGTGGAGATGGGGAGGATGGAGAAGCGGAAGGCGTGCTCATGATGGTCTCCCATACGTGCCGGGCGGCACGACTGAAGAACGGAAACCGCATGTCGGCAGGAGACCATCCCTATCGCCCCCCGTCGGCATCGCGGGGCTCGTTTCTTAGTTCTAGCAGGCGCGCGTTATATGAGCAGGCGCCGCGATCGATCCTTCGGCGCCAGCCCTGTGACACGCGAACGCGCCCTCCCGGAATCGGGAGGGCGCGGAGACCCTGTGCCGACGTTCAGCTCAGGTGGTGAACGTCCTGCAGGCCATATACGGGCGTGGGAATGCCCTCCAGCCGGGCCTTGAGCTGCAGCGCCAGGTACTGGGAGTAGTGGCGGGACTGGTGCAGGTTGCCGCCATGGAACCACAGCGCCTGCTGCTGGGTCGGCTTCCACATGTTGCGCAGCTCGCCCTCCCAGGGCCCCGGGTCCTTGGGCGTGTCGGAGCCCAGCCCCCAGCACTTGCCGACCTTGTCGGCGACCTCCTGGGAGATGATCCGCGCCGCCCAGCCGTTCATCGAGCCGTAGCCGGTGGCATAGACGATCAGGTCCGCGGGCAGCTCCGAGCCGTCGGTCAGGGTCACCGAGTGCGGGTTGATGCGTTCGATGCTCACACCGCTGCGCAGCTTGATGTCGCCGTTGGCCACCAGATCGCAGGCGCCCACGTCGATGTAGTAGCCGGAGCCGCGACGCAGGTACTTCAGGAACAGGCCGGAGTCGTCGGCGCCGAAGTCGAGGAGGAAGCCGGCCGCCTCGAGACGGCGATAGAAGTCGGCGTCGCGCTCTCGGATGGCGTCGAAGGCCGGGCGCTGGAAGTCCGGCAGCACCTTGTAGGGGATCGAGGCGAAGATCAGGTCGGCCTTGTGATGATCGATGCCGTTCTGCAGCGCCTGCTCGGAGTAGAGCGGCCCCAGCGCCTCCTCCATCAGCGAGTCGGACTTCACCACGTGGGTGGAGGAGCGCTGCAGCATGGTCACGTCGGCGTCGTGCTCCCACAGCGCCGCGCAGATGTCATGGGCGGAGTTGTTGGAGCCCACCACCACGACCTTCTTGCCGCGATAGGCATCCGGCCCCGGGTGCTGGCTGGAGTGCTGCTGCTCGCCCTCGAAGGTCTCGGCACCGGGGAACTGCGGCACGTTGGGCATCCCCGACATGCCGGTGGCCAGCACCAGCTGCTTCGGCCGCAGGGTCACGCGCTCGCCGTCGCGATTGACCTCGACCACCCACTCGCCGCTGGCCTCGTCGAAGCGCGCGCTCTCGCACTCGGTGGAGCTCCAGTAGTTGAGCTCCATGACCTTGGTGTACATCTCCAGCCAGTCGCCGACCTTGTCCTTGGGCGCGAACACCGGCCAGTTGTCCGGGAAGGGAATGTAGGGCATGTGGTCGTACCACACCGGGTCGTGCAGGCACAGCGACTTGTAGCGGTTGCGCCAGGAGTCCCCCGCCCGCGGGTTCTTCTCGATCACGATGGTCGGCACGTTCATCTGCCGCAGGCGCGCCGCCAGGCCGATGCCACCCTGACCGCCGCCGATGATCACGCAGTAGGGCTGACGCTGGTAGCCGAGCTCGGCCTCCTCGCGCTGGCGGGCCTCCAGCCAGGTCTCGCGCGCCTTGTTGGCGCCATGCTCGGCGCCCATGGGACGCTGAAGACCGCTGGGCTCGGGAAAATCCCTGAGCTCGCGCATGACGGTCAGCAGCGTCCAGCAGCGGCCGTCCTTCAGGCGCAGCAGGCCCTTGCCGCGGGCCTCGGCGGTGTCGAAGGTGAACCAGGCCTCGACGACGCCACCGGCCTCGCTGGCCTCGCTGGCCTCGCCGTCCAGCTGCCAGTTCGAGGGCGCGACGCGGCCCAGCGTCGCATCGAGCATCGACTGAATCTCGTCCGGGCCTTCCAGCGTCTTGAGGTTCCAGGTGAAGGCGATCATGTCGCGCCAGTAGCACTCCTCGCCGAACAGCGAGAGGACCCGCGCGATATCGCGTTGCGTCAGGGCGGCATCGAAGTCATCGAGCCATTGCCGGGCGATCTGAGTGGGCGTGCGTGCGGTCATGACGAATCTCCGCTTGTTATTGGTGATGTGTGATCGTTATCGGGTCACGCCCCCAGCCACTGGCAGCATTCGTGCCAGACCGTCGGAAATCCACAGCAAACCACTGATAAAAAGAGAAAAACCCCACCCATCACGCGCCGGATCGATAGGCCATCACACGGCGCGATGTCACAGCTGTACCCCGTACGCCGTGACAGCCCGCATTACACCTGTCACCCCCGACCAAGGGCGAAGACCGCGCCGATTGACGCCCGCGCGCAGCGGCATAGGCTGAACAGAGCGCATCGACACATCACAACAACATCACAAGAGCCGCCATCAGGCGGCCCGAGCGGAGGCAGCCTTGGCTCTGCAACCCGAGAAACGCCAGCATATCCGGACCCTGATGCGACTGGGCGAAGGCCACGACGCCAGCCCTGCCGAGCACCGCGACGTCATCCGCCGCTCCTGGCAGCGCTGCCTGGGCGAGTACCGGCTCGACCCCTGCCACCCGCGGCCGGTGCGCGTGCTGACCCAGCAGGCGCTGCGCGACCACCAGGAATCGGTGGACGAGCTGCTGCACGTGGCCCGCGCCGGAGTCGACCGCCTCTACGGCCAGGTCGCCCAGCTCGGCTACGCGCTGCTGCTCACCGACCGGCGCGGCATCACCGTGGCCTTTCGCGGCCAGCCCGAGCAGGACCGGGCCCTGCGCCGCGCCGGGCTCTACCTGGGCGCCGACTGGAACGAGCGCTACGCCGGCACCTGCGCGGTGGGCACCTGCCTGCACGACGGCCAGGCCATCACCTGCCACCAGGGCGAGCACTTCGACGCCACCCACATCGACCTGACCTGCACGGCGGCGCCGATCACCGACCCCCAGGGCCGGGTGATGGCGGTGCTGGACATCTCCGCGCTGCAGTCGCCGCGCTCCCACGAGAGCCAGACCTTCGCCCTGTCGCTGGTCAACCTGCACGCGCGGATGATCGAGGACGCCTACTTCCTGCACCGCTACCGGGACAGCCTGATCCTGCGCTTCGACAGCGCACGGGAATTCGTGCACCTCAACGGCCGCGGACTGATCGCCATCGAGGAGGACGGCAGCCTGATCGCCGCCAATCACGAGGGCCGCGCCCTGATCGACGCCCACCTGCGCCGCTGGCCGCCCTGGTCGGCGGCCTGCCTGCCCGACGCCACCCAACTGTTCGACGCCGAGCTCGGCGACCTGCTGGGCATTCCGGCCGCGGGCGAGGATCAGATCCGCGCGTTTCGCGCCCGGGCCAACGACGCCACCTGCTTCGTCACCCTGCTCGAGCCGCGCGGCCGCCCGGTGAAGGCCACTGCCACGGCGGCCCCGCGCGACACCTCGGTGCCGGCGCTGGACCGCCTCGCCGCCGACGATCCCTCGATGCATCGCCTGCTCAAGCTGGCCCGCCGGCTGCGGAACGAGACCGTGAGCGTGCTGATTCGCGGCGAGACGGGCACCGGCAAGGAGGTGCTGGCCCGCGCCCTGCACGACAGCGGTCCGCGGGCCCAGGCGCCCTTCGTGGCGGTGAACTGCGCCGCCATTCCCGAAGCGCTGATCGAGAGCGAGCTGTTCGGCTATCTGCCCGGTGCCTTCACCGGCGGGCGGCCCAAGGGCATGCGCGGGCTGATCCAGCAGGCCGACGGCGGTACCCTGTTCCTCGACGAGATCGGCGACATGCCGCTGACGCTGCAGACCCGCCTGCTGCGCGTGCTGGCCGAGCGCGAGGTGATGCCGCTCGGCGCGGAGACGCCGGTGAAGGTCGACATCCGCGTGGTCACCGCCACCCACCGCGACGTGACCGAGCTGATCCGTGCCGGCGACTTTCGCGAGGACCTCTACTACCGCCTCAACGGCGCCGAGCTGCGCCTGCCCGCGCTGCGCGAACGCGCCGACCGGCACTACGTGATCCGCCGCGTCCACGACGAGCTCCAGGCCGAACGCGGCCAGTCGCATCACCTGCGCGCCGATGCCATGAGCGCGCTACTGGCCCACGACTGGCCGGGCAACATCCGCCAGCTCAGAAACGCGCTGGCCTTCGCCATGGCCACCGCAGAGGGCGACGAGATCACCCTTCACGATCTGCCCGAGGCCTGCCAGGGCGCCGCCGGGCCCACCACCCTCACGGCAACGGCGTCGTTTGGCTCGGCATCCGGTTCGTCCTCTCCTTCAACGTCGGCCGACGCCGCCCCCTCGGCGGACGGGCAGGCACTGCTCGAGCTGCTTCGGCGCTCGGCCTGGAACATCAGCCAGGTCGCCCGCCAGCTCGGCGTCTCGCGTCCCACCGTCTATCGCCGCATGCGTCGCCACGGCCTGGTGGCGCCCAATCACCAGCCTGTCTCGTGAGTCACGGGGGAAGGCGCAAGGGGAAAAGCGCGAGGAGCCCGGAGGGAGTGAAGCGTAAGGAGTGAGGAGAAAAATCGGCCCTCTCCCGCGACATCCCGCTGGCGCCGCACGGTTCACCTCGCTGCCTCACTTCTTCCTGTTCACCTCACCTCCCTTCCTGCTGCCGTCGGGCTTCTATGCTCAAGACACGGCCCTTCACGATCACGGCGCTTCACGATCACACCCTTGCACGAGCACGACCTTGGTCTAGGCCTCAAAAGCTGCACTTTACGTTAACGTCAACCAATCCTAGGCTAGACCACAACAGCCGAGCACTCGAACGCTCCCGGGACCAACAAACAAAGAACGGAGATCGCCGCCATGCACGCCCCCTACACGCCCCTCGACTTCGGCCTCGACGACGAGCTCAACATGCTGCGCGATCACGTCAATGCCTTCGCCCGCGACGAGATCGCCCCGCGCGCCGCCGAGATCGACGCGAACAACGAGTTTCCCGCCGACCTGTGGCGGAAGTTCGGCGACATGGGCCTGCTCGGCATCACCGTGCCCGACGAGGACGGCGGCGCCGGCATGGGCTATCTCGCCCACTGCATCGCCATGGAGGAGATCTCCCGCGCCAGCGCTTCGGTGGGGCTCTCCTACGGCGCCCACTCCAACCTGTGCGTGAACCAGCTCAAGCTCAACGGCAATGCCGAGCAGAAGGCGAAGTACCTGCCGAAGCTGATCAGCGGCGAGCACGTGGGCGCGCTGGCCATGTCCGAACCGGGCGCCGGCTCCGACGTGGTCTCCATGAAGCTGCGCGCTCGCCAGGAAGGCGACCGCTTCATCCTCGACGGCAACAAGATGTGGATCACCAACGGCCCCGACGCCGACGTGCTGGTGGTCTACGCCAAGACCGATCCCGACGCCGGCTCCAAGGGCATCACCGCCTTCATCATCGAGAAGGACATGCCCGGCTTCTCCACCGCCCAGAAGCTCGACAAGCTCGGCATGCGCGGCTCCAACACCTGCGAGCTGGTGTTCCAGGGCTGCGAGGTGCCGGCCGAGAACGTGCTCGGCGAGGTCAACAAGGGCACACGGGTGCTGATGAGCGGGCTCGACTTCGAGCGCACCGTGCTGGCCGCCGGCCCCATCGGCATCATGCAGGCCGCCATGGACGTGGTGGTGCCCTATATCCACGAGCGCAAGCAGTTCGACCAGGCCATCGGCGAGTTCCAGCTGGTGCAGGGCAAGGTGGCCGACATGCTCACCACCCTGAACGCCTGCCGCGCCTACCTCTACGCCGTGGCCGGCGCCTGCGACCGCGGCCACACCTCGCGCAAGGATGCCGCCGGCGTGATCCTCTACTGCGCCGAGAAGGCCACCCAGGTGGCGCTGGACGCCATCCAGCTGCTCGGCGGCAACGGCTACATCAACGAATACCCCACCGGACGGCTGTTGCGCGACGCCAAGCTCTACGAGATCGGCGCCGGCACCAGCGAGATACGCCGCATGTTGATCGGCCGCGAAGTCTTCAACGAATCGAAATAAGCCAGAAGCGGGAAGCTTGAAGCTGGAAGGACGGCCACGTCTCTCTCGGGGTGTCTTCCAGCTTCCGGCTTCGAGCTTTCCGCTTTTATCCCGGAGGGATAAATGAGCGTTCTTACGACCCAGATCAATCCGCGCAGCGAGGGCTTCCAGGCCAACGACGCGGCGATGCGCGCCGAGGTCGGCAAGCTGCGCGAGCTGACCGCCGCCATCGCCCAGGGCGGCGGCGAGAAGGCGCGAGCGCGCCACGAGGCCCGCGGCAAGCTGTTCGTGCGCGACCGCATCGACCACCTGCTCGACGAGGGCTCGCCGTTCCTCGAGCTCTCGGCGCTGGCCGCCCACGAGGTCTACGACGACCCGGTGCCCGCCGCCGGCGTGGTCACCGGCATCGGCCGCGTCTCGGGGGTGGAGTGCGTGATCGTCGCCAACGACGCCACGGTCAAGGGCGGCACCTACTTCCCGCTGACCGTGAAGAAGCACCTGCGCGCCCAGGAAGTCGCCCGCAAGCACCGCCTGCCCTGCCTCTACCTGGTGGACTCCGGCGGCGCCTTCCTGCCGCGCCAGGACGAGGTCTTCCCCGACCGCGACCACTTCGGCCGCATCTTCTACAACCAGGCCACGCTGTCGGCCGAGGGCATCCCGCAGATCGCCGTGGTGATGGGCTCCTGCACCGCCGGCGGCGCCTACGTGCCGGCCATGGCCGACGAATCGATCATCGTCCGCGAGCAGGGCACCATCTTCCTCGGCGGCCCGCCGCTGGTGAAGGCCGCCACCGGCGAGTCGATCAGCGCCGAGGACCTGGGCGGCGCCGACGTCCACGCCCGCATCAGCGGCGTGGCCGACCACTACGCCGAGAACGACGCCCACGCCCTGCAGCTGGCCCGGCGCTGCGTGGCCCGGCTCAACTGGCAGAAACGCGGCCGGCTGGCCATGCAGCCCTCGAAGCCGCCACGCCTCGACCCCGAGGAGCTCTACGGCATCGTCGGCACCGACCTCAAGAAGCCCTTCGACGCCCGCGAGGTGATCGCGCGGCTGGTCGACGACTCGGCCTTCGACGAGTTCAAGCGCGACTACGGCGACACCCTGGTCACTGGCTTCGCCCACCTGCACGGCCATCCGGTGGGCATCGTCGCCAACAACGGCGTGCTGTTCTCGGAGAGCGCGCTCAAGGGCGCACACTTCATCGAGCTCTGCGCCCAGCGCAAGATCCCGCTGATCTTCCTGCAGAACATCACCGGTTTCATGGTCGGCTCGAAGTACGAGCACGAGGGCATCGCCAAGCACGGCGCCAAGCTGGTCACCGCCGTGGCCTGCGCCAGGGTGCCCAAGTTCACCGTGCTGATCGGCGGCAGCTTCGGCGCCGGCAACTACGGCATGTGCGGCCGAGCCTACGATCCCAACCTGCTGTTCATGTGGCCCAACGCCCGCATCTCGGTGATGGGCGGCGAACAGGCCGCCGGCGTGCTGGCCCAGGTCAAGCGCGAGCAGTTCGAGCGCGACGGCAGCGAATGGAGCGCCGACGACGAGGACGCCTTCAAGCAGCCGATCCGCACCCAGTACGAGCACCAGGGCCACCCCACCTACGCCAGCGCCCGGCTGTGGGACGACGGCGTGATCGACCCGGCCCAGACCCGCGACGTGCTGGGCCTGTCGCTGGCCGCCGCCATGAACGCCGAGGTCGAGGAGACCCAGTTCGGCGTGTTCAGGATGTGACCCCGTGCTGCGCAAGGGAGCCGGAAGCTGGGAGCTCCAAGCTGGAAGTCACTACGGCACGCCCGCTGGAAAGAGACCGGGGTGACTTCCCGCTTCCAGGCGCGCAGCGCCGCTTTTCCAGCTTCCCGCTATATGAATGAGGTCTGACATGTCACAGACAAGCTATTCAAGACTCGAGATCGACGACCGCGGCGTGGCCCGGCTGACGCTCGACCGCCCCGAGGTCCACAACGCCTTCGACGATCACCTGATCGGCGAGCTCAACGATCACCTGCGCCGCGCCGGGGAGCTCGCCCACCGAGGCGAGGTGCGCCTGCTGGTGCTGGCGTCCGTGGGCAAGAACTTCTCCGCCGGCGCCGACCTGCACTGGATGAAGCGCATGGCCGACTACGACTTCGAGGACAACCTGGCCGACGCCCGCGAGCTCTCGGCGCTGATGCACGGCCTCGACACCCTGCCCTGCCCGACCGTGTGCCGCGTGCAGGGCGCGGCCTTCGGCGGCGCCGTGGGCCTGGCCGCCTGCTGCGACATCGTCATCGCCTCCGAGAAGGCCCGCTTCTGCCTCTCCGAGGTCAGGATCGGCCTGTCGCCGGCGGTGATCAGCCCCTACGTGCAGCGCGCCATCGGCGAGCGGCAGCTGCGCCGCTACGCCCTGACCGCCGAGGTCATCGACGCGGCCACCGCCCAGAAGCTGGACCTCGCCCACTGCGTGGTCGAACCCGACGCCCTGGACGCCGCCGTCGATGCCATGATCGACAGCCTGCTGGCCACCTCGCCCCAGGCCAGCCGCGCCACCAAGGCGCTGCTGGCCGAGGTCGCCCGCGAGCCCGACAGCAACGCCACCCGCGACCACACCTGCCGCATCATCAGCGAGCTGCGGGTGAGCCACGAGGGCCAGGAAGGGCTCTCGAGCTTCTTCGACAAACGCCGCCCCGCCTGGGCCCCGGATTCCGACACGGAGCGCCATTCATGAGCCCCACGCCCCCTTCCACCCCGCGCTTCGACACCCTGCTGGTCGCCAACCGCGGCGAGATCGCCTGCCGCGTGATGCGCACTGCCCGCCGCATGGGCCTGCGCACGGTGGCAGTCTACTCCGACGCCGACGCCAATGCCCGCCACGTGCGCGAGGCCGACGAGGCCGTGCGCCTGGGCCCGGCCGCCGCCCGCGAGAGCTACCTGAACGTGGACGCGGTGATCGAGGCCGCACGGCGCACCGGCGCCGGCGCCATCCACCCCGGCTACGGCTTCCTGTCCGAGAACGGCGCCTTCGTCGAGGCGCTGGAGGCCGCCGGCATCGTCTTCGTCGGCCCGCCCGCCCCGGCCATCGCCGCCATGGGCGACAAGTCCGCCGCCAAGGCGCGCATGCAGGACGCCGGCGTGCCGCTGGTGCCCGGCTACCACGGCGAGGGCCAGGACGACGCCCTGCTGCGCGAGGAAGCCGGTCGCATCGGCTATCCGGTGCTGCTCAAGGCCAGTGCCGGCGGCGGCGGCAAGGGCATGCGCGTGGTCGAGAGCGACGACACGTTCCAGGCCGCGCTGGACGGCTGCCGCCGCGAGTCGAAGGCTGCCTTCGGCGACGACCGCATGCTGATCGAGAAGTACCTGGTGCAGCCGCGCCACGTGGAGGTCCAGGTGTTCTGCGACAGTCACGGCAACGGGGTCTACCTGTTCGAGCGCGACTGCAGCGTGCAGCGCCGCCACCAGAAGGTGCTCGAGGAGGCGCCCGCCCCGGGCATGACCGAGGCGCTGCGCCGCGAGATGGGCGAGGCCGCCGTGCGCGCCGCCCGCGAGATCGGCTACGTGGGCGCCGGCACCGTGGAGTTTCTTTTGGATGCGGACGGGGCGTTCTACTTCATGGAGATGAACACCCGCCTGCAGGTGGAGCACCCGGTTACCGAGATGATCACCGGCCAGGACCTGGTCGAGTGGCAGCTGCGCGTGGCCATGGGCGAACGGCTGCCGCTGGCCCAGGACGAGCTGACGATCGGCGGCCACAGCTTCGAGGCGCGCCTCTATGCCGAGGACCCCGAGCAGGATTTCCTGCCCGCCACCGGCACCCTGAGCCGCTTCGCCCTGGACCTCGCCGGCGCCGGGCTGGAGGCCGACAAGGTCAGGCTGGACAGCGGCGTGGAGAGCGGCGATGCCGTCTCGATGCACTACGACCCGATGCTCGCCAAGCTGATCGTCCACGGCGACGACCGCGCACAGGCGCTGGCCACCCTCAACCGCGCCCTGGCGGCGCTGGACGTGCGCGGCGTGGTCACCAACCGCGCCTTCCTGCAGCGGCTGACCGGCCATCCGGCGTTTCGCGCCGCCGAGCTCGACACTCGCTTCATCGAGCGCCACGAGGCCACGCTGTTCGCCGAGCGCGAGACCGCGCCGGAGGAGTACGCCGCCGCGGCGCTGATCGGCCTGCATCAGCTGGCCCGGGAGTGCGAGAGCGACTCGCCCTGGGACCGCCACGACGGCTTTCGCCTCAACGCGCCACACACCATCCGCATCGCCCTGTGCGCGCCCGAGCATGCGGCGGACGAGGACGACGCCGAGAGCGTAACGGTGGTCGAGGGCCGGCGCGAGCGCGAGTCCGCGCCCTGGCAGCTGTCGCTCGATGGCCGAACGTTCGCCGCCACCCTCGAGCCGCTAGAGGGCGACGCGGTGGCGGTGACCATCGACGGCCACCGTCGCCGGCTTCAGGCACGGCGGGACGACAACGTGGTGGTGATGGTCGACCCGATGCGCGAGACCCGGCTTTACTGGCGGCGCATCGACGCCATCGACCACGGCCAGCGCGAGACCGAGTCCACCCTCACCGCGCCCATGCACGGCACCGTGGTGGCGCTGCTGGTGGAGACCGGCGCCCGGGTGGAAAAAGGCATGCCGCTGATGGTGATGGAGGCCATGAAGATGGAGCACACCCTGGCCGCCCCCGCCGACGGGCACGTGGAACGCTTCCACTTCGCCGCCGGCGATACGGTCGGCCAGGGCGACGTGCTGCTGGAATTCGCGCCGGAGGAGTAACCCATGCCATTCCCCACTCACGTTCGCCTGGTCGAGGTCGGCCCCCGCGACGGGCTGCAGAACGAGCCCGAGGCGATCGACACCGCCACCAAGCTGGCCCTGATCGACCGTCTGGGCGCGGCGGGCCTCACTCACATCGAGGCGGCGAGCTTCGTCTCCCCGAAATGGGTGCCGCAGATGGCCGACCACCGCGAGGTGATGCACGGACTGCGCCGCCACGAGGGCGTGACCTACTCCGCCCTCACGCCCAACCTCAAGGGCCTGGAGGCCGCACTGGAATGCGGCGTCGACGAAGTCGCGGTGTTCGGCGCCGCCTCCGAGGCCTTCTCGCGGAAGAACATCAACTGCTCGGTGGCGGAATCGCTCGAGCGCTTCGCCCCGGTGCTCGAACGCGCGCGGGAAGCCAACGTTCGCGTGCGCGGCTATGTCTCCTGCGTGCTCGGCTGCCCCTACGAGGGCGAGATCGCCCCCGCCAAGGTGGCCGAGATATCGAAGGCCCTGTTCGACATGGGCTGCTACGAGGTATCGCTGGGCGACACCATCGGCACCGGCACCCCGCTCAAGGCCAAGCGCATGCTGGAAGCGGTGGCCAGGGACGTGCCGATGGACAAGCTCGCCGCCCACTTCCACGACACCTACGGCCAGGCGCTGGCCAATCTCTACGCCGTGCTCGAGGAAGGCATCGCGGTGATCGACAGCTCGGTGGCCGGGCTCGGCGGCTGCCCGTATGCCAAGGGAGCGTCAGGCAACGTCGCCAGCGAGGACGTGGTCTACCTGCTCAACGGCCTCGGCATCGCGCACGGCATCGACCTGGAGAAGCTCGCCGCCGCCGGCAGCTGGATCACCCGCGCCATCGGCCGGCCCAATCGCTCCAAGGCCGGCGTGGCGCTGGCCTCGCAGTAAGAGCCCGCGCCACAACGCCAAAGCCCCGAACCGGTCTCTCGGCTCGGGGCCTTGCTTTTCAGGCAGGACGCGCGGCCGCTCACCGCGACGGCCATGGCCCAGGTGCGCCGGGGGCTACTCCGGCTTGTCGAGGTAGTCGAACACGGCCGCGAAATCCTCGCGCCCGTGCCCGGCACTGCTGGCCTGCCCGTAGAGAGACTTGGCCAGGCCGGCCAGGAACAGCGGCTGCTGCTGTTCGTAGGCGGTCACATCCAGCAGGTGCAGGTCCTTGAGCATCAGCTCCAGCGGAAACTGGGTGTCGTAGTCGCCTTCCTTGATCAGCTCCGCCTTGCCCTTGAGGAAGGGCGCCGTCACCGGCAGGTTCGGCAGGGTCTCCATGAGGAAATCCCGGCTGAAGCCGAGCTTCTCGCCCAGCAGCGACGTTTCGGCATACACCAGCATGCTCTGGGCCAGCATGGCGTTGACCAGCATCTTGAAGGCGCTGCCCTGGCCGGCGGGCCCCACGTGGAGGATCTTCTGCCCCATGTGGTCGAGCAATGGCCGCACCTGGTCGACATCGTCGGACTCGCCGCCGAGCAGGAAGGTCAACTCCCCGGTTTCGGCCGGCATCTTGGTGCCGGCCACGGGCGCATCCAGGAAGCGTATTCCCCCGGCGCGCGCCCGCTCGTTGCAGGTGCGCGTGTAGGACGGATTCACCGTGGAGCAGTTGACCCACAGCGCCCCGTCGTCCATGGCCTCGACGAAGCCGTCGTCGCCGAAGGCGACGCCGTCGACCGCGTCCGGCGCGCTGAGCATGGTGAACACCACCTCGGCGCCGGCCACCGCCTCCCGGGCCGACTCGGCGGTTCGGGCGCCGGCCTCCGCGAGCGGCTCCATGGCCTCCGGCGACCGGTTGAAGACCGTGAGGGCGATGCCGTCGTGGGCGAGCAGATTGCGGGCCATGCGACTGCCCATGATGCCGAGGCCGATGAAGGTAACGTTCATGGCGTTCTCCCTGGTGCGTGCAGTGAATGGGGGGCGATCGGACGCTGCGGTAATCGCCGGTCAACCGAGGGTCAGGGTCTCCCGATCGGGTGAGGCCTTTCAACAAGCGGGCCACAACGCAAAAGCCCCGAGCCGGTCTCCCGGCTCGGGGCTTTGCCTTGTCACGCGGCTTACCACACGCTACGGCGCGCTAGCGCGGCCGACGGCTCAGGCCTGGGCCTTCTCGGCGGCCAGCGCGGCACGATGCGCGTGCAGCTTCTTGTAGCTCTCGATCAGGCGCTGGTGACGCTCCAGGCCTTCGAGCTGCATACCGACCGGTTCCAGGCCCGGGAAGCGGACCGTGCCGTTCACGGCGCCGACCACGGTCTCCATGGTCTCCTCGCCGAACATGCGGCGGAAGTTGTAGAGGAAGTCCTCGAGCTCCAGCTCGTCGTCGAGCGCGATCTCCAGCACCGCGTTCACGGCCTGGTAGAACAGCCCGCGTTCGACGGTGTTGTCGTTGAACTGCAGGAACATCTGCACCCGATCCAGCGCGTCCTCGAACTGGCCCAGCGCCAGGTTGATCATCAGCTTGAGCTCGAGGATGGTCAGCTGGCCCCAGACGGTGTTCTCGTCGAACTCGATGCCAATCAGGGTGATGATGGTCTCGTGGTCATCGATCTGGGTCTCTTCCAGACGCTCCAGCAGCTCGCTCAGCTGCTCGTCGTCCAGATCATGCAGGTGCAGGATGTCCTCGCGGAACAATAGCGCCTTGTTGGTGTTGTCCCACACCAGATCCTCCACCGGATAGACCTCGGAGTAGCCCGGCACCAGGATGCGGCACACCGGCGCGCCCAGGTCCTCGTGCACGGCCTGGTAGGCCTCCAGCTCGAGCTCGTCGAGGATGCCGAACAGGGTCGCGACTTCCTCTTCGTTGCTGCCGGAGAAGTCCCACTCGACGAACTCGACGTCGGCCTTCGAGCTGAAGAAGCGCCAGGACACCACGCCGGAGGAGTCGATGAAGTGCTCGACGAAGTTGTTGGGCTCGGAGACCGCCAGCGAGTTGAAAGTGGGCGGCATGAAGTCGTTCAGGCCCTCGAAGCTGCGGCCCTGCATCAGCTCGGTCAGGCTGCGCTCCAGCGCCACCTCGAAGCTCGGATGCGCGCCGAAGGAGGCGAACACGCCGCCGGTCTTCGGGTTCATCAGGGTCACGCACATCACCGGGAACTGGCCGCCCAGCGACGCATCCTTGACCAGCACCGGGAAGCCCTGGGCCTCCAGCGCCTCGACGCCCTCGAGAATGTGCGGGTACTTCTGCATCACCGCCAGCGGCACGTCGGGCAGCGTGATCTCCTCCTCGATGATCTGGCGCTTCACCGCCCGCTCGAAGATCTCGGACAAGCACTGCACCTGGGCCTCCGGCAGGGTGTTGCCGGCGCTCATGCCGTTGCTGAGGAACAGGTTCTCGACCAGGTTCGACGGGAAGTAGACCGTCTCGCCGTCGGACTGGCGCACGTAGGGCAGCGAGACGATGCCGCGCTCGGCGTTGCCGGAGTTGGTGTCGATCAGGTTGGAGCCGGCCAGCTCGCCCTCCGGGTCGTAGATCGCCCGGCAGTGGTCGTCGAGGATGCCATCCGGCAGCGAGTCGTTCGGCCCCGGCTGGAACCACTTCTCGTCCGGATAGTGGACGAAGTCGTGGTTGGCGAGGTCCTGGCCGAAGAACTGGTCGTTGTAGAAGAAGTTGCAGCTCAGGCGCTCGATGAACTCGCCCAGCGCCGAGGCCAGCGCGCTCTCCTTGGTGGAGCCCTTGCCGTTGGTGAAGCACATGTTGGAGTGGGCATCGCGGATGTGCAGCGACCACACGTGGGGCACAATGTTGCGCCAGGAGGCGATCTCGACCTTCATGCCGAGGCGCTCGAAGATCGCCGTCATGTTGGCGATGGTCTGCTCCAGCGGCAGGTCCTTGCCCTCGATCCAGGTGCTCTCGCCCTCCTCCGGCTTGGCCATCAGCAGGGCCTGGGCGTCCTCGTCCAGGTTCTCGACCGTCTCGATCTGGAACTCGGGGCCAGTCTGCACCACCTTCTTGACCGTGCAGCGCTCGATGGAGCGCAGGATGCCCTGGCGGTCCTTCTCGGAGAGGTCCTCCGGCAGCTCGACCTGGATCTTGAAGATCTGCTTGTAGCGGTTCTCCGGGTCGACAATGTTGTTCTGCGACAGGCGGATATTCTCGGTGGGAATGTCCCGCGCGTTGCAGTAGACCTTGACGAAATAGGCCGCGCACATGGCCGACGACGCCAGGAAGTAGTCGAAGGGACCGGGGGCCGAGCCGTCGCCCTTGTAGCGGATCGGCTGGTCGGAGATGACCGTGAAGTCGTCGAACTTGGCCTCCAGCCGGAGGTTGTCGAGATAGTTGACCTTGATTTCCATTGACAAAGCACCGGATTCGTGTGTGGGGCGGCCGTAGCGCGTAGCCGGCCATTATCCAGCTTTTGGGGGGCTTCGTCTTGGGCGGGTGGTCAAAAAATCGCCGCGGGCGGGGGCCACGAGATGGCTGCTGAGCCCCCTATGGCTTGGCGGGGCGAGGTGTCATGGCAATGAAGAAATTTGTAACGCCTCAATAACCGGCGCAGCTTTGCTGCGTCCGGCGCCGAAGGCGCGAAGTTGATTGATTTGTTGAGGTGTGACGGTATTTACCTGACAGTCGGCCGCTGAAAAGCAAAGTGGCCATAGTGCCCCCCGTGGGTTATAGAACGAGTGTCTGACGCTCGGCTGTAACACCATGAGGAAACGACTATGACCACCGAAGAAAAGGTAGCACGACGCAAGCTCAGTCTCCTAGAACTGGCCAAGGATCTGCAGAACATCAGCAAGGCCTGCAAGGTCATGGGCTACTCCCGGCAGCAGTTCTATGAGATCCGTCGCAACTATCAAACCTTCGGCTCCGAGGGGCTCATCGACAAGCTTCCCGGGCCCCGGGGACCACACCCCAACCGTGTCAGCGAAGAGATCGAAACGGCCATTCTCGAGCACAGCCTGGCCTTCACCACCCACGGTCCGGTTCGCGTCGCGCAAGAACTGGCGCTACGTGGCATTCAGGTCAGCTCTACGGGCGTCAGAGGCGTCTGGGGACGCCATGATTTGCTGACCCGTCATGAGCGCCTCCTGCGGCTCGAGAAGGCCACACGCGAGCAGAAGATCGAGTTGACTGAAGATCAGGTTCGCCACTTAGAACGCTTCAGCCCTGAGTTCCGTGAACGGCATATCGAAGTCCACCACACCGGCGAACTGGTCGCCGTCGATACCTTCTTTGTCGGAAGGCTCAAGGGGGTCGGCAAGGTCTATCTGCAGTCCGTCATCGACTGCTTCAGCCGCTACGCCTGGGGTCGCCTCTACACCAGTAAACTGCCCATCACGGCAGTACATGTGCTCAACAACGACGTGCTGCCTTTCTTCGAGGCCCACAACGCCAAAGTCAGAACGGTGCTCAGCGACAACGGCCGAGAGTTCTGCGGCCGGAAGGATCAGCATCCGTATGAGCTGTTCCTTCAGCTCGAAGAGATCGAGCACCGCACCACCAAGGTTCGGCGACCGCAGAGCAACGGCTTCGTCGAGCGGCTGCACCGCACTCTGCTGGACGAGCACTTCCGCATCCAGGGGCGTACCAAGTGGTACGAGGCTGTGGAAGAGATGCAGCAGGACCTGGACGATTATCTGGTCATCTACAACACGAAACGGCCGCATCAGGGCCGCAACATGAAGGGGGCGACACCCTATGCCGTCTTCAAGAAAGGACTCCCCAAGGGGACGAAGAAGGAGCCCAGGAAAACGGCAGAAAACACTGCTTAACTATAGGGAGCCCACTGGGGCATGTGTCAGGCGAACACCATCACTGTACAGATTTGTTAAGTTCATTTTCTCCGAGACTTCTTTATCCAGCTATCCCAAGACTCAACTCTTATAGATGGAGAGTTACCCCTTTCATACTCATGCCTAAGTTTACTTTCATTAAGATCATCCTTGCTTCGCCCCCCGATAACAACGGTGTGAAGATTGATGTCTTTATTTGGGTCAACGCCGAGCTTTCCTTTAGGGCCAACAAATGAATTAAACCTTTCACCGCCTGATTCAACAAACTCTCTTGTTTGATGAACAAATTGACGAAACTCTTCATAGTTTCTAGTGATATATCCCAGCCGCTTTCTGATCTGCTGAACTGCTTGGTTTGTTTTGGCCGAGAAATCTTCATAGTGATTACCATTAATAAGATTGTAATCACCCCCCTTTTACTTCTATCAAACTTACATCCATTCTCGACCTTCCAGAGAACATGACAAAATCAACAAATCCGCCATCTAGAGGAAACTCAGAAAAACAAATATATTCCTCACTAGGATGCGAATAGAAATCACCGATAATGGATAAGTCAGATTTGATCAATTTCTGGAGTTCGGTTTCGATAGCACCCGTGTCTATCGCGGCCTGCAGGGTACCCAAAGGAAGGCGTTGATTGATTATGTCTTCCCTACGATTTATAACGTCATAGGATTCAGAGTAAGGCTCATCCAAGTAAGGATCTATCTCGTGGCGAATTTTTTCTATTTCATCATAAATTCGAGGTATTTCTAGGGATGGAGTTGAAAATTCTGACGTTTCAACAAGAAGCAAATCGCAAGCATCCTCAAGATTAATTGATTTCCAGCTTGGGTTGTTTGATTTATCGAAAGCGACCAAATCAAAGCTACCTCCATCTATAAATTCTTTATCATAGTGCTCTACGACCAGTGTTTCTTTTTGAATGAATCCTTTTTCAATCAAGCATTCTCGAATTGTTTCCACTGAGTTTGTAACAGAGGAGCTTGGGTTTTTATCACCTAGATCAGTCAAAACGACTATAAGATCATTATTTTTTCCAACAAAATTTCTTACACGACAAATGGCATCCCTTCCTGACCAGCTGCCGGAATTGAACCTAAATACAAAATCGGAAACTTTCACTTTAACTCCTTGTGAACTTAACGCCAACCATCAGCGGCGCACGCCTTTGGCGCGTCCGCTGGATGGTTTTTTATACGACTTTTCATCTGACAACAAACATACTGAGCTGCTGAGAAAATATGGATATCAACCTCTCTCGGCTAACATTGTACTGCCATAGAGACTGGCCAAATCTCTTTATTTCATCTTCCTCTGGAAGTTCAGAAAACTCTTTTTCGCTCAGCAAGCCATATCTTACCCATTGCATCAACCAATATAACCTTCTGTTGCTCTCACTTTCTTCATTCAAATTATGCAACTTCAACTTTTCTATTACATCGGCGTATGTTGCCCTTCCATGAAGCAACTCATCAAACAGTGAAGGATCGACGACTTTGATGACTGCCAGGAATACTACAATAGGAACAAGCCTTAAGTGGTTCTCCGCGCTTGCCCCATAAAACACAGCTAGATTTGTAAACACTTTTTCTAGCTGCCTTAGCGACAAGTTGAAATGGTTTGCAAGAGGCTCAGTACATTCAACTATATTTCTATCGTCGCCCCATGTTCGCATTTCATGCAACTGAAGCAGCCTTTTTATGTATTTGCTTAGATCGTTGGTATATCGCTCTCAGGTATGCTTTGGTAACTTCGCTTCAATATTTACGAATTTTTGTAAGTATGTATGCGCATCGATATTTTGACCGTACACGCTTTTAATTGATTCCTCTAATTGTGCTTTGTTCATCACCAACAAGAATACAACATTCTCTACTGAGAATAGATGCTTGACCTTCTCAACGACATCTACAGCAAACGTAGGTTTGCACCTATCCAGCTCATCTATAATAATTACAATAGGTTTGCTGTCTTCGCTTTGAAGTTTTGACGGCAACTCCGACAACAATGCTCTGAAAGACTTAATAAGCTCAATATCGTTTGAATGTGCTGCGATTCTTTCCTCGACAAAACCCGCGACCAAGTCCGATGCGGTTTTTGATAAATCGCCTTTTATATCTTTCAGCTCATCAATGTCTGAGTCTTTGATGATCCCAAGGGTGGCTGCTTTTACTCCAATCTTAGCCGACCAAGATAACAACTGACCACCAACTTCCTTAGATTTATCTTTTAGTTCCGTTAATTTCCCCCTATGGTCTTTTATGATATTTTTTTCTGCGTAATTCGTGATTGCGCTTGCCACAGTAATAAAGGCATCATCCACATGATCATTCGCAAACGCATCAATATATAAATTCGGAATATTTGATTCAGATAAAAGACCTTGCCACATCTTAACAAACGTGGTCTTACCTTCCCCCCACTTACCATCCAATGAGAGCACCAGCGCATCGCTAGAGCTATCCACTAAATTTCGCAATGCTTCGCCATAACCCTTGCGATCCAAGGCGTCTTTTGTAAATGAGTCTCCGTCCTCAACAATCAACGGTGGTGTAACTATTCTCACGTTCGCTCCTTTTGCGTATAACGCCGCCTTAAGTGGTGAGTAACAGTTGGCTATAATGTGAAGCGAAGCGGAAACGAGCCAACTGTTACGAATCCGAATTTAAGGCCTTGTTATGTTTTCCATACCCCAGTGTCGGAAGTATCTGCAATAAAAACTGGGACTTGTCGCCTATTCCCTTGCTTTTTTTGAACTTGTTCAAATTCATTGAGTAGCTGTATTACCCTCGCTCTATCTGGAGCATATTCACCAATTACTATCTTTTCAGCTGGGCTTCGTAGTAATTGCTGGATTATGTGCTCATCT
Source organism: Halomonas getboli (assembly GCF_023094245.1). Lineage (GTDB taxonomy): Bacteria > Pseudomonadota > Gammaproteobacteria > Pseudomonadales > Halomonadaceae > Halomonas > Halomonas getboli. The sequence continues at coordinate 421,972 of NZ_JALMEW010000001.1, read as the reverse complement.
TTACCGCACATAAATGAGCATCCAAAAGTAAAAACACTTCCTTCTACTTTTTGAAGCCGATCATAACAGTAGCTCAAGTATTTATTCCCCCTTATTACCTCTCGCTTTTGCCTCCCCGTTCCTTCAGAAACAGTTATTGGGAACACACCATTTTCAATATTCCTCTCTACTACAGCTAGAATCGGATCATATTGAGAGCTTCTTACTTTCGTAGCAGAGATGCCATTTCTGTTTAGGAACAAAGCACCATGAGGAAATAGAAAATTGGAGTTATTGTCGGGATTAAAAACAAGATCGTCATGCTCATTTGAGTTGCAGAAAGAGTCAGCTCCTATGTATGGTTTTTTGTAACACCGAAGCCAATAAAGCAACAAGTCGTAGTTTAAAGAGTATATTTCATCGAATTGCCTCAAAAATCTACGACCACTCTCGATTTTTGCACCCATTTCAGGGGTGGCATTTGCAAAACTATTGGGGTGCGACGCTGAAACAGCGAGAACCAACTGCTCTCTTAGTAGATCTACTTGTTGTTGGTAGAAACGAAACTTATTCTCATGCTCACCATATTTAACAAAAACATCTATAGCGCTGTTCAATTTTTGATGAGCCAACTCAAAGTCTAGATTGCACTCCTGAAGTAGAGCATGTAAAGGCGAACCTTCTTCGATCTCACAAAGCTCAAGCAAGTTATTCCAGCTAAAGCACTTTGAACCAAAAGCTTGATCAAATGAAATACCAAAACCGTTACCAATGATAATATTCTTTTTACCAGCTCTATTAAGCTCTTTTTCAAAGTTTAGAATTCTAGGTTCAAACAACCGACTCTCCTGAAAACATAACGCTGAACTTAGCGGCGACCTTGCAATGGACGCGAAGCCGCAATGAAAAGGGCGTCCGGCGGCCACAGGCCGCGAACTACAGCGCCTGGTTATGTGCTACCCGAAGAAACAGCCATTCTCATCGGCATTCACGATAGCAAAGAATTCCTCGATGGATCGTGACTCAGGTTCTGGCGTGTACGAATGCCACTTCAGATCGCTACGCATCCAGTAGATTTTCCAGCGCTGCGCTTTCTTCACGTAGGTAGCTTTTGCTACCGGTGATTCAATGATCGTGGACGGCTCCCGGAAATGAGGGCGGATCTCGACAATTTGCACGCTTTGGCCAGACACCCGAACGTCTATATCTAACTTGGGCCGGATCTCGACTGGCGGCCTCCGATTTTCCAGAAACTCTGAAGCGGCCCGCTCAATTTTCTTTGATTCAAACTCACTGAATGCCATACGGATTCTCTATTGGAACGCCCACATAACGCTGCGCTTTGCGGCTGCTTTGTAGCGGCAGCGGAAAAGCAGTCCGGCAACAGCGCTTTGTTACGCTTTTAGCCATGTGTAGAACTCTTCTGGCATTTCATCTTCTACTGCTTCAATGGTTCGAATATCGACGGTGGAATTGCAGCCCATCAAAGGCACTTCGATAATTTCCTCTTGGGTTGACCAATCCATTTTGAGATACCGTACTTGGTCTTCGTCATAGGCTATTCCATTCACTCGTCCATGCCCGTACAGCTTCATGGTTTTACCAAACTGCTCTCTTTTCTTTAGGACTACAAGATCGCCTTTGCATATGCTGTTGAAACGTTCTACCTGATGTTCACTCTCGTGATAATCGAATCTACAGATTCCCTTTTCCTTCCATTCGGTATCAAGGCGCTCATTGAAGTCCGCTCCGGGGCAAAACCCCATAAAAAGAATGTAAGAGTCGGTTGGCGCAGCGTTGCTTATCGCATCAAGAACGTACTTCGCTTCAGAATCACCCTTGCTATATTTTTCGTCAGCGTTCCACTTCAGCTTGACTAGATCGGCGCGACTCATGCTCCCGTTTTTGATTCGATCAATTACTTTGTCGTACTTCATAAAATCTCATTATTTAGATTGAGAGCGTAACAGTGATTAGGTGGATTTCTCGATAACAATGATGAACGTGCCAGCACGTTCATCATTGTTATCGAGCTGTCATTTTTCACCTAACCCATTGATACCATGGGAAGCTAAGAAAAGCTCGGCTCTTTTTATGCAAAATTCGCGCGCTTGCGCGTTTTCCAGGCAGCAATAATACTGTATACATATCCATGCATCGAGAGGGCTTTCATGGATACGCACAGCAAGCCGCGTAAGCTGATGGATCGCGTGAAGGCTACCCTGCGAGTCAAGCGCTACAGCCTGCGAACCGAGAAGATCTACTGCTACTGGATTCGCTTTTTAACCCACTTCAGCCATATCAAGTGACCGGCTAGTTAGGGAAGACATCATTCGCGCAGCCTTATTGAGCAATAAAGTGACTCGTCAGATCTTCAATCAGAGGGTTTCCCAAGAGCTCTTCCCTCACTTTGACAACCCACTTGAAAGAGCCATTTCTATGTTCAACCTTGTAAAACACCTTCTTGAAGTTTTTAAGACTCACACCAAAAGCGTACTCAACGTCAAACTCATCATCAAACACAATATAAACTAAATAGTCAAAGTTTTTGGCAACAACATTTGAGTCATTGATATAGGTTTTTGGCTTGTAGTTATCATGCTTCTTCACCCTCCCCTTAACCTCAATCTTTCTCCCAGCCCTATCTACCAGATCATGACCAGCAGTACCATTGCGCGTCCTCCCCCCGCCATAAACCTGATGGACCAAGTACTCCGCATACTGTCCAACAGGATCGGTCAAACTATTAGCCACCCCGACCTCTTCACCAGACAAGCGCTTTTTTATCTCTAAGAAGGCGCACATCAGACTCTTGACATCATACGTCTCTCTGATCGAATCCAACAAATTCACAAAAACCCTTACTATTTTTCAAAAAGATAATCGGGGGCAGCCCTCAATTACCTTTTACATTAAAAACCCTAATAACCATAAAGCCAAGCAACATCAAAACTTGAGCACGTCATACTTCTTCACCCAATCACTCGCGAAACATTAAGGGGCACACACTTCCTCTCTACTATTTCTTATCCAACATAATCTTTTTCAATACTGAACTAGATGGATAAAGAACCTTTGCGCTTGGAACCTCCCCTGCGGCTGGATCCAGATGCGAATCCTGATCATCGAAGAAAATATGAGGCTTAAACACTTTCAAAAACCTGCTTTTTTCTAGCCCGCCTAGAAAGAACGCCTGATCTATATATACATCCCAACTTCTGAGAGTTTTAATGACCCTCATTTCGGCAGGGCTATTCCTAGCTGTCATTATCGCTAACTTAACGGGGGAGTACTCAATGCGCCCAGGCAGTCTCTCTTGCACCTTAGAAAGCTTTTTCAACAAATTAGCATAAGGCCCTTCTTGTAAAGGAATATCCTGCTTTTCATTTTCGGTTCGCCAAAACTCCTCAAGCCCATCAGTCTGGTTAACTACCTCACTGTCTTCACTAAACAGCACTGCATCTGCATCAAAAGCAAATCGAACTTGGTCTTCATTCAAGACTTCTGATGAACTCGGCGGCCTCTTAACTAAAGCGGATGCACATACACCGCTATCAATCACTTCCTGAGCATCTTGCTCATTAGTGGTGAGAAACAAATCAACGTAAAAAGCATCAAGATAAATCGAGCTTGCTTCGCCAGCTGTAAACGCCGATCTGGTTATCGGCAGCTCTCTTCTGCGAATTTCATTTAATACACGAAAACCTGTTTCAGGACTATTCCTTGAAATCACCACAACTTCAACAATTGGCGCCTTGTCATCCGAGCTCTTGTGAGAGTTCAAGTTGAGCAATGAACGAACCAAAGGAATTGCCGTACCATCTTCCAAGGGCTCATCTTCATGTTCGAGCATATATGTACGATACTCATCAATAGCAGTATCTGGGTCTACGTCGTTTTTCTCTCTAAACATCTTGTCAGCTTCCGACAAGTCAAATAGAGCTGTCGCCGAGATTCCCACCACAAGCGTTTCACTTAAGTCAACTGGCATAGCAACCACCTCATCTTAATCAAGAAAAACCAGGCAAGCACTAAAAAACTTAAGATACTTATGAATTAACATTTAAATAGTGTGTAAAAAGCACGCCCCGAACCTATGTCAGCTCGGGACGGGCTTAAAAGGCAATATCCCAAGATTTGGCAACCCCGATGAAGGCAGGCTTGTTTACCCCCTCACCAGCGTCTCGAAGACACGCGCCACGGCTTCGGCGCCGGGGTCGACGATGCCCTTGAGCGCGCTTTCCGGCACGTAGGCGGAGCGCCCGGCGTTGGCGGTGGTGAGCGAGGCGGTGTCGTCGGCGCCTTGGCGGGCCGCTTGAGAGGCGTCGGCCAGGGTGTGACCGGCCTGCAGCAATGCGATCGCCGGCAGCAGGGCGTCGAGCATGGTGCGGTCCCCTGCCCTGGCGCCGCCGTATTCCTGCATCTTGTTCACACCTGCCGCGAGCGCGTCCGCCGGGGCGTCGCCGCGGTCCAGGGCGCTGCCCGCGGCGGTGAACAGGATCGACAGCAGCACGCCGCTGGAGCCGCCCATGTCGCGGGCCAGCAGCTGGCCGATGCCGGTGAACAGCGGTGCCAGCGCGGTGGTGGTCAGCTGCCGGGCATCCAGCGCGCGGGCCAGGCTGTCGGCGCCGCTCTGCATGCTGGCCCCGGCGTCGCCGTCGCCGCTGCTGGCATCCAGGGCGTCCAGCGCCTCGCGGGCGTCGCGCAGCGTCTCGATCACTTGCCACAGCGCCGCCGCGGTCTCGGCGTCCTGCGGGGCGTCGTCGATCAGGGCGTCGTGGCCCTGGGCCGTGTTCGGCGTGAAGGTGGGCGCCTGTCGCACGCCGCGAACGCCCGGCCAGGCGGGGGCGTTGGTCGGCGCCGAGAGGGCGGCCAGCAGCTCCGGCGTGCCGGGCACCAGGGTGACGGAGAAGCCGTGCATGTCGAGCGAGGTCATCAGCGGCGCGGGGCCGATCAGGTGGCTGACGCGGCCCTCACCCAGCTGACGCAGCAGGCTCTCGGCCAGCACGCCCATCTCCTGGGTCGAGCAGCTGCCGAGGTTGTTGAGCATGGCCACCCAGGCGGTATCCGGCGCCGCAGCATCGGTGACGGCGAGCGCCTCGCGCAGCGGCTCGAGCACCAGGCGCATGGCGTCGTCGGCGCTCTCGGGGGCGACCTCACGAGTACCGGTCTCGTTGTGAATGCCGAGGCCCAGCTCGGGCGAACGGGAGGCCGCCGGCTGGCCGGGCTGCGCCGCGGGCTTCAGCGCCATGCCGAGCGAGCCCATGCGCTCGCACAGGTCGCGCGCCTGGCGCTGGATCTCGCCGAGCGGCACTCCTTCGCCGGCCAGATACCCGGCCAGCTTGTGCACCAGCAGCGTGCCGGCGATGCCGCGCGACTGCGGCGCCTCGGCGATGGCCACGTCGTCGGCGACGATCACCATCTCGACGTTCAGCCCCTCGCCGCGGGCGCGCTCCGCCGCCAGGCCGAAGTTCAGGCGGTCGCCGGTGTAGTTCTTCACCACCAGCAGGCAGCCGGCCTCGCCGCACACCTCGCGGATCGCCGCCAGGATCGGCTCGACGCTGGGCGAGGCGAACAGGCTGCCGGAGATCACGCCGGTCAGCATGCCCCGGCCGATGAAGCCGGCGTGGGCGGGCTCGTGCCCGGCCCCGCCGCCGGAGAGCACGGCCACCTGCTCGCAGCCGTGTTTTGCCCGCTCCCAGTCTTCCCTGATCAGAATCCGCAGCCCGCTTTCCGGCTCGGCCACGCGCAGATCGGCGGTCGACGCCGCGGCGTGGAGGATGTCGTCGACGACGCGGTCGAGCGCGTTATAGAAGCGTTCCATAGGTCTCCCCGGTGGTGCCGGCGCGATCCGTACGATGCGGCCGGGATGAACTTGATATGGCGCTAACTATCCTGCTACCAGGCAATGGCGGCGTCCAGGCGCCGACGGGAAGGTCATGCTTATTCGGGGGAAGGCAACGGCAGCCGTCGAGGCGGTTCATCGGCGCCTGGGGAGAGGGAAAAACGGAAGGAAGCGTTTTGGGTCGGCCACGCTACCGCCTGCCGACCTGCATGATGCGACGACACTCCAGCCGTCTCTGCGGTAGCCCCCTGCGTCCCTTTATGTGGCCATCTTCAGTGGCCTTATTAGCCGATCCTATTCGAAGGGGATATCGGCTGCAAAAGGCACGGCTTGAACTGTGCCGAATGGCGCAGAAACGTGCGGGTTTGCAGAGGTTCGGGGCCCGAGTAGGCTGGGAAGCCACATCGCATGGTGGGAGCCACGGCATGTCAGGATCGAACGACCATCAGGAATCCGGCCACGACGGGCCCGAGCGCGACGAGGCGCCAGACCGCCGACTGCGGCTGGTCTACGACGGCGACTGCCCGATGTGCCGGCGCTACGTGCGCTGGCAGCGCATCCGCCGCGACGTCGGGGAGCTGGAGCTGATCGACGGGCGCCGGGAGAGCGAGGCGCGCCACGAGCTCAGCGACCAGGGCATCGACCTGGATCAGGGCTTCGCGCTGCAGATCGGCGAACGCTGGTATCACGGCAGCGAGGCCCTGCATCGCCTCACCCTGCTCGGCACGCGCAGCGGCGTGTTCAACCGGCTGATGTACCGCCTGTTCGCGAGCCCGCGGCGCGCCGCCCGCCTCTACCCCTGGCTCAAGGCCTGCCGCAACGCCCTGCTGCGCCTGTGCCGCATTCCGCCCATCGACAATCTGCGCCGCTGAGCGGACGCGTCTCAGCCGCCCAGCACCACGGCGTCGGGAATCTCGTAGCGCTCGTCGCCGACGCGGATCGTATGGAGGTCACCCGCGTGGCTCGCTCGGAACTCGCCGGGGTCGGCCTCGCTGGTGCCGGCGCCGATGGCCCGGCCCAGTCGGAAGTACACCGTCCGGCTCCGGCCATCGGGCTTGGCGATGACGACGGTGGCGTAGCCACCGCCGCTGCGCGCGACGCCGAATTCGCAGCGCGACATCGGCTGGCTGGGCGTCATGGCACAGGGCACGGAGCCGGTGGCATCGAAGTCGCCCTGCCCGGCCCGCAGTGCGGAGTCGTCGGGCCCGGTCGCCGCGCTGCCGTCCGGCGACATGGCAGGCGTCAGATAGTCGGCGGCCACATAGCCCCGCGGGCCGCCGCCGAGCGGTTGGACATCGCACCAGGCGCGCGCTTCTGCGGCCCGGCACCCCAGGTTATCGAGCAGGGTGCCGGCCTCGAGGCGGGCGACGACTTGTGCCGACACGGATGGCCCGGCTCGCAGGTTCAGTCTGCCGGACACGTCCACCACCTGCCAGTTGCGCGGCCCTCCCTCCTCGGGCGCGGCCGGCACGCCACTGGCCTCATTGGCGCTCGCCAAGGCAGGCAACATCAGCGCCATGCTCAGCGTCAGCGGCATCACTACTCTACGGGAAATCATGGCCCACCTCCGTGTCGAAATCGTCGATGCGGGAAGCATACTGGTATCTTCTCTCGCCATGAGTCGTTTTCCTGCCCACCAGGAACCGTGTCCAAGATCGACTCTACAGGGCCATGGTCGCCGAAAATGGCGCGGAAAACATCGAGGAAATCGTCTCGAGGGCTGAACCGATACCAGAGCATATGTACGATCTCATGATGCATATGGCCGATCATGGTGCGGTAGGGCTCGTCCAGTGCTTGGCAGCGATTGGCAGCGCGACAGTGATTATTGCAAGTGTCGATTATCCTGCAGATGACTGAGCCACTAGGGAGGAGGGGATGAGCTACATCACGTTCCTGGCGGGACTCTGCTTCCTGCTGGTCGGTGCCGAAATACTGGTTCGCGGCGCGTCACGGCTGGCGGCACATCTCGGTATCTCGCCGTTGGTCATCGGCCTGACGGTAGTGGCGTTCGGCACCAGCTCGCCTGAGCTGGCGGTCAGCATCAAGGCCGCGTTCGCGGACCAGGCGGGCATCGCCATGGGTAACGTGGTGGGCAGCAACCTGTTCAACATCCTGTTCATCCTCGGGCTCTCGGCCATGGTGACGCCGCTGGTGGCCGCTCAGCAGTTGATTCGCTTCGATATTCCCTTGATGGTCACCCTCTCGGCAGCCCTGTTGCTGCTTATGCTGGATGGGCAGCTTAGCCGCCTGGATGGTGCCCTGCTGGCGGCGGGCCTCGTTGCCTACCTCGCCTTTCTGCTTTACCAGAGTAAACGGTCTCACGCCGAGGCCACCGCCTCTACCCCGGCCTCAAGGCCTGTCGCAATGCCCTGCTGCGCCTGATGGGCGTGGCCCCCATCGACAACCTCTCCGGAGAGCGGCGGCGCCGAGGTGACGAAGAGTGACCGGGGAGAGACCCGCAGCTGGGATTATCTCGCTATTCCCGAGGCTTCCTCACACGCCAATAGCGGGCAATCGTGGGCTTTACGCTGACCCCGTGAACCACGATCGACAAGGCCACCACCACCAGGGTCAAGTGTATCAACTCCAGGGCTATCTCCTCTGGCAGCCCGTGTTGGATGGCATACATGAGATAGTACAACGAGCCAATGCCACGGACGCCAAACCAGCCCACGAGGTGGCGCATGCGCATGGGGGCCCTGCTGCCGAGCAGGCCAAGGTGCACGCTGACGGGGCGGGCGACAAAAAACAGAAACGCCGCGAAACCCACGGCTCGCCAACTCCATGAGTCCCAGAACAGCGAACCGCCGATCAGTAACACCAGCACGATTTCTGCCAGCCGCTCGAGATGTTCATTGAAGGCCAAGGAGCTTTCGCTCACGTGCACGTACACTCTGGTCTTCGGCTCGTCGTCCGGGCGAGTCTCGATACGCTTCGAGTACTCTTGCTTCAAGCCGGCCAATTTCAGTTCGGTATGGCGCAGCGCCACCGCGGCACTGAACACGGCCAAAAAGCCCCAGGCATCCACTAGCAGGCTGACGCCATAGGCGAGTGCTATCAGCCCCAGGCCGAGAAAGCTTTCCAGGAAGGCGGTATCCCAAAAGGTCGTGCGGATCTTGCTGACCAGCCAACCCACGCCAGAACCTGCCAGAATGCCGATGCCGATGCCGGCACCGCTGGCCCAGAACACATCCACTACCAACCACCGCCAACCGGCATCGCCAAGATCGTGCAGCCCCAGCAAGCCCAATCCGAGCATCACGAACGGGAAGGCGCTGCCGTCATTCATTCCGGCCTCGCAGGTCAGTGCGAAACGTAGATGGTCAGGATCACCGGCATAGCGCACCTGAACTTCGGTCGCCAGCACTGGATCGGTCGGTGCGACGACGGCACCCAGCAATACGGCAGCCCCAAGAGGCAAAGCGAGCCAATAATAGCCGAACAGCGCCACCAGCCCGACGGTAATCGCCATCGAGACGATCGCCAACTGCAGGGGATTTCGCCAGCGCTTCATGGTCACCGGTGCCGGCATTTTTACGCCGGCGCAATACAGTGAAATCAGTACGGCTATCTCGGTCAGAAACTCCAGTAACGCCGATTCTTCCAATGGATTGTAGTGAAACAGCTCAAAGCCCATCGGCCCGAAGATCAGGCCGATCACCAGATACAGAATGGCAGAGGTCGCGGGCACTTTCTTGAAATAGGAGAAGGTAAAGCCCACTACCAGCAGCAGCGTTCCAATCAGTATGAACCAGGTCGCGGTCGTCATAGGTGTCTCATTGCCCCTTCCCCGGCCTGAGGTCGGGAGATGTCCACGGCGTTCAGGCGCGGCATCCAGCCGCTCAGGTGAGTTCCTTCTGCTGGCGGCCTCCATGCGTATTTCCAAGCTTGCGGGGGCTGCATCATCATGCCGCCTTCACTCGCACGGTTCCGGCATCATTGGACGACGGCGACGCCCACGCTACCCAGCACGTCAACGCCCCTGCGCGCCCCGACGCAGCCAGTCATGCACGAAGGCGAGCTTACGGCGCGCGGCGTCAGATAGCACGAAGGGGTAGAGGTCCGACAATCCCATGGAGCGGTTGACGTGATTGACCCTCACCGTGAGGGCGGCCGCCATATGGATCAGGCGCTCGGCATCCACTTCCGAATACGGGTCCCAGCCCGGGTTCGGCAGCTCAGGCGAGGACAGGCCCGCCGCGACGAAGCTGTCGGCAATATCGGTCAGGTGCAACAGATGTGCAGCGGTTTCGGCCCAGTCCTCATGCGGATGCGAGGAAGCGTAGGTGGTCAGGAAGCGCTGCCGCCAATCGGGCGGAGGCCCCTCATGGTAGTGGCGCTGGAGAGCCGTGGGATAATCCGCGCGTTCGTCGCCAAACATGGCGCGGAAGGCGTCGAGGAAATCGCCTCGAAGGCTGAGCCGCCACCAGAGCATATGGGCGATCTCGTGGCGCATATGGCCGATCATGGTGCGGTAGGGCTCGTCCAGTGCTTGGCGGCGAGTGGCGCGCAGGACCGGGTCCGCCTCGGCGACGCTGATCGTCACCACACCCTCGACATGCCCCATCAACACGGGCGTCAGGCCTTCGGCGAGCAGGTGAAAGACGGGGCGCGCGCCCGGATCCTCCGGCCGGAACCAATGCCAGCGGCCAAGATTGTCGAGCGCCCAGCGCTTGGCGGCTTCGGTCTGCGACCAGTTGGGGATGGCGCCGGGTATGGCGGGGTCGGGGGCCAGCGCCGTCATGGCGCAGGAGCGGCAGAAGGCCCCCTGCGCAGGCGCCATCCAATTGCAACCGATGACGTCCCGGTTGGCGCAGAAGGGCGGCATCGGCAGGAAGGCCCGCGCCTGCGGGTCGTAAGCAACGGGAGTGCCATCGGCGGTGGTGAGGTTATCGAACCAGAGAGACCCGGAACCGACTGGATTGGCAAAAACGCGCATACAGTAGGGGCTCCCGAAGGACAGCGGGGCACAGGGCCCGAAACGTCATGAATTCATCCTTCGCTTCTCCCCGTCGTGTGTCAACTCGTTTGGGGCGCGGCCGGATATAGCCCCAGGCCAACATGCCCCATGCTGGCCACCCACTCCGACGATTGCCATCGTGCCGGTGGCTTGCGGCAGAATCGCTTATCATGCATGTGACTGAACCACTGGGGAGAAAGGGATGAGCTACATCACGTTCCTGGCGGGACTCTGCTTCCTGCTGGTCGGTGCCGAAATGCTGGTTCGCGGCGCGTCACGGCTGGCGGCACGCCTCGGCATCTCGCCGCTGGTCATCGGCCTGACGGTCGTGGCGTTCGGCACCAGCTCGCCGGAGCTGGCGGTCAGCATCAAGGCCGCGTTCGCGGACCAGGCGGGCATCGCCATGGGTAACGTGGTGGGCAGCAACCTGTTCAACATCCTGTTCATCCTCGGGCTCTCTGCCATGGTGACGCCGCTGGTGGTCGCCCAGAAGTTGATTCGCTTCGATATCCCCTTGATGGTCGCCCTCTCGGCAGCCCTGTTGCTGCTCGTACTGGATGGACAGCTGAGTCGCCTGGATGGAGTCCTGCTGGCGGCAGGCCTCGTTGCCTACCTCGCCTTTCTGCTGTACCAGAGTGCTCGATCTCGGGCCGAGGCCAGCGCCGGGAGCGACGCCATGCCTGCTGCCCGCGATGCCTGGGGGGTCAACCTGCTGCTGGTGGCGGCAGGGCTGGTCCTGCTGGTGCTGGGCTCGCGATGGCTAGTGGAGGGAGCGGTGACCTTTGCCAGCTTCCTTGGGATCAGCGAGCAAGTGATCGGCCTGACCATCATCGCGGCGGGCACGTCCCTGCCCGAGGTCATGACCTCGCTGATCGCGGCCCTGCGCGGCGAGCGAGATATCGCCGTGGGCAACGTGGTCGGCAGCAATGTGTTCAACATTCTCGGCGTGCTGGGACTTAGCAGCCTGCTGGCGCCGTCAGGCCTTATGGTGACGCCCGCCATGATCAGCTTCGATATCCCCGTGATGCTGGCCGTCGCGGCGGCCTGTCTGCCGATCTGTTTCACGGGCGGCTCCATCGAACGATGGGAAGGTGCCCTGCTGCTGGGCTACTACATCGCCTATACCCTCTACCTGATCCTGGCGGCGACTCAGCATGATGCACTGGCCGGATTCACCGGGGTCATGCTGTACTTCGCTCTTCCGCTAACGGTCCTGACACTGGCGGTGCTCAGCCTGCAAGAGCAGAAGCGGCGCTCCGGCAGGCTTCGCTGATCCCAGGGTTCGCTCGCGATCGGTGGCGCTGCCTCAGGACGAGGGGCGATCAAGCGCCAGCGTCCGGCGCCCCTTCCTCGGCTCGTTGGGGGATAGGCGGCACAGCCGTCGCCTCGGGGGTATCGCTGGAGTCATCGGCGAGGCGACGGTCGATATAGTGCAGTACCGCCAACTGGGCGAAGAGAAAGGCAACGCAGAGAACGATGCCAAGGATCATGGTCGTGTTCCGGAGAGGGGCCTGTCTGCATCATAGGCCAGCGCCGGCCAGCCTCACCATCGAATGCTGAGTGGCCGACGCTGGCCCACCGCTGCTGTCGAAAACGCGAGGCATGATGGGAGACCGATCAGGCATCACGCCCATCATCGGCTGAGGTCGCTTGAGCCGCCAGGAACTCGCGAATGACCTCGTTGACTCGTGCCGGCTGCTCCAGCGCCGAGAGGTGGCCGGCGCCGGGGATGATCTCGAGGCTCGAGCCAGGCAGCCGCTCGTGAATTCGCTGCGAGAACGGCACCGGCAGCGAGCGGTCTTCCTCGCCCACGATGACCAGCGACGGCACCTCGATCTCGGCCAGGCGTTCGAGCAGCGAGTCGCGCTTGATCAAGGCGTCGAGGCCCAGCAGCGCCGAGGGCACGTGGATGTCGGCGAAGCGCTGCTTCCACTCATCCACCAGAGCGGGATTCTCGCGTCGGGTGGTGGCGGCGAACATCAGCCGCGCCACCGAGGGCAACAGCGGGCGAAGGCCGAAGCGGCGGGCGCAGGCGCCCATGGCGCGGTACTTGAGTTTATGGGCGAGGGTCTCCGGTCCCGCGTCGGTGTCGAACAGGATCAGCCCGGCCACCCGCTCGGGGTGTTCCAGCGCGGCGCGCAGCGCCACCATGCCGCCGATGGAGAGCCCGCACCATACGGCTTGCTGGATGCCGAGCTCATCCAGCACCGCGATCACATCGGCCACGGCGTCGTAGAGCGTGAACGGTTCGTCGAGCTGGCTCGAGCGGCCGTGGCCGCGGAAGTCGACGTTGACGACCCGATAGTCGCCGGCCAGGGCGGGCAGCTGCTCGCGCCACATCTCGCCGGAGCACAGGAAGCTGTGCCCGAGCACGATGGGCAGGCGCTGACTCTGCTCGCCGCCCCCCTCGCGGCCATGCTCGCCACCGTGCTCCTCGAAGGCGATGGTGACGCCGCGATGCTCGACCTGGGGCATGAGAATTCCTTATGTAGCAGGCGTTAACATGATGAATAGCGACAGCATACCAAAAGCCCCGAACACCTGATGTCATCAGGGGCTCGGGGACTGGGGGATGGCAGAGTGGTGATTAGGGAGTGGCAAGTGCGTGGGGCCGGGCGTCGGTTGCCCTCGGCCCTGTCCACGGCCGCTGGGTCACTCACGGCCGAGAACACTGGCTTCGACGGCACGCCCCTTCTCCGCGCCGCCCAGCCGGGTCAGGCCGTTCGGCGCGGCGATGCGGAAGAAACGCTCCACCACCTCGGCCGGGGCCGGTCGGGTCGCCAGCGACACCGCCACGAACACCGGCAGGTTGAGCATCAGCCCCCAGAAGCCGGCGTGGATGCCCAGCGGGTGCTTCCACAGGGTGGTGAAGGCCACGGTCACCAGGAAGCCGCTGACGATGCCCGCCATCACGCCCCACTTCGAGGCCCGCGGCCACAGGAACATGCCGATGAAGGCCGGCAGCACCTGGGTGGCGAAGCCCAGCCCCACCAGCAGGATCATCACCAGGCTGCCGGGCTCGGCGATCGCCAGCGGCGCGATCACCAGCGCCATCAGCGGCAGAATCATCCAGCGCGCCAGCTTGCCGGTGAACGCCTCGGACAGCCCCAGCAGCGGCTGCGCCACGTCCTTGCTCCAGGACAGCGCCACCGAGTGGATGAACGGCTCGCTGGAGGACATCGACGCCGCCAGGGTGCCGGCGCCGAGCAGCCCCACCAGCCACACCGGCAGGAACTGCATGGCATATTCGAGCACCACGGTGTCGCTGCGCGCCAGGTCGGGCAGCGCGAAGATGCCGATGAAGCCCACCACCACCATCGGCAGGATCACCACGTAGTAGGTCGGCAGCCAGGTGGCGCTGCGGCGGATGGTGCGCGCCGACGAGGCGCTCATCCACTGGGTCCACACCGGCGGCATGAAGGAGAACATCGAGACGATGATCGAGGTGGTCCAGAAGCTGAAACTCATGTCGCCGCCACCGCCGGGCAGGGTCAGGAAGTCGCCGTGCTCGGCCAGCAGGCGCGAGAACAGCGCGCCGACGTCGAGCCCGCCGGTGGCGCTGTGCAGGGCCCACAGCCCCACCGCCCAGGCCACCGCCAGCATCAGCACGCCCTGGAAGGCGTTGGTGCGGCCGATGGCGCGCTGGCCGCTGACGAACAGGTAGACGGCGATGCAGGCCAGCACCAGCGGCACCGCCAGCCACACCGGAATCGCCCCGCCGCTCATCACGTTGAGGATGTAGGCCGAGCCGATGGTCTGCAGCACCGCGTAGGCGATCGAGCCGATCGACATCACCAGCGCCGCCAGCGCCCCCAGCAGCGGGCTCTGGTAGCGGTCGGCGATGGCGCTGGCCTGGGTGACATGGCCGAAGCGCTCGCCGAACTGCCAGACCTTGGGCCCGAAGTACCAGGCCACCAGCGCCAGGTAGGCCAGATAGACGGCGACGTAGAACACCGGCACGCCCTTGGCATAGGCCCAGCCCGGCGCGCCCATGAAGGTGTAGGCGCTGACGCTGCCGGCGGCGATCAGCAGGTACAGCGTCACCGGGCCCATGCTGCGCCCGGCCACGCCCCACTCCTCGAGGCTGTTCATGCGTCGCCCGCCCCGGGCGCGCAGGCCGATGACCATGGCAATGGCCACGTAGGCCAGGGTGATGAGAAGCGGCCAGGGGCTAGTCATGCGGCTTCTCCTGGCGCTCGAGCACGCGGTTGGCGACCAGCATCACGGCGAAGCAGGCGAAGATGATCACGTAGCTCCACACCACCAGCAGCGGCAGGCCCAGCACCAGCACGGCGCGATTCACCCAGCCGATCACCGGCCAGATCCCCCCCGCCACCAGGGCGACGAAGGCGATGAGCAGCCCCCAGCCGGCACGGCTGGTGGGCAGAACGACGAGACGAGACGACATGTCGAGGACTCTCCCATGATGACCCGATGCCCATGAAAACGAATGACGTGATGGGCAATACAAGAACGATGGAGGCGGACCTTACTGCGCCTCGGGGGGGGAAGGCCAGCGCGGCGCGAGCGCCAGGCGGGTCTCCAGCACCTTGCCCAGCTTGAGCACGAAGTGGTCCGCCAGTCGCGGGCCGATCAGCTGCACGCCGAGCGGCATGCCGTCGCGGGAAAAACCGGCGTT
Organism: Halomonas getboli; assembly: GCF_023094245.1. GTDB lineage: Bacteria > Pseudomonadota > Gammaproteobacteria > Pseudomonadales > Halomonadaceae > Halomonas > Halomonas getboli. Next base: position 406,546 of record NZ_JALMEW010000001.1, on the reverse strand, counting down.
GAGCGACAGCGCCGGCTGCTCGCCCATGTTCCACGGCACGGTGTAGACGATGTGCTCGAAGGGGCGGCGCGGGTCGTTGGTGGGCGACGGCCAGTCCGCGGGGAAGGCGACGTTGGGCGTGGTCGGGGAGATCACCGCGTCGACGTCGTCGAACACCGCCTCGGTAGCGCGACGCATGGCCAGGGTCTGCTCGAAGCCGCGCACCGCCTCGCTGCCGCCGATCCGCCCGCCGTCGTCGGCCCAGGCCAGAATCGCCGGCAGCACCCGCTCGCGCTCCTGCGGCGTCAGCGCCGACAGCGCATTCCACTGACGCACCCGCCAGAAGTGATCCAGGCCGTCGAGCATCTCGCGCGTCATCACCGGCGCCAGCGGCACCAGGGTGGCCCCGGCGGCCTCGAGTCGGATGGCGGCAGCGTCCACGGCGGCGACGATCTCGTCGTCTAGCGGCAGGCCGCAGCCGGCCTCCATCATCACGCCGACACGCAGCCCCGACACGTCCAGCGCGAGGTCGGTCCAGTCGATCGTCTCCGGCGGCAGACGCGTGGCATCACGGCGGTCGGTGCGCGACAGCGCCGTCATCATCAGCGCGGCGTCGTCGACGCTGCGGGTCATCGGGCCGGCACAGCGCCCCACGTAATAAGGATCGATGGGAATCCGCCCCAGCGTCGGCTTGAAGCCGACGACGCCGCACCAGGCGGCGGGCAGTCGCACCGAGCCGCCGATGTCGGTGCCCAGGTGCAGCGGGCCGTAGCCGGCGGCGGCCGCCGCCCCGGCGCCTGAACTGGAGCCCCCGGTATTGCACTCGAGCCGCCAGGGATTGCGGGTCAGGCCATGGAACGAGGACAGTCCCGAGGACAGCATGCCAAAGTCCGGGCAGGTGGTCTTGCCCAGCAGTGGCGCACCGTCTTCCTCGAGACGCGCCGCCGCCGGTGCGTCCTCTTCGGCCGGCACCTGTTCGCCAAGCCCGGTGCCGCCCGGCACTGGCTGGCCGCGAGTGGCGATCAACTCCTTGAGGGTCACGGGCACGCCGTCCAGCGTGCCGCGCGGCTCGCCACGCGCCCAGCGCTCGCTGGCGGCCTTCGCCGACGCCAGGAACGCCTGCGGCCGGAAATCGTAGAGCGCATTGAGGTGTGGCTCCCAGCGCTCGACGTGCTGCACCACGGCCTCGGCGGCATCCAGCGGCGACAGGCGCTTGTCACGGTAGGCGGCCAGCAGCTGAGTGGCGGTCATCAGGTGGGGATCGGTCATAAGGGCGTCCATCGGTGTTGTTGTCATTGTTGCGAACATCAGGGTTGCAAACATCATTGATGTCGTGGATGCCCTCAGCTTGGTGCCAGGTAGCGTCATCGGCTAGCACAAAGAAGGCGCCAGGGCGTCCACTTTTTGTGTGCACCCTGCCCGACGTTTTGACCGGCCAGCGCCCTCGTCGGCCCGCCTCTCCGGTCAGTCCTGCTAACCCAGGTCCTGCAGCGCCGACGCCAGCAGCCCCAGGCAGGCCTCGCTGGCAAAGCTGCGCGGGCGATGCCGATGCACGCACAGGTCGAGCCGGGTGGGCGGCAACTCGCCCGGCGCCAGCGGCACGCTGACCAGCTGCCCGTCGCGGCACTCGCGGGCCACCGCCATCGGCGGCAGGATCAGCAGCGCGGCGCCGGCCATGGCCAGCGCCTTCTGGGTCTCCAGCGAGGCAGCGTGGAAGGTCGGCGTCAGGGTGACGCCACGCTCGCGGGCCGCCGCATCCAGCGCCTGGCGCACGCCGTAGTGCTCGTCGGGAAGCGCCAGAGGATGCTCGGCGAGCTCGGCCAGGATCAGTTCACCCGCCTCGGCCAGCGGATGGCCCGGCGCCATCACCGCGTGATGTTCCAGGCGGCCGCTGGCGAGGGGCTGGATATCGTCGTGGCGTGGCATGAAGAAGGTCAGGCCGATATCGGCATCGCCGCTGCGCAGCGCCTCGACGATGCCGCCGGCGCTGGCGATCTGGATATCGAAGCGCAGCCGTGGATGACGCTCGTTCAGCTCCGCCAGAACCGGCGCCAGCAGTCCGGCGACCACGCCCTCGGCCACCCGCAGGCTGACCCGGCCGGTGCGCAGCCCCTTGAGATCGCCGATCTGTTCCTGGACGCGTTCCAGATCGCGCAGGGTACGCCGGGCCTGCACCGCCAGCAGCTCCCCGGCGGACGTCAGGCGAATGCCGCCGGGGCCGCGCTCGAGCAGCGGCGCCCCGAGCTGGTGCTCGAGCAGATCGATCTGGCGGCTGATCGCGGTGGGCGCGATATGCAGCCGTGCCGCGGCTTCGCGCAGCGAGCGGCAGCGGGCGACCGTGTCGAAGTAGTGCAGCGCTCGCCAGTGCATGGCTCAGGCCCGCTGCGGGAGGGCATCAGACGACAGCGTACGCCGCATGATGGTCACGGCCTCGCCGTGGTACTCGCGCTCCTCCACGTCTTCCCAGCCCAGGCGCCGATAGAGAGACTGCTGATCCGGCGTATAGAGATAGAACAGCGCGTGGCCCTGGGCCTGGGCCTCCTGCTCCACGCGGCGCACCAGCTGCGAGGCGATGCCGCGCCCGCGCCATTCGGGCAGCACATAGACCGACGCCAGCCAGGGCGTCAGATCGCGGCGGTCGCTCATGTCGTCGACCACCAGGCTGGCCATGCCCACCGGCCGCTCGCCGTCCATGGCGGCGAACACCGACGGCACGCCTTCGCTGCCACAGTCGGCGCGGAAGGCGGCGATGGCCGCAGCGAGGCTGCGACCGGGATGCAAGTGGCCCCACTCGGCATGGGCCCAGCCGGCCAGGGTGGCGACGTGGGGCGAATGAACGGTGATGCGGGCGAGCGGCAGGCCTGAAACCATGGCGAAAAGCGTCCTTGGGCGAGATGCATGGGGCGAAACCGCCCAGTATCCCGATTCTCATGTCGCCTCGCCAGACGCATCGCCCAGAGGCCGGCGACTCGGCTAGACTCGACGTCTGGCCAACAAGGAAGCGGTCCATGTCCACCACGCTCGAACAACGCGCCCTCAAGCGCTCCATCATGATGACCCTGCTCGTCTCGAGCCTGGGCATCGCCTTCGGCCTCATGGCCGGCTCACGCTCGATTCTCTTCGACGGCGTCTTCTCGACCATCGACGCGGCCATGTCGGCCCTGGCGCTGGTGGTGACGCGGCTGATCGCCCGCGAGGTGAGCCAGCGCTTCCAGCACGGCTACTGGCACCTGGAACCGCTGGCCGCGGCGCTCAACGGCGCCATCTTGATGCTGCTGTGCTTCTATGCGTTCCTGAATGCCGTGCAGGGATTGATGTCGGGCGGCCACGAACTGGCCTTCGGCGTGGCCATCGTCTATGCCGTGATCGTCGCCGCGGCGTGCTTCACCATGTTCGCCTACCAGCGCCGGCTCAACCGCGACGCCGACTCGGAGTTCGTGCGCATCGACATGCAGGGCTGGCTGATGGCAGGCCTGATCACCGGCGCGCTGCTGGTGGCCTTCGCCATCGCCCTGATTCTCCAACAGACCCGCTACGCCGGCTTCACGCCCTACGTGGACTCGCTGCTGCTGGCGGTCCTGACCCTGGGCTTCATGCCGGTGCCGCTCGGCATCGTGCGCCGCGCCATGAAGGAGGTGTTCCTGATCGCGCCGAGCGCGGTCGACCGCGAGGTGCACGCCGCCATGGCGCCGGTGATGGAGCAGGACGGCCTGCTGGAGTACAGCAGCCACGTGGCCAAGGCCGGCCGCGGTCACTTCATCGAGATCCACATCGTCACCCGGCCCGACTTCGCCGCCGAGCGCGGCGTGGCCGAGCTCGACGAGATCCGCGCGGCCATCGCCTCGGGCCTGAGCATTCCCGCCGAGCATCGCTGGTTCACGGTGTCCTTCACCGCCGATCCGGCCTGGACCTGACACCGCACCCACGCCGCTCGCCGACGCCGCCTATCAGCCGCCGTCGGCGGCCCGCTCCAGGTCGGCGATGACGAACTTCTCCATCTGCATCATCGCCTCCATGGCGCGCCGGGCCCGGCCGGGATCGGGGTCGCCCATCAGCTCGTGCATGCGCACGGGTACCACCTGCCAGCGCAGCCCCCAGCGATCCTGGAGCCAGCCGCACTGGATGGGGCTGCCGCCCTCGCTCAGCGCCTCCCAGTAGTAGTCCACCTCGGCCTGGTCGGCGCAGTCGATGTGCAACGAGATCGCCTCGGTGAAGGGCATGCCGGGCCCTCCGTTCATGGCCAGGTAACGCGCCCCGTCGAGGACGAACTCCACCAGCAGCACCTCGCCGGCCGACACGCTCGGGGTGTCGACCGGCGAAGGCACCACCCGCTCGATGCGGGAAGCGGGGAAGACCGAGACGTAGAAGCGGGCCGCCGCTTCCGCCTCGCCATCGAACCACAGGAAGGGGGTAATACGGTTCATGGCGCTACTACTCCTCGATCACCATTTCGAAGCCACCATAAATCAGCCGCTTGCCGTCGAAGGGCATGGGATTGGCCTCCGGCGACAGGCGTGGATCCTCCATGATCCGGGCCATGGCCTGGTCGCGCACTTCTCGAGACGGCCACACCAGCCAGGAAAAGACCACGCTCTCGTCGGGCCTGCGCTGCACCGCCATGGTGAAGGACGTCAGCTCGCCTTCCGGGACGTCGTCGCCCCAGCATTCCACCACCTTGAGCGCCCCATATTCCTTGAACACCGCCGCCGCCTTGCGCGCATGCTCGATGAAGGCCTGCCGGTTGGCGGTGGGCACGGCGGCCACGAAACCATCCACATAGTTCATGAGGGATCTCCCGTCTCGTCTTTGGGGGGCAGCTCGCGCACCGGGCGCACCTCGATGGTGCCCAGCCGCGCCGGGGGAATGCCCCCAGCCAGCCGCAGCGCCTCGTTGAGGTCGCGGGCCTCGAGCAGATAGAAGCCGGCCAGCTGCTCCTTGGTCTCGGCGAAGGGTCCGTCCGATACCAGCGTCTCACCGTCGCGCCGGCGCACGCTGGTGGCGCTTTCCACCGGCTGCAACGCCCGGCCGGTGATGAAATGGCCCTGCTCGGTGAGGCGCTCGACGCAGCCCAGACATTCCTGGTTGAGGTCGTGCCAGTCGCGCTCGGACATGGCCTCGATCAACCGCTCCTGGTAGTACACCAAAGCGACGTATTGCATGCCTTCCTCCTGGTGTCGTCGACACGGTGGGATGATGGACGCCGTGGGATCACGGACACTGCTCGCCGGGCGTGGCGACCATCCACTGCACGCCGAAGCGATCGGTGGCCATGCCGAAGCCCTTGGCCCAGAAGGTGGCCTCGAAGGGCATCTGCACCTGGCCGCCATCGGCCAGGTGCTGGAACACCTCCGCCGCCTGGTCGACGTCCTCGTAGTCGAGGAACAGCTGGACCCCCTGGGGCGCCCGGTAGCAGTCGCCCTGCATGTCGGCGCCCATCAGTCGATGGCCGCGGACATTGAGCGAGGCGTGGGCGATCCGGTCGTGCCATTCGGTCGGCACCTCCGCGGCCGCCGGGGTCTCGCCGAAGGTCAGCATCGCCTCCAGGTGGCCGCCGGTGACCTCGGCGTAGAAGGCCATCGCCTCGCGGCAATTGCCCGCGAAGGCGAGGTGCACCTGCAGCCCCCGGGGCAGCCTGGCCTGGGCGACGTGCCGCTCCAGCCCGGCACCGGGCTCGAAGTCCTGCAGGGTGAAGTAGCGGCGCAGCTCCAGGGTGACGTGCCCCTCGCCGTCCTCCCGCGGCCAGTCCTTGGCCCACTCGATGGCCTCCTCCAGGGAATCGGCCTCGATCACGCTGTAGCCCGCCAGCAGCTCCTCGGTGGCCGCGAAGGGTCCCTGGACGATGTGCGGCTCGCCGCCGCGAAAGGCGATCCGGCAGCCTTCCCGGCTGGGTCGCAGGCCGTCGCCGGTGACGAAGACCCCGGCGCGGATCATGCGCTCGTTGTAGTCGCCCATGGCCTGCAGCAGTTCCTGGCTGGGCAGCACGCCCTCTTCGGTGGCCGCGTCGGCCTTGCGCATCAGCATGTATCGCATGACATCGCTCTCCTGGGGGATGGTAATCATGAGTCGTGCGGCGCCGCCCAGAATCGACAGCTCGGAAAAATTTTTTTCGCTTCAGCCGTCGGCGCGTCCCAGCGCCGCCAGGCGGCGGGACAGGAAGCGCCGCTCGGGTTCCTGCACGGTCAGCGCCAGGGCCCGCTCGTAGGCATGGCAAGCCGCCTCGCGGTGACCGGCACGTCGATGCAGATCGGCGCGGGCGGCGTGGAACAGGTGGTAGTCGTCGAGCCGATGACGCTCGGCCAGGGCGTCGAGCAGGGCCAGCCCCGCATCCGGGGAATCGCGCATGGCCATGGCCACGGCCCGATTCAGCTCGATCACCGGCGAAGGCTGGACCCGCAGCAGGGTCTCGTAGAGCCGCACGATCCGATCCCAGTCGGTGGCCTCGGCGCTGGGCGCCTCGGCATGCACAGCGGCGATGGAAGCCTGCAGGGTATAGGCACCGACAGGCGTCAGCGCCAGGGCACGCGCCAGCCAGGCCAGGCCGATCTCGATCTGCCGGCCATCCCAGCGACGGCGATCCTGCTCCTCCAGCGGCACCAGCTCCCCGAGGGCATCCTGGCGCGCCTCGCGGCGGGCGTGATGGAGACGCATCAAGGCCAGCAGCCCGAACACCTCCCCCCACGGCAACAGGCCGGCCAACGCCTCGCCCAGGCGGATCGCCTCTTCGCACAGGTGCACGTCGACGACGCGCTCGCCGTCGCTGCACGAATAGCCCTCGTTGAAGATCAGGTAGATCACCCCCAGCACGTCGGACAACCGTGCCGGCAGGTCGGACGCCTCGGGCACTTCATAGGGAATGCCGGCAGTGCGCAGCCGGCGCTTGGCACGAACGATGCGCTGGGCCAGCGCGGCGGGCCGCTGCAGCAGTGCGCTGGCCACCTGCTCGGTGGTCAGCCCCGCCATCTCACGCAGGGTCAGCGCCAGGCGGTCCGGCATCGACAGGGCGGGATGGCAGCAGATGAACAGCAGCCGCAGGAGATCGTCCTCGATGACGCGGGCTTCCTCGGCTGCGTCATTGTCGGGTATCAGCAGGTGGGCATGCTGGCGGGCCGTCTGGCGGCGCCGTATCTGATCGATACCGCGGCGATGGCCCACCCGGATCAGCCAGGCCACCGGCGCATCGGGCACGCCCTCCTGCGGCCAGCGGGATACCGCCGCGGCGAAGGCGTCATGCGTGGCCTCCTCGGCGACATCGAAGTCGCCGAGGCGGCGAATCAGCGTCGCCAGCACGCGCGGGGCGTGCCGGCGATAGAGTGAGGCGAGGAAGACAGGGTCCGGCATGGCGGGTCGGCTCCGGGCGCCGCGGCGGGAGTGACGCGCTCGACGTCAGCCACCAGCATAGCCGCCATCATGCCGAGAGGCGCGGGCAGCCCCGGCCCTCAGCCGAGAATGAACACCACGCAGCCGGCGGTCAGCGCGCCCATGGTGCCGTTGAACGCCCGCCAGGCGCGCGGCCCCTTGAGCCAGCGGCCGATGGCCATGCCGAAACCGGCCCAAAGCGAGATGCAGGGAAAGGCGATCAACTCGGAGACCCCGGCCAGCAGCAGCGCATTGATGACGGTGTTGCCGTCCTCGGGCAGGAAGCTGGCCATCAGCGTCAGGCCCATCACCCAGGCCTTGGGATTGGCGAACTGGAAGGCCGCGGCCTGCCAGAAGCTCAGCGGGCGCCCCTCGGCATTGTCGAAGCTGGGCGGCGGCGCGGTGGCGATGCCCCAGGCCAGGTACAGCAGGTAGAGGCTGCCGATCACGCGCAGCGCCGTCTGCACCACCGGAAAGCGCTCGAACACCAGCCCCAGGCCCAGCGCCACCGCCGAGAAAAGCAGGAAACAGCCGCCCATGATGCCGAGCAGGTGCGGCAGGGTGCGCCGATAGCCGTAGTTGGCGCCGGAGGCGGTGAGCATCACGTTGTTGGGACCCGGCGTGATGGTCATGGAGATCATGAACAGGGCGGCGGGCCCCAGGGCGGCGAGCGTGTCCATCCTAATTGTACCCCTACAATTTTGGTGATCAGGTGTTTTATTGCCGGCTTTTCTGAGCATAATGGGCACAATAATGGCGTCAAAGGTTTTATTGTCACCATGACAATCTGGACTCCGACACTCACCGACGGCGGCCCCCGCTACCGGCGCATCGCCGAGGCCATGGTCGCGGCCATCGGCTCGGGCGAGCTGGCCCCCGGTGACAAGCTGCCGCCCCAGCGCCAGCTGGCCGACCGCCTCGGCGTCACCGTCGGCACCGTCACTCGGGCCTATGCCGAGGCCCAGCGTCAGGGCTGGGTGGCATCCCGGGTCGGCAGCGGCACCTATGTGTGCTCGCCCGAACAGGAGGCGCCGACCAGCTTTCGTGCCGGCCAGCCCGTCGACCAGGGCGTGATCGACATGGGCATGAGCCTGCCGCCGCCCCACCCGCTGCGCGTCCGAGGCCTGCAGCGCGCGCTGGAGGACATCGCCGCCTCGCCCGAAGCACTGCGGGCCGTCGGCGAGTATCAGCCCGAGACCGGCAACGAGGCCCATCGTGCCCGCATCGCCGCCTGGCAGGGCCGCCTCGGCCTGCCCGACGATCCCGAACGCCTGGTGATCACCCAGGGCGGCCAGCACGGCATCCAGCTGGCCTTGCAGGCCGTGGCCCAGCCCGGCGACCCAGTGGCCGGCGACGCCCTCACCTACCCCGGCTTCCTCCACGCCGCCCAGCAGGCCCATCTGCGCCCGCTGGCGGTGCCGATGGACGCCGACGGCATGGACATGGACGCCCTGACCCGACTGTGCGCGCGGCAGCCGCCACGCCTGATCTACACCACGCCGGACCTCAACAATCCGACCGGCGCCAGGCTCGACGAGGCGCGCCGCGAACGCCTGGTCGCCCTGGCCCGGGAGCACGATATCTGGCTGATCGAGGATGGCGTGCAGTACCTCCCCGAGGCCCAGCGCGGCACGCCCCTGGTCACCCTGGCCCCGGAGCGCACCCTGCACATCTTCAGCACCTCCAAGGTGCTGGCCGGCGGGCTGCGCATCGGCAGCCTCACGCTGCCCGAACGCCTGCGGGAGCGGGTCGGCACGGCGATCCGCGCCCAGAGCTGGATGGTACCGCCGCTGATGGCGGAAGCCGCCTGCCGCTGGATGGAGGACCCGGACAGCCGCGAGCTGCTGCGCTGGCAGGTCGAGGAGCTTGCCGCTCGCCGCTCGCTGGCCCTGGAGCGCCTGGCCGCCTACGGCCCGATGAGCCGCGAGGGCTCGTCGCTGGTCTGGCTGCCGCTGCCGGCCGGGCGTCGCAGCAGCGAGGTACAGGCGCTGCTCAAGCGGCGCGGAGTCAAGGTCTCGACGCCCGAGCCGTTCTGCCTCGGCAGCGAGCCGGCGCCCCAGGCGCTGCGGCTGTGCCTGGGGCCGGCCGCCAACCGCCAGGCGCTGGAAGAGGCCCTCACGATCATCGACGACACGCTGGCGGAGGCCCCGACCTCTCCCTGGCAGACGCTATGAACGTTCTGCCCGGGTTGTAGGCCGGCGGGCGTCTGGACAGGCCTCGATGCACGATCGAGGTGAATAGCGCCTCCAAAAGCACTCTTACAGTGCAAAACCGACAGAAATGACGATGCATGCCCATCTTCAGTGCTTGAAAGTCGCTGCCCTGGCACACAATGCGCCATGATGGAACGCGGCTTGCATCTCTCTTGCGACTCCCGTCCTCCCCCCATGCATCAAGAGAGATCATTCCCGTGGATATCACGAGTGCTGTCGAGACTCTGACCCAGAGCGCCAACACGCTCTTCCTGCTGATCGGCGCCATCATGGTGCTGGCCATGCATGCCGGCTTCGCCTTCCTCGAGGTCGGCACGGTGCGCCACAAGAACCAGGTCAACGCCCTGGTCAAGATCATGACCGACTTCGGCGTCTCGGCGCTGGTCTACTTCTTCGTCGGCTACCACATCGCCTACGGCACCCACTTCTTTCACAGCGCCGAGGCGCTGACCGTCGGCAACGGCTACGCCCTGGTGAAGTTCTTCTTCCTGATGACCTTCGCCGCGGCGATTCCGGCCATCATTTCCGGCGGCATCGCCGAGCGGGCCCGCTTCTACCCGATGCTGATCGCCGCCGCGGTGATCGTCGGCGTGGTCTATCCCTTCTTCGAGGGCATCGTCTGGAACGGCAACCTCGGCCTGCAGGACTGGCTGGCCGCAACCTTCGGCGCCGGCTTCCACGACTTCGCCGGTTCGGTGGTGGTGCACGCCTTCGGCGGCTGGGTGGCGCTGGTGGCGCTGCTGCTGCTCGGCGCCCGCCGCGGCCGCTACCGCGGCGGCAAGGTGGTGGCCTTCGCGCCCTCCAACATTCCCTTCCTGTCGCTGGGCGCCTGGATCCTGACCATCGGCTGGTTCGGCTTCAACGTGATGTCGGCCCAGACGCTGGACGGCATCAGCGGCCTGGTGGCGGTCAACAGCCTGATGGCCATGGTCGGCGGCATCCTGGTGTCCATGGTGCTGGGCAGGAAGGACCCGGGCTTCATCCATAACGGCCCGCTCGCCGGCCTGGTGGCGGTGTGCGCCGGCTCCGACCTGATGCACCCCATCGGTGCACTGATCACCGGCGGCGTGGCCGGGGCACTGTTCGTGGTGCTCTTCGAGTGGGCCCAGAACCGCATCGAACGCCTCGACGACGTGCTCGGCGTATGGCCGCTGCACGGCGTGTGCGGCGTCTGGGGCGGCATCGCCGCCGGCATCTTCGGTCAGTCGTGGCTGGGCGGCCTCGGCGGCGTCAGCCTGATGGCCCAGCTGATCGGCTCGCTGGCCGGCGTGGCCGTGGCGGTGATCGGCGCCCTGGCGGTCTACGGCGTGATCGCCAGGGTGGCCGGCCTGCGCCTGAGCGAGGAAGACGAGTTCAACGGCGCCGACCTCAGCATTCACCATATCGGTGCCACCTCGATGGACTAATCCGGGCCGGAAGCATGCCAAACACGTCGCGGGGCCCGATCGGGCCCCGCGCTTCCTTCCTGCCCCCTCCAGGCCTCCTCACTCCTCACTCCTCACTCCTCACTCCTCACTCCTCGCTTCCTCGCCACTCGCTTCCTCGTCCCTGTTTCATTCCTCCAGCGTCTCGCCGGAGCCGCCGAGCTCCGCCGGCACGTCCTTCATCTTGGGCAGCCCGTCGGGGATGCGCAGCACCGACTCCTGGTAGTGCACGTGCAGCTGAGGCACGAAGTCCAGATCGGGCAGCAGCGCCGCATAGACGTCAACCAGCCCCATGCCGGGATGCTCGGTCAACACGTGCCCGCCACAGTGGCGGCACCAGCGGCGCCGGCTGGCGGGCGTCTTCTCGAAGCTCTCCAGCGCCTCCTCGCCCCGGGTGATGCGTACCGCGTCCGGCTTCCACAGCGTGAAGGCGTTGACCGGGCCCGCCGACCAGTGCCGGCAGGATTCACAGTGGCAATAGCCCATGGCCTCCGGCTTGCCCTCGACCTCGACCTGGACGGCACCGCAGAAGCAGCCGCCCGCATGATGTTCGCTCATTGCATGGCCCTCCGATGACATCTCGCCTGGCGCCTTCAGTGTAGTGTCCTGCCGGCCGGCCCCTCCATCGACACCCTGTCCGAACGCGCGGCGAGTGGACCATCCGCGCCCCAGCGCCTACACCTTCAACATGACCCGAGCGGATACAGGGAAAGTCGAGGGCCGCGGCGCGCGGGGCGTGCTGCGCTTTCTGGGGCTGGTGGCGCTGGGCGGCGTGACCGGCGGCCTGGCGGCGCTGCTCGCCGTGGGCTTCGTCGGCGCCGTGGTGTGGCTCAACGACCTGCTGCTGGTCTCGCCGCGCGGGCGCATGATGTTCGCCCACCCCGAGTGGCTGGCCGTGGCCACGGTGCTGGTGCCGATGCTGGGCGGGTTGATCGTGGGTCAGCTGCATCGCGCCATTCCCGAGGGCCGTCCGCATACGCCCGCCGACGCCATCGCCGCCGTGCAGACCCGCCGCGGCCGCCTGCCGCCCCGCGCCGGCGTGCTGTCCGCGCTGTCCGGACTGGTGTCGCTGGGCGCCGGCGCTTCGGTGGGCCAGTACGGTCCACTGGTGCACATGGGCGCGAGCCTCGGCTCGGCGGGTGCTCGTCTGCTGCGGCTGGGCCGCTCCGAGGACAACATCACCATCGCCTGTGGCGTGGCCGCGGCCATCGCCACGGCCTTCAATGCGCCGTTGGCCGGCATCGTCTTCGCCCATGAGGTGGTGCTGCGCCACTACGCCCTGCGCGCCTTCGCCCCGGTGGCGGCCGCTGCCCTGGTCGGCCACGTGATCGCCGCCGAGGTGCTCGACCGTGGCGCCCTCTTCCACGTGGTCGAGCTCGCCATTCCCCGCCCCTGGGAGTTCGCCGTATTCCTCGCCATCGGCGGACTCGGGGCACTGGTGGCCGGCGGCTACATGCACGCCATCCTCGGTGTGGCCCGGCTGGCGCGGCGCCTGCCGGTGGCCGCGCCGCTGCGTCCGGCACTGGCCGGGGCGCTGCTCGGCGTGACCGCGCTGTGGGTGCCCGACATCCTCGGCATGGGCCAGGAGACACTGCGCTTCGCCACCATCGCCGGCGCCTTCGGCGGCGCGGAACTGGCGCTGGTGATGGCGCTCAAGCTGGCCGCCACGGCGCTGTGCCTGGGGATGGGCTTCGGCGGCGGGGTATTCAGCCCGGCGCTGGTGATCGGCACCCTGTTCGGCGCGCTGTGCGGCACCCTGGTGGGGCTGGCCGGCGGCGCCCAGGACACCTTCGTCTTCTACGCCATCTGCGGCATGGTGGCGGTCACCGCACCGGTGATCGGCGCGCCGCTGACCAGCCTGCTGATCGTCTTCGAGCTCACCGGCAGCTACGCGCTGACCACGGCGGCGCTGGCCAGCGTGACCCTGGCCAGCCCCATCGCCGCCCAGCTGTTCGGCCGTTCGCTGTTCGACATCCAGCTGGTGGCCCGAGGGCTGGATCTGTCCTCGGGCCGCGGCCGGGCGGTGCTGGAGGATGCCCGACTGGGCGATCTGCTCAGCCAAGAGGGCGTGACGCTGCGTCCCGAGACCACGGTCGCCGAGGCCATTCACACCCTGGGCCAGGCGGGCCACGGCGAGGCCTATCGGGTCGACGCCGACGGCCGCTACCGCGGCAGCCTGACGCTGGCCGACCTGGAGGTGATGCGCGAGCAGGACCGGGGCGACGCCCCGATCGCCGACTGCCCGGCCACGCCGCGCCCGGTGCTGGGGCCCGAGGCCTCGGTCTGGGTCGCCATGCGCCAGCTGCAGGAGATGACCGGCGAGGCCATCGCCGTGGTCGACGAGGACGACACCTTCCATGGCGTGGTCTATGAATCGAGCATCGCCCGCGCCTTCCTGCGCTACAGCGACGAGCTGAGAAAGGAGGAGCACGGTGCAGGCTAGGCGAATACTGGCCGCGATGGCGCTGCTGTCGGGCCTCATCACTGGCGTAATGGCGCCGGGTCAGACGGGCAAGGCGAGCCCTCCGACCGGCACCGGGCCGCTGACGGTGCTGAGCTGGGGCGGTGCCTACGAGCGCGCCCAGCAACAAGCGCTGTTCGCCCCCTTCACCGCGGCCACCGGCATCCCGGTCGCGGTCGAACGCTACGACGGCGGGCTGGCGGCGCTGCGACGCGCGGTGGCCGAGCGGGATGTGCCCTGGGACGTGCTCGACATGACCCGCAGCGAGGCCATGGCGGCCTGCGACGCGGGCCTGCTCGAGCCGCTGCCAGACGACCTTGCCGCCCCGGCGCCGGACGGCACGCCCGCCCGCCGCGACTTCATCGACGGCGCCTTCGGCGACTGCAGCCTGACCCACTCGGTGTTCGCCACCGTGGTCGCCTACCGCACCGACGCCTTTCCCGGCCGCCGCCCCACCGAGATCGCCGACCTCTTCGACCAGCGCCGCTTCCCCGGCCCCCGGGCGCTGCAGCGCACGCCCTCGGTCAATCTCGAATGGGCCTTGCTGTCCTACGGCGTGCCACGCGAGGAGCTGTACCGGCTGCTCAGCACCCGCCGCGGCCTGTCGCTGGCCTTCGCCCGGCTGGCAGGGATCGAGGACCTGCGCTGGTGGGAGGCCGGCAGCACGCCGGTCGAGCTGCTGCTCGACGGCGAGGTGACCATGGCCTCGGGCTACAACGGCCGCTTCTTCGATGCCATGGTCAACCGCGACGCGCCGATCGCCATCCTCTGGGACGGCCAGGTTCAGGAGCACGAGGTGTGGGCGATGCCGCGCCACGCCAGACACGCCGAGGCGGCACGGCGCTTCATCCGCTTCGCCACCGCCAGCGAGCGCCAGGCGGTGCTGACCCGCTTCATTCCCTACGGCCCGTCGCGCCGCAGCGCCATGGAAGGCGTCACCACCCACGCCGGCAGCGGCATCGACATGCGCCTGCACCTGCCCACCCATCCGCTCAACGCCGCCGGTGCGGTGACCAAGGACGAGGCCTGGTACGCGCGGACGCGCGAGCGCATCGGCGAGCTCTTTCGCGCGACCTTCGGCGACGCAGACCATACGCCCTGAGGCGCCCCTCCCGGCAAGATCACGTCGCCCATTCGACGACCAACATTCGCCTAAAGTTGTATTCACCACGGCCGATAGCTCTCGCTCACGACGTCATACAACAATCCTCTCCAACGACGTTCTCCCCGACCTTCCACGTTTTTCTGCAGGGAAAGAGTGATCCCATGACGAGTCTGAACACGAGCGCTCGCCTCGCGACGAGCCAGGCCCCCACGGTCTCGAGGCGCGCAGACGCGGCGGCACCGCGCCCCCGCTGGTCCCTCAAGCGCAAGCTGTGGCTGACGCTGGGGATGATGTGGCTGGTGATGATCGGCATCGTCGTCAGCATGGCCTGGGAAGGCCGCGACACCATGATCGAGGAACGCCAGCACTCGCTGTCCAACACCATCGGCATGGTGCACACCCTGCTCGAGGGCTATGCCAAACGCGTCGAGAACGGCGAGCTGAACGAAGCCGATGCCCAGGCGCGAGCCACCGAGGCTCTGGATGCGATTCGCTTCGGCGACAGGCGTGACAACTACGTCTTCGTGTTCGACGACGACGCCCGCCTGATCTATCACCCGCGCCGCGACGCCGGCACCGACATGTCGTCCTACACGGACCCCAACGGGGTCGCGGTCTACCGCGAGCTGGCAACGATCGCCCAGAACGGCAGCGGCTATCTGCCTTATGCCTCGCGCGACGCCAGCAGCGATGCCCTGTTTCCCAAGCTGAGCTACGTCGAGCGCTTCGCGCCCTGGGGCTGGAACCTGGCGGCCGGGGTCTACATGCAGGACATCCAGGCGGCCTTCCTCGGCAAGCTGGGGCAGTACGCCCTGGTGCTGCTGATCGCCGGCGGCCTGCTGACCGCGGCCTTCCTGGTGGTCATCCGCAGCGTCTACCGCACCCTGGGCGGCGAGCCCAGCGAGGCCGAGCGCGTGGTGGAGCGTATCGCCGAGGGCGACCTGACCCACCCCACGCCGCTGCGCGACGATGACCAGCAAAGCCTGATGTATGCCATCGAACGCATGCGACGCGAGCTCGCCGCCACCATCGCGCGCATCCGCCATGCCGGCGAAACCATCGACCAGGGCGCCAGCGAGATCGCCAGCGGCAACAACGACCTGTCCGCGCGCACCGAGCAGCAGGCCGCCTCCCTGGCGGAAACTGCCTCGAGCATGGAAGAGCTGACCGCTACCGTGCGCCAGAACGCCGACAACGCCGACCAGGCCAACCGCCTGTCCGACGAGACCACCGCCTCGGTGGCGAACGGACAGGACGTGATCGGCCGCGTGGTCACGACCATGGGCGAGATCCGCGAGAGCTCCGGCAAGGTGGCCGACATCATCTCGATGATCGACGACATCGCCTTCCAGACCAACCTGCTGGCCCTCAACGCCTCGGTGGAAGCCGCCCGAGCCGGCGAGCAGGGCCGCGGCTTCGCGGTGGTGGCCAGCGAGGTGCGCAACCTGGCCAGCCGCAGCGCCGAGGCCGCCAGCGAGATCAAGACGCTGATCGAGGGCTCGGTGAGCCATGTCAACGCCGGCGCCGAACTGGTCGATCAGGCCGATCGCGCCATGGGCGAGATCCGCACCGGCGCTCAGCGCGTCAGCGACCTGATGGCCGAGATCTCCGCCGCCTCCCAGGAGCAGTCCGCCGGCATCGAGCAGGTCAACCAGGCGGTGACCCAGATGGACCAGGTGACCCAGCAGAACGCCGCCCTGGTGCAGCAGGCGGCCGGCGCCGCCGGCTCGCTCGAGGGCCAGGCCGGCGAGCTCTACCGCGCCGTGGTCGGCTTCCGCGTGCCCGAGCAGGCCTGACGATCCGGCTGGGCGATCTATCCCCTCGGATCGCCCTTGCCTATCATGGGCGGCTGCCACCTCAAGGGAGCCGCTCATGATCTGGGACCAGCAGGACATTCGCCTCTCGCCCCGCGCTCGGGGCTTTCATCTGATCACCGACGAGATCGCCCGCGCCCTGCCGCGCCTGGCCGAGCTCGAGGTCGGCCTGTTGCACCTGCAGCTGCTGCACACCTCGGCCTCGCTGACCCTCAACGAGAACGCCGACCCGGACGTGCGCCATGACCTGGATGCCTTCCTGCGCGACCGGATTCCCGGCGATCTGCCCTACTTCAAACACACCCTGGAGGGCCCGGACGACATGCCCGCCCACGTGGCGGCCAGCCTGCTCGGCACCCAGCTGTCCGTGGCGGTGCGCGACGGCCGCCTGGCGCTCGGCACCTGGCAGGGCATCTGGTTCGGCGAACATCGCGACCACGGCGGCAGCCGGCGACTGATCGCCACCCTCAACGGCCGCGGGCGCTGAAGCGGCGCCGGGTTGACGCATATCAAGGGCGCCACCGAGGCTCGGCATTAAGCTCCAGGAAAGGGCCGGCCCGTCACGACATTCCTCCTGCCGGCCCCGCCAGGAGAGACGCCATGCCACATCGCCGCTTGCACCACACGTTGCTTGCCCTGTTGACCGCCGCGACACTCGCAAGCCCGCTCGCCCTCGCCCATGGCGGCCACGGGGCCGGCCAGGGCGGCGCTGCCGACGGCCCGGGCCGCTACGCCCCCTGCACGGGGCCCGGGATGATGAACGGCTATGGCCAGGGCATGGGGCCCGGCATGATGAAC
>NZ_JALMEW010000001.1:383251-389296 GCF_023094245.1 Halomonas getboli | reverse complement strand
GGCTACGGCCAGGGCATGGGGCCCGGCATGATGGGCGGCTACGGCCAGGGCATGGGCCCCGGCATGATGAACGGCTACGGCCAGGGCATGGGGCCCGGCATGATGGGCGGCTACGGCCAGGGCATGGGCCCCGGCATGATGAACGGCTACGGCCAGGGCATGGGGCCCGGCATGATGGGCGGCTACGGCCAGGGCATGGAGTCCGGCATCTGGGCCGTGATGAACGAGGAACAACGCCAGCGGGCTCGCACGCTGATGGAGCAGTTCCAGCAGCGCCAGGCCGAGCACGGCAGCCAGATGATGGCCCTTCAGCAGCAGCTGATGGCACAGATCCAGGCCGGCGGAGAGCGCCCTGAAGCGCTGGCCGAGACGCGCAATCGCATGGCCGAGCGGCAGCGGGAGATGTGGCAGGAACGGCAACGGCTTCAGCAATCACTGTTCGAGCTGCTCGACGACGAGCAGCGCCGTCGACTCGCGCCTCAGGCCACTCCGTAACGCCCGGCTCGGACTGATGGACGGTGGCCGCCCCACCGAGACCGGCCGGCCAGGGCCACAACAGCGAATCGGCCACGCCCTGGAGGGCGTGGCCGATTCGCGTGTGCTCGGATACCGCGCCCGCTCAGGCGCTGCGAACGTACTTGATGAAAGGCGTCAGCGTTCCGATCCGGTCGTACAGTCGGCGGGCCGGCGCGTTGAAGTCCTGGGTCATCCAGTAGACGTCGGCCACGCCGTCCTCGCCGGCCTTGGCACAGACGCTCTCGATCAGCCGGCGCCCCAGACGCAGCCCGCGATGCCGGGGATCGACGAACAGGTCCTGGAGATAGCAGACCGGGCCGAGCTTCCAGCAATGGGCGTGATAGAGGTAGTGGACGAGCCCCGCCAGCTCGGTCGCCTCGCGGCCCTCGGCCTCCGGCACCTCGACCACGAAGGCGGCCGGCTCGCCGCTGCCCGGCGTCAGCAGGCGGGCGAAGGTGCTGTCGTAGACGGCCTCAGGCAGCTCGGTGTCGTAGAAGGCCAGATAGTCCTGCCACAGGCGCGCCCATTCCGGCTTGTCGCCGACCTGGAGAGGGCGAATCAGATAGGGGCGCTCAGCCGTGAGCACGTCCTTGTCGGGGCTCGCTTGCCGGGCGTTGGCGTCGGTCTCGATATCATTCACGGCGGTTCGGGCTCCTGATCGTGATGCGTCTCGAGACGCGACGGCTCAGCGCGTCTCGATCAGCAGGTTACGCGGCGTCAGCTCACGGTCGCAGAAGGTGCCGAGCCGCACCTCCCGACCGGCTTCCACCAGCCGCCAGGCGCGATCCAGCGCCAGCCACACCTCCAGGGGCCGACGATACAGATGGCGCACCAGTTCCAGGCGCTCGACCTCGGCCTGGCGCCACCAGCCGGCGGCCTCGAAGGAGGCCCAATCAACGTCGATCGGCAGTGTGACATCCTTGCGTTCGGCCGCCCAGCGGCAGAAGCCGGCGAAGTCGTCGGGAAGCCTGCCGTAGGCGCAACTGGGCACGGGAAGGTATTCATCGCGGCCGCGCACCTCGCGCTGCAGGCGGTCGAAACCCAGCCGCCAGGCGTTGGCGCGCCGACGATGATGGCGCACGCCGGCGGGCGCGGTCACCGTCTCCTGCACCGCCATGGCCAGGTCCTCGCGCGACAGCGTCAGGCCGTGCTCGGCCATCAGCGCCCTGCCCCGCGCCGACAGCGCGCGGTAGTCGCTGGCCGCGGTGCGATGATAGCAGCACGGCGCCAGCGTCACCGTCGCGCCGCGCTCGGCGGCCAGCTCGAGCAGCCGGGCATGCAGATCGCCGCAGGCGTGCAGCGCCAACGCATGCCGATCGGGACCCAGCCAGTCGCCGGCGTCCTCGGCCATCACGTCCTGGCGCTGCAGCCGCACCGCCTGCCGCTGACGCTCGGCCAGCGCCTGACCCGACTCGCACAGCGACGGCTGCCATTCGAGGCCGATGACCAAGCGGCCGTCCCGCCGGGCCAGGGTCCGCGACAGGTGGCCCTTGCCGGCGCACCACTCCACCAGCGACGCCTCGCGCTTCGGCGCCACACGGCCGGCGAAGGCCTGGATCTGGCGCCACTTGCGCGCACCGATGCCCTCGCCCCAGGCCTCCGGCAGCGCGCCATCGGCCGCCGCCAGATGCGGCAGGTCGACGGCCTCGGCCAGCGCGTCCACCGGCAGCCAGTCGGCCAGCGGCGAGGCCTCGAAGGGCGCGTCCTGAAGTCGCCATGCCTCGTCGTCGGACAGCGCCTGCAGCGCGTCCGCCAGCCCCGGGACGCGCTCGCCCCAGGGCACGTCACGATGCTGGAACGGCAGCGGTCGCCACAGCGCCTGCCCCTCGGCGAGCAGGCGCGTCAGCGCCGCGAAGCGCGACGCCAGGGCTGGCTCAGATGGCATTGCGCAGGCCCAGCTCGTAGGGATGCGGGTCGAGGTAGGACTGGGCGCGGATGTAGTCGGAGCCATGGCGCTGGATGTAGTGATTGAGCAGCCGCATGGGCACCGCCAACGGCACCTGCTGCAGGCGATATTCCTCCACCGCCGCCAGCAGATCCTGGCGGGTCTCGCCGTCCAGGGCGCGCTTGAGATAGCCCATCACGTGCATCAGCGCATTGGTGTGGGACTTGCGGGTGGCCGGCCGCGACAGCGCCTCCATGAAGCGCTTGAGATAGTGACTCATGGCCTCGTCCAGCGGCACGTCGTGGGCCTCGCCCAGATAGCGACCCAGCTCGCGATAGGTCTCGACGCGATGCGCCATCAGCAGGAACTTCTGACGACTGTGGAACTGGATCAGGGCGTGACGGCTGGGCGTCGGCTCCACGCGGCGCTTCCAGTCGTCCAGGGCATAGACGCGGGTGATGAAGTTCTCGCGCAGCACCGGGTCGTTGAGCCGCGCCTCCTCCTCCAGCGGCAGCTCCGGAAAGTCGCGGCGCATGGCACGCACGAAGGCGCCGGCATCGGCGTGGCTGGGCATGCCGTTGGGATGATAGACCTTGACCCGCTCGAGGCCACAGCTGGGCGAGCCCTTCATCAACACGAAGCCACGCAGGTGGCGATGCGCCTCGATGAAGGTCTCGCTGACCTCTTCCAGCCGCTCGGTGACGTCCAGCGTCTCGTCGACGGTGCCCTTGACCCGCGGCGTCTCGCCAGTCCTGCCGACCAGGCGGATCGGCTCGCGCGGCACGCCGAGCCCGGCCGCCAGCTCCGGGCAGAAGGGCTCGAACGCGAAGCGCTCCGCGAGCACCTGGAGGCAATAGCGCGACCGCTTGTGACCGCCGTTGTAGCGCACTTCCTGGCCGGTCAGGCAGGCACTGATACCCACGGGAATGTCCGCTTGCGGATGCGACGACATGGCGCGACTCCTTGGCCCGAAAATGGATGAACACACAGATCGGCACAGGATAACGCCGCGCCGCTTGCCCCGCGAGGACCGCCGCCCCATTAGCCGAAAGTCGACACTCCCGCCGCTCACTGCAGGCCGTCCATGCATAGTGATAAGACAGGCCATGTAGTAGAATTACGCGCGATTTATCCCCCCTTTCCCTCCAATCTCAGGATGCTTTCGCCATGCTGACAAGATGTCGACCGCAACACTGGCTCCGGCAACGTGACCGGCGGCCAGGATTTCTCGTGCTCGCAGCACTGCTGCTGTTCAGCCCTCAGGTGCTGGCCGCCGGCGCCGGCGAGCTGGACCTGACCTACACGCTGAGCGGCTTCATTGCCGTCACGCTGTTCATCCTCGCCTATGCGCTGGTCATGGCCGAGGAAAAGCTGCACATGCGCAAGTCGAAGCCCGTGCTGGTGGCGGCTGGCCTTATCTGGACGTTGATCGGTTGGGTCTACGTCCAGGAAGGCCTGCCGGATGCCGCCGAGCACGCCTTCAAGGAAACCCTGCTCGAATACACCGAGCTGCTGCTGTTCCTGCTGGTGGCGATGACCTACGTCAACGCCATGGAAGAGCGTCGCGTGTTCGACAAGCTGCGCGCCTGGATGGTCGAGAAGGGCTTCAGCTACCGCGCCCTGTACTGGATCACCGGCATTCTCGCCTTCTGGATCTCCACCGTGGCCAACAACCTGACCACCGCCATGCTGATGTGCGCGGTGGTGCTCAAGGTGGCCGAAGGCGACAAGCGCTTCATCAGCCTGTGCTGTATCAACATCGTGGTGGCCTCCAACGCCGGCGGCGCCTTCAGCCCCTTCGGCGACATCACCACGCTGATGGTCTGGCAGTCCAAGCTGGTCGAGTTCCAGGAATTCTTCGAGCTGCTGGGGCCGTCGCTGGTCAACTATCTGGTGCCGGCGATCATCATGAGCCTGTTCATCCAGAACAAGAAGCCGAGCCCGCTCGAGGAGCACATCTGGCTCAAGCGTGGCGCGCGCCGTATCGTGCTGCTGTTCCTGGTGACGATCGTCATTTCCGTGCTCTGCCACACCGTGCTGCACCTGCCGCCGGCGCTGGGCATGATGACCGGGCTGGGTTTCCTGCAGTTCTTCGGCTACTACCTGCGCCGCAGCCTGCCGCGCTCGCTGGAGCGCAAGCGCACTCGTTACAGCCAGCGCGGCGACTGGCGCAAGCTGGAGTCGCTGGGCAGCGTGGTGCCGTTCGACGTCTTCACCCGTATCGCCCGCTCCGAGTGGGATACCCTGCTGTTCTTCTACGGCGTGGTGGTGAGCGTCGGCGGCCTGGGCTTCATGGGCTACCTGAGCCTGCTGTCCCAGACGCTCTACGCCGGCTGGGACCCGACCTGGGCCAACGTGGTGCTGGGCCTGATCTCGGCGGTGGTCGACAACATCCCGGTGATGTTCGCGGTGATCTCCATGAACCCCGACATGGCCATGGGCAACTGGCTGCTGATCACCCTGACCGCCGGCGTCGGCGGCAGCCTGCTGTCGGTGGGCTCCGCCGCCGGGGTAGCGCTGATGGGCCAGGCGCGCGGCATCTACACCTTCGCCGCGCACATGCGCTGGGCGCCGGTCATCGCCCTGGGCTACGTGGCCAGCGTGCTCACGCACCTGTGGCTCAACGCCGACAGCTTCACCGTCTTCCACTGACGGTGGCCCCGCCCCACCGGGCGGCTTCGGCACCACGCGCGGCGGGCTTCGGCCCGCCGCGCGTGTTTTCGTCGGTGCGCTTCAGCGCTCCAGCCCCAGCCGCCGATGCCAGTCGGCGAGGCTCTCGTCCGGATAGTCGTCGAAGCAGCGATCGTCGGGCCCCGCCTCGACCTCCACCCAGCTCGCCTTGCTGCCCAGCATCAGATGCACATGCTCCGGCGGCACCGGCAGGTCACTGTCGATCGCCGAGGCGAAGGGATGGACGAGCTCGGGCCAGCGCGGATCGAACACCCACAGCGCAGTGCCGCAGCGCGAGCAGAAATGACGCTCGCCGGGGCTTTTCTCGCCGTCGAGCACGGCGTGATAGACCGTCGCGTGCTCGGCGCCCTCGACCTCCAGCGTCTCGGCGAGCGCGCCGAGATTGATGGCATAGCCGCCCCCGCCTGCCGTCTTGCGGCAGATCGAGCAGTAGCAGCGATTGAACGGATAGAGATGCGGGGCCTCCACCCGGAAATGGATCGCCCCGCAGTGACAGGAACCCTCGAGTCGCATGGCGTCTCTCCTCGGTCAGCGGCCATGGCTCAAGCCTAGTCGACCACCGCATGAGAGGACGCCTCGAAAACATCGGCCGGGCATGCCCGGCCGATGGGTTGCCGCGTGGCTCAGCGCCACCAGGGGTTGGTCTCACGTACCCCGTGTCGCAGCATCGTGTGGGAACGCTTGGGAGTGAGCGGCTGGCTCACGCGCTGACTGCGCGTTTCCCAGGCATCGCCTACCGCCAGCATCAGCGGCGCTTCGTCTATCTGGCGCACCGCGTCACTGCCGACGACCTGCCGGTCGGCGGCAGACGGTATGGTGTCGGGGGCCTCCATCGCCACCGCCATCGTCGATACGGAAGCCCCCAACGCGGCCACGAGGCACGTCGTGAGCAGCATGCGTTTCATGGAACACCTCCAGCTCTTGAAGGAGAGAGATGCGAGCGGGACGACACT
>NZ_JALMEW010000001.1:371138-383151 GCF_023094245.1 Halomonas getboli | reverse complement strand
CCTCCATCGCCACCGCCATCGTCGATACGGAAGCCCCCAACGCGGCCACGAGGCACGTCGTGAGCAGCATGCGTTTCATGGAACACCTCCAGCTCTTGAAGGAGAGAGATGCGAGCGGGACGACACTCTCGTCGTCCACGACCCTGCCTTCGGCCATGCCCGTCCTGGTGGTGAAGAGGAGTCGCGGGGGAAGAGGGGACCGAGTACGGCCCCGAGTTCTCGGCGCTTCGCCTTTTGGCCGCCTCGGATGGGCGCCCGGCGTTGGCACTCTCACTATAGACGCCGCCCGGTGCGCGAATCGGCACATGAAAAAAAGTCCCTCTGGCACGCCGGAATGCGCCTTTCCTACCTACGTCGCGGCTTCCGGCTGCCAGTTCCACTGGCTGCGTGCCACGGCGTCGTGGGCGTGCAGGCTCTCGGCGTGCACCACCCGGAGGCGAAAGCCGGCCACGCCGGGCTGCTCGCGCAGGGCCCGGTCCAGGCGCCGGGCGGCGTCCTCGCAGAACATCGGGTTCTGGCCGTTGGCCAGGGCGAAGGCCTGCTCGTCGACGCGCTTGACCGCGGTCTGCAGCGCGGTGCCGAGGCTGGCTTCCGCCCGTTCGATGACCTCGACCACCGGCAGGGTCTCGCATCCGTCGGTGAGTCGCAGCTCGAGATGCGCGCGGCTGCGCTGGCTGTGCGGCGTGGCGACGATGCCCTGCTCGCTGCCGAGCCAGCGGCGCACCGCCTCGCGGTCGAGCGCCGTCTCGTCCTCGAAGTCGCGATCGAACCGCTCCTGGATCAGCTGTCGCGCCAGCCCCGCCGAGCAGGGGCAGGTCGAGGAGTAGCCGATCTCGAGCGACAGCCTCAGCGCGAAGCCGTCGGGCCCGAGCCGGCCGCGCAGCGCTAAGGGATAGGCCTTCCATCCCGCCAGCGGGCTGACCAGCGCCGGTCGGCGCAGCATGGCCTCGCCCTCCAGATCGAGGAAGGCCTCGCGCGAGAGCTCATGATGGCTGTCGAGGAAGTGTGCCAGCACCTCCTGAAGCCGACCGGGCGTAAGCTCCCGGTCGACCAGACGCTCGAGGGCCAGATAGAGCCGCGACATGTGGATGCCACGCGCCTCGGCATCGTCCAGGCTGACGCCGGCATGGGCGCGCGCCTGGACCGGCCGGCCCACCAGGGTCAGCGGCAGATCGATGCCCTCCATGCCGACCCAGGACAGCCGTCCCGGCTGGTCGGCGGCACCGTCGGCGATATCCATCAGCGGCACTGTCATCAGGCCTCCTCGGCGTCGAGCTCGGCGGGCGCAAAGTCGGCGAAGGGATCGGGCAGCGCGCGCCAGAATTCGTGACCGGCCAGCAGGGTCTCGTCATCGAGCAGGCAGCCGTCCAGGGCCTCGCGCATGCGCGCCTCGTCCATGCCCTGGCCGATGAATACCAGCTCTTGGCGCATGTCGCCGAAGGGCTCCTCCCAGACCTGCTCGATCGCCTCGAGATAGCCGGGATCCGTCGGCCAGTCGATCTCGGGCACCGCCTTCCAGAACAGGCCGGCGAAGCCGTAGTGAGCGACGCCGCCGGCCTGGCTCCACTGGCCGGCGAGGCGCGGGCGCGAGGCCAGCCAGAAGAAGCCCTTGGAGCGTAGCAGCCGCTCGCCGAACCAGTCGGCGTGCAGCAGCTCATGGAACGTCTGCGGATGGAAGGGCCGCCGCGCCCGGTAGGTGAAGCTGGCGATGCCGTATTCCTCGGTCTCCGGCACGTGCTCGCCGCGCATCTCCCTGAGCCAGCCCGGTGCCCGCTGGGCCCGCTCGAAGCTGAAGCGGCCGGTGTCCAGCACCTCCTCCAGCGGGACCGCCCCTTGGGCCATGGCCAGGATCCGCGCCTCGGGATTGAGGCTTCTCAGCACCGCCTCGAGCTCGGCGCGCTGGCGCTCATCGATCAGATCGGCCTTGCTGATCAGCAGCACGTCGCAGAACTCGATCTGGTCGACCAGCAGGTCGGCGACGTTGCGCGCGTCGTCCTCGCCCAGGCTATCTCCGGCCTCGGCCAACGACCGAGCCTCGCGGTACTGAGTGAGGAAGTTGGCGCCGTCGACCACGGTGACCAGGGTATCCAGGCGCGCCAGCCGCGACAGGCTCTCGCCGTTCTCGTCCTCGAAGGTGAAGGTCTCGGCCACCGGCAGCGGCTCGGAGATGCCCGTGGACTCGATGACCAGCTGGTCGAAGCGTCCCTCGCGGGCCAGGCGTGCCACCTCGATCAGCAGGTCCTCGCGCAGCGTGCAGCAGATGCAGCCGTTGCTCATCTCGACCAGGCGCTGCTCGGCGCGGTTGACCGCGACGTCGGGGACCGGCCCGCCGTTGCCCTCGTCCTGCCGCAGCAGGGCCGCGTCGATGTTGACCTCGCTCATGTCGTTGACGATGACCGCCACCCGACGCCCCTCGCGATTGGCCAGGATATGGTTGAGCAGGGTCGTCTTGCCAGCGCCCAGAAACCCGGACAGCACGGTCACGGGCAGGGGATGAGGCTCACTCATCGATGTCTCCTTGTTGGCTGATGGTCACGGTCGTCGCCCGCTCCTGGGGGAGCGTGGCTTTCCAGGCCAAGAAAGATACGTTATAACATAACAAGCTGACAAGACGGCTCGAGTTCTCGAGCCACTTCACGACGGAGATGCCCATGCCCCCATCCTCGCTACTACCCGCACCCCTGCCCTGCCCCGACGCCTTCGCCCTGGCGCCACGCCCGCTCTCGACGCCTCACTGGGCGGAAGGCGGGGGCATCGAGGTGCTGCCGCGCATCTTCGAGGACGCCCTCACGCTGGCCGTGATGCGTCGCCCGGTCGGCAGCGACCTGCTGGCCGGCGCCCTGGCCCAGGCGGAAGCCGGACGTCCGCTGTCGTTCCACTGGCGCGGCGCGCCCGGCGTCGAGCTGCGCACCGCGCTGTTCGAGACCCTGGCCGCGCCCGCGGCGTCCGTCGCCCTGGTGGAGGATGTCGTGATCCTGGCCGAGGCCATGGCCTTCCTGTTCGACACCGACACGGTGGGCCTCCGATTGCGGCTGATGGACGCGCCCATGTGCCCGCGCTTCCACTGCGACAATCTGCCGGTGAGGATGATCACGACCTATCTGGGCCCGGGCAGCGAATGGCTGCCCGAATCGGCGGTGAATCGCGCCGGGCTCGGGGCGCCGAGCGCCGCCAAGCCGGCGATCGTGCGCGACGACGGCGCCATCCGCCGGCTGGAGTCCGGCGACGTGGCGCTGCTCAAGGGCAGCGGCTGGATCGGCAACGAGGCGCACGGCCTGGTGCACCGCAGCCCGGCGCTGGCGGAGGGCCAGCCGCGGCTGCTGCTGACCATCGATCCCGGCTGAGGCGGAGCGTCACGCCTTCCAGGGCAGCGGCGGCGGCATCAGGCGGTCGCCGTCGTAGTCGGGAATGCGGCCGAAGCGCTCGGCACCTGCCTCCCAGTCGCGCTGGGCCTCGGCGATCTCGCCCTTGCCGTGGCCGACGAAGTTCCACCAGATCAGGATCTCCTCGCCCAGCGGCTCGCCGCCGATCAGGATGGCCCGGCCGCCGGCGGGCAGCGACAGGGTGACGGCGTCGCGCCCACGCCCCAGATAGGCCAGCTCGTTGGGCGCGAATGCTTCCCCTTCGATGCCGATCTCCCCTTCCAGCGACAGCACGCCGTACTCGAAGTCCTGGCGGAGAGGGAGCTCGACGGCGCTCGCCTCCCGACTGGCCAGGTCCAGCCCGACCAGCTCGGAAAAGGCCAGCGTCGGCGCGCGCCGGCCGGCGAACTCGCCGATCAGCAGGGTGAAGTCGATGCCCTGCGTTTCCCAGGCCGGCAGGGTCGGATAGTGATCGAAGCGCGGGTCGGTGCGCCGGTCGGCGTCAGGCAGGGCGATCCACAGCTGGGCGGCATGCAGACGGGTCTCGCCGGGCACCGACTCCTCGGTATGGCTGATGCCGCGTCCGGCGGTCATCAGGTTGACCTGGCCGGGGCGGATCACCTGACGGTTGCCGAGGCTGTCCCGGTGCAGCACCTCGCCCTCGATCATCCAGGTGAAGGTCTGCAGGCCGATGTGCGGATGGGGACCAACCCGCAGGCCGCGAGCGTCTCCCATGAAGACGCTGGGGCCGGCATGATCGAGGAAGCACCAGGCGCCGATCAGGCGGCGATGCCGGGACGGCAGCACCCGATTGACCGGAATGCCGCCGACATCGGCGGTGCGCGGCGACACGTGCTGGATCCGGCGCCGGCCGTCGACGACAGGGCAGTCCAGCGACGACGCCGGCTCGGTATCCTGAATCTGGGTGCTCATGGACGCGGCCTCCCGGCGAGTTGGCGATGCCTTGGCTCAGCATAGCTCCGCCATCGGCCCAGCGTCGGGCTCAGCAAAACGCGCGGATGTGCGCGGCCAGTTCGGCCAGCGCGCTATCGTCGGCGCGTCGGTAATCGTGGGACGAGAGATAGCCCTCGTAGCGGTCGAAGTACTTGTCGACCCGTGACTCCACGGGCTGGAAGGCCGAATCACTGCCGGTGCCGTGCATGGGAAACAGCTTGGCGTGCAGGTGATCGACGCCGTAGCCCTCGAAGAACATGCCGGTGCGGGCGACACCCTCGAGCGAGGCATCCAGCAGCCGCGCGACCCGTTTGGTGGCCAGCATCAGCCCGGTCAGCACCTCGTCCGGCTGATCGAAGGCGTAGCTAGGATGGTGGGCCTTGGGAATGACGACCGAAAAGCCCGGCGTGTTGGGAAAGATGGACAGAAAGGCCAGGTGCGCCTCGTCCTCCCAGATGACATGGCAAGGCGCCCGACCGGCGACGATCTCGCAGAAGATGCAGTTCACGTTCGCTCCTCCCTGATGACGACGACACGCCGGAAAACGCCGGCCGCAACGGTTTCTCGGCGCCGGCGGCGTGCTATTCTCCCCGCTCGTTCAGAGCCTATCCCATCCGCGAAGGAGATTCCCATGACTCAGGCCACCGCCCGCCATATCCTCGTCCCCAGCGAAGAACAGTGTCTGGCCCTCAAGGCCGAGATCGAAGGCGGCCGCGACTTCGCCGAGGTCGCCCGCGAACACTCCCAGTGCCCGTCCGGCCGCCAGGGCGGCGAGCTCGGCAGCTTCGGCCCCGGCCAGATGGTCCCCGAGTTCGACAAGGTGGTGTTCTCCGCCGACCTGAACCAGGTCCAGGGCCCGGTGAAGACCCAGTTCGGCTACCACCTGCTGGAAGTCACCAACCGCGGCTGATTGGCGTCAGTGGTAGACCAAGGCCGCGTCGGTGTTCCGACGCGGCCTTTTTCATCAGCCGCCGTTCTCACCCATCGGCTCGGCGTCTCGCGCCTCGAACACCACCCGCACGCGATGGCCCGTCGCATCGGCCAGATTCGCGTAGGGCCAGCCCAGCCGCTCCGTCAGCTGTGCGGTCAGCTGCAGCCCCAGCCCGAAACCGCTTTCGCCCGACGCCGCATTGGTCTCGGCCACCTGCGGGGACACCTGTTGATTGTCGATGCGCACCTCAACGCCGCGCTGACGGATCACCACCCGCCCCTCCCAGGTGTGCACGAAGGCATTGCGGATCAGGTTACCGAGCACGATCCGGACCGGAGCCTCAGGCAGGATCACGCGGCAGGGTTCGGTGTCGAGTTCGACCGTGACTGCCTTGTCGCGCAGCAGATACTCCAGCTCGGCGACCTGCCCCTCGAGCAGTGACGCGAGGTCGAGTTCGACGCCGGGCGGTGCGACCGGCTCCTCGCGGCTCAGCCACAGCAGCGTCTCGGTGAGATGCTTCATGGTGGTGCCGGCCCGCTCCATGCGCGCGAAGACCTGGCGATGGCGCGGGCTCCAGGTCTCGTCATGGGCCTGCTGGAAGCGGCGCAGCAGCTCCAGATTGTGGCGCAGCACGGTGATCGGCGTGCGCAGCTCATGGCTGGCGTGGGCCAGGAAACGCTGCTCCCGCGCCAGGCCATCGTGGGCCGAGCGCAGGCTCTCGCGTAGCAGGCCGGCCAGCTCGTTGAGCTCCGGATAGCCGAAATCGGGCGTCGGCTCCTGCAGGCGACGGGCATCGAGACCGCGCGCCCAGTGGCCCAGCGCCTGTACCGGACGCGAGACATGGCGCAGCCACCACAGCAGTGCCACCAGCAGCCCCACGGCGATGGCCACGCCCAGCCCCAGCAGCGTCATCAGGCTGTTCAGGGCATCGCGCGGCGGCGGTATGCCCTTGTCGGCCATGACCGGCTCGGGGGGCGGGGCCACTGCGTCCACCACATAGAGCGGGCCGGTGGGCGTCGGCTGACGCATGGCGAAATAGAAGGCTGGCCGCTCCGACGGCTCGTCATCGTGGCCCTTGTAGAGGCGCCCCGGCTCGCTCGGCGCCCCATCGAAGGCCTGGCGCACCGCCTCCGGCATGGCCCGCCAGCGGCCGCTCAGGTGATAGCCGGCGACCTCCTGGAGACCGTCGGGCCGTTCCCCATCGAGCCGCCGGACATAGCCGTCGGCCACCCGCGCCATATGGGCCAGGGTGATGTTGTCCATGCCGCGCAGGAAGTAGTTGGCACTGAGCAGCGAGTAGCCCACCACCAGCAGCAGACCCAGCGACAGCCCGCCCAGCAGCATCTGCCCCCTGAGACTGCCGAGGCGTCTCATGACGATGCCCTGAGCGCCACCCCGTGACCGGGCAGCGTCTGGATGAGACGAGTCGTGAAGGGGGCATCCACCGCCTGACGCAAATGATAGAGATGGACCTTGAGGCTGTTGCTGTCGGGCACGTCGTCGCCCCACAGCGTGCTTTCCAGCGCCGAGCGCGCCACCACGTCCGGCGAGGCACGCAGCAGCGCCTCGAGCAATCGCCAGCCGGTGGGCGAGAGATGGATCGAACGCCCCGCGCGAACCACCCGCCTCTCGCCGAGATGCATCTCCAGGTCGGCGCAGCGCAGGCACTGCACCTGGCCACTACGGCGCTTGGCCAGGGCATGGATGCGCACCACCAGCTCCTGCAGCTCGAAGGGCTTGACCAGATAGTCGTCGGTGCCGGCCGCAAAGCCGGCCAGCTTGTCGTCGAGGCCGTCGCGTGCGGTGAGCATCAGCACCGGGATATCGCGCCCGGCCTCGCGCAGACGCTCACAGACGCGCAGACCGTCGAGCCTGGGCAGGTGCAGATCGAGCAGCATCACGTCGAACGCCTGTCGCTCGACCAGCTCGAGCCCCACCGCGCCGTTGGCGGCGTGGTCGCAGCGAATGCCCTCGAGCTCCAGATAGTCGATCAACGTCTCGGCCAGATCGAGGTCGTCCTCGATCAGCAGCACGCTCAGCATGACGCCTCCTCGTCGGACGACGGCCAGCAGCGGCGCTTCAACCGCGCCAGCCGGTCGGCGATGTCATGCTGCACGACCAGCAGGCTGGGGATCAGCACCAGGGTGATCACAGTGGCGAACATGATGCCATAGGCGAGCGACACCGCGGCGGGGATCAGGAACTGCGCCTGCCGGGAGGTCTCGCCAAGCAGCGGCATCAGCCCGGCGAAGGTGGTCACGGAGGTCAACAACACGGCCCGCAGGCGGTCGCGACCGGCCTGCCCGATCGCCTCGTGCAGCTCGACCCCCTCCCGACGCAGGGCGTTGAAGCGAGTGACCAGCAGCAGGCTGTCGTTCACCACCACGCCGCTCAGGGCGATGATCCCGTTCAGCGACAGGATCCCCAGCGCCAGACCGTTGGCCCAGTGGCCCAGCAGCGCGCCGACGACGCCGAAGGGGATCGCGGTCATGATCAGCAGCGGCTGCACGTAGGAGCGCAGCGGAATCGCCAGCAGCATGTAGATGGCCAGCATCGCCACCAGGAACACGTGCTTCATGGAGGTCTGCGTCTCGGCCTGCTGCTCGGCCTCGCCGGCAAAGTGGATGTCGAGCCCCGGATACTGGGCCTCCAGCATCGGCACCACGTCGCGGCGCAGCTGCGCTACCAGTTCGGTGGAGGACAGCAGCGACTTGTCGACGTCGGCGCTGAGGTAGACGGCGCGCTGGCCGTCGATGCGGGTGATGGTATCGCGGGTCATGTCCTGGGTCAGCGTCGCCACGCTGGCCAACGGCACCACGTCGCCGTCGGGAGTGCGCACCTGGGATTCGATGACGTCGGCCACGCTGTGCCGGACATCGTCGGGGTAGCGCACCTTGACCTCGATCTCGTCGTCGCCGCGCTGGTAGCGCTGCACCACCCGGCCGCTGAAGGCCTGGCGCACCTGAGCGGCCAGGTCATCGGTGGTCATGCCCAGCGCCAGCCCCTGGGCGTTAAGCGCCAGCCGCAGCTGGGGCTGAGAGGGATCGAGATTGTCCTCGATGCCGCTGACCGCCGCGATCCCGGTAAACGTCTTCTTGAGCGACTCGCCGGCCCCCTCCAGGATCTCGTCGTCCGAGGCGCGCAGCTCGATGCGCAGCGCGTCGGCCATCTGGCGCACGTGCTGGATGCTCAGCGAACGCGCTCCTTCGGGCATGCCGGCACGCTCGCGCCAGCGGCGCGTGAAGGTCGCGATGTCATAGGGCGCGTCACTCGTCAGCTCGACGGTGAGCGAGCCCTCCTGCACGGAGGTCGAGAGCACCTGCAGATGGGCAATGCCGCTGTCGCCTTCCCCGGCGAGCGAGCGGTCGACCTCGCGGGCCTCGTCGGCCAGATCGTTCAACGCCTGGTGAGTGAGCCCCACGCTGGCATCGCCATACATCGTCAGAGACGCATCGACGGTATCACCCGGCACCTCGGGGAAGAAACTCATCCGAAGCAGCCCGGTGAACGGCATGCTCAGCACCATCACCAGCAGGGCGACGAACAGCGTGACCACGGCGTAGCGATGCACCAGGGCGATATCGATCAGCGGGCGATAGCAGCGCTCGGCGAACCAGTCGAGCCCGCCATCGGCGGCGGCCTGCACCCGTCGCCAGGCTCGCGGCAACGCCCGGCGCGCCTGCCGCTGACGGGTGTTCAAGTGCGCCAGGTGAGCGGGCAGGATCAGCTTCGATTCGATCACCGAGAGCACCAGACAGATCGCCACCACGGTGGCGAACTGGGCGTAGAGCTCGCCCAGGTGGCCGCTGATGCGCGACAGCGCGAAGAACGCCACCACCGTGGTGGCCACGCCGAACAGAGTCGGCACCGCCACCGCCAGGATGCCGCGGATGGTGTTGTCCAGGGTGTCGCCACGCCGCTGGCGCGTGGCGTAGACGCTCTCCCCCACCACCACGGCATCGTCGACCACGATGCCCAGCGCCATGATGAAGCCGAAGGTGGTGAACATGTTGAGCGTCAGCCCGGCCAGGCCGTCGCCCATGAAGAACAGGGTGCCGAAGAAGATGAACGGCAGCCCCATGGCCACCCAGAAGGCCACGCTCAGGTTGAGGAACACCGCCAGCAGCAGGAATACCAGCACGATGCCGGTGATGGCGTTGTGCACCAGCAGCGATAGCCGCTCGAGGATCGACTGGCTGCGGTCGTACCAGGTATCGAGCTCGACGTCGTGAGGCAGGCTGGGGTCGGCCCGCCAGTCCTCGACCACCCGCCGCGCCGCCGCGACCGAATCGGCGATGTCGCTCTGCCCGGTGGTCACCACCTGCAGGGCGATGCTGGGGCGACCCTGGAAACGTGACAGCACCGGATCCTCGTCGTCGAAGGTGTCGCGGACGTCGGCGACCTCGCCGAGGCGCAGGATACGCCCGCTGGCGGTGGTCAGCAGCGGCAGCTGGGCGAAGTCGCGCGCCTGGTAGGCCTGTTCCGAGGCCTTCAGCTGCAGATAGAGGTCGTCGTTGCGCAGCGTCGCGGTCATGGCGTTCGAGGAGCCATTGTTGATGGCGTCCTCGACGTCGGAGAGCGATAGCCCGTAGGCCTGCAGCACGCCTTCGCGGATCTCCACCACCATCATCGGATCCTGCCAGCCGGAGAGGCCGACCTCGCCGATCTGCGGCTCGCGCAGCAGCCGCTTCTTGAGCCGCATCGCCAGCGTCTGCAGGGTATCGCGGTCGGCATCGCCGTAGAGCTGGAGCCACAGCGCATGATCCTCGCGGCGATCCTTCTCGATCACCGGATTGTCGGCATCGGTCGGGAAGGTCGAGATGGCATCGACGCGGTTCTTGACGTCGCGCAGCAGGGTGTCGAGGTCATAGCCTGAGACCATGTCGACCGTGACCGTCACGCCGCTGCCGGTCGAGCTGCTGGTGACGGTGTCGATGCCCTCGACATCCTCCAGCTCCTGCTCGATCTTGATCGCCAGCCCTTCCTCGGACTGCTTGGCCGAGCCGCTGTCGTATTCGACGCTGATGGTCAGGCCGTCGGGCTCCAGGCTCGGAAAGGCCTCGCGGCGCAGCTCGCCCATGCTCATCACGCCCAGCGCCAGGACCAGCACCATCAGCAGGTTGGCGGCGATGGGGTTGGAGGCGAACCAGACGATCAGGCCTCGTGAATGGCCGCTGTCACGCATTGCCATCGACCTCCACCGGGGTCACCACCATGCCCGGCAGGTAGCTGTTCAGCGGATGCGACACCACGCGATGCGTGCCCTCGGCCAGCTCGGCGGGCGGACGCACGTATAGATAATCGCGGTCGGAGAACAGCGGGTCGACGGCGACGCTGGCCAGATGGTCGCCCTCGGTCAGGTACCAGATCTCGCCGGCCTGGCTCAGCGCCGAGGGCGGCAGCCGCCACAGGCCATCGATCTCGCGGCCCTCGAGGCTGACCTCGAGGAAGGTACCCGGCAGCAGCGCCGGCGTCTGCGCCAGCGGCGCATCGACCGCCACGATCAGCGAGCGTTGGCGATCCTCGTCGAGGTGCCGCTCGCTGCGCAGCACCCGCCCCTGCCACTGCTGGCCGGTATCCACGGCGCTCAGGGTCACTGCCTCGGGCGCAACCTCACCGCTCTCTGGATCCTCCAGGCGTGCCCACTCACTGGCTGAGAGCGCGACCGCGATCTCGACCCGATCGGTGCTGTAGAGGGTCGCCACGCTGCCGCCCGCCTGCAGATAGCTGCCCGGCGCCACATCGCGGCTCACCACCAGGGCGTCGAAGGGCGCCTCGATGCGGGTATCGGCGAGATCCTCCTGAGCGCTGGCCAGGGCCTGCTCGGCCTGCTTGACGTCGGCCTGGGTCGCCGCTAGCTGAGGCGCGCGCAGCACCAGCGGCGAATCCGGGTCGCCATTCAGCCCGGAGCGCTGCCAGTCACGTCGGGCCTGCTCGCCCTCGCGTTGCTCTTCGAGCAGCGAGACACGATTGGTCGCCAGGGTCGCCTCCGCCTCGGCCACGGCCTCCTGATAGGCCTTGTCATCGAGCGTCGCCAGGGGCTCGCCGGCAGGCACCACGCGGCCGCTGGCGAAACGGTCGCTCAGGCTTTCCACCCGGCCGGAGACCTGGGCGGTCAGCTCGAGTTCATAGTGGGGCGACGCCTCGCCGTAGCCCTCGACGCGAGGCTGATAACGACCCGCTGTCACCTCGACGACGGAGACATCGGGGCGCACGGCGGCGTCCTGCTCCGCGGCCTGTCCCGCCCCCTGCCCCGTTGGCCCGCCGGGCGGGCCGCCGGCGGCCGGACTCATCTTCACGGCGACGAAGACCATCACGCCGGCCAGCACGGCCAGGGCCATCAGCAAGGGAATCCATCGGAAAGGTCGTATGCTCATTCGCTCACTCCGAGCCCCAGGGCCAGCCCCAGGTCAATGCGGTTGGTCAGTCGGCTCTCGATCAGGTCGTTGCGGCTGACTTCGAGATCGTAGGTCTGCTGCTGCACGTCGAGCAGGTCTACCAGGTCGACGAGCCCGGCGCGGTAGCGCTCGGTATATTGCGCAAGGCTGCGGCGGGCGCTCGCCAGCGCCTCGGCGGTATCCGCCTGACGCCGGGCCAGCGAGGTCTCGAGGCCGATGGCATCCTGTACTTCGCCCACCGCCTCGAGCAGCGTTTCGCGATAGGCCTGGTAGGCATGGGCGCCCTCCAGCTCGGCGATGTCCGCCGCCGCCTTGAGCTGCCCGCCCTGGAACAGCGGTGCGGTGAGCTGGCCCAGCAGTGACCACAG
>NZ_JALMEW010000001.1:0-371038 GCF_023094245.1 Halomonas getboli | reverse complement strand
CCTCGAGCAGCGTTTCGCGATAGGCCTGGTAGGCATGGGCGCCCTCCAGCTCGGCGATGTCCGCCGCCGCCTTGAGCTGCCCGCCCTGGAACAGCGGTGCGGTGAGCTGGCCCAGCAGTGACCACAGCGGATCGCCGAGCAGGGCCTCGTGGGGCGTCTCGGCGACGTCCTCCAGCGCCGCCGTCACGTCCAGCGAGGGCAACAGGTCCTTGTAGGCCACATCGGTGCGGCGCTCGGCGGCCTCGATCGCCGCATAGGCGGCCTGGAGGTCCGGGCGCCGCGCCAGGGTCTGCTCCGGCAGCTCGGGGCGAACCAGCAGGGTCTCGGGGAAGTCATCCGGCACCGTGATCTGATCGGACGAGGAACGCCCCAGCATTTCCGCCAGCGAGCGACGCTGCTGGGCCAGCGTCTCGCGCTGCTCCTCGAGCGTAGCGCGGGCGCTGGCGACGTTGCTGCGCGCCGTGTCGAGGTCTTCGAGGCTACCGAGCCCCGCGCGATACTGGTCGATGATCAGCGCCTGGTTGGTCTTCAGGGTATCCAGGCGGCGCGTCTGGATCGCCACGGCGCGTCGCTGCGCGATCAGGCCCACCCAGGCGCTCATCACCTCCCCGGCCAGGGTGTCTCGCGCGGACTGGTAGAGCCCCTGCTCTTTGGCGACGTCCGCCACGGCGGCGGCTTGCTCGTCGGCGAGCTGTCCCCACAGGTCAACCTCCCAGTCGATGCTAACGCTGCCCGTATAGCTGGCCGCGGCGTCCTCGTCACGGGAGCCGGAAAGCCCCGCTTCCAGGCTGGGCCAGCGTTCGCCACTGGTCTGACGCAGCTCGGCCTGACGGGTGCGCAGCGTCAGCCAGGTCTGGCGCAGCCCGGGATTGGCCACCAGCGCCTCATGCACCAGCGCCGCGAGAGTGTCCGACGGGATCAACTCGTCGAGGGAACCGGCACTCTCCGCTTCCGACAGCGCGGGCCAGGCGGCAACCTCCGAGCGATCCGCCTCGGCGCGATCGGCGAGGCCGCCATCGGCGTGATCGAACGTACTGCAGGCCGACAGCAATAGCGTCAGGGGCAATACCCAGACGGGCAGCCAGGAACGGTGGGACATCTCGGCAGACTCCGGAGACACAGGGCGGCCGGCAGCCGCCGGCGCAAGAATGTCACAAAATGATACAGAATAATGAGGCAAGACAATGTTAACGCATTAAGCAAATACGCCGGCTTACGCGGTTCGAGGTTCGAAAAAAGAACCGCCCGGGGCGGGCGGTCAAGAACAGGGAATTGCACCTCATAAGAGGTATGGGCAGCTTGTACCCTCGCGGGTTAGGAAAGGGTTAAGGTGGAGAAAGGGTCAGGGGGCGAAGTAAGGAGTCAAGGAACAAGGAACAAGGAGCGAGCGGCATGGACGATGCACCAGGGAGGCAACCAGTGAGCGACAACAGCGTGATCCACGTAGAGGGGCTGTCGAAGACCTACGACAGCGGCTTCGAGGCCCTCAAGGGAGTGGATCTTAAGATCCGGCGCGGCGAGATCTTCGCCCTGCTCGGCCCCAACGGCGCCGGCAAGACCACCCTGATCAGCGTGATCTGCGGGCTGGTCAACGCCTCCGCAGGCCGCGTGCTGGTGGCCGGTCACGATAACGTCGCCGACTATCGCCAGGCGCGCCGCCTGATCGGCCTGGTGCCCCAGGAGCTGACCAGCGAGGCCTTTTCCACGGTATGGGACACGGTGAGCTTCAGCCGCGGGCTGTTCGGCAAGCCGAAGGACCCGGCCCACATCGAAAGAGTGCTGAAGTCGCTGTCGCTGTGGGACAAGCGCCGCAATCGCCTGATCACGCTGTCCGGCGGCATGAAGCGCCGCGTGCTGATCGCCAAGGCGCTGGCCCACGAGCCGCAGATCCTGTTCCTCGACGAGCCCACCGCCGGCGTCGACGTGGCGCTGCGCCGCGACATGTGGGAGGTCGTGCGCCAGCTGCGCGACAGCGGCGTGACCATCATCCTCACCACCCACTACATCGAGGAGGCCGAGGAGATGGCCGACCGCATCGGCGTGATACGCTCGGGCGAGCTGGTGCTGGTCGAGAACAAGCGCGAGCTGATGCGAAAGCTCGGCCGCAAGGAGCTGACCCTGCAGCTTCACGAGCCCCTCGAGCGCCTGCCCGGGGAGCTGGACGCCCACGGCCTGGAGATCGCCGAGGACGGCCAGGCGCTGATCTACACCTATGACGGCCGCGACGACGGCGACGACTCGAGCGGCATCGCCGAGCTGCTCGCCGACCTGGACGCCGCCGGCATCCGCTTCAAGGACCTCCACACCCGGCAGAGCTCGCTGGAGGACATCTTCGTCAGCCTGGTCAGGGAGGACGCATGAACCTCGAATCCGTGAAGACCCTCTACGTCGCCGAGATGTCGCGCAGCCTGCGCACCGTGCTGCAGAGCATCGTCTCGCCGGTGATCTCCACCTCGCTCTACTTCGTGGTGTTCGGCGCCGCCATCGGCACCCGCATCAGCGAGGTGGAAGGCGTCAGCTACGGCGCCTTCATCGTGCCCGGGCTGATCATGCTGATGCTGCTGACCCAGAGCGTCTCCAACGCCTCCTTCGGCATCTTCTTCCCGCGCTTCTCGGGCTCGATCTACGAGATCCTCTCGGCGCCGGTCTCCTACTTCGAGGTGGTGCTGGGCTTCGTCGGCGCGGCGGCCACCAAGTCGGTGATCCTGGGGCTGATCGTGCTCGGCACCGCGAGCCTGTTCGTGCCCTTCACCATCGCCCACCCGCTGGTGATGCTGCTGTTCCTGGTGCTCACCGCCCTGACCTTCAGCCTGCTCGGCTTCATCATCGGCATCTGGGCCGACGGCTTCGAGAAGCTGCAGCTGGTGCCGCTGCTGGTGATCACCCCGCTGACCTTCCTCGGCGGCACCTTCTATTCCATCGACATGCTGCCGCCGCTGTGGCAGGCGGTGACGCTGGCCAACCCGGTGGTCTATCTGGTCAGCGGCTTCCGCTGGAGCTTCTACGGCCTGGGCGACGTCAGCATCTGGGCCAGTCTGGCGGTGATCACGCTGTTCCTGGCAGTGGCGCTTGCCGTGGTCAGCTGGATCTTCCGCAGCGGCTATCGGCTCAAGCCCTGACCGTCCCGGCAGGATACCCGCCGTGCTATTGCCGACCCGCTATCGCCGCCGCGTCGCGGCGGGTATCATCGCCAGCCCCGTTCACCGAGGCCGAGGGAGGTCCCCATGCCGATCCTGCACAGCATCATCCACCGCATCGACAAGGGAGACGGCGAGACACCGGCTCGCCTCGTGCCCGCCGGGGCGCCGCTCGCGGCATCCACTGCCCTCGACGACCTGGTCTCGGGGCTCAACGACGCCTATCACGGCAAGGCCAAGAACTGGGGCCGCTTCGCCGACGACGAGCCGGCCGCCTTTCCCGCAGCGCTGAGCGCCTTCCTCGACGGCGAACGCGACTTTCCCAGCCTGACCCGGGCGCTGGCCGAGCAGATCGTGCCGCTGATCGACGACCACCTGCCCGTGGGCGGCCACCTGCTGGTCGTCGACCATCGCCAGGGCGAGGCCCGCTACCTGATCCTCGCGCTGCTGCATCACCGCGACGGCTTCGGCATCGACGATGCCCTCGGCGTGGTGCCCGCCCGCCAGCTCAACCTGGCCCAGATGACGCTGGCCGCGCGCCTCGACGTCAACCAGTGGCAGAACGGCTCGGCCTCGCACCCCTATCTCTCCTGGACCCGCGACCGCGGCGGCAAGAAGCTGTCCGAGGCCTTTGCCGAGGCACTGGGCGCCCGCGAGCAGCGCGACGCCGACGAAGAGACCCGCACCCTGCTCAAGGCCTTCAGCGACTTCGTCGAGAACGAGGACCTGCCGGAGGAGGCCAGCCGCGAGAAGACAGACGCCCTGGTCGACTACGCCAGCGACCAGGCCAAGCTCGGCGAGCCCATCACCCTCGAGGATCTCTCCGAGCTGGTCGACGAGGAACGCCCCAGGGCCTTCTATGAGCACATCCGCAACAGCGACTACGGGCTGAACCCCGAGATCCCGCCGGACAAGCGCACGCTCAACCAGTTCCGGCGCTTCACCGGCCGCGCCGCCGGCGTCTCGATCAGCTTCGACTCCCACCTGCTGGGCGCCGCCGTGGAGTATGACGAGGACGGTGACCGGCTGATCATCAAGAAGGTGCCCAACGGGCTGCGCGACCAGCTCAAGCAGCGCCAGGGCGACTGACGCCGGCCGCCCCGATCAATGCCTCTCAGCCGAGGTGCGGCGCCAGCCACTGGCGCAGCTGCGGCCCCTGCAGCAGCCCCGGCTGGCGGGCCGCCTCGCGGCCGTGCTTGAACAGGATCAGCGTCGGGATGCTGCGAATCCCGAAGCGGCCGGCCAGGGCCTGCTCGGCCTCGGTGTCGAGCTTGGCGAAGCGCAGGCGCGGCTCCAGCTCGCGGGCCGCCTCGGCGAAGATCGGCGCCATCGCCTTGCAGGGGCCGCACCAGCTGGCCCAGAAATCGACCACCACCGGCAGCGAACTGCGCGCCACCAGCGACTCGAAGTTGGCATTGGTCAGCGTCAGCGGTTCACCGGTGAACATCGGCCGGCGGCACTTGCCGCAGCGCGGACCGGCGGACAGACGCTCGGGACGAACCCGGTTCATGGCATGACAGTGGGCACAGCCCAGCAGCAGGGCATCGGACATGGAGGGGCTCCTGTGGGTGACGACTCGAAAACTATGTCGCCAGATGCCGGCGTCATCAAGCGCCGCGACGGCCGCCCATGGTGACGCCGATCGGGCTCAGAACAGCCCGAGCTGACGGTCGATCAGGGTCGCGAAGTCGTCGCCCACGAACGGCAGGATGGCATCCGCCACCGGCTGCAGCTGGGTGGTCAGGTAGTGCTCGGTGTCGATGGCCGAACGCCGCTGCTCCAGCGGCTCCGGCCCCGCCACCGTCATCACGTAGCGGATCCAGCCGCCGTGCTGATACTGACGCGGCCGACCGAGCCGGTCGTTGACCTCGTCGGCGATCCGCGCCGCCCGCACATGGGGCGGCACGCTGCGCCGATAGTCGGCCAGGGAGCGCCTCAGCCGCTTGCGATAGACCAGGCAGTCGTCAAAGTCGCCGGCCCGGGTGCGACGCACGTAGTCACGCACGAAGTCCCGATGGGGCTCCCCGGCAAAGATGCGCCGATAGAGCTCCTGCTGGAAGTTCTTGGCCAGGTCCGTCCAGTCGCTGCGCACGCTCTCAAGCCCCTTGAAGACCATCCGCTCCTCCCCCGCCGGATCGCGTACCAGACCGGCATAGCGTTTCTTGCTGCCCGCCTCGGCGCCGCGAATGGTCGGCATCAGAAAGCGTCGGTAATGGGTCTCGAACTGCAGCTCCAGCGCGCTCGCGAGGCCATGTTCCCGGGCCAGGTGGTCACACCACCAGACATTGACGTATGCCACCAGGCGCCGGCCGATCGCCGCCGCCTGCGCCTCGGGATGCGCGCGACCGAGCCACACGAAGGTGGAGTCGGTGTCGCCGTAGATGACGGTATAGCCTTCGGCCTCGATCAGCTCGCGGGTGCGTCGCATGATCTCGTGGCCGCGCATGGTGATCGACGAGGCCAGGCGGGCATCGAAGAAACGGCAGCCCTTCGACCCCAGCACGCCATAGAAGCTGTTCATGATGATCTTCAGCGCCTGGGAAAGCGGCGCGTTGCCCGCGCGCTTGGCGGCCTCGCGCCCGCCCCAGACCCGCGCCACGATATCTGGCAGCGCATGCCGAGACCGCGAGAAGCGCGCGCCGCGAAAACCCGGCACCGAGGCCGCATCCGCGGGATCGGCGAGCCCCTCCACCAGGCCCGC
Organism: Halomonas getboli; assembly: GCF_023094245.1. Taxonomy (GTDB): domain Bacteria; phylum Pseudomonadota; class Gammaproteobacteria; order Pseudomonadales; family Halomonadaceae; genus Halomonas; species Halomonas getboli. Next base: position 365,200 of record NZ_JALMEW010000001.1, on the reverse strand, counting down.
CGGGTCGATCAGGAAGCTGCGGATGATCGAGGGATACAGGCTCTTGAAGTCCAGCACCAGCACCGAGTCGTAGAGCCCGGGGCGGGAATCCATGACGAAGCCGCCGGGGCTCTCGACGGCTTCGGCCTCGCCGAGGTTCGGCGCCACGAACCCCAGGCGGTGGAGGCGTGGCAGGTAGAGGTGGGTGAAGGCCGCCACCGAGCCGCCGCTGCGGTCGGCGGACAGCCCGGTCACGGTGGCCCGCTCCAGCAGGAAGTCGAGCAGCTCGGTCTCGGCGAAGATCCGCGTCACCAGCTCGCAGTCCTTGAGGTTGTAGCGCGCCAGCGCCGGCTTGTCCTCGGCAAACATGCGCAGGATGTCATCCAGCCGCTGGTAGGGATTGTCGATGGCCTTGCCCTCGCCGAGCAGGGCCTGGGCCACGTGCTCCAGGGAAAAGGAAGAGAAGTGCCAGGTGGCCGAGCGCAGCGCCTCGATGCCATCGATGATCAGCCGCCCCGCCGCCGAGGCGACGAAACGATTGACCTGATGGCCATGGGCGCGCCACGCCATCTCGGCGCCGCCACGACCCAGGCGCAGGGGCACGCCGCACCGCCGCGCGTGTTCGTGGAGAATGCGCAGGTCGAACTGCACCAGATTCCAGCCGATGATGGCATCCGGATCGTGCTCGGCGAACCAGCGGTTGAGCCGCTCCAGCAGGGCCGAGCGGCTATCGCAGTACTCGAGGTCGAAATCGAGCCCGTCGGCCACGCCGTTGGGCGGGCCCAGCATCAGTACCCGGCGTTCTTCCCCGCTTTCCAGGGCAATGGAATACAGCTCGCCGCTCCCGCTGGTCTCGATGTCCAGCGACACCACCCTGAGCCGCGGACGATAGTCCGGCGCCGGCCTGAGCCGCGTCGCCATCAGGCCGCCCACGCCGTCGGGCTCGCCCTCGACGCTCACCGGCGCGGTGATGAAGCGCTCCATCAGATAGCGCTCCGGCGGCCGGATATCGGCCTCGTAGACCTCCACGCCGGCGTGCGTCAGGCGCCGTTCCAGGGCCGTCAGGCGGTGATGCGGCCGGCAGTAAAGCCCCAGCACGGGGCGTCGATGAAAGTCGCGCAGCGCCAGGGAGCGCAGCTCGACGTCGCGCTCGCCATGCAGCACGACCTCGGCGTGTCGGCGCTGCTCCACCGGGATAAAGGCCACAGACGGCCGCGGCGGCACGCGCACTCGCAGCGGCCCCTCGTCGGTCGCCAGCCAGAACTCGGCCTGGGGGCCCTCGGACGTCTCCTGCCAATCTCGAGTCAGGATGAACCCCTGCCGCACCACTACCGTCGCTCCTCGCTTGCCCATGAGCCTCCATCATATCGCGGCGGCAAGACGCTCACGGGTCACGGACATAAAAAAAGCCTCCCCGAAGGGAGGCCAGTTGGAGCACGCCAGCTCACTCGTCGGGCCGGTCGTCTTACTGCGACGCAATGACGACCGGCAGACAATCGGAGCAAAACCCAGACGGGAAAGGCTCCGACCGCCGACACTCAACCAAAAGCAACACATAGGCCAGAAAATAAATAAACGCTTTAAATCATATATTTAATAAAATTCAGCAGTGCACTGCGACGATACCGCGTCGAGCGATCACGCTGCGACGCACCATCATGAACCGCCTAATGGATGCGATGCGTCATTTCGGAGCGCCGGACACCTGTTGCGATGCCTCGCGGGACTTGATGGAAATCCCTTCCATCGCGCATTCTGATGCTTTCCTTCATTCCCCTCGGAGCATCGCCATGTCCTCTCTCCGCCTCGGCTTCATCGGCATCGGCCTGATGGGCGACCCCATGACCCGCCGCCTGCTGGCGGCCGGCTTCGATGTCACGGTCTGGAACCGCTCGCCGGACAAGACCGCCGGCGTGGCCGAGGCCGGTGCTTGCGTGGCCGGCTCGATCGGCGAGCTGGTCTCGGCCTCGGACGTCATCCTGCTGTGCCTGGCCAACACCGCCGTGGTCGAGGCCGTGGTGTTCGGCGAGGACGGCGTGTCCGCCCATGCGCGTCCCGGCCAGCGCCTGCTCGATCTTTCCAGCAGCGACCCCGAGGCTACGCGCGACATGGCCGCGCGGCTCGCGGACGCCTGCGGCGTCGCCTGGGTCGATGCCCCGGTCTCCGGCGGCGTGGCCGGCGCCGAGGCCGGCGAGCTGGCGGTGATGTGCGGCGGCGCCGACGCGGACGTCGACGCGCTGCGCTCGGTGCTCGCCCCGCTGGCCGCTCGGGTGACGCACATGGGTCCGGTCGGCAGCGGCCAGGTGACCAAGGTCTGCAATCAGATGATCGTCGGCTGCCAGGCGGCGGTGATCGCCGAGACGGTCGCGCTGGCGGAGGCCAGCGGCGTGGACGCCACCCGGCTGACCGAGGCCCTGGCCGGCGGCTTCGCCGACTCCAAGCCCTTTCGCATCCTCACGCCGCGCATGGCCGAACGCGACTTCGCCGCCCCGCCCTGGCACCTGCGCACCCTGCTCAAGGACCTGGACATGGCGGTGGCCCAGAGCGGCCGCGCCACCAGCGCCACGCCGATGAGCGCGCTGGCCGCCCAGCTGATGCGCGGTCATGCCGCCCGCGGGCACGGCGAGGCGGACCCGGCCACCCTGGTCGAGGCCTATCGCTCGCCGGGCTCGGGCGAGGCGTGAGGCGTGAGGCGTGAGGCGTGAGGCGTGAGGCGTGAGGCGTGAGGAGCCTAGATATAGCCATATAAGGCTATTACATTGAAAAATAGCCTTGAGAATCTATCCTGAGACATGACCGCCGTCCTCGGGAGCCCCCCATGGCCACACGCCTTGCCGTCATCACCGGCGACATCATCGACTCGCGCCGCCTCGAAGAGGGTCCACGCCTCCACCGGATCCTCGAAACGACCCTGGCGGGCCTCGCCGAGCGCCACGAGGGCGACTATCAGCGCTACCGCGGCGACGGCTTCCAGCTCGCCATCGCCCGGGCCGAGGCGGCCCTGGACGCGGCCGTGGCGCTGCGTGCCGCCCTGATCGCACACTCCGAGACCGGACACCGCTGGGATGCCCGGCTCGCCATCGCGGTGGGGAACGACGACTGGCGGCCCGGCGATGCGCTGGCCTCCGCCGACGGGCCGGTCTTCGTCGCTTCAGGCCGGGCACTGGACGCGCTGGACGCGTCGGACGCGTGCCTCGTGCTGCATCACACCGAGGCCGACGATGCTGACTGCGAGGCGCTGCTGATCCGCCATCTGGATGCCCTGCTGGCCGACTGGTCCCCCCGCGCCGCCGAGGCGGTCGGCCTGCGTCTGACCGACGATCTCACCCAGCAGGCGCTGGCCGAGCGGCTGGGCATTCGCCAGCCCAGCGTCCACAAGCGCCTGCGCGCCGCCCGCTGGCCCCTGCTGGCCGACACCCTGACGCATGTCCGCGCTTCGCTCGCCGACAAGGAGGCGACGCCATGACCGCCACGGCCCTGACGACGCTGTTCGCCCTGATCATCGCCCACCTGGTGGGCGACTTCCTGCTCCAGCCGCGACGCTGGGTCGAGGCACGCCAGCGCGACAAGGCCCGCGCCGGCGTGCTCTACCTGCATGCCGGGGTGCACGGGCTGCTGGCCCTGGCGGTGCTGATCGTCGCCGGCGTCGATCCGCTCGCCGCCGCGGCCTGGTCGGTGACCATCGCCGCGAGCCACGCACTGATCGACCTGGGCAAGGCACACCTGGACTCGCGGCGGCTGTGCTGGTTTCTGGTCGATCAGGCCCTGCACCTGACCGTGCTGGTCGGCGTCTGGCTGGCCTCGCTGGGCAGCCTGGCGCCTCTGAGCGCGGCGGTCGACTGGCTGAGCCGTCCCGAGGTGATGGCTCACGGTCTCGCCTATCTGCTGGTCACCCGCCCCATGGCCATCGCCATCGCGCTGGCCATGCGCCCCTGGAGCGAGGAGGTCACCGACCCCGGCACGCTGGTCGCCGCCGGGGCGCGCATCGGCATGCTCGAACGGCTGCTGGTGCTGACCCTGGTGCTGCTCGACGAGCTGACCGCGGTGGGCTTTCTGCTCACCGCCAAGTCGGTGCTGCGCTTCGGCGACCTGCGCGCCCGCCGCGACCGCAAGCTCACCGAGTACGTGCTGCTGGGCACCCTGCTCAGCGTCACCGCCACCCTGGCGCTGGGGCTGGCGGTGCGCCAGCTGCCCTGGACAACCTGAGCCATGCGATCCATGACGCTGCTCCACATTTCGCTCGCCCTGCTGCTGGGCGGCTGCGCCGGCGGCGAACGCCCCGGCGAACCCACTGGCGTGGCGATCGACGACAGCCACCCGTCCAGCGCCCACTCCAGCCGGGTGCGCTTTCTGGTGCTGCACTACACCGACGAGGACGAGGCGACCTCGCTGGAGATCCTCACCGGGCCTCGCGTCAGCGCCCACTACCTGGTGCCGCGCCATCCCGACCGGGAACTCGGCGCGCCGCGCGTCTATCGCCTGGTCGACGAATCGCGCCGCGCATGGCACGCCGGTGCCAGCGCCTGGGCGGGCCGCCCCCATCTCAACGACAGCTCGCTGGGCATCGAGCTGGTCAACGCCGGGCCGGATCGCCCGTCCATCGAGGCCGCCTCGACGGTGGCCTGGGCGCCCTTCCCCGACGACCAGATCACGGCGCTGATCGCCCTGCTCAGGGACCTGATCGCGCGCCATGACATCGCCCCCACCGGCCTACTCGGCCACGCCGAGATCGCGCCCACGCGCAAGATCGATCCGGGGCCGGCCTTCCCCTGGCGGCGCCTGTACGCGGTCGGCGTCGGCACCTGGCCACTGGAAGCCGATCTGGCCCGCTACCGTCGCCTCTTCGCCGCGGGCCCGCCGCCGCTCGCCACCCTGCAGCGGGCGCTGGCGGCCTGGGGCTATGCGGTCACGCCGAGCGGCGAACTCGATAACGCGACCCGAGGCGCGCTGAGGGCCTTTCAGATGCGCTATCGGCCCGCCGACTATCGCGGCCGGCCGGACGCCGACACTGCCGCCCGACTGTGGGCGCTGCTCGCTCGCTACCGACCCGAGGCGCTGGTCGATCCGGCGCTGATCGCGCCGTCCGAGGCGACGCCCGGAGAACCGCCCGCGCCGCGGGGATAGTGGATGACGTCGTGGAAGCGCGCCGGCTCCGGTCCCGGGTTGCGATAGGCGTGGGGCAGGTCGGCGGCGAAGCGCAGCCCCTCGCCCGCCGCCAGACGCCGCCAGACGCCGTCCACCCGCACCTCCAGCTCGCCCTCGACCACCACCAGATGCTCGACCACGCCCGGCGCATGGGGCGCCGACTCGCTGATCGCACCTGCGGCCAGGGTCCCCACCAGCAGCTCGAAGCCGAGCGCGGGGTCGAAGGGAAACAGCGGCACGGCCGACATGCCGGCGGCGTCGCCCTCGGAGGCCGGCGCCGCCTGACGCGCGGCACCGGTCGCGCCAGCGTCCGGGGCAACGGCCTCGGGTTCGAACAGGCTCGAGAACGGCACGCGGAAGCCGCTGGCGATCTTCCACAGCGTCGCCACCGTGGGGCTCGATTCGCCGCGCTCGATCTGGCCCAGCATGGCCTTGCTGACTCCGGTCTCCCGGGCGGTGCGATCGAGGCTCCAGGCCTCGGCGCGGCGCAACGTCCTGAGCCGTTCGGCGATATGCTGCGAGATCTCCTGCATTGGCCTCTCCCGGTCGCGTTTGGACAGTTCTGATAGATCGTTCGAAGGAATGGAAAGGCGCCATTGTAGCGCGGTCGCCGCATCCTGCCTGCCCATTTGTGCGTTATAGCGCACGGTGCTAGGGTGACGCCATCGTACGTTATAGCGCACAGCCACCCGGAGCCCTCCCATGTCCACGTCAAGCCGGCCGACGCCGAGCCCCGCTACCGCCGAGCGTTTCTCGCTGTGGCGCGACAGCAGCCTGTCGACCCTCACCGCTGGCTTCATCGCCGTGCTGATCGGCTATTCCAGCTCGGCGGCGATCATCGTTCAGGCCGCCGAGGCGGGCGGCGCCAGCCAGGCCGAGATCGGCTCCTGGCTGTGGGCGCTGGGCATCGGCTCCGGCATCACTACCCTGGTCTTCTCGCTGCGCTACCGCATGCCGCTGCTCACCGCCTGGTCGACCCCGGGCGCGGCGCTGCTCGCCACCAGCCTGCCGGGCCTGCCGATGAGCGAGGCGATCGGCGCCTTCCTGTTATCGTCGCTGCTGATCACCCTGTGCGGCGTGACCGGGCTGTTCGAGCGGCTGATGCACCGCCTGCCGCGAGCGCTGGCCTCGGCCATGCTGGCCGGCGTGCTGCTGCGCTTCGGGCTCGACCTGGTGATGACCGTGGAACATCGGCTGGTGCTGCCGCTGGCGATGGGGCTGACCTACCTGGTGGCCAAGCGGCTGTGGCCGCGCTACGCGATTCCGCTGGTGCTGGCCGCGGGCGTCCTGGTAGCCCAGGTCCAGGGCCTGCTGGATCTGGGCGCCATCACCCCGGCGCTGGCGGTGCCGGCGTATACGGCGCCGAGCTTCGACCTCGGCACGCTGATCGGCGTCGGCATTCCGCTGTTCGTGGTCACCATGGCCTCCCAGAACCTGCCCGGCGTGGCCGCCCTGAGCGCCGCCGGCTACCGGCCGCCGATCTCGCCGCTGGTCGGGGGCACCGGCCTTGCCGGACTCGCGCTCGCGCCCTTCGGCGGCTTCGCCCTCAACCTGGCGGCGATCAGCGCCGCGGTCTGCCAGGGTCCGGAGGCGCATCACGACCCGAGCCGGCGCTACGCCGCCGGGGTCGCGGCCGGCGGCTTCTATCTGCTGCTGGGGCTGTTCGGCGCCACCGTCAGCTCGCTGTTCGCCGCCCTGCCCGGCGAGCTGGTGGTGGCCATCGCCGGCCTGGCGCTGCTGCCGACCCTCGGCGCCGCGCTGGCCGATGCCCTGGGCGATGCCAGCCAGCGCGACGCCGCCCTGCTGACCTTCCTGGTCACCGCCTCGGGCATCGCGCCGGGCGGCATCGGGGCGGCTTTCTGGGGCCTCGTGGCCGGGCTGGTGGCACTGGCCATCGGTCGCTGGCGCGCCGCGGGCAAGGGCGCATGAGCCATGTCGCCCTCGGCACCGCTGGCGTCGCCGCCGCACTGCGTTACCCCGGGCGCATCTGCTAGGGTGCCGCGATCCAATAACAAATTCCTTCCCTGGAGCATGCCCATGGCGATTCCGACTCTATCCATCTGCCGGGGACGCGACATCACCCCGCACCTGCCGGCCCTGGCCCAGCTGCGCATCCGGGTCTTCCGTGACTTCCCCTATCTCTACGACGGCGACGCGGCCTACGAGGCCAGCTACCTCGAGCGCTATGCCGCCAACCCGGAAAGCTTCTTCGTGCTGGCCTTCGACGGCGACACCCTGGTCGGCGCGGCCACCGGCCAGCCGCTGAGCGACGAGGTCGACGACTTTCGCGCGCCCTTCGAGGCCGCCGGCTACCGCCCCGAAGGCGTCTTCTACTACGGCGAGTCGGTGCTGCTGCCCGAATACCGCGGCCGCGGCATCGGCAAGGCCTTCATGGAGGCCCGCGAGAGCCACGCCGAGAGCGAGGGCTTCGGCCATGCGGCCTTCTGCGCCGTGGAACGCCCGGTCGACCATCCGCTCAAGCCGGACGACTACCGGCCGCTGCACGATTTCTGGAACGCCTGGGGCTATCGCCGTACGCCGTCGCTCTCGACCACCTTCGCCTGGAAGGACATCGATGCGGAGGAAGCGACCGCCAAGCCGATGATCTTCTGGCTCAAGGCCCTGGATTCATGAACGAACGCCGCCGGCCGCCGGTGACGGTGGCGACCGCCCAGTACCCCATCGACCGCTTCGCCACCTTCGCCGATTTCCAGGCCAAGGCGGCACGCTGGGTGCATGACGCCGCCAGCCGCGGCGCCGAGCTGCTGGTGTTTCCCGAGTACGGCGCCATGGAGCTGGCCTCGCTGCTGCCCGAGGCCGAGCAGGGCGACCTGGCGGCCCAACTGCACGGCCTGCAGCCCTGGCGCGACGCCGTCGTCGAGACCTGGCGTGAGCGTGCCCGTGAGTACGGCGTGACCCTGCTCGCCCCCTCGCTTCCGTGGCGGCTCGACGACGGCCGCTTCGTCAACCGCGCCTGGCTGTGCGGCCCGGACGGCGATCTAGGCCATCAGGACAAGCAGGTGATGACGCGCTTCGAGAACGACGAATGGGGCGTTGAGGCCGGCCACGGCCTCAGAGTCTTCGACACTCCGGCCGGGCGACTGGGCGTGCTGATCTGCTACGACAGCGAGTTTCCGCTGCTGGCCCGGGCGCTGGTGGACGCCGGCGCCGAGCTGCTGCTGGTGCCGAGCTGCACCGACACGGAAGCCGGCTATCAGCGGGTGCGGCTCAGCGCCCAGGCCCGCGCCATCGAGCAGCAGGTGACGGTGGTGCAGTCACCCACGGTGGGCGAGGCGCTGTGGTCGCCGGCGGTGGACATCAACATCGGCCGGGCCGGCGTCTACACGCCCTGCGACCACGGCTTCCCGCCCGACGGCGTGCTGACCCGGGCCGCGGATGCCACCCCGGGCTGGCAGATCGCCCGCCTCGACCTGGCCGCGATCCGCGAGCTGCGCGACCACGGCCAGGTCAACAACCACGCCGACTGGTCCCTCCAGGACGCCTGCCTGGCCGCGGGCATCGCCCAAGAGACGTTCACCTAGCGTCTCAACCGCCCGCCTCGAGGCGCGGCGACAGCCGCTCGCGCCGCGCCATCAGGTCGTCGACGAAGGCGGCGACCTTGGAGGAGCGCAGCCGGTGCTCCGGGAAGATCAGGTGGATGGCATCGAGCCGCGGCCGGTTGGCGACCTGCCAGTCGCGCATCACCGGCACCAGCTCCCCGCGCTCCAGCGCCTGCTGCAGCAGCCAGGTGGGGAACAGCACCAGCCCCTGATCCTGGCACGCCGCCTCGCAGAGGCTCTCGGCGTTGTTGCTGCGCAGGTTGCCATGGACCTCGACGGGCCGGAACGCTTCCCGGTCTTCGCGCCGCACGTACCACGCTTCCCGCCCCCGGGTTCCCTTGTAGATCAGACAGTTGTGGTGGAGTAGATCGTCCGGATGCTCGGGCCGGCCGTGGCGCGCCAGATAGCCCGGCGAGGCGGCGATGGCGAAATGCTGCGGCGCCAGCTCCCGGGCCACCAGGCTGGAGTCCTCCAGCGCGCCGATCCGCACCACCAGATCGGCGCCCTCCTGTACCGGATCGACCAGGGCGTCGGTCAGCGTCAGCTCCACCTCGAGCTCGGGATAGCGCGACTGGAAACCCTCCAGCCAGGGGGCGATGTGCCGGCGACCGAAGGCCACCGGCGCATTGATGCGCAGCACGCCGCGGGGAGAGCGGGTCGCCCCCGCCACCTCCTCGGCGGCACCGTCCAATAGCGTCAGCGCCTCGCTCACCTGCTCCAGATAGCGCTGCCCGGCCTCGGTGAGCCGCACCGCCCGGGAATGGCGATACAGCAGGCGCTGCCCGAGAGCGCGCTCGAGGGCGGCGATGCGCCGCGACACCGACGACGGCGGCAGTTCGAAGGCCCGCGCCGCCTCGGTGAAGCTGCCGCCCTGGGCCACCCGGGCGAACAGGCGCAGCGACAGCAGCTGAATATCATTGTCCATTCGGCAAAGAACCTTTGTCAGAACACCGGATTGTTCCCATTACAGCACATGAGTAGGGTAAGCCGCCTTTCCCCATCACGGAGGCGAACATGCCACCCCTCACCATACTGCTGCTGGTGCTCTGCGCCGGCATGGGCCTGTCGGTGGAAGCCGGCCTGCTCGGCCCGCTCGGCGAACAGGTCGGCCATCTCTCGGCGACGCTGTCGATCTTCCTGGTCGGCGGCCTGCTGCTCTCGCTGGCCATGGTGTTCAGCCGCGGCGTCTCGCTGGGCACGCTGTTCCGCCAGCCGCGCTGGCAGCTGATCGGCGGCCTGCTGGGGCCGATCTACGTGGTGGTGCTGACCGTCACCACCCCGCTGGTGGGCGTCGGCATCACCATGGTCGGCATCCTCTTCGGCCAGGTCGGCGCCAGCCTGGTCATCGACCACTTCGGCTGGCTGGGCAGCGAACGCCGCGCCATCGACGGCTACCGGGTCGGCGCCCTGGTGCTGATTCTCGCCGCCCTGTGGCTCATCCACTGAGGAGACCCGACATGCTGCTGACCCTGATCTTTCCCCTGCTGCTCGCCGGCGGCGCCGTGCTGGCCGCCCAGTCGTCCGTGAACGGCCGCCTCGGCGCCACCGTCGGCGTGCTGCCGAGCGCCTGGCTGACCTTCATCATGGGCGCCGTGGTGACCTTCCTGCTGATGTTCTTCTTCGAGCCTCCCCATGAGGCGACGCTGTTCAGCGTGCCCAAGTGGCAGCTGACCGGCGCGCTGTTTGGCGTGGTCTACATGCTGGCCATCGTCTTCGCGGTGCCGCGGGTCGGCACCGCCGCCGCCACCGTGGCGGTGATTTCCGGCCAGCTGCTGATGAGCCTGTTGATCGACCACTTCGGCTGGCTGCACAACGACCGCCTGCCCTTCGACGCCTCGCGCCTGGCGGCGGTGGCGCTGCTGGCCGGCGCGCTGTGGCTGATCTACATGAGCAACGCCCGCCGGGAGCGCCGGCAGGCATTGGAGGCAGAAGCGGCGTCGGGCTGACGCCGCCGAGGCGGGATCGCGCGCGGCGTCAGGCCGAGCGCGGCTCGACCTGTTCGATCAGCGAGCGCATGTGGCCGTCGCGTTGGGCGGCCAGGTGCCAGGACAGCGCCGATTCCAGGCAGTGCGGCGTGTGGCCGCCGCGCTCGCAGGCCGCCGCGAAGTAGGCGCGCAGCGCCGGGCGATAGCGCGGATCGGCGCAGCGCTCGATGATCACCTCGGCGCGCTCCCGCGGCGCCAGCCCGCGCAGGTCGGCCAGGCCGTGCTCGGAGACCAGGATATCGACGTCGTGCTCGGTATGGTCGACGTGGCTGGCGAAGGGCACGAAGCTCGACAGGTCCCCACCCTTGGCCACCGACTTGGTGACGAACACCGATAGCTGGGCGTTGCGGGCGAAATCGCCGGAGCCGCCGATGCCGTTCATCATCCTGGTGCCGTTCACGTGGGTGGAGTTGACGTTGCCGTAGATGTCGGCCTCCAGCGCGGTGTTGACGGCGATGATGCCCAGCCGACGCACGATGCCGGGATGGTTGGAGAGCTCCTGGGGCCGCAGCACCAGGCGGTCGCGGTAAGCGGCCAGGCGCGGCCAGACGCGCTCGCCGCAGGCCTCGGACAGCGTGATCGAGCAGCCGGAGGCGAAATCGAGCTTGCCGGCGTCGAGCAGGTCGAAGGTGGAGTCCTGGAGCACCTCGGAGTACATGGTCAGGTGCTCGAAGGGCCCCTCGGCCAGGCCGCACATCACCGCGTTGGCCATGCTGCCGATGCCGGCCTGCAATGGCAGCAGCGACGGCGTCAGGCGCCCCGCCTCGACCTCATCGGCGAAGAAGCCGATCAGGTGCTCGGCGATGCGCGCGGTGTCAGCATCCGGCGGCAGCACCGTGGAGGGGCTGTCCCGCCCCTCGGTGATCACGATGGCGGCGATGCGCGCCGGATCGACGGGAATGGCCGCGGAGCCGATGCGCGAGTCCGGCGCCACCACCGGAATCGGCGGGCGCGTCGGGCGCATGGCGGGCACGAAGATGTCGTGCATGCCCTCTAGCTCGGCGGGCGCGGCCAGGTTGAGCTCGACGATCACCCTGTCGGCCAGCAGCGCGTAGCTGGCCGAGTTGCCCACCGAGGTGGTCGGCACGATGCCGCCGTCCTCGGTGATCGCGCAGGCCTCGACCACCGCCACGTCCAGATCGGCGAGCTGATGGTTGCGCAGCAGCTCGACGGTCTCGGAGAGGTGCTGGTCGATGAACATCACCCGCCCGTCGTTGATCGCCCGGCGCAGGGTGGTATCGACCTGGAACGGCATGCGCCGCGCCAGCACGTTGGCTTCGGTGAGCAGCTTGTCCAGGTCGTTGCCGAGCGAGGCGCCGGTCATCAGGGTGATCGACAGCGGATCGCGGGCGGCCCGCTCGGCCAGCGCCAGCGGCACCGCCTTGGCCTCGCCGGCCCGGGTGAAGCCGCTCATGCCGACGGTCATGCCGTCCTCGATCAGCGCCGCGGCCTGCTCGGCCGATTGGAGCCTGTCGCGCCACAGCGGCCAGCGGCAGCGTTGCCGAATGCGATCGTCGTCGTACACGCCTGCAATCTCCTGTCGGATAACCATTTCGAGCTAATAGATTGCCAGCTATTGATAATCGTCACCCTTCGACCAAAGACGTAGCCATGTCTCTTCCTCATGCCGCCGCTTTTGCCGCCGCTGGCGCTTGATCGTACAATGCCGTCCATATCCGGGCCGCTCATATCCAGGCCGTCCCTATCCGGGCGGCCCGACCGCCCCTCCCTGACAGACGCTTTCGAGGACATCCCCGACCCATGCGCGCCACGCAACTGTTGATCTCCACCCTCAAGGAAACACCCGCCGACGCCGAAGTGGTCAGCCATCAGCTGATGCTGCGCGCGGGGATGATTCGCCGCCTGACCTCGGGGCTCTACACCTGGCTGCCGCTGGGCCTGAAGACCCTGCGCAAGGTCGAGCGCATCGTTCGCGAGGAAATGGATCGCGCCGGCGCCCAGGAAGTGCTGATGCCGGCCGTGCAGCCCGCCGAGCTGTGGCAGGAGTCCGGCCGCTGGGACCAGTACGGGCCCGAACTCCTGCGTCTCAAGGACCGCCACGAACGCGACTACTGCGTCGGGCCGACCCACGAGGAAGTCATCACCGATCTGGTGCGCAAGGAAATCGCCAGCTACAAGCAGCTGCCGTCGAACTTCTATCAGATCCAGACCAAGTTCCGCGACGAGATCCGCCCGCGCTTCGGCGTGATGCGCTCCCGCGAGTTCATCATGAAGGACGCCTACTCCTTCCATATTGATGAAGCCTCGCTGATGGACACCTACCAGGTGATGTATGACGCCTACGTGCGCATCTTCACCCGCCTGGGGCTCGACTTCCGCCCGGTGATCGCCGACAACGGCTCCATCGGCGGCACCGGCTCCCACGAGTTCCACGTGCTGGCCGACTCCGGCGAAGACGACATCGTGTTCTCCACCGAGTCCGACTACGCCGCCAACATGGAGAAGGCCGAGGCGCTGGCGCCCCAGGGCGAGCGCGACGCCCCCGCCGAGGAGCTGCGCCTGGTCGACACGCCGGACGCCAAGACCATCGCCGCGCTGGTCGAGCAGCACGGCCTGCCGATCGAGAAGACCATCAAGACGCTGATGGTGCACGCCGCCGAGGGCGGCCTGATCGCGCTGCTGATGCGCGGCGACCACGAGCTCAACGAGGTCAAGGCCGAGAACCTGCCCGAGGTGGCCAGCCCCCTGACCATGGGCACCGAGGAAGAGATCCGCGCGGCGGCCGGCGCCGGCCCCGGCTCGCTGGGTCCGGTGAACCTCGACATGCCGGTCGTCATCGACCGCAGCGTGGCGATGATGAGCGACTTCGGCGCCGGCGCCAACATCGACGGCAAGCACTACTTCGGTATCAACTGGGAGCGCGACCTGCCGCTGCCCAAGGTCGCCGACCTGCGCAACGTGGTCGAGGGCGACCCGTCGCCGGACGGCCAGGGCACGCTGTCGATCAAGCGCGGCATCGAGGTCGGCCACGTCTTCCAGCTGGGCCAGAAGTACAGCGAAGCGATGAATGCCACCGTGCTCGACGCCAACGGCAAGGCCGCACACCCCTGGATGGGCTGCTATGGTATCGGGGTGACCCGTGTGGTGGCCGCCGCCATCGAGCAGAACCATGACGACGGCGGCATCATCTGGCCGGACGCCATCGCGCCCTTCCACGTCACCGTGGTGCCGATGAACGCCCACAAGTCGCAGCGCGTGCGCGAGGAGAGCGAGCGCCTCTACCAGGAGCTCAGCGCCGCCGGCTTCGACGTGCTGCTCGACGATCGCGATCTGCGCCCCGGCGTGCGCTTCGCCGACCAGGAGCTGATGGGTATCCCCCACCGCCTGGTGGTCGGCGACCGCGGGCTGGACAAGGGAGAACTGGAGTACAAGGGACGCCGTGACAGCGATGCCACCATGGTCCCCGCCGGGGACATCCTCGCTTTCCTGCGCGAGAAGATCGACGTCCAGTAAGCGGCGTCTGACGGCCGCCGCCCTGGCGGCGGCCTACCTGCTGCTGGTGGCCCCGCTTGCCGCCCAGGGCAGCGACGATTTCCTCGACGCCCTCTCCGCGCGCCCGGTCCTGGACCGGGCGCCGGTGGTTCGGGCCCTGCCACCGCTTCCCGCCACGCTGCGCCCGACCTTCGACGCCAGCCGGCAGACGCCGCGCTCGCCCGCCGACGTCTGGGCGACCCGCCAGTGGGTCAACGACATGGCGCCGCGCCTGGCCCGCTACGTGGCCGATTCCGATCGTCGTCAGGCGCTGCTGGCCCGCATCCATCAGGAGGCCCAGCTGGCCGGCCTGCCGCCGGCGCTGGTGCTGTCGGTCATCCAGGTGGAAAGCGCCTTCCGCGCCGAGGCGGTGTCCTCGGCCGGCGCCGTGGGACTGATGCAGATCATGCCGTTCTGGATCCGCGAGCTGGGCCTGCCCGCCGACGATCTCAAGGATCCCGTCCGCAACCTGCGCTACGGCTGCACGATACTGGCCCACTACCTGGCGGTGGAAGACGGCGACCTGACCCGCGCCCTGGCCCGCTACAACGGCAGCCTGGGCAAGACCTGGTATCCCGAGCGGGTGATGCGCGCCCTGGCCCGACGCTGGACGCCCGCGACCCCCGGCCTGCCCGAGCGCCTGACCGCAGATCGCTGAAGGCCCCGAACGACGCACAAAAAAAGGCCGGCCCCGAAGGGTCGGCCCAGTGGGGGGAACTCCCCCCTCCCCTGACGACTGAGGAACGGCTGGTGATACGCGGGTGACTGCCCACGACATGCGCATCCCTGATCCAGCCATCCGATACGATGCGTATGGGCTCACTGTACGGCGCCATCGCCGTGCGTTCGCTGACCTGGATCAAGTGAGCGGCCGGCGCGACGCCTGGGGCGGTGCCGGGATTGATACAGATCAGTTCTCGAGCCGAGTCACCAGCCGGTGGCCTGCCAGCTCGTCGAACAGCCCCGCCACATCCGCCGCCAGCCGGGCGGACGCTATCTCGGGAAAGCGCTCGGCCAGCAGCGCCACGATCTCGTCCTGCGTCAGGGGCTCGAGCCCCAGCAAGCGCCAGATGCCGGCGGCCACGGCACTGAGCCGGTGAACCTCGCCTCGGGCATCGACCAGGAAGTGCTCGTCGCCCAGCGCATGCTCCGACACCATCGGCAGGCGGCGCCACGTCGCCCGTGGCGCCCGGGCACCCGACATGGCCGCTGCTGACGCAGCGGCCGACGAGACGCAGACGGCCTCCTCGTCCACGTCATCCAGCCCCGCGATGACCCGCTCGACGGCCGCCATGGGGTCGTCGTAGCGCAGCAGGCGACAGGGCAGCCCCTCCATCAGGGGCAGCAGTCGTTCGAGCAAACGCGCCGAATCGTGATCCTTTCCGGCGAGCGTCTGACTCAGCAGTTGCAGGAGCCCCTCCCCCGGGCTCAGCCGAGTCAGGCGCGCGTCCTGCGCGCCTGGCACGCGATCCAGCATCACGATGGCACCGAGGGGCCTCGTCTCGCCGTGTGCGGCGAGACGATCGCGCGCCAGGGCCAGGAAGCGGTAGCGATGGTCCGACACGCCGTCATGCTCGGCGATGAACCTCCCGAGCGGGGGCGTGAGCCCCTCGGGCAGGGGCAGCCTCAGCCGCGGCGCGATACCCAGCGCCACCCCCTCATCCTCGGCATTGAGCAACAGCACGTCGTCCGCGAAGACCCGATAGCCGGCGGCGGCGAAGGCCGCGCTGAGCAGGCTCTTGCCCGTCCGATGGGGGGCGGGAAAGAGCACCAGCCGCCCCGCGACCTCCACGGCGGCACAGTGCAGTCCGACCAGCCCGGGGCGCGCGTCGAGGAGCGGCGGTATCAGATCGGCGATCAGGCTGGCGGCCGCGGTGGCCAGGCCCGGCAGCCATCGGGGCCGGGCACGACCGGGTACCCGCTGAAAGTAGCGACCGCCCGCTTCCCAGGCCGACAGCTGCCAGGCCTGCGCGGCTCGGGTCGGCCAGCGGCCGAGCGACCAGCCGGGCATCGCCGCCTGCAGCGCTGGCGCGAGGCGCGGAGCATCGTCCAGCCGCACGCTGGCCTCGAGCCCGGCCGGCTGCAGGACCTCGATGTAACGGCCCATCACCAGCGGCTGGGATGGCTGTGACGGCTATGGCTGTGCCGGCTGTGGCTATGATGGCTGTGCTTCGAGTGCCGATGATGACGGCGATGCCGCTCATGGCGATGGCGCCGGTGCTCGCGATAGTCGTCGACGTAGCGGCGTTCGTGATGCCGGGGTGCGCTTTCGTAGACGATGCGCCATTGACCGTCGTCCCAGCCGTTGGCGCTGGCCTGGCCGAAGGTGGTCAGGGTGGGGGCCGCATAGGCGGCGATGCCGGCCAGCCCGAGGGCGGCCAGCAGGCGCCGGCGTCGCGCTGACGCCGAATGCGAGGTCGTGGCGGAGGCGTTTACGTCGTTCGCCTTGTCATGCGCACTGTCATTCATGAGCAGGCTTCCTGGAGGAACAATGGTCCCCCTAGCCTACCGGTCGCAAACGCGGACGACGCCTGCCCGGCCGCGACTTCCGCGATCGCTGCATATTACCTCCGCCGCGTCGCCGAGCGACGACGAAAGCCGACAACGCTCACACCATCTTCTTGTCTTCGACCTGATCCGGGGTGGTGCCCGGCGGCAGCGGATGGCCCTTGGCCAGCTCGGCGCGGGTGGCGTCACGCACCTCGAGCACCTCGAGGCGATAGTGCAGGGTGCGACCGGCCAGCGGATGGTTGGTATCGATGCGCACGCTGTCGTCGCCGACCTCGAGCACGGTGACGATCTCCGGGCCGTCGTCGCCGCGGGTCTGGAAGCGCATGCCCGGCGCAAGATCGGGGGCCGGGAAGGCGTGCCGGCCGACCTCGCGCACCAGCGCCTCGTCGCGCAGGCCGTAGGCCTCGGCGGGCGCCAGGGTCACGTCGAGCTCGGCGCCGGCCTCGCTCCCGGCCAGGGCGCGCTCCAGCCCGGCCATCAGGTTGTCATGGCCGTGCAGGTATTCGAGCGGCTTCTGTCGGGCGCGGGAGTCGTCGAGGACCTGACCGTCCTCGTCGCTCAGCACGTAGTGCAGGGTCACGACCCGCTGGGGGGCGATGGTCATGGAACCTCCGATTCTGGGGAATGAAAGATCAGGGGCGGCGCCTCAGTCGCGACGGCGCAGCCGGGAGACGGGCATCTCCAGGCGCTGCTGCTGGTGCAGCATGTTGAGCAGCACGATGGCGCGCTCCTCGCCCTTGTGGCTGGCGAAGACCGCCTGCAGGTCCTTGAACGGCCCCTCGGTGATCTCGACCGTCTCGCCGGCGCGGAAGTAGACGTGGGCGACGTCGTGGCCATCCTGACTGGCCTGGCGGCGCAGGGCCTCGATCAGGCCGTCGCCGACCGGCACCGGCATGTCGCCGCCGAAGGTGACGAGCTTGAGCACGCCCCGCGTCGAGCGGATCGGCCGCCAGTTGCTGACCAGCCGGTCGAGGCGGATGAACAGGTAGTAGGGAAACAACGGCTCGCTCACCCATTCGAGCTTGCCACGACGCTTCTTCTGCACCTCGAGCACCGGGTGAAAGACCTCGTAGCCCTGGTTGCCCAGGTGCTCGGCGGCGCGGAAGGACTCGCCGCCCTTGCACTGGATGGCATACCAGCGGGGGACCGCCTCCTCGGCGGCCTCGAGCGAAAGGTCGTCATCACGCATGTCGTCGATCGTCTCTGGCTGGTGTCGGCGCCGGGGCTCTGCAACAATCGGCGGCGCGCGCCGCCCGGTGTCGCCGGACCCCGAACGAGGCCGCCATCTTACCATCGATGGCCCGGCACGTGACCTGACCCAACGCAAGGAGAGCCCGTCATGCCGACCCCCACCGCGCCCCGCAGCTGGCGCAGCTGGCGCAGCGCCCTGTCGGTCTATCTGCGCGCCCCGGTGCTGACCATGCTGTTCCTGGGCTTCTCGGCGGGCCTGCCCTTCCTGCTGGTGTTCTCGACGCTCTCGGCCTGGCTGCGCAGCGACGGCGTCGAGGTGGCGGCGATCGGCTTCTTCGCCTGGATCGGCATCCTCTACTCGATCAAGTTCTTCTGGGCGCCGGTGGTCGATCGCCTGGCACTGCCCGGCCTGACCCGCTGGCTCGGCCAGCGCCGCGGCTGGATGCTGCTGGCCCAGGCGATGATCGCCGCCGGCCTGGCCGGGCTTTCGAGTCTCGATCCGCCGAACCAGCTGCCGCTGGTGGCGCTGTTCGCGCTGCTGGTGGCCTTCGGCTCGGCGACCCAGGACATCTCCATCGACGCCTTTCGCATCGAGTCGGCGCCGGAGGATCTGCAGGCGGCCATGGCCTCGACCTATATCATCGGCTATCGCGGCGGGCTGATCGCCGCCGGCGCGGGAGCGCTCTACCTGGCCTCGCTGGTGTCCTGGCACGCGGCCTATCTGGCGATGGCGGCGCTGATGGCGGTAGGGATGCTGACGGTGCTGGTGCGCCCGGAGCCCGAACGCCTGGCGCTTTCCACCCAGCTGATCCACGAGCCGAGGGTGCGCGCCTTCCTGCGCGCCAGCCGCGGGCGGCCGGCCTGGCTGCGTCGGCTGGGCGCCTGGGTAATCGGCGCGGTGGTCTGCCCGTTCACCGACTTCTTCGCCCGGCACGGGCTCAAGGCGCTGTGGCTGCTGGCCTTCGTGGCCGTGTTTCGGATCAGCGACCTGGCCATGGCCTCCATGGCCAACCCGCTCTACATCGACCTGGGCTTCAGCCTGGAGGCCATCGCCAACGTGACCAACGTGTTCGGCATCGCCATGAGCATCGGCGGCGGCCTGCTGGGGGGCCTGCTGGTGGCGCGCTACGGCGTGGGGCCGATCCTGATCCTCGGCGCCTGCGCCACCACCCTGACCAACCTGCTGTTCGTGGCCCTCTCGCTGACCGGCGACAGCCTGCCGATGCTGGTGATCACCATCGTCGGCGACAACCTCTCCAACGGTTTGGCCAGCGCGGTGTTCATCGCCTTCCTCTCGGGGCTGACCTCACGCGCCTACACCGCCACCCAGTACGCGCTGTTCTCGTCGCTGATGACGCTGCCCGGCAAGTTCCTGAGCGGCTTCGGCGGCCTGCTGGTGGAAGCCCACGGCTACGCGGACTTCTTCCTGGCGGCCTCGGTGCTGGGCCTGCCGGCCATCGCGCTGGCGGTGTGGGTCAGCCGCGACCGCCGCCTGGCGCCGGCACCGACGACGGTCTGACGCGGCTCAGTCCAGCCGATCGGCGAGCCACTCCAGCGCGCCCGGGGTGGTGCGCCACTGGTCACGCATCAGGGTGCGGTACTGCCAGGCCTCGGCCCGCGAGCCGGGCGCCGCGGTGCCGTCGCCCGACGGGCTGGCCGGCCGCGGGTTCTCGGCACACAGCAGCGACAGGGCGTGGCCGTTGTGACGCCGGGACGCCTCCAGGGCCTCGACGGCCTCGTCGACCCGCTCCAGGCGGTAGAGCGCCAGCGCCCGCCCCATCAACAGTCCCAGCACCGCCTCGTCCTCGGACGGCTTGGCCAGCGCCGACTCGCTGAGCGCCAGCGCCTCGGTATCGCGGCCTTCGCGCAGCAGCTGGTCGAGCACCAGCTCGCGCAGCCCCAGGCTGTCGCGGTCGTCCAGCTCGAGCAGCTTCTCGGCCAGGTGGCGGGAACGCTGACGGGCACCGCGCTCCATGCCAACCACCAGCGCCAGGCCGGTGCGCAGCAGCACGGCGTTGTCGGCGGCGTCCCAGCCCAGCGAGGCGTCGCCCGGCGAAGCGTCGCCCGGCGAAGCGTCGCCCGGCGAGGCGTCGCCGGATGCCGCCTCACGGGCCTGCTCCAGCCAGCGTTCCAGACGCTCGGCCAGCGGCTCGAACAGGCTCGGCGCCATCCACGGCAGGCTGCCGAAGCGGCTGGTCAGCGCCAGCGCCAGCGACTGCACCACCGTCGGCGAGTCCAGCCACTCCGGATGGGCGCACAGCGCCGGCAGCCATTCGCCGGCCGCGGGCCAGGGATCGTCGTCGAAGCCCAGCGGGGCCTCGTTCTCGACCTCGGCCGGGAACACCGCGCGGAAGGCGGCATAGAGGGTGTCCTCCCGGGCGCTGCGGTGATAGGCCAGCTGGCCCTCCTCGACGCGCAGGTCAAGCCGAGGCGCGCCGCCCAGCGACTCGAGCAGCGCCTGCAGGGCGACCAGCGGCTCGGCCAGGTCCTCCTCGGCGTTGAGCAGCTGTTCGGCCAGGGTGGCGCCGGGATTGTCGGCCAGATCGGAGAGAAACTGCAGCTGGTCGGGATCGAGCTCGCCCTGGCGCGACAGGCGGCGGAACCAGAAGCGCGAACGCTCCCGGGCCTCGTCCTCGTGTCCTTCATGCAACAGCAGCATGGCCTCGATGTAGGCCAGGGTCGGCGAATCCGGCAGCGCCTGCTGGGCGCGCACGAAGGCGGCCCGGGCGCTGTCCAGGTCGTCGTTGTCGAGGTGCATCAGGCACAGCCGCTCCAGCGCCACGCCGCGCAGGAACAGCGGGCCGCGATCGAGCACGGCATCGAGCAGCGCCTCGCGCTTGCGATGGAAGCCGCGCTCCTGATACAGATCGACCAGGATCTCGAAGGCCGGCTCGGCCTGTTCCGGCAGGCGCGACCAGTCGGCGGTCTCGAACAGCGACTCGAGGATCTGCTGGGCACGACCGCGCTGGCCGGACTCGGCGGCGATCAGCCCGGCCTCGAGCAGCGCCTGGGCCGGCGCCTTGCCGCTGGCCAGCGCGGCCTTGAGGGTATCGCCCTTCCACTCGCGCAGCGACAGCATCCACATCAGGTGATCGGGCACCTCGCCCGGCAGGCTGACGGCGCCGCAGCAGCGCTTGGTCTTGCGCCCGGAGTCGCACCAGCAGGGCTCGTTGCGCCCGGGGCGGGCCAGCGCCTCGCATTCGAAGTCGAGCCGCGCCAGCGGGGTCTGCGACCACAGTTCCGGAGCCAGCGCCTGGGCCATGGCCGGGTCCCCGGTGAGCTTGGGGCCTTCCTCGCGGGCCCAGGCCATCAGCGTCGGATAACGCTCGTCTTCGCGAATCGCCTTGAGGGCGCCCGAGGCGAACCCCAGCAGCTGTTCTACCCATACCGCCAGCATGGCCGTCTCCCCTGCCGAAAAACCGAACAGTCTACCAGCCGCGGGCCAGGCTGGCAGCCGCTCAGCGTGATACCTTCGCCAACAGCGGCCGCACCCGGGCGTCCATGTCCAGCCGCGCACCGAGACGCACCAGATTCCAGTAGTGGCCGTTGAGGGTCCGCGACAGCAGCAGGGTGTCCGCCGGCGGCTGCAGGCGATCCATGGCCGCCCACACACGCGGGCTCAGCTCGCGCAGCCGGCGGTGCACTCGCACGTCGCCGAAGTCCTGCAGGCCGGGGGCGAACAGCGGGACTACCGCCTCGGCGGCCTCGCGATAGAGCGCCAGGGGCGCCCCCTCTCCCTGGCGCCCGCCCAGTTCGCGCATCGCCGCGTCCATGGCCATGGGATCCGCGGCCAGGGTGGCCTCGAGCAGGCGCATCATCGCCGCCAGCCGCTCGCGGGGCACCGGGATCACGGCGCCGAAGTCGTAGATCACCAACCGTCCCTGGTCATCGGCGGCGAAGTTGCCGGCGTGGGGATCGGCGTGCAGCTCGCCGAAGGTGAACAGCTCCTCGGTCAGCCAGTCGGCCAGCGTGGTGGCGACGCGCTGACGCACGGCGTCGTCGGCGTCTTCCAGCTCGCGCAGCGGCGTGCCCGCCACGTGGCGCATGGCCAGCACGTGGGGCCCACAAAGGTCGGGCAGCGGCTCGGGGATCACCAGCGAGTCGAGATGCGCGTAGCGCGCCCGGTAGCGGGCCAGATGCTCGGCCTCGGCGCGGTAGTCGAGCTCGTCACGCAGGCCGGCCGCGAGCTCCTCGAACAGCGCATCGAGGCGCGCCTGGGGCACCTTGAACCAGCGTCCCAGACCCATCAGCCGGCGCAGCTGGGCGAGATCGCCCTCCAGTACCTCGGCGAGGCCGGGATACTGCACCTTGAGCACCACCGTCTCGCCGTCGCGGGTCACCGCCCGGTGCACCTGGCCCATGGAGGCGCTGGCGAAGGGCGCGGTCTCGACCTCGGCGAAGACCGACTCGAGGTCGCCGTACTGGGCCTCGAGCGTGCCCCGGATGGCCTCCCAGGGCATCGGCGTGGCCTGACGCTGCAGCCGGGCCAGCTCATCGGCCAGCTCCGGCGGCAGCAGGTCGTCCCACTGCGACATCACCTGCGCCAGCTTCATGGCCGGCCCCTTGAGCTCGGAGAGGCCTTCGAACAGCGCCTCGCCAAGGGCACGCCAGTCGGCCTGCCCGCCCAGCCGGGTGCGCAGCATGGCACCGCCGGTACGAGTGCCGAGGCCCAGCAGGCGCCGTGTGCGGCCGCGTTCGCGCATCTCTCGCGCCCTCCGATAAAGTGTGACAAGCATTGTACAATGGATCTCCATCTTACCCCTGGCGACCCGCGACAAATACTGTAAGAATCCCCATGACTTTCACCCTATCGACGTTTACCCCGCCGACGAGACGCCATGCGCCTGATCATCGCCGAGAAGCCGAGCCTGGCCCGGGCCATCGCCGACGCCCTGCCCGCCGCCGTTCGCCGCGAGGACGGCGCCCTGGTGGCCGGTGACACCACCGTCACCTGGTGCCTCGGCCACCTGCTGGAACAGGCCCCGCCCGAGGCCTACGACCCCGCCCTCAAGAGCTGGCGGCTCGATACCCTGCCGATCCTGCCCGAGCAGTGGAAACTCGCCCCGCGGCCCAAGGCCAGGGGGCAGATCGCAGTGATCCGCCGGCTGCTCAAGCAGGCCGGCGAGGTCGTCCACGCCGGCGATCCCGACCGCGAGGGCCAGCTGCTGGTGCAGGAGGTGATCGAGCACCTGGGCTGGAAGGGACCGGTGTCGCGACTGCTGGTCAGCGACCTCAACGCCCCGGCCGTCAAGCGCGCGCTATCGCGGCTGGAGGACAACGCCCGCTATGCGCCGCTCTACCGCGCCGCCCAGGCCCGTTCCCGGGCCGACTGGCTGTACGGCATCAACCTGACCCGCGCCTGGACGCTGGTCGGCCGACAGGCGGGAAACGACGGCGTGCTGTCGGTAGGCCGGGTGCAGACGCCGGTGCTGGGCCTGGTGGTGCGCCGCGACGCCGAGATCCGCGACTTCGAGCCGCGGCCCTTCTACGTGCTGTGGGCCGATCTGGCCGTTTCCCGCGGCCGCCTGAGGGCCTGGTGGGCGCCCGGCGAGGGGCATCCGCTGGACGACCAGGGGCGGCTGCTCGAACGCGCCCCGGCGGCCGCGCTGGCCGAGCGCCTGCCCGGCGCCGAGGGCCGGCTGACCAAGCTCGAGCGCCGCGACAAGCGCCAGGCCGCGCCCCTGCCCTACTCGCTGTCGGCGCTGCAGGTCGACGCCGCCCGCCGCCACGGGCTCTCGGCCAAGGCGGTGCTGGACATCTGTCAGCGCCTCTACGAGCGCCACCAGCTGATCACCTATCCGCGCTCGGACTGCCGCTACCTGCCCGAGGAGCACTTCGCCGGCGCCCGCCGCACCCTCGAGGACGCCTGCGCCGGCGACGACACCCTGCGCGGCTGGCTCGCCGGCGCCGACTTCTCGACGCGCTCCAAGGCCTGGAACGACAAGCAGGTCGGCGCCCACCACGCCCTCGCGCCCACCGGCAAGACCGCCGATCCGGCGAAGCTCTCACGCCAGGAGGCCGATGTCTTCCGCCTGATCGCGCGCAACGTGCTGGCCCAGTTCTATCCGCCGCTGGCGACCCGCGAGGTGAAGGCCGAGTTCACGATTCTCGATGAGCGGTTCCCCGCCCGCGGCCAGGAGATCCTCGATCCCGGCTGGAAGCCGCTGTTCACCACCCGCGACGAGGCCCCGCCACTGCCGCCCCTCGACGAGGGCGAAGCGTGCCGCGTCGAGGACGCCGGCGTCGAGGACCGCGAGACCCGCCCGCCGGAGCCCTTCACCGACGCCAGCCTGATCAAGGCGATGATGAACATCGCCCGCTACGTGGACGACCCGGCGGTGCGCCGCACCCTGAGGGACGCCGACGGCCTGGGCACCGAGGCCACCCGCGCCGGCATCCTCGAGACGCTGGAGACCCGCGGCTATCTGGTGCGCGAGGGCAAGGCCCTGCGCGCCACCCGCCTGGGCGACGCCCTGATCGCCTCGCTGCCCGAGGCCGTGAGCCGCCCCGAACGCACCGCGCTGTGGGAGCAGCGCCTGGCCGCCATCGCCGAGGATGGCGACGCCCCGGCGCCCTTCCTCAACGCCCTCGTCAGCGACCTGCGCGAGCTGCTCGGCTGTGCCGACGCCGGCCGCATGCGCCAGTCTCTGGCCAATGCGCGAGGCGCCGAGCCGGCAGCCCGTTCAAGCAAGTCGGGCGGCAAGGCGCGACGCGGGACGGGAGGCAGAAGCGCTGGCAAAGGCAGTGGCAAGAGCGGCGGCCGGCGCGGCAACGCCGGCAAGGGCACGAAGGCCGGCAAGACCGGCACGAGCACCGCCCGGCGCAAGCGGAGCACGTCCTCATGAACACGCTGATCCTCGGCCCCGGCGCCGTCGGTCGGCTGCTGGCGCTGCACCTGGCCACCCGCTCGACGAACGCCGACAGCGTGATGCTGGTCGGCCGCCGCCCGCTCCCCCGCCGCCAGACCCTGACCACCCCGACCGGCCAGACGTTCTCGCAAGAAATCGACAGCGCCACGGCCGCGACGCTGCCCGCCGGACTCGCCGAGCGCGCCGAGATCGTTCACCTGACCACCAAGGCCTACGCCGCCGAGGCCGCCTTCGAGGCGATCGCGCCCCGGCTGGCCCCGGACACGCCGCTGGTGCTTTGGCAGAACGGCTACGGCGTGCAGCCGCGCCTGAGCGAGCGCTGGACCGGCCCGGTGCTGTGCGCCAGCACCACCGAGGGCGCGTATCTCGACGGCGACACGGGTGCCGTGCACGCCGGACGCGGGCAGACGGTGATCGGCGACCTCGCCGGCCGTCACGCTCGGCTGGCCGGGCATGTCGCGGCTCATCTTTCCGCCGCGGGCCTCGCTACCGGCGCCGTCGACGATATCCGCGTGCGGCTATGGCACAAGCTGGCCGTCAACGCCGCCATCAACCCGCTGGTGGCGCGCTTCCGGATCCGCAACGGCCAGCTGCGCGACCGGCCCTTCCGGCCCATGGTCGAGACCGTGATCGACGAGGTCGCGGCGGTAATGGCCGCCGAAGCCATTCCGGCCCCCGCCTCCGGCTGGTCGGCGCGGGTGTGGGCGGTGGTGTCGGCGACCGCCAACAACCGCGCCTCGATGCTGCAGGACGTGCTGGCCGGCCGGCCCACCGAGCACGACGCCATCCTCGGCCCGCTGCTCGCCGCCGGGCGCCGCCACGGCCTGGCCACGCCCGTGCTGGCGGGGCTCAACGCTCGACTGGTCGACGCCTCCCCCGCGGCCGGCCGCGTCACCAGGGACTGATCGCCGCCTGGCCGTTTCGGGTGTCGCCTGCTAGCCTCAACTTGCTGACGACACCCGACGGGCTACTCCTTTCCAGACCTGAGCGATGAAGATCCCGGACTCCTGGCGACCTCCGCTGTTCGCCCTGCTGCTGCTCCCCACCCTCGGCGCCCCTCCCGCGTTGGCGGGATCCGACGAGCCCGCCTATGCCGGCGACGCCATCGATCTCGCTCACTTCGATAACGGCATGCGCCTGCTGGGCGGCGATGTCGAGAGTCCCGACGGCGTGACCTCGGGCTTCCGCCTGGCGGCCGGCTTCTCGCCCCGAGGCCTGCCGAGCTTCGATCTCGGCGCCGAGGTGCGCTATCGCGAGAGCGACGATGTACCGGTTGCCGGCGCCACCCGCAGCACCCTGCTCGACACCACCAGCCTCGGCGGCAGCCTGCTGGCCGGTGTACGCTTCGGCGCGCTCGGGCTGTATGCCAAGTCGGGTCTCGCCGGCTGGCAGGGCAAGGCGGCCGGCGGCCACGCGCCCGAGCTCCCCGAGGGAGGCATGACGCGGGTCAACGGCTTCGGCGCACGCTTCGGCTTCGCCAACGACTGGGTCAGCCGCCTGGAGGTGGAGCGCGTCGACGACCCGGCGCTCGAGCATCTCAATATGGTCACCGCCTCGATTCAGATGGCGTTCTGAGGGGCGAGGTGCGAGGTGCGAGGTGCGAGGTGCGAGGTGCGAGGTGCGAGGTGCGAGGTGCGAGGTGCGAGGTGCGAGGCAGCATGATCCGCCCCTGTATCGCAAACACCCCCGGGGTTGCCCCCGGGGGTGTTTTTCTTGCCGCCTGGAACCGACGGCTAACGGACGACGCCCGGCCTAGCCGGTGTTGCGCAGCCCGGCGGCGATGCCGGCCATGGTCACCATCAGCGCCCGGGAAAGATCCCCGCTGATCGCGCCGTCGGCGTCGCGGTTACGCTGCAGAAGCTCCGCCTGCAGGCCGTGCAGCGGATCGATGTAGGGATTGCGCACCTCCACCGCCTGGCGGATCAGCGGCGTGCTCTCGAGCAGCTCGTCCTGATCGAGGATCTGCAGCACCGCGCCATTGAGGCGCCCGAAGCGCTCGCGCAGCCGTTCGCCCAGGGCCTGCAGGGCCGGCTCGTCGACCAGGCGCTGCTCGTAGTAGGCGGCGATGCTGACGTCGGCCTTGGCCAGCAGCATCTCGAGCATGTCGAGGTAGGTGCCGAAGAACGGCCAGCGGTCGCGCATCTCGCGCAGCACCTCGAGCCCGCCGGGCTCCTCGAGCCGCTTGGCGAAGGCCTCGCCGCTGCCCAGCCAGGCCGGCAGCATCAGGCGCGTCTGGGTCCAGGCGAAGATCCAGGGGATGGCGCGTAGGGTCTCGACGCCGCCCTCCTGACGCCGCTTGGCCGGGCGCGAGCCCAGCGGCAGGCGGCCCAGCGCCGTCTCCGGGGTCACCGAGCGGAAGTAGGGTACGAAGTCGGGATCCTCGCGCACCACGCCCACGTAGGCCTGATGAGCCACGTCGGCGAGGCGGTCCATCTCCTCGCGCCAGGCCGGCTCGGGGGCCGGCGGCGGCAGCAGCGAGGCCTCGAGCACCGCACAGGCATAGATCTCCATGGAGCGCAGCGCGATGTCGGGCTGGCCGAACTTGAAGCGGATCATCTCGCCCTGCTCGGTCACCCTGAGGCTGCCGTTCACCGAGCCCGGCGGCTGGGACAGGATCGCCGCGTGGGCCGGGCCGCCGCCGCGACCGACGGTGCCGCCACGGCCGTGGAACAGCGTCAGGTCGACCCTGTGCCGCTGGCAGATCTCGACCAGGGTCTCCTGGGCGCGATACTGGGCCCAGGCCGCGGCCAGCTGGCCGGCGTCCTTGGCAGAATCCGAGTAGCCGATCATCACTTCCTGGCGATCCCCGGCCAGCTCACGGTAGCCCGGCAGCGCCAACAGCCGGTCGATGACGTCGCCGGCGCGATTGAGGTCGTCCAGGGTCTCGAACAGCGGCGCGATCGGCAGCGTGCCTTCGCCGCCCACTTCCTTCATCAGCAGCGCCACCGCCAGCACGTCGGAGGGCTGACCGGCCATGGAGATGATGTAGGTCCCCAGCGCCTCGATATGCTCGGAGCCGATCACGCGGAAGGTGTCGAGCACCTCGCGGGTCTCGGCGGAGCACTCCCATCGGCGCGGAATCAGCGGGCGCCGCGAGCCCAGTTCGTTGAGCAGGAACTCCTGGCGCTGCTCCTCGCTCCAGTCACGATAGTGGCCGAGCCCCAGGCTGTCGGTGAGCTCCTCGAATACCTGCTCGTGGCGGGTGGACTCCTGACGCAGATCGAGCTTGGTGAGGGTGACGCCGAACACCGAGACCCGACGCAGGGTGTCGAGCAGCACGCCGTTGGCGATGGTGTCGAGCCCCACGTCGCACAGCGAGCGGTAGCAGGCCAGCAGCGGCGCGTAGAGCTGATCGCGGGTCTCGATGATCGGCCCGCCGTCGTAGTTGACGCCATCGAGCTGGGCCTGGGCCCAGTCGCGAGTGGCCTCGACCTTGCTCAGCAGGCGCTTGATCAGCTCGCGATACGGCTCGGCGACGTCGCCCACCTCGGCCTTGAGCGCGCTGTTGGCCTTCCACATCGACAGCTCGGCCTTGAGCTGCTCGAGGTCGCGCGAGTAGAGATCGGCGGCCATCCAGCGGCCCAGCAGCAGCACCTCGCGGGTGACCTTGGCGGTGACGTTGGGGTTGCCGTCGCGGTCGCCACCCATCCACGAGGCGAAGCGGATCGGCGCGGCGTCCAGCGGCAACCGCTCGCCGGCGGTATCGAGCAGCAGGTTGTCCAGGTCGCGGTGGAAGTCCGGTACCGCCTGCCACAGCGAGTTCTCGATCACCGCGAAGCCCCAGCGGGCCTCGTCGACCGGCGTCGGTCGCTCATGGCGGATCTCGTCGGTGTGCCAGGCCTGGCTGATCAGCTCCTCGAGCCGGCCGTGGGCGCGGGCCGCACGCTCGGGATAGTCGGCGGAGGACTCGATGATGGTCAGGCACTCATCGATGGCGTCGTACTTCTGGATCAGGGTACGGCGGATGACCTCAGTGGGGTGCGCGGTCAGCACCAGCTCGACGCGCATGTTGGCCAGCGCCTCGACCAGCTTGCGCGGCGTGTGGCCCTCGCTGCGTGCACGCTCGAGCAGCTCGCCGAGCACCGGCTGGGCGCCGGGCTTGTAGTCCTCGACGCGGCGGAAGCGGGCGCGGTAGTGCTGCTCGGCCATGTTGGCCAGATTGAGAAACTGGTTGAAGGCCCGGGTCACCGGCAGCAGGTCGCTATCGGGCAGGCCACGCAGGTACTCGATCAGCTGGCGGTTGCTGTCGGCCTCGCGCTGGCGACCCTGCTTGGCGAGGCCGCGAATGGTCTCGATGCGGTCGACGAAGTCGTTGCCGAGATCATCGGCGATGGTGCGTCCCAGGCTGTCGCCCAGGATGCGGACGTTGTCGCGCAACGATTCGTGCAGGTCGTGGCTCATGTCCAGTCTTCTCCTTACTCGCTGGTGGTAGGGGGAATGTTGTTGTGCTTGTGGCTGTGATTGTTGTGGTGATCGTCCTTCTGCTTGGCCGCCTGCCAGTGGCGTTCCATGCGCTCTAGTCCCGCTTGTGTCAGCGGCACCCCCTCCTCGCGGAGGGTCGCTTCCACATGGCGGAAGCGGCGCTCGAACTTGTCGTTGGTGCCGCGCAGGCAGCGCTCCGGGTCGGCATCCAGGGTGCGGGCCAGGTTGACGGCGGCGAACAGCAGGTCGCCGACCTCTTCCCTGGCGTGGTCACGATCGCCCTCGGCCAGCGCTTCCTCGACCTCGGCGAGCTCCTCTCGCAGTTTGGCGATCACGCCGCGGGTATCGGGCCAGTCGAAGCCGACCCGGGCGGCACGCTTGGAGAGCTTGGCGGCGCGGGACAGCGCCGGCAGATTGCGCGGCACGTCATCCAGCACCGAGGCCGTGCTGGCCTGCGAGGCGCGGGCGTCGCGCTCCTCGGCCTTGAGCGACTCCCAGCGGGAATGCACCTGACGGGTCTCGACCTCGGCGGCACTCACGCCCTCGCGGCGCGAGGCCAGGGTGCCGTCAGGAAAGACATGGGGATGACGGTGCAACATCTTGGCGGTGAGGACGTGAACCACGTCGTGAAAATCGAAGCGGCCCTCCTCGACGCCGAACTGGCTATAGTACACGACCTGAAAAAGTAGGTCGCCCAGCTCCCCGGGCAGCTCGTCGAAGGCGCGGCGTTCGATGGCATCGGCCACCTCGTAGGCCTCTTCCAGGGTGTGGGGCACGATGCTGTCCCAGTCCTGCTTGACGTCCCAGGGGCAGCCCTGCGCGGGGTCGCGCAGCACCGCCATCAACGTCAGCAGGTCATCGAGATCGAAGCGGCGCTCGGTCATTGGCCCCTGCCCTGTTTCTTGCCCTTCTTGCTCTTGCCGCCGCTGCGCAGACGGCGCACCTCGATGACGTTGGACAGCTGCTGGATGCGCGAGAACAGCCGCCCCAGGGTTTCCAGGCCATCCACCTCCAGAGTGATCTGCATCCGCGCGATGCCGTCGTCGGTGTCGGTGAGAGTGTTCACCGACAGCACGTTGACCTTCTCGTGGCTGAGCACGGCGGTGACGTCGCGCAGCAGGCCGGAGCGGTCCCAGGCCTGGATCTCGATGTTGACCGGATACTGGGTGCGGGCCCGCTCGCCCCACTCCACCTCGATCACCCGCTGCGGCTCGTCGAGGCGCAGCTGCAGAATGTTGGGACAGTCCTCTCGGTGTATCGTGACGCCGCGCCCCTGGGTGATGAAGCCGACGATCGACTCGCCGGGCACCGGGTGGCAGCAGTTGGCCATGCTGGTCTTGAGATTGCCGACCCCGAGCACCGTGATGCCGTCGCCGGCGGCCTTGTCGCCGCCCTTGCGTGGCTTGGCCAGCAGCTTGTCGAGCTGCTCCTGATCGTCGCTCTCGCCGAACAGCTGCTGAGCCTGGTGCAGCACCTGGCCGATGCGCAGATCGCCGGCGCCGAGCGCGGCGTACATGTCGTCGGGGCTGGCGTAGTTGACCTGGTTGGCCAGCCGGGTGAGGTCCATGTCGCCGACGTCGAGGCGCTTCATCTCGCGCTCGAACAGGGCGCGGCCCTCCTCGAGATTGCGGTCGCGGGCCTGGTGCTTGAACCAGGACTGGATCTTGGCCCGGGCCCGAGAGGTGCACACATAGCCGAGGCTGGGATTGAGCCAGTCGCGGCTCGGCCCGCCCTTGCTGGCGGTGAGGATCTCGACCTGCTGGCCGGTGCTGAGACGGTAGGTCAGCGGTACGATGCGGCCGTTGACCTTGGCCCCGCGGCAGCGATGGCCGACCTCGGTATGCACCCGGTAGGCGAAGTCGATCGGCGTGGCCGCCCGCGGCAGGTCGATCACATGGCCGTCGGGCGTGAAGACGTAGATGCGATCCGGCGCCACGTCGCTGGACAGCCCCTCGCGGATATCGGCGAAGTCGCCGACCTCCTCCTGCCACTCGAGGACCTGGCGCAGCCAGGCGATCTTGTCCTCGTAGCTGGCGCTGCGGGCGTTGGTGTCATGGCCCTTGTAGCGCCAGTGGGCGCACACGCCGAGCTCGGCCTCCTCGTGCATGGCGAAGGTGCGAATCTGGATCTCCAGCACCTTGCTCTCGGGGCCGAACACCGCGGTATGCAGCGACTGATAGCCGTTCTTCTTGGGGTTGGCGATGTAGTCGTCGAACTCCTGGGGCACGTGATGCCAGCGCGAGTGGACGATGCCGAGCACGGTGTAACAGTCGGATATCTCGGGAACCAGGATGCGTACCGCGCGGATGTCGTGGACCTGGGAGAAGTCGATGTGCTTGCGCTTCATCTTCCGCCAGATCGAATAGATGTGCTTGGCACGGCCGTCCACCTGGTACTGATGGATGCCCTGGGCCTCCATCAGCCCCTCGAGGGTCGCCACCACGTCCTCGATGTAGCGGTTGCGGTCGAGACGCTTCTCGGCCAACTGACGGGCGATGGTCTTGTAGTCTTCCTCGTGCAGGTAGCGGAACGAGAGGTCCTCCAGCTCCCACTTGAGGTGGCCGATGCCCAGACGGTGGGCCAGCGGCGCGTAGATGTCGAACACCTCGCGGGCCACCTGCAGGCGCTTCTCGCGCGGCGCGTCGCGCACCTGGCGCAGCGCGCAGGTGCGCTCGGCGATCTTGATCAGCGCCACGCGCACGTCGTCGATCATGTTGACCAGCATCTTGCGCAGGTTGTCCTGCTGGTCGTGCTGGCTCAGCCCGTGGCTCGGCATCTGGGAGGTGCTGATGGCGGCCATCTGCAGCACGCCGTCGATCAGCCCGGCAACCTCATGCCCGAAGCGCTTGGCCACCTCGTCCAGGTCGAGCAGCCCCTCGCGCACCGCGCGATACAGCACCGCGGCCTCGAGGGCCGGCTGGTCCAGGCGCAGCTCGCCGAGGATATCGGCCATCTCCAGGCCCATGCGAAAGCTCGAGCCGTCCTTGAGCCAGGCCTTGTGAGGCCGGTCGGACTCCTGCTCGAGGCGCTCGGCCAGTTCGCAGGCCGCGCGCATCTCATCGGCGTCGCGCAGCTTGACGTCCTCCTGGAGGCGCTCGACCCAGCGTGGGATGTCGACCGCCCCCCGCTCGGTCAGGGGCTGATCTTCCCGCACTTTAACCATCGCTTGACGCTCCTTCGCCCTGCTGCCCGGCGTCCGGGTGCTCGAGCAACAGCATGGATTCGAGATGGGCGGTGTGGGTGAACATGTCGGCCACCGCCCATCGCCGGATGACGTAGCCCGCCTGGACCAGGTGAGCGGCATCCCGTGCCAGCGTCGCCGGGTCGCAGGACACGTAGAGCACCCGCGGCACCGGCCGTTCGGCCAGCGCCCGGCATACCGCCTCGGCGCCGTCGCGGGGCGGATCGAGCAACACGCTGTGAGGGCCGGGCGCGTCGAACAGCGCGCCCACGGCCTCGGCGCGATTGAGGTCGGCCTGGCGCGCCGTCACCTCGAGCGCATTGCGCCGGGCGTTGTCGGCCAGCCGCTCGACCATCGCCGGGCTGCCCTCCACCGCGGTCACCTCGGCGCCCAGGGCCGCCAGCGGCAGGCTGAAGTTGCCGACCCCGGCGAACAGGTCGAGCACTCGCTCCCCGGGCGCCAGCGGCGAGAGCCACGCCAGAGCCTCGCTCACCATGCGCTGATTGACCGCCTCGTTGGCCTGCAGGAAATCGCCGGGCGCGAAGCCGAGCGTCAGCGAGCGTTCGCCGACCGCCAGCTGGGCGTACAGATCGGGCGCCGGCGTGAGCCACTCGAAGCTCGGCGACTCGCGCCCCACCCAGCGTGCCAGATGCAAGCCCCGGGCCAGAGCGAACTCGCGCCAGCGCTGCGTGTCGGCGTCGTGCGCGCGCAGCTGGCGCACCACCAGGGTCACGCCGGCGTCGCTCGCCGACAGCTCCAGATGGCCGACCTGACGCGGCGCCTCCAGTTCGGCCAGATGCCGGTGCAGCGGCGTCAGCAGGGCCGCCAGTGCCGGCACCAGAATGGGGCAGTCGTCGAGGTCCACCAGCCGGTGACTGTGGCGCGCGCGGAAGCCCAGGTGCACTCCGCCGTCGGCGTCGACCTTGACGCCGAGCCGCGCCCGGCGCCGATAGCCCTCGCCGGCCGCCGCCAGCAGCTCGGGCTCGCCGTCCGGGGCGATGCCCTGGCGGGCCAGCAGCTCGCGCAGCACCACCTGCTTGTGGCGACGCTGTCCCTCCAGGCTCAGGTGCTGCAGGTCACAGCCGCCGCAGGTGCCGTAGTGGGCGCAGGGCGGCGTGACGCGCTCGGGCGAGGCCTCGACCACCTCGCGCAAGTGGGCCTCGTCGAAGCGCTGGCGGGTGCGATGCACGGCGATCTCGATCCGCTCGCCCGGCAGCGCGCCGTCGACGAACGCCGTCTTGCCGTCGGCCTGGCGCCCCACGCCGCGGCCATCGTGGGCCAGGCCGTCGATGGTCAGGAGGGAGGACGAATCGCCGTCGCCACGGGCGCCCTTCTTGCCGCGCTTCGCCGTCTGCAGCCCCGAGACGCCAGAGCTCTTGCGCGCGGGGCGTCGCTGTCCAAGACCCACCTCAGGACTCCGGGGCGAACAGGCCGGTGGACAGATAGCGGTCGCCGCGGTCGCAGACGATGAACACGATCACCGCGTTCTCGACCTCCTCGGCAACGCGCAGTGCGCCGGCGAGCGCCCCGCCGGACGAGACGCCGGCCAGGATGCCCTCCTCCCGGGCCAGGCGACGCATGTGGTCCTCGGCCTCGGTCTGGCCGATATCCAGCACCCGGTCGACGCGGGCGGGCTCGAAGATGCCCGGCAGATAGGCCTCCGGCCAGCGGCGGATGCCGGCGATGCTGGCGCCGTCTTCCGGCTGCAGGCCGACGATCTGCACTGCGGGATTGCGCTCCTTGAGGTAGCGCGAGACGCCCATGATGGTGCCGGTGGTGCCCATGGAGCTGACGAAGTGGGTGATGGTGCCGCCGGTCTGTTCCCACAGCTCGGGGCCAGTACCGCGGTAGTGCGCCAGGGGGTTGTCGGGATTGGCGAACTGGTCGAGCGGCTTGCCCTCTCCGCGGGCGATCATGGTGTCGGCCAGATCACGCGCGGCCTCCATGCCGCCCTCGCGGCTGACCTCGATCAGCTCGGCGCCGTAGGCCGCCATGGCCTGCTTGCGCTCGCTGGAGGCATTCTCCGGCATGATCAGGATCAGTCGATAACCCTTGATCGCCGCGGCCATGGCCAGGGCGATGCCGGTGTTGCCCGAGGTCGCCTCGACCAGGGTGTCGCCCGGAGCGATGGTGCCACGCGCCTCGGCCTGCTGGAGCATCGACAGCGCCGGACGGTCCTTGACCGACCCGGCCGGATTGTTGCCCTCGAGCTTGGCAAGCAGGGTGTTGTTGCGCCCTGCCGTGATGCGCTTCAGGCGGACCAGCGGCGTGTGGCCGATGGTCTCCTCCAGGGTGGGGAAATGCATGCAACCGTCCTTCTGGAAACGTCTTTTCGGCATTATATCCTCGGGCACCGACACTGGACAGGCATCCTGCCCGGCTGTGGCATACTGGGCCACGACACCCCAGCCGACGAGCCCTCCCGATGTCATTGAAGACCCGCCTGATGCTGGCCATCCTTGCCCTGCCCCTGGTGCTGATCGCCCTGGTGGTGGTGGCGGTGACGGAGCTGAACGATCGTCATCATCGGCACCAGATGCGCGAGCAGCTGACCCAGGCCGCCGACCTGCTGGCACCGAGCCTGGGACAGGCGCTGGCGGACGGCGACGCGGCCGCGCTCAAGACCCTCGCCGACCGCCTGCTCGACCTGAAGGACGTGCGCGCCCTGGGCATTCTCGACGCCGATGGCGATCCGCGGCTGGAGCTCGGCCGGCTGCGTCAGGCCCAGACGCCGTCGGCGTCGGCGTCGGCGTCGGCGTCGGCGACGACGCTGATCGAGGACGGCCGGCACTGGCAACTGCTGGCGCCGCTGCCCGGCACATCCGGCGCCCGGCTGGTGATGGACATCGACGCCTCGGTGCTGCCGCTGACCTATTACCGGCACCTGGCCAGCGGCGGCCTGCTGCTGCTGATCGTCGGCCTGCTGCTGTTCCTGGTGGCCTACGGGCTGGGGCGGCGGCTGACACAACCGCTGGAGAACGCCACGCGCATGCTGGAGTGGCTGACCGCCGGCAGCGCCCCGCCGCCGCTGGCGGTGCCCAGGGAAGCTGAGCTGGCGCGCCTCGCCCAGCGCCTCAACGCCATGGGCGAACACCTGGCCTCGGCGCGGGAAGATCTGCAATCGCAGATCGAGCAGGCCACCGGCGAGCTGCAGGAGTCGATGGAGACCATCGAAGTCCAGAACATCGAGCTCGACCTCGCCCACCGACGCGCCCTGGAGGCCAACCGCGCCAAGTCGGAGTTCCTGGCCAACATGAGCCATGAGATCCGCACCCCGCTCAACGGCATCATCGGCTTCTGCCGCCTGCTGCACCGCACCGAGATGGCCCCCCGCCAGCGCGAATGGCTCGACCACGTGCAGCGCGCCTGCGACAACCTGCTGATGCTGGTCAACGACGTGCTCGACTTCTCCAAGATCGAGGCCGGCCGCCTGGAGCTCGAGCACACCGAGCTCGACATGGTGGCACTGGTCGACGAGGTGCTCGGCCTGCAGGCGCCCCAGGCCCAGGCCAAGGGCATCCAGGTGCTCGGCCTGGTCTACGACGACGTGCCCGAGACGCTGAGCGGCGACCCGCTGCGCATCCGTCAGGTGATGACCAACCTGGTCGGCAACGCCGTCAAGTTCACCGAACGCGGCGAGGTCGTGGTGCGGGTGATGGTCGAACAGCGCGCCGGCGGCCACGTGGTGCTGCGGGTGGCGGTCAGCGATACCGGCATCGGCATGAGCGACGAGGCCCAGCGCCGGCTGTTCCAGGCCTTCCGCCAGGCCGACGCCAGCCATCAGCGCGAGTTCGGCGGCACCGGTCTGGGGCTGGCCATCAGCCGCCAGCTGGTGGAGCAGATGGGCGGCGAGATCAGCGTCGAGAGCACGCCGGGCGACGGCTCGACCTTCGCCTTCAGCCTGCCGCTGGCCTGCCCGCCCGACGCCGGTGAAGAGCGCGAACCCGAAATGGCGCTGGACGGCAAGCGCGTGGTGCTGGACGAACCCCATGGTCCGACCCGCTCCGCGCTGCGCCATCTGCTGGGCCGTTGGGCCGCGCGCGTGATCGACGAGCGCCAGGCGCTCGGCCAAGACGCCTCACTGGCGGTGCTGGGACTGACCGATGCCGATCTCACCCCCTCGGGGCAGACGGCCCTGCAGCAGCGCCTGGAGCGCCTGGCCTGCCCGGCCATGCTGCTGGTCAACGTCAGCCCGCCCGACCTGCCGGCGCTGCCGCTGCCCTACGGCGGCGAGATACTGAGCAAGCCGCTGTCGCGGCGCACCCTGGTGGAGTCGGTGAGCCGCGCCTTCACCCGCGTGCGTCGCGATCAGCCGCCGGCACGCCAGGCGGACGCGCCGCGGGGGCCCCTGCGTCTGCTGGTGGTGGATGACACCGAGTCCAACCGCCTGCTGCTGCAGGAGCTGATCAGCGGCCCGCAGCTCGAGGTCGGCCTGGCCGCCAGCGGCGAGGAGGCCCTGGCCCTGGCTCAGGAGACCCGCTTCGACGTGGTGCTGATGGATATCCGCATGCGCGGCATGGACGGCGTGGAGACGACCCGCGCCCTGCGCGAGCTGGGCGGCCCCTGGCGCCATGTGCCGATCATCGCCGTGACCGCCCACGTTCAGAGCGAGCAGCGACGCCAGCTGCTGCAGAGCGGCATGGACGGCGTGCTCGAGAAGCCGCTGGACACCGCTCAGCTGTCGAGCCTACTGCGCCACCATCTGGGGGTCGGCCTGGCGCTGGAGGAAGCCGGCGAGGCGCCGGAGGCCGACCCGGCCACCGATAGCGAGCTGGCCTCGGTGGACCTGGCTCTCGGCACCCAGCTGGCCGGCGGCCGAGAGGCCCTGGCGCGCAAGCTGCTGGGTCAGTTGATCGACTCGCTGGACGACAGCGAGGCGCAGGTCCGCCAGGCCATG
Organism: Halomonas getboli; assembly: GCF_023094245.1. Taxonomy (GTDB): domain Bacteria; phylum Pseudomonadota; class Gammaproteobacteria; order Pseudomonadales; family Halomonadaceae; genus Halomonas; species Halomonas getboli. The sequence continues at coordinate 327,968 of NZ_JALMEW010000001.1, read as the reverse complement.
GACGATGACGACGCCGAGGCGCTACTCGACGCCATCCACGCGCTTAACGGCGCCTGCCGCTACTGCGGCGTGCCGCGCCTGGGGCTGCTGGCCGAAACCCTCGAGACCCGGCTGCGCTCTCGTGGCCAGGAGGCAGTCACGCCGCTGCTGCCCGACCTTTACGCGGCCATGGCCGCGCTGCGCGACTGGCAGGCGGCTCAACCGACCGGCATACAGACCTCCGGCGCCTGACGCTCGCTAGGCTTCCAGCACCACGAAGGCCACGGCGAAGGCCGCTTCGTCCGACAGCGTCAGGTGCAGATGCCTGACGCCCTCGGCCTCGGCCAGCTCCCGGGCGCGCCCGGCCAGCGCCAGCGACGGCCGCCCCAGGGCATCGTTGACCACCTGAATCTCGGTCCAGCGCATGCCGTGACGCAGCCCGGTGCCCAGCGCCTTGACGAACGCCTCCTTGGCGGCGAAGCGCTTGGCCAGGAAGGCGGCCGGCTCGCCGCGCTGCCGATAGCTCGCCAACTCGTCGTCGCCCAGCACCCGCCGGGCGAAACGCTCGCCGTGGCGCGCCTGGGCGGCCTCGAAGCGCGCCACCCGAGCGATATCGGTGCCGATCCCCAGGATCATCCGCAGCAGCTGCCGTCGGCCTGATGGTCGTGATCATGCTCGTGGTCGTGCTCGTCGAGGGCCGCCACGAAGCCCGCCTCCTGGCCGGCGATCGCCAGGCGCTTCATCTCCGCCACCGCCTCCTTGAGGCCGACGAACAGCGAGCGCGCGATGATGGCGTGACCGATGTTGAGCTCGTGCAGTCCCGGGATGGCGGCGATGGCCTCGACGTTGTGGTAGTGCAGGCCATGACCGGCGTTGACCGTCAGCCCCAGCTCGCCGGCCATCTCCGCGGCCGCCACCAGGCGGGCATGCTCGGCGGCCGCGGCCGCGCCGGAGGCCTCGGCATAGGCCCCGGTGTGCAGCTCGATCACCGGCGCCCCGGCCTTCGCCGCCGCCTCGATCTGCGCCGGCTCCGGATCGATGAACAGCGACACCTCCGAGCCCGCCGCGGCGAGCCGACGGCAGGCCTCGGCCATCGCCTCGAAGCCGCCGACCACGTCCAGACCGCCCTCGGTGGTCAGTTCCTCGCGCTTCTCCGGCACCAGGCACACGTGGGCCGGGCGAATCTCCTCGGCCAGCGCCAGCATCGCCTCGGTGACCGCCATCTCCAGGTTCATGCGCGTGTTGAGCACCTCGGCCAGCAGCCGCACGTCACGCTCCTGGATGTGCCGACGGTCCTCGCGCAGATGAACGGTGATGCCGTCGGCCCCGGCCTCCTCGGCCAGCAGCGCCGCCTGGACGGGATCGGGATAGCGGGTGCCGCGCGCCTGGCGCAGGGTGGCGATATGGTCAATGTTGACGCCGAGCAGGATGCGGGGAGGATGCATGGGAACTCTCCAGGTCCGGAATACGAGGAAAACAGGGCCACAAGGATAAGGGTAAGCGGACGGGCACGCGAGGTGCGAGGGGCGAGGGGCGAGGCTAGGACGCCTGGCCGCTTCGGCGGCGTGCGACCAGCTGCTGCATCCATTCGCGGGAGCGCAGCGGCCGGCTGCCCAGCAGCGGCGCCAGCGCCGCCCGGGTCACCGCCTTGGCTGCCCCGGCCAGGCCCGGCTCGCGCCAGTCGCCACCGGACAGCAGCTTGAGCGTGCGGCCGTCGATGCCGGCCTCGGCGACCACGAAGGCGCGAGAATCGACGTCGAAGCGATAGCGGGTCTGGGGATCGAGGGCCTGACCGCCCGGCGTGCAGAAGCGCGGCTCGGCGTCCAACGCCTCGAGCAGCGACAGCTCCAGGCGACGCAGCGCGCCGGCCCGACCGTCGGGGCGCGGCAGCGCCTCGAGAGCGGCGGCGTAGAAGGCGAAGACGTCGCTCACCGGCAGCTCTACCGGCAGCAGCCGGGTCAGCAGCTCGTTGGCATAGAGGCCGCAAAGCAGCCCCTCGCCCGCCAGCATCGCCGCCGGCGCCCGACTCTCCATCAGCGACAGGCGCTTGAGCTCGCCCTGGCCGCTCCAGGTGATGTGCAGCGGCGCGAAGGGCTGCAGGGTCGCCCGGGCGCGGCTGCCCGGGCGCTGCACGCCCCGCGCCACGGCCCGCACGCGCCCGTGATCGAGCGTCAGCAGCTCGACCAGGGCGCTGGTCTCGCGGTAGGGGCGCTTGTGCAGCAGATAGGCCGGCTGGGGGGTCATGGTCTGGCGTCAGGAGTGGGAAGTGAGGAGTGAGGGGGAAAAACACAAGGCGCGATCGCTCTCCTCACACCTCACTCTCATCCCCTCACCGAGAGGTCAATCCAGATCGTAACCCAGGCTCTTCAGGGCCCGCTCGTCGTCGGACCAGCCGCTCTTGACCTTGACCCAGAGGTTGAGCATGACCTTGGCATCCAGCGCCCGCTCCATGTCGAGGCGCGCCTCGCGGCCGATCTTCTTGATCCGCTCGCCGCGCTCGCCGATCAGGATCTTCTTCTGCCCCTGGCGCTCGACCATGATCAGGGCGCTGATGTGCACGATGCGCCCCTCGTCGCGAAATTCCTCGATCTCGACGGTCATCTGGTAAGGCAGCTCGTCGCCGAGCTGGCGCATGACCTTCTCGCGCACCAGCTCGGCGGCCAGGAAGCGCTGGCTCTTGTCGGTGACCTGGTCCTCGGGGAAGTAGTGGATGCTCTCGGGCAGATGCTTGGCGACCTCGGCCTCGAGCGCCTCCACGTGGGTGCCGTGCTTGGCCGCGATCGGCACGATGGCGGCGAAGTCGCGCCGCGCGCCGAGCGATTCCAGCCAGGGCAGCAGCTCCTTCTTGTCCTGAAGTCGGTCGACCTTGTTGACCGCCAGGATCACCGGTACCTCGACCTTGGCCAGGCGATCGAGCACTACCTGGTCCTCGGCGGTCCAGCGGGTACGGTCGATGATGAAGACCACGCAGTCCACGTCGCGCAGGGCCTGGGTGGCGGCCTGGTTCATGAAGCGGTTGATGGCCTTGTCGCGATCCTTCTCGAGGATGTGAATGCCCGGGGTATCGACGTAGATGAACTGATCGTCACCCTCGGTCTTGATGCCCATCACCTGATGGCGCGTGGTCTGCGGACGCCGCGAGGTGATGGAGATCTTCTGGCCGAGAATACGGTTCATCAGCGTCGACTTGCCGACGTTGGGACGACCGACGATGGCCACGAAGCCACAGCGTTGGGTCATGAGCGACCTCCATGGCCTTCGATGCGAGACAGCGCCTTCTCGGCGGCCTGCTGTTCGGCATGACGCCGGCTCGAACCGACGCCGCGGGTGTGTTCCTCGAGCATCTCGATGTGACACTCCACGGTAAAGGTCTGGGCGTGGGCCTCGCCTTCCACCGAGATCACCTCGTAGCGCGGCAGCGCCGACTGACGCGACTGCAGGAACTCCTGCAGCCGGGTCTTGGGATCCTTCTGAGTGTCCTGCAGGTTGATGGCCTCCAGTCGCTCGGCGTACCAGGCCAGCACGCGGGCCCGGGCGGTCTCCATGCCGGCATCCAGATAGATGGCGCCGATCACCGCCTCGACCGCATCGGCGAGGATCGAGTCGCGACGATGGCCGCCGCTCTTCATCTCGCCGGAGCCCAGCAGCAGGTGGCCGCCGAACTCCATCTCGCGGGCCAGCTCGGCCAGGGTCTGGCCCTTGACCAGGCGCGCGCGCAGGCGCGACAGCTGCCCTTCCCGCGCCTGCGGGAAGCGCTGGAAGAGGTCCTCGGCGATGACGAAGTTGACGATGGAGTCGCCGAGGAACTCCAGGCGCTCGTTGTTACGGCCGCCGTAGCTGCGGTGGGTCAGGGCCAGCTCGAGCAGGTCGGGCTGCGCGAAGTCATGGCCGATGCGACGGCTGAATTGGGTCAGGGAATTGCTCACGAAGCTCCTGCTATGTCATGCAAGGAATGCCGCTCCCGGCACTCATTGAATACGGCGTACACTGGTGAAACTCGGCAGGCCGCTGTCCCAGTGCATCCAGACGGCGAAGGCCTTGCCCACGATGTTCTCTTCCGGCACGAAGCCCCAGTAGCGGCTGTCGTTGGAGTGATCGCGGTTGTCCCCCATCATGAAGTAGTGCCCCGGAGGGACGGTGATCTCGCGCATCTGCGGACCGGGATCACGAGGATTATTGTAGATAGGGTGCACCGCCTCGCCCAGCTGCTCCTGCAGCAGCCGCTCGTCGGGCGCCTTCAGGGGACCGTTCTCGAGCAGCGACTTCGGCACCGGCTCACCGTTGACGTAGAGCTGCTTGCCCTCGTAGCGGATATGGTCGCCGGGCAGGCCGATCACCCGCTTGATGAAGTCCACCGACGGGTCGTTGGGGAAGCGGAACACCATGACGTCGCCCCGCTCGGGCTCGCCGACGTCGAGGACCTTGGTGTCCAGCACCGGCAGGCGCAGCCCGTAGGCGAACTTGTTGACGAGGATGAAGTCGCCCACCTCGAGGGTCGGGCGCATCGATCCCGACGGGATCTGAAAGGGCTCGACCACGAAGCTGCGCAGTACCAGCACCACCAGCAGCACCGGAAAGAAGGAGCGCGCGTAGTCCACCGGCCACGGCTCCTTGAGCGCCCTTTCACGCGCGGCGGGATCGGCGCCCTCGGTGGTGCCGGCCTCGACGCTGGCCGTCAGGCGGGAGCGACGCGCCGGCCGCCACCACACCAGTTCCAGCAGCCAGATCACGCCGGTGACCAGCACGGCTACCGTCAGCAGGAGTGTAAAGTCCATCGGTCGTTGCCTTCCCTAGTCGTCATTGACCTTGAGCACGGCGAGGAAGGCATCCTGGGGGATTTCCACCCGGCCGACCTGCTTCATGCGTTTCTTGCCCGCCTTCTGCTTCTCGAGCAGCTTCTTCTTGCGCGAGGCGTCGCCGCCGTAGCACTTGGCGGTCACGTTCTTGCGCATCGCCTTGACGGTGGAGCGCGCCACCACCTGGCCGCCGATGGCCGCCTGGATCGCCACGTCGAACATCTGACGCGGAATCAGTTCCTTCATCTTCTCGACCAGCGCGCGGCCGCGGGAATGGGCATGGTCGCGGTGAATGATCACCGCCAGGGCATCCACCCGGTCGCCGTTGATCAGCACGTCGAGGCGCACCAGCTTGGCGGCCTCGAAGCGCTCGAAGTTGTACTCCAGCGAGGCGTAGCCCTTGGAGATCGATTTCAGGCGGTCGAAGAAGTCCATCACCACCTCGGCCATCGGCAGCTCGTAGGTGAGCTGGATCTGGCTGCCGAGGAACAGCATGTCGAGCTGGGTGCCACGGCGCTGTTCGCATTCGGCGATGACGTTGCCGACGAACTCCTGGGGCACCAGGATGCTGGCTCGCACGACCGGCTCGCGCATCTCCTCGACGTCGGCCATGTCGGGCAGCTTGGACGGGTTGGAGACGTAGCGGACCTCGCCGTCCTTCATCAGCAGCTCGTAGATGACCGTCGGCGCGGTGGTCAGCAGGTCGAGGTTGTACTCGCGCTCCAGTCGCTCCTGGATGATCTCCATGTGCAGGGTGCCGAGGAAGCCGACCCGGAAGCCGAAGCCCAGGGCATCGGAGTTCTCCGGCTCGTAGTCCAGCGAGGCATCGTTGAGCGCCAGCTTCTCGAGCGCGTCGCGGAACTCCTCGTAGTCGTCGGAGGAGACCGGGAACATGCCGGCATAGACCTGCGGCTTGACCTTCTGGAAGCCCGGCAGGCGCTTGATGTCCGGCGTCTTGGTATGGGTGATGGTGTCACCCACCGGGGCGCCGTGGATGTCCTTGATGCCGGCGACCACGAAACCGACCTCGCCGGCGCGCAGCACGCCGGTCTCGCGGCGCAGCGGCGTGAAGATGCCGACCTCGTTGGCCTGCCAGTCGCGACCGGTGGAGGTCATGCGAATCTTGTCGCCTTTCTTCAGCGTGCCGTCGAAGATCCGCACCAGCGACACCACGCCGAGGTAGTTGTCGAACCAGGAGTCGATGATCAGCGCCTGCAGCGGCGCCTCGGGATCGCCCTTGGGCGGCGGAATGTCGCGCACCAGGCGCTCGAGCAGCGCGTCGATGCCGAGCCCGCTCTTGGCCGAGACCTGGCAGGCGTCGGTGGCGTCCAGACCGATGATCTCCTCGATCTCCTGGGACACCTTGTCCGGATCGGCCTGGGGCAGGTCCATCTTGTTGAGCACCGGTAGCACCTCGAGCCCCTGCTCGATGGCGGTGTAGCAGTTGGCCACCGACTGAGCCTCGACACCCTGGCCGGCATCGACCACCAGCAGCGCGCCCTCGCAGGCGTACAGCGAGCGCGAGACCTCGTAGGAGAAGTCCACGTGCCCCGGGGTGTCGATGAAATTCAGCTGATAGGTATTGCCGTCCGCGGCCTGGTAATCCAGCGTCACCGACTGGGCCTTGATGGTGATGCCGCGCTCACGCTCCAGGTCCATGGAATCGAGCACCTGCTCCTTGAGCTCGCGTTCGGTGAGCCCGCCACAGGTCTGGATCAGGCGGTCGGCCAGGGTCGACTTGCCGTGATCGATGTGGGCGATGATGGAGAAGTTCCGTATCCCATTGATTACTTTGCGGTTATCGCTTTCTGACATTCGAGAAGATCCGGTTCGTGTACGCAACCCCGTATGAACTACAGGCTTGCCGCCCTCTGCGGGTGCGTCGAGTGAGATGGCGGCATTGTAGCGGGATGCGCCTTCCAGATACAGCGACCCGACGGCGGGCACCGTCGGGTCGCGAGTCATGACCTGAGCGCGATGGGCTCAGTCGTCGGCGAGGCGCAGGGCCACGTAGTAGGAGCGGCCATCCCGATAGAGGCGCACCGGCACGGCGCTGCCGGCCGGCAGCTCGGCGACCAGCTCGGCAAGCTGCTCGGGGCTCTCCACCGCCTGCTGGCCGATGCTGACCAGCACGTCGCCCGGGCGAATGCCGGCCGCCGCGGCGATGCCTTCGGGATCGATCTGGGTCACCTGGACGCCGTGATCGAGCTTCAGCTTGCTCTGCTGGGCCTCATCCAGCGCCTGGACCGCAACGCCGAGTCGCGTGGGCGCGGCATCGCTGCCCTGATCGCCCCCGCCCTTCTGGTTGTCCGGCCATTCGCCGACCTCGACGTTCAGGGTCTTGTGCTCGCCATCGCGCAGCACCTTGATCTCCACGTCGCCGCCGGGCGCGACGTGCCCGATCAGGCGCGGCAGGGTGCTGGAGCGCTCGACCGCCCGGCCGTTGACCTCGAGAATGACGTCGCCGGCCTCGAGACCGCCCTGGGCCGCCGGCCCCTCGGGGTCGAGATCGGCGATCAGCGCGCCCTCGGGGTTGTCCATGCCGAAGGACTCGGCCAGCTCGCGCGACACCGGCTGGATCATCACGCCGAGCCAGCCGCGCTCGACGGAGCCGCTGGACTTGAGCTGGTCGGCCACGTCCATGGCCACGTTGATCGGAATCGCGAAGGACAGCCCCATGAAGCCGCCGCTGCGGGTGAAGATCTGGGAATTGATGCCCACCACCTGGCCATCGAGATTGAACAGCGGGCCGCCGGAGTTGCCGGGGTTGATCGCCACGTCGGTCTGGATGAAGGGCACGTAGGAATCACGCGGCAGGGTGCGGTTGATGGCACTGACGATGCCGTTGGTCACTGAGTGATCGAAGCCGAACGGCGAGCCGATGGCAGCGACCCATTCACCCACCTCGAGCTGGTCGGAATCGCCCAGCTCGAGGGTCGGCAGGTCGGTGGCGTCGACCTTTAGCACGGCGATATCGGTTTTCTCATCGGCGCCGACCAGCGTGGCCTCGAGCTCGCGGCGATCGTTGAGCCGGACCAGGATCTGGTCGGCCCCGTCGACCACGTGGGCGTTGGTCATGATGTAGCCGTCGGCGCTGATGATGAAACCGGAACCCAGCGACTGACGCTCCTCGCTGTGGCTATGCCCCTGGCCGTTGCCTCGCGGCATCGGCATGCGGTCGCCGAAGAAGTGACGGAAGATCTCGGGAATCTCCTGGTTGCCGAAGCCCTGGAAGGGAGAATCGGCACGTTCCACCATGCGCGACGTGGAGATGTTGACGACCGCGGGCGCGGCGTCCTTCACCAGCTCGGTGAAGTCCGGCAGCTCACGGGCCATGGCGGACTGAGCGGAGAACAGCGCCACGACCAGCAGTACCCAGAGGGCTAGCGCGCGCGGCATGCGTGTCATGCGTGTCATGAATGGCTCCTGTGACAAGATGCAATGAATGGCAAGGACATCTGCCCCTACCTCTTACCCCGACGAGGGCAAAAGGTTCAGCGCGGTGGCTCGAGCCGACAGGCTCGGGGCCACGCTGGAATCGGTGGGAAGCGGCATTTCAGCGCTCATCGGCATCGGAAGCCCCCGCCTGGGCGTCGGCCTGCCAGGTCACGGACTCGACGACCCGCTGCAGGACCCGGGACGGCAGCTCGCCCATGGCCACGACCTGACACGGCCGGCCGCCCAGCTCGCGGTGCATCACCGCCGCGCGGGAAACGCCCAGGCGATGGATGCCGGGGATCAGCAGGCTACGCCCCTCGAGGGGCTCGACGAACAGGCTCAGGGTCGACAGGCCATCACCGTAGACGCGATGTTCGATGCCCGGACGCCGCCCGCCCTGCGTCGCGATTGCCTGGGGCACGAAGCCCCTGGGCAGCCAGTCCGGACGCCAGGACAGCGCAGGCAGGGAAGGCGGCGAGGCCAGATCGATCGCCCCCTGATGCAGCCGGGGAGCGCGCAGGTCGGTGATCTGGAAGGTTTCGATCACTCGCCCCTGCTCATCGAGCAGCATCTTCTTGAGCGGCAGGGCGGTATTGGCATCGAGCCACAGTCGGTGGCCGTAGCGCTGGTCGTCGAGGGGTTCGATGTCGAGGCGCATGGCGTGACGGCCCGCGATGCGGTCCGAGCCGGAGAGCTGCAGGCGGTAGAGGCCGTCGAGATGCTCGACGATCGCCTCGGGGGGCGCAGCCGAGGACGCGCTCGACGTCATGCCGCCGGGGCGCGCGATGCGACCCTCGCGCTCGAAGGCGACGGCAGGGCCATCGAGGTAGCGGGCCCGCTCGCGCTCCACGCCATCCTCGATCCCGTGAGACATGGCCAGCGCCCTCACCCCATCGCTGCCGATGCGCACGGCTCGCGCCTGGAAGGCATAGCAGTGACTGGCCCACAGACTGCGTTCGTACCAGGCCGAGGCCGAGTCGGGCTCATCCTCCTCGGCCAGCTGAGTGCAGTCGACGCCCGAAGAGGCGGGCATCGCGGCCTGCACCGAGGGCGTCAGCGCGGCGGCGACGAGCGCCACCCCGGCCAGCCGCCACGCCAGCGGGCGCGACGACCGCTGCCACCGGCCCGCCATCAGCGCTGCCCCAGTGACTCGCTTCCCGAGGCCCGGAGCAAGGGCATCCAGGGGTCGCCCCCGGTGGCGGCCGCGCCTTCGGCGTGGCGGTTCAGGTAGGATTGCAGCAGCAGCGCCTGCTGACGATCCATGCGCAGCGACTGGCGCTGGGCCGGCGACAGCATGATCGGCGCCCCGGTGCCGACGTTCATCAGCCCGGTCTCCCCACCGCTACCAGAGGAGAAGATCGGCATGTCGACCAGTGAGGCGCCCTGGCCGGAGGAAGCACCACCGCCCAGCGACTCGAGCCCGGACGTCGCATGGGTGGCGACGCTGGTGGCGCTGGCATTCGTGGCCCCGGCATTGGTCGCCACCGGTGCCTCGCCGCCGCCCAGCGGAGACGCCCCGTTATAGAACTGCACGCCGGTGATCACCATCAGCGACACCGCCGCGGCGATGCCGGCACTGCGGCCCAGCGGCAGCGAACGGCGCGAGGTCTCGCTGGAGGCCGGCAGCGGCGTCGGCTCGTCCTGCAGGGCCGCCATCACGCCCGCGGAAAGATCGGCCGTCATGTCGACGTCGTTCTCGCGTCGCATCAGGCTTCGCATCATATGATAGCGGCGCCAGGCATCCGCCGCGTCGGGCTCGTCATCCAGCGACTTGAGGACGCGCCGCAGCTCGAGCTCGTCCCCCTCGTTGTCCATTAGCGCAGAAAGCGATTCCCGTGCGTTCTGACTCATGTCTCTACACCCTCACAATCGTCAAGGCGACACCGCCTTGCAGCCTGTTGGAAGCCTGGATTTCCGACCTCATTGCCCGTCGTGACGGCCCCGTCGCGAGGCCCAAGATCCACAGCCATGGATCGGTCACCGCATATGACGTCACTGACGCCCGACAGTTCAGCCAATGGGCAAAAACGATGAAAATTCGGCTCATTCGGTGACCGCCTCCTGGTTGCGAGACGTGGCGACCAGCGGCCGAATGTGCTGATCCACGGCCTCTCGGGCGCGGAAGATGCGCGAACGCACCGTCCCCACCGGGCAGTCCATGATGTTGGCGATGTCTTCATAGGACAGCCCGTCGAGCTCGCGCAGCGTGATCGCCGTACGCAGATCGTCGGGCAGCGCCTCGATGGCCTCGAACACGGCGGACTGCAACTCATCGCGGGCGATCGCGGCTTCCGGCGTCTCGATGTCGGCCAGCCGGCCGCTGTGATCGACCATCTCGGCATCGACGATGTCCAGATCGCTGCCCGGCGGGCGGCGTCCCTTGGACACCAGATGGTTCTTGGCGGTGTTGATGGCGATGCGATACATCCAGGTATAGAAGGCGCTCTCGGCGCGAAACTTGCTGAGCGCCCGATAGGCCTTGATGAAGGCTTCCTGGGCCACGTCCTGGACTTCGGCGTGGTCGTGCACGTAGCGGCCGATCAGGCCGATGATCTTGTGCTGGTACTTCTTGACCAGCAGATCGAAGGCGCGGGTATCTCCCTTCTGCGCGCGTTCGACGAGCTGCTGATCCGTTTCCCGGTTGCCCATTCAACGCCTCCCCGTGGCGGGAGCTTGCCGCGATGCCTCGAGAGGACGTCGCGATGAAACGGGTGTCGCTTCCATATGTATCAACCTAGACCCTGGGGTGAGCGTGCGCCGATCTCGGCGGGTGACCAAGTGTTCCTGTTTCGCCGTTCGGCATCAAGCCTGAGCGCCGCCACGAGCGCCCGCCGCCGATGCGGGCGCTGTGACAACCGCCCCGCCCGCAGAGTTCCGTCTTCGATTGAATTTGCCTGTCACGCGGGCGATAGTAGGGGTTTATAACGCATCAGCGCTGACACGATACAGGTAGCAGAATTCCATGTCCGAGCAACAGGTCAACAACCTCAACGTCCTGGCCGAGGACGTCCTCCTCACCCCGGCCGAGCTGAAGCGAGAGATCCCCCTCTCCGACGACGCCGAACGCACGGTGATCGAGGGCCGCCAGGTCATCCAGAACATTCTCGACGGCAGCGATCCGCGCCTGCTGATGGTCGTCGGCCCCTGCTCGATCCACGACGTCGATGCCGCCCTCGACTACGCCCGCCATCTGCGTCGCCTCGCCGACGAGGTCAAGGACAGTCTCTACATCGTGATGCGCGTCTACTTCGAGAAGCCGCGCACCACCGTCGGCTGGAAGGGCCTGATCAACGACCCGCACCTCAACGGCTCGTTCGAGATCGAGGAAGGCCTGCACATCGCCCGCCGACTGCTGGTCGAGCTGGCCGAGATGGGCCTGCCGCTGGCCACCGAGGCGCTGGATCCGATCTCGCCCCAGTACCTGCAGGACTGCATCAGCTGGTCGGCGATCGGCGCCCGCACCACCGAATCCCAGACCCACCGCGAGATGGCCTCCGGCCTGTCCGGCCCGGTCGGCTTCAAGAACGGCACCGACGGCAGCCTCGACGTGGCGGTCAACGCCCTGCAGTCGGTCGCCCATCCGCACAACTTCCTGGGCATCGACCAGGCCGGCAAGGTGGCGATCATCCGCACCCGCGGCAACCGCTACGGCCACGTGGTACTGCGCGGGGGCAACGGCAAGCCCAACTACGACAGCGTCAGCGTGGCGCTGGCCGAGCAGGAGCTGCAGAAGGCCGGCGTGGCCCCCAACATCATGATCGACTGCTCCCACGCCAACTCCAACAAGGACCCGAGCCTGCAGCCGCTGGTGCTGGAGAACGTCACCAACCAGATCCTCGAGGGCAACCGCTCGATCATCGGCCTGATGGTCGAATCCAACATCGGCTGGGGCAACCAGAAGGTCCCCGAGGACCTGAGCCAGCTGGCCTACGGCGTCTCCATCACCGATGCCTGCATCGACTGGGACGCCACCGAGCAGGCACTCCATACCATGAACGACAAGCTGGCGCCCGCGCTGGCCAAGCGGCGCGCGGGCGCCTGATCACGCCCGCCTGACGCGACGAGGGCCCGCCACTAGGCGGGCCCTCGTCGTTTTCGCTCCCTCTTTTGCCCTCGCCCCGCTACACCGCGCCGCACGCGGCGATCAGCGACCGCGCCCAGGGCATCGTCTCGGGATACTGATCGGCGTCCAGCACGAACTCCTGCCCCCGGGCCACGGCCTGCAGCGCGACCTCGTCGCCGCGCCGCGCCCAGCGCCCGGGATCGGCATGATAGGAAAGCGGCGCCCGCCCCTCGCCGGGGTGCCACCAGCCCGGCAGGCGCCACTGCGATATCGTCTCGGCGTCCGGCGCGGTCAGCCGCTGCCGGGTCGTCTCGTACGGGAAGATTCCCGCCCCCGGCAGTCCGCCGCCTTCGCCGCCGGGCAGCGCCAGAGAATGACGCGCGATATAGAGCGCATTGCGCGCCTCGCCCAGCCGCTGGCAGTGCGGATGCTCGCGCGCCCACTCGAGGCCCGCCGGCAGCTGATCGCCCAGCGTCAGCGCCTCGCCCACCTGCAGCCAGCCCCACAGCACATGACGCGGCCGCGCCTCGGGCACGAAGCGCCATCCACCGTCGACGCGCTCGATGTCGCGAAACAGGCCAAAGAACAGGAACAGATCGCCAGATCCCACGCCCTGATTGCGCAGATGACTCTGGGCCGCGCCCCGCTGGCCGAACAGCGGCCGCCAGCCCACCGGACGCGGGTGCTGATCGGGCACCAGATCGGGATCCAGGTGGGCGCCGGCATCCGGCGAGACCCGCCCCCGGGTCAGATCGGCGACCAGCGGCCCCAGCGGCTCGCCCTGCTGGGTGATCGCCCGGTAGGGAATCACCGAGCGCGCATCGGGAATCGGCAGCGCCAGCAGACGCCCATCGGGGAGGATCGGATTGGGCACGCCGCCGGCGGAGGTATCGAAGCCCTTGCGGCTCAGGATCAGTTTCATCGGGTCTCCGGTCGGTGGGCGCGATCGTCGAGCGCGGGATAGTGACCAACGGCGGCGAGGGTTTCAAGCGTCAGCAGCCAGCGTGGAGCGATCCGTTTGCCGCCTGGATGCGGCTCGGCTAGCTTGAGGCGAAAGGCGCCGCCCGCCAGAGGAGCCCGGATGCCCGAGTCGACGGAACCTTCGATCCTCGCGACCGCGCTGCACTGGCTCGCCCCCTGGGAGTTCGAGCCACTGTGGGGGCTCGCCTGCCTGGCGGCGGTCGGCCTCTACTGGCGCGGTGCACGTCGTCTGCCTCGGCTTGATCCGAGCGCCCCGCCGCTGGGCTGGCTGAGGCCCGCGGTCTTCCTGCTCGGCCTGACGCTGATCTACGTCGTGAGCCAGACTCGCTACGACTATCTGGCCCAGTACATGTTCTTCCCCCATCGGGCTCAGCACCTGGTGCTGCACCACGCGGCGCCTTTCCTGCTGGTGCTGGCCGCGCCGCTTCGGATGCTGGCCGCCGGACTGCCGGGCTGGGCCTCGTCGGCGCATCGCCTCGCCCGGCCGCTGCTCGACCTGCTGCAGCATCCGCTCGTCGCGCCGCTGCTGTTCGTCGGCCTGATCGCTTTCTGGCTGATCCCGTCGGTGCACTTCGACGCCATGCTCAGCCGCCGCCTCTACCAGCTGATGAACTGGAGCATGCTGATCGACGGCCTGCTGTTCTGGTGGCTGGTGCTGACGCCCCACGGCCGGCTCGGCCCCGGGAAGCGCATCCTGCTGCTGCTGACGGTGATTCCGCCGCAGATCCTGCTCGGCGCCTACCTGACCTTCAGCCCCGAGGTGCTGTTCGATGTCTACGAGGTGTGCGGCCGCGCCTGGCCGCTGGCGCCGCTGGCCGACCAGCAGATCGGCGGACTGATCACCTGGATTCCGGCCACCATGATGAGCGTGATCGGCACCCTGATCGTGCTGCGCCAGCTGCGGCGCGACGACACCGATGGACGCCGGCGCTGGTCATCGCCGGCCAGGCCCTAGCTCGCCCGGAGGAGACACCATGCGCCCTGCCCCGCTGACGTCGCTCGTGCTGAGCACCCTGCTGGCCCTGGCCGGCTGCGGTGAACCGGACTGGCGGACCAAGGACATCGCCTCGCTGATGCCGCCGCTGGCCTTCACGCTGACCGACGAGCGCGGCGAGACGGTCGAGGCCGATCGATATCGCGGCGAGGTGACCCTGCTGTTCTTCGGCTATACCCACTGCCCCGACGTCTGCCCCGTGACCCTGGCTCGGCTCGCCGGCCAGGTGCGGGAGTTCCCCGCCGAGCGCCGGGATGACGTCCGGGTGCTGTTCGTCTCGGTCGATCCGGAACGCGACGATCCCGAGCGGCTTTCGGCCTACACCGAGGCCTTCGGACCGGCCGTCGTCGGTCTGACCGGCCGCCCGGCGCAGCTCGGCGCCCTCACCAGGCGCTATCGGGTGACCTACGGCTATGGCGAGAAGGACGCCGCCGGCGGCTATGCGGTCTCGCACCCGAGCGGCGTATTCGTCTTCGACCGCGACGGCGAGGCGCGGCTATTGATCCGCGACGGCGACGCCCCCGAGGCCGTGCGACACGACCTCGAGCGGCTGCTCGCCGAGGAAGGGTGATCTCACAAGAGTGTAAAAGCCGGCGAGCGAAGACGTCCCGTTACTGGCCGTCGATCTCGCGCACGAAGGGCGGCAGCGCATCCAGCAGCGCGCGGCCGTAGCGGCGGGTCAGCACGCGGCGATCGAGCAGCGTGATACGGCCGCGATCGGCCTCCTTGCGGATCAGCCGGCCGCAGGCCTGGACCAGCTTGATGGAGGCGTCGGGCACGCTGATGCGCATGAACGGGTTGCCGCCCTGGCGCTCGATCCATTCGGCCAGCGTCGCGCCCACCGGATCGTCGGGCACCGCGAACGGCAGCCGGGTGATGATCACATGGGTCAGATAGTCGCCGGGCAGGTCGATGCCCTCGGCGAAGCTCGCCAGGCCGAACAGTATGCTGCCCTCGCCCTTGTCGATCCTCGCCCGGTGGCGCTCCACCAGCTCGCGCTTGGGCAGCCGGCCCTGGGCCAGCACCCGCTCCCGCGTGCCTTCCGAGAGCGCGCGCTCCACGGCCCGCAGCTGGGCGCGGGAGGAGAACAGCGCCAGCACCGCCTCGTCCTCGCCGAGCGCCTCGACGAAGTCGACGATGGCGCGCTCGTGGCCCTCGCGGTCGGACGGGTCGGCTGCCTCGCGGGGCACGCTGAGCACCGCCCGGGAATAGTCGAAGGGGCTCGGCAGGCTCTGGTAGCGATAGCGGTTGGCGAGCCCGGCGCGCTCCTGCAGCCGCTCGAAGCGGCCCAGGGCGGTGAGGGTCGCCGAGGTCACCACGGCGCCGAAGCAGCGCCCCCACAGCGACTTGGCCAGGGTATGGGCGGCAGACACCGGGCTCGCCGAGAAGGTCAGCTCCGGATCGCCGCCGAAGCGCTCCAGCGTCAGCCAGCGGGCCCGCGGGGGCTCGCCTTCCGGATCGGTCTCGGCGAAGGCCTGCCACAGGGCATGCGCCTCCAGCGCTCGGCCGTGGAGCAGCGCCACCAGCGGCAGCCAGGGCTCGGCCTGCTCCTTGGGCAGCCCGGTGGACTTCTCCGGGTCCAGGCTCTCGCGCAGGATGTCGGCCATCGACTCCAGGGTCCGCGACAGCTCGGCGAACATCGTCACCAGACCGTCGGCCTGTTCGCGCAGCGCGTCGGGTATTCGCCCCATCTCGAAGCGATGCTGGGCGCTGTCCTCGCCGTCGCCCAGGCCCTCGGGGCGCCCGGCCAGCTGATGGCCCAGCGAGAAGGCGTCGCCGAGGCGTGGCTCGAGCCCCTCGAACAGCGGCGGCAGGCTCGACAGCAGGCGCGCCAGCGTGGGCTGCACCGCCAGCGCCTGATTGAGCTCGGTGAGTGACTTCTTGAGCGTACTCAGCCAGCGCAGGCCATGGCCCACGGCGAAGCGATGGGTGAAGTGGTTGAGCGCCTTGTCCGGCAGGTGGTGGCCCTCGTCGAAGACGTAGATGCAGTCGCCGGGGTCCGGCAGCACCACCCCGCCGCCCAGGGCCAGGTCGGCCAGCACCAGGTCGTGGTTGGCGACGATCACCTCGGCGCTGTCCAGCTCGCGCCGTGCGCGGAAGAAGGCACAGGCGCCGTAGTGTCCGCAGCGACGATTGGTGCACTGGCGATGATCGACGGTCAGCTTGCGCCAGTGGGCGTCGTCGATGCCCTCCGGCCAGCTGTCGCGATCGCCGGCCCAGCGGCCGTTGCCGTAAGCCTCGCCGAGGGACTGGACGAGCGCCTGGAATTCGTCGCCGCCGCTGTCCAGGGCCTGCTCGAACAGCGACAGGGTGGGATTGTCGTCCTCGCCTCCGTCCATGGCCTGGTCGAGGCGCGCCACGCAGACGTAGCGACCGCGGCCCTTGGCCAGGGAGAAGTTGAAGGAGAGCCCGCTGTGGGCCTTGAGGGCCGGCAGGTCCTGGTGCAGCACCTGCTCCTGCAGGGCCACGGTGGCGGTGGCCACCACCAGCCGCTTGCCGTGGGCCTTGGCCACCGGCAGCGCGGCGAGCAGATAGGCCAGGGTCTTGCCGGTGCCGGTGCCGGCCTCGAGCACGCAGACGTGCTCGTTGCTGGTGCGCTGGCCGGCGTCGTCGGCCTCGATACCGCCCAGGGTGCGGGCGATCTCGGCGATCATCAGCCGCTGGCCGTAGCGTGGGGTGAGGTCGAGGCCGTCGAGCACCTTGCGATAGGCGCCCTGGATCTCGCCCTTCAGGGCCTCGTCTAGCATGATGCGTCCATAGAGAAACGCGGCTGTTCCGGCGGCAGGGTGTCGCGAGGACGCGGTGAATCCTTCCCTGGACGCTCCTTTTGTCGTCCTGACAAAAGAGCCTCGCTTCACCCTGCCCCCGGCGCCGCTCGCCAGGGAAAGCCGACCGTTGTGTCGTTACTTCAAGCGGCGAAGCCGCGCCAGCGAGCTTCCAGGCGCGCAACGCCGCTCTTCCAGCTTTACAGCAGCCCTTCCGGCGGATGCTCGCAGGGCAGCTTGTCGTTGATGAAGCGCTCGATCTCCGGCAGCGAGAAGGCGTCTTCCTCGCCCACGAAGCTGATCGACACCCCCTTGGCGCCGGCGCGACCGGTGCGGCCGATGCGGTGGACGTAGTCCTCCGGATCCTCGGGCAGGGTGTAGTTGATGACGTGGCTGACATCCTCGATGTGGATGCCGCGACCGGCCACGTCGGTGGCCACCAGCACCTGGATCTCGCCCTCGCGGAACTGCTCGAGGGTGCTGATGCGCTGGTTCTGGGGCACGTCGCCGGAGATCATGGCGGCGTTGATGCCGGCGTCCTTGAGCAGTCCGTCGAGCTTGCGCACCAGGTCGCGGCGGTTGCCGAACACCATCACCCGGTCGAAGCTCTCCTGCTGCAACAGCTTGACCAGCAGCTTCGCCTTGTCCTCGTCACTGACGAGGTAGACGCGCTGCTCGATGTTGGCCGCGTTGTCGACGGTGACCTCGATATCCACGTGGGCCGCATCGCGGGTCCACTGGCTGGCCAGGTTGAGGATGTCCTCGGTGAAGGTCGCCGAGAACAGGAAGGTCTGGCGCTCCTCGGGCTTGGGCGTGTGGCGGATGATGCGCTTGACGTCCGGGATGAAGCCCATGGAGAGCATGCGATCCGCCTCGTCGAGCACCAGCACCTCGACCTGGGTCAGATCGACGTCGCGCTTCTGGTGGAAGTCCAGCAGCCGGCCCGGGGTGGCCACCAGGATGTCGAGCTGCTGGCCGAGGCCCTCGAGCTGCTTCTGGTAGTCCATGCCGCCGACCACGCTGGCCACGTTCAGCTTGGTGAAGCGCGCCAGGGCCTTGGCGTCCTTCTCGATCTGCAGCGCCAGCTCGCGGGTCGGGGCCACGATCAGCGCCCGCGGTGCACCGGGCTTCTGCCCGTCCGGCGCTTCTTCCTCGAGGAAGTAGGCAAGGATCGAGATCAGGAAGGCCGCGGTCTTGCCGGTGCCTGTCTGCGCCTTGCCGACCACATCGCCGCCGAGCAGCGTGTGGGTCAGCGCCTCGGCCTGGATCGGCGTGCAGTACTCGAAGCCCTGAGCATGGATGGCACGCATCAGCGGCAGCGGCAGGTCGAAATCGTGGAAGCGCCACTTGCCCGCCACGGCGGGGACCTGGAACTGGCGCAGATCCCAGTTCGACTGGCGGCGACGCGGCTTGCGGCGGCGACGCTTGGGCTTGCGGTTCTCGGTCTGGGCCGGTGCTGTGGTCTGTTCCGACTCGCTCATAGGCTGTGCTGTCTCGTCCATGTTCGTGGATGGAGGTGCATCGATGAGGGATGCGTGACGCAAACGCGCATTGTACCAGTCTCGGGCGCCGAGGGCGCGTCTGCTGTCGAAGGGAAGCGTCCGGCTGCTAGAATGGCGCCCATCGAAAGAGGAGCCGTGTCATGACACGCAGGAAGAAGAGCCGTTCCATCGCCGACAAGGTGACCATCCGCACCGGTCGACGCAAGGACTACAAGAAGTGGCGCCACGAGAACCCCGACGAGGTGACCTCGTCGCGGCGCTACACCGAGAAGAAGCGCCAGCAGCGCAAGCAGCAGGCGGAGCGCAAGCTGGCGCGCCAGGAAAGCGGCCAGCAGATCGCCATCCATCCCGACAAGCCCGAGCACAAGGACGACTGACCGATGCGCCTGGTGTCATTCAACATCAACGGGATCCGCGCCCGCCTGCATCAGCTGGAGGCCCTGGTCACCGCACATCGTCCGGCGGTGATCGGCCTGCAGGAGACCAAGGTCCAGGACAGCGAGTTTCCGGTCGAGGCCGTCGAAGCGCTGGGCTACAGCGTCCACTTCCACGGCCAGAAGGGCCACTACGGCGTGGCGCTGATGATCTGCAACGAGCAGTGCCCGGACGGTCCGGAGGCGATCCACCGTGGCTTCCCGGACGACGGCGAGGACGCCCAGCGCCGGCTGATCGGCGCGCGGCTGCGCATCGACGGCGGCGAACCGCTGACGGTGTGGAACGGCTACTTTCCCCAGGGAGAGAGCGTCGACCACCCGGTGAAGTTCCCGCACAAGCGCGCGTTCTATGCCCAGCTGTCGCGACTGCTCGACGAGCACCACGCCCCGGACGAGCGACTGGCGATCATGGGCGACTTCAACATCTCGCCCGAGGACATCGACATCGGCATCGGCGAGCCCAACCGCAAGCGCTGGCTGCGCGAGGGCAAGACCAGCTTCCAGCCGGTGGAGCGCGAGTGGCTCGAGCGTATCAAGGCCTGGGGCCTGACCGACAGCTACCGGCTCTGCCATCCGGACGTGATGGATCGCTTCAGCTGGTTCGACTACCGCTCCAAGGGCTTCGACCGCGACCCGAAGCGCGGCCTGCGCATCGACTACATCCTGGTGACCGAGCCGCTGGCCGGCCAGGTCCGCGACGCCGGCATCGACTACGAGCTGCGCGGCATGGAGAAGCCGTCCGACCACGCCCCCGTGTGGACCGAATTCGAGGCGTAATCATCTCGCGAACGCCCCGCCGACTAGCCGGTGGGGCCACCCTTCTCGCTATCCCCGCTTTCTACAGACGCCTGCCCCGGCAGGCTCGACAGCCACTCTTCCGCCTCGGACTCGCCCAGATCGCGTGCCTTCGCCAGCGCCTCGCCGGCAACGTCCCACTCGCCCCAGCCAACCGCCAGCTGGCCCAGCCGCAGCCAGTCGTCACCGGCCCCGCTGCGCTCGGCGACGTCGCGCCAGGCGGAAAGCGCCCGGTCGTGAGCCCGTGCGGCCTGCCAGGCTTGCGCCAGCAGGCGTCGATGGTCGAGATCGTCGGGCAGTACCTGCGCCTCGAGGGCCTTGACCAGCAGCTCGGCGGCCCGGGCCGGCGTGCCGCCGGCCAGGTGCAGACGGATGCGCTGCTGCAGATCTTCGGCGCCGGACAGCACGCCGCGGCGCCAGCCGGCCTCCCAGATCGCCGCCGCCCGCCCCGGATCGCCCAGGCGCTGGGCCAGCGCCGCCGCGCGCCGCCAGGTCTCGGCGTCACCATCCGCTTCCTCGAGTCGCCGCTCGATCAGCGCCAGCGCGCCGCTATCGTCGCCGGCCCGCTGCAGCACGGTGGCGGCCAGCTCGGCGTGGGCCTCGGAGGGATCATCATCGGCCGCCAAGGCGCGATTCACCCAGCGCGCCGCCGGGCTCCATTCGCCGGAATCGGCCAGCAGTCGGGCCATCAGCCAGCGGTCATCCGCCGAGCCGCCGTGACGCTGGAACCAGTCGCCGAGCAGCGCCCTCGCCCGCTCGGGCTGGCCGCCACGCAGGCGAAGCCCGGCCTCCTGACGCAGCCAGCGATCCATCTGAACACCCTCGACGCCGCGGATGCCGCGCGCCTCGGCCAGATGCCCGGCGGCCGCGAGCGGATCGTCGAGCCGCGCCTCGGCGCTGGCGGCGAGCTGAAGGTAGAGGGCCCGGGCCCAGCGATCCGAGGCATTGCCGCCGGCCAGGCGCTCGGCCTGGCCCAGGGCGCGTTCGCGCACGGCGGAGAATTCCGACTGCCCGAGGCGGCGCTCGAGCCCGCGCAGGTCGTCGATGCGCGCACCGGACAGGGTCGGCGCCGCCAGCGCGGGCGATGCCACGAGCAGCCAGGCGGACAGGCACAGCAGGCGAGTCGGCGTCATGGTCGTCATCTCAGCTGGAACTCCAGGCGCTGGCGGGCCCGACGGCGGTGGTCGGCGGACGTGAACTGCCAGCCGGCGATGGCACGGCGGGCGACGCGATCGAAGACATGGCGCGGCTGCCCCTCCACCACCCGGATGCTGTCGCGCTCGACGCTGCCGTCGCGGCGAATGATGAACTGCACCACCACGTGGCCCTCGAGGCCGCGACGCCGCGCCCGCGAGGGATACTCAGGCGGCACCCGGCGCGTGGCCTGGGCCGAGGAGCCCACGTCCACCGGCTCGTTGGACGCCGCCTGATTCGCGGCCGGGGCCGCCGAGGTCTCGCTGTCCGCGGCCTGGCTCGGAGCAGGGTCCGGTGCCGGCGTCGGCGCGGGCTCAGGCTGCGGTTCGGGCCGTGGCTCTGGCTTCGGTTCGGGCGGCGTCTCGGTGAGCTCCGGCAGAGTCTCGTCCATCGGCGCCTGAGGCGTTTCCATGGGCGGAAGCTCGGGCTCCGGCAGGGCGATGGCGCTGTCGACCTGGGGCGCCGGCGCCGGCTGGGGCGGCGGCATGGGGGCGCTGGGCGGCGGCGGCGGCGCCGCGCTGGCCGCCGTGGCCGGCTCGGGCGCCCTCTCGGCCGGCGCCTCGGCCAGCGTCATCGTGACTTCCTGCTGCGGCTCGGGCTCGGCCTCGGGCGGCGCCACCAGCAGCGCCAGCAGCGCGAACAGTGCCAGAGTCAGTACCGCCCCGGCCAGCAGCGACATCGGTAGCCGCATCACTCACCGCTCCGCTGGGCGGCCACCGCCACGTTGTCGACACCGGCCTTGCGCAGACGATCCATGACCTCGATCAGCACGCCGGTAGTGGCGTCGCGATCGGCCTGGATCACCACCGAGCCGTCATCGCTGACCAGGCCGGCCACGCGGGGGCCGACTCGATGCAGGTCCACCGGCTCGCCGTCGACCCATACCGCGCCCTCAGGGGTGATCGCCACCAGCACCTGGACGTCCGGCCGCGGCGTCGCCGCGCTGGACTCGGGGCGCTCGATCTCCACCCCGCTCTCCTTGATGAAACTGGTGGTGACGATGAAGAAGATCAGCATGATGAAGACCACGTCCAGCATCGGGGTCAGATTGACCTCGCTGCTCTCCTCGGCGGCCGTGGACAGTCGACGTCTACGCATGAGCGTCCTCCGCGGCGCGCGCCAGGCGGTCGTGCAGCCGCTGATCCTCGCGCCGGATGATGTGTTCGAGACGAGCGATGAACAACAGCCCCACCACCGAGACCGCCATGCCGCTCAGGGTCGGCAGGGTCGCCCGGGCCACGCCGTCGGCCATGGCGCGGGCCTGGTTGACCTCGCTCACCGACAGGCTGTCGAAGACGGTGATCATGCCGGTCACCGTGCCCAGCAGGCCGAACAGCGGGCACACCACCACCAGCAGCTTGAGCCAGGGCAAGGGCCCCCGCAGCCGGGCGATCAGTTCGCGGGCCCAGACCTCGCGCAGGGTCAGCGCGCTCCAGCTGGCACGGTCCTCACGGGCCACCCAGCGCGCCACCAGGGCGTGGCGCGCCGGGCGATAGTGGAAGCGGAAGAACCACCAGCGCTCCAGGCTCAGCGAGAACAGCAGCACCGCCACGCCGATGATGACCACCAGCACCGGGCCGCCGGCGTCGACCAGCCACGCCAGAGGATCAAGCCAGGGCATCGGCATGGCGCGGCGTCACGCTCGGGGAATCGGCGTCGCGGCCGGCCTCCAGGGTGTCGGCGAGCACGGCACTGGCGCGCCCCTCGAGGGTGCCGATCAGCGATCGGCTGCGGCTGGAGAGCGCCGTCTGGGCGAACAGCAGCGGCACCGCGGTGATCAGGCCCAGTACCGTGGTCACCAGCGCCTGACTGATGCCGCCGGCCATCAGCTGCGGGTCGCCGGTGCCGAACACGGTGATCGACTGGAAGGTGACGATCATCCCGGTGACGGTGCCGAGCAGGCCCATCAGCGGCGCCACGGCGGCGAGCATCTTGACCAGTCCCTGGCCGCGCTCGAGCTTCGGCTGCTCGGCGAGCAGCGCCTCGTCGAGGCGGGCCTCCAGCGCCTCGGGCGCATGGCCCGGGCCGAGGGCATGGAAACGCTGGAGCACGCGCCCCAGCGGGTTGTCGTCGCGCAGCCGATCCATGTCGCCGAGCTGGCGGCGCAGCCGCACGGTCACCCGCGTCAGATAGGAGTACTGCACCAGCGCCACCAGCAGGCCGACGACGCCCAGCGCCACGACCACGTAGCCCACGGCGCCGCCCTGCTGGAAGCGCTGCCACAGGTTCGGCGTCTGCGCCATGGCCGCGACCACCCGACCATCGGCCGGATCGAAGGCCAGGGTGTCACCCTCGCCGCGCTGGAAAGCCGCGAGCCGGTCGGCGACCGATGCCGGCGTCTTGGGCAGCACCGCCAGGCGACCGTCGGCGCCGGAACGCTCGAGCAGGTGACCATCGCCGGTGGCCGCCAGCAGATCGCCGACACGCAGCACCGGACGCTCGGCGACCTCGCCGTCGGCGCCGGCCACCGGCGCCTTCAACGAGACCACGCGCCCGGTCTCGCGGGTCAGCGCCATCAGGCTGTCGACGAGGCCGGCCACCTGGTCGGCACTGGGAATGCCGTCGGCGTCGAGGCGCGGCGGCAGCTCGGCATCGCCGCCGAGGGTCAGCCAGCTGTCGGCGAGATCGTCGCGCAGCTCGCCGCTGACGCCGGCCACCTCGTCGAAGACGGCCTGGAGATCACCACCCTGCGTCTGGCGGCGTTCGTTCAGGGCATCGAGGGACTCACGCTGGGACTGCTGCCGGGCATCGAGGGATTCGCGCCGCTCGCGGGCGGCGGCCAGGGCGTCCTGCGCCTCGGCCAGAGCCTCGTCGAGAGCCTCACGGTCGTCGACCAGCTCGGCCAGGCGGGCGTTATCGCGAGCCTCGGCGGCCTCGCGTTCGGCGCGCAGGGTCGACAGCGCGGTCGCGTCGTCCGCCGCGCTGACCGGCCGGGGCGTTGACTGAGCCTGAGCCAGCAGCGGCGTGCCGGCCAGCCACAGCCCCACCAGCGCAGCGCGCATTGCCGTCGGTAGGTTCATCAGGCGCCCTCCCCGGCGTTGGCTTGTGACTGAGATGAAGAAACGGATCGGGAAACGGGCAGGTCCAGCAGCTCGGGAGCACGCTGTTCATGGGCGATGGCCAGCCCCTTGCGCACCTCGGCCAGGGCCGCGTCGTCGAGCGGCTGCCAGCCGCCCGCCTCGACGCTCCACACGCCGCCGCGATGGCCGTCGGGCGTCAGGTAGTACCAGCCGACCCGGCCCAGGCGCAGGAAGTCGACCTCCCGGGCGTCGCTGCCGCCCAGCTCGCCGCGCCAGGCATCGATCCCGCGACCGTAGTCGAGCTCGGCGCGCCAGGCGGCCAGCACCCGCGAGAGCTTCTCGTCGCGGCCGGTCTCGGGATCGCCCAGCAGCCGCTCGAGGCTCGCGACCCGGGCCAGACGCTCGTCATGCAAAAAGGGCATGTCGCTCTCGACCCAGGCCCTGAGGCGTTCGACCATGTCGCGCATCAGGCCCGGCAGCGCCTCGCGGGTCGCCGACAGGGTGGAGAGCGCCTGCTCGCGCCGGTCCAGGGTCTCGGCCTGGCGCTCGACCAGCGGCGCCAGCTCGGCGTTGTAGCTGTGCAGGCGTCGCGTCTCCTCGCGTGCCTGGCGCAGCGCCTGGAGCTTGTCGCGCACGGCATCATCGGCGCTGTCGATGCGGGCCTGCAGCTCGGCCTGGCTGCGCTGGGCATCGAGGGCCTCGTCGCGCACCGTCGTCGGCTCGGCCGCCACGCTGCCGGCCAGCAGCAGCGCGAGGCCCGCCACGGCGAGACGGAGCCTGGAGGGGGAATAGGTCACGCTTGTCTCCGGAAGGGTCTGACAGATCCCGGAAACCCTACTCTGAACAAGAATAATTATCAATGATTGGGCCGGTCGCCATACTCCGGAACAGCCGCCAAGACACCACCGGTATCAGCCGTGTCGGTTGACAGACGTCGACCCAACAACAAGAATGAAAATCACTACCAAATAAGAGCTATCCCGTCATGTCGGCAGAGCATTCTCGGCTGTCTCACACCTGCATCTTCCTTGCCGTCTCCTTCCAGGCACTCCAGGACAATCTGGACAAGCCAGGGCAGGCCGCCGGAAGCCGCTGCTGGCTGGATGCTCGACTGGCCGAGATGCTGACCCGCGAGCTGCGACGCTGCCGAGACGATGCGGCCTTCCACCCGGCGGCCTGGCAGTCGCTCGATATCGCCCTCACCCATGCTGCCCTGCTGCTGGCCCAGTGCCCCGGCGGACTGGACCGCGAACGCTGCCGGCGCCAGCTCGAAACCATCGTGTCACCACTGAGAGACGCAGGGGCTTGGCTGGCCGGGGAATGCCCGGCGGGCACACGCGAGAGCCGCTGGCAGGCGGCAACCCGCCGACTGGGCCGCTGGCTGCGGCGCTGATCGCCACTTTACTCAGCGGCACCAACGCAAACGGGCCGCCCTCTCCTCGGAGAAGGCGGCCCGTTTTTTTGCTGCTCGCAAGCAAGGGTTACAGCTTGCTCTCGAGCTGCGGCAGGATCTCGAACAGGTCACCGACGAGACCATGGGTCATCGAGAGTGCGACCTGGAAGATCCCGACCTTCGATCTTACAGCTTGCTCTCGAGCTCCGGCAGGATCTCGAACAGATCGCCCACCAGGCCATAGTCCGCGACCTGGAAGATCGGCGCCTCGTCGTCCTTGTTGATGGCGACGATCACCTTGGAGTCCTTCATGCCCGCCAGGTGCTGGATGGCACCGCTGATGCCCACGGCGATATACAGCTCCGGCGCCACGATCTTGCCGGTCTGGCCGACCTGCATGTCGTTGGGCACGTAACCGGCGTCGACCGCCGCACGGGAGGCGCCGATGGCTGCGCCCAGCTTGTCGGCGATGCCGTCGAGCAGCTTGAAGTTCTCGCCGCTGCCCATGCCGCGGCCGCCGGAAATCACCACCTTGGCCGCGCCCAGCTCGGGGCGGTCGCTCTGCTCGAGCCGCTCGTCGATGAACGAGGACAGCGCATTGTCAATGCCGGCCTCGACCGCTTCCACGCCGGCAGTCCCCGTCGCGCCCACCGCATCGAAGGCGGTGGAACGCACGGTGATCACCTTCAGCGCATCCTCGCTCTGCACGGTGGCGATGGCGTTGCCGGCGTAGATCGGACGCTTGAAGGTATCGGCGTCAACCACCTCGATGATCTCGGAGATCTGGCTGACGTCCTTGAGCGCGGCGAGGCGCGGCAGCACATTCTTGCCATGGGTAGTGGCGGCAGCCAGCACATGGCCATAGTCGCCGGACAGCGCCACCAGCAGCTCGCTCACGGGCTCGGCCAGCTGATGGGCGTAGACGGCGGCGTCGGCGACGCGCACCCGGCTCACACCGTCGAGCCTGGCGGCGGCCTCAGCGACGGTGCCGACGTTCTCGCCGGCAACCAGCACGTCGATGTCGCCACCGATGGCCTGGGCCGCGGCCACCACGTGTGCCGTGGTCTCGGCCAGCTGACCGTCGTGATGTTCGGCAAGGACCAGGATACTCATGAAATCACCTTCGCTTCATTCTTCAGCTTGTCCACCAGCTCGTCCACGGAGCCCACCTTGACGCCGCCCTGGCGCTCGGCCGGGGCCTCGACGGAAACCAGCTTGAGGCCGGAGGCCACCACGACGCCGAGCTCCTCGGGCGTCTTGGTATCCAGCGGCTTCTTCTTGGCCTTCATGATGTCGGGCAGCTTGGCGTAGCGAGGCTCGTTGAGACGCAGGTCGGTGGTGACGATGGCCGGCAGCTGCAGCGCGACGGTCTGCAGGCCGCCGTCGATCTCGCGGGTGACCTTCAGGGTCTCGCCCTCGACTTCCACCTCTGATGCGAAGGTGCCCTGGGGACGACCGGTCAACGCGGCGAGCATCTGTCCCACCTGGTTGTTGTCGCTGTCGATGGCCTGCTTGCCGAGAATGGTCAGCTGCGGCTGCTCTTCCTCGACCACCTTGGCCAGCAGCTTGGCAGCGGCCAGCGACTCGACGGGCGCCTCGGTCTGCACGTGAACGGCGCGATCGGCGCCCAGCGCCAACGCGGTGCGCAGCTGCTCCTGGGCGGCCTTCGGGCCCACGGTAACGGCGACCACCTCGGTGGCCACGCCGGCTTCCTTGAGCCGCACCGCCTCTTCCACGGCGATCTCGCAGAAGGGGTTCATGGCCATCTTGACGTTGGTGAGGTCGACGTCGCTGTGGTCCGGCTTGACCCGGATCTTGACGTTGTAGTCGATGACGCGTTTGACCGCGACGAGTACCTTCATAATGTCCTCGCTGGGTTCTGTCTCGGAACCTGGGAAACGGAGCTCGGCGACACGTCGACGTAACGCGAACACCGGCCTCATAGAACTGACCGATATGCTTTTATGCGTTTCAGACGAGCGTTTGATAGGTGCCTTGCCGAAAAACCCCTTAAATGTGCCACAGCCCGGGCCACTCCAACAATCCCCGGCATGCCGGGAATGGCGCTTTCCTGGCGCTGGCCATCGCTGAGCCATCGTAAGGGGGGGCCAATCCGGCTATCATGCGCAGCATGGGACATCCCAGGAAGCACACGACCGTTTTAACACCCTGACGACGCCGCGCATGCCCGGCCGTGACGTCGTCGGGATGGGAGGAGAAGGATCCAATGACAGAACAGATCGAGCGCGACGCCATGGAGTTCGACGTGGTCATCGTCGGTGGCGGCCCCTCCGGCCTGGCCGCCGCCTGCCGCCTGATGCAGCAGGCCAACGAGGCCGAGCAGGAGCTGACGGTGTGTCTGGTCGAGAAAGGCTCCGAGATCGGCGCCCACATCCTCTCCGGCGCCGTCTTCGAGCCCCGCGCCCTGCAGGAACTGTTCCCCGACTGGCAGGAACGCGGCGCGCCGCTGACCACGCCGGCGATTCGCGACGAGCTCTATCTGCTCAAGGACGCCGAGAAGGCCCAGAAGCTGCCCAATGCCCTGGTGCCGAAGACCATGCATAATACCGGCGGCGACCAGACGCGCTACGTGATCAGCGCCGGCAACCTGTGCCGCTGGCTGGCGGAACAGGCCGAGGAGCTAGGCGTCGAGGTGTTCCCGGGCTTCGCCGCCCAGGAGACCATCGTCGAGGACGGCGTGGTCAAGGGCATCCTGGTGGGCGACATGGGCGTGGGCGCCGACGGCCAGCCCAAGGACGGCCACATGCCGGGCATGGAGCTGCGCGCCAAGTACACCCTGTTCGCCGAGGGCGCCCGCGGCCACCTGGGCAAGGACCTGATCGAGCGCTTCACGCTCGACGAGGGCCGCGATCCTCAGCACTACGGCATCGGCCTCAAGGAGCTGTGGGACGTGCCCGCCGACAGGCACGAGCCGGGCCTGGTGCTGCACGGCTCCGGCTGGCCACTGGACAAGTCGACCCATGGCGGCTGGTTCCTCTATCACGCCGAGAACCGGCAGGTGGTGGTCGGCCTGATCCTCGATCTGTCCTACCAGAACCCGTACCTGTCGCCCTTCGACGAGTTCCAGCGCATGAAGCACCACCCGGTGCTCAAGCAGTACCTGGAAGGCGGCTCGCGGGTGGCCTACGGCGCTCGGGCCATCGCCAAGGGCGGCCTCAACTGCCTGCCGAAGATGACCTTCCCCGGCGGGCTCTTGATCGGCTGCGACGCCGGCACCCTGAACTTCGCCAAGATCAAGGGACTGCACACCGCCATGAAGTCCGGCATGGTGGCCGCCGAGAGCGTCTTCGAGGCGATCGTGGCAGGTGGAGAGAGCGACGAGGGCGGCGCCGATCTCACCGCCTTCGAGGACAAGTGGCAGGCCAGCTGGGCCTACCAGGAGCTCGACGAGAACCGCAGCTTCGGCCCGGCGATCCACAAGTACGGCACCGTGGGCGGCGGCGCCTACAACTTCCTCGACCAGCTGCTGGGCGGCAAGCTGCCGACGGTCCACGACACCACGCCGGACCACGCGACGCTCAAGCCGGCGGCCGAGTGCGAGAAGATCGACTATCCCAAGCCGGACGGCGTGATCTCGTTCGACAAGTCCTCCTCGGTGTTCCTCTCCAACACCAACCACGAGGAAGATCAGCCCTGCCACCTGCGCCTCAAGGACCCGGAGCTGCCGATCCGCGACAACCTGCCGACCTACGCCGAGCCCGCGCAGCGCTACTGCCCGGCCGGGGTCTACGAGGTGGTCGAGGACGACGACGGCAAGCCCGCGTTCCAGATCAACTTCCAGAACTGCGTGCACTGCAAGACCTGCGACATCAAGGACCCGGCCCAGAACATCACCTGGGTCGCGCCGGAAGGTGGCGGCGGGCCGAACTACCCGAACATGTAAGGGACGCCTGATTCACTGCTGCGCTCGATATCCTGGCCGCCGGCGGTACCGGATCGCCGGCGCGGCCGGAATCCTCATGTAGCAGGCTACATTCCGGTTCCTCCGTTACGGCGGCGACCAGCCTATCGTCGCTCGCGATGTGAATCCGTGCCCCCTGAGTCAAAAAGGCAAAAAACGCCCCGCAGGCACACAGCCTGCGGGGCGTTTTTCCGTGGACCGGCGACGCCGGACTCAGTCGCCGGTGGCGATGGGCCTGTCGGCGTCGGTGATCCAGTCGCTCCAGGAGCCAACGTAGAGTCGCGGCAGCGGGCGGCCGGCGATGGCGTAGGCGAGGATGTCGTGGCAGGCGGTGACGCCGGAGCCGCAGTAGGCGATCACCGGGTCCGCATCCGGCAGCTCGGCGTCGAGCGTCTCGGGCGACTTGAATCGGCCGTTGGCGTCGAGGTTCTCGGCACTGGGGCGGCTTCGCGCGCCGGGAATGTGGCCCGCCACCGGGTCGACGGTCTCGCCCTCGCCGCGGAAACGACCGGCGGGGCGCGCATCGAGCTTCAGCGCGCGGCCGGAGAACACCTCATCGGCCTGTACCATCACATCGTCGCGGTAGTCGGGCGACCAGTCGCTCGGCGCGGGGGCCGGCTCGCGGCCCAGCGGCAGCTCGCCGCCGGCGGCCTGCCAGGCGCCGAGGCTGCCATTCAGCAGCCGAACGTCGGGGTGGCCGGCCCAGCGGGCGATCATCCACCAGGCCCGGGCCGCGGCCAGCTGGCCGCCGGTATCGTCGTAGACCACCACCGGCCGCTCGGGCGTCACCCCGAGGCGGCGCAGCGTTGCCGCGAAGGCCTCGCGGCTCGGCAGCGGATGACGCCCGCCCGCGCCGTTCTCTCCCGGCGAGGTGGCCAGGTCGCGATCCATGTCCAGATGCTGGCTGCCCGGCACATGGCCCTCGCGCCACAGCCGCTCGCCGGCCTCGGGGTCGCCGAGCCGCGCCCGGCAGTCCAGCACCAGCGGCGGGGCGTCGCCCGCCAGCGCCTCGGCCAGCTCGGTGGCTTCGATCAACACGTTCATGCGCCCTCTCCTTCCAGCCATTCGATGGGGGCCCGCCGGGCGATCAGTCGCCTGCGGCCGGCCTGACGGAATCGCACCTCGATCACCGGATTCGCCGGATCGCCTTCCACCACGCTGATCTCGCCCTCGCCGAAGACGGCATGGTTGAGGCGCTGGCCGACCCGGTAGTCGACGGCGCTATCGGCGACCTGCCCCGTCTGCGCCGCGGCGGCCTCGACGGGCAGCGGCCGGCCCAGGCGCTCGAGGTAGCGCTGCACCAGCGCCGGGCGGGAGACCCGCAGCGGCGCCGCCGGCTCATCGACGCCCTCGGCGACGAGGCGCTCGGCCACCCGCTGGCCGTCCTGCCAGGCAGTCTCGCCGAGGAAGCGGCTGGGCCGGTGATCGCCGCCATCATGCAGCATCACCAGCCGCTCGCAGGCGCGGGTGATCGCCACGTAGAACAGCCGCCGCTCCTCCTCGAGGCGCGCCGGGCTCAGCGGGTTGTCGCGGGTATAGTGCGGGAAGTCTTCCTCGTTGACGCCGCCGAGCATCACCAGCGGCCACTCCAGCCCCTTGGCGCCGTGCACGGTGGTGATCAGCACGCCGTCGTCGCGGTTCTCCACCGGGCGGCGCAGCAGCTCGATGAAGGCGCCAAGATGCTCGGCCTCTCGGGCCTGTTCGACCAGCACGTCGAGCAGACGCACGTCCTCCTCGCCCTTGTCACGCCGCGCCGCGGCGCGCTTGAGCACCTTCTCGGCCTCGACCTCCTCGACCACGTGCTCGAGCAGCTTGGCCGGCGACCAGCCGCCGCGTTTGGGCAGCTCGCACAGCAGCGCCCAGCGTCGCTTGAGGGTACGCCGCTGGTGCGGCTTGAGCGAGGCCAGCAGCGGGTCCTGGCGCTCCGGCCAGCGCTGGGTCTCGGCCAGCCGGGCGGCCAGCGCCGAGAGGCGTTCGCGGGGCACGAAGGGCGTGGGCTGGGCGAGCAGCAGCAGCAGATGGCCGGGATCGCGCAGCAGCTGGCCGTCGAGCGCCAGCGCCAGGTAGCCGGCCAGCGCCTCGACCAGCGGCAGGCGGAACACGAAGCGGTCCTCCCGGGACAGCCGGAAGGGCACCCCCTCGCGCAGCAGCGCCAGCTGCAGCGGCACCGACAGCGCCCAGCTGCGTACCAGCAGGCAGGCCTCATCGAGGCGGCGGCCGTCGCGCTGCCAGCCGGCCAGCTCGTCGAGCAGCGCCTGGCTGCCCTGCCCTACCGCCAGCCGGGTATCCGGGTTGTCCGGCGCGGCCAGGCACAGCTGGTCCGGTCGCCGCCGGTTGGCCTCGATGGCGTGATTGGCCGCCAGCGCCAGGGCGTGGCCGTGGCGGAAGGTGGTCGAGAGCGGGTAGTCCCGGGCCTCGCCGAAGATGGCGGTGAAGTCCTCGAGCATGGTGTCGGGGTGGGCGCCGCGCCACTCGTAGATGCACTGGTTGGCATCGCCCACCGCCATCACCGCCGCGTCGCGACCGGCCAGCACCGCCAGCAGGCGCTGCTGGGTGGGGTTGATGTCCTGGTACTCGTCGATGATCACCTGGTCGAGGAAGCCCTGGACCCGGGCGCGCAGCGCGGGATCGGCCTCCAGCGCCCGCACCGGCCGGTACAGCAGGTCGGCGTAGGTCATCAGGCCCTGGTCGGCGAGCAGGGTCTCGGCGTGTTCGAAGGCGGCGACGAAGTGCTCGGTGTCCTCGCCGAAGTCGAGGCGGGCGTAGAGTTCGGCGGGCTCGGCCATCTCGGCCTTCACCAGGCCGCTGAAATGGGCCAGGGCCTCGAGCTTCTCGGCCTCCAGAGCGCGCTCGCCGGCCTCGGGGAAGGCCTCCAGCGACTGCTGGGTAGCCTGGCGCAGCAGCCGCTCGAGTTGCCAGTCGGCGGTCAGCAGACGGCGGTTCTCCAGCACGCCCCAGCGGGTCAGGCTCTGGGTCAGGCGATGGCCCAGCGAGTGGAAGGTGCGCACGTCGGGCAGCGCCTGGCCGGCGGGCGCCGCCGCGGCCAGCCGGGACTGGAAGTCCTCCCGCGCCGAGCGGTTGAACATCAGCACCAGGATGCGCCCGGGTGCCATGCCGCGCTCGAGCAGGTGCAGCACCCGCGCCACCAGGGTGGTGGTCTTGCCCGCCCCGGCCACGGCGGCGACCCGGGCATGGCCATCGGGATGGCCGACCACGGCGTGCTGTTCCGGCGTCAGCCTCATGATGCCTCGTCGTCCCAGCGGCCCAGCGAATGCCAGGCGCCGCCGCTCTGAAGGCCCAGCTCGTCGCCGCGGCACTCGGCGGCCTCGGCGAGGCGATAGAAGACGTTGCGCGAGAGCCGCGCGGCCAGACCGAGGCGTACCGGTACCTCCGGCACGGCCTCGCCGCGGGGCGTGTCGCTGACCGTCAGCCGGCGCTCGGCGTCGAGCCTCACGCGATCGCCGGCATTGGTGACCAGCCGCCAGTCGCCGGCGGCATCGCGCTCGGCATCGACGATCATCAGCGGGCGATCCTCGACGCGGATACGCCATTTCTCGCCGGGCGTCACCAGGTAGTACTCGCCGTCGTCCTCGCGGCGCATCACGCTCGCCAGCAACCGCACCAGCGCAGGACGCGCGATGACGGTCCCCTCGTGGATCCAGCGGCCGTCGGCGGCGATGGTCAGGTCCATGTCGCCCCGGCAGTCGGGATGCCAGCGATCCAGCGGCGGGATCTCGCCTTCGGGCGGAATGCCGGCCAGCCAGGTGTCCAGGTTCATGACGCCTCCTTTGCGCGCCGGATCAGACCACCAGGCCCGAGCGCGACAGCGCCTCGCGGACTTCCGCCGACGCCTCGGGCGCCGCGGCCTTGAACAACCGGTAGAAGTTGGCGGTGGTCTGCATGGCCACTTCCTCGACGCTGATGCCGCGCTCCTCGGCGATGCACTCGGCGACCTCGACCACCCAGGCCGGCTCGTTGGGCTTGCCGCGGTGCGGCACCGGCGCCAGATAGGGGCTGTCGGTCTCGATCAGCAGGCGATCCAGCGGCACCTGGCGGGCCAGCTCGCGCACCGACTCGGCGTTGCGGAAGGTGACGATGCCCGACAGCGAGATCATGAAGCCGTGGGCCACCGCCTCGCGGGCCATGTCCAGGTCCTCGGTGAAGCAGTGCAGTACGCCGCCGACCCGCGGGTCGACGTGCTCGCGGATCAGCGCCAGGGTGTCCTCGCGCGCGGCGCGGGTGTGAATGATCACCGGCAGCTCGAGCTCGGTGGCGGCGATCAGATGGCGGCGAAAGCGCTCGTGCTGCACCTCGCGCGAGACGCCATCGTAGTGATAGTCGAGGCCGGTCTCGCCGATTGCCACCGCCTCATGGCGCTCCGCACACTCCTTGATGGCCTCGACGCTCGGCTCTTCCGGCACCACATGCAGCGGGTGCACCCCGGCGGAGATCACCACGTCGTCGTGCTCGCGGGCGATGGCGGCGATGCCCGGCACTTCCTCCAGGGTGACCGCGATGGCCAGGAACTGGCGCACGTCGCGGGCGCGGGCGGCGTCCAGAGCGGCGGCGATATTGCCGTCGTGGGTGCGGGGATCGAGGCGATCGAGATGGCAGTGGGAATCGACAAACATCGGCAGGTTCACACGGAAAGTAGGGTAAGTTAAGGCGCTCGAAGCTCGTCAGAGCGTGTAGGTCGGCGCGCCCTTGTCGAGCTGGCCCGCCAGCAGGGTCTCGATATGATCGCGCACGCCCTGGTCCTCGACGCCGAAATGCACGCCGATGCCCGGCACGCGACGCCCGGAAACGCCTTCGGGCGAGACCCAGACCACCCGGCCGGTGACCGGCAGGCGCTCGCTCTCGTCGGGCAGGGTCAGCAGCACGAAGACCTCCTGGCCGAGCTCGTAGCGTTCGCGGGTCGGCACGAAGATGCCGCCGCGCTCCAGCGACGGCATGTAGGCCGAGAGCAGCGTGGGGATATCCCGGATCGTCAGGGAGAGGGCTTTCTGGGCGGACATCGACGAGCCTCCTCGGGCAGTGTCTTCAGGAGCGCAGCAGGGCGGACCAGCGCACCAGCCAGGCTTCCAGCACCAGCTGCGGGTTGGGATTGCCCCCCGCGCCGAGCAGGCGCCGCTGTTCGCGAGCATAGTCCAGCAGGCGGAACCAGTCGCGGACCCGGCCGTTCTTCACCGCCTGGCGGTAGAGCGGCAGCAGGTCGGGGTTGCGCAGCGTCGCGCTCTCGCCCGACAGGCCCAGCCGGATCAAATCCTCGAGCCAGGCGATACCGTACCACAGGATGGCGTCGAGGGACTGGCGGTCCAGGCGCGCGGCCTCGGCCACCGGCTCGGCGCCGCGCACCAGGGCGTCGAAGGTCTCGTGGAGCTGCTGGCGCAGCGCCCGGGCATCGGGCTCGGCCAGCTCGAGGGCCCGCAGCGGCAGGCCGCCGGCGGCCTGGTACCAGAAGCGGGCGTCGTCGCGGCCGCCGAGGCGCTCGGCCAGCCAGTCGAGACACTCGGCCTCGCCCGGCGCGGTCAGGCTCCAGTGCTGGCAGCGCGAGCGGATGGTCGGCAGCAGGTGCGAGGGAATGTCCGAGAGCAGCAGGAACAGGGTCCGGCCGCCGGGCTCCTCCAGGCTCTTGAGCAGGGCGTTGGAGGCGGCCACGTTCATCGCCTCGGCGGGCGAGATGACGATCACCCGATAGCCGCCCTGCTGGGCGGTCTGGGAGACGAAGCCGTTGATCTCGCGGATGGCATCGATGCGGATCTGGCGCTTGCCCTCGTCCGGCGACACCCGCATCAGGTCCGGGTGATAGCCCGAGGCCAGCATCTGGCAGGCGTGGCAGCGGCCGCAGGCGACCTCGCCCGGCGCCTGGCACAGGGTGCGGGCGATCAGCGCTTCGGCCAGCGACGGCTTGCCGACGCCGTGGGGGCCGGAGAACAGCAGCGCATGAGGCAGCCGCCCGGCCTCGGCCAGCGCGATCAGCTCCCGCCAGCGCGGCTCGAGCCAGGGCAGCGGCCGGAGGGGCTCGCTCATGACGCCTCCAGATGCGCATCCAGCAGGCGGCCGAGCTCGGCCTGCACGTCCGCCAGGGGTCGATCGGCGTCGACCACGGCGATGCGCGCGGGCGCGGCGGCGGCGCGGGCCAGATAGGCCTGGCGCACGGCCTCGAAGAACTCGCCCCGCTCGCGCTCGAAGCGGTCACGCTGGCCACCATTCTGCTCGAGACGGCCCTCGAGGCGGCGCTGCGCCGCGGCCATCGGCATGTCGAGCAGCAGCGTCAGGTCGGGCTGCAGCCCCTGCTGAACGAAGGCCTCCAGCTCGGCGATGCGCGCGGACGGGATGCCACGCCCGCCACCCTGGTAGGCGAAGGTGGCGTCGGTGAAGCGGTCGCAGACCACCCAGGCGCCGCGCTCCAGGGCCGGGCGCACCACTCGCGCCAGGTGCTGGGCGCGGGCGGCGAACACCAGCAGCAGCTCGGCGTCGTCGTCCAGCGGCTCGTCGGCCGCGGGATCGAGCAGCAGGCCGCGGATCGCCTCGGCGCGCGGCGTGCCGCCCGGCTCGCGGGTGCTTACCACCTCGAGGCCGCAGGCCTCCAGGTGCTCGGCGACCCAGGCCAGGTTGGTGGACTTGCCCACCCCTTCGCCGCCTTCCAGGGTGATGAA
This sequence comes from Halomonas getboli, assembly GCF_023094245.1. Classification (GTDB taxonomy): domain Bacteria; phylum Pseudomonadota; class Gammaproteobacteria; order Pseudomonadales; family Halomonadaceae; genus Halomonas; species Halomonas getboli. The sequence goes on along the minus strand of NZ_JALMEW010000001.1, from coordinate 292,033 downwards.
GCGTCCTCGGCGTTGCATGGTCTCTCCGATGCTCAGCGGTTGCGAATGTAGCGATTAACGGCGTTATTGTGCTCGCGCAGCGAACGCGAGAACTGGTGGGTGCCGTCGCCCCGAGCCACGAAGTAGAGCGCCTGCCCCTCGGCGGGACGCACCGCCGCCTGCAGCGCCGCCTTGCCCGGCAGGGCGATGGGCGTCGGCGGCAGGCCATCGATCACGTAGGTGTTGTAGGGCGTAGGCTCGCGCAGGTCGGCGCGGGTGATGTTGCCGTCATAGTCGTCGCCCATGCCGTAGATCACGGTGGGGTCGGTCTGCAGGCGCATGCCCCGCTCCAGGCGACGCACGAAGACGCCGGCGATACGGTCACGCTCTTCGGGGGCGCCGGTCTCGCGCTCCACCAGCGAGGCCAGGATCAGTGCCTGATAGGGCGTATCGAGGGGCAGGTCGTCGTCGCGACCTTCCCAGGCCTCGGCGAGCATGTCGTCCATGCGCTCCAGCGACTGGCGCAGGATCGCCAGATCGCTGACACCCTTGCGGTAGCGATAGGTGTCGGGGAAGAAGCGCCCTTCTGGCTGCTCTCCCTCGCGGCCGAGTGCGGCCATGATCTCGGCGTCGGACCAGTCGGCGGTGCGGTGCTCGAGCTTGGGCGCGGCATCCAGCTCGGCGCGCATCTGAGCGAAGGTCCAGCCCTCGGGGACGGTCAGCGGATAGGTGACCACCTCGTGGCGATCCAGCAGGCCGAGCAGCTCGCGGCCGCTCATGCCCGGCGTCAGCCGATACTCGCCGGGGCGCAGGTCGGGCATGGCCTCGGGCTCGAGGCGCCCGAGCAGGCGGAAGGCCCAGCCGTCGGCCAGGATACCGCGCTCGCCGAGCTCGCGGACCACGCGCTGGAAGCCGGCGCCGCTCGGCACCTCGTAGAGGGTCGGCGCATCCAGGGCCAGCGGCGCCTCGAGGCGAGTCTGCCAGTAGCGATATCCCGCCCCCAGCGCCAGTGCCGCCAGGATCAGCAGCAGCGGCAGCAGCTTGGCCACTCGCTTCATGGAAAGTCCTCGTTCAATCGTGGGGATAGCCGAGACTGGCGTGGGCCTCGGCCTGCAAAGCGCGATGGCGATCGTCGATGTCCCAGCGTGCCAGGCAACGGCCGTCGGTGGCGTCGAGCCGTACCACCGGCCACAGCCCCTGCACCGAGTTGGCCAGGCATACCGCCTCGGCGGCCGCCAGCGTCTCGGCGGGAACATCTGCCTCTCGGACCACGCCGGAGGCGAGCAGTGCCGCTCGCAGGGTGCCGGCCACGCCGCAGCGATCGAGCCTCGGCGTGAGCCAGGCCCCATCCTGCCACCAGAAGAGATTCATGCAGGTCGCCTCGACCAGCCGCCCCTCGGCGTCGCCGAGCAGCCCCTCGGCGACCTCGGGGTCGGACCATTCGGCCCGGGCCAGGACGTTCTCCAGACGATTGAGATGCTTGAGGCCGGCCAGCGCCGGCTGGATACCCAACCGCAGCCGGCAGTGCCGCACCCGCACGCCCTCCTTCCAGCGCGACTCAGCCGGCGCGAAGGGCGCGACCTGCCAGCGCAGCCGCGGCGCGGGGTCGTCCGGCGCGAGATAGCCGCGTCCGCCGGAACCGCGAGTCAGCATCAGCTTGAGCACCGCAAGCCCCTCGCCGGCCCGGGCCGGCAGGGCATCAAGCGTGGCCCGATCCGGCATCGGAATGCCGAGGGTCTCGGCACCGCGTGCCAGCCGGGCCAGGTGCTCGGCCCACAGCAGCGGCTCGCCGTCGCGCACCAGCACGGTCTCGAACAGGCCGTCGCCGTAGGCCAGACCACGGTCGTCGAAGGGCACGCTCTCCCCCGGCGTCAGCCGGGCGACATCGACGTCGCCCGTCATGTTCACACCTTGGAGAAGACCAGGGTACCGTTGGTGCCGCCGAAGCCGAAGGAGTTCGACAGACTGACGTCGATCTTCATCTCGCGGGCGGTGTGCGGCACGTAGTCGAGCACGCAGCCTTCCTGGGGATTGTCGAGGTTGATGGTGGGCGGTGCGACCTGATCGCGGATCGCCAGCACCGAGAACACCGCCTCGACGGCGCCGGCGGCGCCCAGCAGGTGGCCGATCATCGACTTGGTGGAGCTGACCGCCACGTCCTTCGACGCCTCGCCCAGCACGCGCTCCACGGCGCGGCTCTCGGCCAGGTCGCCGGCGGCGGTGGAGGTGCCGTGGGCGTTGATGTAGTCCACCTCGGCCGGATCGATCTTGGCGTCGCGGATGGCGTTGGCCATCGACAAGGCGGCCCCGCTGCCGTCTTCCGGCGGCGCGGTCATGTGGTGGGCGTCGTCGCTCATGCCGAAGCCGGTCAGCTCGGCGTAGATGGTCGCGCCACGGGCCTTGGCGTGCTCGTATTCCTCGAGCACCATCACGCCTGCGCCGTCGGACAGCACGAAGCCGTCGCGATCGCGATCCCAGGGGCGGCTGGCCGCGGCCGGGTCGTCGTTGCGGGTCGACAGCGCGCGGGCCGCGGAGAAGCCGCCCAGGCCCAGCGGCGTGGTGGCCATCTCGGCGCCGCCGCAGACCATCACGTCGGCGTCGCCGTAGGCGATGGTGCGGGCGCTGTAGCCGATGTTATGGGTACCGGTGGTGCAGGCGGTGGTGATGGCGATGTTGGGGCCGCGGAAGCCGTGCTGGATCGCCAGGTTGCCGGAGATCATGTTGATGATCGAGCCCGGCACGAAGAACGGCGAGATGCGGCGCGCGCCACCCTTCTGCAGGGCGCTATGGTTATGCTCGATCATCGGCAGACCACCGATGCCGGAACCGATCGCCACGCCGATGCGGTGGGCGTTTTCCTCGGAGCACTCGATGCCGGCATCGCTGATCGCCTGCCCACCCGCGGCCACGCCGTACTGGATGAACAGATCCATCTTGCGGGCGTCTTTCGGGTTCAGGTACGGGCTGATGTCGAAGTCCTTGACCGACCCGCCGAACCGCGTGTTGAAGCCGCTGGCATCGAAGTGCTCGATGGGGGCGATACCGCTCTTGCCGGCCAGGATGTTGCCCCAGCTCTCGTCCACGGTATTGCCGACTGGCGTGACCAGGCCAAGCCCCGTCACCACAACCCTTCTACGAGCCATCCGCTCTCCTCCAGATCCAGATAGTGATACGGCCCCGTGGGGCCGTCTTGGCGCGTATTATACCCGAGTCCGCGCCCGCTGTGGTCTCGCCACCCCTCCCTGGATAGCACGAGAGCCGTCCTGCGGGGCAGGACGGCTCTCTCACCAGGGTATGTTACCCCGGGCACACCTCAGCAAGCGGTGTCACACACCCTTACTGGTGGGTGTTGACGTAGTCGATGGCTTCCTGAACGGTGGTGATCTTCTCGGCTTCCTCGTCGGGAATCTCGGTGTCGAATTCCTCTTCGAGCGCCATCACCAGCTCGACGGTATCCAGGGAATCCGCGCCGAGGTCTTCAGTGAAAGAAGAAGAGTTCTGGATGTCCTCTTCCTTGACGTTCAGGCGCTCAGCCACAACCTTCTTCACGCGCTCTTCGATGGTGCTCATTATGAAGTACTCCAGTCGTTCACGTTAAGCGACTGCTAACCAGCCGTTTCAGATCCGCAAGCCAATAAGCTGCGGGGTAGTTTATAGACCGCTCAAGAACAACGCAACCGCCGCATGCCGCGGCTTCAGCGCATGTTCATACCGCCGTTGACGTGCAGCGTCTCGCCGGTGATATAGCCCGCCGGTTCGCTAGTCAGGAAACCCACCGCGGCGGCAATTTCCTCGGGCTGACCGAGACGCGCCAGCGGAATCTGGCCGAGCAGCGCATCCTTCTGCGCCTCGGGCAGCGCCTCGGTCATGTCGGTAGCAATGAAGCCCGGCGCCACGGCGTTGACGGTGATGGCGCGCGAGGCAACCTCACGGGCCAGCGCCCGGGTAAAGCCTTCCATGCCGGCCTTGGCCGCAGCGTAGTTGGTCTGACCGAGGTTGCCCATGGTAGCGACTACCGAGCTGACCGACACGATGCGGCCGAAGCGCGCCTTGGTCATGCCGCGCAGGCAGGCCTTGCTGACGCGATACACGGACTTGAGATTGGCGTCGATGACGGAATCCCACTCGTCTTCCTTCATCCGCATCAGCAGATTGTCACGGGTGATCCCGGCGTTGTTGACCAGGATGGTCGGCGCCCCGAACTCCTCGTTGATGGACTGAATCAGCCCATCGACGCTGGCTTGGTCGGTGACGTCGAGACGACGCCCCGCACCCTCGAAGCCCTGCGCCTTGAGGTCGGCGTCGATGCGCTCGGCACCGGCGTCGCTGGTGGCGGTACCGATCACGATACGGCCCTGGCGGCCGAGCTCGTGGGCGATGGCGCGGCCGATGCCACGGCTGGCCCCGGTGATCAGGGCGACTCTAGACTCGCTTGACATGGTCTCTTCCGTTCTCGTCCAGGAGAGGAGGGTCAGCCGTTGGCCGACGGTGACTGCCCGGCCGCCTCGCGGGCCAGCTCGAGGGCCGCCGAGAGGCTGTCGGGATCGTTGACCGCCAGGCCGCGGCTGCCCCGGGCGATTCGCTTGTTCAGGCCGGTGAGCACCTTGCCCGGCCCGCACTCGATGAACACTTCGGCGCCCTGGCCGACCATGTTCTCGACGCAGGAGGTCCAGCGCACCGGCTGGTAGAGCTGCTCGATCAGGCGCGTGCGCAGGGTGTCGACATCGGCATGGGCCTGGGCATCGACGTTCTGCACCACGGTGTAGCGCGGCGCGCGCAGGGCAATGTCATCCATCGCCGCCGCCAGGCGCTCGGCGGCCGGGCGCATCAGATCACAGTGCGACGGCACCGATACCGGCAGCGGCATGGCACGCTTGGCACCGGCCTCCTGACAGGCGGCGATGGCGCGCTCGACGGCACCCTTGGCACCGGCGATGACCACCTGACCCGGCGCATTGTAGTTCACCGCGGACACCACCTCGCCCTCGGCGGCCTGAGCGCAGGCCTGCTCGACGGCGGCGTCGTCCAGGCCGAGGATGGCGGCCATGGCGCCCTGCCCCATGGGCACGGCCTCCTGCATCGCCTCGCCGCGCAGCTTGACCAGCCGCACGCCGTCGGCGAACGACAGCGCGCCGGCACAGACCATGGCGCTGTATTCGCCCAGGCTATGGCCGGCCATGGCGCCCGGGCGCGGCCCCTCGAGCTCCTGCCAGACGCGCCAGATGGCGACGCTGGCGGTCAGCAGCGCCGGCTGAGTGCAGGCGGTGGCATTGAGTGCGTCGGCGGGCCCTTCCTGGACCACCTGCCACAGATCGTAGCCCAGCGCGTCGGCGGCCTCCTCGAAGGTGGTCCGCACCACGCTGTAGCGTTCCGCCAGCTCGCGCAGCATGCCGATCTGCTGGGAGCCCTGCCCGGGAAAGATGAGGGCAAGGGGTTGTGTCATGTCGATCACCTTTACTCTGTTTGACTGATCGCGGAGCCGTCATCGTCCGTATCGACGACGCCGCGAGTCCTGGATCCGCTGTCGGCTCGGTCGCCAGCGGCGGCCGAAGCGACGACGGACCGTTGCCGGCCAAGTTCGACGGCCAGCCGCTCGGGCAGGCCATGATGCACTTCCTGGACGGCGCGAGCCACGGCGTAATGAAAGCCCGCGGCATCGGCACTGCCATGGCTCTTGATGACGATGCCATCCAGACCCAGCAGGCTGGCGCCATTGTAGCGCACCGGATCCAGCTCCCGACGCAGGCGGGCCAGCGCCGGGCGCGCCAGCGCACCGACCAGGCGACTGGTCCAGTGCGCCTCGAAGGTCGCCTGGACCCGCCGCACCAGCATCTTCGCCAGCCCCTCGCTGGCCTTAAGCACGGCATTGCCGACAAAACCGTCGCACACAACCACGTCGGCCTCACCGGCGAAGATCCCGTCGCCCTCGATGAAGCCGATATAGCGCATGCCGCGCACGCGGCGCAGCATCCGATCCGCCTGCTGCACGCTCGACGGTCCCTTGGTGCCCTCGACGCCGACATTCAGCAGCGCCACGCGTGGCTGCTCAAGCCCGTCCACGTGGCGCGCCATGATCTCGCCCATCAGCGCGAAATCGAGCAGCCGTCGGGCATCGACATCGACGTTGGCGCCCAGGTCGAGCAGATAGCAGCGCCCTTCCCGATCGGTGGGAATGGCCGTGCTGATCGCCGGGCGCGCCACGCCCGCCACCGTTCCCAGTTCGCGCCGTGACAGCGCCATCAGCGCACCGGTGTTGCCGGCGCTGACGCCGGCCTCGACCTCGCCGCGCGCCAGGCAGGTCAGCATGGCCGCCATACTGGAGTCGCGACCGTGGCGCAACGCCTGGGCCGGACGCTGGTCCTGGCGAATCTCCGCGGCAGCGTTCTCGATGCTCAGATGCGACGACGCCGCGGCGAGAGACCGCGGCAGCCGGGAGAGCTCCTGCTCCAGCCGTGCGGCGGGGCCGAACAGCCGGATCTCGAGCCCGGGGTCGGCCATGACGGCGCTTGCCGCGCCGGCCACGGTGGCGCGGGGACCGAGATCCCCGCCCATCGCATCGACGGCAATCCGCATGTCAGCGGGCGGCAAGCGTCATGGCGTTCGGGACGCGTCGCCTCAGGCGTCGACGACCTTGCGACCCTTGTAGAAGCCGTCCGGAGAGACGTGGTGACGCAGGTGAGTGGTACCGGTCTCCTTGTCCTGGGACAGCGCCTTGTTGTCGGCCAGGGCGTCGTGGCTGCGACGCATGCCGCGCTTGGAACGGGTCTTGCGGTTCTGTTGAACTGCCATGAGATATCACTCCAGAGTGAATCGATGAAGTATCAGGTTTTGCCCTTGAGCTGCTTGAGCACCTCAAAGGGATTCTTCGAGGGCGCGCTCGAGGCCTGCTCGGCGCCGTCCCCACTGCTCAGCTGGTCGCGCGAGACCGCGCAGTCAGCCTCGTCGTGGTAAACCACCTGGGGCAGACTGAGGATCAGCTCATCCTCGATCACCGCCAGCAGGTTCAGCTGTTCGTTTTCCACCAGCACCGGCTCATGGGTGCTCGGCAGATCGGCTGCCAGGGCATCACTGGTGACCATCCCCAGCAGAAATTCGCTCTCGACCGCCTGCGGCATGGGCGAGAGGCAGCGACGACACAGCAGCTGCAGCTCGGCCGTCAGGCGACCGCGAATCTCCCGACGTCCCTGGGCGTCGATGGCGAAATCCAGCCATACCTGGGCATGACCGTCCTGCGCGCCAGCCTCTTCGGCAAGACGCGGCATATCGCCCAGCGCCACCAGGCCTTCGAGATGTTCGGCATGAGTCGCGAGCTTGTACGGCTCGACCCTGCCTGGGAGATGTGAGGTCAACATAGGCGCGCAATGATAGGCACTCCCCTCCCCCCTGTCAAAGCCCTCGGGGTTCGGGGTTACAATGCCCTCCCATCGCGGCTCCGGCCGCCCCGATCCAGCCAAGTAAGGAACCTGCCATGCCACGCCTGGTGCTCGCCTCGAGCTCTCGCTTTCGCCGCCAGCTGCTCGACCGACTGGCACTTCCCTGCGCCTGGGAGAGCCCGGACATCGACGAGACGCCCCGCTCCGGCGAAACGCCCCGCGCGCTGGTGCATCGGCTATCGCTGGCCAAGGCCGAGCGGCTCGCCGCCGACTGGCCGGATCACCTGATCATCGGCTCCGATCAGGTGGCGGTCTTCGACGGCGAAGCGCTGGGCAAGCCCGCCGACGAGGCCGCCGCCCGCGCCCAGCTGGCGCGCTTCTCGGGCCATCGGGTCAGTTTCCTGACCGGGCTGGCGCTGATCGACACGCGCAACGCCAGCCATCGGGTCTGCCACGAGCGCTACGACGTGGTGTTCCGCCAGCTGAGCGAGACCGAGATCGCCCGCTACGTCGAGCGCGAGCGGCCGCTGGACAGCGCCGGCAGCTTCCGCATGGAAGGCCTGGGCATCACCCTGTTCGAGCGCCTCGAGGGCGACGACCCCAATACGCTGATCGGGCTACCGCTGATTCGCCTCTGCCAACTGCTGCGAGAGGCCGGGCTGGATCCGCTGGGCTGAGCGAGGTGCGAGGTGCGAGGTGCGAGGTGCGAGGTGCGAGGTGCGAGGTGCGAGGTGCGAGGTGCGAGGTGCGAGGCAAGCGTAGCAAGGGGCGAGAGGCGCCTTGCTACGCTTGATCCGGCTAGTAAATCTGATAGCGCAGCGGCGAGGCGGCCTGGGGCACGCCGACCCACTCGGCGGCGACACGACCGAAGCGCCGCGCCAGGCGCTCGAACGGATCGAGCTGCGGCGTGTAATCCTGGGTGCGCGGCGTCTCCAGCCGCTCCCGCGCCAGGGTGTCGAGGCTGCCCAGCTCGTCCACCAGCCCCAGATCGAGTGCCTGCTCGCCGGTCCAGATCAGACCGCTGAACAGCCGCTCGTCGTCGGCCAGCCGATCGCCGCGCCCGGCCTTGACGTCATCGATGAACTGGCGATGGGTCGTGGCCAGCACCCGCTGCCAGAAGTCGCGCTGCTCGGGAGAAATGTCCGAGAAGGGATCGAGGAAGGCCTTGTTATCGCCAGCGGTGAACACCCGGCGCTCGACCCCCAGACGCTCGAGCGCTTCCTTGAAGCCGAAGCCTGCGTTGATCACCCCGATCGACCCCACCAGGCTGGCCGGCGCGGCGACGATCTCGTCGGCCGCCGAAGCGATATAGTAGGCACCGCTGGCGCCGATGTCCTCGATCACGGCGATGATCGGCTTGTCGCCCTGCACGCGCAGGCGCATCAGCTCGTCATAGATGCGCTGCGACTGCACCGGACTGCCGCCGGGGCTGTCGATATGCAGCACCACCGCCTCGGCGCCCGGTGCCTTCCAGGCGCGCTGCACGCCCTCGATGACGCGCTCGGCGCTGGCTCGGGCGTCGCCATCGATCACGCCCTCGACCTGGACGATACCCAGGTGCGGACCGGCGGCGCTGGTCGCACCCGGCACCACGAACAGCCCGTAGAGCGTGGTGGACAGCGAGGCCAGGATCAGCAAGGCGAACAGGAAGCGGAAGAACAGCTTCCAGCGCCGCGATCGACGCTGCTCGACCAGCACACCATCGATCCAGCGGTCGAGCATCGCCTGCTGGGCGAGGCGCTGCCGTTCGCGCAGCGTCTCGGCGTCTTCATCGCTCGCCTGCGGCGTCTCATCCCCTTCGCGCCGACGCTGCGCTTCCCGGGCCTGTTCGGCGCTGAGCTCGGGACCCTGCGTCCAGTCGTCGCGTCGATCGTCTTCCATGACATCACTCCTCTTGAAGGGCAGGTGGCGGTCAGTCGTGCAGCCAGTCGATCAGCTCGGGAAAGGCATCGGCGGTGAACACCGGGCGGCTCAGGGCCAGACGTTCGGGCGCGTGCACGCCATAGGTCACGGCGATCCGGTCCATGCCCAGCGCCCGGGCCATCTCCAGGTCGTACTCGGTATCGCCGATCATCACCGCCTCCTCGACCGGCACCCCGAGCTCATCGAGCAGCTCCTCGAGCATCCGCGGATGCGGCTTGGAGAGCGTCTCGTCGGCGGTGCGGCTGGCGTGGAACCAGTGCCCGCACTCGGCTTCGCGAAAGATGCGGTCGAGCCCGCGACGGCTCTTGCCGGTGGCCACCGCCAGGCGACTGCCGTCTGCAGCGCGCAGACGGGCCAGCCCCTCGGCCACGCCCGGGTAGAACGGCATCGGCGTGACGTCGCCTTCCACGAAATGATAGGCGTAACGCTGCCGCAGCGCCTCGGCGCGCTCGGGGTCGATGCCCGGGCACAGCTTGGCGATGGCTTCGGGCAGCCCCAGGCCGATGATGTCGCGCACCGCCTCCTCGGACAGCTCGCCCCAGCCGATATCGCGCCCGGCGGCCTGCATGCAGGCGACGATGCGCGCCAGCGAATCCATCAGGGTGCCGTCCCAGTCGAAGATCATCAGTCGATAACGCATGCAGCCTCCGGGTCAGCGGGCGTTGCGGGCACTTTCCAGCACGCCGTCGAGGGTCTCGCCGAGCGGCGCGCGGATCTTCACCGGCTTGCCGCTCGTCGGCTCGGGAAAGGTCAGCGACGCCGCATGCAGGAACAGCCGCGACAGCCCCAGCTGAGTGGCGATGCGCCCGCCCTCGCGGGTGCCGTACTTGTCGTCGCCGAGCAGCGGATGCCCCGCATGGGCCGCGTGCACGCGAATCTGATGAGTGCGACCGGTGATCGGCTCGGCCTCGACCAGGGTCGCCCGCGCGAAGGTCTCGCGCACCGCGAAGCGGGTACGCGCCACCTTGCCGGCGCTGTCGACCCGCACCCGCCGCTCGCCGTTGCCGGCGTCGAAGCGATCCAGCCGGGCGCTGACGAAGTCGCGTCGCGCCGGCCAGCGGCCGGCCACCAACGCCAGGTACTGTTTACTCATCTCGTGGCGCTTGAGCGACTCGTTGAGGCTCAACAGCGCCGGACGCGACTTGGCCAGCAGCAGGCAGCCCGAGGTGTCTCGGTCGAGCCGATGCACCAGCTCGAGGAAGTCCAGGTCCTCGCGCACCTGACGCAGGGCCTCGATCAGGCCGATCTTGACGCCGCTGCCGCCGTGCACGGCGAGCCCCGACGGCTTGTTGAGCACCATCCAGTCGCGCCCTTCCAGCAGCACGCTGCCGGCCAGCAGATTGCGCAGGTTGTCGCTGACCTCGCGCACCGCCTCGCGCGGGGCGAGCTTGAGCGGCGGAATGCGCACCACGTCACCCAGCGCCAACCGGGTATCGGCCTTGACGCGCTTCTTGTTGACCCGCACCTCGCCCTTGCGCACGATGCGGTAAATGAGCGCCCTGGGCGCTCCCTTGATGCGCGTGATCAGGAAGTTGTCGACCCGTTGACCCACCTGGCCCTCGGTCACTTCCACCCATTGCACCTCGCGGCCGTCGGTCATCCCGCTCTCCACTTGCCAACGTCGTAAAAGCCGCATTCTATCGCACTGTGCGGCGTCCTGCCGCCAATTGCTGGGCACCCCCTTTACTGTTATATTGCCGAGGCGTTCCAATGGACAGAACCGTCCGCTTGGCGCCTGCACGACAGACACGCAGGCCGGAACGACGAAATCAGGCCGCGACGACGCTCCCACACGAGGTCCCGCCGCCGACAGTAAAGCGATACAACGCCACGCCCGCCCCGCCTCGCACCCAACCGCGAGCGGCTATCACGGGATACGTACAACATCGTGCCGGAGGCCGGCGTTGGCGAATCGATGAATGCCAGGTGTTGGCGGTGACCGCAGGACCGGATGGGCAACGACTAAGACCCACCGAGAGCACGTCCTGCCTCCGCCCCGTACTCAACATGATCTTGCCGTGCCGGCCCGCCACCACCATCAGGCCCCGACACGGCCGGGCGCAGCTCCGCTTCCGCGACATGCGCTGAGCACAAGCACGCAGCACCCAGCGGTTCGCCTTCGTCATTGCCCATGGGCGCCCACCGGCGCGTCCATTTTGCGAGACGACATGAAACGGATGCTCATCAACGCGACCCAGCCCGAAGAGCTGCGCGTCGCTCTGGTCGATGGACAACGCCTGTACGACCTGGACATCGAATCCGGTGCCCGGGAACAGAAGAAAGCCAACATCTATCGCGGCAAGATCACCCGCGTGGAACCCTCCCTCGAAGCGGCCTTCGTCGATTTTGGCGCCGAGCGTCACGGCTTCCTGCCGCTGAAGGAAGTCTCCCGCGAGTACTTCCTCAAGGAACCCTCCGGGCGCCCCAGCATCAAGGAAGTCCTCAAGGAAGGCCAGGAAGTCATCGTCCAGGTCGACAAGGAGGAGCGTGGCAACAAGGGCGCGGCCCTGACCACCTTCATCAGCCTGGCCGGCCGCTTCCTGGTGCTGATGCCCAACAATCCTCGCGCCGGCGGCATCTCGCGGCGCATCGAGGGCGAGGAGCGCGCTCAGCTCAAGGAGGCCATGAGCCAGCTGACCGTGCCCGACAAGATGGGCCTGATCGTGCGCACCGCCGGCATCGGTCGCAATCCCGAGGAGCTGCAGTGGGACCTCGACTACCTGACCCAGGTCTGGGAGTCGATCACCGAGGAAGCCGGCAAGCGCGCCGCGCCCTTCCTGATCTACCGCGAGTCCAACGTCATCATCCGCGCCATGCGCGACTACCTGCGCCAGGACATCGGCGAGGTGCTGATCGACAGCGAACAGGTGCACCAGGAGGCGCTGGGCTTCATCCGCCAGGTGATGCCCTCCTACCAGCAGAAGATCAAGCGCTACGCCGACGAGGTGCCGCTGTTCTCGCGCTTCCAGATCGAGTCCCAGATCGAGACCGCCTACGAGCGTGAGGTCAAGCTGCCCTCCGGCGGCTCGATCGTCATCGACCACACCGAGGCGCTGGTCTCCATCGACATCAACTCGGCGCGCGCCACCCGCGGCAGCGACATCGAGGAGACGGCGCTGCAGACCAACCTCGAGGCCGCCGACGAGATCGCCCGCCAGCTGCGCCTGCGCGACATCGGCGGTCTGGTGGTCATCGACTTCATCGACATGTCGCCGGCGCGCAACCAGCGCGAGGTCGAGAATCGGGTGCGCGACGCCCTGAAGATCGACCGCGCCCGGGTGCAGATCGGCCGCATCTCCCGCTTCGGCCTGATGGAGATGTCCCGCCAGCGCCTGCGCCCGTCGCTGGGCGAGACCAGCGGCGTGGTCTGCCCGCGCTGTGATGGCCAGGGCACCATCCGCGACGTGCGCTCCATCTCGCTGTCGATCATGCGCCTGATCGAGGAAGAGGCGATGAAGGAGCGCAGCGCCCAGATCCGCGCCATCCTGCCCGTCCCGGTCGCCACCTACCTGCTCAACGAGAAGCGCGCCGTACTGGCCGACATCGAGCGTCGCCAGGGCGTGCGCGTGGTGCTGCTGCCCAATCCGGACATGGACACTCCGCACTACGACGTCCAGCGCCTGCGCGACGACCACGTCGACGAGGAAGGCACCACCCACGCGCCCAGCCATGAGCTGCCCGTTGAGACCGAGGTCGGCAAGGAGCCCGAGGCCGCCTTCGGCAAGCCGGTCAAGCGCGACGAGGCCGCGGTCAAGACAGTGGTACATCACGAGCCGGCCCCCGCCTCGCTGATGGAAGAACCCGCCGCCCCGGCCAAGCCGGCTGAAAAGGCAGCGCAGAAGCCCGCGCCCCGGCCGGCCGCTGCGGCGAAACCGACGACCGTTCCGGCGGCCCGCGACGGGGTGCTGAGCCGCCTGGTCAAGGGCTTCTCGCGCCTGCTGAGCGGCGAAGAGACCGCTCCGTCCGGCCCGCAATCGCGCCCAACCGAGCGCAGTGGCCAGCAGGCCCCGCGCCAGGCAGGCACCGCCCGCTCCGACGATCGCAGCCAACAGCGCCGCGAAGGCGGTCGCTCCAGCGATAATCGCTCCGGCGGCGGCAACGGTCGCCAGCGCAATAATCGCCGCGGCGGTCAGCGTCAGGAGCGCGGTGACAATCGCGACGAGTCACGCAGCGCCAAGCCGCAGCGTCAGGGCGAGGACAAGCCCCGTACCGAACGGCAAGAGAAAGGCGAGAAGAGCGGCGGCCAGAACCGCGGCGGCCGCGGTCGCAGCCAGCGCCAGGACGACAATCGCCAGCAGACCGAGGATCGCAAGCCCCAGGAAGGCAAGGGCCAGGAGCGCAAGGACCAGGGCGGTCGCAAGCCCCAGGAGGCCAAGCCTCAGTCCGACAAGCCGCAAGGCGGCAAGTCCCAGGACGCCAAGCCTCAGCAACCCAAGGGCGATGTTCAAGCGGCTCCCGCCAAGGACGAGGCGCCGGCCAAGGCCGAGGCGAGCGACAAGCCCAAGCGCACCCGCAACAATCCGCGCCAGCGCCGCCGCCAGCACGCCCTGAACCCCGAGTCCGTGGCGGAGCAGCAGCGCCTGCAGTCCGAAGCCGCCAAGGCCGAAGCACAGCCGGAAGAGGCTAAAGCCGAGGAGCCGAAGGCAGACACCAAGGCCGAACAGCCCAAGACTAACGCCAAGCCGGAAGCCCAGAAGGCCGAAGCCAAGGCCGAGCAGCCCAAAGCTGACGCTAAAGCCGAGGAACCGAAGGCAGAGGCCAAGGCCGAACAGCCCAAGGCTGACGCCAAGCCGGAAGCCCAGAAGGCCGAGGCCAAGGCCGAGCAGCCCAAGGCTGATGCTAAAGCCGAGGAGCCGAAGGCAGAGGCCAAGGCCGAACAGCCCAAGGCTGACGCCAAGCCGGAAGCCCAGAAGGCCGAAGCCAAGGCCGAGCAGCCCAAGGCTGAGGCTAAAGCCGAGGAGCCGAAGGCAGAGGCCAAGGCCAAGGCCGAACAGCCCAAGGCTGACGCCAAGCCGGAAGCCCAGAAGGCCGAAGCCAAGGCCGAGCAGCCCAAGGCTGATGCTAAAGCCGAGGAGCCGAAGGCAGAGGCCAAGGCCGAGCAGCCCAAGGCTGATGCTAAAGCCGAGGAGCCGAAGGCAGAGGCCAAGGCCGAGCAGCCCAAGGCTGATGCTAAAGCCGAGGAGCCGAAGGCAGAGGCCAAGGCCGAACAGCCCAAGGCAGAGGCCAAAGCTGATGAGCCCAAGGCCGAAGCGCCCAAGGCACAAGCTGAAGCCGAGGCGCCCAGGGCCGAGACGCCGCGTCGTCGCCGCCGCGCCCACAACGACCCGCGGGAAATCCGCCGTCGTGAGCAGGAGGCCAAGCGCCAGGACAGCCAGCAGGGCTGATCCTCAAGCCGCCTCCAGACAAAACGCCCGTGGCCATTGGCCACGGGCGTTTTCTTTGGCGTCCAATGAAGGCACCCGAAGCGCCGATGTCCCTACTCTGTTGCCAGGCGCGGCTCGCGCTCCAGCGTCACGCCGAAGCGCCGCTCGACCGTCTCGGCGACCCGCGCGGCGAAGGCCAGCAGCCCCGCCGCGTCGCCGCCGCCGTGATGCACCAGCACCAGGGCCTGTCGGTCGTGGACGCCGAAGGGACCATCGCGCCAGCCCTTGAGGCCGCAGCGATCGATCAGCCAACCGGCAGCCAGCTTGGTCCGGCCGTCCTCCAGCGGGAAGCTCGGCATGTCGTGGTGCGCCTCGCGCAGCGACGCCGCGCGCTCCGCCGACACCACCGGGTTCTTGAAGAAGCTGCCGGCATTGCCGAGCCGCGCCGGATCCGGCAGCTTCTCGCGCCGCACCGCGCACACGGCTTCGGCCACCTCGAGCGGCGTGGACGCCGGGCCCACGCGGCTGGCCAGGTCACCGTAGCCCAGGCGCGGCTCGGCCTTGCGCGAGACGCGCAGCACCAGCCGGGTGATGACCACCCGCCCCGCCAGGGCGTGCTTGAACACGCTGTCGCGATAGCCGAAGGCACACTCGTCGGGCGTCAGCACCGACTCGCGGCCATCGTCGAGATGCACCAGGTGCACGGCCTCGAGGCGCTCGGCAAGCTCGACGCCGTAGGCGCCGATGTTCTGGATCGGCGCCGCGCCGCAGTGGCCGGGAATCAGCGCCAGGTTCTCGACCCCCCAGAGGCCACGGGCGGCCAGGGCCATGACCAGCTCGTGCCAGATCACGCCGGCCTCGGCATGCACCCGCACGCTGCCGCCGTCGCCCTCCTCCAGCCACCAGTCACGCATGGCCGGACGGATGACCAGCCCCGGCAGCCGGGCGGGCAGGATCAGGTTGCTGCCGCCGCCCAGCACCAGGGTCGGCCAGCCGGCTTCCCGGGCCAGCGACAGCGCCTCGGTGAGCTCGGCGGCCGTCGCCGGGGCGGCGACGCGTTCCCCGCGACAGGCCAGTCCCAGGGTATTGGCCGCGGTCAGATCGTGGTCGGCGAGGATGGCCAGGCTCAAGCGCCCTCCTCCAGGCGCCGCCTCACGTGCTCGACGAGGCCGCGCGACGCCGCCTCGACCAGGTCCAGCACCTCCTCGAAGCCGTCGTCACCGCCGTAGTAGGGGTCGGGCACGGCGCGGTCGGGCAGTCCGGCGAAGGCCAGGAACAGCCCGACGTGAGCGGCACTGTCGGCCGGCCGACGCGCCTCCAGCGCCGCCAGGTTGTCGTGGTCCATGGCCAGCAGGTAGTCGAAGCGCTCGAAATCGCCGTCGTCGAGCTGCCGGGCCCGCAGGCCGGAGAGATCGAGCCCGCGCGAGGCGGCCGCGGCCTGGGCGCGCGCGTCGGGCGACTTGCCCACGTGCCAGGGACCGATGCCACAGGAGTCGACCTCGACCCGACCGGCGAGACCGGCCTGGTCGAGATGTCGGCGGAACATGCCCTCCGCGGTGGGCGAACGGCAGATATTGCCCAGGCAGACGAACAGCACTCTCATCAGCGCTCTCCCTTGTCGTCGTGGCCTTGCTCCTGCCCAAGGATCTGGCGCACCCGGGCGAGATCCTCGGCGGTGTCCACGCCCGCCGGATGCGGCTCGCGGGACAGGGCAACCTGGATGGCATGGCCGTGGTGCAGCGCACGCAGCTGCTCGAGCTGTTCGAGCTGTTCCAGCGGCGACGGCGCCCAGTGGCGATACTCGTCGAGGAAGCTCGCCCGGTAGGCATAGAGGCCGATATGGCGCAGCCAGGCGTCGGTCTCGAGCAGTTCGGGCCGCGCGGCGAAGGCCTCGCGGTCCCAGGGGATTGGCGCGCGGGAGAAGTAGAGTGCCCGCCCGGAGAGCGCACGCACCACCTTGACCACGTTGGGGTTGAACAGCGTCTCGACGTCGCCGATCGGCTCGGCCAGCGTGGCGATCGAAGCGCCGGGATCATCCATCAGGCGCGCCGCCACCTGGTCGATCAGGGTCGCCGGCAGCAGCGGCTCGTCGCCCTGGACGTTGACCAGCACGGCATCATCGGTGAGGCCCAGCGTATCGGCCACCTCGGCCAGCCGATCGGTGCCGGAGGGATGATCGTCGCGGGTCATCACCACCTCGGCGCCCAGCGGCGTCATGGCGTCACGGATGCGCGCATCGTCGGTGGCGACCACCACCCGGCCGGCGGCGCTGGCCGCGGCGCGGCGCCAGACGTGGGCCACCATCGGCTCGCCGGCGATGTCGAGCAGCGGCTTGCCCGGCAGACGGGTCGACGCGAAACGCGCCGGGATCACGGCGATGAAGTCCTGCATCTTGCCTCCTCAGCCCTCGGCGCCGGTCGACGGCGGCAGCTTCTCGTCCACGTCGATGGCGCGCGCTTCATCGGGCAGCATCACCGGGATGCCGTCGCGCACGGGATAGGCCAGGCCGTCATAGCGGCACACCAGCTCGGCCGCGTCGCGGTCGTAGGCCAGCTTGCCCTTGCACAGCGGGCAGACCAGCATCGCCAGCAGTTGCTTGTCCATCTCTCACGCCTCCAGGGTCGTTATCGACGGCCGCACGAACGGCGGCCGCACGGAATTCACAGGGTCGCCAGGCGCGCATCCAGCCAGGCGACGAAATCGGGGTCGGGCACCGCTTCCACCTCCAGCACCCAGGCGTCGTCCGCCGGCAGGTCACGGCACTTCACCGCGTCCTTGGCGGTCATCACCAGCGGGCGCCCGTCCGCAAAGGTCAGATCCTCGGCGGTGAAGCGGTGGTGATCGGCGAAGGGGTGGGTCCAGTGGGCGATGCCCAGGCTTTCGAGAGTCTCGAAGAAACGCGCCGGGCGACCGATGCCGGCCAGGGCATGCACCGGTTCGGCGAAGGGTAGCGGCGTCAGCGGCCGCCGCTCGCCGCCTGCCAGCGGGCGCCAGCCCACCGGCGCCAGGGTCATGCGATAGCGGTCGTCGAGCACGCCCTCGCGCGCCGAGCCATTGACCACCACCGCATCCACGCTCTCGAGCCGCTCGGCGGGCTCCCGCAGCGGCCCGGCCGGCAGGCAGCGCCGGTTGCCGAGCCCGCGACGGCCGTCCACCACCACCAGCTCCAGGTCGCGCCCCAGCGGCAGATGCTGCAGGCCATCGTCGGCGAGCAGGATATCGCAGCCCTCGTCCTGCAGCCGGCGGGCGCCCCGCGGACGCTTCGGGTCCACCACTACCGGCACGCCGGTCTGGTCGGCCAGCATGCGTGGCTCGTCGCCGCAGGCCGAGGCCGGGGTATCGGCCTCGACCCGCAGCGGATAGCGATCGGCGCGGCCGCCGTAGCCGCGCGAGAGGATGCCGGGCCGCCAGCCAGCCTCCGAGAGGTGGCGCGCCAGCCAGGCCACCAGCGGCGACTTGCCGGTGCCGCCGAGGGTGATGTTGCCGACCACGATCACCGGCACCGAGGCGCGCCAGGGCCGGCGCCGTCCTTCCGCGTAGGCCCGCGCGCGGCGCGCGATCGCACGACGATAGAGCGCCTCGAGCGGCCGCAGCGGCCACAGCCAGGGCGCACCGGCGTAGGCGGCTTCGAGCCAGCGCTCGCCGAAGCCGCCGCTCATGCCGTCTCGGCGTCCTGGAACTGCAGGCGATGCAGGGCCGCGTAGGCCCCGTCCCGCGCCAGCAGCTCGGCGTGACTGCCCTGCTCGACGATCTCGCCGCCTTCCATCACCAGGATGCGGTCGGCGCGCTCGATGGTGGACAGGCGGTGGGCGATGACGAAGGTGGTGCGATCGCGGCACACCTCTTCGAGCGCCGCCTGGATATAGCGCTCGGACTCGGTGTCCAGCGCCGAGGTCGCCTCATCGAGGATCAGCAGCGGGGCATCCTTGAAGATCGCCCGGGCGATGGCCAGGCGCTGGCGCTGGCCGCCGGAGAGCATCACCCCGTTCTCGCCCACCACGGTGGCGTAACCCTGGGGCAGACGCTCGATGAACTCGTGGGCATGAGCGGCCCGCGCCGCGGCCTCGACCGCCTGCGGATCGGGGTCGTCGATGCCGTAGGCGATGTTGTCGGCGATGGTCGCGTTGAACAGCGTCACCTGCTGGGAGACCAGGGCGATGCTGCGCCGCAGGGGCAGCAGCTTGAATTCCTCGAGCGGCACACCGTCGAGGCAGATCCGCCCCGCGGTGGGCCGGTAGAAGCGCGGCATCAACCCCATCAGGGTCGACTTGCCGCTGCCCGAGCGGCCGACGATGGCGATCATCTCGCCGGGTGCCACGTCCAGATCGATGCCCTTGAGCACCTCGGGCTGGTCGGGACCGTAGGCAAAACGCACGCCTTCGAGGGTCACGTGACCGTCGAGCCGTCCCGGTTCGCGGGTGCCGCTGTCGTCCTCGGGCGGCACGTCCAGCAGCCCGAACAGCTCGCCGGCGGCGGCGATGCCCTTCTGCACGGTGGCGTTGATCTCGGTGATCTGGCGCACCGGCTTGGCCATCAGCGACGCCGCGGTGATGAAGGCGACGAATTCGCCGGGCGTCATGTTGTCCAGCATCGCCGGCGACATGGCGAGCCACACCAGGGCCGCCAGCGCCAGCGCCACCAGCAGCTGGATCACCGGGGTGCTGGTGGCCTTGGTCAGGGCCTCCTTCATGCTCTGGCGGCGGTTGACCTCGCTGGCCTCGGCGAAGCGGGCCTTCTCGTAGGCCTCGGCGCCGTGGGTGCGCACCACCCGATAGCCGGACAGCGCCTCGGAGGCCACGTGAGTGACGTCGCCCATGGAGCGCTGGATGCGCCGCGAGATCAGCCGGAAGCGCTTGCTGGCGTAGCTGACCACGCCGCCGATCAGCGGCGTCACGGCCAGGAACAGCAGCGTCAGCGTCCAGCTGGTCCACAGCAGGTAGAGCACCAGACCGATCACGAACAGCCCCTCGCGCAGCAGGATGGTGACCGCCTTGGTGCCGGCGCCGGTGACCTGCTCGACGTGATAGGTGACCCGCGAGATCAGATGCCCCGAGGAATGCTCGTCGAAGAAGCGCCCCGGCAGGTGCAGCATGTGGTTGAAGACGTCGCAGCGCAGCGCGTGAACCAGGTTGCGCGCCACGTTGCTCATGAAATAGGTGCCGAGGAAGGTACCCAGCCCGCGGGTCGCAAACATGCCCACCACGAACAGCGGCAGCATCAGGCGAAAGGCGGCATCCGGGTTCTGGATGCCGTCGATCAGCCGCTTCATCATCTCGGCCAGCGCCGTGCTGGACGCCGCGTAGATGGCATAGCCGATGATGGCCAGGGCGAAGGCCTTCCAGTGGGGCTTCACATAGCCCAGCAGACGCTTGTAGAGGGTCCAGCCCGAGTGTTCGCTCACGGTGTCTCCGCTTCAGAGTGTGTCGCTTCGGCGGTGGCGATGCGCACCCGCCGAATGTTCAGTACGCCGGCGCGGTCGAGCACCCTCACCACGTCGGCGTGGGCGGCGCGGCCATCGGCCTCGACCACCAGGCCGTGCTCGCGGGCCTGGGGCGCGGCCGCGGCCAGCGCCGACGCCAGCTCGCTGGCCGACAGGCGTTGCCCGTCCAGGCGATATTCGCCTTCGGGCGTGACCACCACGGTGACCGGCGATGTCTCCGCAGCGACGCCGGTCACGCTCTCGGGCAGCACCAGTTCCAGCGCCTGTCGGGTCTCGAAGGTGGTCGAGACCATGAAGAAGATCAGCAGCAGGAAGACCACGTCGATCAGCGGGGTCAGGTTGACCTCCACCGCCTCGCGTCGCCGGCGCGGCACCCTCATGGGCGCCCTCCTCCCGCCGGCAAGCGCTCGTCACCCTCGCGGTGCGCCGCGTCCGACGTCGGCTCGTGGCGTTCGGCCAGGGTCAGCTCGCCGTCATGATGGGCCAGGAACTCCACCACCTGGCCGGCCTGCTCCTCGATCCGCACCGTGATGTCCTCGACCCGCCGCTGGAAATAGCGGTGGAACATCAGCGCGGGAATCGCCACGGTCAGGCCCGCGGCGGTGGTCACCAGCGCCTGGGAGATGCCGCCGGCCAGATCCGCGGTACGCTCGCCGCCGTCGCTCGAGACGATCACCGCAAACACCTCGATCATGCCGACCACGGTGCCCAGCAGGCCGATCAGCGGCGTGATCGAGGCGATGGTGCCGAGCGGGCTTAGGAAGCGCTCCATGTCATGCACTACCGCGGTGGCGGCCTCCTGCAGGCGCGCCCGCACCTGCTCATGGCCGAGCCGGGCGTTGCGCAGCCCCGCCGCCAGCACCCCGCCCAGCGGGGAATGGCTCTCCAGCCAGTAAAGGTTGACCTGGCCACGCGCCACCAGCGAGCAGACCTCCTCGCCGAGCCCCGTCGGGGCGATGCGCGACGCGCGCAGCGCCCACAGGCGCTCGACGACGATCACCACCGCCACCAGCGAACAGCCGAGCAGCGGCAGCATCAGCCAGCCCCCGGCAATCAGGGCCTCCATCATGGTCATGGGGTCACCTCCCTTGCGACGTCACCGGCGCCGCCGGCATCGATGCAGGCGATTCTAACGC
The DNA here is from genome assembly GCF_023094245.1 of Halomonas getboli. GTDB lineage: Bacteria > Pseudomonadota > Gammaproteobacteria > Pseudomonadales > Halomonadaceae > Halomonas > Halomonas getboli. The sequence goes on along the minus strand of NZ_JALMEW010000001.1, from coordinate 270,819 downwards.
AAGGCACCCGCCTCCGACACCGCCGCGCCGCCAGGCCGTCGGGCGCGCGGACTCGACCCGGTCGCGACCGCCCAGCCACAGGGTCACGGCACCGTCTTCGGCCGTGTTCCATAGGCAACTGCCCAGGCGCCGGAAGCGCCGCACCACGACCGCCGCCGGATGGCCGAAGCGGCTGTCCCGCCCCGCACTGAAGATCGCCTGCCGGGGTCGGACGGCGGCCAAGAAACCGGGGCTGGAGCTGGTCGCGCTGCCGTGATGCCCCGCCACCAGCGCGTCGATGGGACCGCCGATGCGCGCCGCGAGTTCATGCTCCACCCGCACGCCGGCATCGCCGGTGATCAGCAGACGCTGCTCGCCCGCGGTGATCAGCAGCACGCAGGAGCGGTCATTGTCGGACAGACCCTCGACATCGACGGGCGGCCACGCAGGGCTCTGCCGCCACCGGCAGCACGCTGCCCGGCGGTGCCAGATAGCGCCCGACCGCATGGTCCTCGATCAGCGCCGCGAGGCCGCCGGCATGATCGCGGTCGCCGTGGCTGACGATGACGTCGTCGAAGCGCTGCCCATCCGGCCACAGCGTGGCCAACGGCATGAAACCGGAGGCAAACCGCGGGCCGGTATCGATCAGCGCCCGGTAGTGAGTGGTGCGCAGCGCCACCAGCTGGCCCTGCCCCACGTCGTGGACGCGCACGCGCAGCTCGCCGGGCACCGGCAGTACGGGAGACGCCCACCAGGCGCCCAGCGCCAGCAGCGCCGTGCCGGCCAGGCGCAGCCGACCGGCCAGGCCCGGCAGCGCCCACAGCAGGCCGATCAGGATCAGCGCCGTGCCCAGTGCCTCGGCCACGACCGTCGAGGGCTGCCACAGCGGCGCGAGCCGCACCGCCAGCGCCAGCCCGGCGGCCACGCCCTCGACGAGCATGCCGAACGGCCCCCAGACGGCGCCGGCCAGCGGCGGCGCCCAGGCCAATGCCCAGCCCGCCAGCCCCAGCGGCACCATCACGCTGCCCACCAGCGGCACGGCCACCAGATTGACCAGCGGCGCCGCCGGCGCGAGACGATCGAAGGCCAGCAGCACCGCGCCAGCCATCACCGGGGCCAGCAGCAGCTGGCTGCGCAGGAGCGCCCACAGCCAGCCGCGCCATCCTTGCGGCCGGGGCCTGCCCTGCCAGATCAGGATCAACAGCGCCACGGCGCCGAAGGAGAGCCAGCTGCCGGGACGCCAGACCGCCAGCGGGTCGAGCATCACCACCAGCGCCAGGGCCAGCCACCAGGCTTGCCAAGGCCCCGGCGAATGGCGTCCGCTGGCCACCCACAGCCCCACCAGCACCATGATCATCGCCCGCATCGCCGGCGGCTCGAGGCCGGCCAGCCCGGCATAGGCCACCGCCGCCGTGCCGGCGGCCCACCAGGGCCAGATGGCCATGCGCCAGCCTCCCGGCGAGGCGAGTCGGGCCAACCCGCGCGCCAGCCACAGCACGACGCCGGCCACCAGGCCGACGTGGAGCCCGGAGATGACCATCAGGTGGGTGGTGCCGCTGGCATTGAGCAATTCCCAGTCGTCGTCGCTCAGCCGTTCACCGGCGCCCAGGGTCAGCGCCGCCAGCCAGCGCGTCGTACGCGGGGGCAGATCACGCTCGTCGAGTCGGGCCAGCGCCCATCGACGGACCGAGCCACCGGCCGCCTCGAGGCGTACCGGCGGCGGCGACTGACGCACGTAGCCGGTGGCCTGGATGCCCTCGCGCCACAGCCAGGCGCGATAGTCGAAGGCCCCGGGATTGGCGAAGCCGGCCGGCGGACGCAGACGCACGCTCAAGCGCCAGCGCTCCCCGGCTCCCATGGGCGGGGCTTCATAGGCGCTCAGACGAATCCTGGCCAGGCCATCGCAGCGGGGCAGGTCGTCCGCTCGCGGATGGCAATCGTCCACCGACAGGGCCAGGCGCGCCAGGCCAGCTTCGCGTGAAACGGCCGTCAGCCGCCCTTCCACCACCAGGTCACGGCGGCTGAGGCCGTCGGGCAGCTCACCGTCGCGCATCGCCCAAAGCTGAGCGGCGACCAGCGCGATTACGGCCGTCAGCAGCACGAGCCGCCAGCGCGCGGCCGCCAGCGCCATCAGCAGCGCCAACCCCAGCAGCTGAGGCCAGGCAGTGGCGAGAGCGCCTTCCGACGCGCCGATCAAGGCCCCGACCAGGGCCGCCAGCGCGAGCGGCAGGGCCAGTCCTGTTGCCATGACGTCATCCCTGATCGAATCGCCCGCCGAGCGGCGAGCAACGACGACTCGGCGTCACCGCGTTGACCAACGCCATGGCGAGACACCGGGCTTGTATGGATAATAGCGCGCATATCGAAGCCGCGAGCCCGTCGTCATGCCGCGCCGTCTCCTGCAGCGCTACCTGCCCCATCCCGAGACCCTCAGGCGCCAGCGCTCCCTGCGCTTCATGAGCCACCTGATCGGCAATCCCTCGCTGTGGATGCTGTCGCGTCGCAGCGTCGCCAACGCCTTCTTCGTCGGGCTGTTCTGCGCGCTGCTGCCCATCCCGTTCCAGATGGCGCTGGCCGCGCTGGGCGCCTGGTCGCTGCGCGCCAACCTGCCGCTGTCGGTGGGGCTGGTGTGGATCACCAATCCGCTGACCATGCCGCTGATCTTCTATGGCAACTATCGCCTCGGCGCCTGGCTGCTGAACCTGCCGGCACAGGCCGCGCCGGCCCACCTCTCGACCGAGTGGATCGCCGAGCAGATGCTCGAGGCACTGCCGGCCCTGGCGGCAGGTTCCCTGGTCGCGGCGATTCTGGCGGGCGTGCTGGGCAGCCTGACGATTCGCCTGGCGTGGCGCTGGCAGGTGTCGCGCAGCTGGAAGCGAAGGGCGCGGCGCCGCCGGGATCGGCTGGACAACCGCGCCTGAGAAAGGAAGGCGGAAGGTCGGAAGACGAAAGCGTCAGGACGCCGGCGTCAAGCGCCCGGCGTCGAGGCGCAGCACCCGATCCTGATGGGCGGCCAGCCCCGTGTCGTGGGTCACGATGACGAAGGCGCAGGCGGCACTGGAAGAGAGTTCGTCCATCAGCGCCAGGATGCTTGCCGCGGTGGTCTGATCGAGGTTGCCGGTGGGCTCGTCCATCAGTACCAGGCTCGGGTCGGTGACCAGCGCCCGGGCGATGGCCACCCGCTGGCGTTCGCCGCCGGAGAGCTCGCTCGGCTTGTGCGCAGCGCGTTCGCCCACCCCCACCCGTTCCAGCAGCTTGAGCGCCTTGGCCTCGGCCGCCTTCTTGCGCTGGCCGCGCACGATCAGCGGCAGCGCGGCATTTTCCAGCGCCGTGAACTCGGCGAGCAGATGGTGGAACTGATAGACGAAACCGATGTGCCGGTTGCGAAAACGCCCCAAAGCGGCGTTGCCCAGCTCGTGCAGCGCCTGCCCGGCGATGCGCACCTCGCCGTGGCTGGGGTGATCCAACCCGCCCAGCAGGTTGAGCAGCGTGGTCTTGCCGGAGCCGGAGCTGCCGACCACCGCCACCCGCTCGCCGGCGCGCACCTCGAGGGCCAGGTCATCGAGCACGGTGAGATCGCGCGGGCCCTCGCGGTAGATCCGGGTCAGACCGTCACAGGCCAGCATCACGTCTCGCTGCTCGGCATTGCGGGCAACGTTCCGGGTCATGGCAGGATCATTCATAGCGGAGCACCTCGGCGGGCTGCACCCGGGCCGCACGCCAGGCCGGGTAGAGGGTCGACAGGAAGGTCAGCACGAAGGCCGCGGCGACGATCTGGCCGACGTCGGACCACAGCAGCTGCGAGGGCAGCTCGCTGATGAAGTAGACGTTGGCATCGAGAAAATGCACCCCGAAGGTCGACTCGATGAAGGCCAGGATATCGGAGACCGACAGCGCCAGCAGGATACCGAGCCCCACCCCGATCAGAATGCCGATCACCCCGATCGCCAGCCCCTGGACCATGAAGATGCCCATGATCGAGCGCGGCGTGGCGCCGATGGTGCGCAGGATGGCGATGTCGGCGTGCTTGTCGGTGACCACCATCACCAGGGTCGAGACGATGTTAAAGGCCGCCACGGCGATGATCACCGTCAGCAGCAGCGCGATCATGCGCTTCTCCATCTGGATCGCCTGGAACAGGTTGCCGCGGGTGTAGGTCCAGTCCAGCCCGCGATAGCCCGGCCCCAGGTCGTCGATGATCGCGCGCGTCACGCTGCCGGCCTGGAACAGGTCATCGAGCTCCAGGCGCAGCCCGCCCACGGCGTCGCCCATGCGCGCCAGGGTCTGCATGTCCGCGATGTTGGCATAGGCCAGGCTGGCATCCAGATCCGCGCCGACGCTGAAGATGCCGCTGACGGTGAAGCGCTTGAGCCGCGGAAAGACGCCCGCCGGTGTGATCGAGGCCTCGGGCACCAGCAGCGTCACCCGATCGCCGACCGTCACGCCGAGCTGGCGCGCCAGCATCGAGCCGAGCACGACGTTCCATTCGCCGGGCTTGAGGTCATCGAGACTGCCCTTGGTCATGTGCTCGTCGACGATCGAGACGCGCTTTTCCCAGTCGGGCTTGATACCGGTGACCAGGGCGCCATTGTTGCGCCCGCCCACCGAGAACATGCCCTGCTGCTGGATGTAGGGCGCCGCCCCGATGACGTGATCGCGCTGCATGAGCCGATCGGCCAGAGGCTGCCAGTCGGTGAGCCCCGAGGGCACCTCGATGCGGGTGTGGGGCACCATGCCCAGCACCCGTTGGCGCAGTTCGCGGTCGAAGCCGTTCATCACGGACAGCACGAGAATCAGCACCGCCACGCCCAGCGTCAGGCCCAGCATGGAGGTCAGGGAAATGAAGGAGATGAAGTGGTTGCGTCGCTTGGCCCGCACGTAGCGCAACCCGATCAGGAGAGGCAGACGATCCAGCATATGAGCGTTCCTTGTCAGCGGGCGCTCATGGTACGTGTTTTTGACCGCCCCTGCATCGGGGGCGGCCTGGCTTGCACGATCGCTGCACCTTACCCGGTGGACACTCGCGCCGGGCTTGCATCCCGCCGCGGCGCCCCCTACATTGCGCCGGATTCCTACATCGAGGAGGCCTGCCATGGCCGTCTGCCTGCTCCCCGAATGGCATCCCCAGGATGCCGTGCAACTGACCTGGCCGGGTCCCGACAGCGACTGGGCGCCGCTGCTCGAGCGCATCGAGGCGACGCTCGAGACCCTGGCGGTGGCCATCGCCCGCTACCAGCCGGTGCTGATCGCCGTGCCGGACGATGCCACCCGCATCCGGCTGTCCAAGGCCTTGCGCCACCGCGGCGTGCCCGCCGAGCGCCTGCACCTCGTCGTCGCCGAGGCCGACGACACCTGGGCCCGGGACCACGGGCCGCTCACCGTCGAGCGCGACGGCGAGCCCGTGCTGCTCGACTATGTCTTCACCGGCTGGGGCGGCAAGTTCCCGGCCAGCCGCGACAACAGCCTGACCCGCCGGCTCGCCACGGCCGGCGTCTTCGCCGCGCCGCTGGTCTCCCATGACCTGGTGCTCGAGGGCGGCGCGCTGGAGAGTGACGGCCGAGGCACGCTGCTGACCACCGAGGCCTGCCTGCTCAACGACAACCGCAACCCGCACCTCGACCGGGCCGCCATCGAGACGCGGCTGGCCCAGGAGCTCGGCGTCGAGCGGGTGCTGTGGCTGGCCCAGGGCCACCTGGAAGGCGACGACACCGACAGCCACGTCGACACCCTGGCGCGCTTCTGCGATCCGCAGACCATCGCCTACGTGCGCTGCGACGACGACACCGACCCGCACCATCCGGCGCTGGCCGCCATGGAGAACGAGCTCCGCACGCTGCGCCGCGCCGACGGAGAGCCCTACCGGCTGATCCCGCTGCCCTGGCCCGCGCCCTGCTTCGACCCCGAGGACGGTCACCGCCTGCCGGCCACCTACGCCAACTTCCTGATCATCAACGGTGCGGTGCTGGCGCCCGTCTACGGCGATGCCGCCGACGCCCGCGCTCTCGCGGCCCTGGCCGAGGCCTTCCCGGAGCGTGACATCGTGCCCATCGACTGCAGCACCGTGATCCGCCAGCATGGCAGCCTGCACTGCCTGACCATGCAGCTGCCCCGCGGCACCCTGGCCGGGGCTTGCCGCCATGAAGGAGAGACATCATGACCCGCACCCTCAAGGTCGGCCTGGTCCAGCAGCCGGCCTGGCCCGACAAGGCCAGAAGCCTGGCCGAGAGCGAGACCGGCATCCGCGAGCTGGCCGGCGCCGGTGCCCAGCTGGTGATGCTGCAGGAACTGCACGCCACCCACTACTTCTGCCAGTTCGAGGACACCGCGCTGTTCGACCTGGCCGAGCCGCTGGACGGCCCCACCGGCCAGCGACTGGCGGCCCTCGCCGCCGAGCTCGACATCGTGCTGGTGGGCTCGCTGTTCGAGCGCCGCGCCCCGGGGCTCTACCACAACACCGCCGTGGTCTATGACGGCGCCCGCGGCCGCGTCGGCCAGTATCGGAAGATGCACATCCCCGACGATCCGGGCTTCTACGAGAAGTTCTACTTCACACCGGGCGATCACGACCCGGCCCGCAACGAAGGCTTCACGCCCATCGACACCTCGGTCGGGCGGCTCGGCGTGCTGGTGTGCTGGGATCAGTGGTATCCCGAGGCCGCGCGCCTGATGGCCACGGCCGGCGCCGACCTGCTGCTCTACCCCACCGCCATCGGCTGGGATCCGCAGGACGATGACGACGAGCAGGCCCGTCAGCAGGACGCCTGGACCCTGATCCAGCGCAGCCATGCGGTGGCCAACGGCCTGCCGGTCATGGTCGCCAACCGCGTCGGCCATGAAAGCGACCACTCCGGCGTCGGCCCCGGCATCGACTTCTGGGGCGGCAGCTTCATCTGCGGCCCCCAGGGCGAACTGCTGGCCCACGCCGGCCAGCAGGCCGAACGGCTGCTGGTGACACTGGACATGGAGCGCGGCGAGTCGGTCCGCCGCCTCTGGCCCTACCTGCGCGACCGGCGCGTCGACGCCTATGGGGATCTTACGAGACGCTATCGGGACTAGCTGCAAGCTGCAAGCTGCAAGCTGCAAGTCAGCAGCATGAAACCACCCGAAGCAAAAGAAACCCCGAAGGCCAGGGCCTTCGGGGTTTCTTGTAGCTCGGCGCTTGTCGCTCGGCGCCGATTACTTCCAGAAATCGCGGATCGAGGCGATGCCCTGGGCGCCCACGGCACGGGCATGGTTGGCGTCGAAGCGGGTCATGCCGCCCAGCGCGAACACCGGCATGCCGGCATGCTCGACCAGCTGCTGGAAGTCGTGCCAGCCGATCGGCGCCACTTCCGGATGTGAAGGCGTGGTGCGCAGCGGTGACAGGGTCGCGAAGTCGCAGCCGACGCGATGGGCCTGGTCCAGCTGCTCGCGATCGTGGGTCGAGGCGGAGAGCCACTTGCCCTCGGGCAGCGGACGACGATCGAGGCTCATCAGCCGTGCGCTGGTCAGGTGGATGCCGTCGGCGTCCACCTCGTCGAGCAGCTCGGGCTCGCCGTTGAGCATCAGCCGCGCCCCGTGACGGCGGCATACCGCCAGGGCCTGCTCGGCCCGGGCCAGATAGGCCTCGCGGTCCAGGTCCTTGGCCCGCAGCTGCACCAGGCGCACATTGTCCTCGACCAATGCCCGCTCCAGACGCGTCAGGAACACCGCCTCGTCCTCTTCCTCACCGCTGATCAGATACTCGGTGGGCAGCATCACCGCGCGCAGGATCGGCACGTTGGCCGCCGGGAAGGGATAGTTGAACAGCTCGTTCATCGGCACCCAGCGCACCGCCTGACCCTCACGACCGAAGGGCTCTCCGGCGAAGTCGTGGACCTGCCAGACATCCAGCAGGATATGCTTGTCGGTGTACTCGTGGTGGATGCGGATCAGCGGCTGAGCGCGACGGATCTCCACCCCAAGCTCCTCGTGCAGCTCACGCTTGAGGGCCTCGAGGCCCGTTTCATAGGGCGCCAGCTTGCCGCCGGGAAATTCCCAGAGGCCGCCGTGATCGACGTTGGACGGGCGCCGGGCGAGCAGCACCTCACGACCGTCGGCACTGATGATGGCGGCGGCCGCCACATGCACCCTTCTCTTCACCATTGCGTTCATTCACCTTATCCCACTTGTCCCCGCGGCGATGCCGCGGAGGATTGCTCTCTTGATACGGTCCGGGCGCGGCGCTGCCCCGCGGCGCTCAGCTGCGGTAATCGGCGTTGATGGCGACGTATTCCCGGGTCAGATCCGTGGTCCAGACGGTAGCGCTGCGCTCGCCACGGCCCAGGTCGATGCGAATCGCGATCTCTTCCTGGGCCATGACCGCACTGCCGGCTTCCTCGGTATAGCCGTCGGCGCGGCCGCCGTGCTCGACCAGGCGCACGTCGCCCAGGTCGATGACCACGCGCTCGACGTCGAAGTCTGCCACCGGCGCCCGCCCCACGGCGGCGAGGATACGCCCCCAGTTGGCGTCGCTGGCGGCCAGTGCGGTCTTGACCAGCGGCGAATGTGCCACGGTGAAGGCCACGTCCAGCGCTTCCTGGCGCGTCACTGCGCCGTCGACCCGCAGGCCGACGAACTTGGTGGCGCCCTCGCCGTCGCGCACGATGGCCTGAGCCAGCTCGATCATCAGCCGCTCGAGCGCCTCGCGGAACGCCACCAGGCGCTCGTCGTCGTCGATAGCCGCGCCGCGGCCGGTGGCGATCAGCATGCAGGCATCGTTGGTCGAGGTGTCGCCGTCCACCGTGATGCAGTTGAACGAGCGGTCCACGCTCTCGCGCAGCAGTTCGTCCAGCAGCGCCGGTGCGACGGCCGCATCGGTGGCCACGAAGGCCAGCATGGTAGCCATGTTGGGCTTGATCATGCCCGAGCCCTTGCTGATGCCATTGAGGGTGACCGTCTCGTCACCCAGCTGAAAGCTCACACTGGCACCCTTGGGCCGGGTATCGGTGGTGAGGATGCCCTCGCCTGCCGCGGCCCAGCCCGCCGCGCTGCCATCGAGGCCGCGCAGCGCCTCGGGCAACCCGGCCAGCAGGCGATCCATGGGCAGCGTCTCGCCGATCACGCCGGTGGAGAACGGCAGCACCTGGGAAGACTGTACCCCGGCCAGGCCGGCCAGCTCATCGCAGGTGGCCCGCGCGTCGCGCAGGCCAATCTCGCCGGTGCCGGCATTGGCGTTGCCGGTATTGACCACCAGATAGCGCGGCGCCTCGCCGTGCAGGGTGCAAGCCGCCAGGTGCTCGCGGGCCACGGTCACCGGGGCGGCACAGAAGGCATTGCGGGTGAAGCTGCCCGCCACGGCGGCACCCTCGGGCACTTCGATCACCACCAGATCGCGGCGATCGGCGGTCTTGATCCCCGCGCGGGCCGTGCCCAGGCGCACCCCGTCGATCACCGGCATATCCGGAAAGCTTGCTGGGCCCACTGCCATCGTCTGTCTCCTGTATGAATTCGGTTCGAGGAAAACACGTGTGAGGTGTGAGGGGCGAGGGGCGAGGGGCGAGGTGTCCGCAGTATGGCCGGCACCCGAATCCTTACTCCTTACTCCTCACGCCTTACGCCTTACTCCCTACTCCTCACGCCTCGTCCCTCGTCAGCTCAGCTTGCCGCAGCACTGCTTGAACTTCTTGCCCGAGCCGCAGGGGCACGGATCGTTGCGTCCGACCTTGGGACCCTCGCGGCGCTGGGGGCGCGCCTCACCGGCCGGCGCGGCCGCGGCGGCCTGCTCGGCGTCGGCGGGCCCCTCGGGCGCATCGTGACGGCTGGCCGCAGCAGCCTTCTCGCGCTCCAACGACTCGCGACGCTGCTGCTCCAGAGCCTCGACCTCTTCGGGCTGACGTACCTTCACGTGGCTGAGGATACGGGTGACGTCGGACTTGATGTTGGTCAGCAGCGTCTGGAACAGCTCGAAGGACTCGCGCTTGTACTCCTGCTTGGGGTTCTTCTGGGCGTAGCCGCGCAGATGGATGCCCCGACGCAGGTGGTCCATGGACTGCAGATGTTCCTTCCAGCGGGTATCCAGCACCTGCAGCATCACCTGCTTCTCGAAGCGGCGCATCAAATCGGCACCGGCGATCTCGGCTTTGTCTTCATAGGCCTGGCGATGCATTTCCTGCAGGCGCTCGCGCAGCTGCTCCTCGTGGAAGCGCTGGTCGTCCTCGGCCCACTGCTGCACCGGGGCCTCGAGGTTGAACTCGGTCTTGAGATGATCCTCCAGGCCGGCCAGGTCCCACTGCTCCGGCAGGCTCTGGGGCGGCACGAAGGCACTGATCGCCTCGTCGAGCACCTCGGCGCGGATGCCGATGACGTTCTCGGAGACGTCGTCGGCGGCGAGGATCTCGTTGCGCTGCTCGTAGATGACGCGACGCTGGTCGTTGGCCACGTCGTCGTACTCGAGCAGCTGCTTGCGGATATCGAAGTTGCGGCCCTCGACCTTCTTCTGGGCGCGCTCCACGGCGTTGGAGACCATCTTGTGCTCGATCGCCTCGCCGCGCTCCAGGCCCAAGGCCTGCATCAGCTTCTGCACGCGCTCGGAGCCGAACAGCCGCATCAGGTTGTCTTCCAGCGACAGGAAGAAGCGGGTCGAGCCCGGGTCGCCCTGGCGACCGGAGCGGCCGCGCAGCTGGTTGTCGATGCGCCGCGACTCGTGGCGCTCGGAGCCGATCACGTGCAGGCCGCCGGCGGCGAGTACCGCCTCGTGGCGCTCCTGCCACTCGGCCTTGAGGCGCTCAACCTGCGCTTCGCTAGGCGATTCGAGCTGCGCGGCCTCGGCCTCCCAGTTGCCACCCAGCACGATGTCGGTACCGCGGCCGGCCATGTTGGTGGCGATGGTGATGGCGCCGGGGCGGCCGGCCTGGGCGATGATCTGGGCCTCGCTCTGGTGCTGCTTGGCGTTGAGCACGTTGAAGGAGATGCCCGCCCGCCTCATCAGCTCGGCCAGGTACTCGGAGGTCTCGATGGAGGCGGTACCCACCAGCACCGGGCGACCGGCCTCGGTCTGGACCTTGACGTCCTCGATGATCGCCTCGTACTTCTCCTCGGCGCTGAGGTAGACGAGGTCGTTCTGGTCCTTGCGCGCCAGCGGCTTGTTGGTGGGAATCACCACCACGTCCAGGCCATAGATCTGGCGGAATTCGAAGGCCTCGGTGTCGGCGGTGCCGGTCATGCCGGACAGCTTGTCGTAGAGGCGGAAGTAGTTCTGGAAGGTGGTGGAGGCCAGCGTCTGGCTCTCGCGCTGGACCGTCACGCCCTCCTTGGCCTCGACCGCCTGGTGCAGGCCCTCGGACCAGCGTCGGCCCGGCATGGAGCGGCCGGTATGCTCGTCGACGATCACCACCTGACCGTCGCTGACGATGTAGTCGACATCACGCTGGTAGAGGTGTCGGGCACGCAGCGCCGAGTGCATGTGCTGCAGCAGGTTGAGGTTCTGGGCGGCGTAGAGGGAATCTTCCTCGCCCAGCAGGCCTTCGCCGCGCATCAGCTGCTCGACCTTATGGTGGCCACCCTCGGTGAGCTCGACCTGCTTCTGCTTCTCGTCGAGGGTGAAGTCGCCGCTCTCCGGGTCTTCCTCGTCGGTGCAGACCTCGAGGTTACGCGACAGCCGATCGACCACCTTGTAGAGCTCGGTGTTCTCGTCGACCGCCCCGGAGATGATCAGCGGCGTCCTGGCCTCGTCGATCAGGATCGAGTCGACCTCATCGACGATGGCGTAGTGCAGCCCGCGCTGGACCTTATCCTCCAGCGAAAAGGCCATGTTGTCGCGCAGGTAGTCGAAGCCGAACTCGTTGTTGGTACCGTAGGTGATGTCGCAGGCGTAAGCCGCGCGCTTCTCCTCGGGCGTCTGGCCGGCGTAGATGGTGCCAACGGTGAGCCCCAGGAATTCGTACAGGGGGCGCATCCAGTCGGCGTCGCGGCGCGCCAGATAGTCGTTGACCGTGACCACGTGCACGCCCTCGCCCGGCAGGGCGTTGAGGTAGACGGACAGCGTGCCGACCAGGGTCTTGCCCTCGCCGGTCTTCATCTCGGCGATGCGACCGCCGTTCAGGGTAATACCGCCGATCATCTGCACGTCGAAATGGCGCATGCCCATGACGCGCTTGCTGGCCTCGCGCACGGTGGCGAAGGCCTCGGGAAGCAGCGCCTCGAGCGTCTCGCCGGCGGTCAGGCGCTCGCGGAACTCGGCGGTGCGCGCCTGGAGCGCGGCATCGTCAAGGGTCTCGAGGTCTTTCTCGAGGGCGTTGATGCGGGCTACGGCGCGGCCCATGCGCTTCACTTCGCGGTCGTTCTTGGAACCGACCACCTTGCGTAACAGGTTGTTGATCATGAAGGGTCCATTGCTGCGGGTGCTTGTGGCCGGCACACGTCCGGCCGCTCGTCATGGTTCAGGCGAGAAACACCCGCGGCGGCCCACGGCGGGTCAGGACATCGTGGGCCGCCACGGCCCGCTGCCGCGGAACGAAGAGAGGCAGCCGGATCGCGAGACGCCCGGCACGGTGGGAAAGCGGCCGGGAGGGCCAACGACGCCGGGCGCGGCGACGCGCCTGGAGCCGCGAGCTGGCACGGATCAGTGCCGGCGCCAGGATGCAGACCTGGATGACGCGCTCGACCGGCGTCGCCGCGCCAAACGGTGACAGCCCGGCCGGCAGCAGACAACCGACCAGCAGGCCGGCCAGCCACCAGCGAGGCGGACGACGGCCCGACGGCCGGCGATCCGGCGGCCGACGCTCCGGCATGCGGCGAGGCGCCGAGCCAGGCTCGACGGGCGCTGCCGGTGCTGTCTGCGCGGTAAGGCTGGCCATGCTGTCGAGGGACTCCCGTGCCTATGCTAGGCTCATGCGTTCGAAGGCCGTCGACGCGACGGTCGACAGATCGCGACCCCGGGTCGAACCCCGAGAATCAAGCTGATGAGTATAAAGGTTAAGCGAAGGCGAGCCCAGCCCATGACCCAGGTGCTGAACGGCCGGGGAGAGCTGGGCAACCTGATGCGTCGGGCGCGGCTGATCGAGCAGGCCCAGCAGCACCTGCGCGACCATCTTCCCGGTGAGCTCGGCGAGCATCTTTTCGTCGGCGGCTTCCATGAGGGACGACTGACGGTGATCACCGATCGCGCCGTCTGGCTGACGCGCCTGCGCTACGAGCAGTCACGGCTGCTGTCTCTGCTCCACGAGCTGCCCGGCTTCGCCGCGGTGACCGGCTTCGACTTCAAGGTCCGCCCGGTGCGCCCGGCCAAGGTACCGCCGCGACAGACCCGACACCTGCCCGCACGGGCCGCCGACGAGCTATCGAGCTGCGCCGCCGACGTTGACGACCCGACGCTCAAGCGCGCGCTGGAACGCCTCGCCTCTCATGCTGAACGGGAGAAGTGAGGTGCGAGGTAGCGAGGCCAGGATCGCCCCCGTCCGCACAGTAAACGCCCCCGCGGGTAGACCCAGCGGGGGCGTTGATTTTCAAGCTGCGTCTGGACGCGAACCGGTCAGGCCATGGCCGGCGCGGCATAGGAGATCGGCGCCTTGGCGGCCTCTTCCTCGAAGGTGACGATTTCCCAGGCGTCCTGGTTGGCCATCAGCGCGCGGCACAGCTGATTGTTCAACGCATGGCCGGACTTCACGCCGCGGAACTCGCCGATCAGGCTATGCCCGAGCTGGTAGAGATCGCCGATGGCGTCCAGCACCTTGTGCTTGACGAACTCGTCATCGTAGCGCAGACCGCCCTCGTTCACGATGCGATAGTCGTCGACCACGATGGCGTTGTCGAGACTGCCGCCCAGCGCCAGGTTGTTGGAGCGCAGATACTCGAGATCGCGCATGAAGCCGAAGGTGCGGGCTCGAGACACTTCCTTGACGAAGGAGGTCGTGGAGAAGTCGACCACGGCACTCTGCTTCTGGGCTTCGAACACCGGGTGGTCGAAGTCGATGGCGAAGGACACCTTGAAGCCCTGATGCGGCAGGAAGATCGCTTCTTTCTCACCATCGCGCACGACCACCTCGCGCTTGATGCGGATGAACTTCTTGGCCGCATTCTGCTCGGCAATGCCGGCAGACTGGATCAGAAACACGAAAGGACCGGCGCTGCCGTCCATGATCGGCACCTCGGGGGCGCTGACATCGACGTAGGCGTTATCGATGCCGAGGCCGGCGAGCGCCGACATCAGGTGCTCGACGGTCGCCACCTTGACGCCGTCCTTGGACAGCGCGGTGCATAGGGTGGTGTCGGTAACGCTGTCGGCGCTGGCCGGGATCTGCACCTCGGGATCCAGGTCGGTGCGCACGAAGACGATACCGGTATCGACCGGCGCCGGCCGCAGGGTCAGGTAGACCTTCTTGCCGGAGTGCAGGCCGACGCCGGTGGCGCGGATGACGTTCTTGAGTGTGCGTTGTCTGATCATGGGCAGTCGCCAGGCAGTCGGTAATTATCAAACACCGTTCACTATAACACCAAACGCACGTTTCAACAAAAACAAGTTGCGTTCAAAGCGACTATGCAAACGATAGCGACATTCAATCAGCCTGACGGCGCAGGAAAGCCGGAATATCGAGATAGTCGTCGAGCTCCTGAGACTTGCGCGTCTCGGGCTGAGGACGGGTCGTTTCCTGGGGCTCGGCCTTGGAGGCTGCCGCAGAACCACGACCCGCAGCGGCCTGCTGCGGACGGCTCGCTGCCGCCTGACGCTGACGGTAGTCGCCGCCGGAGGCCGCCTCGCGGCGCGCGCCCTGACTGGCCGACGCCGACTGGCGCTGGCCATCCAGGCCGGCTGCCACCACGGTCACGCGCAGCTCGTCGGTCATCTCCATGTCGATGGAGGTGCCCACCACGATGGTGGCGTCCTGGGAGGCGAACTCCTGAACGGTGGCACCGACGTCGTTGAACTCGCCGATCGACAAATCCGGGCCAGCGGTGATGTTGACCAGGATGCCGCGCGCGCCGTGCAGGTCGATGTCTTCCAGCAGCGGGCTGCGAATCGCCTTCTCGGCGGCCTCGCGGGCACGATTCTCGCCGGTGGCGCCGCCGGTGCCCATCATCGCCATGCCCATCTCGGACATCACGGTGCGCACGTCGGCGAAGTCGACGTTGATGATGCCGGGACTGGTGATCAGCTCGGCGATGCCCTGTACCGCGCCCAGCAGCACGTCGTTGGCGGCGCTGAAGGCGGTCAGCAGACTGGCGCTCTTGCCGAGCACGGAGAGCAGTTTCTCGTTGGGAATGGTGATCAGCGAGTCGACGTGCTCGGAGAGCTCCTTCATGCCCTCCTCGGCCGAGCGCATGCGCTTGGGCCCCTCGAAGGGGAACGGCCGCGTGACCACGGCCACGGTCAGGATACCCAGTTCCTTGGCGACCTGAGCCACCACCGGCGCGCCGCCGGTGCCGGTGCCGCCGCCCATGCCGGCGGTGATGAACACCATGTCGGCGCCATTGAGCAGTTCGGCGATGCGTTCGCGATCCTCCATGGCGGCCTGACGGCCGACTTCGGGGTTGGCACCGGCGCCGAGCCCCTTGGTGATTTCGCTGCCGAGCTGGAGAACGGTCTTGGCCGCCACCCGCTTCAGCGCCTGGGCATCGGTGTTGGCGCAGATGAACTCGACGCCCTCGATGCTGCTTTCGACCATGTGATTGACGGCGTTGCCGCCACCACCGCCGACACCGATGACCTTGATGACTGCACTGCTTGAGGGTGCACTGTCTACCAGTTCGAACATTAGCCCCGTCTCCTGGACCGCGATCGCGGCCCTGTCAGAAATTTCCTTTGAACCAGCCCTTGAGCTTTACCAGCGCCGGAATCCCTTCCCCTGCTCCGCGCCGGGAGGCGTCTGCGCGCCTCGGCTGCGCCGACATGCCACTGCCCGACGACTCTTGTTGGCCGTGCCCCTGACGGGCCTCGTTTAGAGCGTAATGTAGCAAACCGACCCCCGTCGAATAAATCGGATTGCGAACCACATCGGCGAGCCCTCTCACGTTCTGCGGACAGGCGATTCTCACCGGCATGTGAAAGATTTCCTCGGCCAGCTCGACGACCCCTTCCATGCGCGAGGTCCCGCCGGTCAGCACCACGCCGGCGGCCACCAGATCCTCGAAGCCGCTGCGGCGCAGCTCGTCGCGCACCAGGGTGAACAGCTCCTCGTAGCGGGGCTCGACCACCTCGGCCAGCGACTGGCGAGACAGGTCCCGCGCCGGCCGGTCGCCGACGCTCGGCACCTTGATCATCTCGTCGCTGGCGGCCATCTGGGTCAGCGCGCAGGCGTACTTGACCTTGATCTCCTCGGCGTGCTGCGTCGGCGTGCGCAGCGCCATGGCGATATCGTTGGTGACCTGGTCCCCGGCAATGGGAATCACCGCGGTGTGACGGATGGCGCCTTCGGTGAACACCGCGATGTCGGTGGTGCCGCCGCCGATATCGACCATGCACACGCCGAGCTCGCGTTCGTCTTCGGTCAGCACGGCATGGCTGGAGGCCAGCTGTTCGAGGATGATCGCATCCACGTCGAGCCCGCAGCGGCGCACGCACTTCTCGATGTTCTGCACCGCGTTGAGCGCGGCAGTGACGAGATGCACGCGGGCCTCCAGGCGCACCCCGGACATGCCCAGCGGCTCGCGAATGCCGCCCTGGGTGTCGATGGCAAACTCCTGTGGCAGCACGTGCAGCACGCGCTGACCTTCGGAGATAGCGCGAGCCCGCGCCGAATCGATGACGCGCTCGATATCGGCGGGGGCGACTTCGCGCTCCTTGATGGCGACCACGCCATCGGAGTTCATCGAGCTGATATGGCTGCCGGCGATCCCCACGTAAACGGAGTGGATGTCGCAGCCGGCCATCAGCTCCGCCTCTTCCACGGCACGCTGGATGGACTGCACCGTGGATTCGATGTTGATCACCACGCCCTTTTTCATCCCGCGGGAGGGATGAGAGCCGATACCGGCGATCTCGATGCCGCCATCATCAGTGGGTTGACCCACGATCGCCACGACCTTGGATGTTCCGATATCCAGCCCGACTACCATATTGGACGCATTGGATGGACCTGACATGAGTCGGGATATCTCCTCGAGCTGACCCGCTTGGGGAAATTAAGCATTAATAACGAGAAAAACCTGGGCCAATTATAGAAACAACTTCCCGTGTTTCACCAGCCCATAGCGAAAAACATCCGTCACGATACGGCGATTTTCCCCCAAAAGGAACACCCTGGCGCGGCTCCGTTCCTTCGCGAGTCTTTCGCCGATCGCCTTCAACTTTTCTTAGCGGTCTCGATCTCGGCCGGTTCGCTTTCGCCATGCCAGGCGACGGCCACGCCGTTGGGATAGCGCAGATCGATGTAGCGAATATGCGACGCCACATCATCGAGCTCGCGATCCCAGGCCGCCAGGAAACGCGCCAGTCGCGCCTGGCGATTACTGCGCCCCAGCATGACCCAGATACCGTCGTCGGTCTGCAGGCGCCAGGCGCCACGGTCCTCCAGTCGCAGCTGACCGATGGACAGCCCGTGCTCGCCCAGGCGCGCGATCAGGTCATCGTGATAGGCCAGCACCTCCGGGCCGCTGCCCACGGGGCCGGCCAGATGCTCCAGTCCCTCTGGTGCCGGCAGGGGCGCATAAGCGAAGGGCTCGCCGGCCGGATTGAGCAGCTCGTCATCGTTCCAGCGTGCCACCGGCACCTGCTCGACCAGTTCGAACACCAGCGCATAGGGCCACTCGCGACGAATGCGCACCTCGTTCAACCAGCCGATGTCGCGCGCCTCCTCGCGCAGCTGGCCCAGATCCGCCGACAGCCAGGTCTGGCCCCGCACCAGAGGCGCCAGCTTGCCACGCAGGTAATCGGCGCTGACGTACTCCAGATCTCCGCGGATCGAGACCCGCTCGATGGGCCGGTCGAGCCACAGCCACAGCGCACGACCGCCGGCCACCAGCACCAGCAGCAGCAGCAGGACGCCGACCAGGCTTCCGCGACGCGCCATGACCTCAGGACCGCCCGGCGGTGTCGAGAATGCGCCGCACCAGCGCATCGAAGTCGATGCCGGCGTGAGCCGCGGCCTGGGGCACCAGGCTGTGATCGGTCATGCCGGGCACGGTGTTGACCTCGAGCAGCCAGAAGCGCCCCCCGGCGTCGCGCATCACGTCGACCCGCCCCCAGCCGTCGCAACCGATGGCGGCAAAGGCCTCGCGGCTCAGCTCGGCCAGCCGCGCCTCGTCCTCGGCCGCCAGGCCGCAGGGCAGATGGTAGAGGGTCTCGTCGGAGAGATACTTGGCCTCGTAGTCGTAGAAGCCGTTCGGCACCTCGACGCGAATCGCCGGCAGCGCGCTGTCGCCGAGCAGCGTCACCGTGTACTCCTCGCCGCTGACGAAACGCTCGGCCATCACCCGCGCATCGAAGCGCGCGGCATCGCGATAGGCCGCCTCGAGAGCCTCGGGGCTCTCGACGATGGTGATGCCCAGCGTCGATCCCTCGTGAACCGGCTTGACGATCAGCGGCAGCCCCAGCCGCTCCGCCACCGCGGCCCAGTCGGCGTCGGGGCCCAGCATCTCGCTCTCCGGCGTCGGCAGGCCCAGCGCCTGCCACACCAGCTTGGTGCGTTGCTTGTCCATGCCCAGCGCCGAGGCCAGCACACCGCTACCGGTGTAGGGAATGCCGAGCAGCTCGAGCGCACCCTGCAGGGTGCCGTCCTCGCCACCGCGTCCGTGCAGGGCGATGAAGACGACGTCCGGCTTCAGCGCCTCGAGACCGGCCAGCCCGCCCTGCTCCGCGGGGTCGAAGCCGATCGCCGCGACGCCGCTGCGCTGGAGCGAGGCCAGCACTGCCGCGCCGCTCTTCAGCGACACCTCGCGCTCGGCGGAGTCGCCGCCGTAGAGCACCACCACCCGGCCCTGGCCGGTCACGTCGGTCGTCATAGCGTCACCTCGTCGAGCGCCAGACGGGCGTCGGCCAGACGCTGGGCAATACCGCCCACGTCGCCGGCGCCCTGGGTGATCAGGATGTCGCCGGGGCGCAGCACCTTGGCCAGCAGTCCCGGCAGCTCGGCCTTGTCCTGCACGAAGATCGGATCGACCTCGCCGCGCTGGCGGATCGAACCGGCCAGGCTGCGACCGTCGGCCCCGGGCAGCGGCGTCTCACCGGCCGCATAGACGTCGAGCAGCAGCAGGGTGTCGACCCCGGCCAGCACGCGCACGAAGTCCTCGTAGAGATCGCGGGTGCGCGAATAGCGATGCGGCTGATAGGCCATCACCAGCCGCCGCTCGGGCCAGCCGTCGCGCACCGCCTGGATGACCATCTCCACCTCGCGGGGATGGTGGCCATAGTCGTCGACCAGCATCACCTCGCCGTCGCCGGCCGGCGTCGGGAAGTGGCCGTGCACCTGGAAACGCCGCCCGACGCCGGCGAAGCTCGCCAGGCCGCGCAGGATGGCGTCGTCGTCGACCCCGGCGTCGCTGGCCACGGCGATGGCGGCCAGGGCGTTCAGGGCATTGTGGCGCCCCGGCATGGCCAGACGCACCGGCAGCGGCGTCAGGCCCTCGGGCCGCCGCGCAGTGAAGCGCACCTCGCCGGCCGACTGGGTGAAGTCCTCGATGCCGTAGTCGGCGTCGTCGCTGAAGCCGTAGGTCACGAACTGGCGATTGACCCGCTCGAGCAGCCCGCGCACGTTGGCGTCGTCGATGCACAGCACCGCCAGGCCGTAGAACGGCAGGTTGTGCAGGAACTCGACGAAGGTGTCCTTGAGACGCTCGAAGTCACCGCCGTAGGTCGACATGTGGTCGGCGTCGATGTTGGTGACGATGGCCACCATCGGCTGCAGATGCAGGAAGGAGGCATCGGACTCATCGGCCTCGGCCACCAGGTAGTCACCCTCCCCCAGCCGCGCGTTGGTGCCGGCGCTGGTCAGCTTGCCGCCGATCACGAA
The DNA here is from genome assembly GCF_023094245.1 of Halomonas getboli. Taxonomy (GTDB): domain Bacteria; phylum Pseudomonadota; class Gammaproteobacteria; order Pseudomonadales; family Halomonadaceae; genus Halomonas; species Halomonas getboli. The sequence continues at coordinate 250,939 of NZ_JALMEW010000001.1, read as the reverse complement.
GGTCGGGTCCAGCCCGCCCTCGCCGAGCAGGGTCGCGGTCAGGCTGGTGGTGGTGGTCTTGCCGTGGGTGCCAGCCACGGCGATGCCGTGACGGAAGCGCATCAACTCGGCCAGCATCTCGGCCCGGCGTACCACCGGCACGCGATGCTCGTGGGCCCAGCGCACCTCGGGATTGGTCGGGTCCACCGCGGTGGAGACCACCACCACATCGGCATCGCGGGCGTTGTCCTCGGCGTGGCCGATCGCCACGCGCACGCCGCAGGCCTGCAGGCGACTGACCACCGGCGAGGCCTTGAGGTCGCTGCCGCTGACCGCATAGCCCTCGTTGGCCAGCACCTCGGCGATGCCGCACATGCCGGCGCCGCCGATGCCGACGAAGTGGATGCGCCGGATACGGCGCATGCCCAGCCCGCGGCCGAGGCGCGGGGGGGTGGTCTGGCCGGGAACCGGCCCCAGGGTCTGGTCACTCAAAAGCTGTCTCCATGCAACCGGCCACCAGGCGCTCGATGGCGTCGAGATGGGCACAGCCTCGCGCCTCGGCGGCCATGGTGGCAAGCGTATCGGGGTCGAGCAGCGCCGCCAGCCGGTCGGCCAGCGTCGCCGCGGTCATCTCGGATTGCGGCATCAGGGCCGCGGCGCCCTGGGCCACCAGCGCCGCCGCGTTAGCGGTCTGGTGGTCGTCCACCGCATGGGGGAAGGGCACGAACAGCGCCGGCTTGGCCGCCGCCGCCAGCTCCGCCACGGTCAGGGCGCCGGCCCGGCACACGACCAGGTCGGCCCAGTCGTAGGCCTCGGCCATGTCATCGATAAAGGCGCTGACGTCCGCTTTCACGCCATGTTGTTCATAGCCCTCGCGGGTCGCCGCGTCCTTGTCGCGGCCGGCCTGGTGGCGCACCTCGGGCCGATCGGCCTCCGGCAGCCGGGCCAGCGCCTCGGGCATGCCACGGTTGAGCGCCAGTGCGCCCAGCGAGCCGCCCACCACGAGCAGCCGCAGCGGCCGCGCGCGCATGGTCGCGGCGCCGCGCGGCGTCTCGCCGATGGCGGCGATATCGTCGCGCACCGGATTGCCGACCACCTCGGCGCGGCCCGGAAAGGCCTGGGGGAAGGCGGCATAGACGCCGCGCGCCATCCTCGCCAGGACGCGGTTGGTCAGCCCGGCCACGGCGTTCTGCTCGTGGATCACCAGCGGCCGGCGCGCCAGCCAGGCGGCCAGCCCCCCCGGGCCGCTGGCGAAGCCGCCGAGGCCCACCACCAGCTGAGGATCGAAGTCGTGTATCACCCGGCCGGCCTGGCGCACCGCGCCGATCAGCCGCCACGGCGCCATCGCCCAGCCGGCCAGCCCGTTGCCGCGCAGGCCGCTCACCGCGATGCGATGCAGCGGCAGGCCGGCCTCGGGCACCAGCCGGTTCTCGATGCCACGCGGACTGCCCAGCCACTCGACCTCGACGCCCCGGGCCTGCAGGGCCCGGGCCAGCGACAGGGCCGGAATGACGTGACCGCCGGTGCCGCCGGCCATGATCAGGGCGCGCCGCCCTTCGCCTCGACTCATGCTTGCGTTCCTTTGTTCTTGCCAGGGGCGGACGGGGTCTTGCCTGATGGAGCGCGGCGCGTGCCGGCGTCCCGGGCCGCTGTCGGGCTGGCACGGCGCACCGCCTGGCGGGTCTCGATGTCGACCCGCAGCAGCATCGCCACCATGATGCAGCTCACCATCAGGCTCGACCCACCGTAGCTGAGCAGCGGCAGCGTCAGTCCCTTGGTGGGCAGCATGCCGCTGCTGACCGCGATATTGATGAAGGCCTGGGCACCGATCACCAGGGCGATGCCGTAGCAGACGTAGGCCGCAAAGGCCTGCCCCGCCAGCTCGGCGCGCCGCCCCACCGCCATGGCGCGCCACACCAGCAGCGCGAACAGGCCGATCACGCTGATCGCGCCGACCAGGCCCAGTTCCTCGGCGAGCACGGCGAAAACGAAGTCGGTGTGCGCCTCGGGCAGGTAGAACAGCTTCTGCACGCTGTTGCCGAGTCCGGTGCCCAGCCAGTGACCGCGGCCGAAGGCGATCAGCGCCTGGGTCAGCTGGTAGCCGCTGGCGAACTGATCGGCCCAGGGATCGACGAAGCTGGTCAGGCGCGCCATGCGATAGGGTTCGGCGATCGCCACCACGGCGCCCAGGGCGGCGACCAGCACCATCAGCAGCAGGAAGCGGCCCCAGGGCGCACCGGCCATCATCAGCATGCCCATCACGCAGCCGGTCATCACCACCACGGCGCCATAGTCGGGCTCGAAGATCAGCAGGCCACCGTAGAGTCCCAGCACCACCAGCGGGCGCAGGAAGGCGCCCCACTGGCGGCGCACCTGGGGCAGGAAGCGCTCCAGATAGCCGGCCAGATAGGCGATCAGGCACAGCTTGGCGATCTCGGAGGCCTGAAGATTGAAGGGTACGCCGGGCAGCGACAGCCAGCGCCGACTGCCATTGACCTCGCGACCGGCGACCAGCACCGCGGCCAGCAGCACGAGGCCGACCAGCAGCAGCAGCGGCCCGTTGGCCTTCCACCATCCTATCGGCACGCGCAGCGCCAGGGCGCCGATCACCAGCGAGCCCAGCAGGAAAGTGCCGTGGCGAATGCTGAAGTACCAGGCGTTGCCGGTCAGGCTGGAGGCGACCTCGGTCGAGGCCGAGGTGACCATCACCCAGCCGATCAGCAGCAGCGACAGGGCGGCGACCACCAGCCAGCCGTCGAAGGGCTGATGGGCGGTGGAGAGCCGTTCGCGAAGGCGGGCCAGGCGACTCATCGGCGCGTCTCCTGCACCAGACGCGCCACGCCGGCCCGGAAGGCCTCGCCGCGGATCTGGTAGTTGGGGAACTGGTCGAGGCTGGCACAGGCCGGCGACAGCAGCACGCAGTCGCCGGGAGCGGCGATCTCGGCGGCCCGGGCCATGGCGGCCTCGAGATCGTCGACACGGCTCAGCGCCACTGCGCCGTCGAGAGCGGCGGCCAGGCGCTCGGCGTCACGGCCGAACAGGATCGCCTCGCGGCCGTGGCGGGCCAGCGGCGCGGCCAGCGGCGTGAAGTCGGCGCCCTTCCCCACCCCGCCGGCGAGCAGGATCAGCCGGCCGGAGAGCGTCGGGCCGAGCCCGGCGATGGCGGCCAGGGTCGCGCCCACGTTGGTGCCCTTGGAGTCGTTGATCCAGCGCACCCCGCCCGCGTCGGCGATCAGCTCGCCGCGGTGCGGCAGCCCGCGGAAGCGCTCGAGCACGCGGCGCATGGCGGCAAGCTCGAACCCCAGGCGATGCCCCATGGCCAGCGCCGCCAGGGCGTTGGCCTGGTTGTGACGCCCCGGCAGGCGCACCGCATCGGCCGGCATCAGCGGCGCGGCGCCGTGCATCAGCCAGTCGCGGGGCCCGCTGCCGTCGTCGTAAGCGGCGATGCCCCACTCATCGGCCTCGGCGGCCGAATCGGCCGCGGGCGGCGCCGTGGTGAAGCGCTCGAGCGCCGGCGGTGGCGCGTCCGGCCAGGTGGCCGGATCCTCGGCGTTGACGACCGCATGGCGCGCCCCGCGGAAGATCGCCTGCTTGGCGGCGCGATAGCCGGCCAGGTCGCCGTGGCGGTCCAGATGATCCTCGGACAGATTGAGGAAGGCGGCGGTCTCGGCGCCGAGACGCGGCGTGGTCTCGAGCTGGAAGCTCGACAGCTCGAGCACGTACAGGTCCGCATCGGGCCGCTCGACCAGCAGGTCCAGCGCCGGAGTACCGAGATTGCCGCCCACCGCCACGCGCCGGCCGGCCTCATCGGCCATCTCGCCGAGCAGCGTGGTCACGGTGGACTTGGCGTTGGCACCGGTGATGGCGGCGATGGGCGCCCGAGCCGCGCGCACGAACAGCGCGATCTCGCCGACGATCAGCGGCTCGCCGGAGGCGCCGAGGCGCCCGGCCAGGGCATCGAGGCCGGGGCTTCGCGGATCGACGCCGGGGCTGACCACGACCTCGCGGGCCTCCACCATGTCCAGCTCGGTCAGCGGCCCGCAGTGGACCGCGACGCCCGGATGGGCGGCGCGAAACTCGTCCAGCCCTGGCGGCGCGGCGCGGGTGTCGGCGACCATGAAGGGTCGCTCGAGGCGTTGCAGGTGGCGGCAGATGGCGCGCCCGGAGAGCCCGAGCCCGACCACCAGCGTAACGCCCTTGGGCACCTTGACCATCGTCGACTCCTCAGCGCGGCGGCGTCAGCGGATCTTCAGGGTGGCCAGGCCCAGCAGCACCAGCACCACGGTGATGATCCAGAAGCGCACGATGACCCGCGGCTCCGGCCAGCCCTTGAGTTCGAAGTGGTGATGCAGCGGCGCCATGCGGAAGATGCGGCGACCGGTGAGCTTGTAGGAGCCCACCTGCAGGATCACCGAGACGGTCTCCATGACGAAGACCCCGCCCATGATGAACAGCACGATCTCCTGGCGTACGATCACCGCCACCACCCCCAGGGCCGCGCCCAGCGCCAGCGCGCCCACGTCGCCCATGAAGACCTGGGCCGGATAGGTGTTGAACCACAGGAAACCGAGGCCCGCCCCGGCGATGGTGGCACAGAACACCGCCAGCTCGCCGGCGCCGGGAATCATCGGGATCTGCAGGTACTCGGCGAATACGGTATTGCCGCTGGCGTAGGCGAACACCGCCAGACCCATGGCCACCAGCACGGTGGGCATGATCGCCAGGCCGTCCAGGCCGTCGGTGAGGTTCACCGCGTTGGAGCTGCCGACGATCACCAGGTAGGTGAGCACCACGTAGAACAGCCCGAGCTGCAGCACGAAGTCCTTGAACAGCGGCAGGATCAGGCTGGTCTCCACCGGCGAGGCGGCGGTGACGTAGAGGATCGCCGCCGCGCCCAGGCCGATCACCGACTGCCAGAAGTACTTCCAGCGCGCCGGCAGGCCACGGGGATTCTTCTCCACCACCTTGCGATAGTCGTCGACCCAGCCGATGGCGCCGAAGCCCAGGGTCACGGCCAGCACCACCCACACGTAGTGGTTGCGCAGGTCGCCCCAAAGCAGGGTGCTTACGGCGATGGCCATCAGGATCATGGCGCCGCCCATGGTCGGCGTACCGGCCTTGGACAGGTGCGACTGGGGGCCGTCGTCGCGCACCGCCTGGCCGATCTGGCGCTCCACCAGCCGGCGGATCACCTTCGGCCCGAGCCACAGACACAGCACCAGAGCGGTCAGGGTGCCCAGGATCATGCGCAGGGTCAGATAGTTGAAGACGTGAAAGGCGCTCTGGAATTGCGCCAGCAGTTCAGCCAGAAAGAGCAGCATGTAATGCCTTACCTTGATGCATCCGGACACAGCGCCGACACCACGGCCTCCATGCCGGCACTGCGCGAGCCCTTGACCAGCACGCTGGCCCCCGGCGGCAGATGTTGGAGGACGTGGCGCGTCAGCGCCTCCCGATCGTCGAAATGACACCCCGCCTCGCCGAAGGCGCGGCTGGCCGGCCGCGCCGCCTCGCCGAGGGTGCCGAGAAAGTCGATGCCACGTTCGCGGGCGTAGCGGCCCACCTCTTCGTGCAGCCGCTGCGATGCCTCGCCCAGCTCGCCCATGGCGCCCAGCAGGCACCAGTGCGGCCCCGGCAGGCTGGACAGAAGGTCGAGCGCGACCTTCACCGCGCCGGGGTTGGCGTTGTAGGTATCGTCGAGCAGCCGCGAGCCCTTGACGCCCTCCACCACGCTGAGACGCCCCGCCATCGGCGCCACGGCCTCGAGCCCGGCCAGGACATCGTCCGGGCCCAGACCCATGGCCAGCGCCGCGCCGGCCGCCGCCAGGGCATTGGCCACGTTGTGGCGGCCGAGCAGCGAGAGCTGCACGCGCCCCAGTTCGCGATCGTCGTGAAACAGCGTGAAAGCATAGCGTCCGAGCGGATCGCAAACCAGTGTCTCGGCACGCAGACGCGCCGGCCCTTCCACGGCAAAATCCAGCACTTCCCGCGGAGCCGCGAGGCTCGCCCAGCTGGCGAAATAGCGGTCGTCGCGGTTGAGCACCGCCACCCCGTCGCCGGGAAGCGACACCAGGATCTCGGCCTTGGCCTGGGCAATACGCCCCGGACCGCCGAACTCGCCCACGTGGGCGCCGGTGACGTTGGTGATCACCGCGACCTGCGGCTCGGCCAGACTCGCCGTCCAGGCGATCTCGCCCAGATGGTTGGCGCCGAGCTCGACCACCGCCTGGCGATGCTCGCGGGACAGCTCGAGCAGCGTCAGCGGTGCGCCGATATCGTTGTTGAGATTGCCCCGGGTGGCCAGGGTCTCGCCGCGGCGGGCCAGCAGCGCGGCCAGCATCTGCTTGACCGTGGTCTTGCCGCTGTTACCGGTCACCGCCACCAGCGGGCCACCCCAGGCACGGCGCCGGGCGCGCCCCAGCAGGCCCAGTGCCAGCCGGGCATCGGCGACCTCGAGCTGCGGCAGCGGGTCGTCGACGCGACGCTCGACCACCGCGGCCACCGCGCCCGCCTCGCGAGCGGCGGCGATGAAATCATGCCCGTCGAAACGCTCGCCGGTCAGCGCCACGAACAGCGCCCCCGGTCCCAGGCGGCGGGTGTCGGTGACGATTTCATCTACCGACCACTCGGCTTCCCTACCGACTTCGGACGCGGCGAGGCCGAGCGCGCTGGCGACCTCGGCAAGCGTGGCGAGACCGACGCCGCTCATGCCCCGCCCTCCCGGCGGGCGGCCAGCGCCGCCTCGGCCTCATCGAGGTCCGAGAAGGCGTGGCGCACGCCATCGATCTCCTGATAGGCCTCGTGGCCCTTGCCGGCGATCAGGATCACGTCCTCGGCAGCGGCCTCGCGGATGACGTCGCGGATCGCCCGGGCGCGGCCGTCGACCACGCGAGCGATCTCACGGCCAGCCTCGGACAGCCCCTCGAGCATCGCCTGGCGGATCGCCGCCGGCGCCTCGGAGCGGGGATTGTCATCGGTGATCACCAGCCGGTCGGCGTGGCGCTCGGCGGCGGCGGCCATCAGCGGGCGCTTGCCCGCGTCGCGATCGCCGCCGCAGCCGAACAGGCACCACAGCCGGCCGCTGTCGGGAAGGTGCGCGCGCAGCGCCTGCAGCGCGTTCTCCAGGGCATCCGGGGTATGGGCGTAGTCGATCACCACCGTGGGTTCGCCCTCGCCGACCAGCGCCTGCATGCGCCCCGGCACCGGTGCGAGTTCGGCGGCGGCCTCGAACAGGGCATCGATCTCCTCGCCCAGCCCGTGCAGCGTGGCGATGGCCAACAGCACGTTGGTCAGGTTGAAACGCCCCATCAGCGGCAGCGTGAGCACGCGCTCGCCGTCGGGCGTGGCGATCAGCGCGCGCTGGCCCTCGCCGTGGGGCACCCAGTCCACCACGCGCAGTGTCACGGCCTCGTCCTCGCCCACCGCCAGTACCCGCACGCCCTCGCCCAGGCCGGCCAGCATCAGCCGCGCCAGCGGATCGTCGGCGTTGACCACCGCCAGCTCGAGCTCGCCGCGGCGGAACAGCCGCGCCTTGGCCGCGGCGTAGGCAGCCATGCTGCCGTGATAGTCGAGATGGTCGCGGCTCAGATTGGTGAACACCGCGGCGGTGATCCGGCAGGCGTCGAGCCGGCCCTGCTCCAGGGCATGGGACGACGTCTCCATGGCCACGCGTTCGAGACCCTCGCCGGCCAGTTCGCCGAGCGCGGCCTGCAGCGCCAGCGGCCCCGGCGTGGTCAACCGCCCCTCGACCAGCGCCCCCGGGCGACCGTGGCCCAGGGTGCCGATCATGCCGGCCGGCCGGCCGAGGCGTTCGCTCAAGGCGGCGATGTAGTGGGTCACCGAGCTCTTGCCGTTGGTGCCGGTGACGCCGATCAGCTCGAGGGCCTCGGGCACGGCAAACAGATCGCGCCCCAGCTCGCCGAGCCGGGTGCGCAGGTGCGGCAGTGCCACCACCCGCGGATCGTCCGGCAGGGTTGTGTCGTCGTCATGGGCCAGCACCAGGGCAGCGCCGGCCTCGAGGGCCGCGGCGATGTAGTCGCGCCCGTCCACCGCGACGCCGGGCACGGCGAGGAAGACGTCGCCGGCGGCAAGCTCGCGGCTGTCCAGGATCAGCCGCGGCCGCTCGGGCAGCGCGACCCCGGCCAGCGCCTCGCGCCGGCGGGGCCAGTGCGCGCTCAGCGCCTCGATGAGGCGGTCGGCGATCACGTCCATGACGATGTCTCCTTTCGGTGGACAAACAAGCGATAGACGAACAAGCGGCACACGGATGCGCAATGCACGAACGGGGCGTCGATCATGAGTCGTCTCCCAGATTGTCCGGCGGCACGTCGAGGATCCTCAGCGCCTTGCCGGTCACCCGGGAGAACACCGGCGCCGCGACGGAGCCGCCGTAGTAGGAGTCGCCGCGCGGATGGTCGATCATCACCACCGTGATCAGGCGCGGATCGGAGACCGGGGCGATGCCCACGAACAACGCGCGATAGGCATTCTTCTCGTAGCCGCCGTCGCCGCTCTTGCGTACCGTACCGGTCTTGCCGGCCACGGTGTAGCCGGGCACCTCGGCGCGCCGCGAGGCGGTATCCGGCTCCACCACCTGATCCATCATGTCCAGCACGCGATCGGCGACGTCGGGATCGATCACCGGCTCGCCGGCCGGCGGCCGGTTGAGTCGCAGCAGCGAGGGCGGCAGGCGCTCGCCGTGATTGGCGATGGCGGTATAGGCGCTGGCCAGCTGCAGGGCGGAGACCGACAGGCCGTAGCCGTAGGAGAGCGCCGCCCACTGGCTGCTCGACCACACCCGTGGCGACGGCACCTCGCCGCTGGCCTCGCCCGGGAAGCCGGTACCCGGCGCGCTGTCGAAGCCCAGCGCCCGGTAGCGCTGGGGCACGACCGGCTCGTCGAGCTGCAGGGTCAGCTTGGACATGCCGATATTGGAAGAGTGCTCGAGGATGCCGGCCAGCGTCAGCTTGCCGTGATTGATCACGTCCTTGATGGTATAGCCGTCGATGACCATCCAGCCCGGCGAGGTGTCGACCACGGTGTCGGGCGGAAACTTGCCGGTCTCGAGCAGCGCCGACATGGCCAGCGGCTTCATCACCGAGCCGGGCTCGAAGACATCGACGATGGCCCGGTTGCGCAGACCACTCGGATCGAGGCCGGCGCGATTGTTGGGGTTGTAGGAGGGCTGGTTGGCCATCGCCAGCACCTCGCCGGTACGGGCGTCGAGCGTCACCAGCACGCCGCCGTCGGCGTCGTTCTCCTCCACCGCCGATTTGAGCTCGCGATAGGCCATGTACTGCAGCCGCTGGTCGAGGGCCAGCGTCAGGTCGCCGCCGGGCTCGGCCTCCTTGAGCACCTCCAGGTCGCGCACCAGCCGGCCGCGGCGATCCTTGAGCACGCGACGCTGGCCCGGCTCGCCGGAGAGGTAGGACTGGTAGGCCAGCTCGAGGCCTTCCTGGCCGTGATCGTCGATGTTGGTCACGCCGATCAGCTGGGCATCCACCTCGCCGGCCGGGTAGTAGCGCTTGTATTCGGCCCGCTTGTGCACGCCGGGAATGTGCAGGTCGAGCACTTCCTGGGCCGCCACCGGCGTCATGCGACGCTGCAGGTACATGAACTCGTGATCGGCATAGCGCTCGATCCGTGCGTTCAGCGCGTCCGGATCCTGCCCCAGCGCCTGGGCCAGGCGCAGGCGCTGGATACCGTCATCGGGCAGGTCCTGGGGATTGGCCCACAGTGTGACCACCGGCGTGGAGATCGCCAGCGGCTCGCCGTGGCGATCGGTGATCATGCCGCGGTGGGCGGGAATCGGATCGACGCGCAGGGTGCGGGCGTCGCCCTGCCCCTGCAGGAAGGTGCGGTCGAAGACGTTGAGGTCGACGATGCGGCCGGCGAGCAGCGCCAGGCCGATCAGCACCAGCCCCAGCATCACCCGATAGCGCGCCTGCCCCATGGGCGCCGCCGGCGACGAGCGGCGCCGCGAAGCGGCGCGACGTGGCGTATCGCTCATGGGCGGATGACCTCGATCTCATCGATATCGGGCAGCCGCATCTCGAGCCGATCGCTGGCCAGCCGCTCGATGCGCGACGGCGAGGACCAGGCGCTCTCCTCGAGCAGCAGCTGGCTCCATTCGGTCTGCAGCTGCTGATGCTCGCGCTCGAGCCGCTGCAGCTCGGCGTACTGGCCGCGCGTCTGGTGGCTGGTGGCGATCACCGCCAGGGCCACGCCCAGGCAGGCCAGCAGCAGCACGGCGTTGAGCGCCAGCTTCCATGACGGGCGCAGGCGCAGCGGCCAGGCGAAGGAGGAAGTGATGGCGTCGCGTCCCTGAGCCATGGTGAACCTCTCAGTAGCGTTTGCGCGCCACGCGCATCACCGCGCTGCGCGCGCGCGGATTGGCCTCGACCTCGTCGGACCCCGGGCGGCGCGCCTTGCCGACGGACTCCAGGCGGCGCTGAATCTGATCGTCGCGCAGCGGAATCCCCTTGGGCAGGTGCGTGTCGCCGCGCACGTGATCGCGGATGAAACGCTTGACCCGGCGATCCTCCAGCGAGTGGAAGCTGATCACCACCAGATGGCCGCCGGGGGCCAGCGCCTCGAGGGCGGCCTCGAGGGCGGCGTCGAGCTGATCGAGCTCGCCGTTGACCTGGATGCGCAGTGCCTGGAAGGCGCGGGTGGCAGGATGCTTGCCCTTCTCCCAGGCGGGATGGGCGGTCTTGATCACCTCGGCCAGGTCGGCGGTGCGGGTGAAGGGCGTCTCGACGCGGCGGGCGACGATGGCCTTGGCCAGCCGTCGGGCGAAGCGCTCCTCGCCGTAGGTCTTGAACACCCGGGCGATCTCGCCCTCGGCGGCGCGGGCCAGCCACTCCGCGGCGCTCTCGCCGCGGGTCGGATCCATGCGCATGTCGAGCGGGCCGTCGCGCAGGAAGCTGAAGCCGCGCTCCGGGTCGTCGAGCTGGGGCGAGGACACGCCGACGTCGAGCAGCACCCCGGCCAGCCGTCCGTGCAGGCCGCGGGCCTCGGCGAACTCGCCCAGGCGGGCGAATTCGCCCTGATCGATGGCGAAGCGCTCATCGTCGATGGTCGCCGCCTCGGCGATGGCCTGGGGGTCACGATCGATGGCCAGCAGCCGGCCTTCGGGCGCGAGCCGCTCGAGGATCGCCCGGGAGTGACCGCCGCGACCGAAGGTGCCGTCGAGAAAGTGGCCTGCCGGGTCGTGAATCAGGGCGTCGACCGCCCCATCGAGCAGCACGCTGGCATGGCGAAAGCCGCGGGGGGCGTGTTCGGGGGCGGTTGACGTCATGCACTTCTCTTGGCGGCTGGTCTTACGAGTGGCGGGGCGCCGCCGAGCGGCGGCGCGCAGGGAAATTCGTGGGGAGTCGGCCGATAAGCCGGGTTCTGTCGGGGACAGCCATTCCTCTAGGGGCGACGTCACCGTCGCCCTCAAGCAACCTACCCGAACCCAGCGCGGGCCACGCCAACGGGTTCCTATTTGGTCTTGCTCCGAGTGGGGTTTACCGTGCCACGCACTGTTGCCAGGCGCGCGGTGCGCTCTTACCGCACCCTTTCACCCTTACCGGCCTCCCGAAGGAGACGTAGGCGGTCTGCTCTCTGCTGCACTTTCCGTCGGCTCACGCCGCCCAGGCGTTACCTGGCACTCTGCCCTGTGGAGCCCGGACTTTCCTCCCCCGGATCGCTCCGGCGGCGGCTGTCTGGCCAACTCCCGCGGCAAGCATACCAGCGCCCTGGCACCCCCTCAATCCCCGTCCTTGAGCGTTTGCGCCCGGGCATACCAGGCCTTCTTGGCGCCGCCCAGGGTGCGCGCCGCCACTGCCGCGGCCTGCTTGACCCCCACGCCCTCGGCCAGCATCGCGGCAAGCAGCGCATCGGCGTCGACGCTGGCGGCCTCGTCGGCCGACTTCGGCGGCGCGCCGGCCACCATGACCACGAACTCGCCGCGGGTCTGGTCAGGGTCGTCCGCCATCCTCGCCAGCAGCGCCTCGGGCGAGCCCTCGAGGAACGTTTCGAAGGTCTTGGTCAGCTCCCGGGCCAGCACCACCCGGCGCTCGCCGAGCACCGCGCCGAGGTCGGCCAGGGTATCGCGGATGCGATGCGGCGACTCGTAGAACACCAGCGTCTCCTCGCGCTCGGCCAGCGCCTCGAGCCGACCGCGCCGGGTCCCGCCCTTGGCCGGCAGGAAGCCCTGGAACAGGAAGCGATCGGTGGGCAGCCCCGCCGCCGAGAGCGCCGCCACCAGGGCGCAGGCCCCGGGCACCGGCACCACGCGCCGACCACGGGCGCGCAGCTCGCGCACCAGCACGAAACCGGGATCGCTGATCAGCGGCGTGCCGGCATCGCTGACCAGGGCCACGGATTCTCCGGCGGCCAGCCGGGCGTCGATCCGCTCGACCCGCGCCGCCTCGTTGTGCTCATGCAGCGAGAGCATCGGCGGCACCACGCCCAGGTGGCGCAACAGGCGGGCCGTATGCCGAGTGTCCTCGGCGGCCACCAGATCGACCTCGCCCAGCAGCCGCGCGGCACGGGGGCTCAGGTCGTCCAGATTCCCAATCGGCGTGGCGACCACGTACAATACCCCTGATATGGCGTCTGTCATTTAGGCTCCCGGGAAGCTTTTCGCACGTGAGGACAAGGAAGGATTCATGAAGATTTCGTCTCGCGGCCCGCTGGCCGCCGCCTTCGTGGCACTGTGGCTGGCCGGCTGCGCCTTCCAGCCTGGCATCACCGAACGACAGCCCGTCGGCGATCCGGACCAGCTGCTGGCCCAGGCCGAGCAGCAGGCCCCCGAGCAGGCCGCGCTGTCGCGGCTTCAGGCGGCCGATATCCTAGCACGCCAGGGCAACCGCCCCCAGGCACTGGAGATCGCCAAGGGCATCGACGACAGCCGCCTCTCCGTCGAGGATCGCGGCCGCTGGGCGATGCTGCTCTCCGATCTGGGCGAGACCGAGGACGATCCCTGGGCGGTGATCCAGGCCGCCCAGCCGCTCGGCGAACTGCAGCTGCCCCGCGACCAGGCCGAGCTGCTGCGCGAGCGCCAGGCCCGCGCCCTGGGCCAGGTCGACGAACCTCGCGCCGCCGCCAAGGCGCTGCTGCAGCTGCAGGCCAGCAGCGGGCGCCTCGACCTCAACGACCCGATCTGGGAGCAGCTCTCGCGACTGGCGCCCGGCGCCATCGACGAGCTGCGCGACGGCGCCAGCGAGCCGACCCAGGCCTGGCTCGACCTGGCCGAGCTGGTCCGCGCCAGCGGCGGCGACATCGAGCGCCTGTTCGCCCGCCTCGACGACTGGCGCAACAGCCATCCCGACCATCCCGCGGCGCGCCAGCTGCCGGCCAAGATCCTGGCGCTGCGCGACCTGCGCGGCCAGGACGTGCGCCACATCGCCGTCTTCCTGCCCGAGTCCGGCCCCCTGGCCGGGGTGGCCGACGCCATCGAGGAAGGCCTGCGCGCCCACCACATGAGCACCGTCAACGGCGGCGCCAGCGGCGCCCAGCTGACCTTCATCGACTCCTCCGGCGGCAACTTCGACGCCCTCTACCGGGAAGCCAAGCAGGACGGCGCCCAGGTGGTCATCGGCCCGCTGGACAAGGACGCCGTCACCGCCCTGGAGCGCCGCGACAGCGTGCCGATGCCGACCCTGGCGCTCAACTACGGCGAGGATGAACACAGCAGCGCCCAGGGGCTCTTCCAGTACGGCCTCTCCGCCGAGGACGAGGCCCGCGAGGTCGCCGCCCGCGGCCGCCAGGACGGCCGACGGACCGCCTCGCTGCTGGTGCCGGACAACGCCTGGGGCCGCCGCGTCGGCGAGGCCTTCGCCAGCGCCTGGCGCGAGCGCGACGGCACGATCGCCAATGCCGTGCGCTACAATCCGGGCCGGCCGGCCACCGAGAGCACCCGCCGCGCGCTGGGCTCGAACCGCGCCGACATGCTGTTCCTGCTGGCGCTGCCCGAGTACGCCCGCCAGGTGCCGCCGACCATCGACTACTACGCCTACGAGCAGGGGCTGCCGGTCTACGCCACCTCGCATCTCTACGAGGGCCGCCCACAGCCGCGCCTCGACAAGGATCTGGACGGCGTGATGTTCGTCGACATCCCCTGGCAGATCCCGGATGCCGCAGTGGGCGGCGAAGAGGCCCTGCCCTTCCTCGACAGCTACCGCCAGCTGCGCGACGAGTCCGATCCCAACCTGTTCCGCCTGATGGCCATGGGCGTGGACGCCTACGAGCTGGCCCGCCGGCTGCCGCAGTTCCAGGCCATCCCCGGCAGCGAGATGTTCGGCGCCACCGGCACCCTGAGCGCCGACCAGGACGGCCGCATCCATCGCCAGCTGCCCTGGGCCCGCTTCGAGGACGGCGTGCCGCAGCCGGCGATCGACATGAACGCCTTCGGCGATGACGCATCCCGCTGACGCCCGCGCCCGAGGCGCGATCATCGAGCGCCTCGCCGCCGACTGGCTGATGGCCCGCGGCCTGGTGCTCGAGGCCGCCAACCAGCACGCCAAGGGCGGCGAGCTCGACCTGGTGATGCGCGATGGCGAGACCCTGGTGTTCGTCGAGGTCCGCCACCGCAAGAACGCCCGCCACGGCCATCCGCTCGAGACCGTCACCGCCACCAAGCAGCGCCGCCTGATCCAGGCGGCGCGTTTTTATCTGTATCGCAACGGGCTATCATGTGCCTGCCGCTTCGACGTGCTAGCCGCGACCGGCCATCCGCCCGAGCTCGAGTTCGAGTGGATCCCCGGCGCCTTCGAAGCGTTCTGACCCGCCCAAGGACCAGGAAGCCACGATGGATTTCCAGAACCACATTCTCGGACACTTCAACGCCAGCATCGACACCAAGACCTACGCCAGCGAGGTGCTGCCGCCCTTCATCGAGGTCGCCAGCCAGATGATGGTCCAGGCCCTGGTCAACGAGGGCAAGATCCTGGCCTGCGGCAACGGCGGCAGCGCCGGTGACAGCCAGCATTTCTCTTCCGAGCTGCTCAACCGCTTCGAACGTGAACGCCCCAGCCTGCCGGCCCTGGCGCTGACCACCGACACCTCGACGCTGACTTCGATCGCCAACGACTACAGCTATAACGAGGTGTACTCCAAGCAGGTGCGCGCCCTCGGCCAGCCCGGCGACGTGCTGCTGGCGATCTCCACCAGCGGCAACTCCGGCAACGTCATCCAGGCCATCCAGGCCGCTCACGACCGCGAGATGACGGTGGTCGCCCTGACCGGCCGCGACGGCGGCAACATGGCCTCCCTGCTCGGCCAGGACGATTGCGAGATCCGCGTCCCCGCGACCTCGACCGCCCGCATCCAGGAAGTCCACCTGCTGGTGATCCACTGTCTGTGCGACCTCATCGACGAGCAACTCTTCGGCGCAAGCGAGTGATGCCCATGATCGACAACAAGCCCCGCCTCCTGATCGGCCTGCCGCTGGCCCTGCTGCTGACCCTGTCCGGCTGTACCACCATGACGGCGGCCACCACCTCCGGCCCCATCAACGAGAACTACAGCGAGCGCACCGCCGGCACCAAGGTCGAGGACGACAGCATCGAGACCAAGATCTCGCACAACCTCGGCACCACCGACGCGCGCCTCGGCGACGCACGCATCAACGTCGACAGCTACAACGGCGTGGTGCTGCTGACCGGCCAGGTACCGAGCCAGGAGCTCAAGGACATGGCCGAACGCGTGGCCGACGAGGTCCGCAACGTGCGTCGCGTCCACAATCAGCTGAGCGTGGCCGCCAACCTGCCGGCCAGCCAGCGACTCGCCGACACCTGGCTCGAGACGCGGATCCGCACGGCCCTGGTCGCCGACGAGAGCATCGACTCCAGCCACCTGCGCATCGTCACCGAGAACGACAGCGTCTACCTGATGGGCATCGTGCGCCGCGCGGAAGCCGAGCGCATCGTCACTGCCGTCCGCAACGTCGGTGGCATGCAGCGCATCGTCAAGGTGTTCGACTATCTCGACTGAGGCCCGATCGACCGAGAACCGCCGCCAGGCGAAAAAAACGGCAGGCCCAAGGGCCTGCCGTTTTTCGTTTCCGCTCGCGGTGCCGTGAGCGCTACTTGACCACGCGCAGCGAGGGACGCCCCTTCTTCGGCGCCTCTTCCGACTCGCCGCCGGCGCTGGTGTCGTCATCACGCTCGACGCTGGACAGCCCCGGCGCTTCGTCTTCCGAGGCCTCGTCCGCCACGTCGTTGGCATCGTCGGCCGGCATCACCGGCTCGTGACCGAACACCATGCCGACGCCGTTCTCACGAGCGTACAGGGCGATCAGCGCCTCGGTCGGCACCATGATCTGCGTCGGCTGACCGCCGAAGCGCGCCGAGAAGGCGATGGCCTCATTGGTCATCGACAGGTCGCGAATGGCGCTGACGCCGAGGTTGAGCACGATCTGGCCGTTCTGCACGAACTGTCGCGGCACCTCGACGCCCGCCTGCTCGGCATCGACCACGATATAGGGCGTCAGCTCGTTGTCCAGCAGCCACTCGTACAGGGCCCGGGCAATATAGGGACGGCTCGATTGCATCGGTTGGCCCTCCAGTAAAGCGGCCCCGGCGTCACGCCGGGGCGGGAAAGAACATTCAGGGACGCATCTCGCGCTCGGCTTCGCTCAGCGAGGCCTTGAAGCCCTCGCGATCGAAGACGCGCTCCATGTAGCCCATCAGCGGCTTGATCTGCTTCTCCGGCAGCTCGATGCCGAGCGCCGGCAGGCGCCACAGGATCGGGGCCAGGCAGCAGTCCACCAGGGTGAACTCCTCGCTCATGAAGAACGGCATGTCCTCGAAGATCGGCGAGATGCCGACCAGGCTCTCGCGCAGCTCCTTGCGGGCCTTCTCGGCCTCCTTCTTCGAGCCGTTCTGGATCTGCTCGACCATCGGGCACCACTCGCGCTCGATGCGGTGCATCCACAGCCGACTCTGCGCCCGGGCGACCGGATAGACCGGCAGCAGCGGCGGATGCGGGAACCGCTCGTCGAGGTACTCCATCATCACCTTGGATTCGTAGAGCACCAGATCCCGGTCGAGCAGCGTGGGCACGCTGTTATAGGGATTGAGGTCGGCGAGCTCCTCGGGGTGGCTCTCCTCGGTGACCTCGACGATATCCACTGCCACGCCCTTCTCGGCGAGCACGATACGCACCCGATGACTGTAATGATCATCGCCCCCGGAATAGAAGATCATCGATGACCGCTTGGCCACTACACCCATGAAACCATCCTCGCATCAGTTCGTGGCGGCATGATAACACGACGCATCGCCTCTCGGGGCGTCGTGTGGCACCGCGCGATCGTCCCGGCACACGCCCGGGGCGCATGACCGATGCCATGCGCCCCGGGCGGCCGGATGCCTCAGTGAATGTCGCGCCAGTATTCGCGCTTGAGCAAATAGGCGATGACACCGAAGATGAGGATGAAGATCAGCACCTTCGGCGCCAGCGCCTCGGCCTTCAGCCGGGACGGCTCGCCGACGTAGGCCAGGAAGTTGGTCAGGTCGTAGACCGCACCCTCGAACCCTTCGGGCGCCATGGCGCCCGGCCGCGTCACCTTGAGAACCTCGCAGGACTGGTACTTGCCGGTGAGCGGGTCGATCTCGGCGCCCTCGGCGGGATGCTCGGAGGCGGCGCAGACCTTCTCCTGCACGCCCTGCAGCGGCTCCAGCACGTTGGGCATGGCCACCAGCGGGAAGACCCGATTGTTGACGCCGGTGGGCCGCGACGGATCGCGATAGAAGCCGAGCAGATAGGAGTAGATCCAGTCGCTGCCGCGCAGCCGCGCCTCCAGGGTCAGGTCCGGCGGCGCCGCGCCGAACCAGCCCTCTCCGTCGTCGGCCGACATGGCGCTGCGCATCTGGTCGTTGAAGCCGAGCCCGGAGGAAAAGATCAGATTGTCTTCCACCAGATCCCGGGGCATGTCCAGATCCTCCGCCGCCCGCGAGAAGCGCTGATACTGCAGCGAATGACAGCCCATGCAGTAGTTGACGAAGAGTTTCATGCCCCGCTGCAGCGACGCCCGATCCCTCAGGTCCGGCGTCATCTCGCGCAGATGCACCCCGTCACCGGCGGCGAAGCCGAGCGTCGGCAGCAGCATCAGGAGCAGGGCCAGCAGTCGCGTTTTCATCGGCCAGTCACCCTCTCCGGAACGGGTTTGGTCTTCTCCCAGCGGCTGTAGAACGGCATCAGCAGAAAGAAGGCGAAGTAGATCACGGTACAGAGCTGGGCCAGCGCCGTGCGCGCCGTGGTCGGTGGCAGCACGCCGAGCACGCCGAGCGTGACGAAGCTGGCCGCGAACAGCGCCAGCATCAGCTTCGAGACCCAACCCTTGTAGCGAATGGAGCGCACTCGGCTGCGATCCAGCCAGGGCAGCACGAACAGCACCGCGATGGCCGCCCCCATGCACAGCACGCCGAGGAACTTGGCCTCGAGGCCGAACAGCGAGAAGGTGATGGCGCGCAGGATCGCGTAGAAGGGCGTGAAGTACCACACCGGCGCGATATGATCCGGCGTCTTCAGCGGGTCGGCCGGCTCGAAGTTGGGCTTCTCGAGGAAGTAGCCGCCGCCTTCCGGGAAGTAGAAGATCACGCCGCAGAACACGAACAGGAACACCGCCACCCCGACCAGGTCCTTGACCGTGTAGTAGGGATGGAAGGGGATGCCGTCCAAGGGCCTGCCGCTCTCGTCTTTCCTGGCCTTGATGTCGATGCCGTCGGGGTTGTTGGACCCCACCTCGTGCAGGGCGATGATGTGCAGCACCACCAGCGCCAGGATCACGATCGGCAGCGCCACCACGTGCAGGGCGAAGAAACGGTTCAGGGTGATGCCGGAGATCAGGTAGTCGCCGCGGATCCACTGGGCCAGGTCGGGCCCGATGCCGGGAATGGCCGAGAACAGCGAGATGATCACCTGCGCCCCCCAGTAGGACATCTGCCCCCAGGGCAGCAGATAACCCATGAACGCCTCGGCCATCAGCGCCAGATAGATCGCCATGCCGAAGATCCACACCAGCTCCCGCGGCGCCCGATAGGAGCCGTAGAGCAGGCCGCGGAACATGTGCAGATAGACCACGATGAAGAACGCCGAGGCGCCGGTGGAGTGCATGTAGCGGATCAGCCAGCCCCACTCCACGTCGCGCATGATGTACTCCACCGAGGCGAAGGCGCCTTCCGCGGAGGGATTGAAGCTCATGGTCAGCCAGATACCGGTGAGGATCTGGTTGACCAGCACCAGCAGCGCCAGCGAACCGAAGAAATACCAGACGTTGAAGTTCTTCGGCGCGTAATACCTCGACAGATGCTCCTGCCACATCTGGGTCGCCGGGAAGCGATCGTCGACCCAGCGCATGACGCCACGTTCCGCCTTGGGCTTGTTCGGGTCTGCCATCAGGCCGTCTCCTCATCCTCGCCGACGACGATCACGTCGTCGCTCTCGAAGCGATACGGGGGAACCTCGAGGTTGAGCGGCGCCGGCACGTTGACGAACACGCGGCCCGCCAGGTCGAAGCGCGACCCGTGACAGGGGCAGAAGAAGCCGCCCGGCCAGTTCGCGACGCCGACGCCCTCGGCATCGGGGTCCGGCTTGAACAGCGGCGAACAGCCCAGATGCGTGCAGATGCCGATCAGCACCCCGATCTCGGGGCGAATGGCGCGCATCGGCCCGTCGGCATAGTCGGGCTGCTGCGGCTCACGGGAATCGGGATCGGCCAGGCGATCGGCGCCCAGCGCCTCGGTCCGCGCGATCATCTCGGGCGTGCGATTGAGAATCCAGATCGGCCGACCGCGCCACTCGACGATCATGCGCTGACCGGGCTCGAGCTTGGAGATATCGGCCTTGATCGGCGCCCCCGCGGCCCGCGCTCGCGCGCTGGGCTGCCAGGAGGCCACGAAGGGCACCGCCACGCCGACCGCTCCGATGGCGCCGACGACGGTGGTGGCTCCCACGAGGAAACGGCGCCGCCCCTTGTTCACGCCGCTGTCTGTCATTGTTGTCATTCTCCCTTTCAGCTGGCCGGCTGGACCGGCGGAGCCGCGACGACGCAGCAAGGAATGCATTCCATGGTAGGTAAAGGCCGCATCCCGCACAACACACCCTCCGCGACACCCGGGCCACAGGCGGCAGATTCTTGACCTCGCACAAAAAAACGCCCGGGTCCTGGGACCCGGGCGTTCTTGACGAGGCTCGTCGCAGATCAGCGCTTGGAGAACTGCGGACGACGACGGGCCTTGCGCAGACCGATCTTCTTACGCTCGACTTCACGGGCGTCACGAGTGACGTAACCGGCATCGCGCAGCGGCTTGCGGAAGTCTTCGTTGTACTGGATCAGGGCGCGGGTCAGGCCGTGACGGATGGCGCCGGCCTGGGCGCTGCCGCCGCCACCCTTGACGGTCACGTAGACGTCGAACTGGCCGAGGGTCTCGGTCAGCTCGAGCGGCTGACGGACCACCATGCGGCCGGTGACGCGGCCGAAGAACTCGTCCAGCTCACGGTTGTTGACGGTGATCTTGCCGGTGCCCGGCTTCAGGAAGACGCGGGCGGTAGAGGTCTTGCGGCGACCGGTACCGTAATACTGCTGTGTCATGGCGAAAACTCCCTCAGATGTTCAGTTCTTGCGGCTGCTGCGCGGCGTGCGGATGCTCGGTGCCGGCGTAGACCTTGAGCTTGGAGTACATGGCACGACCCAGCGGACCCTTCGGGAGCATGCCCTTGACCGCGGACTCGATGACGCGCTCCGGTGCGTGAGCGATCATCTTCTCGAAGTTCATGGAGCGCAGGCCACCCGGATAACCGGTGTGACGGTAGTAGTTCTTGGCGCTCGCCTTGTTGCCGGTAACCTTCACCTTCTCGGCGTTGATCACGACGATGTAGTCGCCGGTGTCAACGTGCGGGGTGTATTCCGGCTTGTGCTTGCCACGCAGGCGGCGAGCGATCTCGGTGGCCAGACGGCCCAGAGTCTTGTCCGCAGCGTCGACGACGTACCAGTCGCGCTGGACGGACTGCGGCTTGGCAGTGAACGTCTTCATGGGTGAATCACCAAATCGATGTATTGGGTCTTGCCCGCCTCGGCGGTTCGGACCATCCCTATTTTTCTTGGTTGCCGCCCGGGGACGACAACGGTCAAGCGCGCGAATTCTACACGCCCTACTCCGCCAGGACAATGCTTTCCGCCCCAAGGCAGGAATCCCTTGCACAAAAACGCTCAAGCCAACATCTGAAAAGTCGAAAAGTCGAAAAGTCAGCGAGCGAAGGCTAGACAAGGCAAAAATCAGCGAGAAGGCGGACCGGGCTCGCGTGCGAGTTTACTGGCCGTAAATGAGGACTTTGACCGGGCTCGCGCACGAGCTGATTTTTAACGCCGTATAGCCGAGCGCAGCGACTTTCGTGCACCGGCTAGGGCTTGTGCGGCAGGGCCAGATACTCCCTCGACTGCATCTCCTGCAGCCGTGAGAGGGTGCGCTCGAACTCGAATTCCAGCTTGCCGTCGCGGTAGAGCCGCTCGGCCGGCGCCTCGGCGGACATCAGCAGCTTGACGCCGCGATCATAGAACTCGTCGACCATGTTGATGAAGCGCCTCGCCTGATCGTCGCTGGCGCCGTCCATGCGCGGCACGTTGGACACCAGCACGCTGTGATACTCGCGCGCCAGCTCGATGTAGTCGTTCTGGCTGCGCGGCCCGTCGCAGAGCTCCTCGAATTCGAACCACACCACGTCGTCATGGAGCCGGCGGCTGTGCAGTACCCGATGGTTGATCTCGATCGGTGCCCCGCTCTCGCCCTCGTGGCCGGCGATCTCACGAAAGCTGCGCGCCAGCTCGTCCTCGGCGGCCTCGTCCAGCGGCGTATGGAAGATCTCGGCGCGCTCCAGGGCGCGCAGCCGGTAGTCGATGCCGGAGTCGACGTTGACCACCTCGCAGTGGCGCTCCAGCAGGTCGATCGCCGGCAGGAAGCGCGCCCGCTGCAGGCCATCCTTGTAGAGCTCGGCCGGCACGATGTTCGAGGTCGCCACCAGCACCACGCCGCGGGCGAACAGCGCCTCGAGCAGGTTGGCCAGGATCATCGCGTCGGTGATGTCCTTGACGAAGAATTCGTCGAAGCAGATCACCCGCGCCTCGGTGGCGAACTTGTCGGCCACCAGGGTCAGCGGATTCTTCTCGCCCTTGTAATGCTCGAGCTCGTTGTGCACCCGCTGCATGAAGCGATGGAAATGGGTACGCATCTTCTCCGGGAACGGCAGCGCCTCGAAGAAGGTATCCACCAGGTAGGTCTTGCCGCGCCCCACGCCGCCCCAGAAGTAGAGCCCCGTCACCTCGGGCAGTGCCGGCGCCTCGGGCTCGCTGCGCTTGCCGAACAGCCCGGCCATGCGCGACTTCAGCCCCTTGCCCGCCGGCGCCGGTCGGGCGCTGTCGCGCGGCCTGGCCAGCAGCTCATCGAAGAGGCGCTGCAGATGCGCCACGGCCTGCTCCTGGGCAGGATCGTACGCGAAGTCGTCGCGTTCGAGATCGGCACGGTAGCGACCCATCGGGGTGGTCGGCGCGGCGGCAGTCGGCATCCTGTGACTCTCGCTCATGGACATGGGGGGCGATGGTCCTCGGCATCCGGTGAAAGAGAGGGATTATACGCGCCGGGCCGTCGCTTGGCATCGCCGGGCGGTCGTTGACCCCGGCGTCCGCCTCGGCCCTATAATGGGCGCGCCGTCGCGCCCGGCATGGAGCCGGTCGCCGACGCCGAGCCGATCGACCGCTCTGGAGAACAACGTGGAAATAAGCAATATCAACTGGATGCTGGGCGCCGCCTGCCTGCTGGCCGGAATCGGCTTCGGCGTGCTGGGCTATCACCTGATCAATGCCGGGGCGCGCAATGCCCAGGCGCTGCGCCAGCGCCTGGCCGAACGCGATCGCCAGCTGACCGAGCTGCGCGACGGCGTCAGCGAGCATTTCGAGCGCCTGGGCGGCCTGGCCGACGCGCTGAACAGGGAAGTCGGCGAGGCCACCACCCGCCTCAACGTCGAAGCGCCCCGCCGCCCCGAGCTCGGCCCCGCACCGGCACCGGCCGCCGAAGCGGTCAGCGCCGAGGCCGATGCCAGCGCGGATCTCGCCGCCCCTCGCGACTACGCCGACGGCAATCGCGGCACCCTCTCCGAAGACTTCGGCCTCAAGCAGAACGACGGCGACGCGCCCCAGCCGCCCCGCTACTGAGGAGCGAACGCTCGCGCAGCCCATTCGCGAGGCCTGTTCGAGACGTCCCGACGCCGCCCGAGGCCAACGGCCGCGGGCGGCGTCTTGATTTTCGGCTCTCGCCCGAGGGAACGAGCCGGACGGCTAGGCCGGATTGTCGATATCGACGAAGCGATGCTCGACGCCGAACTCCTCGGCCAGCCGATCGCCCAGCGCCTGGACGCCGTAACGCTCGGTCGCGTGATGCCCCGCCGCCAGATAATGGATGCCCAGCTCCCGTGCCAGATGGGTGGTGCGCTCCGAGATCTCACCGGAAATGAAGGCATCGGCGCCGGCCGCCGCGGCCTCGGCGATCATGTCCTGAGCACCACCGGTGCACCAGGCCACGCGGCGAATCTCGCCGACGCCCGGCGCCTCGATCAGCAGCGGCGCGCGGCCCAGCCGCTCGCCGACGTGCTCGGCCAGCACCGCCGCACTCATCGGCGCGGACGGCCGCCCCAGCCAGATCAGCCCCTCGCCGCGCTCGCCGTCGGCACAGCCCTCCGCCGCGAAGCCCAGCCGCTCGCCGAGTCGGGCGTTGTTGCCGAGCTCGGCGTGGGCGTCCAGCGGCAGGTGATAGGCCAGCAGACCGATGTCGTGCCCCAGCAGGGTCGCCAGCCGGCGGCGCTTCATGCCGGTCACCGCCACCGGCTCGTTCTTCCAGAAATAGCCGTGATGCACCAGCAGCAGGTCGGCCTCCCAGGCCACGGCCTCGTCGAGCAGCGCCTGGCAGGCGGTGACGCCGGTCATCACCCGAGCGACCCGCTCTCGGCCCTCGACCTGCAGGCCGTTGAGGGTGTAGTCCTTGAAACGCTCGGGTGACAGCAGCCGCTCGCAGGCCGCTACCAGTTCCGCGGATGTCGTCATGAAGCCTCCGGACGGTTCTCGCATGCAATGTTACAATCTAGCCCGCCTGTTGCACCGCGTGACGCTTGTCGTCACGACACCCGATGCAACACCCGGGCGGCCATTCTAATCCGCCGCCACGCCACCCCGCGACCACGCACCAGAAGGAAGCCCGCCGCATGCGACGCGCCCTCCCCTATCTCTGGCCCATCCTGATCGGCCTGCTGCTGGCCATCGTGTTGCTCAACGCCTTCCCGCGGCTGCTGGGTCGTCAGGCCACGCCCCCCGTCGCCACCGCGCCCGCACCACAGGCGACGCCGACCGCCGAGGAGATCGACCGCCCCGCTCCCGAGCTGCGCGAGGCGGCCCCGCTGGATCGCGGCCAGGGTCAGGTGAGCTATGCCACGGCCGTGGATCAGGCCGCCCCGGCGGTGGTCAACGTCTACTCCTCGCGAGTCGTCGAGCGCGACAGCCACCCGCTGATGTCCGACCCCTTCTTCCGCCAGTTCTTCGGCAACGACGCTCCCCGCCGCCAGCGCATGCTGTCGAGCCTGGGCTCGGGAGTGATCGTCAGCGAGGACGGCTACGTGCTGACCAACAACCACGTGATCCGCGGCGCCGACCAGATCCAGGTGGCCCTGCGCGACGGACGCGAGACCATCGCCGAGGTGGTCGGCACCGATCCGGAAAGCGACCTGGCGGTGCTGCGCATCGACCTGGACGACCTGCCGGTGATCGAGCTGGCCGACTCCAGCCAGGTCGCCATCGGCGACGTCTCGCTGGCCATCGGCAATCCCTTCGGCGTCGGCCAGACCGTGACCATGGGCATCATCAGCGCCACCGGCCGCAGCCATCTGGGACTCAACGCCTACGAGGACTTCATCCAGACCGACGCCGCCATCAACCCGGGCAACTCCGGCGGCGCACTGATCAACCCCGAGGGCGCCCTGGTCGGCATCAACACCGCCATCTTCTCGCGCTCCGGCGGCTCCCAGGGCATCGGCTTCGCCATTCCCGCCAACCTGGCGCGCAGCATCCTCGAGCAGATCGTCACCCAGGGCCGCGTGGTACGTGGCTGGCTTGGGGTCGAGGCCCAGGAGCTCAACCCCGAACTCGCCGCCTCGTTCGGCCTCGAGGCGCCTACCGGCGTGATCATCGCCGGCGTGGTGCCCGACGGCCCCGCGGAGGATGCCGGCCTGCAGCCCGGCGACGTGCTGCTCGAGGTGGACGGCAATCCGATCCTCGACCCGCGCCAGACCATGAGCGACATCGCCGACATCGCCCCCGGCACCGAGCTGCCGGTCACGCTGATACGCGGCGGCGAGAAGCAGCAGGTCACGCTGACGGTCGCCGAGCGCCCCACGCCGTCCCGCCCGCTCGCCACGGAGGACACCGACAATAGCGAGACCTCTTCCTCGCAGTGACCCGCTCGTCCCGCCCAACGCAAAACGGCCCCGTCATCGACGGGGCCGTTTTGCATTCGCCGCACGCACCTCGTCCACTCAATCGCGGATGCGATACTCGGCGCTGCGGGCGTGGGCGGTCAGCGATTCGCCGCGCGCCAGCACCGAGGCGGTGCGGCCCAGCGTGGAGGCACCCTCGGCCGAGCAGCCGATCAGCGAGGAACGCTTCTGGAAGTCGTAGACGCCCAGCGGCGAGGAGAAACGCGCCGTGCCCGAGGTCGGCAGCACGTGGTTCGGCCCCGCGCAGTAGTCACCCAGCGCCTCGGCGGTGTGGCGGCCCATGAAGATAGCGCCGGCGTGGCGCACCTCGGGCAGCCAGGCCTCGGGATCGGCCACCGACAGCTCCAGGTGCTCCGGGGCAATGCGGTTGATCAGCGCCACCGCCTCGTCGCGGTCGCGACACTGGATCAGCGCACCGCGCTCGGCCAGCGAGGTGCGGATGATCGCCTCGCGCTCCATGGTCGGCAGCAGGCGCACCATGGACTCGCCGACCGCGTCCAGATGGTCGGCGTCCCAGCTCACCAGGATCGACTGGGCGTCCTCGTCGTGCTCGGCCTGGGAGAACAGGTCCATGGCCAGCCAGTTGGCGTCGGTGCCGCCGTCGGAGACCGCCAGGATCTCCGACGGGCCGGCGATCATGTCGATACCGACCTGGCCGAATACCGCCCGCTTGGCGGTAGCCACGTAGATGTTGCCGGGGCCGACGATCTTGTCCACCCGCGGCACCGTCTCGGTGCCGTAGGCCAGCGCGGCCACGGCCTGGGCGCCGCCGATGGTGAAGACATGATCGACGCCCGCCAGGTGGGCGGCGGCCAGCACCAGCTCGTTGAGCACGCCGTCCGGGGTCGGCACCACCATGACGATCTCGCCGACGCCGGCCACGTGGGCCGGCAGCGCGTTCATCAGCACCGAGGACGGGTAGGCGGCCTTGCCGCCGGGCACGTAGATGCCGGCGCGATCCAGCGGCATGACCTGCTGGCCGAGCACCGTGCCGTCGTCCTCGGTATAGGACCAGGATTCCGGCTTCTGGTGCTCGTGGTAGCGACGCACGCGATCGGCGGCGGTGGCCAGCGCCCGGCGCTGGTCCTCGGGCAGCCCCTCGAAGGCCTGGCGCAGGCGATCCGGCCCCAGGGTCAGGTCGGCCATGCTCGACGCCGAGAGGCGATCGAAGCGGTTGCTGGTCTCGACCACGGCGGCGTCGCCGCGGGTCTTCACGGCCTCGAGGATGTCGGCGACGCGGCGCTGAACCTCGTCGTCGGACACGCCTTCCCAGGCCAGCAGGGCATCGAGGCGCGCCTCGAAGTCCGCGTCGGCAGTGGACAGACGCGCGATCTCGAGACGGCCGGTGGACGCTTCACTCATGACGATTGCTTTCCTCTCGCGGATGACCGGCCGCTCAGGCCGGCGTCTCGGCGCTGCGCCGCTCGACCGCCTCGCGCAGGCGGGTGATCAGCGGCTTGAGACGATCATGCTTCATGGTCATGGCCGCCTTGTTGACCACCAGGCGGGTGGAGATCGGTGCGATCAGCTCGCGCGGCTCCATGCCGTTGGCGCGCAGGGTGTTGCCGGTGTCGACGATGTCGACGATCTCGTCGGCCAGATTCATCAATGGCGCCAGCTCCATGGCGCCGTAGAGCTTGATCACCTCGGCCTGGATGCCCTGCTCGGCGTAGTAGCGCTTGGCCACGTTGACGAATTTGGTGGCCACCCGGCGCCGGGCGTGCGACGGCTCGGCGCCGGTCACGCCCGCGGTCATCAGCTTGCAGTCGGCGATTTCCAGGTCCAGCGGCTCGTAGAGCCCCTCGGCGCCGTGCTCGAGCAGCACGTCCTTGCCCGCCACGCCGACGTCGGCGGCGCCGAGCTGGACGTAGGTCGGTACGTCGGTGGCGCGGATCACCACCAGCTTGACGTCCGGCAGGTTGGTGTCGAACAGGAGCTTGCGGCTGGCCCCCAGGTCCTCGGCGGGCGTGATGCCGGCCTCGGCCAGCAGCGGCAGCGTCTCGTCGAGAATGCGGCCCTTGGAGAGGGCCAGAATCAGTTGCTTGCTCATGGTCTCGCCTGTTGTCGGCTCAGCCCGGGATGCGCCGGATCCTGGCGCCCAGCAGCTGCAGTTTTTCCTCGATGCACTCGTAGCCACGATCGATGTGGTAGATGCGATCGACCAGCGTCTCGCCCTCGGCCATCATCGCCGCGATCACCAGCGACGCCGAGGCCCGCAGGTCGGTGGCCATGACCGGCGCGCCGGACAGGCTCTCGACCCCGGTGATCACCGCGGTGTTGCCCTCGAGCGCGATGCTCGCGCCCATGCGGTTGAGCTCCTGGACGTGCATGAAGCGGTTCTCGAAGATCGTCTCGACCACCCGCCCGGTGCCCTCGGCCACGGCGTTCATGGCGACGAACTGGGCCTGCATGTCGGTCGGGAAGGCCGGATAGGGCGCGGTGCGCACGTTGACCGCCTTCGGCCGCTTGCCATGCATGTCCAGCGCGATCCAGCCCTCGCCGGTGGTCACGCTGGCGCCGGCCTCCTCGAGCTTGGCCAGCACCGCCTCGAGGATGTCGGCGCGGGTGTTGCGCACCTTGACCTTGCCCCGCGACAGCGCCGCGGCGACCAGGAAGGTGCCGGTCTCGATGCGGTCCGGCATCACGTCGTGCTCGGCGCCGTGCAGGCGCGCGACGCCCTCGACGACAATGGTGTCGCTGCCATGGCCGCGGATGTTGGCGCCCATCTTGATCAGGCACTCGGCCAGGTCGACCACCTCGGGCTCGCGGGCGGCGTTCTCGAGCACCGTGGTGCCCTCGGCCAGCACCGCGGCCATCAGCAGGTTCTCGGTGCCGGTCACGGTCACGGTATCGAAGAAGATGGTCGCGCCCTTGAGGCGGCCGTCGACCCGCGCGCGGATGTAGCCGCCCTCGACGCGGATGTCGGCGCCCATGGCCTCGAGGCCGCGGATGTGCAGATCGACCGGTCGGGAGCCGATGGCGCAGCCGCCGGGCAGCGACACGTCGGCCTGGCCGAAGTGCGCCAGCAGCGGGCCGAGCACCAGGATCGAGGCGCGCATCTTCTTGACCAGCTCGTAGGGCGCGTGACAGTCGGTCACCTGGGCACCGTTGAGCTGGATGCTCATGCGTTCGCCCATCACCGGCTGCACGCCCATGTGGCCGAGCAGCTCCAAGGTGGTGGTGATGTCCTGCAGGTGCGGCAGGTTCCCGATGGTCACCGGCTCGTCGGCCAGCAGGGTGGCGCAGAGAATCGGCAGGGCGGCGTTCTTGGCGCCGCTGGCCCAGACCTCGCCGTCGACGGGGCCGTTGCCGGTAATGATCAGCTTGTCCATGTCACCTCGAGCCTCAGGCCCCCTTGTTCTCGGCGGCACCCTGCCACTGCTCGGGCGTGTAGGTCTTGATGGTGACGGCATGCAGCGCGCCGGAGGCGATCTCGTCGGACAGCGCGCCGTAGATCAGCTGCTGACGCTTGACGCGGGACAGCCCCTCGAAGACCTCGCCGACGGCGGTCACCTGAAAGTCGCAGCCCTCGCCCTGGATATGGAATTCGCAGCCATCGAGCCGGCTCTCGAGCAGCGCCTTGACCTCAGTGGGAAGCATCGAACCCTCGCTAGAAATTGGTTGATCCGTGAAAGCGCCATCGCGCGGGGCGATGGCGGGACGAACAGGCCGACCATGGTAATGAAAAGCGGCGCCGTTGGCGACGGGCATGTCGACAGGGGCGAGGAGGAAGGAGCGAGGCGCGAGGAACCTCTAACCTCGCCCCCTCCCCTGATCTCGAACCTCGAACCTAAGCCCCGACCCTCACCTCCACCGGCAGCAGGGCATCGACCCCGGCGACCTCGGTCAGCCGCGCCAGCGGTGCAGAGAGCCTGACCGACTCGACGTCGAGCCGGCTTTCCCGGCTCTGGCGTGTCCATTCCAGCAGCACGCTGACCGCCGCGCTGCTGACGCGCCCCACCCCGCCGAGGTCGAAGATCACGCGGCTGCCTTCGTTCAGGCCGGCGAGCCAGCGCTGGCCGGCCGCGGCAATCTCCGCCGCACCGTCGAAGTCGACCTCGCCGGAGACCGACAGCACCTCGCCGTCGACCTCGAGGCGATTGGCGCCGTTTTCCAGCAGCACGCTCATCCCTGGTCGCCCTGCTCCAGTTCGTCGACGGCGAGCTCCGGCGCCCAGCCGTCGATCACGGCGTCATAGTCGCGATTCTGGTCGCGCATGGCCTGGTCGAACTGGTTGCGGAAGGTCAGCCCCAGGTTGATGCCGTTGACGATGACGTTGACCACCTTCCACTGGTCGTCGTGCAGACGCAGCGAATAGCTCACCGGGTAGACGGTACCGTCGCTGGCCACCACTTCCATCTCGACGCTGGCCTGGTCGTCGTAGCGCGAGGCCTCCTGCTTGTCGAGGACGCGGATCTCCTGATAGTCAAAGGTCACCAGCCCCTTGGCGTAGGTGTCGATCAGCGTCTGACGGAAGGTGTCGACGAAGCGCGAGCGCTGCGCCGGCGTGGCGTTGCGGAAATAGCGCCCCATCACGCTGGCACCGATGTAGCGAAAGTCGGCCACGTCCTCGAGGCTGTCGTCGACCACGGCCTCGAGCTCGCCGGGATGCGCGCGGTAGTAGTCCTTGCGCCCCTCGATGTCGCCCATCAGCTCATCGACGCTGTCGCGAATCAGCTGCTCGGGGGTGTTGGCCTGGGCCATTGCCGGCAGCGCCGCCAGCAGCAGCGCCATGATCGCCATGGCGGCCGTCAGGCGCTTGGAAAGCATCGTTGCGTTCATGGTGTTCACTCCTTGGCCATGTTGGACACGAACTGCTGGATGAGTTCTTCCAGCACCAGGGCGGACTGGGTATCGCGGATGCGATCGCCGTCCGCCAGCGTATTGGGGGCGCCGCCTACCGACAGCCCCACGTACTGCTCGCCGAGCAGGCCCGACGTCAGGATCGCCGCGGTGCTGTCCTCGGGCAGCTTGTCCTCGAGCTCGTCGTCGAGCGTCAGCACCACCCTGGCGTCGTACCACTCGGGGTCGAAATCGATGCTCTCGACGCGGCCGACGGTGACCCCGGCCATGGTGACCCGGGCGCGCGGCTTGAGTCCGCCGACGTTGGCGAAGTTGGCCTCCAGGTGGAAGTCGTCACCCGGGGGCTCGAGGCTCAGGCCGCTGACCCTCAGGGCGAGGAACAGCAGCCCCAGGATGCCGGCCAGCATGAACAGGCCGACGCCCAGTTCCATCGTCTTGCTGCGCTTCATTCCATGTCTCCACAAATCCGCGGCGGCGCCAGGCCGCCGTGTTACCCGTCTTCGCGGCTCAGGAGAGCCCGCCGAACATCAGGGCGGTCAGTACGAAATCCAGCCCCAGCACCGCCAGCGAGGCGTACACCACCGTCCGCGTGGTGGCGCGGGCAATGCCTTCCGAGGTCGGCACCAGGGCATAGCCCTGGTAGACCGCGATCCAGGTCACCACCAGGGCGAACACCAGACTCTTGATCAGCCCGTTGAGCACGTCGTCGACGAAGGCGACGCTGGCCTGCATGTTGCCCCAGTAGGAGCCCTCGAAGACGCCCAGCCACTTCACCCCGACCAGCTCGCCGCCCCAGATGCCGATCACGCCGAAACCGATGGTCAACAGCGGCAGCGCGACGAAGCCCGCCCACAGGCGCGGGGCGACCACCCGGCGCAGCGGGTCGACGCCGATCATCTCCATGCTGGTGAGCTGCTCGGTGGCCTTCATCAGGCCGATCTCGGCGGTCAGCGCCGAGCCGGCGCGGCCGGCGAACAGCAGCGCCGCCACCACCGGCGCCAGCTCGCGCAGCAGCGACAGCGCCACCATCTGCCCGAGCGCGTCCTCGGCGCCGAAATCGACCAGGATGGTGTAGCCCTGCAGGCCCAGCACCATGCCGATGAACAGCCCCGAGACCAGCACGATGGCCAGCGACAGCACGCCGACGAAATACATCTGGCGCAGCCACAGGCGGACGCCCTCGCCGGAGGGCGCGCCGACGGCCGACTGGACGAGCAGCAGGGTGGCCTGGCCGAGCCCCTCGGTCAGGTCGCAGCCCAGGCGCCCCAGGCGCCGAATCAGAGCGGTCATCGCGGCCCTCCCGTGCCGAGCAGGTCGTCGTAGAAATCCCTGGCGGGATAGTGGAACGGCACCGGGCCGTCCGGCTCGCCGTGGATGAACTGGCTGACCCTGGGGTCGCGATCCACGTCCAGGCTCTGCGGCGTGCCCTGGGCCATCACCCGGCCGTCGGCGATCACGTAGACGTAGTCGGCGATGGACAGCGTTTCCTTGATATCGTGCGACACCACCACCGCGGTGAGTCCCAGGGCATCGTTGAGGCGGCGGATCAGCTGCACCAGCACGCCCATGGAGATGGGATCCTGGCCGACGAAGGGCTCGTCATAGAGGATCAGCTCCGGATCCAGGGCGATCGCCCGGGCCAGCGCCACGCGCCGCGCCATGCCGCCGGAAAGCTCCGACGGCATCAGCGCCCGGGCGCCGCGCAGCCCCACGGCCTGGAGCTTCATCAGCACCAGGTCGCGGACCATCGATTCGGGCAGGTCGGTGTGCACGCGCAGCGGGAAGGCCACATTCTCGAACACGTCGAGGTCGGAGAACAGCGCCCCGCTCTGGAACAGCATGCCCATGCGTCGGCGCAGCCGGAACAGCGCCTTGCGCGACAGCGCGTGCACGTCCTCACCGGCGATCCGCACCCGCCCGGCATCGGGCGCGAGCTGGCCGCCGATCAGCTTGAGCAGGGTGGTCTTGCCGGTGCCGCTGGGGCCCATGATCGCGGTGATCTTGCCGCGGGGCACCACCATGTCGAGGCCGCGGAAGATCTCCGTTTCTCCGCGAGAGAAGCGCAGGCCCTCCACCTCGATGAGAGGGGATTCACTCATCCATTGAACTTCCTTCAAGATTATCGAACATCGTATCCTAACCCGCCCCCGAGGCGCCAGCACGGCGCTTGCCCGGTTGCGCCACGCCCGCGCAAGGGGTTCAATGAGCGCCCTCTTGCGCGGCCCGCCTGCAGCGGCGGGAGCGACCGCCCTTGAGCCCAACACCGCAACAGGCAACAATCCCCCCATGACAGACGAATCCTCCTCCGCCGGCCTGCTGGCCAGCGCAGAACGCACCCTGCGCCTGGAGCAGCAGGCCATCGGCGCCCTCATCGAGCGCCTCGACGGCGACTTCGAGCGCGCCTGCGAGCTGATCCTGGCCTGTCGCGGCCGGGTGGTGGTCACCGGCATGGGCAAGTCCGGCCACGTCGGCGGCAAGATCGCCGCCACCCTGGCCAGCACCGGCACGCCGGCGTTCTTCGTGCATCCGGGCGAGGCCAGCCACGGCGACCTGGGCATGATCACTCCCGGCGACGTGGTGCTGGCGCTGTCGAACTCCGGCGAGACCGCCGAGGTCACCGCCCTGCTGCCGCTGCTCAAGCGCCTCGGCACGCCGCTGATCAGCATGACCGGCCGTCCCGGCTCGACCCTGGCCCGCCACGCCGAGGCCCATCTGGACGCCGGCGTCGAGCGCGAGGCCTGCCCGCTGGACCTGGCGCCGACCTCATCCACCACCGCCGCCCTGGCGCTGGGCGATGCCCTGGCCGTGGCGCTGCTCGAGAGCCGCGGCTTCACCGCCGAGGACTTCGCGCTCTCACACCCCGGCGGCAGCCTCGGCAAACGCCTGCTGCTCCAGGTCTCGGACCTGATGCACCAGGGCAGCCGGCTGCCGAAGGTGGCGCTGGGCAGCCCGTTGCGCGACGCCCTACTGGAGATCACCCGCCAGGGCCTGGGCTTCACCTGCGTGATCGCCCCCGACGGGCGGCTGGCCGGCGTCTATACCGACGGCGACCTGCGCCGCACCCTGGATCAGTTCAGCGACCTCTCGTCGCTGACGGTGGATCAGGTCATGACCGTGCCCGGCAAGCGCGTCGCGCCCGACACCCTGGCCGCCGAGGCCGTGAGGCTGATGGAGGACAATCGCATCACCGCGCTGGCGGTGGTGGACGACGACGACCGCCCGGTGGGCGCCCTGCACATGCACGACCTGCTGGCCAGCGGCGTCATCTGACCCTAGGAGATTCCATGACCCTCGACGCATTCCCGCTGCCCCCGGACCTGCTCGAGCGCCTGCGCCGGGTGCGCCTGCTGGCCCTGGACGTGGACGGCGTGCTCACCGACGGCCGCCTCTATTTCGAGGCCGACGGCGACAGCATCAAGGCCTTCCACACCCTCGACGGCCACGGCCTCAAGCTGGTCCAGCGCGCCGGCATCCAGGTGGCGCTGATTACCGGCCGCGACTCGCCGATGGTCAGCCGCCGCGCCAGCGCGCTCGGCATCAAGCATCTCCATCAGGGCGTCGAGAAGAAGCTGCCCACCCTGCGCCGGCTGTGCCAGGACCTCGGGCTCGACCTGTCCCAGGTCGCCTACTGTGGCGACGACCTACCCGACCTGGCGCCGATCCATCAGGCCGGGGTCGGTATCAGTGTGCCCGGCGCCCCGCGCTACATGCGCCAGCACGCCGACTGGGTCACCGAGCGCGAAGGCGGCCATGGCGCTGTGCGCGAGATCTGCGATGCGCTGCTCCAGGCCCAGGGCCATCTGGACGCCATGCTCGACACCTACCTGAACGGTCAGGGCTGACGCCATGCGCCTGCCCCGCCCCGGTTTTCGCACCTGGCTGTTCCTGCTGCTGCTCGCCCTCGGCGGCGGCCTGGCGCTGCTCGACCAGCGCTCCGTGGCGCCGCCCGGCCCCGCGCCACAGGGCGCCACCGGCGAGCCCGACTACTACCTCGAGAACGCCCACCTGACGCGCTTCGACGCCCAGGGCAGGCCCCATCAGCGGCTGACCACGCCGCGCCTGGAGCACACCCCCGAGGACGACGTCACCCGCCTGACCACCCCCCACGCCCAGCTGCGCGACAGCGAAGGCCGGCTATGGCTGGCCGACGGCAAGAAGGGGCGGCTAGAGAACGGCGGCCACCTGCTCACCCTCGAGGGCCAGGCGGTGCTGACCGCGCCCGAGGAGCGCTGGCGGCTCGAGACCGAGCGGTTGCACTATGACAGCGACACCGGCCACGCCTGGAGCGACACCCCGGCGCGGCTGAGCCAGCCGCCGCAGTGGATGCGCGGCGAACGCTTCGACGCCTGGCTCGATGACAACCGCGCCAGACTGACCGACAATGTGCGCGGCCACCACCCGCCGGACACCCAGGAGGACCCCGAGCCATGACGCGACCCTTCGCCTCGCTGCTCGCCGCGGCGCTGCTCACCACGGCGCTGACCGCCCCCGCCGCCCTGGCGCTGGAAGGCGATGCCAGCGCCCCCATCCAGGTCGAAGCCGACCGGCTGGACCTCGACGATCGCGCCGGCACCGCCGTCTATCAGGGCGACGTCAGCGTCCTGCAGGGCAGCATGAAGCTGACCGGCGACCGCGTCGAGATCCAGCGCAACGCCGCCGGCCAGCTGACCACCGCCACCGCTACCGGTCAGCGCGCCTACCTGGAGCAGAAGCCAGCGCCCGACGAGCCCATCGTCCGCGCCTGGGGCCGCACCGTGATCTATCACGTGGCGGAGCGGCGCATCGAGCTGGTCGACCAGGCCGAACTCCACAAGGGCGGCGACACCTTCGACGGCGGCTATCTGGAGTACTTCCTCGATCGCCGCGTCGTCCAGGCCCGCTCCGACGCCCAGGGCGTCGGCGACAGTCAGCGCGTGCGCATGACCCTGGAGCCGGCACAGCAGGACAACCCATGAAGACCCTGAGCGCCCAGCATCTGGCCAAGAGCTACAAGCGCCGTCGCGTGGTCCAGGACATCAGCCTCGAGATCCGGCAGGGCCGCATCGTCGGCCTGCTAGGCCCCAACGGCGCCGGCAAGACCACCTCCTTCTACATGATCGTCGGCCTGGTACGGGCCGATGCCGGCAATGTCAGCATCGACGACCGCGACCTGTCCGGCGCGGCCATGCACCAGCGCGCCCAGGCCGGCATCGGCTACCTGCCTCAGGAAGCCTCGATCTTCCGCAAGCTGTCGGTGGCCGATAACATCATGGCGATCCTCGAGACCCGCCGCGACCTCGACCGCGCCGGCCGCCAGGCACGCCTGGAGACGCTGCTGGAGGAGTTCCACATCACCCATATCCGCGACAACCTGGGCATGAGCCTGTCCGGCGGCGAGCGCCGACGGGTGGAGATCGCCCGGGCGCTGGCCACCGAGCCCGACTTCATCCTGCTCGACGAGCCCTTCGCCGGGGTCGACCCGATCTCGGTAGGTGAGATCAAGGGCATCATCCGCCAGCTCAAGGCCCGCGAGATCGGCGTGCTGATCACCGACCACAACGTGCGCGAAACCCTGGATATCTGCGACGCCGCCTATATCGTCGGCGACGGCCAGATCATCGCCGAGGGTGACGCCGAGGAGATCCTGGCCAATCAGCGGGTACGCGACGTCTATCTGGGTCAGGACTTCCGCCTCTGAGCTCAGCAAAGCTTCGCAAGTCACTGATATACTGTCGCCATGCACAGACGGGCACGGTGATTGCCATTGGCATACTAATTGCTTTACACGGACTTGCATCGCGCCCGCCCGCCCACTAGGGTGGAAGGCCCTTCGCCGCAGGACCGGACCGCTTTCCCATGGCCATGAAGGCATCCCTTCAACTGCGTGTCGGCACTCAGCTGACCATGACGCCCCAGCTGCAGCAGGCGATCGGCCTGCTGCAGCTCTCGACCCTCGACCTGCGCCAGGAGATCCAGCAGGCCCTGGAGGGTAATCCCATGCTCGAGCTCGAGGACGACTTCGGCGAGCAGGCGGTCGGCGAGACGCCGGAAGACGACTGGTCCGACGAGATCCCGGAAGAGCTCAGCGTCGACAGCGACTGGTCCGATACCTTCCAGGACGCCGGTGGCAGCGGCGAGGGTCCCGACTTCGAGCGCCAGGCCGCCGGGCAGAGCCTGCAGGGCCACCTCGCCTGGCAGCTGGCCATGAGCGAGCTCGGCGAGCGCGAGATCCGCATCGCCGAGAGCCTGATCGATGCCGTGACCCCGGACGGCTACCTGGACCAGCCGCTGGACGAGCTGCGCGACGGCCTGCGCGCCCAGGGCCTCGAAGGGCTCGCCACCCGCGAAGTGGAGGCGGTACTGCTGCGCCTGCAGCAGTTCGAGCCCACCGGCGTGTTCGCCCGCGACCTGCGCGAATGCCTGCTGCTGCAGCTCGCCACCCTGCCCGACGACACCCCGCTGCTGCCCCAGGCGCGGCGCCTGGTGCGCCAGTTCCTCGAGGCCCTGGGCGGCAACGACCGCAAGCTACTCAAGCGGCGCCTGGGGCTCGACGACGACACCCTCGACGAGGTGATCGGCCTGATCCGCAGCCTCGATCCGCGCCCCGGCAGCGAATTCTCGAGCGGCGACAGCGACTACGTGATCCCCGACCTGGTGGCTCGCCACACCCCCCAGGGCTGGCGGGTCGAGCTCAATCCCGAGGCGATGCCTCGGCTGCGCATCCAGCCGGACTACGCGGCACTGATCAAGCGCGCCGACAAGAGCGACGACAACCAGTTCCTCAAGGACCACCTGCAGGAGGCACGCTGGCTGATCAAGAGCCTGGCCAGCCGCAATGACACCCTGCTGCGGGTCGGCCACGAGGTGATGACCCGCCAGATCGACTTCCTCGAGCGCGGCGAGGAGGCCATGAAGCCACTGATCCTGGCCGACATCGCCCAGGCGGTGGAGATGCACGAGTCGACCATCTCGCGGGTCACCACCCAGAAGTTCATCCACACCCCACGCGGCGTGTTCGAGCTCAAGTACTTCTTCTCCAGCCAGGTCGGCGACGGCGAGGACGCACACTCCAGCACCGCGATCCGCGCCCGCATCCGCAAGCTGATCGAGGGCGAACCGCCGCGCAAGCCGCTGTCCGACAGCAAGCTGGTCACCCTGCTCGCCGAGGAGGGCATCGAGGTCGCCCGACGCACCGTCGCCAAGTACCGCGAGGCGATGCAGATCCCCTCTTCCAGCCAGCGCAAGCGGCTCGGCTGACAGGGCCTTCGGAGGGCGTCTCGGGGACGTGAAAACGGGCTCGGCGCAGGGGGTTTGCAAGGCACCAAAAAGGGTTACAATCGAGTCACCACCCAAGGAGCAAGGAGCGTGTCATGCAAGTGAACCTCACCGGACATCACGTGGAATTGACCGACCCGCTGCGTGACTACGTGCAGGAGAAGCTCTCCCGCCTGGAACGCCATTACGACAACATCACCACCGTTCAGGTCACGCTCTCCGTCGAGAAGGAACGCCAGCAGGCCGCCTGCACGCTGCATGCCGCCGGCGCCGATCTGCACGCCGAAGCGATGGACGCCGACATGTACGCCGCCATCGACGCCCTTGCCGACAAGCTGGATCGCCAGCTCGTCAAGCACAAGGAAAAGACCCAGGCCCGCGCCCAGGGCGCCGCAAGCGTCCGCTGAGCCATCATGTCACTCGAATCCATCCTGCCCCCCGAGCGCACCCTCTTCGGCGTGCCCGGGGGGAGCAAGAAACGGGTGCTGGAATTCTTCAGCACCTTCATCGCCCAGAACATTCCGAGTCTCGACAGCCAGGAGGTCTTCAGCCGGCTGATCGGGCGTGAGCGTCTGGGCAGCACCGGCATCGGGCACGGGGTCGCGATCCCGCACTCCCGCAACCCGCACTGCAAGGCGCCCATCGCCGGCTTCCTCAAGCTCGACGAGCCGATCGACTTCGACGCCATCGACGGCGAACCCGTCGATCTGGTGTTCGTGCTGCTGGTCCCCGAAGAGGCCGATGACGCCCACCTCGCGCTGCTCGGCCAGGTCGCCAGCGTGATGAACGACGCCGAGACCCGCAGCGCCCTGCGCCGAGCCGGCAGCCAGCGCGAACTGCATGACTGCCTCCTCGAGGCCATTCGGCGGCAGGCACCGGCCCCCAGCGGACGCGGCTGACGTCCGGCCCGACCAGGAGACCCGTTCATGCAGCTCGTCATCATCAGCGGACGCTCCGGCTCCGGCAAGTCGATCGCCCTGCAGGCCCTGGAGGACCTGGGCTTCTACGCCATCGACAACCTGCCGGCGATGCTGCTGGGCCCCTTGATGGACGAGCTGCGCGACGGCCAGTCGCTACGCAGCGCCGTCGCCGTCAGCATCGATGCCCGCAACCTGCCCCACGCCCTGGAGCGGTTTCCGACGCTGCTGGAGGACGTGCGCTCCCGCGACATCCACTGCCAGGTGGTCTATCTGACCACCGACGCGCGCATCCTGCTGGAGCGCTACTCCGCCACCCGACGTCGCCATCCGCTGACCCGCGACACCGAGATGACCCTGGCCGAGGCGATCGACCGCGAAGAGGACGCCCTGGGAGAGATCCGCGACCTCGCCGACCTGCTGATCGACACCTCTCGGCTCTCGGTGCACGATCTGCGTGGCCGCATTACCGATCAGGTGGCCGGCCATCGCCGCGAGGGGCTGACCCTGACCCTCGAATCCTTCGGCTTCAAGCGCGGCGTGCCGCTGGATGCGGATATCGTGTTCGACGTTCGCTGCCTGCCCAACCCCTACTGGGACCCGCAGCTGCGCGACGCCACCGGTCGCGACGACAGCGTCATCGCCTTCCTCGAGCGCTATCCGGTGGTCGACGAGATGGCCGCCGACATCCTCGCCTGGATCGAGCGCTGGCTGCCCCGCTACCGGGCCAGCCAGCGCAGCTACCTGACCGTGGCGATCGGCTGCACCGGCGGCCAGCATCGTTCTACCTACCTGGCCGAGCGGCTGTCCCGTCGCCTCGCCGAGAAACACGCCGGCGTGCGCCTGCGTCACCGCGAGCTCGGCCTGCAACTCACCCTCCCTGCCCCGAACGACGCCAAGGACCGCTAGTCACGTGCCCAGCCGCAAGCTCACCCTGACCAACAAGCGCGGCCTGCACGCCCGCGCCGCCACCCGCCTGGTACAGTGCTGCCAGCCCTACGCCTCTCGGGTCATTGTCTGCCACGGCGACCAGCAGGCCGATGCCACCAATATCATGGCGCTGCTGATGCTGGCCGCCCCCTGCGGCACCGAGCTGGTCCTGAAAGCCGACGGCGACGACGGCGAAGCGGTACTGGACGCCCTGGAAGCGCTGTTCGAGGCGCGCTTCGACGAGGAAGCCTGACGAGGAGCGAGGAGCAATATGTTGTCCTGAAGCAAGGAGCCCGCGACTCTGTCGCGGGCTCCTTGCTCGAACCTCGAACCTCGAACCTCAGCTACCGGCCACGGTCATCTCGTCGATCAGCCAGCTGCCGGTGTGGATGCTGCCGCGGGTATCGATATCGTCGCCAACGCCGATCAATCCCTGGAACATCGTCGCCAGATTGCCGGCGATGGTGAACTCCTCCACCGGATGCTGGATGCGGCCGTTCTCGACCCAGAACCCCGCCGCACCGCGGGAGTAATCACCGGTGACGCCGTTGACGCCCTGGCCCATCAGCTCGGTGACCAGCACCCCGCGATCCATGCGCGCGAGCAGCGCCTCCCGGGACTCGAGCGGCGCGGTGAGGCGCAGGTTGCGGGCGCCGCCGGCGTTGCCGGTGGTCTCCATGCCCAGCCGCCGCGCGCTATAGGCAGACAGCATGTAGCTGGCCAACCGGCCCTGGTCGACGAAGACGTTGTCGCGGGTCGCCACGCCGTCGCCGTCGAAGGCGCTACTGGCCATGCCGCGCATCAGCTGCGGCTTCTCCTGCAGCGAGAACCACTCGGGGAAGAGCGCATCGCCCAGGCGGTCGCAGAGGAAGGACGACTGGCGATAGAGGGCGCCGCCGGCGATGGCGCCGAGGAAGCTGCCGACCAGCCCCGTGGCCAGGCTCGGATCGAACAGCACCGGCATCCGCCCGGTGGCCGGGCGCTGGCCGCCGAGGCGGCGCAGGGTACGTCGGGCGGCGCTCTCGCCCACCGCCTCGGGCGCCAGCAGCTCGCGGGGATCGCGGGCGCTGGTGTAGTCGTAGTCGCGCTGCATGCCGTGCTCGTCCTCGGCGATCAGCATGCAGGACAGCGAGTGGCGGCTGCCGCGCTGGCTGCCCAGGAAGCCGTGGCTGTTGGCGTAGACGCGCACGCCCTCGCCGCTGGACAGTCCGGCGCCATCGGAGCTCTTGATGCCCGCCTGACCGCGACCGGCGCTCTCGCAGGCCAGCGCCAGCTCGACCGCCTCCTCGGTGGACAGCGCCCAGGGATGATGGACGTCGAGGTCCGGCAGCTCCCGGGCCATCAGCTCGGCCGGGGCGAGCCCGGAGGCCGGGTCCTCGCCGGTGTAGCGGGCGATGGCCATGGCCTTCTCGACCACATCCCTGATCGACGCCTCGGAGGCGTCGGTGGACGAGGCGCTGCCCTTGCGCTGGCCGACGTAGACGGTCACCGCGATGCCCTGGTCGCGGGACAGCTCGACGGTCTCGACCTCGCCCTCGCGCACGTTGACGCCCACGCCCTGGTCGACGCTGGCGCCCACCTCGCAGGCATCGGCACCGAGCCGGCGGGCCAGCGCCAGGGCCGCCTCGGCGCGGGTTTCCAGCAGCGACTGCTGGGCGACGGCATCGAAAGCCTGTGTCATCGTCTTGACTCCTCACTCGACCGGCCACGCGGCCGATACACAACATGGTCGTTTGGCCAGCCCGACGCGGCGGGCTGGTATACTGGGCCGATGCCTAACGCCCCTCTCATGAATCAGGACGCCGCATGACCCAGGATGATTTCTCTCCGGCCGACGAACGGCCCAGCAAGTCGCAGCTCAAGCGCGAGATGCATGCCCTCCAGGAGCTCGGCGAACGGCTGATCGCCATGCGCGAGGCCGAACGCGACCGCTTCCCGCTGTCCGACGACCTGCTGGCGGCCATCGAGGAAACCGGCCGCATCCGCGCCCGCGAGGCCCGTCGCCGGCACATGCAGTACGTCGGCAAGCTGATGCGCCGCGAGGACCTCGAGGGCATCCAGGCGGTGTTCGACGAGATGGACCGCGAGCAGCTGCGCCGCGACCACGCCTTCCATCGCCTGGAGCAGTGGCGCGACCGCCTCATCGAGGACGACGACGCCCTCGAGGCCTTCATCGCCGACTACCCCGACGTCGACCGCCAGGCCCTGCGCCAGCTGATCCGCAACGCGCGCCGCGAGCGCGATCAGGGCAAGCCGCCGACCAACGCCCGACGGCTGTTCAAGCTGATCCGCGACACCGCCGAGCTGTAAGACACCTCAACAAGCTCCAGACGCTATCTCTCTGCCGACCAGCCATGGATGGGCTTTCCCGGCGACAAGGCCCGGGGTGCCGGACCATCGCGAGGCGCTGTGAACCCATCCCTGGGCGCTACTTTTGCCCTGCGACGCTCTCGCATCCTGCTTCGCTTGCAGGACCGGTTCTGGCCATCCATGGCCAATCCGTTCGGCGAGAATCACCTCACCCATGGCAAAAACCCTCGCTTCACCTTGTCCCCGGCGCCCATCCCCATCAGTTCCGTTCCGCAGCGGCTTCCGTGCTAGGACTGGGTGCCGCCGACCGTGAGCTCGTCGAGCTTCAGCGTCGGCTGGCCGACGCCCACCGGCACGCCCTGTCCTTCCTTGCCGCACACGCCGATGCCGGTATCCAGCGCCAGGTCATGGCCGATCATCGACACGCGGCCCATGGCCTCCGGACCGTTGCCGATCAGCGTCGCGCCCTTGACCGGCGCGGTGATGCGGCCGTCCTCGATCAGGTAGGCCTCGCTGGCCGAGAACACGAACTTGCCGGAGGTGATGTCCACCTGGCCGCCGCCGAAGCTCACGGCATAAATGCCGCGGGAGACGCTCTTGATGATGTCGGCGGGATCGTCCTGGCCGGCGCGCATGTAGGTGTTGGTCATGCGCGGCATCGGCATGTGGGCGAAGGAC
Organism: Halomonas getboli; assembly: GCF_023094245.1. Lineage (GTDB taxonomy): Bacteria > Pseudomonadota > Gammaproteobacteria > Pseudomonadales > Halomonadaceae > Halomonas > Halomonas getboli. Next base: position 208,544 of record NZ_JALMEW010000001.1, on the reverse strand, counting down.
TCGCGGCGCGCGTTGCCGGTGGGCGCCATGCCCATCAGCCGGGCGTTGAGCTTGTCCTGCATGTAGCCGGTGAGGATGCCGTCCTCGATCAGCGTGGTGCACTGGGTCGCCGTGCCCTCGTCGTCGACCGACAGTGAACCGCGGCGATCGGCCAGGGTGCCGTCGTCGACCACGGTCACGCCGGGGGCGGCTACCCGCTCGCCCATGCGACCGGCGAAGGCCGAGCTGCCCTTGCGGTTGAAGTCGCCTTCCAGGCCGTGGCCCACCGCCTCGTGGAGCAGGATGCCCGGCCAGCCGGCGCCCAGCACCACCGGCATCTGGCCGGCCGGGGCGTCCACGGCGTCGAGGTTGACTAGCGCCTGGCGTACCGCTTCCTTGGCGAAGCGCTCGGGGGCGTGCTCGTCGCGCAGCCGCACCATCGGATGTCGGCCGCCGCCGCCGGCACTGCCGCGCTCACGGCGGCCGTCGCGCACGGCGATCACGCTGACGTTGAGCCGCACCAGCGGACGCACGTCGGCGGCCAGGGTGCCGTCGCTGGCGCGCACCAGCACCACCTCGTAGACGCCGGTCAGCGAGGCGCTGACCTGGCTCACCGAGGGATCGGCGGCCCGGGCCACGCGATCGGCCTCCTTGAGCATGGCGACCTTCTCGTCGGCGGACAGCCCGGCCAGCGGATCGATGCCGGCATAGCGAGACGTCGACGCCGTGACGACGCGCGGCGCGACGGCCTGCCGCTGGCCGCTGCGCACGATGCCGGCGGCGGTGCGGCCGGTCTCGGCCAGGGCTTCCATGGTGATCTGGTTGGAGTAGGCGAAGCCGGTCTTCTCGCCGGCCAGGGAACGCACGCCCACGCCGCCGTCGATGTTGTAGCTGGCCTCCTTGACCTCACCGTCCTCCAGCACCCAGGCCTCGTGCCAGCTGCGCTGGAAGTACAGATCGGCATAGTCGATGCCGGCCCCCAGCGCGTGGCCGAGGCCGGCGTCCAGGGCATCGAGGTCGAGCCCGCCGGGGGTCAGCAGCGCCTCGGCGGCCTGATCGAGCAGGGGTTGCGTGTGTGATGTCATTCGGCACTTTCCAGAGCGATGCGCGGCGAGGTCCAGGGCCCCTCCACGCGATAGTGAATTCGGGTCACGCGGTCGAGGGCGTCGCCGAACAGCTTGTCGGCGATGAACAGCGCCCCTCCGACCACCGGCGCCCCGGCGATCACCGCCGCCAGGGGCAGGTTGTTGCTCACCGGCAGTGTGACGCCCAGGCGCTGGTCGAGTTCCCGTCGGGCCAGGTCGACGCTGCCGTCGAGGGTGAAGTGGGTGGCCGGGCCGTCGATCTCGACCGGACCGCGGGTCTCCAGCACCCCACCATACAGGGTCGCCTCGCCGCTGACACGATCGAAGGCGGTGCCCTGCCCGGTGACGTCGGAGAAGTCCAGGGTCAGGCGGCGCAGCAGATTGTCGACGTTGAGCAGGCCGACCAGGCGTGCCGACGGCGACTCCAGATTGACGAAGCGACCGTCGCGCAGCTCCACCGCCAGGTTGCCCCGGGAACGCGCCAGGGCGAACTGCCAGGGCGCGCCGGGCCAGGCCAGCTGGCTGTCGACCCGGGTCTCGGCGCTGCGGATCGCCACCGGCTGGCCGAGCGCCTCCAGGGCCGTGCCCAGGTCGCGGCCGTCCACGCTCATGCGTGCCCGGGTCAGGCTGGCCTCGGCACCGGCGGCCTCCCAGGTCAGGTTGCCCCGAGCGTCGATCTCGCCCAGGGTCAGGGCCAGCGGATCGATCACCAGGCGGTCCGGCGCGACTCGCCACTCGGCGTTCAGCGGGCCGAACGTGCGGCCCTGATAGCTCAGCGCGTCGACGCTCAGCGTGCCTGCCGGCAGCGCGCCAAGCGACGCCGGCATGGCGGCCGGCGTCGGCGGCACCTCGAGCTCCTCGAGCAGGCGGCCGCCGCTGGCGGTATCGCCGCCTGACCCGGTGATCGATGCCGTCTCTGCCGGCAGCAGGCCGTCGAGACGCAGGCTCGACAAAGACACATCCAGCGGCTGCGACAGGCTCGGCCGATAGTCCAGCCGGCCGGTCGCCAGGCTGCCGTCCAGCGCCAGCTCCCAGCCGCCGGACACCAGCGGCTGTCCTTCGACGATCATCGAGCCCAGGCAGTGCTGCTCGACGCTCAGGCAGTCGGTATCCAGCATCAGGTGGGCGACGGAGCTGCGCGCCTTCGGGCTGCCGGTGGAACCGCCGAGCGCCTCGTTGGACAGCGGCGCCAGGGCACGGCCCCAGGCCTGCGCCTCGAAGCGCGGCAGATAGGCCTGCAGCGACCAGCCGGATTCCCCGGGCCAGGTCGCGGGCGCCTCGCGCCCCAGCCAGGCCTGGCCCTGACCGCCGCGCTCGGGGCGCCAGCGCCAACCCAGATTCGCGCCCAGACGGCCCGACCAGGGCCCGGACTCGGCCAGGGCGAAGGTCAGCCGCAGGTTCCGCGGCGTACCGGCCGCCTTGCCCAGCGGCGCCGGCAGGTCGATGACCAGGTCGCGAAGCTCGCTCGAGAGATGCAGGGTCGGCGTCGCGGCGTCGAGGTCGACGCCGCCGTGCCAGGCCAGCGGGCCACTCAGCACCTCCCCGATGCCGGCCGGCGCCCCCAGTTCGGTGAGCGCTCCGGCCTCGGCGGTACCCGACAGCGTGACGCGCCCCTCGCCGGTCGCGAGCTCGGCGCTGACCGGCCCGCCCAGCAGCCGCCCGTCCAGCCGGCCCTCCAGAGAGCCGTCTTCGCCACGCTGATGCCAGGCCAGCGGCCCCGAGATGTCCTGGAAGACCAGTCCGCTGGCCAAGTGGGTCAGCCGCGGCAGGTCGACGTCGCCGGCGATGTCCAGGCGCAGCGACCCCGGATCGTCCGGTGCCAGCTCGAGGTCGAGATCGGCCGCGACGCTCCCCTCGCCCTGCCAGTCGGACACCGCCCCGATGCCGTCCACCGGCAAGGCGGCGAGATAGTCGGTCAGCGCCGGCGCCTCGGCGACCAGCGGGCCGCGTACCGAGAGCCGATCGTCCTCGAAATGCACCCGGGCGTCATGGGTCTGGACACCCCGGCTCTCGGCGCGGTCCACCTCGGCGTCGAGGGTCTCGTCACGCAGCCGCAGCCGGCCGGCGACGTTCTCCAGCGCCGGCCAGCCGTCGGCATAGGGCAGCCGCCCCTCGTCGATCGCCAGGTCCAGGTTCAGCGTGGGATCGATGGGCGACAGGCCGGACGTCTTGTCGCTCAGCGGCACGTGCAGGCGCAGCGAGCCGTCGGCTACGCGGCCTGCCAGGCCACCGGCCAGCCAGTCGGCAAGCTCGGGCGTCTCCTTGCGCAGTACCACCATCGGCAGCCAGTCGGTCAGCGGCCGCGAGCGGGCGTCCACGTCGCGAAAGTCCAGCGTCAGGCCGAAGCCGCCGCGGCCCTCTCCGCCGGTGGCGAGGCCGAAGTTGCCGTTCACTTCCGCGCCGCGCCAGCCCACCGCCAGGTCGTGACCGCTGACGAAGCCGCGCTCGCCGTCATAGGTCCAGCTCACCTCGCCGCTGGCGTGGTCGAGCGACATCGGCTCGGCGAAGACTTCGGGGAAGAACAGCTCGGTATCCTCGTCGCCGGCGAAGCGCACCCGCGCGCTGTGGCCGTCGGCGGTCAGCCACAGCGCCAGGGGGCCGCCGCCCGGTGCCTCCTCCCAGGGGTCCACGCTCACCTCGTGGGCCGCGAGCCGGGCCTGCCACTTGCCGTCCTTGCGACCGGCGTCGAGGGCGTCGATGCGCCCCCGCGGGGCGAGCGACGCCACGCCACGATCCAGCGCCTCGGGCAGCGGCAGGCGCGTGCGCCAGGCGGCCAGGGCGGCGAGATCGAAGGGGCCGGTGGTGAGCCACCAGTCGCTGTCGTCGCCGCGCAGGTACCAATCCCGCGGCAGCGGGCGCGCCTCGGCGGAGGCCTCGGGGCCGGCGATCTGATCGGCATCGGCCTGTATCCAGGCCTGCCAGTCCTGGGCGCCGGCCTCACGCCGCCACTGACCGCGCAGCATGGCGTTGTCGAGCACGATCTCCGCAGACGCGGCCTCCTCCGAGCCCGCGACATCGCCTTCCGGCGCGCTCAGCGCCAGGCGCGGCGCGGTGACGTCGAGGCGCGCGTCGGCCAGGCGGCCGTGGGTCCAGCGCCCCCACAGCCGCGCCTCGCCGTTCAGGTCGTCGAAGCTCGGCAGCGACGCGACGCCGAGCAGCGACGACAGCCCGGTCAGGCTGTCGAGGCTCATGGTCGCCTGCAGGGCGGCGCCGAAATCGTCGAGCCCCTCGCCCGGCACCAGTTCCATGACCACCGAAGCCACCTCGCCGGCACGTCCGCTCAGCCGCACCTGGCCCTCGAGATGGGCGCTGCGGTCGTCGCCGACCATCAGCAGCCGCGGCGCTTCGAGCGTCGCCTCGCGCTCGCGGCCGTGGAGCACCAGCCGAATGTCCTCGGCCCAGGCGCGCTGGCGCAGCAGCACGCCGACCCAGTAGTCCAGGCGGTCGAGGCCGAAGCGACTCTCGGGGATCAGCTCGGGGGGGACGTCGGCGGGCCGAGGCCAATGCCAGCGGCCGTCCGCGGCCTGATAGAGATGAAGGGTGAGGCCGGACAGGCGCGCATCGGCCACCACCGGCATGCCGTCGCGCAGGCTGGCACCGGCATCGAGACGCAGTCGGGCATCGTCGAGCTGGAGCAGCGGACGATCGCCGTTGGCGGCGCGCAGCGACAGCCCGTGCACCTCGAGTTCGGGATCGAAGCCGGCCAGCCGGCCTTCGACGCCGTCCAGCCCCACGGCGGCCTCGAAGCGCGCCGAGAGCAGCGCTTCCAGCCGCGGCGTGAGCTGATCGGCCTGGCCGAGCAGCAGCCGCAGCACCAGGGTCAGCAGCGCCACCAGGGTCAGCGCCGCCGCCAGCAGCGTCAGGGTCCAGCGAATGGCCAGGCGGATCCTCGACATGGGCTCACATCAGCACGATGTCGTACTGCTCCTGGGAGTAGTGAGCCTCGACCTGAAAGCGGATGGTCTTGCCGATGAACTCTTCCAGGTCGGCCACCGCCGCGGACTCCTCGTCGAGCAACCGGTCGACCACCGCCTGGGAGGCCAGCACGGTATAGGTCTCGGCGCTGTAGGCCCGCTCCTCGCGCAGGATCTCGCGGAAGATCTCGTAGCACACCGACTCCGGCGTCTTGAGGGTGCCGCGCCCGTGGCACGACGGGCAGGCCTCGCACAGGGTCTGCTCGAGGCTCTCCCGGGTGCGCTTGCGGGTCACCTGCACCAGCCCCAGCTCGGTGACGCCGGTGCACTTGGTCTTGGCGTGGTCGCGCTCCAGCGACTTCTCGAGCACCCGCAGCACCTGGCGCTGGTGCTCGGGATCCTCCATGTCGATGAAGTCGATGATGATGATGCCGCCGAGGTTGCGCAGCCGCAGCTGGCGGGCGATGGCGGTGGCGGCCTCGAGGTTGGTCTTGAAGATGGTCTCCTCGAGGTTGCGATGCCCCACGAAACCGCCGGTGTTGACGTCGATGGTGGTCATCGCCTCGGTGGGATCGATCACCAGGTATCCGCCGGACTTGAGCTGCACCTTGCGGCCCAGCGCCTTCTGAATCTCGTCCTCGACGCTGAAAAGATCGAAGATCGGCCGCTCGCCGGCATAGTGCTCGATACGCTCCACCGCCGAGGGCATGAACTCCTCGGCAAATTCCAGCAGCTTGACGTGGTTCTCGCGGGAGTCGATGCGTACCTTCTCGATGTCGTCGCGCATCACATCGCGCAGGGTGCGCATGAACAGCGGCAGATCGTCGTAGATGACGCTGGGCGCCGAGGCAGTGATCTTGCGCTCGCTGACCTTGCGCCACAGCCGCAGCAGGAAGTGCATGTCGCCGGCCATTTCCTCCTGGCTGACGCCCTCGGCGGCGGTGCGCACGATGAAGCCGCCGGTCACCTCCAGGGTCTGCTGGGCCTGAGCGGCCTCGACCAGCTCGCGCAGCCGCTCGCGCTCACGCTCGTCCTCGATGCGTTGCGAGACGCCGTTGTGCGGCGAGTCCGGCATGTAGACCAGGTAGCGCGACGGCACCGAGAGATGGGTGGTCAGGCGCGCGCCCTTGGAGCCGATGGGATCCTTGGTGACCTGCACGACCAGCGACTGGCCCTCGTGGAGCAGATGGCCGATGGAGACCTGTTCGTCGGTCGGCGTACCGGACGGCATCACCTCGTGGGCGTGGATGAAGGCGGCCCGCTCGAGGCCGATATCGACGAAGGCGGCCTGCATGCCCGGCAGTACCCGGACCACCTTGCCCTTGTAGATGTTGCCGACGATGCCGCGGCGCCGGGCCCGCTCGATGAAGGCTTCCTGGAGCACGCCGTTCTCCACCACGGCGACCCGGGTCTCCATCGGGGTCAGGTTGATCAGTACTTCACCGCTCATGCGGAAATCCTTGTCCAGAGGAAACTCGAGGCATTATGACATAGCCCGGACCTGACGCGACGCGTTCCTCAGCTCTCGCACCACAAGGGCACGCCCTGCCGGGCCAGCAGCTCGGCGGTCTCGAACAGCGGCAGGCCGACCACCGCGGAGTGGCTGCCCTCCAGGCGCGACACGAACAGCGCCGCCCGCCCCTGGATGGCATAGCCGCCGGCCTTGTCGACGGGCTCGCCGGTGGCCCAGTAGGCGGCGATCTCGGCGTCCGATATCTCGCGCAGCGTCACCCGGGTGGTCACGCAGACGCTCAGCAGGCCCGCCGGACCGGTCACGGCCACCGCGGTCAGCACCCGATGGGATCGCCCGGACAGCGAGCGCAGCATGGCGGCGGCGTGCTCGCGGTCGCGCGGCTTGCCGAGGATGGCGTCGTCGCACACCACGGCGGTGTCGGAGCCGAGCGTCGGCAGCGCGCTGCCCGCCGCTCCGGCTCGGGCCTTCTCCTCGGCCAGGCGTTGCACATAGGCCTCGGGGGCCTCACCGGGCAGCGGCGTCTCGTCGAGATCGACCGGATGCACCTCGACCGGCAGGTCGATGCCGGCCAGCAGCTCGCGGCGCCGCGGCGAAGCCGAGGCCAGGCGGATCAGCGGCGCGTCGGGATCAGTCGTGTGGGGCATGGGCACCTCGTGTCACTCCTCGCTGGGGCGACGCCGAAAGACCCGGAACAGCGTGGTCAGCCAGGGCCACAGCAGCGCCCCGATCACCGAGGGCAGCAGGAAGGAAAGATGGATCGCGAACGGTCCCAGCAACGTGCGCAGCCACTGCTCCACCAGCTGCACCGTGCCCAGCAGCACCAGGATCAGCACCGCCTGCTGGAGCAGCGAATAGGCGCGGAAGCGCGGATAGACCAGAGCACACAGGAAAGCCAGCAGCGACAGCAGCAACGCATTCTGGCCCAGTGGCGCACCCTGAATCAGGTCGAGCAGGATACCCATCACGAAGCCGTGGAAGACCCCGACCTTCTGCGGCGCCTTCATGCACCAGTAGATCAGCATCAGGCCCAGCCAGTCGGGGCGCCATATCTGCCAGCCGTCGGCCAGCGGCATCACCTGCAGGCACAGCGCCAGCAGCAGGGTCAGCCAGATCCAGGGCAGGCTCGCCGTCGAACGCGTCGCCATCACTGCACCTCCTCGACGGGGCCGATCATCTGCAGCGCGGCCTCGACGGCCGCCGGGTCGAGCGCGACCGTCCAACCGCCGCGACCCGGCGCTTCGGGAGGCTCGGGCGGAAACAGCAGCAGGAAGTGGCGGGCACGCTGCAGCTGGGCCACCGGCCGCGCTTCCACCTGGGCGAAGGGCTCGCCGGGATCGTGCACCACCGAGGTGACCCGCCCCACCGGATAGCCGGGCGGAAAGCGCCCGGCCAGCCCCGAGGTCATCAGCAGGTCGCCCTCGCGAATGTCGGCGGTGTCCGGCACGTGCAGCACGCTCAGCGTATCGTACTGGCCGGTGCCCTGGAGGATGAAGCGCAGGCCGTTGCGATTGACCTGGACCGGCAGCGAGTGGCTGGCGTCGGACACCATCAGTACCCGGCTGGCGTAGGCCGAGACCGAGGTCACCTGCCCCACTAGCCCGGCGGCATCCATCACCGGCTGGCCGACGAAGACGCCGTCGCGGCGCCCGCGATCGACCACCATGCGATGGCTGAAGGGATCCGGATCGAGCGACAGCAGTTCGGCGGTGATGAAGGGAATATCATGCTCGCGGGTGGCATCGAGCAGCTCGCGCAGCCGAACGTTTTCGGCGGTCAGGCTGGCCATGCGCTGGACCCGATGCGAAAGGGTCAGGATCTGCTCGCGCAGCTGGCGGTTCTCGTCCAGCAGCTCGCGCTGGTCCGAGAACGCCAGCGCGCCCCAGTTGAGGGCGTCGCTGGGCAGGCTGACCAGCCACTGGATCGGCGCCACCAGGGTCGACAGCTGGGCCCGCACGGGCTCCATCCGCGTGAAGCGCAGATCGGCAAACATCAGGGCCACGGCCAGAAGCGCGCACAGCAGCATGCGATACCCCGGCACCGAGCCGTGCGAGAACAGCGGTTTGATGGCGTCCTCTCCCTATTTCCTTGCGGCGTCGGCTGCATGCCGAATCGCCCAAACCCCTAGCGTTTCTCGTTCCCGCGGGAGAGCGCTGATTCATGTCGTGAACGATGAGGAAGCGGGAGCGCCTGACATGGACAGGTTCGTTGCCGACGAACCTGGCCTTGCACACGCCCCTGTGAGCCATCGAGCGCCGCCATCAATCAGCGCTGCCCCGGGATCAGTCGCTGGAGAGCAGCTCGAACGTGTGCTGATCGATCATCTCGAGGGCCTTGCCGCCGCCCCGGGCGACGCAGGTCAGCGGGTCCTCGGCGACCACCACCGGCAAGCCGGTCTCCTCGGCGATCAGCTTGTCGAGATCGCGCAGCAGCGCGCCGCCGCCGGTCAGCACCAGGCCGCGCTCGGCGATGTCGGAGGCCAGCTCGGGGGGGGATTGCTCGAGCGCGCTCTTCACCGCGGCGACGATCGAGCCCAGGGTCTCCTGCAGGGCGTCGAGGATCTCGTGGGAATTCAGGGTAAAGCTGCGCGGAATGCCCTCGGCCAGGTTGCGGCCGCGCACGTCGATCTCGCGCAGCTCACCGCCGGGGTAGGCGCAGCCGATCTCTTCCTTGATCCGCTCGGCGGTGGACTCGCCGATCAGGCTGCCATAGTGGCGACGCACGTAGGCGATGATCGCCTCGTCGAAGCGGTCGCCGCCGACGCGGATGGACTCGGAGTAGACCACGCCGTTGAGCGAGATGATGGCGATCTCGCTGGTGCCGCCGCCGATGTCGACGACCATCGAGCCCTGGGCCTCCTCGACCGGCAGACCGGCACCGATGGCCGCGGCCATGGGCTCCTCGATCAGGAACACCTCGCGGGCCCCGGCGCCCTCGGCGGACTCCTTGATGGCGCGACGCTCCACCTGGGTCGACATGCAGGGCACGCACACCAGCACCCGCGGGCTGGGCGTCAGGAAAGTGCTCTGATGGACCTTGCGGATGAAGTACTGCAGCATCTGTTCGGTGACGGTGAAGTCGGCGATCACGCCGTCCTTCATCGGCCGGATGGCGGTGATGTTGCCGGGGGTGCGGCCCAGCATGCGCTTGGCGTCGGCGCCCACCGCGGCCACGCTGCGCATGTTGCCGGACTGGCGAATGGCCACCACCGACGGCTCGTCGAGCACGATGCCGCGCCCGCGGACATAAATCAGCGTATTGGCCGTCCCCAGGTCGATCGACAGATCGCTGGAAAACAGCCCCCTCAAACGTTTGAACATGAAGTCGTTACCTAGTGCGGACCGGGAACCCTGTGCGGGGGCAAACCGTATCACTGCACCCCCCGGGCGGCAAGCGCAGAGCCCACGGCCCCTGCCCGCCGTGACGCGAATGTGGTAACTTCTGCGGTCTTTTCCCCCACCCTTGCGAGGACACCCGATCATGGCGCTTGAACACGCAGACGTTCTCCGGGCCGCCCATCTGGCCCGACTCGGCCTGGACGAGGGTGAGGCCGACCGCTATCGCGACGATCTGGGCCGCATCCTGGAGATGGTCGACCAGCTGCAGTCGCTCGACACCGACGGCGTCGCCCCGCTCGCCCACCCGCTGGACGCCACCCAGCGCCTGCGCGCCGACGAGGTCACCGAGCCCGACCAGCGCGAGACCTTCCAGCGCTGCGCCCCGGCGGTGGAAAACGGCCTCTACCTGGTGCCGCGGGTCGTCGAGTGACCGCCTCCTTTCCTGTTCGTCAATGACCTGTCATCACGGAGCCCCGGCCCCATGCACGACCAGACACTGACCGGACTCGCCGCCGCCCTGACGGCCGGCGAGTTCTCCAGCCGCGAGCTGACCGAGCATCTGCTCGCGCGCATCGAGCGCCATGACGGCGCGCTCAACAGCTTTATCACCGTGACCGGCGACCAGGCCCTGGCCGCCGCCGATGCGGCCGACGCCGCCCGTGCCCGCGGCGAGGCCGGCCCGCTGACCGGCCTGCCGCTGGCGCTGAAGGACATCTTCTGCACCCGGGGCGTGAAGACCAGCTGCGGCTCGCGGATGCTCGACAACTTCGCCGCGCCTTACGACGCCACCGTGGTCGAGAAGCTCGCCGCCGCCGGCACCCTGAGCCTCGGCAAGACCAACATGGACGAGTTCGCCATGGGCTCGTCCAACGAAAACAGTCACTACGGCCCGGTGAAGAACCCCTGGGACCTCTCCGCCGTGCCCGGCGGCAGCTCCGGCGGCAGCGCCGCGGCCGTGGCCGCAGGCCTGGTGCCGGCCGCGCTCGGCACCGATACCGGCGGCTCGATCCGCCAGCCGGCGGCCTTCTGCGGCATCACCGGCCTCAAGCCGACCTACGGCCGCGTCTCGCGCTACGGCATGGTCGCCTACGCCTCGAGCCTCGACCAGGCCGGCCCCATGGCCCGCACCGCCGAGGACTGCGCCCACCTGCTCGGGGCCATCGCCGGCCACGACCAGCGCGACTCCACCAGCGTGGCGCGCGGCGTACCGGACTACGTCGAGGGCCTCGAGGCCCCGCTGTCCGGACTCAAGATCGGCCTGCCGAAGGAGTACTTCGGCGACGGCCTGTCCGCCGAGGTGGCAAGCGCGGTGCGCGAGGCGATCGCGGTCTACGAATCACTCGGCGCCACGGTGCGCGAGGTCAGCCTGCCGCACACCCACTACGCGATCCCGGCCTACTACGTGATCGCCCCGGCCGAGGCCTCCTCCAACCTGTCACGCTATGACGGCGTGCGCTTCGGCCACCGCTGCGAGAACCCGAGCGACCTCATCGACCTCTACAAGCGCTCGCGGGCCGAGGGCTTCGGCGAGGAGGTCAAGCGGCGCATCCTGATCGGCACCCACACCCTCTCCGAGGGCTTCTTCGACGCCTACTACAAGCAGGCGCAGAAGGTCCGCCGCCTGATCCGCCAGGACTTCCTCGACGCCTTCGAGGAGGTCGACGTGCTGATGGGCCCGGCCGCGCCGACCCCGGCCTTCGACCTGGGCGCCAACAAGGACCCGGTGTCGATGTACCTGCAGGACATCTACACCATCGCGGTGAACCTGGCGGGCATCCCCGGCATCAGCGTGCCGGCCGGCTTCGCCGGTGGCCGCCCGGTGGGCCTGCAGATCCTCGGCACCCACTTCGCCGAGGCCCAGCTGCTCAACGTCGCCCATCAGTTCCAGCAGGCCACCGACTGGCACCTGCGTCGTCCCGCCTTCGCCGAGGAGACCGCCTGATGCAATGGGAAACCGTGATCGGGCTGGAGGTCCACGTCCAGCTCGCCACCCGCTCCAAGATCTTCTCCGGCGCCTCCACCGCGTTCGGCGCCGAGCCCAACACCCAGGCCTGCGCCGTCGATCTGGGCCTGCCGGGCGTGCTGCCGGTGCTCAACGAGCAGGCGGTGGCCATGGCCGTGCAGTTCGGCCTGGGCATCCACGCCGAGATCCCCGAGGTCTCGGTGTTCGACCGCAAGAACTACTTCTACCCGGACCTGCCCAAGGGCTATCAGACCAGCCAGATGTATGAGCCGATCGTCGGCCCGGGCGAGGTCGAGATCCTGCTCGAGGACGGCGAACGCAAGACCGTGCGCGTGCACCACGCCCACCTCGAGGAAGACGCCGGCAAGTCGCTCCACGAAGACTTCCACGGCATGACCGGCATCGACCTCAACCGCGCCGGCACGCCGCTGCTGGAGATCGTCTCCGAGCCGGACATGCGCAGCGCGAAGGAGGCCGCCGCCTACCTCAAGGCGATCCACTCCATCGTCACCTATCTGGGCATCAGCGACGGCAACATGGCCGAGGGCTCGATGCGCTGCGACGTCAACGTCTCGGTGCGCCCCAGGGGCCAGGAGGCCTTCGGCACCCGCGCCGAGATCAAGAACGTCAACTCCTTCCGCTTCGTCGAGCGCGCCATCGAGTTCGAGGTCGAGCGCCAGATCGAGCTGCTCGAGGACGGCGGTACGGTGGTCCAGGAGACCCGCCTCTACGACCCCGAGGCCGACGAGACCCGCAGCATGCGCACCAAGGAGGAGGCCAACGACTACCGTTACTTCCCCTGCCCGGACCTGCTGCCGGTAGTGCTCGACCAGGCCTACGTCGACCACCTGCGCGGCCAGCTGCCGGAGCTGCCGGCCGCCAAGCGTGAGCGCTTTCAGGGCGAGCTCGGCCTCTCCGCCTACGACGCCGGCGTGCTCTCGGCGAGCCGCGCCATGGCCGAGTACTTCGAGCGGGTCCACGCGGTCTGCGGCGACGCCAAGCAGGCCGCCAACTGGGTCCAGGGCGAGCTGTCCGGCGCGCTGAACCGCGAGGGCCTGGCGATCGTCGACAGCCCGGTCAGCGCCGACCAGCTCGGCGGCCTGATCGTCCGCGTGCTGGACGACACCATCAACGGCAAGGCCGCCAAGCAGGTCTTCCAGGCGCTGTGGCACGGCGAAGGCGGGGACGAACACAACAGCGCCGACGCCATCATCGAGGCCAAGGGCCTCAAGCAGGTCACCGACACCGGCGCCATCGAGGCGATGATCGACCAGGTGATCGCCGACAGCCCGGCCCAGGTCGCCCAGTACCGCGACGCCGAGCCGGACAAGCGCGGCAAGATGATCGGCTACTTCGTCGGCCAGGTGATGAAGGCCTCGCGCGGCACCGCCAACCCCCAGCAGGTCAACGCGCTGCTCAAGGAAAAACTCGACGCCCTGTGCTGAGGGCCGCGGGGACGAGCCCTCGCCGGCTCGTCCCATCGATTTCAGAGGACGAACCATGGCAGACGATGTCGGCGCGCGGCTGCGCGCCCTGCGCAACCTGAGAGGCATCTCCCAGCGCGAGCTGGCCAAGCGCTGCGGCGTGACCCACTCCAGCCTGTCGCTGATCGAACAGGGCAAGGTCAGCCCCTCGGTGAGCTCGCTGAAGAAGATCCTCGACGCCATCCCCATGAGCGTCGGCGATTTCTTCACCATGGACCTGGAGAGCCGCGACCAGGTGTTCTATTCGGCCGACGAACTGGCCGATGTGGGCACCGGCGACGTGATCTACAAGCTGGTCGGCGGCAACCGGGCGACCCGGGCGCTCAACTTCATGGTCGAGACCTATCCCTCCGGGGCCGACACCGGCCGCGAGATGATCGCCCATCAGGGTGAGGAAGCCGGCGTGGTGCTGGAAGGCGAGATCGAGATCACCATCGGCGCGGAGACCCGCGTGCTGGGCCCGGGCGAAGCCTACTACTTCGACACCAACGTCCCCCACCGCTTCCGCAACGTCGGCGAGGTCGCCTGCCGACTGGTCAGCTGCGCCACGCCCGCCCGCAGCTTCTGATGCCGGCGACACCGCCCCGGCGCTCGCCATCCCACCCGGCACATGAGGAGACGCTTATGCCAAACGTCAATATCCAGCTGATCGAGGGCCGCAGCGCCGAGCAGAAGGAAGCGCTGATCGAGAAGATCACCGCCGCCTGCGTCGACGCCATCGACTGCACCCCGGAGAGCGTGCGCGTCGTGCTCTCCGACATCGAACCCCAGGACTTCGGCCTCAGCGGCGAGTCGGTCGCCAAGCGCCGCGCCGTCAAGGAAGCCGCGTCCTGACCGACCCCAGGCGCGCCAAAAAGGCCGGCCGCGGTTAACCGCGGCCGGCCTTTTCGTCTCGCGCGGGAGCGGCTCGGTTCACGTCTCGCGCCTTACTCCTCGCTCCTCACGCCTTTCTCCTCACACCTCGCTCCTCACGTCGCGAGCGTCATCCATACGCTCTTGAGATCGGAATACTCCTCCAGCGAGTGGTGCGACTTGTCGCGGCCGTTGCCTGACTGCTTGACGCCGCCGAAGGGCACCGTCTGGTCCATGTCCGCCCAGTTGTTGACGAACACCTGCCCCGAGCGCAGCTTGCGCGTGACGCGCATGATGCGATCGATGTCCTGGCTCCACAGCCCGGCCGCCAGGCCGTAGTCGCTGTCGTTGGCCAGCCGCACCGCCTCGTCCTCGCTGTCGAAGCCGAACACCGACAGCACCGGGCCGAAGATCTCCTCGCGGCCGATCGCCATGGCCTCGGTGACGCCGTCGAACACCGTCGGCGGAATAAACAGCCCCTTGCCCTCGATCGCGGCGGCCTCGCCGCCGGCACGCAGGGTCGCGCCCTCCTCCACGCCGCGGCGGATATAGTCGAGCACCCGCTCGTGCTGGGCCTGATCGACCATCGCGCCCATGAAACTGTCCGGGTCCAGCGGGTCGCCGGGCTGCATGCGCTCGGCGGCGGCCAGCACCTTGTCGACGAAGGCCTCGCGGATCGAATTCTCGACCAGCAGGCGCGAGCCGGCGATGCACACCTCGCCCTGGTTGTGGAAGATCGCCCCGGCGGCGTGCTCGGCGACCCTGTCGAGATCCTTGCAGTCGGCGAACACCAGGTTCGGGCTCTTGCCGCCACACTCCAGGAACACCTTCTTGAGGTTCGACTGGCCGGCGTACTGCATCAGCTGCTTGCCGACCCCGGTGGAGCCGGTGAAGGCCAGGCAGTCGACGTCCATCGACAGCGCCAGCGCCTTGCCCACGGTGTGGCCGAAGCCCGGCAGCACCTGGAACACGCCGCGCGGCAGGCCGGCCTCGCGGGCCAGGCTAGCCAGGCGCAGCGCCGACAGCGGCGACTTCTCCGAGGGCTTCAAGATCACGCTGTTGCCGGCGGCCAGCGCCGGGGCGATCTTCCAGGCGGTCATCATCAGCGGGAAGTTCCACGGCACGATGGAGGCCACCACGCCCAGCGGCTCGCGCAGCACCAGGCCCAGGGCATCGTTGCCGGTGGGCGCGACCTCGCCGTAGAGCTTGTCGATCGACTCGGCGTGGTGGCGCAGGCAGCCGATGGCGCCGGCCATGTCGCCCAGCGAGCTGGAAACGGGCTTGCCCATGTCCAGGGTGTCGAGCAGCGCCAGCTCGTGCCGGTGGGCCTCCATCAGCTCGGCCAGGCGCAGCAGCACGGCCTTGCGGCCGGCCGGGGCCAGGCGCGACCACTCGCCGGCGTCGAAGGCGCGGCGGGCGGCCGCCACCGCCGCCTCGGCGTCGGCGGCGTCGCAGCTCGCCACCTCGGCGAGCGTCTCGCCGGTGGCCGGATTGATCGTGGTCAGGGTCGCGCCATCGGCGGCGTCGACGAAGGCGTCGTCGACGTAGGCGCGGGTCTCGAGGCCTTGCTCGACCAGCGAGGCGGCCAGCGCCTGCCAGTCGGCGCGGGTGGTCGGTTGATTGTCGGCGCTCATGCGCGAATCTCCTCTCGTTGGGCGTCGGTCACCACATGCTCGGCCAGGCGGCGAGCCGTCTCGTCGAGCGCCTGGCGCGCCAGGCGCACCAGCTCGTCGATCTCGTCGCGGGTGATCACCAGGGGCGGCGAAATGATCATGGTATCGCCTACCGAGCGCATCACCAGCCCGGCCTCGAAGCACAGGTCACGGCACAGGTTGCCGGCGGCCAGCGACTTGTCGAAGCGGGTGCCGGCGACCTTGTCGGCGACCAGCTCCAGGGCGCCCATCAGGCCCAGCGAGCGCGCCTCGCCGACGATGGGATGCTCGGCAAGCGTGGCCCAGCGCCGGGCCAGGTAGGGCCCGACGTCATCGCGCACGCGTTCCACCACGCCTTCGGCCTCGAGCAGCTCCAGGTTCCTGAGCGCCACGGCGGCACAGGCGGGATGTCCCGAGTAGGTGAAGCCGTGGAAGAACTCGCCGCCCTCGTCGATCAGGGTATCGGCCACCCGGTCGCCGACCAGCACGCCGCCGATCGGCAGATAGCCCGAGGACAGCCCCTTGGCGATCGGCATCAGGTCCGGCTCGAGGCCGAAGTGCTGGCTGCCGAACCACTCGCCGAGACGGCCGAAGCCGCAGATCACCTCGTCGGCGACCAGCAGGATATCGTACTTCGCCAGCACGGCCTTGACCGCCGGCCAGTAGCTGTCCGGCGGCATGATGGCGCCGCCGGCGCCCTGCACCGGCTCGGCGATGAAGGCGGCGACGTTCTCCTCGCCGAGCTCGAGAATCTTGTCTTCCAGCGCCTCGGCGCAGTGGCGACCGAAGGCCTCCGGCGACAGGTCGCGCCCTTCACCAAACCAGTAGGGCTGCGCGACGTGGGCGATCTCGGGCACGCAGGGCCCACCCTGCTCGTGCATGGGCGCCATGCCGCCGAGGCTCATGCCGGCCACGGTGGAACCGTGGTAGCCGTTCTCGCGACCGATGATCCAGCGCTTGCCGGGCCGGCCCTTGAGCGCCCAGTAGCGTCGCACCATGCGCAGCACGGTGTCGTTGGCCTCGGAGCCGGAACCGGTGAAGAAGACGTGATTCATGTGCGCCGGCGCCAGCGAACAGAGCTTCTCGGCCAAGCCGAGCGCCGGCGGATGGGTCGTCTTGAAGAAGGTGTTGTAGTAGGGCAGCTGCTCGAGCTGGGACGTCGCCGCCTCGACCAGTTCCCGACGGCCGTAGCCGAGGTTCACGCACCACAGCCCCGCCATGCCGTCGAGAATGCGATGCCCCTCGCTGTCATGGATATAGACGCCCTCGGCGTGGGTGACGACACGACTGCCCTCCTCGCCCAGCGCCTTGAAATCGGTGAACGGATGCAGGTGATGCGCGCGGTCGCGGGCCTGATATTGCGATGTCTGCATGATGAGTCTCCTGTCAGAACGCCAGTCGGCTCGGGCCGATCAGGCCGGGGTCGCGTTAGAGGCGCCGACGCGCGCATGGTCGCGGCAGGCCGCGGCGAAACCGCGGAAGATGGCGTCGTAGAGTGGATGCTCGCGCGGCTGCCATTCGGGATGCCACTGCACGGCCAGGGTGAAGCCCGGCGCGTCGGTCACCGAGATGGCCTCGACCAGGCCGTCCGGCGCCCGGGCCTCGGCGGTCAGGCCCTCGCCGAGGCGATCGACGCCCTGCTGATGCAGGGAATTGACCCGCGACACGGTCTCGGGGTGCAGCGCCGCCAGGCGCCCGCCGGGCAGGATCGACAGCTCGTGCGCCGGGGCGTACTGCGCCGCCCGGTCGCCGGCCGGCTCGCGATGGTCAAACATGCCGGGCACGCTCTGCACCGCCTGGTGGAGGCTGCCGCCAAAGGCCACATTGAGCTCCTGGAAGCCACGGCAGATGCCCAGCAGCGGCAGGCCAAGATCCAGTGCCGCCGGTACCCAGGCCATGGCGGCAGCATCGCGGTGGCGATCGTCGCGCGTGTTCTCGGGAGCCCGCTCGGCGCCGTAGCGGGCCGGCTCGACGTTGGTGTAGCTGCCGGTCAGCACCAGGCCGTCCAGGCGCGCCAGCAGCGGTGTCACCCCGGCCGCGTCGAGATCCTCCCACACCGGCAGGACGACCGGCTCGAGGCCGTACTCCCGCAGGGCGCTCAGGTACTTGTCGGTGACCATGTGGGCGGGATGCCCCTCCACCTCGCGGCGACAGGCGATCACCCCCACCAGGGGTCGGCTCTGCATGGCAGCCTCCTCGAAACGACATGACAGAAAGTTGTTATGGTTTGCTCAACATATCTCGGTTGATTAATCTTGCCAACCCATACCAAGGAATCCATCCGAAAAAACAACAATAAATTATTGATTTTAAATATTTTTACCCCATGAAATTGCCATCATCTGCCACATCCCATCCCGACAAATTCGTAAAAGATTTGACAACAAACACTAACACCACCAATGATGACGACCATGCCAACGTCCGAAGGAAACAGGTGTCATCATGCCCTCTCACCCCGTCGACGAAGCCCGTGATTTCCTGGCCCGTCACCCCGACATCGCCAGCATCGACCTGCTGATCAGCGACCTCAACGGCGTGATGCGCGGCAAGCGCATCCCCCGCGGCAATCTGGAAAAGGCCTTCGAGCACGGCATCAACCTGCCGGCCTCGGTGTTCGCCCTGGACATCCTCGGCAATACCGTGGAAGCCACCGGGCTGGGCCTGGAAACCGGCGACGGCGACCGTGTCTGCCGCCCCGTGCCGGGCACCCTGATGTCCACGCCCTGGCTGCGCGACGGCCGCCAGGCCCAGGTGCTGATGACCATGGAAGACGGTCACGGCGGCCCCTATCCCGTCGATCCGCGCCAGCTGCTCGCCGGCGTGCTCGGCCGACTGCGCGGCAGCGGCCTCACCCCGGTGGTGGCGGTGGAAATGGAGTTCTACCTGGTGGATCGCGCCCGCAACGAGCTGGGCATGATCCAGCCGCCCTGCTCGCCGGCCACCGGCGAGCGCGCCAGCCACAGCCAGCTCTACTCGATCAGCGAGCTCGACGAATACGCGGACTTCCTCGAGGACGTGCACGCCGCGGCCGAGGCCCAGGCCCTGCCGCTGGATACCGCGCTCAAGGAATGCGCCCCGGGTCAGTTCGAGATCAACCTGATCCACTGCGACGACGCCCTGGCGGCCTGCGACAGCGCGGTGCTGCTCAAGCGCTTGATCAAGGGCGTCGCCCTGCAGCACGGCTTCGAGGCCACCTTCATGGCCAAGCCCTACGGCCAGGAGGCCGGCAACGGCACCCATGTGCACATCAGCCTGCTCGACGACGACGGACGCAACGTCTTCGCTGCCGAGGACGGCGACCCGCTCGGCACCCCGGCGCTCAAGCAGGCGGTCGCGGGGCTGCTGGCGATGATGCCGGCTTCCATGGCGCTGTTCGCGCCCAACCTCAACTCCTTCCGCCGCTTCCAGCCGGGGCTCTACGTGCCCATGGCGCCGACCTGGGGCTTCGACAACCGCTCGGTGGCCGTGCGCATCCCCTCCGGCCCCAACGCCGCGCGGCGCCTCGAGCATCGTGTCGCCGGCGCCGACGTCAATCCCTACCTGCTGGTGGCGACGCTGCTGGCCGCCATCGACCACGGCCTGCAGCAGCGACTGACCCCGCCGCCGGCCATCACCGGCAACGCCTACGACCAGGTTGCGCCCAGCCTGACCAACAGCTGGAGCCAGGCGCTGGATCTGCTCGAGGAAAGCGACGCGCTCACCGAGGCCCTGGGCCCGGAATTCCTGCGCGTCTTCCTCGCCAACCGCCGCGCCGAACGCGACCAGGCCATGCAGGCGGTCAGCAAGCTGGAATACGACTGGTACCTGCGCCACGTCTGAGCCACGCCGACGCCGCCCACGCACACCTCTACCGCGGACGATTCGGCCTTCCGCCGGGACGCGATGCCCGTCGCGCCACCCACGATGACAACGACCCCGGGCCCGACGCGGCCCGAACCTCACAACACCACAAGATGGAGGTCGTCATGAGCGCTTCCCAGCCCTCGCCACATCCCTTCTCGCCCTCGCTGCCCGCCCGCGACGGCAGCGGCCGCACCCTGCTGCTGGTGCTCGCCGTGCTGGGCACGGTCGCCGGCCTGACGCTGACCCACGACCCCGGCAACGACTACGGCTGGGCCAGCCTGGTGCCATCGCTGATCGTGCTGGTCGTCGCCATCGCCACCCATCGCACCCTCGAGGCGCTGGCCATCGGCGCCCTGTCGGGCCTGATCATGCTTCAGCCGCAAGACTTCGTCGGCGAGCTGGCCGACATCTCGCTATCGGTGATGACCAACGAGACCATCGGCTGGCTGATCCTGGTCTGCGGCCTGATGGGCGGCTTCATCGCCATGCTCGAGAAGTCCGGCTGCACCCTGAGCTTCAGCCACTTCATGACCAAGCTGGTCAAGACCCGCCGCCAGTCGCTGCTCAGCACCGCGCTGCTGGGCGTGCTGATCTTCATCGACGACTACCTCAACGCCCTGGCCACCTCCGCGGCCATGAAGCGCCTCACCGATCGCTTCGGCGTCTCGCGCGAGAAGCTGGCCTACATCGTCGACTCCACCGCGGCGCCGATCTGCATCCTGGTGCCCGTCTCCACCTGGGCGGTGTATTTCGCCGAACTGCTGGAGACCAACGGCGCCACCGAGGGCCCCGGCATGGGCCTCTATATCGCCTCGATCCCGTTCATGCTCTACGGCTGGGTCGCCATGGGGCTGGTGGTGCTGGTGGCCACCGGCAAGCTGCCCGATATCGGCCCGATGAAGGCCGCCGAGGCCCGCGCCCGGGCCGGCCAGCCGATCCCCGACGGCGCCCCGGACGAGCCGCTGGACACGGCGGCGCCGAGCCAGTCGCCCTGGCGCGGCGTGTTCAACTTCCTGGCGCCCATGGCGGTGCTGATCGGCGCCAGCGCCTACTTCGAGATCGACCTGCTCAAGGGCGTGATGGTCGCCACCCTGTTCACCCTGGTGCTCTACCTCGTCCAGCGTCTGGCCACCTTCGCCAGCCTGATGGACGGCATCATGGACGGCTTCCGCACCATGATGCTGCCGCTGGCCATCGTCGCGGTGGGCTTCGTGCTGCGCGAGGTCAACGATCAGCTCGGCATGACCCAATTCATGATCGACGCCCTGGCCCCCTATCTGACGCCGGCACTGCTGCCCGCCCTGGTGTTCGTCTCCATGGCCGTGGTGGTGTTCGCTACCGGCTCGTCCTGGGGCGTGTTCGTGATCTCGATCCCGATCGTGGTGCCGATGGCCCAGCACATGGGCGCGCCGATGCCGCTGATGGTCGGCGCCCTGCTCTCGGCCTCGAGCTTCGGCAGCCACGCCTGCTTCTTCTCCGACTCCTCGGTGCTGTCCTCCCAGGGCAGCGGCTGCCTGCCGATGCAGCACGGCCTGACCCAGTTCCCCTACGCGCTGATCGGCGCCCTGGTCACCGCCGCCGGCTTCCTGGCACTGGGCTTCGCCATGACCTGAGTCTCGCCTCTGCGTGACCTCCCCCCCGGCGCGGCGCCTCTCGGCGCCGCGCCAAGTGTCATTCCGGCCACAGGGCCTCCACGCCCTCCACCTCGCCGCAGCGATCCGGCGCATAGCCCGGCAGCGCGGCCACCTCCGACCGGAAGGCCTCGCTGGCCAGCACCCGACGCAGCGCCTCGAGCTTGGGCTCGGCCAGGCTGCGGCGATGGCACACCAGCAGGTAGTCCTCCCGCGCCAGCGGCACGAACTCGAGCCCGAAGCGCCGCGCCGCCGCCTCGACGCCGAAGCCGGCGTCCGCCATGCCGGCGGCGACGTAGGCCGCCACCGCCGAATGGGTGTACTCCTCCAGTGCATAGCCGCGCAGGCGCCGCCTCGACAGCCCGGCCTCGGCCAGCAGGCCATCCAGCAGCGCCCGGGTCCCCGAGCCGGCCTGGCGATTGATGAAACGGGCCTCGCCCGTGGCCAGATCACTCAGCCCCTCGATACCCAGCGGATTGCCTGCCGCCACCATCAGTCCCTGCCGCCGAGTGATGAAACGGATGACTCGATAGCTGCGCGGCTTGAGCAGGTCACGATACCCCCGGCTCACGCGACGGCCGACCTCGCCGTGGGGCAGGTGGAAACCGGCCAGGTCGCAGGCGCCACGGTGCAGCGCCGAGAGGGCCTCACGGGAACTACAATATTGGAGATCGAGGCGCAGCTCATCGAGATAGGTCGGCAGCCGCTCGATGGCGTAGCCATGGGTGGCGTAGAGCCGCAGCACCGGCTTGACGCCCTCCAGGGTCTGCTGGATCGCCAGGTTGAGCTCCGAGCCCAGGCTCTCCAGCTGCGGCCCCAGCCGGGCGATCACACGCTGTTCGGCCCACAGCAGCTTCTCGCCCAGGGCCGACAGCCGTGCTCCCCGGCCGCGCTCGAGATCGACCAGGCCGATGCCGAAGAACTCGCCCCACTTGTTGAGCAGGTTCCAGGCATGGCGATAGGAGACGCCGACGTCCTCGGCGGCCCGGGTCAGCTTGCCGTGGCGATGCACCGCCTCGAGCAGCGCGAACAGCTTGGGATCGAGCTGATTGCCGGCCTCATCGCTGAAGTGCCAGGCCGGCGTGATGCGGATTCGTTTCATGTGAAGCAAGTTTCATATTTTGCCGCCGAAACACCGATGCTAGCGTTACTGCGACCGTGATGCACGCGCCCCGATGAATATGAACAGTCGTGCCTATAAGATGCCAGCCAACAACAACCGGGGGGATTCGATGAACGATTCCCGAGAGTGGACGCCCCAGGCGGTCCAGGCCGAGATCGACGCCCTGAAGCACAAGCCCGGCGCCCTACTGCCGATCCTGCACGCCCTTCAGGACCGCTTCGGCCACGTGCCCGAAGGCGCGGTGCCGATCATCGCCGAATCGCTGGGCCTCACCCGCGCCGAGGTGCACGGGGTGATCAGCTTCTACCACCATTTCCGCACCGCGCCGCCGGGCCGCCACGTGGTTCAGGTGTGCCGCGCCGAGGCCTGTCAGGCCCGCGGTGCCCGCGCCCTGGAGGCCCATGCCCAGGCCACCCTCGGCGTCGACTACCATCAGACCACCGCCGACCGCGAGATCACCCTCGAGGCCGTCTACTGCCTGGGCAACTGCGCCTGCGGCCCCTCGGTCCGCATCGATGATCAGATCCTCGGCCGGGTCTCTCCCGACGCCTTCGATGCCCTGGTCGATGAACTCCGCACCCAGCCGCTGGAGGTGCTCGGATGAGCGTCCGCGTCTTCGTTCCCCGTGATACCACCGCCCTCTCGCTGGGCGCCGACGCCGTCGCCACGCGCCTGGAGCGCGAGGCCGAACAGCGCGGCCTCGCGCTGACCGTGGTGCGCAACGGCTCCCGCGGCCTGGCCTGGCTCGAGCCGCTGGTCGAGGTCGAGACGCCGGCCGGCCGCGTCGCCTATGGCCCGGTGACGCCCGCCGACGTGCCGTCGCTGCTCGACGAGGGCCTGCTCGAGGGCCGCGACGGCCACGCGCTGGCTAAGGGGCCGACCGAGGCGATCCCCTATCTCGCCCGCCAGCAGCGCCTGACCTTCGCCCGCATCGGCGTGACCGATCCACTGTCGGTCGAGGACTACAAGGCCCACGACGGCTTCCGCGGCCTCGAGGCCGCACTGGCGCTCGAGCCCCAGGACATCGTCGAGGAGGTCAAGGCCTCCGGCCTGCGCGGCCGCGGCGGCGCGGCCTTCCCCACCGGCATCAAGTGGCAGACCGTGCTCGACGCCCCGGCGGACCAGAAGTACATCGTCTGCAACGCCGACGAAGGCGACTCCGGCACCTTCGCCGACCGCCTGGTGATGGAGTGCGACCCCTACGTGCTGATCGAGGGCATGGCCATCGCCGGCCTCGCCGTGAACGCCACCCAGGGCTACATCTACCTGCGCTCCGAGTACCCGCTGGCCAAGCAAATCCTCGACGACGCCATCGCGCGCGCCGAGGCCGCCGGCTATCTGGGCGACGATATCCAGGGCAGCGGCCGCGTCTTCCATCTGGAAGTGCGCCTGGGCGCCGGCGCCTACATCTGCGGCGAGGAGACCTCGCTGCTGGAGAGCCTCGAAGGCAAGCGCGGCCTGGTGCGCTTCAAGCCGCCGCTGCCGGCCATCGAGGGCCTGTTCGGCCGCCCCACCGTGGTCAACAACGTGCTGTCGCTGGCCGCCGTGCCCTTCATTCTCGCCGAGGGCGCCCAGGCCTACGCCGACCACGGCATGGGCCGCTCCCGCGGCACCCTGGCGCTGCAGCTGGCCGGCAACGTCAAGCGCGGCGGCCTGATCGAGCTGGCCTTCGGCACCACCCTGCGCACCCTGATGGAAGACTTCGGCGGCGGCACCGCCAGCGGCCGTCCGCTGCGCGCGGTCCAGGTCGGCGGCCCGCTGTGCGCCTACCTGCCCGAGAGCCAGTGGGACATGCCGCTGGACTACGAGACCTTCGCCGAGGTCGGCGCGGGCGTCGGCCACGGCGGCGTGGTGATGTTCGACGACAGCGTCGACATGGCCGAGCAGGCCCGCTTCTCGATGGAATTCTGCAAGGAAGAGTCCTGCGGCAAGTGCACCCCCTGCCGCATCGGCTCGACCCGCGGCGTGGAGGTCATCGACCGCATCCGAGCCGGCCGTGATCGCGACGCCAACCTCGAGCTCCTCGGCGAGCTCTGCGAGACCATGGAAGACGGTTCGCTGTGCGCCATGGGCGGCATGACGCCCTTCCCGGTGCAGAGCGCCCTGAAACACTTCCCCGACGACTTCCAGCGCGCGCCGGAAGGAGACCGCTCATGATTCAGCACTTCGACCCCAGCCAGCACGACAAGGCGCTGGCCAAGGACCTGGGGACTCCGGCACCGGCCGCCGACGCGGCGCCGGTGAGCGTCGAGATCGACGGCGTCGAGATCACCGTGCCCGAGGGCACCTCGGTACTGCGCGCCGCGGCCCTGGCCGATATCAACATTCCCAAGCTGTGCGCCACCGACAGCCTGGAAGCCTTCGGCTCCTGCCGGCTGTGCGCCGTCCAGGTCGAGGGCCGGCGCGGCACGCCGGCGGCCTGCACCACCCCGGTCGCCGAGGGCATGAAGGTCACCACCCAGAACGACCGTCTGGCCCGGCTGCGCCGCAACATCATGGAGCTCTACATCTCCGACCACCCGCTGGACTGCCTGACCTGTCCGGCCAACGGCGACTGCGAGCTGCAGGACATGGCCGGCGCGGTGGGCCTGCGCGAGGTGCGCTACGGCTTCGAGGGCGAGAACCACTTGGCCGCCGAGACCGACCACTCCAACCCCTACTTCAGCTTCGACCCGAGCAAGTGCATCGTCTGCTCGCGCTGCGTGCGGGCCTGCGAGGAGGTGCAGGGCACCTTCGCGCTGACCATCGACGGCAGAGGCTTCGATTCGACCGTCGCCGCCGGCCAGGACGAGGCCTTCATGGACTCCGAGTGCGTGTCCTGCGGCGCCTGTGTCCAGGCCTGCCCGACCTCGACGCTGATGGAGAAGAGCGTCATCGACGCCGGCCAGCCCGAGCACAGCGTGGTCACCACCTGCGCCTACTGCGGCGTCGGCTGTTCCTTCGAAGCCCAGATGAAGGGCGATCAGCTGGTGCGCATGGTGCCCTGGAAGGGCGGCGACGCGAACCACGGCCACTCCTGCGTCAAGGGCCGCTTCGCCTTTGGCTACGCGACCCATCCGGACCGCATCACCACGCCGATGATCCGCGATGCCATCGACCAGCCCTGGCGCCCGGTCGAATGGGACGAGGCGATCGCCTTCGCCGCCAAGCGCCTGACCGCGATCCAGGACGAGCACGGTCGCGAGAGCATCGGCGGCATCACCTCCTCGCGCTGCACCAACGAGGAAACCTACCTGGTGCAGAAGCTGATCCGCGCGGCCTTCGGCAACAACAACACCGATACCTGCGCCCGGGTCTGTCACTCGCCCACCGGCTACGGCCTGAAGACCACCCTGGGCGAGTCCGCCGGCACCCAGACCTTCGACTCGGTGATGGAAGCCGACGCCATCATCGTGATCGGCGCCAACCCCACCGACGCCCACCCGGTGTTCGGCTCGCTGATGCGCAAGCGCCTGCGCCAGGGCGCCTCGCTGATCGTCGCCGACCCGCGTCGCATCGACCTGCTCAAGACGCCGCACCTGGCCGACGCCCAGCACCTGCCGCTGCGCCCGGGCACCAACGTGGCGCTGGTCAACGCCCTGGCCCACGTGGTGGTCAACGAGGGGCTCGAGGACCACGACTTCATCGCCGGCCGCTGCGACACCGAGGCGTATCGCGCCTGGCGAGACTTCATCAGTGAGGAGCGTCATTCCCCGGAGGCCACCGAGTCGGTCACCGGCGTGCCGGCCGAGGCCGTGCGCCGTGCCGCCCGCACCTACGCCACCGCCGGCAACGGTGCCATCTACTACGGCCTGGGCGTCACCGAGCACAGCCAGGGCTCGACCATGGTGATGGGCATCGCCAACCTGGCCATGGCCACCGGCAACATCGGCCGCGAGGGCGTGGGCGTGAACCCGCTGCGCGGCCAGAACAACGTGCAGGGCTCCTGCGACATGGGCTCCTTCCCCCATGAGCTGCCGGGCTACCAGCACGTCGCAGACGCCGATGCCCGCGGTCGCTTCGAGGCTGCCTGGGGCGTCAGGCTCGACGACGAGCCGGGCCTGCGCATCCCCAACATGTTCGACGCCGCCATCGAAGGCAGCTTCAAGGCGCTCTACGTGCAGGGCGAGGACATCGCCCAGTCGGATCCCGACACCCAGCACGTCGAAGCCGCGCTGCGCTCGCTGGACTGCCTGATCGTCCAGGACATCTTCCTCAACGAGACCGCCAAGTTCGCCCACGTGCTGCTGCCGGGCTCGAGCTTCCTGGAGAAGGACGGCACCTTCACCAACGCCGAGCGCCGCATCAACCGCGTGCGCAAGGTGATGCCGCCGCTGGCCGGCAAGGCCGACTGGGAAGTCACCGTCGACCTGGCCCGGGCACTGGGCTACCCGATGGCGTACACGCATCCGTCCGAGATCATGGACGAGATCGCGCGACTCACGCCGACCTTCGCCGGGGTCAGCTATGACAAGCTCGACGAGCACGGCAGCCTGCAGTGGCCGTGCAATGCCGAGCATCCCAACGGTACTCCGACCATGCACGAGGTGGACTTCCCGATCGGCCGTGGCCGCTTCGCGATCACCGAGTACGTGGCCACCGAGGAGCGCGCCAGCCGCCGCTTCCCGCTGCTGCTGACCACCGGGCGCATCCTGTCGCAGTACAACGTCGGCGCCCAGACCCGGCGCACCGACAACCAGGTGTGGCACGACGAGGACGTGATCGAGGTGCATCCCTCCGACGCCGAGGTGCGCGGCATCCAGGACGGCGACTGGCTGGGCGTCTCCAGCCGCTCCGGCCAGACGGTGCTGCGGGCGCGGCTCAGCGAGCGCATGCAGCCGGGCGTGGTCTACACCACCTTCCACCACCCGGGCAGCGGCGCCAACGTGATCACCACCGACAGCTCCGACTGGGCGACCAACTGCCCCGAGTACAAGGTGACCGCGGTGCAGGTCGAGAAGGTCAGCCAGCCGTCGCAGTGGCAGCGCCGCTTCGACGAGGACGATCGCCGGCAGCGTGAATACCTGGCCACGGCCCGGGAGGCCGCTTCATGACACGAGAGGCAGACACGCCGCTGCCGCTGATGCACCGGCGCGTCGAGGTGTATCGCGACGCGTCGGGCCAGGCCGGCGACGAGGCCGAGGATGCCCTGGCCCTGGAGGTGCCGGTGGCGCTGGTCTACAACGGCATCTCCCACGCGGTGATGATGGCCAGCCCCGCCGACCTCGAGGAGTTCGCGCTGGGCTTCAGCCTCACCGAGGGTATCCTCGCGCATCCCCACGAGTGCTACGACCTGGAGGTGCTGGAGGCGTCCGACGGGCTGACGGTGCAGCTGACCATCGCCAGTCAGCGGCTGGCGGAGCTCAAGCAACGCCGCCGCAGCCTGGCCGGGCGCACCGGCTGCGGCCTGTGCGGCACTGAGGCGCTAGATCAGGCGATCCGCCCGATCCCGCGGGTCCGGGCACCGGCACTGAGCGACGATGCTATCCAGCACGCCCTCGGCGCCCTTGCCGAGCACCAGCGGCTACAGGCGGCCACCGGGGCCACCCACGCCGCCGCCTGGTGCGACGCCGACGGCCGCATTCGCCTGGCACGCGAGGACGTGGGGCGTCACAACGCCCTCGACAAGCTGATCGGCGCCCTGGCCCGCCAGGGCGGCCCGAGCGAAGGCGGCTTCGCGCTGGTCTCGAGCCGCGCCAGCTACGAGATGGTGCACAAGAGCGCCAGCGCCGGCATCGGCGCCCTGGTGGCCGTCTCGGCGGCCACCTCGCTGGCGGTGGAACAGGCCCGCAAGGCCGGGCTGATGCTGGTCGGCTTCGCCCGGCCCGGCCGCCATCTGATCTATCATCGCCCCGCCGCCGTGGCGCCGGGGACCCTGGCCGAGGAGTAACCCATGTCCCACGATCGAGACGAGACCCTGGTGCATATGGTCAACCAGATCGCCACCAACCTGAGCGGCGGCCGCAGCGAGGCCGAGGCCGTGGAAGGTGTCTGCAGCCATCTGGAGAAGTTCTGGGCCAGGGCCATGAAGCAGCGCATCGTCGCCTGCCTCGACGAGCCCGATGCAGGCGGCCTGGAGCCGGTGGCTCGCCAGGCCGTGGCGCAGCTGGCCGAGCGCCAGACGCCCAAGGCCGGCTGACACCGATCACGCCGCTCCGTGGAGCAGGCACAACGCAGAAGGGCCGCCCCAATGGGGCGGCCCTTCTGTTTCCTGCCTTGGCCTTGGCGCCTGCAGGCGACAGACCTCACGGGCGAATCAGCCCTGGCTGCGGGGCTCGCCCCACTGCGGCTCGCCGTTCACGACGCGCACCGTCTCGCCCTGGGGGCGCTGGTCCAGTCGGCTGGTGTGGGACTGGCCGTCATAGCGCCAGCTGACCTCGTAGCCGGTGGTCTCCTGATGCGAATCGGTGACGGTGTGGCAGCGCTGCTCGGTGGTGGAGACGGTCTGGCCGGCCTCCACCCGCTGCTGAACCTCGCGACCGGCGAAGCCGCCGCCGATGGCGCCGGCCACGGTGGCGATCTTCTTGCCGCTGCCGCCGCCGACCTGATTGCCCAGCAGCCCGCCGACGATGGCGCCGGCCGCGGTGCCGACCACGCTGTGCGGATCGCGGGTCGGCGCCTGGCGCTGCACCACCACGTCCTCGCACACCTGGCGCGGCGTCTCCACCGTGCGGGTCAGGGTCTCCACGCCGGTAATGTCCGCGAACTGCGGCTGGCGGCTTTCCTGGACCTGCCAGGCGCCGAAGGCCATGCCACCGAGTCCCAGCACCGCCAGGACGCTACCCACCACGATCGACTTGCTCATGTCATCTACCTCTCGTCGGGCGCCTGGGGCGCCCTTCGCTGGAATCCGGGGAATGCGCTCCAGCGGCTGCGATGGTCGGCGAGGCCTCCTGCCCCGCGCGGATGACGACAGTATCGACCGCGCCCGCCCGCCGCTCCAGGCCTGACGACGAGGTTTCACACTTGCTGCGCCGCTGTCGGCCAACGGCGACATCGGCGCGAGTCCCGGCTGGCCGGGCTCGCCCCCAGGCTCAGATCCCCAGGCGGTCCCGGGTCTCGTAGTACCAGGCGCCCATGGCCGAGAGCGGCACGCGCAGCATGCGTCCGCCCGGGAACGGCAGGTGCGGCAGGCCGGCGAAGGCGTCGAAGCGCTCCTCGCGCCCGGTCATGGCCTCGGCGATCAGCCGGCCGGCCAGGTGGGTGCAGGTCACGCCGTGGCCGGAATAGCCCTGGGCGTAGTAGACGTTGTCGTTGATCACGCCGAACTGCGGCAGGCGGTTGAGCGTCATCAGGAAGGTGCCGCTCCAGGCGTAGTCGACGCGCACGTCCGAGAGGCCCGGAAAGGTCTTGAGCATCTTGGGCCGGATCACCGCCTCGATGTCGGCCGGATCCTGGCCGCCGTAGTTGACGCCGCCGCCGTAGATCAGCCGGTTATCGGCGGTCAGCCGGAAATAGTCGAGCAGATAGTTGCAGTCCTCGACGGCCAGGTTGTTGGGCAGCAGTGCCCGGGCGCGATCCTCGGCCAGCGGCTCGGTGGTGATGATCTGGGTGCCGCAGGGCATGGACTTGCCCTCCAGCGCCGGCATGATGCCCTGGTGGTAGGCATTGCCCGCCATCACCACCCGCTCGGCGCGGACCGTGCCGCGGGGCGTGGACAGCACCACCGGCGAGCCGTGCTCGATGTGGGTGACCGGCGTCTGTTCATGGATCACGCCGCCCAGCGACTCGATCGCCGCGGCCTGGCCCAGCACCAGGTTGAGCGGATGGATATGCCCGCCGGAGTGGTCGACCAGCGCGCCCACGTAGCGCTCGGTGCCCACCTCGCGCTTGACCTCGCGCCCCTCCAGCAGCTCCAGCTCGCGGTTGCCATAGCGCTCCCACAGCGCCTTGTGCTCCACCAGCCCCTTCATCTGCTTGGCATTGCAGGCGGCGAACAGGTTGCCCTCGCGCAGGTCGCAGTCGATGCCGTAGCGCGCGATCCGCTCGCGGATGATGCGATTGCCCTCGAAGGCCATGTCGCCCAGCGCGCGCGCCGTGCCGGCGCCGTACTTGTCCTCGATGACGTCCATGTCGCGGCTGTAGCTGTTGACGATCTGGCCGCCGTTGCGCCCGGAGGCCCCGAAGCCCACCCGCGCCGCCTCCAGCACCCTCACCTTGAGGCCTTTCTCGGCCAGATGCAGGGCCGCGGAGATACCGCTGAAGCCGGCCCCCACCACGCAGACGTCGCAGCTGACCTCGCCTTCCAGGGCGGGCCGCTCGGGGGCGGCATTGGCCGTGGCCGCGTACCAGGATCCGACGTGTTCGGTTTCGTTCGAGACGCTCATGGGGCCTCCAGAGTGGTTATTTTATTCAACACATGGACCCCATCATACGGCGCAATCGGGCACAATTCCAATAGTCGAGACATGCTTTTATTGCCACCACACCCCTCCTGGAAACGCAAAAGGGGCGCCGGCATGGCCGGCGCCCCAGAACAACCACGAGGAGCAGCACCGATGACGCGAGCTCAGCGACTGCGGGCCTCGCTCCAAAGCTGCTGCAGCAGCTGCAGCTGATCGCCGCTCACCGAGGGCGTGAAGAACAGGTGCTGTCGCGTGTCGGCCGCGGGCATCACCGGCGGCTCGCGCAGGGCGGGATCCACCAGGGGCAACGCCGCCTCGTTGGGCGTGGTGTAGAAGTTGTGGTTCGACAGGCGAGCGGCCACCTCGGGGCGCAGCAGATACTCGATGAAGGCTCTGGCCGCCTGCGGATTGGGCGCATGCGCCGGCACGGCCATGACGTCCACCCAGCGCTGGGAGCCTTCCTCAGGCACGAAGAAGCCGAGATGGCCATAGATCTCGGGGTCCGCCGCACGCTTGGCCGCGACATCGCCGTTGTAGGCCACGCCGGCATGGATCACGCCCGAGGCCACCTGTTCGATGGCCGCCGTCGCATCGACGAAGCCGACGAAGTTGTCCCGACGGCGGGTCTCGATCAGGCCGCCCGCCGCCTTTACCCAAGGCGCTTCGCCCACGCAGTCGAAGCCCGCGCCCTGAAAGGCGCAGAGGGTGCCGAAGGTGAACTGGGCATCGCCCTTGAGCAGGGCAAAGGGATAGGCGTCATTGACCTCGGGGTCATACAGCAGCGACCAGCTGGGTTCGGGGTCGGGGAAGGTCTCGGTGTTGTAGACCACGCCCGTCACGCCCCACTGATACGGCACGGTATAGCGCCCCTCGGGATCGTAGGACGGGGTACGAAATTCCTCCAGGATGTTGTCGCGCCCCGTCAGCGTCTCCCCCTCCGGGGTCAGCGGCTGGATGAGGCCGGCATCGATGAGCCGGGGCACGAAGTAGTCGGAGGGCACGACCAGGTCATACTGGGCATCGCCACCGGCGGTCAGCTTCGATAGCAGCTCGGCATTCGAGTTGTAGTAGTTCTGGACGACCTCGATGCCGGTCTCGGCCTCGAACCCCTCGATGATCGAGGGGGCCATGTAGTCCGTCCAGTTGAACAGGCGCAGCTTGCCCTCTTCGGCGTCGGCCAGCGTGCTGGCCGCCAGCAGACCGAGGCCGGCGACGCCGACCAGGATGGGGTGCCTCATGAATCGCCTCCTTGCCATGGGGTCGGGCGAGCATGCGTCGCCCTTGTTGTCGGAACGCCTAGACGCGCAGCAGCAGATGCTCGCGCTCCCAGGAGCTGATCACCTGGAAGTATTCCCGGTGCTCGGCGCGCTTGACCGCCAGATAGCTGTGGGTGAAGCGTTCACCGAGAATCTCGGCCAGCGGCGAGCAGTCGTGCAGCAGGTCCAGCGCCGGGCCGATGTCGTCGGGCAGCTTGTGGCCGCCGGACCAGGCCGAGCCCACCACGGCGGGGCGGGGCTCGAGCTGGCCCAGCATGCCAAGATAGCCGCAGGCCAGCGATGCCGCCATCACCAGATAGGGATTGGCGTCGGCCCCGGCCAGGCGGTTCTCGACGCGGGTCGCCTCGGGCGACGACACCGGTACACGCAGGCCGACGGTGCGGTTGTCGGTGCCCCACTCGACGTTGATCGGCGCCGAGCCGCTGGTCTCGGTGCGCATCAGCCGGCGATAGGAGTTGACGTTGGGCGCCAGCAGCGGCATTGCCGCCGGCAGGTAGCGCTGCAGCCCGCCGATGAACTGCTGGAACAGGCGGCTGGGCCGGCCGTCGTCGTCGGCGAACAGGTTGTGGCCTTCGGCGTCCACCAGGCTCTGGTGCAGGTGCATCGAGCTGCCAGGCTCGTTGGCCATCGGCTTGGCCATGAAGGTCGCGTACATGCCGTGGCGCAGCGCGGTCTCGCGCAGGGTGCGCTTGAACATCACCACCTGATCGGCCAGCCGCAGCGGGTCGCCGTGCTGGAAGTTGACCTCCATCTGCCCGGCCCCCTCCTCGTGGATCAGGGTGTCCAGGTCGAGGTCCATGGCATCGCAGTAGTCGTACATCTCCTCGAACAGCGGGTCGAACTCGTTGACCGCATCGATGGAGAACGACTGACGGCTGCTCTCCTGGCGGCCGTTGCGGCCCACCGGCGGCTCCAGCGGATAGTCGGAGTCGGTGTTGGTCTTGACCAGAAAGAACTCGACCTCGGGGGCCACCACCGGCTGCCAGCCGCGGGCCTCGTAGAGCGACAGCACCCGCTTGAGCACGTGGCGAGGCGAGAGCTCCACCGGCTCGCCGGTCAGGTAGTAGCAGTCGTGGATGATCTGAGCCGTCGGATCGTCGGCCCAGGGCACCATGAAGATGGCATTGGGGTCGGGCACCAGCTCCATGTCCCGCTCGGCGGGATTCCAGAAGTGGCTGTCCTCGTCGTCGGGATAGCCGCCGGTGACGGTCTGGATGAAGATCGAGTCCGGCAGACGCGGGCGGCCGCCGCCCAGATACTTGCCGGCGGGCATGATCTTGCCCTTGAGGATACCGGTGAGATCGGAGACCAGACATTCGACCTCGGTGATGCCGCGGGTCTGGAACCAGTCGTTGAAATTGGGATTTTCCTGGCGGTTACTCATGGGGTTTCCTTGCTCTGGAGCAGGGGCCCCGGCCGCCCGGCCGGGGCCCGTCGTCTCACCGCGCCTTGACCTCGGACCACAGCTGCTGGAAGGTCTGCAGCTGATCGCCCTCGAGGCTCGGGGTGAACCTCAGCCGTTGCATGTCGTCGTCGGAGGGCATGATCGGCGGCTGGGTCAGCACCTCGTCGAGATAGGGCTCGGCCGCGGCGTTGGGGCTCGCGTAGTAGTTGTAGTTGGACAGCTGGGCGCCGATCTCGGCATCGAGGATGAAGTTGATGAACTTGTACGCCAGGTCCGGATTCGGCGCCTCGGCCGGGATCATCATGGCGTCGACCCACATCTCGGCGCCCTCGTCGGGGATCATGAAGTCGAGGCTCTCGAAGGCCTCCGGGTTCTCGCTCTTGTAGTAGAAATAGTCGCCGTTGTAGGACAGGCCGGCGTGGATCACGCCCCGGGACAGCTGCTGCAGCGCCGGGGTGCCATCGGAGAAGCCGCTGAAGGTGTCGCGATTCTTGGTCTGGATCAGCAGCTGCGCGGCCTCGCGCCAGTCGTCCATGTCGGTGCAGTCATAGCCCTTGCCGAGGTAGGCGCAGGCGCTGCCCATGCTGACCTGGCCGTCACCCATCAGGGCGAAGGGATGGCTCGGGTTGACCTCGGGATCGAACAGCAGCGACCAGCTCTTGGGCGCGTCGGGGAAGGTCTCGGTGTTGTAGATGATGCCGGTGGTGCCCCACTGGTAGGGCGCGCTGTAGCGGCCGCCGGGATCGTAGGCCGGGTCCTGGAACTGCGCCATGACATTGTCGAGATTGGGCAGCTTCGACTTGTCGAGCTCCTGGACCAGGCCGGTCTTGATCAGCCGTGGCACATAGTAGTTGGACGGCACGATGATGTCGTACTGCGAGACGCCGCCGGCGTTGAGCTTGGCGAACATCTCCGGCAGCGAGTTGAAGTAGTTCTGCACCACCTCGACGTCGTACTTGTCCTCGAAGGCCTGGATGATGGCCGGGTCCATGTACTCGGTCCAGTTGAAGAGATAGAGCTTGCCCTCCTCGGCCTGGGCGTGCCCGGCAAGGGCGAGCCCGCCCAGCGACAGGGCCATGGCGATCTTGTTGAATTTCATTGATGGCTCTCCTTCGTTCCCTAGGTGATGGTGCCGGCTCAGGTCGGCCGACGGCGACTGAATGCCAGACTCAGGATGGCGGCCAGGGCAACGGCGGCGATCATCAGCGCGGCGATGGCATTGATCTCCGGCGAGACCCCCTTCTTGATCGCGCCCCATATGTAGATCGGCAGGGTCGCGCTCTCCGGGCCGGCGGTGAAGAAGCTGATGACGAAGTCATCCACCGACAGCGTAAACGACAGGAAGAAGGCGGATATCAACGCCGGCTTGATGGTCGGCAGCATGAAGTGCACCACCCGCTTGACCGGGGTCGCGTAGAGGTCCTTGGCGGCCTCGAACAGCGTCGGATCCAGGCCCACGAAGCGCGAATAGACGATCAGCGCCACGAACGGGATCTGGAAGGTCACGTGGGCGATGATCATGGTGCCGAGCCCCGGCTGCAGCAGCCCGGTCCACTCGTGGATCTGCACGAAGAAGGCCATCTCCGAAATGCCGAACACGATGTCGGGCAGCACGATCGGCAGGTAGATCAGCACGATCAGCCAGCCCAGCTTGCGGTGGCGATGCCGGTACATGCCGTAGCCGAACACGCAGCCGACCACCAGCGCGATCAGCGAGGAGCTGATGGCCAGCACCAGGCTGTTGCCGAAGGCCGAAAGGATCGCCTCGTTGCCCAACAGCCGGTGATACCAGCGCAGCGAGAAGCTCACGAAGTTGGCCGAGCTGTTGGCCGAATTGAAGGAGTACAGCACCACCACCGCCAGCGGCAGGTAGAGGAAGGTCAGGGTCAGCCACCAGAAGGCGGTCAGGCCACGATGCAGGGTCCGCTTTCTCATATCACCACCTCCTCACCGCCGCCCAGACGCTTGCCGAGGCGCCGCATCACGTAGAGCCCGAGAAACGTGGCCAGCAGCATCAGGATCGCGCCGGCCGCGCCCAGCGGCCAGTTGGAGGCGCCGGCGAACTGGTTGGCCACCAGGTTGCCGAGCATCATGCCCTTGCCGCCGCCGAGCAGCTCGGGAATGACATACATGCCGAAGGCCGGGATCGCCACCAGCACGATGCCCGCCAGCAGCCCCGGCAGGGTCTGCGGGAACACCGCATGCCAGAAGGCGCGCATCGGGCTGGCATAGAGGTCCTGGGCGGCCTCCACCTGGGCGGTATCGAGCTTCTCGAAGGCACCGTAGAGCGGCAGCACCATGAACGGCAGGAAGTTGTAGACCAGCCCCAGGGTGACCGCGAAGTTGGAGGGATAGAGCCCCATGTTGGGTGCCACCAGTCCCAGGCTCTCGGCCAGCCCGGACAGCGGCGTGCCCGGGGCCAGCAGGTTCATCCAGCCGAAGGTGCGGATCACCTGGTTGGTCCAGGACGGCACCACCACCGCCAGCAGCAGCAGCGGGCGCCACTTCTCGCGGCAGGTGGTGATGTAGTAGGCGATGGGATAGGCCACCACCACGACCAGGGCGGTGGAGACCAGGGTCTGCCACAGCGAGCGCAGCAGGGTATAGAGATTGCCCGGACTCCAGCCGAGGAAGCCGAAGCCGGCCAGGCGCTCGAAGGAGTCCAGCGACAGCGGCATCTGCGGCAGGCCGTAGGGCCCGTTGGTCATGAAGGCCACGCCCATCAGATAGGCGCTGGGCAGCACCAGGAAGATGAAGATCCAGAACGCCCCCGGCGTCACCGTGAACAGCAGGTGACGGGTCTCGCGAACCATGGCCCGGCTGCGGGCACTGGGCATTACGCCGGAATAGGACATGTCCGCCTCCTTACTCGCTCAGGGTGACCAGGTCTTCCGGCGCTACCACCACCGTCACCGTCTCGCCCACCTCGGGCAGGTGACGGCCGCGGTTGTTGACCGTGGCCTGCAGGGTGGTATCGCCGATCTCCAGGCGGAACTCCGCATGGCTGCCGCGATAGAGCCGCTCGCCCACCGTCGCCGTCAGGTGGTTGTCGCCCGCGACCTCGCCGGGCAGCAGGTCCAGCGTCTCGGGACGGATCAGCAGCAGGTCGCCGGCGCCGGCGTCCTCGGCGGTCAGCTCGCCCAGCGACGTGGTCAGCCGATCCCCCTGGCGGGCGCTGATCGGATACAGGTTGTCATGGCCCATGAAACGCGCCACGAAGGCGTTCAGCGGGCGCTCGTAGACCTCCCGCGGCGCCCCCACCTGCTGGATGTTGCCGCCGTTGAGCACGGCGATGCGGTCGGACATCACCATCGCCTCGTCCTGATCGTGGGTCACGAACACGAAGGTCATGCCGAGACGCTTCTGCACCCGCAGCAGCTCCACCTGCAGCTGGCTGCGCAGTCCGGCATCCAGCGCCGACAGCGGCTCGTCGAGCAGCAGCACGTCGGGCTCGCAGACCAGCGCCCGCGCCAGGGCGATGCGCTGGCGCTGGCCGCCGGAGAGCTGATCGACGCGTCGCTCGACCAGGTCGCCCAGCTTGATGAACTCGGCGATCTCGTCGACCTTGGCGTTGCGTTCGGCGGCGGGCAGGCCGCGCATCTTCAGCCCGAAGGCCAGGTTGTCGCGTACCGAGAGATGCGGGAACAGCGCATAGGACTGGAAGACGGTGTTGACGCTGCGCTGATGGGGCGGCACCTCGGTGACGTTCTTGCCGCCCACCACCAGTGTCCCGTCATCCGGCTCCTCGAGGCCGGCGAGGATGCGTAGCAGCGTGGTCTTGCCGCAGCCGGACGGCCCCAGCAGGGTGAAGAACTCGCCGGCCCGGATGTCCAGATCGACCCCGTCCAGGGCCACGGTGTCGCGCCCGAAGCGCTTGTGCAGCCCCTGCATCTCGATCGAGGATGCCTTGCGGCTCGCACGGTCCTGCTCGTCGGCGACCGGGCGAATGCCCGGATGGTCGGCAATCTCCGCCGTCATGGTCTCGCTCATGGGGATACCCTCTCGCTTGTCGGCGGCCTCTCAGAGCCGGTCGCGCAGTTTGTAGAAGTTGGTCGCCAGCACCAGCAGCGGCTTGCGCAGAGCGCGGCCGCCGGGAAACTGGCGGTGCGGCATGGCCGAAAAGACGTCGAAGCGCTCGCTCTGGCCGCTGATCGCTTCGGCCATCAGCTTGCCGGCCAGCCCCGCCAGGGCCATGCCGTGCCCGGAATAGCCCTGGGCATAATAGAGATTGTCGCCCAGGCGGCCGAAATCGGGGGCCCGATTGAGCGTGATCGCCACATCGCCGCCCCAGCGATACTCGATCGGCACGCCCTTGAGCACCGGGAAAAGCCGGGCGATCTTGGCGTCCATGCGCTCCTTCAGGCGCGGCGGCTCGCGGCCGTCGTAGCTGACCTCGCCGCCGTAGATCAGGCGGCGGTCGGCGCTGAGGCGGTAGTAGTCGAGCACGAAGTTGGCGTCGGACAGGGCATCGTTCTTCGGCAGCACCTGCGCCGCCTGGTCTTCGCTCATCGGTGCGGTGGCGATCATGTAGTTGGCGGCGCGCATGATGCGGCCGGACAGCTCCGGGATCAGGCCAGCCTGGTAAGCATTGGTCGCCAGCACCACGAAGTCCGCGGTCACGCGTCCCTGCTCGGTCACGACGGTCGCCGGCCGGCCGCGCTGGACCTCGAGGGCGGCACTGCGAGGATGCAGGCTCACGCCGGCTCGCTGGGCCGCCCGAGCCAGACCCAGGGTGTAGTTGAGGGGATGAAGGTGGCCGCCTTCGCGATCGTAGAGGGCGGCCGGATAGGCCTCGGTGACCACGTGCTCGCGCAGGGCATCGCCTTCCAGCCACTCGAGCGCGTCATAGTCGTAGTCGCGGGACATCTGCTCGCGGAACGCCTCGAGCTCCTTGACGTGGCGCGGCTTGACGGCCGCGTGCAGATAGCCCCAGGCCAGCTCGCAGGGAATGGCATGGCGCTCGACCAGCTCGGCGGTGAGGCGCACCGCCTCGCGGCTCATTTCCCACACCTCGCGCGCCCGGGGGAGCCCGAGCGCCTGCTGGACGGTGGTGATATCGGTTCCCAGCCCCGGCAGGATCTGCCCGCCGCTGCGGCCGGACGCGCCGTGACCGATATCACCGGCCTCGAGCAGCACCACCGAATAGCCGCGTTCTGCCAGGTGCAGGGCGGTCGAGCAGCCGGTTACCCCGCCGCCGATCACGCACACATCCGCGCGCGTCTCGCCTTGCAGCGGCCGACAGGACTCGAGCTCGACGGCGACCGAGGCGCGATACCACGAGGCCGGGCCGTCGGAGACGGAACTGTGCATACGTTGCATCCTGTTATTGTTGTTGAATACTTTTACCATGATATTGCCCTGGCATGTCGCCGGCCGGGCAAGATTCTGGCTAACAGTCTGCCACCTGACGCCACATAGATGTCAAGTATTCAACAACGACATTTTAAACTATTGGAAAAAATATCTATAAATCAGAATTTTAAAAAACCATGAATGCAATTTCGTCAAGAAAAGAGCGCCTAACCAAAGACGGCGACGACGACGGTCCCGGCTCTGCTCCGGCATGCCAGGGCGTTGAAAATACCCGAAATCGCATGAAACGATGCCGCCCCGAGGCGGGCATGATGGCCAACACCTTGTTGTGCTTCGAAAAATGGGCAGCGCGTCGATTTTCACGGACGCGAGGATCGGCGGCAAGCGCCGCCGGAGAAAAGGCCGACGAGGGAACGCCGGCCAGGCAGGCAAGGCGCCTCCCGCTCTCGGGAGGCGCAGCGAGGTGAGGGCAATCAGCTCTCCGGGGCGGCATCTTCCAGGCGTGCCTTGACCCGCCCGAAGGCGGCCAGGGCAGCGTCCAGGTCCTCACGGGTCAGCGCCGCCGAGACCTGGGTGCGAATGCGCGCGCGGCCCTTGGGCACCACCGGATAGGAGAAGGCGATCACATAGATGCCCTCCTTCAGCATCTCATCGGCGAAGCGCGCCGCCAGGGCCGCGTCATGCAGCATCACCGGCACGATGGGGTGCTCGCCCGGCAGCAGCTCGAAGCCCCGATCCTCGAGCCCACGGCGGAAGTAGGCGGTGTTGTCGCGCAGCCGGTCGCGCAGCTCGCGGGACTCGCCGGCCAGCTCCAGCGCCTTGAGCGCGCCGGCCACCACCGGGGGCGCCACGGTGTTGGAAAACAGGTAGGGCCGCGAGCGCTGGCGCAGCAGTTCGACGATTTCGCGCCGGGCGCTGGTATAGCCGCCGCTGGCCCCGCCCAGGGCCTTGCCCAGGGTGCCGGTGAGGATATCGATCCGGCCCAGGCAGCCGCGATACTCGTGGCTGCCGCGGCCGCCCTCCCCCAGAAAGCCGGTGGCATGGCAGTCGTCGACGTGCACCAGAGCTCCGTAGCGCTCGGCCAGATCGCAGATCTCATCGAGTTTCGCGATGTAGCCGTCCATCGAGAACACGCCATCGGTGGTGATCAGCTTGAAACGCGCCCCGGCGGCATCGGCGGCCTGGAGCTGAGCCTCGAGATCGGCCATGTCGCTGTTGCGGTAGCGATAGCGGCTCGCCTTGCACAGCCGCACGCCGTCGATGATGCTGGCGTGGTTGAGCTCGTCGGAGATCACCGCGTCCTCGGGGCCCAGCAGGGTCTCGAACAGCCCGCCGTTGGCGTCGAAGCAGGACGGATAGAGGATGGTGTCCTCGGTGCCCAGGAACTCGCTGAGCTTCGCCTCGAGGGTCTTGTGCAGGGTCTGGGTGCCGCAGATGAAGCGCACCGAGGCCAGGCCATAGCCCCACTCGTCCAGCCCCTGCCTGGCGGCCGCCTGGACCTCGGGGTGCTGGGCGAGCCCCAGATAGTTGTTGGCGCAGAGGTTCAGCACCTCGCCGTCGTTCGCCACGCCCACGTGGGCGCCCTGGGGGGTCGCCAGCTCGCGTTCGTACTTGGTCAGGCCCGCCTGCTCGATGGCCGCGAGCTCGTCGCGCAGATGCCGCTGAAAGTCGCCGTACATGGTGTCGTATCCCTTCTTGTTTCTTGACTCATCGGGTCTCGAGGCGTCGGGACGCGACTCGCTGCTCCGGCGGCAAGCCTCCGCGAGGCACTGTGAACCCATCCCTGGGCGCTAACTTTTGCCATCCTTGGCAAAAACCCTCGCTGCGCCTTGCCCCCCGGCGCTCATCGCGTACCGAGAATTCTCACTCCCAGTTCAGAATCACCTTGCTAGCCTCGCCGGCCAGCATGGCCTGGAAGCCCTGCTCGAAGTCGGTATAGGGCAGACGGTGGGTGATCACCGGCGAGATATCCATCCCCGATTCCACCAGCACCGACATCTTGTACCAGGTCTCGTACATCTCCCGGCCGTAGACGCCCTTGAGGGTCAGCATGTTGAAGATCACCGTGTTCCAGTCGATGGCCGTCTCCTCGGTGGGAATGCCGAGCATCGCCACCTTGCCGCCGTGGCACATGCTGGCCAGCAGATCCTTGAAGGCCGCCGAGCTGCCGGACATCTCCAGCCCCACGTCGAAGCCCTCGGCCATGCCCAGCTCGGCCTGCACGTCCGCCAGGCTTTCCTCCGCGGCGTTGACGGTGCGCGTCGCGCCCAGCGTGTCGGCCAGCGCCAGCCGCTTGGGATTGAGGTCGGTGACCACCACGTGGCGCGCCCCGGCGTGGCGGCACACCGCCGCGGCCATGGCGCCGATCGGCCCGGCACCGGTGATCAGCACGTCCTCGCCCAGCACGTCGAACTGCAGCGCGGTATGCACGGCGTTGCCGAGCGGGTCGAACAGCGCCGCCACGTCCAGGTCGATACCCGGGCGATGCTCCCAGACGTTGGACATCGGCAGCGCCACGTACTCGGCGAAGGCGCCGGGGCGATTCACCCCGATGCCGCGGGTATGGGCGCACAGGTGACGGCGGCCCGCCAGGCAGTTGCGGCAGCGTCCGCAGACCACATGCCCCTCGCCGGAGACGATCTGCCCGGGATGGAAGTCATTGACGTTGGAGCCGACCTCGACGATCTCGCCGACGAACTCGTGGCCGACCACCATCGGCGTCGGGATGGTCTGCTGCGCCCAGGCGTCCCATTTGTAGATGTGCAGATCGGTGCCGCAGATGGCGGTGCGCTTGACCCGCACCAGCACGTCGTTGATGCCGACTTCCGGCTCGGGCACGTCCTCGAGCCAGAGTCCGGGGGCCGCCTCTCGCTTGACCAGCGCCTTCATGTGCGTCTCCTGCTTGAGATGAATGGCTTCCCTGAATGCCCCCATGGCTGGCAATCCGCGCCGGGATGACTACCATGGAGGAATTAATTCCAGCATAGTGGACAAAATCCTCTATGCAAGAATAAATTCCATCATACTGAACATCAGGAGTCCTCGGGTGACTACCACGCCCCCCGATGCACCGACGCCAGC
Source organism: Halomonas getboli (assembly GCF_023094245.1). GTDB lineage: Bacteria > Pseudomonadota > Gammaproteobacteria > Pseudomonadales > Halomonadaceae > Halomonas > Halomonas getboli. The sequence goes on along the minus strand of NZ_JALMEW010000001.1, from coordinate 166,806 downwards.
GCCCTCCCAAGGCGGCCAGCTGCTCTGCGACCGCGTCATCGAGCTGCGCAAGCGGCGCGGTCTGACCCTGGACCAGCTGGCCTCGGCCTGCGGCGTCAGCCGCTCGATGCTGAGCCAGATCGAGCGCGGTCGCGCCAACCCCACCCTGGCGGTGACGCTGCGCATCGCCCAGGCCTTCGGTCTCAGCATCGGCGACCTGGTCGATCAGCCCTGGACCGCCTCCACCATCGAGGTGGTACGTGGCGACGACGCTACTCACCTGTTCCGCGACGACCGGGAATGCCGCATCCGCACCCTCTCGCCGCTGCATCTGGAAAAGCACGTGGAGTTTTACGAGCTGCGCATCGCGCCTCGGGCCAGCCTGCGCAGCGCGCCGCACTTCGAGGGGACAAGGGAATTATTGACCATCACCCGGGGTGCCGCCCGAGTGGTCGCCGGCGACAGCGACTGCCGGCTGGCGGTAGGGGATTCGGCGCACTATCACGCCGACCAGGAGCACGTCATCGAGAACGTCAGCGACGACGAGCTGCTGGCCTTTCTGGTGGTGACTTATGAGTAGGGCGAGGGGCGAGGGGCGAGGGGCGAGGGGCGAGGGGCGAGGGGCAGGAGGGTGAACAGCCAGGAGTGAGATGCGAGGCACCCGATGCGGCCCCTCGCGAACGACCGCTCACTCGTCGCTGCAGACCGGACAGGCGGGATCGCGGGGCACGCGGAAGTGGCGCCACTGGCCGCTGAGGCCGTCGAAGGTGGAGAGTCCACGATGCACCTGGCCGGCATGAGCGACTAGCTTCATCGCCTCGAGCGCCTGGAAGCAGCCGATCAGCCCCACCAGCGGCGCCACCACCCCGCTCTCGGCGCAGCTCAGCGCTTCGTCGCCGCCGTCGTCCGGCGGATAGAGACAGGCATAGCAAGGGCTCTCGGCATCGCGCGGGTCGAACACCGCGAGCTGGCCGGAGAAGCGGATCGCCGCGCCCGAGACCAGCGGCACGCCGGCGGCCCGGCAGGCGGCGTTGATCGCGTAGCGGCTCGAGAAGCGGTCGGTGCAGTCGAGCACCACGTCGGCCTCGGCTACCGCCGCGGCCAGCGCCTCGCCCTCGAGGCGCTCGGTGACGGCGCGGATCTCGCAGTCGGGGTTGAGCGCCAGCGCCGCCTCGCGGGCCGACTCGGCCTTGGCGCGCCCCAGATCCGCCATGCCATGGGCGATCTGGCGCTGCAGGTTGGAGAGCTCCACCGCGTCGTCGTCCGCCAGCGTCAGCCGCCCCATGCCGGCAGCGGCCAGGTACAGCACCACCGGCGAGCCCAGGCCACCGGCGCCGATCACCAGGGCATGGCCGGCGAGCAGGCGTTCCTGGCCGGCGATATCGATCTGCTCGAGCAGGATCTGGCGGCTGTAGCGCAGCAGCGCATCGTCGTTCATGGCGCTCACTTGCCCTCGAACTCCTCGATGTCCGGCACGTGGAGGGAGAACTCCTCCTTGACCTCTTCCATCACCACGTAGCTCTTGGACTCCTTGACCCCGGGCAGGGTCAGCACCACCTCGCCCAGCAGCTGGCGGTAGGCCGACATCTCGGGAATCCGGCACTTGAGGATGTAGTCGAACTGGCCCGACACCAGGTGGCATTCCTGGATCTGCGGCAGCTTGGCCACCGCACGGCGGAACTCGTCGAATACCGAGGGCGACTGGGTCTCCAGGCTGATCTCGACGAACACCAGCAGGTTGGCCTTCAGCGCCCGCGGATCGAGCAGCGCCTTGTAGCCGCGTATCACCCCCGCACGTTCGAGGCGCTTGACCCGTTCCAGGCAAGGCGTGGTGGACAGGCCGACCTGGGAGGCCAGGTCGACGTAGGAGATGCGGGCGTTGTCCTGCAGGCAGCGCAGGATCTTGAGGTCGATACGATCGAGCGAACGGGTCTTGGTTTTCATTGTGGTCCTGGCACGTCGAACGGGGTACCGCCGAATCTTCCACTGAAAATCACCGCCAAACGGCGAGCTTTCGGGGATTCATCAATGAATAGTCGGCACTGGTTGGCATTTTTTTCTGTTTTCAGATGTACCACAAGCCCCCTGGCCGACTCCAGCCCCGCCCCGCAGGATGCCACTCACGATGTCGCTCACGAGCGGCCGGCCGGCGTCGCCACGCAAGCCGAGTCACCCGACGCGGAGCCGCTCAGCGCCGGCCCAGGCTGATCCGCTCGTGCCCGCCGAGATCACGGCGGCTCGAGACATCGCGATAGCCGGCCGCGGCGAGGGCCTCGCGCACCGCCGCGCCCTGCCCCGCGCCGTGCTCCAACATCAGCCAGCCGTCGCTGGCCAGATAGACGCGCGCCGCCACCACCAGATGGCGCAGGTCGGCCAGGCCGTCGTCGGCCGCCACCAGGGCGCTGCGCGGCTCGAAGCGCACGTCGCCGCGCGCCAGGTGCGGATCGTCGTCGGCGACGTAGGGCGGGTTGGAGACGATCAGCGCGAAGCGGGCAGCGCCGCCCTCCTCGTCCAGCGCCGTAAACCAGTCGCTGACCAGGAAGCGGACATTGGTGATCCCCAGCCGCTCAGCGTTGCCGGTCGCCAGGGTCACCGCCTCGGGGCGCAGGTCGACCCCGGTCACCGCCCAGCCCGGCCGTTCGCTGGCGAAGGCCAGCGCCACCGCGCCGGTGCCAGTGCCCAGATCGAGCAGCCGGCCCGACTCGCCGGCCACGGCCAGCGCGGCCTCGACCAGGGTCTCGGTGTCCGGGCGCGGAATCAGGGTCGTCGGCGAGGTGGCCAGGCGCAGCCCCCAGAACTCGCGCTCGCCGGTCAGGTGCGCCACCGGGCGGCCAGCCTCGCGCTCGGCGACCAGCGCCTCGAAACGCGCCTCGGCATCGCCCTCGGCCTCGCGGTCGCCCCAGGTGTAGAGCCAGGTGCGATCGACCTCGAGCACGTGGCACATCAGCACCTCGGCGTCGAGCCGGGCGCTCGGCGAGCCGGCGTCCAGCAGCCGCTGGGCGGCCCGGGCCAGCAGCAGATCGAGGCGCATCAGGCCTCCTGCTGCAAAGCCGCGAGCTGGTCGGCCTGGTGCTCCTGGATCAGCGGCTCGATCACCTCGTCGAGCTGTTCACCGCCGATCACCTCGCCCAGCTTGTAGAGGGTCAGGTTGATACGGTGGTCGGTCACCCGGCCCTGGGGGAAGTTGTAGGTGCGGATGCGCTCGCTGCGATCGCCCGAGCCCACCAGCGAACGGCGCTCGTCCGCCTGCTGCTGGCGCTGGCTGTCCTGGGCCGCCTGCTTGAGGCGCGCGGCGAGCAGCGACATGGCCTTGGCGCGGTTCTTGTGCTGGCTGCGCTCCTCCTGGCACTCCACCACCACGCCGGTAGGCAGGTGGGTGATGCGGATGGCGGAGTCGGTGGTGTTGACGTGCTGGCCGCCGGCGCCGCTGGAGCGGAAGGTATCGACGCGCAGGTCGTTCTGGTTGATATCGACGTCGCCGACCTCGTCGGCCTCGGGCATTACCGCCACGGTGCAGGCCGAGGTGTGGATGCGACCCTGGGACTCGGTGGCCGGCACGCGCTGCACGCGATGGGCACCGGACTCGAACTTGAGCCGCCCGAAGACGCCCTCGCCCTTGATGCGCGAGATGATCTCCTTGTAGCCGCCCATGTCGCCATGGCTGGCGCTGACCACCTCGACCTTCCAGCCGTGCTGCTCGGCGTAGCGGGAATACATGCGGAACAGGTCGCCGGCGAACAGCGCCGCCTCGTCGCCGCCGGTGCCGGCGCGGATCTCGAGGAAGACGTTGCCGGCATCGTCCGGGTCGCGGGGAATCAGCAGCTGCTTGAGGCGCGCCTCGAGCTCGACCAGCCGCGCCCGCCCGTCTTCCCGCTCCATCTCGGCCAGCTCGCGCATCTCGGCGTCGGCGTCGTCGGCCATGGTCTCCGCGGCCGCGATGTCGTCCTCCACGCCGCGATGCTCGCGCCAGGTCTCCACCAGGGGCTCGAGCTCGGTGTATTCGCGGGAGTAGTCGCGGAAGCGGGCCTGGTCGGTGATCACCTCGGGATCCGCCAGCAGGACCGCGAGCTCCTCGAAGCGCTCGGCAAAGGCGTCGAGGCGCTGACGCAGGGAAGCTTTCATCAAGGATGTCCTATCGGGAAGTGTCGGAAGAGTCGTCGAGCAGCAGGGACGCGGCGGCCTCCAGCAGTTCGCGCTGCTCGCCGGCAGCGGCCTCGCGCAGGGCCACGGTGGGCCGGTGCAGCAGGCGGTTGGTGAGCTGATGGGCCAGCCGAGCCACCACCTCTTCGGGATTCTCGCCCCGAGCCAGGCGCTCGAGGGCCTGGTCGCGCGCCTCGTCGCGCAGAGCCTCGCCCCGGGCGCGCACGTCGCGAATCAGCTCGCCGCCGCTGCGCAGGCGCCGATCGTGCTGCCAGCCGTCCACGCCCTGTTCGATCAGCGCTTCGGCCTGGTCGGCGGCGACCTGGCGATGACGACGATTCTCCTCGATGACCTCCTCGAGGTCGTCGACGGTATAGAGGAAGACGTCGGCGAGATCGCCGACCTCGGGCTCGATATCACGCGGCACGGCGATGTCGACCATGAACACCGGGCGATGGCGGCGCTTCTTCAGCGCCCGCTCCATCATGCCCTTGCCGAGGATCGGCAGCGGCGCGGCGGTGGAAGAGATCACGATGCCCGCCTCGACCAGCGCCTCGGGAATCTCGTCGAGGGTGATGGCCTGGCCGCCCAACGGCGCGGCCAGCTGCTCGGCCCGCTCGCGGGTGCGGTTGGCCACCGTCAGCTGTCGCACGCCGGCCTCGTGCAGGTGGCGCGCCACCAGTTCGATGGTCTCGCCGGCACCGATCAGCAGCGCCGGGGAGCGGGAGAAATCATCGAAGATGCGGCTGGCCAGGCTGACCGCGGCATAGGCCACCGACACCGGGTTGCGACCGATGCCGGTCTCGGTGCGCACCCGCTTGGCCACGGCGAAGGTCTGCTGGAAGAGGCTTTCGAGCTCGCCGCCCATGCCGCGCGCCTGGCGCGCGATCTGGTAGGCATCCTTGATCTGGCCGAGGATCTGCGGCTCACCGAGCACCATGGAGTCGAGGCCCACCGCCACCCGCATCAGGTGGCGGGCGGCCTCGTCGTCCACATAATGATAAGCGCAGCGGGTCAGCGCCACGGTCTCGAGACCGTGGAAACGGCTCAACCAGTCGAGGACCTCGCCTTCCCCGACATCGCCGGTCACGCAGTACAGCTCGGTGCGGTTGCAGGTCGACAGCACCGCGGCCTCATGCACGTCGGGCAGCCCGCGCAGCTCGACCAGCGCGGCTTCGAGCTGCGCGGGCGAAAAGGCGACCTGCTCGCGCACCTCGACGGTGGCGGTCCGATGGTTGATTCCCAGGGCAAGAAGCGTCATGCGTATCGGCGTCTTCGCGATCGTGTGTCGGCGTTATCGAGAGCGGCCCGGCGAGCCATCGTCTGCCGCTCCAAGGCGCTGCATTCTACCACAGGCCGTGGACCTGCGGCGCCTCCCCGGACTATCGAGGACATTGACGCCGGCCATCGACACCCGCGCCATTGCGTCTTTGCCCCGCGCGGTCAAGCCGTTATGCTGGCATCACGCCCGACTTCGCGAGACCGGCATGCCCCGAGGATCCCCCAAGACGCTTGTTCGCCGACACCCCCTCGTCGCCTTCGGCCTGGCCATGGCGCTCGGCGGCTGCCAGAGCCTGTCCGCCGTGTCGGCGCCGACCCAGGACGATCCGCTGGCCGATGCCCCGCCGGTCACGCGCGGCCTCGACGCCACGGGCCTGTCGACGCTGCTGGTCGCCGAGATCGCCGGGCAGCGCGGCGACTATCGCCGCGCCGCCCGCGGCTATCTGGCCACTGCCGAGCGTTACCGTTCTGCCGAGCTGGCCAAGCGGGCCGCCCTGGCGGCCCGCTTCGACGACGATCCAGCGCTGCTCGAGGAAGCCGCCCGCCGCTGGCAGGCCCTGGAGCCCGGTAGCGAGGCCCCGGCCCGCCTGCTCTCGAGCCTGGCCATGCAACGCGGCGACTGGGCGAGCGCCCTGGAACAGCGTCTGGCGCTACAGGAGGCGCAGGACGACGGCGAACTGCTGGGCTTCGTCGAGGATGCCCTCGCGGCCGGCGCGGCTCCCGAGCCGCTGCTGAAACGCCTGCGACAGGATGTCGCTGCGGACGTGTCCGTCGACCGCGAGCTTTCTCTGGCGCTGCTGGAAGCCGCCGCTGGCGAGACACCCTCGGCGCGGCGGCGTCTCGACCGGCTGACCGCCACGCACCCGGACGATCCCGCGGTGCAGCGCATCGACGCCGCCCTGGCGCTGGAGATGGATGATACGGCACGCGCCGAGACGGCCGCCCAGCGTGGGCTCGCAGCCTCGCCGGGCGATCCGCGCCTGATGCTGCTGCTGGCCCGGGCCCAGATTCGCCAGGGCCGACTGGAGGCCGCCAAGGTCACCACGGATGCGCTGCTCGAGGACCAGGGCGACCGCCCCCAGCTGCGCCTGGCCCTGGCACGCCTCTATCTCGAGGAACAGCATCCCCGGCCGGCTCGCCGCCTGCTGCTGCCGCTGCTGGAAGAGGACGACACCCCCGCCCTGGCCTTCCTGATCCTGGGCAGCATCGCCGAGCAGCAGGGCGAGGTCGACAACGCCCTGCTTTATTATCGCCAGGTGCCCGAAGGCGACAGCTTCCTGCTCGCCCGGGCGAGCGCCGCCCGCATGCTGATCGAGGACGGCCGTCTGGTGGACGCCCGCACCTTCCTGCGCAACGAACGCCTCGAGCATCCCGACGCCGCCTCCCGGCTCACCGGCCTGGAGGTCGAACTGCTCGACGGCGCCGACGCTGGCGCCCAGGCCGACGCCCTGCTCGACAGTTATCTCGCCCGCCATCCCGACGACGCCCAGCTGCGCTACCAGCGCGCCATGCGCGCCTATGCCGACGGCGACCTGGCCGCCATGGAACGCGACCTGCGCACCATCTTCGAGCGCGATCCGGACAACGCCAATGCCATGAACGCGCTGGGCTACACCCTGGCCGACGAGAACATAGAAGGAAGACTCGAGGAAGCCCGCACGCTGATCGAGCGGGCCCTGGAGATCGAGCCGGACAACCCGGCAATCCTCGACAGCCGCGGCTGGGTCGCCTATCGGCTCGGCAACATCGACGCCGCCGTTCCGTGGCTGGAGCGCGCCTGGGATGCCATGCCCGACCAGGAAATCGCCGCTCACCTGATCGAGGTGCTGTGGATGGCAGGCGAGCGCGAACGCGCCCGAGCGCTGGCGGCCGAGGCCATCGAACGCTTCGAGCCGCGCCCGCGGATCGACGAGCTGCTCGAGCGCCTGCCCGCGCTCGCCCCCTGATGCCCCGCGACGGAGAAGGAACCCCGACCATGCGACGCCCGACGATTCCCCTGCTGTCCGGCCTGGCCCTCGTCCTGATGCTGCTCGGCGGCTGCGCCACCCAGGGCACGGCACCCGAGGCGACACGCAGCGCCGACGACTGGCAGGCCCAGAAGACCCGCGTGGAGGCCATGCAGACCTGGGAGCTGACCGGCAAGGCCGGCCTGCGCACCCCCGAGGACAGCACCAGCGCCAACCTCGACTGGAACCAGACCCCCTACCATTTCCGCATGCTGCTCAGCGGCCCCTTCGGCAGCGGCCGCAGCGTGCTGGAAGGCCGCGAGGGTCGCGTGTCGCTGACCACCGGCGAGGGCCGCTTCGAGGCCGAGAGCCCAGAGGCGCTGATGAACCAGCGGCTCGGCTGGTCGCTGCCGGTGGCCGCGCTCGGCGACTGGGTCCGCGGCCTGCCCGCCGACGACAGCCCGCACCGAATGAGCCGCGACGCGCGCGGTTTCCCGACTCGCCTGGAACAGGATGGCTGGATCATCGACTATCAGGACTGGATGCGCGTCGAGGACCTGTGGCTGCCGCGCCGCATGAAGATGCGGTACGGCGACCTGAACGTCACCCTGGTGGTGACCCGCTGGCAGCCGGAGACCACCGATGCCTGATACCGGCCGCCTGATCCTGCCGGCACCGGCCAAGCTCAACCGGATGCTGCATATCACCGGCCGGCGCGAGGACGGCTACCACGAGCTGCAGACGCTGTTCCAGTTCCTCGACCACGGCGACACCCTGACTCTCTCGCCCCGGGACGACGGCGAGCTGCGCCTGACGCCGGCGCTTGCCGGCGTCGCCCCGGCGGACAACCTGATCCTGCGCGCCGCGAAGATGCTGCACGAGGCCACCGGCTGCCGACAGGGCGCCGACCTTCACCTCGACAAGCGCCTGCCGATGGGAGGCGGCCTCGGCGGCGGCAGCAGCGATGCCGCCACCGCCCTGCTCGGGCTGAACCGGCTGTGGAACCTCTCCCTCTCTATAGAGGCGCTGGCCGAGCTGGGCCTGGCGCTGGGCGCCGACGTGCCGGTTTTCGTGCGCGGCCATGCCGCCTGGGCCGAGGGCGTGGGCGAGCGCCTGACGCCGGTGACGCTCGATGCGCCCTGGTTCGTGGTCGTCCATCCCGGCGTGAGCGTCTCCACGCCGGCGGTGTTCCAGGCGCCGGAATTGACACGGGACACGCCCCCCATTACTATGGCGCGCGCACTTCAGGGGGGAACGGCGAGCTGGCGCAACGACTGCGAGCTCACGGTCCGGGAGCTGTATCCCGAGGTCGCGAGTGCGCTCGACTGGTTGAGCGACAGGGCACCGGCCATGCTGACCGGCACCGGCGCCTGTGTATTCGCCCGACTGGACCATGAAGCCGATGCCACGGCGCTGCTGGACGACATGCCCGGCCGCTGGACATCCTTCAAGGCCCGAGGGCTGAATCGCTCTCCTCTCCATGATGCACTGGATCGATGATCGCCACTGAGATGGCCGCATCATGCATCGGTCCGGTACGGCAAAGGTTGCTGGGGTATAGCCAAGCGGTAAGGCACCGGTTTTTGGTATCGGCATGCGCAGGTTCGAATCCTGCTACCCCAGCCATATCCCTTCCCGAACATCCGATCCAAACCCTGATGACCCAACACTGCAAAGGTGGCTGCGCGTGTCTAAATTGATGGTTTTCGCCGGGAACGCCAATCCCGAACTCGCCCAGAAGGTTGCCGAGAGCCTGGATACCCGGCTCGGCAATGCCACGGTCGGCCAGTTCAGTGACGGCGAAGTTGCGGTCGAGATCAACGAGAACGTGCGCGGCAAGGACGTCTTCGTCCTGCAGCCCACCTGCGCCCCGACCAACGACAACCTGATGGAAATGGTGCTGATGGTGGACGCCCTGCGTCGCGCCTCCGCCAGCCGCGTCACCGCCGTGGTGCCCTACTTCGGCTACGCCCGTCAGGACCGTCGCGTCCGCTCCGCCCGCGTGCCGATCTCGGCCAAACTGGTGGCCGACATCATGGTCAAGGCCGGCGTCGACCGCGTCATGACCATGGATCTCCACGCCGACCAGATCCAGGGCTTCTTCGACGTGCCGGTGGACAACGTCTACGGCTCGCCGATCCTGCTCGACGACATCGAGCGTCAGAACTACGACGACCTGGTGGTGGTCTCCCCCGACGTGGGCGGCGTGGTTCGCGCCCGGGCCATCGCCAAGCAGCTCAACGCCGACCTGGCGATCATCGACAAGCGCCGCCCCCAGGCCAACCAGGCCCAGGTGATGCACATCATCGGCGACATCCAGGACCGCACCTGCGTGGTGGTCGACGACATGATCGATACCGCCGGCACCCTGTGCAAGGCCGGCGAGGCGCTCAAGGAGCACGGTGCCCGCCGCGTGGTGGCCTACGCCACCCACCCGATCCTGTCCGGCCCGGCCGTCGACAACATCACCGGTTCGGTACTCGACGAACTGGTCGTCACCGACACCATCCCGCTGACCGAAACCGCCCGCCGCAGCGGCAAGATCCGCCAGCTGAGCGTGGCCGGCCTGATCGCCGAGGCGATCCGTCGGGTCAGCAACGAGGAATCCGTCAGCGCCATGTTTCACTGACGGCAGCGTCGTCAGCGCATCGCGCGGATAGCGTGCTCCGGTTCGCCGGGGCGATTGGAAACCACCGCTCTGTCTGGTCGCGGACGACGGTGGTTTCCTGACTTTCTACCAAGAGGCAACATCATGTCCGAATACACTCTCACAGCTAACGTCCGCAACGACCTGGGGAAAGGTGCGAGCCGCCGCCTGCGTCGTGCGAACGAGCAGGTCCCGGCCATCATCTACGGTGGTGAGCAGGCCCCGCAGCCGATCGCCGTCGACAAGACCGCCTTCTACAAGGCGCTCGAGGACGAGGCGTTCTTCGCTTCCGTCATCAACCTCGAGCTGGATGGCAAGCCGCAGCAGGTCGTGGTCCGCGATCTGCAGCGTCACCCGTACAAGCCGCTGGTGACCCACGCCGACTTCATGCGCGTCGACGCCACTCACGCGATCACCATGCGCGTGCCGCTGCACGTGCTGAACGCCGAGACCGCGCCGAGCATCAAGGATGAGGGCGGCGAACTGCACGTCCTGGCCAACGAAGTCGAAGTCAGCTGCCTGCCGAAGGACCTGCCGGACTACCTGGAAGTCGACGTCGCCAACGTCGCTCTGGGCAGCACCCTGCACCTGTCCGACCTGAGCCTGCCGGCCGGCGTGACCTCCGTCGAGCTCAGCCACGGCGAAGACCACGACCAGGCCATCCTGAGCATCACCGCGGCCAAGGTCAGCAGTGAGCCCGAGGAAGGCGAAGAAGGCGATTCCGCCAACGGCGAGTCCGCCGAAGGCGAGGACAGCGCCGAGTAAGTCCGGCACTGTTCAGGGCCGCGCCGCACGGCGCGGCCCTCATCCTTCCGATCAAGCGCTCCGGCGCTTGATTTTTTTTGTGGCCCGCCAGCGCCCGCGCTGACGCCACGCCACAGCGTTCCGGATGACTGTTTGGAGGCAGTGAAGATGAGTCAGGTCAAAGCCATCATCGGACTGGCCAATCCCGGCGCCGAGTACGAGGCCACCCGCCACAATGCCGGCGCCTGGCTGCTCGAGGCCCTGCTGCGCCGGGCCGGCGGCGAGCTGCGCGCGGAGAAGAAGTTTCTCGGCCGCTACGCCCGCATCCACCTCGACGGGCAGGAGCTGCATCTGCTCGAACCCACCACCTTCATGAACCGCAGCGGCGGCGCCGTGGCGGCGATGGCGAAGTTCTTCAAGCTCGCCCCCGACGAGCTGCTGGTCGCCCACGACGAGCTCGACCTGGACCCCGGCACCGCCCGCTACAAGACCGGCGGCGGCCACGGCGGTCACAACGGCCTGCGCGACATCATCCAGGCGCTGGGCAACGACAAGGGCTTCCACCGCCTGCGCATCGGCATCGGCCACCCCGGTGACGCCCGCCAGGTGACCAACTACGTGCTGGGCCGCCCCGGCAAGGCCGAGCGCAGCGCCATCGATGCCGCCATCGACGAGTGCCTGGCCACCCTGCCCCAGGCCGTGAGCGGCGACTGGACGAAGGCCATGCAGCGACTGCACAGCTTCAAGCCCTAGGCATTGCCCGAAGGGTGGCGGCTTACAGCCGCGCCGTTATCTCGTAGAATACCGGCCAATCACACGCCTCGAACTCTCTTTCCAGGAAGATCCCATGGGTTTCAACTGCGGTATCGTCGGCCTGCCCAACGTCGGCAAGTCCACCCTCTTCAATGCCCTGACCAAGTCGGGCATCGACGCCGAGAACTTCCCCTTCTGCACCATCGAGCCCAACGTCGGCATCGTGCCGATGCCGGACCCGCGGCTCGACCGGCTGGCCGAAATCGTGAAGCCCGAGAAGACCATCCCCACCACCATGGAGTTCGTCGACATCGCCGGCCTGGTGGCGGGCGCCTCCAAGGGCGAGGGCCTCGGCAACCAGTTCCTGGCCAACATCCGCGAGACCCAGGCCATCGCCCACGTGGTGCGCTGCTTCGATAACGACAACGTCATCCACGTGGCCAACGAGGTCGATCCGCGCGCCGACATCGAGACCATCAACCTCGAGCTGGCGCTGGCCGACCTGGACACCGTCGAGCGCGCCATCCAACGCCTGGTGCGCGTGGTCAAGGGCGGCGACAAGGACGCCATCGCCACCAAGGCGATCCTCGACCGCATCCAGCCGCATCTGGCCGAGGGCCAGCCGCTGCGCAGCTTCGGCCTCGACGACGACGAGAAGCAGCAGCTCAAGAGCTTCGGCTTTTTGACCCTCAAGCCGACCATGTACATCGCCAACGTCAACGAGGACGGCTTCGACGACAACCCCTACCTCGAGACGGTCAAGCAGATCGCCGCCGAGGAAGGCGCCGTCGTGGTCCCGGTGTGCAACCAGATCGAGGCCGAGATCGCCGAGCTCGACGACGAGGAACGCGCCATGTTCCTCGACGAGATGGGCATGGAAGAGCCCGGCCTGGACCGCGTCATCCGTGCCGGCTACGAGCTGCTGGGCCTGCAGACCTACTTCACCGCCGGGGTGAAGGAAGTCCGCGCCTGGACCGTCAAGATCGGCGCCACCGCCCCGGAAGGTGCCGGCGTGATCCACACCGACTTCCAGAAGGGCTTCATCCGCGCCGAAGTGATCGCCTACGACGACTTCGTGTCACTGGGCGGCGAACAGGGCGCCAAGGATGCCGGCAAGTGGCGTCTGGAAGGCAAGGACTACGTGCTCAAGGACGGCGACGTGGTGCACTTCCGCTTCAACGTCTGATGCAAAAAAGTTTGACGACACGGGGCGTTATCCGTAATATACGCCTCCGTTGTCCGGCTACGTAGCTCAGTTGGTTAGAGCACATCACTCATAATGATGGGGTCCCCTGTTCGAGTCAGGGCGTAGCCACCAAACATCGAAAATCCCGCCTGGTTCGCCAGGCGGGATTTTTGCGTTTTTGAGCGTGAGGCGTGAGGCGCGAGGTAGAATGATGACGCCTCATTGCTGATTCGCAAACCACCTTGCTTGCTCAACTCCTGCCCCTCACCCTTTTCACCTCACACCTCACCGCCTCAGGGCAACTCGCGCCGATCGACGAAGGCGGTCAGCACCCGGGTCAGGTGCGCCACGTCGCTGGCGCCCGCGGTCTCGCGGACCGAGTGCATGGCCCACTGGGGCACGCCCACGTCCAGCGTCGGCACGCCGAGCTCGGTGGCGGTGATCGGGCCGATGGTGCTTCCGCAGCCCATGTCGGCACGGGTGACGAAGGTCTGCACCGGCACCTCGGCCTCCTGGCACAGCGTCCGGAACAGCGCCGCGGTAGCGCTGTTGGTGGCGTAGCGCTGATTGGCGTTGACCTTGATCACCGGCCCCGCGTTGAGCGCCGGACCGTGGGCGGCATCGTGCTTGTCGAGGAAGTTAGGGTGCAGGGCGTGAGCGTTGTCGCAGGAGATCATCCGCGAGGCCTGGATCAGGCGGATATAGCCCTCCTCGCTGCCATCGCCCAGCTGGGCGTTGACCCGCCGCAGCACGTCGCCCAGGAAGGGCCCCTGGGCGCCGCAGGCGCTGGCACTGCCCACTTCTTCATGGTCGTTGGCCACCAGCACCGCCCCCTGGCTGCCGTCGCTTTCCAGCAGCGCCTCGAGGCCGATAAAGCAGGACAGCAGGTTGTCGAGCCGCGCCGAGGCGATCAGCTCGCCCTCCACGCCGACCCGGGCCGGCGGCTGCATGTCGTGGAAGCCGAGCTCGAAGTCGACGATCTCGACGCCGTCGAGACCGTGCTCGGCCGCCAGCCAGGTCCGCAGCAGCCGATCCAGGTCGGCCGACTCGCCGCCCTGCAGGAAGACCGGCGCCATCTGGGTCTGGGCGTTGATCGCCCGACCGCTGTTGGCCTCGCGATCGAGATGGATCGCCAGGCTCGGAATGATCGCCACGGCGCGGTCGACGTTGAGCAGCACGCCTTCCAGCCGACCGTCGGGGTGGCGCACGTGGACCCGCCCGGCGAGCCCCAGGTCTCGATCGTACCAGGGCGCCAGCAGTGCCCCGCCGTAGACCTCGACGCCGAGCTGCAGCCAGCCGGCGGAGGTCTGCGGCGCATGAGGCTTGAGGCGCAGCCCGGGGCTGTCGGTGTGGGCACCGATCATGCGCAGCGCCGCCAGCGGCTCGCGCGGCAGCTGCAGGGCAATGATCGACGAATCGTTGCGCGTCACGTAGACGCGCTCGCCGGGCGTCAGCTGCCAGGCCTGAGTCTCGTCGAGGCGACGGAAACCGGCGGCCTCTAGGCGCTCGGCCATGTTGGCCGTGGCATGCCAGGGGGTGGGAGAGCGGCGCAGGAAGTCGAGCAGTCGCTCGAGCAGGTCATCCTGGGACATGGGACTCCTCTAGGTGTCGCACTTGGGGTCATGGGAACTCGACCGAGCTGCTACAATGGCGGCTCTGTCCTTGCAACTCGTGAGCCGAATCACGGTCTGGACGCTAGAGTGTACATGAATCCGGGAGTGCTTCATCGATGAGCCTGTTTGTGACCCTGGGTCGTACCACGGCCCTGGCCCTGCTGCTGGGCGCCGGCACGGCCCAGGCGGCGATCACCGCCACCGACGACCAGCGCGAGGCAGCCGTGGAAGTCGCCGAGTCATTGCGCTACGGCCACTACGAGGACATCAACCTCGACGACGACTGGTCCCGCCAGGCCTATGCCCGCTACCTGGACCTGCTCGACGGCCAGCGCGCCTACCTGCTCGACAGCGACGTCGACGACTTCGATGACCTCTCGACCACGCTGGACGACGCCATCCTAGACGGCGACCTCAGCCGTCCCTATGCCCTCTACGAGCGCTACCAGGAACGCGCCGAGGCGCGCCTGGAATGGCTGCTCGCGCGCCTCGATGCCGGGCTCGACTACGACTTCGACGGCAGCCAGCGCATGGCGCTGGACCGCGAGGACGCGCCCTGGCCGCATCGGGAAGCGGCGCTGGACGAACTGTGGAAGAAGCGCCTCGAGAACGCGGCCCTGACGCTGTCGCTCAGCGACCAGTCGCCCGAGGAGATCGAGAAGACGCTCCACCAGCGCTACGAGAACCAGCTCAACCGGCTGCATCAGACCAACGCCGAGGACGTCTTCGGCCTGGTCATGGCCGCCGTCACCGGCAGCATCGATCCCCACAGCGAATATCTCTCGCCGCGCCAGAGCGAGTCCTTCGACATCCAGATGAAGCTCTCCCTCGAGGGCATCGGCGCCCTGCTGCAGGCCGACGGCGAATACGTCAAGGTCGCCAGCCTGGTGCCCGGCGGCCCCGCCGAGAAGACCGGCGTGCTCAAGCCCGCCGACCGCATCATCGGCGTCGGCCAGGAGGGCGAGGAGATGATCAACGTCGTCGGCATGCGCCTCGACGACGTGGTCGACATGATCCGCGGCGCCAAGGGCTCGGTGGTGCGCCTCGACGTGGTGCCCGCCCAGGCCGTCGACACCACGCGCTCCAAGGTCGTCGAGATCACCCGCGACACGGTCAAGCTCGAGGACCAGGCCGCTCAGAGCGAGGTCGTCGACGTCGAGCGCGACGACGGCGTGCACCGCCTCGGCGTCATCGAGGTGCCGGCCTTCTACGTCGACTTCGATGCCTGGCAGGCCGGCGAGCCGGACTACCGCAGCACCACCCGCGACGTGGCCAAGGAAATCGAGCACCTCAAGGACGAGAACGTCGAGGGCATCGTGCTCGACCTGCGCAACAACGGCGGCGGCGCCCTGCAGGAGGCCAACTCGCTGATCGGGCTGTTCATCGACCGCGGCCCCACCGTCCAGGTGCGCGACGCCCAGGGCCGCATCAGCCTGTACGGCGACACCGACAGCGGCACGCTCTACGACGGCCCGCTGGCGGTGCTGGTCAACCGCCTCTCGGCCTCGGCCTCGGAGATCTTCGCCGGCGCCATCCAGGATTACGGCCGCGGCCTGGTGATCGGCAGCGACACCTTCGGCAAGGGCACCGTGCAGACCCTCAGCGACCTCAATCACGGCCAGCTCAAGCTGACCCGCGCCAAGTTCTATCGCATCTCGGGCGAGAGCACCCAGCATCGCGGCGTCACCCCCGACATCCTCTTCCCGAGCCTGATCGACCCCGACCGGATCGGCGAGAGCAGCCTCGACAACGCCCTGCCCTGGGACCAGGTGCGCAAGGTGCAGTACCGCCGCTACGGCGAGCCGGAACGCTATCTGGACACCCTGCGCCAGCGCCATCGCCAGCGCGCCGACGCCCACCCCAACTTCCACTATCTGGAGCGCGAGGCCCAGCTCGCCGATCGCCTGCGCGAACAGCAGACCAGCGTCAGCCTCAACCGCGAGCAGCGCCAGCGCGAAGCCGAGGCCCAGGAAGCCGAACAGCTGGCGCTGGAGAACCAGCGCCGCGAGGCCCTGGGGCTGGACCCGCTGGATGACTGGACGGACGCCCGGGACGAGGACACCGAGCAGCCACAGCCCATCGATCGCGCCCAGGTCATGGAAAGCGCCGAGATCCTGCTCGACTACTCCCGCCTGGACCACGGGCTGCGCCTCGCCGACTACGACAGCTGATGCCCTCATCTACCGCCAACGCACGACGCCGGGCCATGCGCCCGGCGTCGTCGTATGGCATGAAGCACATCACGCAGACGAAACGGACAGACACGACAAATGCCGGCAGAAGGCCGGTGGTAGCACACTGATATCGAGAAAGACGTCAGAGCGGAGAATTCAGGGAATCAGTGGAAAACGGCTGAAGAACAAGCATTGGCTCCCCGAGCAGGACTCGAACCTGCGACCCAATGATTAACAGTCATTTGCTCTACCAACTGAGCTATCGGGGAACGACTTGTGCGCCCGGACGGGCTGACCTCAGAGGCCTGATGGCCGGAACCTGACGGTCTGGAAGAGGTAAAAGGTGGCTCCCCGAACAGGACTCGAACCTGTGACCCAATGATTAACAGTCATTTGCTCTACCAACTGAGCTATCGGGGAATGACCTTTTATTACCGATGGCACCTTTCAGCGCCGCTGTGCTCGTTGCTCTGGGATGAAGCTGGCTCCCCGAACAGGACTCGAACCTGTGACCCAATGATTAACAGTCATTTGCTCTACCAACTGAGCTATCGGGGAATGGCCTCGAGCACGGGGCGTAGTATACGGATCGGCTTGTAAACGTCAAGACCCAAAACCCGCACGCGCCGCTTCCGGCCCCGAAAGCAAGACGCCCGCCAGGCGATGTGCCGGGCGGGCGTCTCATGCTGTTCTGGTGGCTACGCCCTGACTCGAACAGGGGACCCCATCATTATGAGTGATGTGCTCTAACCAACTGAGCTACGTAGCCATTTTTTCATCTCAAGGTGCGAGCCCTGACGACGGGTGGGGATTATGCACGGCGGCTCGCCCCAAGGCAAGCCCGCCGTGCATGACGTTTATCCGTCGATGGACAGCGCCGCCTTGACCGCCGGCAGACCCGGCTCGCCATCGGCGGTGGTCACGCCCTCGAGCCAACCGTCGAGCACGTCGGGATGCGCCTGCAGATAGCTGCGGGCCGCCTCGCGCGGCTTGGCACCCTCGTCCATGATCTCGCCCATCAGCTGGTTTTCCATCTCCAGGGTGAAGGTGAGGTTGTTCAGCAGCGCGCCCACGTTGGGGCAGGCGTCCGCATAGCCGGCACGAGTGTTGGTATAGACGGTCGCTCCGCCCAGGTTCGGACCGAAGTAGTCGTCGGCGCCTTCCAGGTAGGCGATATCGAAATTGGTGTTCATCGGATGCGGCTCCCAGCCGAGGAACACCATCCACTTGTCGTTGGCCACGCTCGCCTTGAGCTCGGCCAGCATGCCGGCCTCGCTGGAATCCACCAGCTGCCAGTCGCCCAGGCCGAAGGCGTCGTCGTCGATCATGTCCTGGATCAGCAGGTTGCCGTCGTTGCCGGCCTCGATGCCGTAGAGCGTGGATTCGAACTGATCGGCATGCGCGTCCAGGTCGGCCACCGAGGTCACGCCGGCGTCGTGGACGTACTGCGGCACCGCCAGGGTGTACTTCGCTCCTTCCAGGTTGGCCCCCAGGCGATCCACCTGGCCGCGCTCGACGTAGGGGTCGCTGATCGAGGCCATGGACGGCATCCAGTTGCCCAGGAAGACGTCGAAGTCGCCGTTCTTCATCCCGGAATAGGCAATCGGCACCGAAACGGTGTCGACTCGGGTATCATAACCCAGTGCTTCCAGCACCTCGGTGGTCAGTGCCGTGGTGGACGTGATGTCCGTCCAGCCAACCTCGGCGAACCGCACCGGCTGACAGCCTTCCTCGGCCGCCATCAGCGGCGTGGAGGCCACCGCCAGCGCCGCGGTCGCCAGGCCCATGGTCATCTTGTTCATTGCGTATCTCCCTTGGTTGCGTGAAGCCTGTTATTCGAGGAATGAAACGAGCCGCCGTTTTTATTGATTGAACGTTCAATAAAAAAATGGCAAGCTACCGCTATCTTAACCATGCTCCAGGGCATGGTAGCAAGACACACTCGGGAGAGGAGTCCGCGAAGTGCCAAAGGTCGGAATGGAACCCATCCGTCGTCAGCAGCTGATCACGGCCACCATGGCGGCCATCGACGAGGTCGGCCTGGCCGATGCCACGGTGGCACGCATCGCCCGTCACGCCGGCGTCTCCGCCGGCATCATCAGCCACTACTTCGGCGGCAAGGACGGCCTGCTGGAAGCGACGATGCGCCAGATCCTCAACGATCTCGGCGAGGCGGTGGCCCGGCGTCGCAAGGCGCTGACCACCGACACGCCGGAAGCGCACCTGGCGGCCATCATCGACGGCAACTTCGACCGCACCCAGGTCTCCGGACCGGTGGCCAAGACCTGGCTGGCCTTCTGGGCCAGCAGCATGCATCGCCCCGCCCTGGCGCGCCTGCAGAACGTCAACGACCGGCGCCTCTATGCCAATCTCAGCCATGAGTTCCGGCGCCTGCTGCCCAAGGACAAGGCCCGCGACGCCGCCCGCGCCCTGGCCGCCATGATCGACGGCCTGTGGCTGCGCGGCGCCCTCGCCACCGAGGGGCTGGACAGCGAACACGCCCGGCGCCTGGCCCGCGACTACCTTGAGCAGCTGCTCAAGGCCCACGACCTCGCGCTCCCTCACCCCGAGACGCTTTCCCTCGAATCCTGACAGGAGGCTTCCATGACCCACGCAATCGAAACCCTCTACATCGACGGCCGCCGGGTGGATGCCACCTCCGGCGAGACCTTCCCGGTCGTCAATCCCTATGATGGCAGCGTCCTGGCCGACGTCCAGCAGGCCAGCGAGGCCGACGTCGACACCGCCGTCGACGCCGCCCGCCGTGGCCAGCGCGTCTGGGCCGCCATGACCGGCATGGAGCGCAGCCGAGTGCTGCAGCGCGCCGTGGCGCTGCTGCGCGAGCGCAACGACGAGATCGCCGAGCTGGAAAGCCGCAACACCGGCAAGCCGGTCAGCGAGACCCGCGAGGTCGACATCGTCACCGGCGCCGACGTGCTGGAGTACTACGCCGGCCTGGCGCCGGCCATCGAGGGCAGCCAGATCCCGCTGCGCGACGCCTCCTTCGTCTATACCCGCCGCGAGCCGCTGGGCGTGATCGGCAGCATCGGCGCCTGGAACTATCCGATCCAGATCGCCTGCTGGAAGTCCGCTCCGGCGCTGGCCGCCGGCAACGCCGTGGTCTTCAAGCCCAGCGAGGTCACCCCGCTGACCGCCATGGCGCTGGCCCAGATCTTCACCGAGGCCGGCCTGCCGGACGGCGTGTTCAACGTGGTCCACGGCGACGCCCGCGTCGGCCAGCTGATCACCGGCCACGGCGACATCGACAAGGTCTCCTTCACCGGCGAGGTGGGCACCGGCAAGAAGGTGATGTCCGCCTCCGCCGCGTCCAGCCTCAAGGACGTGACCATGGAGCTGGGCGGCAAGTCGCCGCTGATCGTGTTCGACGACGCCGACCTGGACCGCGCCGCCGACGCCGCCATGATGGCCAACTTCTACTCCAGCGGGCAGATCTGCACCAACGGCACCCGGGTGTTCGTGGCCAGCGCCGTCAAGGACGCCTTCGAGGCCAAGATCGCCGAGCGCGTGGCACGCATCAAGGCCGGCGACCCGATGGATCCGGCGGTCAACTTCGGCCCGCTGGTCAGCTTCGAGCACCAGGAGAAGGTGCTGTCCTACATCGCCATCGGCAAGCAGGAAGGTGCGCGCGTGCTGGCCGGCGGCGAGGCCTGGGACCAGGGCGACTGGGCGAAAGGGGCCTGGGCCGCGCCCACCGTGTTCACCGACTGCAGCGACGAGATGCGCATCGTGCGCGAGGAGATCTTCGGCCCGGTGATGTCGATTCTCGCCTTCGACGACGAGGAAGAAGTGATCCGCCGCGCCAACGATACCCACTACGGCCTGGCCGCCGGCGTGTTCACCGAGGGGCTGAACCGCGCCCACCGCGTCATCCACCGGCTGGAAGCCGGCATCTGCTGGGTCAACACCTGGGGCGAATCCCCCGCCGAGATGCCGGTGGGCGGCTACAAGCAGTCCGGCGTCGGCCGCGAGAACGGCGTCGAGACCCTGGCCCACTACACCCAGACCAAGTCGGTGCAGGTCGAGATGGGCCCCTTCGAGTCGGTGTTCTAAGGCCTGCTCTGGACCGCCGAGCGAGATGAGCTGATTCGGCGACGAGCCTGCGCGAGGGCGCTGTGAATCCATCCATGGGCGCTACTTTTGCCGTCCATGGTCAAAAGACCCTCGCTACGTCTCATCCCCGACGCTCATCTCGCCGGTGCCGCTGCACGACCGCTTTCTCAGGCGCGCCCTCACCCGCGCCTGGCCTGATCGGCGAGCCCCGACGCCTCGCCACGAGACCCTTTTGACTGTTTCAGGGAGGCTCCATGTCGCAGTCCCGTGAGTTCGATTACGTCATCATCGGCGCCGGTTCGGCCGGCAACGTCCTGGCCACCCGCCTGACCGAGGACCCGAACGTCAGCGTGCTGCTGCTCGAGGCCGGCGGCAAGGACCACCGCTTCGACTTCCGCACCCAGATGCCGGCGGCGCTGGCCTATCCGCTGCAGGGCAAGCGCTACAACTGGGCCTTCGAGACCGACCCCGAGCCGCACATGGACGGCCGGCGCATGGAGTGCGGCCGCGGCAAGGGCCTGGGCGGCTCCTCGCTGATCAACGGCATGTGCTACATCCGCGGCAACGCCCTGGACTACGACAACTGGGCCAAGCGCTCGGGCCTCGAGGACTGGACCTACGCCGACTGCCTGCCCTACTTCCGCAAGGCCGAGACACGAGACATCGGCCCCAACGACTATCACGGCGGCGACGGCCCGGTCAGCGTGACCACGCCGAAGGAAGGCAACAATCCGCTGTATCACGCCTTCATCGAGGCGGGCCAGCAGGCCGGCTATCCGGCCACCGAGGACGTCAACGGCTACCAGCAGGAAGGCTTCGGCCCCATGGACCGCTTCGTCACGCCGAACGGTCGCCGCGCCTCCACCGCCCGCGGCTACCTCGACCAGGCCCGGCCGCGCCCGAACCTGACCATCGAGACCCGCGCCACCACCGACGTGATCACCTTCGAGGGCAAGCGCGCCACCGGCGTGCGCTACCAGCGCGGCGGCCAGCCCCAGGAGGTCAAGGCACGTCGCGAGGTGCTGCTGTGTGCCGGCGCCATCGCCTCGCCGCAGATCCTGCAGCGCTCCGGCATCGGCCCGCAGGACGTGCTCGACGAGCTCGGCATCACCCCGGTGCAGGTCAACGAGAACGTCGGCCAGCACCTCCAGGATCACCTGGAGATGTACATCCAGTACGAGTGCAAGCAGCCGATCTCGCTGTATCCGGCGCTGAAGTGGTACAACCAGCCGAAGATCGGCGCCGAGTGGATGCTGTGCGGCACCGGCGTGGGCGCCAGCAACCAGTTCGAGGCCGCCGGCTTCATCCGCACACGCGACGACGAGGAGTGGCCGAACCTGCAGTACCACTTCCTGCCGATCGCCATCAGCTACAACGGCAAGAGCGCGGTTCAGGCCCACGGTTTCCAGGCCCACGTCGGCTCCATGCGCTCCGAGAGCGAGGGCCGCGTGCGCCTGACCTCGCTCGATCCCAAGGCCGCCCCCTCGATCCTGTTCAACTACATGTCCACCGAGAAGGACTGGCAGGAGTTCCGCGACGCCATCCGCCTGACCCGCGAGATCATCGAACAGCCGGCCATGGACGAGTACCGCGGCCGCGAGATCTCCCCCGGGCCGGACGTGAAGACCGACGCCGAGCTCGACGCCTTCGTCCGCGAACACGCCGAGACCGCCTACCACCCCTGCGGCAGCTGCCGCATGGGCGACGGTGACGACGCGGTGGTCGACGGCGCCGGCCGGGTTCACGGCGTGGAGGCCCTGCGGGTGGTCGACGCCTCGCTGTTCCCGGTGATCCCCACCGGCAACCTCAACGCGCCGACGATCATGCTGGCCGAGAAGATGGCCGACAAGATCCGCGGCCGCGAGGCCCTGCCGAAGAGCGACGCGCCCTACTACGTGGCCAACGGCGCCCCCGCCCGGCAGGAGCCGCAGCGCCGCACGGCCTGATCGCGCCACCGGCAGCACCGAGACGCCCCGCCTTTTGAGCGGGGCGTCCTGCGTTGAGCGATAAGGTATTGGCTGCGAGGCCTCTGATGGGCTAGGCTGAAGGCATTCAAACAAGTGTTTAAATGTCACGGAGCCGCCCACCATGCTGACCCTGATCCTGCTGCTGCTGGCCGTTACCGGCCTGCTCATCGTGATGCGCCGGGAGGCCGGCGCCCTGCCCGCCCTCGGCGTCACCGGCCTGCTCGGCCTCGCCGGCCTGGCCACCGGCGCCGCGGTGATCGGCGTGCTGCTGCTGGTCGCCACCGCGGCGATCGCCGCCTGCGGCCTGCCGACCCTGCGCCGCCGCTGGCTGACGCCGAAGCTGTTCGCCATGTTCAAGCGCGTCGCGCCGAAGGTCTCGGACACCGAACGCACCGCGCTGGAGGCCGGCAGCGTGGCCTGGGACGGCGAGCTGTTCACCGGCCGCCCCGACTGGCAGCGGCTGCTCGACTATCGCGACGACGGCCTGTCCGACGCCGAACGCGCCTTCCTCGATCACCAGTGCGGCGTGGCCGCCGGCATGTGCAACGACTGGGACATCGCCCGCGAGCGCGCCGACCTACCCCAGGAGCTGTGGGACTACCTCAAGCGCGAGCGCTTCTTCGGCATGATCATCCCGCAGGAATACGGCGGCCTCGGTTTCTCCGCCAAGGCCCAGTCGATGGTGCTGCAGAAGCTCTCGGTCAACGAGACGCTGATGGTCACCGTCGGCGTGCCCAACTCCCTCGGCCCGGGCGAGCTGCTGCTCAAGTACGGCACCGAGGAACAGAAGAATCACTACCTGCCGCGGCTGGCCGACGGCCGTGAGATTCCCTGCTTCGGCCTGACCGGCCCCCGCGCCGGCTCTGATGCCACCTCGCTGCCCGACGTCGGCACCGTGGTACGCCGCGAGATCGACGGCGAGATGGTGCTGGGCCTCGAGCTGACCTTCGAGAAGCGCTGGATCACCCTGGCGCCGATCGCCAGCGTGGTCGGCCTGGCCTTCCGCCTGTTCGATCCCGACCACCTGCTCGGCGAGGAGGAGGACCGCGGCATCACCCTGGCGCTGGTGCCCCGCGACACCGAGGGCATGCAGATCGGCCGCCGCCACCATCCCATCGGCAGCCCCTTCCTCAACGGCCCGATCAAGGGCGAGAACGTCTTCGTGCCGCTGTCCACCATCATCGGCGGCGAGGCCATGATCGGCCAGGGCTGGCGCATGCTGGTCGAGTGCCTGTCGGTGGGCCGCTGCATCACCCTGCCCTCCGGCGCCACCGGCACCGCCCGCTACGCCCTGGGCTGGAGCGGCGGCTTCGCCCGCATCCGCCGCCAGTTCAACGTCCCGGTGGCCGAGATGGAGGGCGTCCAGGAGCCGCTGGCGCGCATGGCGGCGCTCGGCTATATCGCCCAGGCCGCGGTCTACCAGACCGCCAACACCATCGACCACGGCGAGAAGCCGGCGGTGCCCTCGGCGATCCTCAAGAGCCAGCTCACCGAGTTCCAGCGCGTGATCCTGGCCGACGCCATGGACATCCACGGCGGCAAGGCGGTGACCCTCGGGCCGCGCAACTACCTCGGCATCGGCTACAGCGCCAACCCGGTGGCGATCACCGTCGAGGGCGCCAACATCATGACCCGCAACCTGATGATCTTCGGCCAGGGGGCGATCCGCTGCCACCCCTACGTGCTGGAGGAGCTGGCCGCCAAGGACGCCGACGACGTCAACGCCTTCGATACGGCCTTCTTCGGCCATGCCGGCCTGATCCTCGGCAACGCCGCCCGCGCCCTGACCCAGGGTCTGGGCATGGGCCAGCCGGACTCGCCCTTCGACGACGTCGCCGCCCCCTACGCCAAGGAGATCGCGCGGCTCTCCGCCGGCTTCTCGCTGACCGCCGACGCCGCCATGGCCAGCCTCGGCTCGAAGCTCAAGCAGCGCGAGATGCTCTCCGCCCGCCTCGGCGATGTGCTGTCCAACCTCTACCTGGCCAGCCTGATGCTCAAGCAGTGGCATGAGGGCGACAAGGTCGAGCAGGAAGACGCCCTGCTCCACTACGCCGCCCGCTTCCTGCTGGGCCGCACCGAGCAGGCCTTCGACGAGCTGTTCGACAACCTGCCGAACCGCGCCCTGGGCCGCCTGCTGCGCCTCGTGGTGATGCCCCGCGGCCGCCGCTGGGCACGCCCGACCGACGACCTGACGCGCACCATCGCCCAGGCCGTGACCCGCGACAGCGCCCTGCGCCAGCGCCTGCTGACCAACACCTGGGACGCCGACGACGGCCCCCAGGACAATCCGCTGGCCCGCTACAACGCCCTGCTGGCCACCCAGGAGCGCGCCGAAGCGCTGTATCGCACCGTCGGCAAGGCCCACGCCAAGGGCGAGATTCCGGCCGAGGCCCTGCATCCCGAACAGCAGGTCGACGCCGCCCTCGCCGCCGGCCTGATCAGCGAGGACGATGCCGCCTTCATGCGCCAGCGCGAGGCCGAGGTGCTGGACATGCTCACCGTCGACGACTTCGACTACGACGCCTTCGTCACCGACAAGAGCAAGGTGCTGCGCCACCATCCGGCTTAGGCCGGTGTGAGGTGTGAGGGGGTGAGGCGTGAGGAGAAACCCTGCCCCTCACTCCTTACCCCTCACTCCTGCCTCACCCGGTCACAGCGGCCAGACGATCAGGATCAGCGGGATCGCCACCGCCATCACCGCCAGCGACAGCGGCAGGCCCAGCCGCCAGTAGTCGCCGAAGCGATAGCCGCCGGGGCCCATCACCAGGGTGTTGGACTGATGTCCGATCGGCGTCAGGAAGGCGCAGGAGGCGCTGACCGCCACCGCCATCAGGAAGGGGTCCACCGAGGCCTCGAAGCCTTCGGCCAGGCTAGCCGCGATGGGCGCCATCAGCAGCGCCGCGGCGGCGTTGTTGATCACGTTGGACAGCAGCAGGCCGAGCGCGAACAGACCGGACAGCGTCAGCGCCACCGGCCAGTCGCCGCCCAGCACCAGCAGCGTCTCGGCGATCAGCGCCGCCCCGCCGCTGGTCTCCAGCGCCTGACCCACCGGGATCATCGCGCCGAGCAGCACGATTACCGGCCCGTCGATGGCCTGGTAGGCCTCGCGCAGGGTCAGCACCCCGGCCAGCAGCGAGGCCAGGGCGGCGCCGCTCAACGCCACCGCGGCGGGCAGCCAGTCGAGCATCATCGCCATGATCGCCGCGGCGAAGATCGCCACCGACAGCGCCAGCCGACGCGGCTGGCCCAGGGCCAGATCGCGGCTGGCCAGCGGCAGGCAGCCCAGCGTCGTCAGGCTCTCGCCGATGTCGCCCTCGCCGCCCTGCAGCAGCAGCACGTCGCCGGCACGGAAGCGGATGTCCCGCAGCCGCTGCCGCAGCCGGCCGCCGTCCCGGGCCACCGCCACCAGATGCAGGCCGAACTGGTTGAGCAGGCGCAGCTGGCCGACCGTGCGCCCCTGCATCATCGAATCGTTGCGCACCACGGCCTCCACCAGCTGCAGGCCCTCGGTGTCCGTCGCGGCCTTGTCCTGCCTGGGGTTTCCGCCGTTCTTGTCGGCTTTCCCGCTCTCCTCGGCGTCCTGGGTTTCCTGTTCGGCCTCCTGCTCCGCCTCGGCGCCCACCGCCAGCCCGGCCTTGTCCTCGAGCAGCCCCATCTCCTCGGGACCCGCCTCCACCAGCAGGATGTCGTGGGCCTGCAGCGCACCGAGGAAGGTATGACCGGGATGGCGCCGCTCGTCGCGCACCACCGCCAGTACCGGGATCGGCTCCTCCACGGCCTCGAGCAGGTCGCGCAGCGACCAGCCCACCGCCTTGCCATCCTCGGGCACGCGCAGCTCGACCAGGTAATGAGCGGTGTCGAACATCGCCTCCATCGACGCCTGGCCGGCCCGCTGGGGTACCAGGTAGCGGCCGGCCAGCACGATCACGACGAGCCCCGCCAACGCCACGCTGGCGCCGACGGGGAAGAAGTCGAACATGCCGAAGCCCTCGCCGATCAGCGTGCGGCGGTAGGCGGAGATGATGATGTTGGGCGGCGTACCGATCAGGGTGGTCAGCCCGCCGAGCAGCGAGCCGAAGGCCAGCGGCATCAGCAGCAGCGATGGAGGGGTATCGTGCTCACGGGCCAGGCGCAGCGCCACCGGCAGCATCAGCGCCAGCGCGCCGACGTTGTTCATGATGCCGGAGAGCACCAGCACGGTGCCGGAGAGCACCAGGGTCTGCAGCATGATCCGGTCGCCGACGCGCAGTGCCTGCTCGGCGATCAGGTCGACCAGCCCCGAGCGCTCGAAGCCGCGACTGAGCACCAGCACCGCGGCCACGGTGATCACCGCCGGATGGCCGAAGCCGGCGAAGGCGCCCTCGGCGGGCACCAGGCCCAGCCCCACCGCGGCCAGCAGCGCCGCCAGGGCCACCAGGTCGTAGCGGAAGCGGCCCCAGACGAAGGCCGCCAGGGTCGCGCCAAGCAGGAGAAAGATCAGAGTGCTGTCGGCCATGACGGCTCACCTCCCTGTGGATGACACGTGAAACGACGGCGGCGCCGTGCAAGAACGCCCGCTGCCTCCAGCATCGTCGCTCGCGCGTCATCCCTCCAGTGAAGCTGCCATCAACGCGTCGTCAGGCCCGAGAGGGGCGCACAGGCGGCTCGGGAAACGGCAGCGCCCCGTCGCCGCGGCGCACCGCGAAGACGTTGAGGGTCATGGCCACCAGGGCGTAGTAGCCGAACACGCCGACCAGCTCGACCACCGCCGGCTCGCCGAAGGCCTCGACCGCCTCGGCGTAGAGCGCATCGTCGACGCGCCGGGTGGTGTAGAGCGAGTGTCCCAGACGCACCACCAGCGCCTCGTCGTCACGCTCGAAGGTCGGTTCCTGGTGGCCCTCCTGCAACGCCTCGATCAGCGACGCCGAGACGCCGGCCTCCCGGGCGATGGGTTCGTGGATCTGCCATTCCGCCTGGGACTGCCACCAGGACGCGGTGAAGAGGATCGCCAGCTCGGTGAGCCGCAGCTCCAGCCGCGTGCCGTAGCGACAGAAGGCGCCCAGGCGCTGGGCGTGATCCGCCAGTTCCGGACTGTGCACCCAGGCCAGGAAGGGGCCGTCGAGATTGCCGCGGGGGCCGGCGAGAATGGCGTCCAGCACGCGGCGCTGCTCCGGCGATGCGGTGGCGACATCGAGTGCCGGCAGACGCGAAGTGATCGACATGTCGAGCTCCTGTGTCATGAGGTCCTGATCAAGAGGATCCGAGGACGGACCGGAGGGTCGCGTCGAGCTTGTCGACGATCTCGTCGAGCTGGCCGTCCTCGAGGATAAAGGGCGGCGCCAGCAGGATATGGTCACCGCGGCGGCCGTCGAGGGTGCCCCCCATGGGATAGCACATCAGGCCGTGGTCCATGGCCGTGCGCTTGATGACGGCATGCAGCTTGCGCTCGGGATCGAACGGCGCCTTCGTCTCGCGGTCGGCGACCAGCTCGAGGCCGCGGAACAGCCCCCGGCCGCGAATGTCGCCGATGTGGGGATGGTCGCCGAAGCGGTCCTCGAGCCGCTGCTGGAGGCCGTCGCCCAGTTGCCGCACGCGGGGCAGCAGGTCGCGGGACTCGATGGCGCGCTGCACGGCCAGGGCCGCGGCGCAGGCGGTGGCATGGCCGATATAGGTGTGGCCGTGCTGGAAGAAGCCCGAGCCCCCGGCGATGGTCGCACGGATACGCTCGCTGACCAGGGTCGCGCCGATCGGCTGGTAGCCGGCCCCGAGCCCCTTGGCGATGGTCACCAGATCCGGCGCCACGCCCTCCTGTTCGGCGGCGAACAGGCTGCCGGTGCGGCCCATGCCACACATCACCTCGTCGAGGATCAAGAGGATGCCGTGGCGATCGCAGATCTCGCGCACGCGCCGGAAGTAGCCCGGCACCGCGGGCACCGCGCCCAGGGTCGCACCCACCACCGGCTCGGCGACGAAGGCCATCACCGTCTCCGGTCCCAGGCGCTGGATCTCGTCCTCGAGCTCCCGCGCCAGCCGCTCGCCGTAGGCCTCCGACGTCTCGCCCTCGGCCTGGCCGCGGTAGGCGTAGCAGGGGCTGACGTGGCTGACCTCCACCAGCAGCGGCTCGAACTGCCGACGCCGCCAGGCATTGCCGCCGGTGGCCAGCGCGCCGAGGGTATTGCCGTGGTAGCTCTGGCGCCGCGCGATCAGATGCCGGCGCTCGGGCTCACCGCGCTCGATGAAGTACTGGCGAGCCAGCTTCAGCGCCGCCTCCACCGCCTCGGAGCCGCCCGAGACGAAATAGACCGAGGACAGCCCCTCCGGCGCACGCTCGAACAGGAAGTCGGCCAGCGCCTCCATCGGCTCGGTAGTGAAGAAGGAGCTGTGGGCGTAGGCCAGCTTGCCGACCTGCTCGCGCACGGCCTCGATCACCTCGGCGTCGCCGTGCCCCAGACAGGAGACCGCGGCG
This sequence comes from Halomonas getboli, assembly GCF_023094245.1. GTDB lineage: Bacteria > Pseudomonadota > Gammaproteobacteria > Pseudomonadales > Halomonadaceae > Halomonas > Halomonas getboli. The sequence goes on along the minus strand of NZ_JALMEW010000001.1, from coordinate 137,860 downwards.
CCGCCGCAGGCGTCCAGATAGCGCCGCCCCTCGGCGTCGATCAGATAGGCGCCGTCGCCGCCGACGGCAGTGGGGTAAGTGTGAGACAGGTGACGATGGAAGACGTGGCTCATGCGACCCTCCCCGGGTCATTTTGCAAACACATTTGCCATTTTGTTTAATCGCAAAGATATTTGCAATAAGTGCCACACCACCCTGACGCCAGGTGCCGCGGCCGCTACAATGCCCTGCCCTTCCTCGCCAGCGAACCGGAGCCCACGCCCTTCATGACCGCCGCCTCGCCTTCTCGACCGGATGCACGCCTCGATACGCTCGACGACCTCGAGCGCCTGCTCGCCGACCTCGAGGCGGGAGACGCCGAGCTTCGCCTGGGCAAGCGATCGCAGCAGGTGCTCTCGGCGCTGGTCGGCATGCCCCAGCAGGCCGCGGTGTCGTCGATCAGCGATCTGGCGGAGCGCCTCGGCGTCAGCCCCTCGACGCTGTCGCGGCTGGCCCAGCGGCTGGGCTTCGAGGGCTTCGCCGGGCTGCAGGCGGTGTTCCGCCGCCACGTCACCGAGGGAACGCACTTCTACAGCGATCAGGTCTCGCGGCTGCTGGAGGGCGAACGGGACGACGACGCCCTCGGCCGGCTGACCCGACTGGGCCGCCAGGAGAGCGCCAACCTCGGCGACCTGGTGGCGGGAATGGACGGTGAGGCCTTCACCCGTGCCGCGCGGCGGCTGGCGGAGGCCCGGCGGGTGCGGATTCACGGCCGTCGCCAGTTCGCCTCGCTGGCCTCGTTCATGGCCTACGGACTCGGCATGCTGCGTCCCGACGCCGCTGCGCTGGACGCCGCCGGCCACGGCATCGCGGACGCCCTGGCCCGGCTCGACGACAACGACGTGCTGGTGGTGATGAGCGCCTTCCCCTACACGCCGAGCGTGCTGACCGCCGCCCAGGTGGCGGCCCGCCAGGGCGTACCGGTGATCGCGCTGACCGATGCCGCCAGCTCGCCGCTGGCGCGCGCCGCCAGTGAGCGCTTCGCGGTGCCCAACCACAGCCTGTTCTTCAGCAACGGCATGTGCGCCTTCATGCTGCTGGCCGAGGGACTCCTGAGCGAGGCGGCACGCCTGCTGGGCGAGGCCGGGCTGGCCTCGCTCGAGCGCCGGGAGCGGATGATCGACGAGCTCGGCGACGCGCTGTAGCGCCCCGGACGCTCTCCCCAGAACGACGACGGCCCCGCGTCCGGCAAGACGCGAGGCCGTCGGCAGAAGCGCAGACGCTTACGGGATAAGCACGGTCGAGCCGGTGGTCTTGCGGCCGGCCAGCGCCTCCTGGGCCCGGGCGGCCTCGGCGAGCGGATAGCGCTGGCCGATGTCGATGGTGATCTGGCCGCTTTCCAGCATCGCAAACAGGTCGCCGGCCATGGCCTCGAGGCGCTCGCGGGTGTCGGCATAGCCGTTGAGGCTCGGGCGAGTCACGAACAGCGAGCCCTTCTGGTTGAGGATGCCGATGTTGACGCCCTCCACCGGGCCCGACGCATTGCCGAAGCTGACCATCAGGCCGCGCGGCTTCAGGCAGTCCAGCGAGGCCTCCCAGGTGTCCTTGCCTACCGAGTCGTAGACCACGTCGCACATGGCACCGCCGGTCAGCTCGCGGACCCGTTCCGCCACGTCCTCGCGGGTGGTGTCGATGGTCGCCCAGGCGCCGTTCTTCTCGGCCAGCGCCGCCTTCTCCGGCGAGCTCACCGTGCCGATCAGCTTCACCCCCAGCGCCTTCGCCCACTGGCAGGCGATGGAGCCCACGCCGCCGGCCGCGGCGTGCCACAGGATCGTCTCACCGCCCTGAAGCGGACAGGTCTGGCGCAGCAGGTACTGCACGGTCAGGCCCTTGAGCATGGCCGCCGCCGCGGTCTCGGCGTCGATGCCCTCGGGCAGCGCCACCACCTTCTCCGCCGGCAGCACGTGGAGCTCGGCGTAGGCGCCCAGCGGGCCCTGGGCATAGGCCACGCGATCGCCCACCGCCAGATGCTCGACGCCCTCGCCCACCGCCTCGACGACGCCCGCGCCCTCGGTGCCGAGCCCCGACGGCAGAGACGGCGCCGGATACAGCCCGGTGCGGAAGTAGATGTCGATGAAGTTCAGGCCCACCGCCTGATTGCGGACCCGCACCTCGCCGGGGCCCGGCTCGGCGGGCGTGACATCGACGACCTCGAGGACCTCGGGGCCGCCGGTGCGGGCGAACTGGATACGCTTGGCCATGCTGAACGTCCTTTTCTTGTCACTGCGAAACAGACGCCCAGTCAAGCGCTCTCGCCGCATGGCGTCAAGCCATGGCCCCGCGCGACTTGACAGCCCGGGAGATGTGGGCAAAGAATAAAATTGTACACATTATCTATCACAAAGTGACGACAATAAGGATCAAGCCATGAAAGCTCGCCACACCGCCTGGATGCTCGCCACCTCGGCCCTCGCCGCTGTCCTGTCCGCCTCGCCCGCCATGGCGCAGGACGACGAGAGCTGCCAGCTGACCATCGAGGCCAACGACCAGATGCAGTTCGACCAGGACGCCATGAGCGTGCCGGCCAGCTGCGATGAAGTGACCGTGACACTGGAGCACACCGGCCAGATGCAGGCCAGCGTGATGGGCCACAACTGGGTGCTCAGCGACACCTCGGACTACCAGGCCGTGGCCCAGGCGGGCATGAACGCGGGGCTGGAAAACGACTACCTGCCGGCGGACGACGACCGCGTGCTGGCTGCCACCGAGGTCATCGGCGGCGGCGAGAGCACCAGCGTCACCTTTTCCACCGAGGGCCTGGCCGGTCGCGACCTGACCTTCTTCTGCTCCTTCCCGGGCCACTACAGCATGATGAAGGGCACCTTCACGGTGACCGAAGAGTAAGACGCCGCCCGCCGTGCGCCGCCGGGCGGCGGCGCACGTCTCGCGTCAGTGGCGCGCCGACAGCGTGGCGGGAAAGTTCTCCAGGCCCTTCACGAAGCGCTGCTTGTAGTCCTCGAACTGCGCTCGGTCGCGCTTGAACGACTGCACCACGCCCGGCTCGTCCACCGTCAGGGTGCGCGGCAGATCGTCGAGGCCGGTCGCCGGATGACGCTTCGACAGCCCGATGCGCACCCCGGCCTTGCCGCTGAACCAACGTTCGATGCCGGCCTCGCGGAAACGCGCTTCCTGGGCCTCGTCGACCGCGTCCACCCGCAGCGGCGCGCGCAGCGCCAGCTCGCCCACCAGCCGCATGGCCGGCGCCTTCACGGTCTCGGTGTCCAGATCCGCCAGCTGCATGAGCGTCATGCCCTCGCCGGACTCGTCCAGCGCCAGCAGCGCCAGCGCCAGCGGCTTGCCCTGGTCGTCGGCCAGCGCCAGCAGCCGCGCGGCCTCCTGCGGAAACAGCACGCCCGTCACGCCGGCGAAGGTCACCAGCGGCGCGATGCCCGCCTCCTGGCCATAGGCCTCGGCGCACAGCCGCGCCAGACAGGCCTCGCGGTGGGCCGCGTTCTTGATATGCACCACTTTCATCGCTTCCGGCTCTCCTTCATGGCTGCCTTCGATGCCCGGCGCGACCGGGCACGAAATCGGGCAGCCTAGCACAGTCGTCACCTCGCGTCCGGGCCGGGGCGGCCGTCATCCGGCGCCGCGCCCCAGATCAGCCGCCGGTGATCGAAGTGCCGGTCCAGGGTCGGCTTGATGACCTGGAAATAGGGCGAGACATCGAAGTCGCGCGGCACGAAGTGGCTGTAGTGGCGGGGATAGAGCACCCGGATCTCGACCTCCCGGCCGCCGGAAAGCGGCGACTCGACCGTCACCGCCCGCGGCAGGATCGGATAGCGAATCGACTGGAAGGCCTGGGCGATCAGGGTGGAGCAGATCGCCCGGGTGGGATCGCCGCTGCCCAGTGACAGCAGCGGGCGCCGCCAGCGCGAGGGGACGGGCGGCGTCGGCATCAGGTAGCGCGCCAGATCGAGCACATGGCCGAGATCATAGCGCTCCCCGAGGCGCTCGCCGGCGAAGGCGATCAGCCGCGCCACCTCGTCGTCATCGAGCCCCACCGGGCGGCAGATGCGGCTGTGCAGCCCCGCGAAGTCATCCAGCCCGACCCGGCGCACGCCCTCGCGCACGTCGGCCTCGATCAGCCCCTGCGGCCCGCCGCCGGCGTCCCGGTAGGCCTCGCCCACGTAGAGCGCGGCATGGGACCAGGTCGACTGGGTAAGGTACTTGATCGCCGTGCTGATGCGGGTGTTGCCCTCGACCACCAGCACGTCACCGGGCCGCAGGCAGGCGGCGAGTCGCTCGATATCCACCGGTTCCAGGGTCTTCAATCCCGGCCGCGGCCGGGTCAGATAGCGACTCAGCCAGTCGCCGATCACGCGTCGCATGGTCACCTCCTGCCACCGCCTGGGCACCATCTTCTCGCCGCCCGCGGCATGGCGTCCAGGCCTGCCACGGGCGTCGCCCCGACGCCCGATCGCTCCACCGACGCATCTCGCGTCCGCAGCATGGCGGCACTCGACGGCATGATCTAGCTTTCACTGGACTGTCATTGGCAGGAGCTAATGTCGCCGTGCCCGACCGCGGAACTCGCCGCCTGGCTCGGGCTGACGCGATGCCAAGACTCAGTGGAAAAGGAGATCCCGATGCCACGCCTGTACGCTGGAGCACTGACCCTGGGAATGGCCGCCGCCGGCCTGTCGATGTCGGCTCAGGGGGCCACCGAGATCGCCTGGTGGCACGCCATGGGCGGCGAGCTGGGCAACAAGGTCGACGAGATCGCCGCCGACTTCAACGCCTCGCAGGACGACTATGTCGTCAAGCCGTCCTTCCGTGGCAACTACTCCGAGACCATGACCGGCGCCATCGCCGCCTTCCGCGCCGGCGAGGCCCCGGCCATCGTGCAGATCTACGAGGTCGGCACCGCCACCATGATGAACGCCGAGGGCGCCATCGTGCCGGTCCACCAGCTGATGAGCGACTCAGGCCTGGACTTCGACCCCGCGGCCTTCCTGCCCGCCGTGACCGGCTACTACACCGACGCCGACGGCCGCATGCTGTCGATGCCGTTCAACTCCTCGACGCCGGTGGTCTACGTCAACCGAGACATCCTCGCCGAGGCCGGCGTGGAGGAGGTACCGACCACCTGGCAGGGCCTCGGCGAGACCCTGGGCCGGATCGTCGACTCCGGCGCCGCCGAGTGCGGCATGACCACCACCTGGCCGTCCTGGATCCAGCTCGAGAACTTCTCGGCGCGCAACGACCTGCCCTTCGCCACCGAGCAGAACGGCTTCGGCGGCCTCGACGCCCGCCTGACCATCAACCAGACCGCCGCCGTCGACCACATCCAGCGCCTGGCCGACTGGCAGCAGGACGGCCGCTTCGACTACGCCGGCCGCTTCGACGAGGCCGCGCCGGCCTTCTACACCGGCCGCTGCGCCATGCTGATGGCGTCCTCCGCCTCGCTGGCGGGCGTGCGCGCCAACGCCGAGGACTTCGACTTTTCCGTCGCCCCGCTGCCCTACGACAGCGAGCTGGTCGACACGCCGCAGAACAGCATCATCGGCGGCGCCTCGCTGTGGGTGCTGGCCGGCAAGAGCGACGGGGTCTATCGGGGCGTGGCACGCTTCTTCGACTACCTGTCCTCCGCCAAGGTCCAGGCCGACTGGCACCAGTTCTCCGGCTATCTGCCGATCACCCAGGCGGCCTACGAGCTCGGCCAGCAGCAGGGCTTCTACGAGCAGAATCCGGGCAGCGCCGTGGCCATCGAGCAGATGACCGGCGTCACGCCCACGGCCAATTCCAAGGGCCTGCGCCTGGGCAACATGCCGCAGATCCGTGACGTCATCGAGGAGCAGCTGGAGCGCATCTTCAACGGCGACGTGAGCGCCCAGGACGGCCTGGACGAGGCCGTGCGCCGCGGCAACGCGCTGCTGGAGCGCTTCCAGCAGGCCAACGGCTGATCCGCCCTCCGCCCCGTGCCGGCACGCCGCCCTGGCGTGCCGGCCCTTTTCCTCTCCAGCGATGAACGACCATGGCGACCTTCCAGCGACACCGCGTCACGCCCTGGCTGCTGCTGACGCCGCAGATCGCCGTCGTGGCGATCTTCTTCTTTTGGCCCGCCGCCCAGGCCATGCTCCAGGCCTTCTACGTCGAGGACCCCTTCGGCCTCGGCCGCACCTTCGTCGCCTTCGAGAACTTCGCGCGGGTGCTGGCCTCGGCGGAGTACTACCGAGCGCTGGGCATCACCGTGACCTTCAGCGCCGGCGTGGCGCTGGGCGCCATGGCGCTGGCGCTGCTGCTGGCGGTGCTCGCCGACCGGGTGATCAAGGGGGCCGGCGCCTACAAGGCGCTGCTGATCTGGCCCTATGCGGTGGCGCCGGCGGTGGCCGGCGTGCTGTGGGGCTTCATGCTCGACCCGGAGCTCGGCCTGATCAGCGCCGGGCTCGGCGCGCTCGGCATCGACTGGAACCACCAGCTCAACGGCGGCCAGGCCATGGCGCTGGTGGTGATGGCCTCGATCTGGAAGCAGATGAGCTACAACTTCGTGTTCTTCCTGGCCGGCCTGCAGGCGATTCCCAGGAGCCTGCTGGAGGCCGCCGCCATCGACGGCGCCGGCCCCTGGCGGCGCTTCTGGACCATCACCTTCCCGCTGCTGTCGCCGACCAGCTTCTTCCTGCTGGTGATGAACAGCGTCTACGCCTTCTTCGAGACCTTCGGCACCATCGACGCCACCACCGCCGGCGGGCCCGGCGGCGCCACCCGTACCCTGGTCTACAAGGTCTTCGAGGACGGCTTCATCGGCTACGACCTGGGCTCCAGCGCCGCCCAGTCGGTGCTGCTGATGGGGCTGGTGGGCCTGCTCACCCTGCTGCAGTTCCGCTACCTCGAGCGCAGGGTCCAGTACTGACACCGGAGAGACGCCCATGCGCTATCGCCGCCGCGGCCTGGACATCGCCAGCCACGCGCTGCTGATCCTGGCCCTGATCGCCTTCTGCCTGCCGGTGTGGCTGGCCATCACCGCCGCCACCCACGACCAGGCCTCGCTGTATACCGGCACCGCGCCGCTGTGGTTCGGCTCCGAGGGCCTCGGCAACTTCCGCGCCGTGCTCACCGAGCCGGTCGGCCGGCTGGGTACCGACGTCACTCGGCTGCTGCTCAATTCCACGGTCATGGCGCTGGGCATCGCCGTCGGCAAGATCGCCATCGCCATCCTGGCCGCCTACGCCATCGTGTTCTTCCGCTTCCCGCTGCGCCGGCTGTGCTTCTGGCTGATCTTCATCACCCTGATGCTGCCGGTGGAGGTGCGCATCATGCCCACCTACAAGGTGGCCGCCGATCTGGGACTGTTGAACTCCTACGTCGGGCTGATCCTGCCGCTGATCGCCAGCGCCACGGCGACCTTCCTGTTCCGGCAGTTCTACCTCACCGTGCCGCCGGAGCTGCTCGAGGCCGCCCGGGTCGACGGCGCCGGTCCCTGGCGCTTCCTCAGGGACATCCTGCTGCCGCTGTCGAAGACCAACATCGCCGCCCTGTTCGTGATCATGTTCCTCTACGGCTGGAACCAGTATCTCTGGCCGCTGCTGATCACCACCGAATCCGACCACATGACCATCGTGGTCAGCCTCAAGCGCCTGCTCTCCTCGGCCGACAACCTGGTGCCCTGGCAGACGGTCATGGCCACCGCCCTGCTGGCCATGCTGCCGCCGGTGGCGGTGATCGTGCTGATGCAGCGCTACTTCGTGAAGGGGCTGGTCGACGCCGAGAAATGACACACTCCAACGGACACGAGAGACGCCTATGGCCACGCTTCGCCTGAACGCCCTGCGCAAGACCTACCCCAACGGCGTCACGGCCCTGCACGGCGCCGACCTCGAGATCGCCGACGGCGAGCTGATCGTGGTGGTCGGCCCCTCGGGCTGCGGCAAGTCCACCCTGCTGCGGATGCTCGCCGGCCTCGAGTCGATCAGCGACGGCGAGCTCGCCATCGACGGACGACGCGTCAATGACCTGGAGCCGGCCGAGCGCGACATCGCCATGGTGTTCCAGAACTACGCCCTCTACCCGCACATGAGCGTGGCCGACAACATGGGCTATGCGCTGAAGAACCGCGGCGTGCCCAAGGCCGAGCGCCGCCGCCGGGTGGAGGAGACGGCCAGGCTGATCGGCCTCGAGGACCTGCTCGACCGGCGCCCCAAGCAGCTCTCCGGCGGGCAGCGCCAGCGGGTGGCCATGGGCCGCGCCATCGTCCGCGAGCCCAGGGTGTTCCTGTTCGACGAGCCGCTGTCGAATCTGGACGCCAAGCTGCGGGTGCAGATGCGCCTCGAGATCCGCCGCCTGCAGAAGCGCCTCGGCGTCACCGCGGTCTACGTCACCCACGACCAGGTCGAGGCCATGACCCTGGCCGACCGGCTGGTGGTGATGAACGGCGGGCGCATCGAGCAGGTCGGCACGCCGATGCACCTCTACGCTCGCCCCGCCAGCCGCTTCGTGGCCGGCTTCATCGGCTCGCCGGCGATGAACTTTCTCAACGCCCGTCTCGACGCCCGCCTCGGGGGCGACATCCTGACGCTGCCCTGCGGCACCCGGCTGGCCTCGCCCATACCGGCATCCGGAGAGGCGAAGACGGTGTGCCTGGGCATCCGCCCGGAGCACCTGGCCGTGGTGCCCGAAGGCGACGTTATCGATGGCGACCTGTCCGTCCGGGTCGAGCTGGTCGAGCCGCTGGGCGCCGACACCCTCGTCCACGCGCGGCTCGACGGTCAGGACGACCTGGTGGTGGCGCGCATCGACGGTATCCGCGCGGTGGCCGAAGGCGATAGTCTGACCCTGCGGCCGGATCCCGGCCGCCTGCATCTCTTCGACCCCGAGACCGGGCAGCGCCTGGCCCCCATGGAGCCCGAATGCCAGCACTCGACCTGCCCCGCCTGATCGCCCATCGCGGCCTCTCCGCCCGCGCCCCCGAGAACACCCTGGCGGCGGTGCGCGCGTCCCACGCGGCCGGCTTCGACTGGGTGGAGCTCGACGTCCAGCGCCTCGGCGACGGCACCCCGGTGATCTGGCACGACCGCGACGTGTCGCGCTGCTCGGACGGCCGCGGCCGGCTGGCCACGCTCGACCTCGCCGCGGCGCGCCGACTGGACGCGGGCGCCTGGTTTGCACACGCCTTCGCCGGCGAGCGGATGGCGACCCTCGACGAGATGCTCGCGCTGCTCGTCGACCTCGACATGGGCATGAATCTGGAGCTCAAGGTCAATCGCGGCCACGACCCGGTGGCGCTGGCCGAGGCGGCGGTGCCGGCGGTGATGGAAGCGCTGCCGTTCGAGCGGCGGCTGGTGTCGTCCTTCGACGAGCGGGCGCTGAGGGCCAGTCGCGCGCTGGCCGGCCCCGAACGGCTGGCCCTGGGGGCGCTGTTCGACCGCGTGCCGCGCGACTGGCAGGCCCGCGCCGAGGCGGTGCAGGCCGTCAGCGTACACGCCAACTGGAAGCCGCTGAGGGCTGAACGCGCCAAGGCGATCAAGGCCGCGGATTATGCGCTGGTGTGCTACACCGCCAACGACCCGGCCGCCTTCGCCCCGCGCTGGGACTGGGGCGTCGACGCGGTGATCAGCGACGACCCCACGCGCTTCGACACGGCCTCCTGAGCGGCCTACCGGCGGACCGGTGTCGGAGCGCGGACACGATCACCCCTGGCGACGATAGGAGGCCAGCAGCGCCTTCAGCTCGGCGAAGTCGGGGTCGTCCAGGTGCTCCGCGGCGATCCGGCGCTGCTCCTCGATGAGCTCGCGCAGCACCTGGTCGGTGGTCAGGGGATTGGCCAGCACGACGCGGAAGACCGTGACGGCCTGGCCGCCGTGGCGCTCGGGCGTGAGGCGGGTGCGTGACACGAAGGCCTTGCCACGCTCGCGCTGAATCTTCTGGATGGCCTGGGTCATGCGATTCAGCAGGTCGTTGATGCGCTGACGCAGCGCCTCGTCGGCGTCCTCCAGCCGCGCCTGCACCTCGGCGGGCACCCAGCGATAGGTGAGGATGTTGAGCTCCGGCGCGGTGATCAGCTCGAAGTCCTCGAGCGCCGCGATCCGCTCGGCGAAGCGTCGCGCCATGTCGATGCCGTTGTCGATCAGCATCGCATAACCCTGACGCCCGATGATCTTCAGCGCCGACTGCACCAGCATCGCCATGCCGGGACGCGAGCCCTCCAGGGTGGTGCTGCCCAGGTCCCGGGATCCCTGCCGAATGATGTACTGGGCGTGGTGCTCGATGCTGCCGAGGGCGGACGGCTCGCGGAACAGCACCATGCCCGCCCCCATCGGCACATAGAGCTGCTTGTGGGCATCGATGGTGACCGAGTCGGCCCGTTCGATGCCGGCGAGACGCGGCCGGTAGCGCTCCGAGAACAGCGTCGGCCCGCCCCAGGCGGCATCCACGTGGAAGTGGATGCCATGCTCCGCGGCGATGTCGGCCAGGCCGTCCAGCGGATCGATGTTGCCGGTCTCGGTGGTGCCGGCGATACCGACCAGGGCAAACGGCCGTATCCGCTGCCGCTGGAGCCGCTTCAGCGTGGCGACAAGGGCATCGGGCCGGATGCGGTTGTACCCGTCGGTCTCGACGGCCACCATCTGGTCCCGCCCGATCCCCAGTACATCGGCCGCCTTGGAGAGCGAGTAGTGACCGCGCTCGGAGACCAGCACCGCCGCGCCCTCACACTCATAGTGCCGCATGGCGCTGAACACGCCGCCGCGGCTGATGCCCGGGAAGTCGCCGTCGGGGCCGAAGGCCCGGTTCCGTGCGGCCCACAGCGCGGTGATATTGGCCACGGTGCCGCCGGAGCAGAAGGCGCCGAGGCGACGCTCGCTGTGGTGCAGCCAGCTGTCGTAGAAATCATCGGGCTGCCCGTAGATCAGACGATGCAGCATGCCCAGCACCTGACGCTCCAGCGGCGTGAAGGCCTTGGAGGTTTCGGTCTTCACCAGGTTCTGGTTGAGCGCGATCATGATCTTCGACAGCGGGATCATGAAGTACGGGAGTGCCGACGTCATGTGGCCGACGAAGCTGGGCGAGGCGGTATGCACCGACTGCGAGACCACCTTGTCGAGCAGGAACTGGGTCTGCTCCGACACGAAGGCGGGCGCTTCCGGGATCCTGGCATCGCTGAAGTCCTGCTCGATGATGGCCAGGTCGTTCTCTTCCGCGACGATATGCTCGCCGAGGAAGCCGGAGAGATTCGTCGAGATCTCACGGTCCAGACGGTTCAGCGTCGATCCCGGCGCCTCGGGGACGGTGAAGATCCTCAGCAGGTTTTCCCAGCTGCTCTCGGCGACCTTTGATTGCTTGCCCATGGAACCCTGTTGTCTTTGGAGGTTGGAAACGCCGCGAGGGCCGCTGTTTACCGATGCGCGCGATGGTAGCCGAGGACCCTGCCCATCGCCAGCGCCTCGATAGCGGCCGGATCGAGATGCTCCTCCAGGGTATCGGCCAGCCGGTCGAGCTGACGCTCGCGGTGGGCGGCCAGGTCCACGGCCCCACCCTCGCCGGCAAGCCCCAGCATGGCCAGCAGCGCGGCGGCCGCCGGCGCCTCGTCGAACAGGCCGTGCAGGTAGGTGCCCATCACCTGTCCATCCTCGCTCACCGCACCGTCCGGGCGACCGTCGAGGTCGAGCAGCGGCCGCGCCAGCGCCGGGCCCTCGCTGACACCGTTGTGGATCTCGTAGCCGCTTACCGCCACGCCTTCGCCGGCCGGGGAGCCCGCATGAAGGGCAGTGAGCGTCCCGCGCACGTTGCGCAGCTGCTTGCCGGCCACCATGCGGGTGCGCATCGCCAGCAACCCCAGCCCCGGCACGCTGCCGGCCTCGCCCTCGAGGCCGTCCGGGTCGTCGATGGCCTCGCCGAGCATCTGGAAGCCGCCGCAGATGCCGAGCACCCGGCCGCCGTAGCGCAGGTGGCGGCGGATCGCCGGCTCCCAGCCCTCGCGACGCAGCCAGGCCAGGTCGCTGGCGGTGCTCTTGCTGCCGGGCAGCAGGATGACGTCGGCCGGCGGCATGGCCCGGCCCGGGCCCACCAGCGTCAGCTCGACCCGCGGATGCAGGCGCAGCGCGTCGAGGTCGGTGTGGTTGCTGATCCGGGGCAGCGCCGGCACCGCCACCCGCAGCCCCGGCGCCTCGGCCGCGCTCTCGGTGAGCCCCAGGCCGTCCTCGGCGTCGAGCAGCAGGCCGTTCAGGTGCGGCAGCACGCCGGTCACCGGCTTGCCGGTGCGCTCGGTAAGCCAGTCCAGTCCCGGCTCGAGCAGCGCGATGTCGCCGCGGAAGCGATTGATCACGAGTCCGGTGGTGCGCGCGCGCTCGCTTTCACTCAGCAGCTCGAGGGTGCCGACCAGCTGGGCGAAGACGCCGCCGCGGTCGATGTCGGCCACCAGCCACACCGGGCAGTCCACCGCCTCGGCGAAGCCCATATTGGCGATATCATTGGCACGAAGATTGATTTCAGCAGGACTCCCCGCCCCCTCCGCAATGACGAGATCATGGCGTGAAGTCAGCCGCGCCCAGGCCGCCAGCACGGTCTCCCGGGCCTGGCGCTTGAAGGCGTGGTAATCCAGCGCGTCCATGTGGCCGTGGACCCGACCGTCGAGGATCACCTGGGCGCCGCGGTCGGTCTCGGGCTTGAGCAGCACCGGATTCATGTCGGCATGAGGCGCCAGCCCGCAGGCCACCGCCTGCAGCGCCGTGGAGCGGCCGATCTCGCCGCCCTCCGGCGTCACGGCGCTGTTCAGCGCCATGTTCTGGGGCTTGAAGGGCGCCACCGACACGCCGCGCCGCGCCAGCAGACGGCACAGCCCCGCCACCACCGTGCTCTTGCCGGCGTCCGAGGTGGTGCCCTGGATCATCAGCGCCTTCATCCCTCGCCCTCCCGCGCCGAGAGCGCCTCGAACAGCGCCGGCGCGTCGGCCGCCTGGCCCCAGCCGTTGCCGTGCACCCGCTCGGCCAGCGGCAGGCGCTGGCGCCAGCCGGCGCGGGCCAGCTCGGGGCGGTCGAGGAACTCGTCGACGTAGCCCAGGCACAGGTAGGCGAGCGGATAGACGCTCTCCGGCAGGCCCAGCACCTCGGCCAGCTCATCCTGATCGAGGATGCTGACCCAGCCCACGCCGATGCCCTCGGCCCGGGCCGCCAGCCACAGGTTCTGGACCGCCAGGCAGGTGCTGAACAGGTCCATCTCGACGATGCTCTGGCGGCCCAGCACGTGCTCGCCGCCGCGGCTGCGGTCGCAGGTGATGCACAGATTGAGCGGGCTATCGAGAATGCCCTCCAGCTTGAGCCGGCGATACAGCGCGCCGCGCTCGCCGGTGTGGGCCTCGGCCGCCTTGGCGTTCTCGCGCTCGAAGATGGCGTGCACGCGGCTTCGCACCGCGCGGTCGTCGATCAGCAGGAAGTCCCAGGGCTGCATGAAGCCCACCGAGGGCGCGTGGTGGGCGGCCTCGAGCAGCCGCGCCAGCACCGCGGGCGGAATCGGGTCCGGGCGGAACTGGGCGCGCACGTCGCGACGCTCGAAGATGGCCCGGTAGAGGCCCTCGCGCTGCGCCTCGGGGAAGGCGTGATCGGGTCGCCCGGTCGGGTCTGCCATGCGGCGGTCTCCTGGAAATCGTGATGGTGGAATAGCGCGGCCTCGGCGAACGATGAGCTTGCCCGGCGCCAAGCCGTCGCGAGGGCGCTGTGAACCCATCCCTGGGCGCTAACTTTTGCCCAGCGGCGCTCTCGCATCCTGCTCCGCTTGCTGGGCCGGTGCTGGCCATCCATGGCCAGCCCGTTCGGCGGAATCCGCCTCACCCCTGGCAAAAACCCCTCGCGCCGTCTCGCCCCCGGCGCTGATCCAGCCACTCCCCACGAACCTGGCAATATCGTTAGTGGCGCAGCTACGGAACGGGAACAGGCTAGGCCGAGCCTGAAAGTCGGCGAGCGAAGGCTAGACAAGGCAAAAATCAGCGAAAAGCCGGAGTTTAGGAGCCCTAAATGAGGACTTTGACCGGGCTCGCGCACGAGCTGATTTTTAACGCCGTATAGCCGAGCGCAGCCACTTCTCAGGCCGGCCTAGAGTTCGACGCCCTTCTGGGCCTTGACGCCCTGATCCTTGAAGGCATGCTTGACCACCTTCATCTCGGTCACGGTGTCGGCCAGCTCGATCAGCGCCTCGGGGGCGTGGCGGCCGGTGACCACCGCGTGCTGCATGGCCGGGCGGCCCTGGAGGTCGTCGAGCACCCGGTCGAGCTCCAGATAGCCGTGGCGCAGGGCGATGTTGAGCTCGTCGAACAGCACCAGGGCATAGTCCGGGTCGGCCAGCATGCGACTGGCCTCGGCCCAGGCCGCCTCGGCGGCACGCACGTCGCGCTCGCGATCCTGGGTGTCCCAGGTGTAGCCCTCGCCCATGACGTGGTAGTCCACGCCCGGCAGCGAGCGATAGAAGGCCTCCTCGCCGGTCTGGAACTTGCCCTTGATGAACTGCACCACGCCGACCTTCATGCCGTGGCCCAGGGCGCGTGCGACCATGCCGAAGCCGGAGCTGCTCTTGCCCTTGCCGGGACCGGTGAGCACCAGCAGCACGCCCTGCTCCTTGTCGGCGGCGGCGATCCGCTCGTTCATGATCTTCTGCTTGTGGGCCATGCGCACCGCATGGCGCTCGGGGTCGACGTGCTTCATCGAGGTCTCCAGCGATCGAGGGAATGACGTGGTGTTTCTGGGAGAATGCCGGGGACAAGCCTACGCGGAGACGCGATGAATACATCCTTGTAGCTCCCGACGCCCTGCCGCGCTCTCGCATCCTGCTCCGCTTGCAGGTCCGGTGCTGGCCATCCTTGGCCAGCCCGTTCGGAGCAAGGCTCCTCACCCATGGCGTAGGAGCTCCGCTGCGGCTTGTCCCCTATATCAATCATTCGATAGGCCCCGGCAGCAGCGGCTGACGCGCCAGCAGATAGACGTCCATGATCCAGCCATGGCACTCGCGCAGCGCGGCGCGGCGCTCGACGATGGTAGGGCCGACCTCGGCCAGCGGGCCGTCGATCAGGCACTGCTTGTCCATGCCGAGATAGGCGCCCCACCAGATATGCAGGCCCTCCGGGGCCAGCGTCTGGAAGGCGCCGCCGGCGTCGAGCATCACCGCCACGCTGGCGGCGTCGCCGGGCCAGCCGCGCTCGCGCAGGCGCCGCCCGGTGGTGATCTGCACCGGCTCGGCCAGGGCGTTCAAGGGGATGCGATGCTCGGCGGTCAGCACCTGCAGGCTGGTGATGCCGGGCACCACGCTCACCTCGAGCGCCATGCCGCCTTCGTTCTCGGGCCCCGCGCCCTTGAGGCGTGCGGCGATGCGCAGGCTGCTGTCGTAGAGCGAGGGGTCGCCCCAGATCAGCATCGCGGCCTGCCCGCCCTCGGGCAGGTGATGCGCCATCTGCTCGCGCCAGGTCTCGGCGATGGCGGCGTGCCAGTCGTCCACCGCGCCCAGGTAGTCGTCGCGGACGTCGCGGCGCGGCAGCTCGAACTCCACCACCCGCGTGAGCGCGGATTCATCGAGCAGGTGTCGGCACAGCAGCCGGCGCAGGTCGACCAGGTCCGAGCGGGCCTCGCCCTTGCGCGGCAGCAGGATCAGCTCGGCCTCGCGCAGCGCGCGCACGCCGGCCAGGGTGATGTGATCGGGGTTGCCGGTGCCGATGCCGATCAGCGACAGATGAATCATGCGCCGCCCTCTCGTGCCGCGCGCTCTTCCTCAAAGGCGCCACCCTCGGCGAAGGGCGAGTCCGCCGACTGGGGCCGGAAGCGGCGGTCGTAGCCGATGGCGTAGAGGCAGCTGTCGTCGAAGTCGTCGCTTGCCAGCGCCGGGCCGACCAGGATCAGCGCGGTGCGGTTCATGGCCGGATCGAGGCGTGCGGCGATGGTGTCGAGCCGCCCGCGGATCACCTTCTGATCGGGCCAGCTGGCGCGCCAGACGATGGCCACCGGGCCGTCGGCACCGTAGAAGGGAACAAGATTCGCCACCACCTGCTCCAGGTGATGGATGGATAGGTGGATCGCCAGCGTCGCCCCGGTGCGGGCGAAGTTGGCCAGGGTCTCGCCGTCCGGCATGGCGCTGGCGCGGCCCGGCGTGCGGGTCAGCACCACCGACTGCGCCACGCCCGGCAGCGTCAGCTCCTGGCCGAGGGTGGCGGCGGCCGCGGCGAAGGCCGGCACCCCGGGCGTGATGGCGTAGGGAATGCCCAGCGCGCGCAGACGGCGCAGTTGCTCGCTCATGGCCGACCATACCGACAGGTCGCCGGAGTGCAGCCGGGCCACGTCCTGGCCGGCGGCGTGGGCCGCGGCGATCTCGTCGATGATCTCGTCAAGCGACAGCGGCGCGGTGTTGATGACGCGAGCGTCCGCCGGGCAATGGGCGAGGATCGCCTCCGGCACCAGTGAGCCGGCGTAGAGGCAGACGGGGCTCGCGGCGATCAGGTCGCGCCCGCGCAGCGTCAAGAGGTCCGGCGCGCCGGGGCCGGCACCGATGAAATGAACGGTCATGTCGTGTCTCCTGCCGGGATGTCTCTTGTCATAGCGGCGCTGGCCATCGCGGCGGTGGCGCATCGATCCGGGGAAACCAGCCGCGGGCCGAGCAGCGTCGCGCCCGGCTCGGCCGCCAGTACCGCCACGGCCTCGGCGACGCTGCCGGTGCCGCGGGCCTGCCGGCTGTGCGGGGAATGCGTCAGCGTCTCGGCCGCAGCCAGCGCCGCGTCGGGTACGGCGAGCGTCTCGAGGCCCCGCGCCTCGCCCAAGCACTCCACCAACTGATACATACTTTCGGCCACTGCCAGCCGGTCGGCCGGGCCGTATTGCGCCTCAAGCCGCTCCAGCGCCTCGGCAAGCGAGGCGAGCGTGGCCGAGCGGCGCATGCCGAAACCCGCCACCCTCATCTCACGACCCGCCACTGCACGATGGGATAGGCGGCCTTCCAGCCGCGGCGGCTGCCGAGGGCGGTCGCCGACGACAGCTCCAGCCGTACCAGCTCGCCGCCAAGTTCGCGCTGTCGGTGGGCCAGCAGTGCCTCGGATTCGAGCGTCACCGCATTGGCCACCAGCCGCGTGCCCGCCGGCAGGCGCGGCCAAAGCGCGTCGAGCAGCGCCTCGGATAGCCCACCGCCGATGAAGACCGCATCGGGCGGCGGTGCGTCGGCAAGCTCATCTGCCAGCAGCGCCGCGGCGTCGCCCTCGATTACCTCCAGCCAGTCGACGCCGAGTTCCCGGGCGTTGCGGCGGGCGCGCTCGGCGCGCTCGGCATCGCGCTCGAGGCCCAGGGCGCGGTTGTCCGGATGGGCCAGCAGCCACTCGATGGCCACCGAGCCGGAGCCGGTGCCGATGTCCCACAGCCGCTCGCCCGGCATCGGGGCCAGGGCGGCAAGCGTGGCGGCGCGCACCGCCCGCTTGGTGATCTGGCCGTCGTGGGAAAACCAGCAGTCCGGCCGCCCCGGCGTCAGCGGCAGCGCCGGTCCGTCGCCGTCGACCTCGAGCCCCACCGCCACCGGATGGGCGATGTCGTCCGGCAGCTCGGCGTCGGCACGCAGGCAGCGCACGCGTTCTTGATCGCCGCCCAGCGCCTCCAGCACGTGAAGTTGGCTGGCGCCGAAGCCGACGCGCCCGAGCCAGTCGGCCAGCGCCGCCACCGCCGCGCCGTCCCGCAGCAGTACCAGCAGCCGGCGGCCGCGATGCAGGTGCGGGCGCAGGCGCGTCAGCGGCCGGGCGTGAAGGCCGAGGCAGGTTACGCCCTCCAGCGACCAGCCGAGCCGCGAGGCCGCCAGGCTGAAGGTCGAGGGCGACGGCAGCGAGCGCCACTCGCCCGGTGCGAGATGCCGCGCCAGGGTCGCACCGGCGCCGAACCAGAAGGGATCGCCGGAGGCCAGCATCACCGTGCGCCGGCCGCGCTCGGCCAGCAGTTCGGGGATGCCGTCGGCGAAGGGCACCGGCCACTCGCGCACCTCGGCGGCGAGCGGCGGCAGCAGGCGCAGGTGGCGACGGGCGCCGAATACCACCTCGGCGGCCTCCAGCGCCTCGCGGCTTGCCGGCGTGAGCCCGGCCGTGCCACTCTCGCCCCAGCCCACCACCGTCAGCCAGGGAGCGTCGTTCGCGTCAGTCATCATGAAGGTCCTGATTCTGGGTGGCACCACCGAGGCCAGCGCCCTGGCCCGCGCGCTCGCCGAGGGCGACATCCCCGCGCTGTTCAGCTATGCCGGCCGCGTCGCCGCGCCGAAGCCCCAGCCGCTGCCGACCCGGGTGGGCGGCTTCGGCGGCGTGGACGGGCTGGCCGCCTTCCTCGAGGCCGAGCGCATCACCCATCTGGTCGATGCCACCCATCCCTTCGCCGAGCGGATGAGCCGCCACGCCGTGGCCGCCGCCGAGCGAACCGGCACCGCGCTGATCGCCCTGACCCGGCCGCCGTGGGCGCCGCAAGATGGAGATCGCTGGCAGCGCGTCGCGAGCATCGAGGCGGCGGTGGACGCGCTCGCCGGCCCGCCCCAGCGGGTGCTGCTGGCCATCGGGCGCATGCATCTGGCCGCCTTCGCCGCCCGGCCCGAGCACCACTACGTGCTGCGGCTGGTCGACCTGCCCGAGGAGGCGCCGCCGCTGCCGCGCCATACCCTGACCGTCGACCGCGGCCCCTTCACCCGGGAGGGCGACCTGGCCCTGCTGCGCGAGCACGGCGTCGAGCGCCTGGTGTGCAAGAACGCCGGCGGCGCGGGGGCGGCGGCCAAGCTCGAGGCCGCCCGCACGCTGGGGGTTCCGGTGCTGATGATCGACCGCCCGGCGCTGCCGGCCCGCCGCGAGGCGCATAGGCCCGATGCGGTGCTGGACTGGCTGGGTCATCGATCCCCCTCGAATGACGGCACCGACCGCGGCGTATAGACCCATTCGCCCGCGCCGTCGCCTTCGACGGGAATCCGCCGCGTCAGACTCGAGCCCACCATCACCAGGGTGCGCATGTCGGCCATCTCCGGCGTCGCCTCGCCGAGGGTGACGACCCGCAAGCGCTCCTCCGGCGTGGAGACGGCGCGGGCGAACATGATCGGGCGATCAAGGCCGCAGGCCTCGCGCAGCACGTCCAGGGCGCGGGCGAAGCCCTCCGGCCGCGAGCGGGAGCGCGGGTTGTAGAAGGCCATGGCGAAGTCGGCATCAGCGGCCAGCCGCAGGCGCTTCTCGATCAGCGCCCAGGGCTTGAGGTTGTCGGAGAGGTTGATGCAGCAGAAGTCGTGGCCCAGCGGCGCGCCGAGCCGCGCGCCGGCGGCGAGCATCGCCGAGACCCCCGGCAGCACCTGGATGTCCAGCGCCCGCCAGGCCGGCTCGCCTGCCTCCAGCGCCTCGAACACCGCCGCGCCCATGGCGAACACGCCGGGGTCGCCCGAGGAGACCACCGCCACCCGGCGGCCGGCGGCGGCCATCTCGAGGGCCTGCTCGGCGCGGCGGATCTCCTCGCGGTTGTCCGAGCCGTGGCGGGTCAGCCCCGGCCGCGGCGCCACCCGCTCGACGTAGGGTACGTAGCCCACCACGTCGGTGGCCTCGGCAAGTACGCCCGACGCCTCCGGGGTGATCAGCGCCTCGCTGCCGGGGCCAAGACCGACAATCCTCACCCACCCTCCACGGCCGGCTGCGCATCGGCCATACGGCGTTGGCATCGTCTTCGAAATGCTCATTTAGCCCCTCTAAACTGCGCTGTCTCAGACGCTGCCGCCTGGTCTGTCGCTAGCTCGCCAGGCCGTGATTCGACGTTTTTTTCGCTCATGGCCGCCTCCCGTTGCCGTGGATCACCAGGATCGAGAAATAGGGCACGCTCTCGCCGACCTCCGCCAGCGGCACCACCCGCTGCCGGCCCATGGAGGCATACTCGATCAGCCAGGCCTCGTCTTCGCGGCCGGCGCTTGCCAGCGCGCGGCGCAGCTTGTCGAGGTGGCGGCCGATCTTCATCACCACCAGGGCGTCGGTGCGCGCGATGCGCTCGGCCAGCCGGCCCTCGGGCTGGGTCGCGGTCAGCACGGTCAGCACGTCGTCGCCCCAGGTGATGGGCCGGCCCGTGGCCGTCCAGGCGGCGGACATACCGGTGATGCCGGGCACCACCTCCACGGCCACCCTGCCCTGCAAGCGGGTATAAAGGTGCATAAAGGAGCCGTAGAAGAAGGGATCCCCCTCGCACAGCACCGCCACGTCGTGGCCCGCCCCGGCGATCTCGACGAGCTGGGCCACCTGGCGTTCGTAGAAGGCCGCCAGCCACTCGTTGTAGCGCGGATCGTCGAAGGGGATCTCGGTGGTGACCGGATACTCCATCGGCAGCTCCACGGCGCCGGGCGCCAGCATGCCCTCGACGATGATGCGGGCGTGGCCGGTGCGGCCCTTCTTGCGGAAGTAGGCGACGTGGCTGGCGCCGCGGATCAGCCGGTCGGCGCGCACGCTCATCAGGTCCTGGCTGCCGGGGCCGAGGCCGACGCCATAAATCGTGCCGGGGATAGTGCTGGGGAGAGTGCAGGAGAGAGACTCGGGCATCGTCATTCGCTGCGATCCGCCATGGCGTTGATGGCGGCCACCGTCACCGCGCTGCCGCCGAGTCGGCCCTCGACGATGGCGCAGGGCGCCGCGCCGCTCTCCCACAGCGCCTGCTTGGACTCCGCCGCGCCGACGAAGCCCACCGGGCAGCCGACGATCGCCGCCGGGCGCGGGCAGTCCGGGGCCTCGAGCATGTTGAGCAGGTGAAACAGCGCGGTCGGTGCGTTGCCGATCGCCACCACTGCGCCCTCGAGCTGCGGCCGCCACAGCTCCAGCGCCGCCGCCGAGCGAGTGTTGCCCATCTCGCGCGCCAGCCCCGGCACCCGCTCGTCGTGCAGGGTGCAGATCACGGCATTGTCCGCCGGCAGACGCTTGCGGGTGATGCCCTCGGCGACCATGCGCGCATCGCAGAGGATCGGCGCCCCGGCCTCCAGCGCCGCCCGGGCCGTGTTCACGGCGTCGTCGCGGAAGTGGACATGCGGCGCCAGCGCCACCAGGCCGGCGGCGTGGATCATGCGCACGGCGACCGGCTCCTCCTCGGGCGAGAAGCGCGAAAGCTCGGCCTCGCGCCGTATGATGGCGAAGGACTCCCGGTAGATCGCCGGTCCGTCGGTTTCATAGACGTGAGGCATCACGTGTCTCCCAGTATTCGATGACGTCGGATTCGCCGAGGCCGGTCGCGACCGGCACGTCGTCGGCGCATCCGTTCAGGATCAGGTCATAGCGGCCGTCGCGCCCGGTCAGGCAAACCGCGGCCGGGCCGCTGCGGGCACAGCCCTTGGCGCAGCCAGAAATATGCAGCCGGCCCGCGGCTGATTCGCCCGAGCCCTCGCGGCGCCGCTCGGCCAGCGCCTGAGCCAGGCCTTGGGTCGCCACGCTGGCCTGGGCGCAGTAGGGCGCGCCGGGGCAGGCGTCCATGGCCAGGCGCGGGTCGCGGGCGTCATGGATCAGGTCCTCGTCCGGCGCGCTTTCTTGTGTGTTCAGCGTCGGATTCGCCGGCTCGCCTTCCAGCAGCAGGCGCCGCCAGGGCGTGACGCGAACGCCGGTGATGTCGTCGCGGAGGACAGCGCGCAGCGCCGAGGCCGATGCCCGGCCGAAGGGCAGCCCGACCACCCGGCCGTGCGGATGCGGCCCCGGCGTCAGGATCGGCGTGTCGTCGGACGACTCGGCCCACGCGGCCGTCGCCGCGGCCCAGCCCGGCAGCGGCGCCGTGAGGCGGCGCATCCGCCCGGCCGCGAGGCCGCCCGTGTCGACGAACCAGTGCGCCAGCCGCGTCATCAGTTCGACCGCGGCCTCGAGGTCGGCGACCGGCGTGGCGAGATCGCGCCCGTCGGCCCGCACCAGCAGGCCGCCCTCGATCGAGCGCTCCAGCCGCAGGTCGGCGGGCACGTCGGCGAGCACCGGCGCCGGGCCGGCGTCCAGCGCCAGCCCCCACTTGTCCGGCAGCGCCGGCCAGTCGGCCAGGCGACGCTCCAGCAGGCGCGCCGCCTCGACGGTGGCATCGCCGTCGCGCCAGTCCGGGGCAAGCAGCAGCGCCGGGCGGCGCTCGCCCTCGGCGTCCGGGGCCGCCAGGCCGTGCTCGACCAGAAATGCCATCAGGTCGGGCCAGCCGGCCTCGGTCACGCCGCGCAGCTGCAGGTTGGCGCGACGGGTCAGCTCGATCAGGCCGCTGCCCCAGTTCTCGGCGGCCTCGCACAGCGACAGCATCCGGGCCCGGGGGAGCCGACCCAGCGGCGGACGCACGCGCACCAGCAGGCCGTCGCCGGTGGCCATGGGCCGCCAGGCACCGGGGCACCAGCCGCGCACGCGGGGCGAGGCGCGCAAGCTTTTCTCCTTCACGCCCTGTTCTTTCAAGACATGCCCTCCCGCCGCTCGTCGAACTCGAGCAGCAGGTCCTGCAGGGCCTCGCCGCGCTCGCCGGGGTCCTGCCACAGGCCGCGCTGGACGGCCTCGAGCAGCCGCTCGGCCATTTCCTCCAGCGCCGCGGCGTTGTGCTCGCGCAGGAAGCGCTGGTTGGCGTCGTCGAGCACCAGGGCGTCGCTCACCCGGGCGTACTGGTAGTCGGCCACCAGCTCGGTGGTGGCGTCATAGGCGAACAGGGTGTCCACGGTGGCGGCCATCTCGAAGCCACCCTTGTAGCCGTGCTCGCGCATGGCCTCGATCCACTTGGGATTGAGCACCCGGGAGCGGATCACCCGCGCCAGCTCCTCCTTCAGGGTGCGCACCCGCGGCCGCGCCGGATCGGCGTGGTCGGCGTGGTAGACGGCCGGCGCCTCGCCGCCCAGGGCACGGCCGGCGTTGGCCATGCCGCCCTGGAAGGCGTAGTAGGCGTTGGAATCGAGGATGTCGTGTTCGCGGTTGTCCTGGTTGTGCAGCACCGCCTGCAGGCCCTCGAGCCGGTGCGCGAAGGCGCGGCGTGCCCCGGCGCCGGACTCGGCGAACTGGCCGTAGGCGTAGCCGCCGGCGGCGAGATAGGCCTCGGCCAGCTCGTCGGCGTCGTCCCAGCCGCGGCCGTCGATCAGCCGGTTCAGCCCGGTGCCGTACTCGCCGGGCCGGCTGCCGAACACCCGGTAGCCGGCCTCGCGCTCGGCCGCCTCGGGCGAGAGCCCGGCGGCCTCGAGCTCGCCACGGCGGGCCTCGACCGCGGCGCGGATGGTGTTGCCGTCGCCCGGCTCATGGTAGTCGGCCACCGCGCGCACGGCGGCATCGAACAGCTTGATGACGTGGGGGAAGGCGTCGCGGAAGAAGCCGGAGATGCGCAGGGTGACGTCCACCCGGGGCCGGCCGAGCAGCATGGTGGGGATCACCTCGACGTCGACCACCCGCCGCGAGCCCAGCGACCAGATCGGCCGCACGCCCATCAGCGCCAGCGCCTGGGCGATGTCGTCGCCGCCGGTGCGCATGGTGGCGGTGCCCCAGATCGACAGCCCCAGCCGACGCGGATAGTCGCCGTGGTCCTGCAGATAGCGCTCGACGAAGGCCTGGGCCGAGGCCTCGCCCAGCGACCAGGCGGCGGGCGACGGCACGGCGCGGTTGTCGACGCTGAAGAAGTTGCGGCCGGTGGGCAGCACGTCGAGCCGGCCGCGGCTGGGCGCCCCGCTCGGCCCCGGCGGCACGGCGCGGCCCGCCAGGCCGTCGAGCAGCGCGCCGATCTCGCGCTCGGCGCCGTGGCGCATGGCGGCCCACAGGCCGTCGCGGGCGTGGCGACACAGCGCCGCGGTGGCCGGCCAGTCGCGGGCCAGCGCCTCGGAGTCGGCGTCTTCCAGCACGTACGCCTCGACCAGCCGCTCGGCCAGCCGCTCGAGCCGCTCGCGGGTGTCGGCGGCACTGCGCCAGGGCGCGTCATCCAGCTCGGGCAGCGCGCTCAAGGCCGCCGGGCGCGGCCCCTGCCAGGGCTCGGCGCCGGCGGCCAGCGGATCGAACGCGCCAGCCGGATCGCTCAGCCCCAGGTCGTCGGCCAGCGCGTGCAGCAGGCCCCGCTGCGTCGGCCCGTCGCCCCGGGGCAGCCGCAGGATGGCGACCAGGGTTGCGGCCCGCTTCTCCGCCGGCGGCAGGGTGCCGAGCACGTGCAGGCCGTGGCGGATCTGGGCCTCCTTGATGTCGCAGAGGAAGGTGTCGAGCTCGGTCAGCAGGCGCTCGTCGTCGCCCAGGCCGGCAGCGTCACCCTCGCCCGTCGACCGGGCCAGCTCGGCGTCGATGCCGGTGCGCTTGAGGTGCTCGAGGATGCGCTCGCGCAGCAGCGCCTCGCGGCGCGGGTCCATGCCCAGCGCCTGGTAGTACTCGTCGGTCAGCGACTCGAGCTCGGCCAGCTCGCCGTAGAGCTCGGCCCGGGCCAGCGGCGGCATCAGGTGGTCAACGATCACCGCCTGGCTGCGGCGCTTGGCCTGGGCGCCCTCGCCCGGGTCGTTGACGATGAACGGATAGAAGTGCGGCAGCGGCCCCAGGGCCACGTCCGGCCAGCACTCGGCCGAGAGCGCGGTGCTCTTGCCGGGCAGCCACTCCAGGTTGCCGTGCTTGCCGACGTGGATCACCGCGTCCACCCGGTAGTGCTCGCGCAGCCAGAGATAGAACGCCAGATAGCTGTGGGGCGGCACCAGCTCGGTGTCGTGGTAGCTCTTGACCGGATCGGCGTCCGGGCCGGTATCGATGTCGCGTGCCGGCTGGATGCCGACGAAGGTCTCGCCGAGGCGGATGCCAGCGATCAGGAGCCGGCCCTGGCGGTGCTTGGGATCGTCCTCGGGGGCGCCCCAGCGCCGCCAGACCGCCTGCTGCAGCGAAGCCGGCAGGGTGCGGAACCAGGCCAGGTAGTCGTCGACGCCGAGGCTCTGCCAGCTGCCGCGCCAGGCGAGCGACTGCGGATCGTTGGTCACGCTGCCCTGCAGCCGCCGGATCAGGTCGTCGCCGTCTTCGGGCAGGTCCTCCAGCGGATAGCCGGCACCTTCCAGCGCGCGCAGCAGCTGGACGGTGGAGGCCGGGGTGTCGAGGCCGACGCCGTTGCCGATGCGGCCGTCCCGGGTGGGATAGTTGGCCAGCACCAGCGCCAGGCGCTTGTCGGCGTTGGCGGTGTGGCGCAGTCGCGCGTAGCGCCGGGCCAGTTCGGCGACGAAGGCGGCGCGCTCGGGATGCGGCTCATGGCGGGTCACCGACAGCTGGCAGCGCTCGCTGTAGTGGGCCTCGGCCTTGAAGCCCACCGCCCGGGTGATGACACGCCCGTCCATCTCCGGCAGCACCACCTGCATGGCCACGTCGCGGCTGTGCAGGCCGGCGGCCTTGTCGCGCCAATCGTCCTCGGGGCTGCTGGCCAGTATCGCCTGCAGCACCACAGGGCGGCCGGCGAACAGGCCGCTCGCTTCGTCGGCCCCGTCGTCGCCGAACGCGCCGCCGGTGACCTCGCCCTCATCGGGCTCGCGGTTGACCGAGAAGCCGGTGGTGTTGACCACCAGCCCGGCGCCGGTGCGCTCGAGCAGGTGGTTGACGAAGGCCACGCAGGCGTCTTCCTTCAGCGAGGCCACCGCTACCGCCAGCGGCGCCAGGCCCTCGGCCTCGAGTGCGGCGATCAGGCCGTCGACCACTGCGGTGTTCGCCCCCTGCAGGTGGCTGCGATAGAACAGCAGCAGGCAGACCGGGCGCGCGGGATCGCGCTGCGCCTCCCAGTCCGAAAGCGACGCCTCGGGCCGCCCCGGCAAATAGACTAACGCCGGGGGAATCGCTCGCGGTTCGCGCCAGTCGAGCGGCGCGGCCGTGCCCCGATCCGGGGCCAGGCATTCCGCGCCGACGAAGCGCAGCAGTTGCTCGGCGTTGTCGGCGCCGCCTTCGCGCAGGTAGCGCCACACGCGATGCGCCGACTCGAACGGCACGCTGGAGGCCTCCAGCAGGGCGTCGTCCGGGGCGTCGCAGCCCGGCACCAGGATCAGCCGACGCTCGGCATCCGCCGCCGCCCAGGCCAACAAGCGCTCATGGCCGTACTGCCAGTAGGCGCTGCCGCCGAGCAGCGAGACGATCACCAGCCGCGCGTGGTCCAGCACCCGATCCTCATAGAGGTCATAGGCGGCAGGCTTGACCAGATTCATCCAGTTGGCCAGACGCACCGACGGACAGGCATCGCCCAGCCGCTCGGCCGCCTGAGCCAGCGCCGACAGGCTGCTGTCGGCGGCGGACAGGATCACGATCTTGGCCGGACTCTGCTGTAGGTCGACGATGCCTTCCTCGTCGACGAAACCTCCGGGCTTGGCGGCGAACAGGTGCATCAGGCGGGCGTCGCGCGCTCGGCGCCGGCCAGCGCCGCCTCCAGCGCCTCGCGGTGCAGGTGCCGGCCGATGATCACCAGCTCGGTGCGGCGCGGCTCGTCCTGGGCCCACAGCCGGTCAAAGTAGCCGTCCAGCCGCTCGCCAACGGCCTG
The DNA here is from genome assembly GCF_023094245.1 of Halomonas getboli. GTDB lineage: Bacteria > Pseudomonadota > Gammaproteobacteria > Pseudomonadales > Halomonadaceae > Halomonas > Halomonas getboli. The sequence continues at coordinate 111,449 of NZ_JALMEW010000001.1, read as the reverse complement.
GATCACCCGGCGCATGGGCTTGCCGGGAATCGCCGCGAAGCCCTTGGCGCGATAGATCTCGTGGGCCTTCAGCAGCGCGGCCAGACGCGCCTCCAGCGCCTCGGCGTCGACCTCGCCCAGGCGGATCGTCACGCCGTCGAAGTAGTCATGGGCATGGTCGTGATGGGCGCCCTCGGCATGATGGCGGTCGTGATGGTTGTCGATGCGGTCGATGCCCTCCTCGCTCGCCGCGCCGATGCCCATCAGCGCCTCCAGGCGGGCCGGATCGTCGGCCAGGCTCGCATCGGTGTAGAGCGTCTTCACCGACGCGGGAACCCAGTCTGCCACCAGCGCCTCGACCCGCGCCCGCTCGTCGGCCGAGAGCAGGTCGTTCTTGCTGACCAGCACCAGGTCGGCGGCGCTCAGCTGGTCGTCCAGCAGCTCGCGCAGGCTGGGATCGTGATCCAGGCTGTCGTCGGCGCGGCGCTGGGCCTCGACCCGCTCGACGTCGCTGGCGTAGCGGCCGGCGGCCACCGCCGGGCCGTCGACCACGGTGATGATGGCGTCGACGGTGCAGTGCCGGCGCACCTCCGGCCAGTTGAAGGCCTGCACCAGCGGCTTGGGCAGCGCCAGGCCGCTGGTCTCGATCAGGATATGGTCGATGTCGTCGCGGCGCTCGACCAGCTTCTTCATCACCGGCAGGAACTCCTCCTCCACCGTGCAGCAGATGCAGCCGTTGGCCAGCTCGAAGATGCTGCCGTCGTCGTCGAGCGCCTGGGCGCCCTGTCCATCAGGGCCGTCCTCGCAATTCAAGGCGCAGCCGCGCAGCAGGCTGGAGTCGATGTCCTGCTCGCCGAACTCGTTGACGATCACGGCGATGCGCTTGCCGGTGACCTGGCGCAGGATGCCGGCCAGCAGCGTGGTCTTGCCGCTGCCGAGGAAGCCGGTCACCACCGTGGCGGGAATCTTGTCGAGTTTCATGCGTGGCATTCCTTTGTCAGATCGCTAGGCGGAGCGTCGGGAGAAAAAGACGAAGCGTCAGCGACCGCGGCCGCGCCGAACAGGCGGGCCACGGCGGCAGGGTTGTCGGGGAAGAACAGGTGCAGGTAGGACGCGGTCAGGCAGCGCGCGCGATAGATCGCCTCGCCGGGCGCGGGATGGCGCTGGCGGCGACCAAAGGCGATGGGCTCGGGCGTGCCGCTGGCCTGGGAGCGGTGATGGGCGTGGCCGCGCACCGGCCCCTCGGGCAGCTCGGCGGTCTGCATGCCCTGGCAGCCGCGACGCCCGCGCATGGCGCCGGCCCCGGGCAGCAGGCCCAGCATGGCGTGGGTCTCGCCGGCCTGATCGGTCAGGGTCTCCAGGCAGTAGAGCAGCCCGCCGCACTCGGCAAGGATCGGCAGCTCGTCCTCGAAGGCGCGGCGCAGGGCGTCGCGCATCCCGGCGTTGGCGGCCAGCCGTTCGGCGTGCAGCTCCGGGTAGCCGCCCGGCAGCCACAGGGCGTCGCAGGCCGGCAGGCGCGTCTCGGCCAGCGGCGAGAAGAAGCGCAGCGTCGCGCCCATGCGCGCGAGCAGATCGAGGTTGGCCTGATAGACGAAGCTGAAGGCGGCATCATGCGCCACGGCGACGGTGCGCCCGGCAAGCCAGGCCGGCGGCGCGGTCGCCTCGACCGGCGCCGCCTCGAAGGCCACCGGCGGCAGCGCCAGCAGGGCCTCGGCCAAGCCCTCGGCGGCGAGCGCCTCGGCGCCGGCGTCGAAGCGGGCCTCCAGATCCTCGCGGATCTCCTCGGCCTGGACCAGCCCCAGATGACGCTCGGGCAGCGCCAGGGCCGGGTCGCGGGGCACCGCCGCCAGCAGCGGCACGCTGGCCGGCAGCGCGCCCTCGATCAGCTCGCGATGCCGAGCCGAGCCGCAGGCGTTGGCGATCAGCCCGGCGATGCGCACGTCGTCGCGGAAGCCGGCCAGGCCGGTCACCAGCGCCGCCGCGGTCTGGGCCATGCCCTTGACGTCCATGACGATGACCATCGGCAGGCCGAACAGCGCAGCCAGATCGGCGCTGGAGGGCGTGCCGTCGAACAGCCCCATGGCGCCCTCGACCAGTATCAGGTCGGCCTCCCGGGCGGCCTCGAACAGCCGCCGACGGCAGTAGGCCTCGCCGGCCATCCACAGGTCGAGCGGGTCCACCGGCCGGCCGGAGGCCTGCTCCAGCACCCGCGGGTCGAGGTAGTCCGGGCCGGTCTTGAACACCCGCACCACGCGCCCTTGGCGGCGCAGCATCCGCGCCAGCGCCGCGGTCACGGTGGTCTTGCCCTGGCCCGAGGCCGGCGCGGCGACGAACACCGCCGGGCAGCTCACGCGCTCCGGTGTCTCGTGCCTCGCGTTCGCTTCCTTCACGCTCATGTTCCGGCCTCCAGCCCGGCCAGCGGCCGGTAATCGGCGCCCAGCGCCCGGGCGATATCGCGGCCGCGACCGCGCTTCACGGCGGCGGATTCGGTGTCGACGACCACGCAGTCGCCGAGCGGCGGCAGGCCGCTCAGCGGCTGGCGGGTGCGGCCGTCGGTGATCAGGTAGGTGCGCACCTGCAGGCCGGCATCCTGGCGGCGCCAGCGGCGGATCAGCGTGGCGGCGTGGCGCACGGCCTCGCGCAGCGGCGTGCCGCCGCCGCCGGGCACGGCGTCGAGGCGCTCGAGCAGGTCCTTGGGCGCGCGGCGCCGGAGCTGGAGGGTCTCGATGCCGTCGTTGCCGAAGCCCAGCACCGCGATCTGCTCCCGGGCGGCGTAGGCCCGGCGCGCCAGCGCGTCGACCGCGCCCTTGGCCCGGCCCAGCAGGCGCCGGCCGAGGGTCGAGGCGGAAGTGTCCAGCAGCACCAGGTGCAGCATCGGCTGGCCGGAGCGCGGGCGGCGATAGCACAGGCGGCGCCAGGGCCGACGGCCGCGATGCTCGACCAGGGTCGCGAACCAGTCCGGGCGCGGCGCGGGATCGCCAGACTCGGCCTGGCGACGATCCCGGCGCCGGCCGACCTGGCGGCCGGGGCGCCGGCTCGATGAGACCGAAGCCGAGGCCCCTCCGGCCTTGGGCGCGGGCGTCGACTCAGGCAGCGACGGCATCGGCGTGGTCACGCTCGGCTGGACCACCGGCGGCATGGCGCCCCATTGGCCCTGCGGTTGCGAATCGGTCCCGGGGGCCGTTTCGCTATCGGCGCCCGACGACGACGAGCCGCCGGCACCGCTGCCGTCGTCGTCGGGCGGATGCCGGTCCTCGGCCTCGGGCGCGACGGTGCGGCGATGGGCCAGCACCCAGGGCTCGACGGCGTCGAGGTCTTCACGCTCGACGCGGGCCGCGCCGCGCCAGGCCGCGTGGGCTCGGGCGGCACGGTGCCAGGTGACGTCGGCGCGCAGTCCCTCGACCCCGGCGGCGGCGCTGCGCTCGGCGATGCGCTCGTAGACTCGGTCGTCGGCGACGATCTCGGGAAGGCGCTCGCGGGCCTCGGCCAGGCGCCGAGCCAGCGCGTCCTGTTCGGCCCGGTGGGCGGCGACGAAGGCGTGCGAGTCGCGGTCGAAGGCCTCGCGCTGGCGCAGGATCGCCACCCGTTCGGCCACGCCGGGGGCGTCCGCCAGCTCGACGCACAAGCCGAAGCGGTCGAGCAGCTGCGGGCGCAGCTCGCCCTCGTCGGGGTTCATGGTGCCGATCAGGCTGAAGCGGGCAGCATGGGCGTGGCTCAGGCCGTCGCGCTCGACCCGGTTGACGCCACTGGCGGCCACGTCGAGCAGCAGGTCGACCAGCGCGTCCGGCAGCAGGTTGACCTCGTCGACGTACAGCAGGCCACCGTGGGCGCGGGCCAGCAGGCCCCCGCGAAAGCGCGCCTCGCCGTCGGCGAGCACTCGCTCGAGGTCGAGGCTGCCGGTCAGGCGCTCCTCGCTGGCGCCCAGCGGCAGGGTCACCAGCGACGGGCGCCGACCCTCGGCATCCGCCGGCAGGATCGCCGCCAGCGCCCGGGCCAGGGTCGACTTGGCGCTGCCCTTGGGGCCGCTGATCAGCACGCCGCCGAGGCGCGGCTCGATCACATTGAGCAGCAGCGCGGTCTTGAGCGCCGGCTGGCCGACGACGGCGACGAAGGGGAACTCGGGGATATCGCTCATGGCGCCACCGCCGGGCAGCGGCGGACAGACGCGAAACGCGCATCACGGCGGAGACTCCGCCGGGAAGGGGAATCGACAAACACGGGCATGTTGATCCTCTCGGTGCCCACCGCACCGGCATGGAATGACTCGACGTGACAGGCCGGTCTCCGGGCTCAGAAGGGGCACTCGCCAGAGGCGTCGTGCCGTGATCCGCACCTTCCCGGCATGTCGCCAGTGGTCATCGCGGATCGCGCTTCATTACCGTTGCGGGGGCAGCGCTGGGATCGGCCGTGGCCTCACCAGACTTCCCGATTATCCCCTGGACCTCAGGGGCACCTGTCTTCGGAGGGATATCGTAATGGACCGAACCTATCCCGCGCAATCGACCAGACACTCGACCATCGACGGCAAGCAAGCCCCTTGCTGGATATGATTGATATGTTATAACATAGCTATTCCTTTTCGCGGAAAAGCCTCGCGCGCAGGTAGCCGGCCTCTCCTCAAAGTCGGCGTCGACGCAGGCCTCGATGGGAGTGGAAAACGCCTCGAAACTCGTGGCAATCTCCCGTCGCCGGTCGGCCACTTCCGCTCCCCCACCTGGACATCGACGCATGACGCTCGCTCGCAGACTCCTGGCAGTGCTCTCGCTCATCCCCGCCACATCGGCGGTGGCAGAGGCGACGCAGTATCCGCTGACGATGATGAATTGCGGCCGCGACATTCACGTCGATGCCGCGCCGGAACGCACCGTCACCGTCGGTCAGTCGGCAACCGAAATTCTCTATGCTCTGGGTCTCGCCGATCGCGTCGTCGGCACCTCGGTCTGGTTCACGCCGGTGCTGCCGGAATTCCGCGAAGCCAACGCCGATATCGAGCGCATCGCCGACAATGCCCCAAGCTTCGAGGCGGTGGTGAACAAAAGGCCCGACCTGGTCGCCGCCCAATATGAGTGGCATGTCGGCCCCACCGGCAATGTGGCGACCCGCGACCAGTTCAAGGATCTTGGCATCGCTACCTACATCATGCCCGCCGACTGCGATACCAAGGACAATGCCACCGGCGGCGACGGCACACGTACGGCCGCCTTCTCCACTGATTCGGTGTACAAAGGCATCCAGGAACTGGCCACCATTTTCGACGCCAATGATGCCGGGGATGAGCTAATCGATGAGCTGAAAGGGCGCGAGGAAAATGCCATTTCCCGCGCCGAATCGCTGTCGCTTCCGGACGATCTTTCGGCGGTATTCTGGTTTTCGTCTCCCGACGGATCATCGGATCCCTACGTCGCGGGAAGGCTCGGCGCTCCCGGCTACATGATGGACAAGCTTGGCATCCATAACGTGATCCAGTCCGACGAGGAATGGCCGACCGTGGGCTGGGAAACGATCGCCCGCGCCGACCCGGACCTCATCGTGATCGCGACAATGGATCGCCGCCGCTATGCGGCGGACAGCGTCGAAACCAAGCGCGACTTCCTGCGCCACGATCCCGTGGCCAGTCAGATGTCGGCGGTGAAAAGCGGCCACATCATCGAGCTGGATGCCCACGCCATGAGTGCGACGATGCGCACGATCTACGGCCTCGAGACGCTGGTGGATGCCCTGTCCGGGATGTCCTTCGCGCGATGAGTGACACCGTTCGACTATCGCGCCCGTCCATGGCCAGGGTAAGCGTCTCGCACTCCGCCTGGCACTGGGGCTGGCTGGCACCGCTGCTGCTGTTCGCCGCGGTGATGGCGGGCACCGCCATCGGCGAGACCGCGATTCCGCTCGACACCATCCTCAAGGTGCTGGCCAACCATCTCGGTGGCGCGGCCTTCGCGGTGGATCGCATCGATGCCGGCATCGTCTGGGAATACCGTCTGAGCCGGGCGGTCCTCGCCGCCTGCTGCGGCGCCGGCCTGGCGCTCGCCGGCGTGGTGCTGCAGGCACTGCTGCGCAATCCGCTCGCCGACCCCTTCCTGATGGGCATCTCCGCCGGCGCCTCCACCGGCGCGGTGTCGGTGGCCATCCTCGGCCTCGGCGCCGGCACCCTGACGCTGTCGCTCGGCGCCTTCGCCGGCGCCGGCCTGGCCTTCGGTCTGGTGGTGTTGCTGGCCCATGCCGCCGGCAGTGGCACCGGCGGCGGCCGCGCGACCCAGGCCGCCGGCGCCATCATCCTCGCCGGTATCGCCGGCTCGCAGTTGTTCAATGCCCTCACCGCACTGTTCATCGCCAAGTCAGCGAGCGCCGAGCAGGCCCGCGGCATCATGTTCTGGCTGATGGGGAATCTCTCCGGGGTGCGCTGGGGCGACGTCGCCCTGGGGCTGCCCGCCGCCCTGGCGGGCCTGGCGATCTGCCTTTGGTACCGACGCGCTCTGGATGCCTTCACCTTCGGCGCCGACAGTGCAGCCTCCCTTGGCATTCCCGTGCGCCGGGTGCGCGGCGTGCTGATCACCGCCATGGCGCTGGTCACCGCCGTCATGGTGTCCATGGTCGGCGCCATCGGTTTCGTCGGGCTGGTGATTCCCCATGCCATGCGCTTTCTGGTCGGCAGCCGCCACACCCGGCTGGTGCCCGCCTCGGCGCTGGCCGGGGCGGTCTTCCTGATCGGCGCCGACGTGCTGTCGCGCACCCTGGTGGCCGGCCAGGTGCTGCCGATCGGCGTGGTCACGGCGCTGATCGGCGCCCCGGCCTTCGCCCTGATCCTGATCCGCGGCGCGAGGACGCGATGAGACTCTGCGTCGAACGCGTCGACTGGCGGGTCCAGGGCCACCGGCTGCTGGACGACGTCAGCCTGACGGTGGAACCGGGCGAGACCCTCGGCCTGGTCGGCCCCAACGGCTCGGGCAAGACCACCCTGCTGCGCGTGCTGGCCGGGCTGCGGCGGCCGAAGACCGGCCGCGCACTGGCGGACGGCCGGCCGATGCAGGCCATGAAACCTCACGAGATCGCCCGCGCCATCGCCTTCGTCGAGCAGCAGGCCGACACCCAGGAGCGCCTCGAGGTGCGCCAGGCGGTGGCGCTGGGCCGCACGCCCTTCCTCTCGCCGCTGCGGCCGTGGTCCGAGGAGGACGACGCCATCGTCGACCGGGCCCTGGCCGAGGTCGACCTGCAGCCGCTGGCCGACCGGCTGTGGCACACGCTGTCCGGCGGCGAGCGCCAGCGCGTGCACATCGCCCGGGCCCTGGCCCAGCGGCCCCGCGCCCTGCTGCTCGACGAGCCGACCAACCACCTGGACATCCGCCACCAGCTGTCGATCCTGCGCCTGGTGCGGCGGCTGCCGATCACCGTGGTCGTCGCCCTGCACGACCTCGACCAGGCCATGGACTGCGACCGCATCGGGGTGATGGACGGCGGCCGCCTCGTCGACATCGGCCCGCCCCGGGAGGTACTGACCCTCGAGCGGCTGCGCCACACCTTCGGCGTGCACGCCGACTTCCTCGACGATCCCGAACAGGGTCGACCGGTGCTGCGCTTCCGCCGCGCCCTGTAGATCGCTACCCTGCCACACCTCACGAAAAGAGAGCCCGATATGCTCGACAAGAAAGCCAGCCGGCAGATGGAGCGCCGACTGACCCAGGCCCTGACCGACGCCTGCGAGACCGCCAAGCCGCTGCTGCCGGGCTTCGCCTGGCTGACCCACCTGGTGGACTACCGCCGCTTCCCCGACAGCCTGCGGGTGGTGTGGGTCTTCGAGACTCAGGACGACCTGGCCCGCGCGCTCAAGGGCGACGGACGCCGGCGCATGCGCGAGCTGACCGAGGCTGCCTTCTTCGAGGTGGGCGTGGAGGTCGACGACATCGACGCCCATCTGGACGCCGACAGCGAGGAGGAGTGCCGGCGCGTGCACGGCGGCGACTGGGAGCGGCGGCTGGCCGTGCTGGAGCGGCACTGATGGCCAAGCGCATCGAGAGCCCCTGCGTCTCGATCTGCCAGCTCAAGGGCGGGCTGTGCGTGGGCTGCGGCCGCACCACCGACGAGATCACTCGCTGGCAGTCGATGAAGCGCCCGGAGCGCATGAAGACCAATCAGCTCGCGACGCAGCGACTGAAGAAGCTGAACAAGGACTGAGTCAGCGGGTCGGCACGAAAACCAGCGCCCCGTTGACTTCGACACACATCAGTTTCTGGTGATAGAGGCTTTCGAGGGCCTCGACCGTCAGCATGGCCTCCGCCTCCCCCCAGCAAGCCTCGCCGTCGGGATAGAGCAGCAGCAGATGACTGCACCAGCGCGCCGCCAGGTTGAGGTCGTGCAGGCACATCATCACGCCGTGGCCGCGGTCGGCCTGCTCGGCGAGCAGCGCCATCGCCGCCACCTGGTGATGCAGGTCGAGGTGATTGGTGGGCTCGTCGGCGAGCCAGACGTCCGGCGCCTGGGTCAGCACCGTGGCCAGGCTGACCCGCTGGCGCTCGCCGCCGGAGAGCGTCGCCAGCTCGCGCTCGGCCAGGTGCGAGAGCTCGAGGCGCTCCAGCGCCGCTGCCGCGCGGGCGTGATCCTCGGGGCCTTCCTGGCGCCAGGGCGAGAGGAACGGATGGCGGCCGATCAGGGCGGTCTCGCGCACCGTGGCCGGAAAGTCGTCGTGGCGGTCCTGGAACACCACGCCCAGCCGCCGCGCCAGCGCGCGGCGCCGCCAGTGCGCGAGCCCGCACCCGTTGAGGCGCACTTCCCCCGCCCGCGGCGGCCGCAGCCCGGCCAGGGTATGCAGCAGCGTGGTCTTGCCGGCGCCGTTGGGGCCCAGCACGCCCCAGCGCTGACCGGGTTCGACGGCCAGGTCGAGCGGCCGCCCGTCCGGCCGTCCCGGCACGTCGATCACCAGCTCGTCTGCCGAGAGCACGCTCATCGCCGGCTCCGCTGCAGCAGGAAGAGGAAGGTCGGCACCCCGATCAGCGCGGTGATCACGCCCACCGGCAGCTGCTGCGGGGCGATCAGGGTGCGCGCCAGGGTATCGGCCAGGGTCAGCAGGGTGCCGCCGGCCAGCAGGCTCGCCGGCAGGATGCGCCGCTGGTCGTTGCCGAGCCGCAGGCGCAGCATGTGCGGCACCATCAGGCCGACGAAGCCGACGCTGCCGGCGGTGGTCACCGCCACCGCGGTGACCAGGCTCGCCAGCAGGTAGAGGGCCCACTCCAGCGGTCGCACCGCCACCCCCAGCGCGGCGGCCTGCAGCCCGCCGCGGGCCAGCACGTTGAGCGTGCGCCCCAGCGGCATCACCGCGGCCAGCGCCGCCGCGGCCGTCACCAGCACCGGCCAGGGGCTGCCCGCATAGGCCAGATCGCCCATCAGCCAGTAGAGCATGCCGGGCAGCCGCTCCACCGGGCTGACCGCCAGCAGGAAGCTGATCAGCGCGCCCCAGCCCGAGGCCATGACCACACCGGTGAGCAGCAGTCGCGTCGGCGTCCAGCTGCCGCCGCCGTGGGCCAGGCCGAACACGATCAGCGTCGAGGCCAGCGCCCCGGCGAAGGCCGCACCGCCCACCAGGGTGGCGCCGAGCCCGGCCAGCATGGCGACTAGCGCCGCCACCGAGGCCCCACCGGAGAGCCCCAGCACGTAGGGATCGGCCAGCGGATTGCGCAGCAGGATCTGCATCAGCGCCCCGGCCATGGCCAGCAGCGCGCCGGTGCCGAAGGCCGCCAGCGCCCGGGGCAGGCGCAGCTCCAGCACCAGGGTGCGATGCAGCGCCTCGCCGCCGCCGGTCAGCACCCGGACGAGCTCGTCCGGGCCGATCGACACGCTGCCGAGCGCCAGCGCCACCCCCTGGGACAGCAGCGCGGCCAGCGCCAGCCATACCAGCGGATGGCGCCACCGTGGCGACAGGCCCGGCGACAGACCACGCGACCTAGCGCCGCTCACGGGCCGTCTCCAGATGCGCGCAAAGCGCCCGGGTGCCCTCGACCAGCCGCGGCGTGGCGCGCTGGACCAGGTCGGGATCGACGAAGAACAGGTTGTCGCGGCGCACCGCGGTCAGCTCGGGAAAGTCGCGCCAGGCGTCGAGCCAGCTGGAGTCGGCCTTGCCCATGCCGCCGGTGATGATGGCCTCGGGATCGCGGGCCAGCACGGCTTCGCGGCCGATGCGCGGCACCAGCGGCGACTCGTCGGCGAACGGGTTCTCGCCGCCGCACAGCGACAACGCACGGCTGATCCAGTGATCGCCGTTGACCGTCATCAGCGGCTCGTCCCAGACCTGGTAGAAGACCGACACCGGGACGGCGTCTGCATATCGGCTGCGCAGCTCGGCCACCTCGCCGCGCAGCCTATCGGCCGCGGCCCGGCCATGCGCCTCGCTGCCGGCCAGCGCGCCCAGGCGCTCGAGGCTCGTGGCGATGGCGGCGAAGTCGCCGGCATCGGAGAAATACACCGGCAGGCCGAGCGCGGCCAGGCGCTCGACCTGCTCGCGGGGATTGCCGCCGGCCCAGGCCACGATCAGGTCGGGCGCGAGGGCCAGCAGCGCCTCGAGATCGAGGCGGTCGTAGCTGCCGACCCGGGGCAGGTCCTCGGCCGCGGCGGGATAGTCGCTGAAGCTGACCGCTCCCACGACCCGCTCGCCGGCGCCTGCGGCGAACAGCAGTTCGGTGACGCCGGGCGAGAGCGCCACGATGCGCGTCGCCGGAGCGCCCAGGCAGACCTCGCGCTCGGCATCGTCGGTGACGCAGATGCCATCGGCGGGCTGGGCATGAGCGGCGCCGACGACGCCCGGCACCATGCCAAGCCCCAGCCAGACGGCCAGGACCGTCGCGCGCAGCGTATCGCGTTTCGCCGTCATCGGCCGCCGAAGCTCACGCTGACAAAGGCCGCACGGCCGGCGCTGTTGTAGCCATTCACGGTCTGGTACTGCTTGTCGAGCAGGTTCTCCAGCGTCAGGCGGGTCGACCAGCCCGGCGCAAAGTCCCAGCCGGCGCGCAGGTCGAGGGTGGCGAAGCCGCCGAGGCGCTCGGCGTTGTCCGCATCGTCATAGCGCTCGCCCTGGGCAATGACCGAGCCGCCCAGGCTCCAGTCGCCCAGGGCACGGTCGGCGTCGAAGCGCAGGCTGCGCGAGGCACGATGCTGCAGGCGCTTGCCGGTCTCGCGGTTCTCGGGATCGGTGTAAGTCAGGGCGGCGCGCAGCGTCCAGTTCTCGACGTCGGCGCCGGTGGCGAGCTCGACGCCGCGAATCCGTGCCCGCTCGACGTTCTCGGGCGTATCCAGGTATCCATCGCCGTCGGTATCGATATTGACGATCAGGTCGTCGACCTCGGTCCGGTAGACCGCGAGGTCCCAGAAACCGCGGCCGAGCTGTCCACGAATACCCAGCTCATAGCTCTCGGAGGTCTCCGGGTCGAGGTCGGCATTGCTGAAGTCGGGGTAGTAGAGCTCGTTGAAGGTCGGCGCGCGGAAGGCGGTGCCGTAGCTGGCGCGCAGGGTATGGATATCGTCGAGGGCGACACCCAGCGCCAGGCTGCCGGTCGTCTCCTCGCCAAAGGCCTCGTTATCGTCGTGGCGCAGCGAGGCCTGGACGGTCAGCGGCGAGAAATCCAGCAGCGCCTGGGTAAAGACGGCGGCGTTGTCGCGGCGGTCTTCGGCATAGTCGACGGTGGAATCGACGTCATCGCGGGCGTACTCGGCGCCGGCGACCAGCTCGTGGCGGCCGAGGACCAGGGTATTCTCCCAGCGGGCAGTGCGCGTGCGGGTATCGAAGACCGACTCCCCGGTGCCGCCGTGGGTCTCGCGCTCGTCCCGCGCCTCGCTGAGGGTCAGGCGGCTGCGCCAGGTCTCGGTGATCGGAAGCTCGCCGTAGACGCCGGCCACCTGCTGGGCGTAGTCGGTGTCGCTGGGCGTGCCGAAGCTGTCGAACTCGGTATTGCCGCGGGCCCGCAGCGCCAGCACGCCCAGCTCGGCGCCGCCGGCGAAGGTGTGCGAGAGGCGCATCAGGCCGGTGGTGTTGTCGTAGCCCTTGTCGCCCTCACCGTCGACGATCTCGTAGCCGTCGCTCTCCAGTCGGCTGGCGGCCACATAGTAGCGAGTGCCGCCCTCGCTGCCGGACAGCGAGGCGCTGGCGCGGCGGGTGTCGAAGCTGCCGCCGCCGATCGTGATGCGCGGAGTGGGCTCGCCCTCGCCCTGCGGCGTGAACAGCTGGACCACGCCGCCCACGGCGTCGGCGCCGTAGAGGCTGCCGCGCGGGCCGCGCACGATCTCGACGCGATCGAACAGGCGCGGCTCCAGGAACTCCCAGGACGGCGTGCCAGCGGTGGCGGAGCGCAGCCGGATGCCATCGATCATCAGCGGCGTGGACTGGCTGCCGGTGCCGCGCAGGTAGATGCCGGTGTTCTTGCCGAAACCGCCGTTGGTGGTCACGTCGACGCCGGGCCGGGCACGCAGCACCTCGGTGATGGCCGTCGGGTCCTGACGGCGCAGCTGTTCCTCGTCGATCACGGTGACCGAGGCCAGGCTCTCGTCGGCGGTTCGCGGCGCCAGGGCGGCGGTCACCACCAGCGGATTGAGGGTCTCGGAGGCGTCATCAGAGTTGGCGGCGTCGGTCTGGGCCTGGACGGCCAGCGGCAGCGCGGCCAGGGCAAACGCCAGGCCGCGTGAGGGATGGGGCTTGTTCATGGGAATCCTTGCTCGCCGGGCTCACCCGCACGGCGTCTCGGTTGTTATCGAGCCGCGAGACGATCTGTGCATCGCGGCGTTGGCTCTCGGGCCGGTCTCCGGGCTGACGAGCAGGCGCCTGTGCGCCTCGTCACCGCCGCCTTCCCGTGCGTGGCACAGTGGCATGTGGCGGTGGCTGACTCGATCACCGTTGCGGGGGCAGCGTCGGACTGGATCACCGACTTCCCGTTTACCCTGGTCCTTCTTGTCGGGGCCTTTTGCGCCTGCCGACAGGGCAGACTGGCGGGTCACCTGAGAGTGCGGCGTAAGCTAGCAATCGCCCACCGGGGCGTCAACGCGGCATGGGATTCTGCTCCAGTGCCGCCGCCAACCGATACGCTCGGGGCTATTCCGGTGACGGCTCTACGCGGGGCGCTGTGAACCCATCCCTGGGCGCTAACTTTTGCCATCCCTGGCAAAAACCCCCGCTACGAGCCGTCCCCAGTGCCCCTCACTCGCTGGCCTCGCCTTCACCTAGACACCTAGAACCGGCGCGCGAGGCCATGGCGCACGTACCAGACCGCGTCGGCGCGGGCGGCGGCGTCCTGGGCCAGCCAGCCGGCCAGGTCGCGCAGGCGCCGGTCCGCCGCGTCCATGGGCACGATGCCGCGGCCCATCTCGGGCAGGATCAGCACGATCTCTCCCCTCGCCTCGCGCTCGGCGTTCCTCAGCGCGTCGAGCGCCGCGACCAGCCGCTCGCGCAGCCGGTCGTCGTCGGGCTCTGTGGCGAGCGCCTGCGCCAGCCAGCGCGTCCAGCCGGTCAGCACCCGCACCGCGCCCGGGCGAAGATGGTGCTCGGCGCCGTCGAGTCCCATCTCGTCGATCCGAGACCAGCCGGCGTCGGGGAAGCGTGCGGCTACGAGGTCGCGCTTGCCGGCGCAGGCACCGCCGATGAAGAGCTGCATGTCCAGCCGTCCTCCTCGAGTGTGAACGTAAAGAGACGCCCCTGGGCCTGGCCGACCACGCCGTCCCAGAAATCCGCCGCCTCCAGGCGCCGGCGCAGCTCGCGGATGGCACCGCCGTGGCTCACCGCCAGCACCCGGCGATGGCCCGCCGTCCGCGCCTCGGCCAGCACCTCCTCGAGCCAGGCCGAGAGCCGCGCCCAGAGGTCGTCGGCGGACTCGCCGCCGGGCGTGGCCAGCTGGCCCTGGCTGTCGACCCAGGCGCGATAGTCGGGGTCGTCCTTGAGCTCGGCCCAGGTCCGGCCCTCGTAGTCGCCGAAGGCCAGCTCGCGCAGCCGGGCATCGAGGCTTGGCACAGGATCGGCTCGCCCTTCGAGCACATGGGCCAGGGTCTGGCGGCAGCGGGTCAGGTCGCTGCAGTGCACGGCGTCGAAGGCGACCTCGGCCAGCGCCTCGCGCAGGCGGTCGAGATCGGGCTCGGCGTCCGGCAGCAGCAGCGGGATGTCACGGTGGCCCTGGTAGCGGCGTTCTCTGTTCCAACGGGTCAGGCCATGACGAACGACCACCAGCTCCAGGCGATCAGCAGCAGCCATAGTTCTCCTCCTTCGATGGCGGCGCCGACGATGTCGCCGTTGATGCCGCCGAAGGCCCGGCGCACCGCCCGGCCGTAGATGATGACGAAGCCCGCCAGCCCGGCCAGCAGCCAGGCCAGCGCGGGCACGAACACGAGACACGCCAGCGCCGGCAGCGCCGCCAGCGCCAGGTCGCGCCGGCCGAGGCTCTGCTGCCAGGCGTGGGCCAGGCCCTCGGCGCGGGCGGCGGGCTGGCTCACCAGCAGGCCGACCGCGGCCAGCCGGCCCAGCGCTACCACCGGCACCAGCCACCAGGGGCTCGCCCCGGCGGCCAGCAGCGCCCACAGCAGCGCCGCCTTCCAGGCCAGCTGGAAGACCAGCGCCAGCATGCCGAAGCTGCCGACCTGCGGGTCCTTCATGATCGCCCAGCGCTTCTCGAGCGGGGCGTTGCTGCCCAGCGCGTCGGCCAGGTCCATCAGGCCGTCGAGGTGCAGCCCGCCGGTCAGCGCCACCCACAGGCTGAGCAGGGCAAGCGTGAGCAGCGGCAGCGGCAGCCACCCCTCGAGCAGCGTGCCGGCAAGGGCCACGATGGCCCCGACCAGGGCGCCGACCAGCGGATAGGCCCGCGCCGCCCAGCGCCGGGTGGCCGGCGTCCAGGGGCAGGCCAGCGTCACCGGCAGCCGGGTCAGAAACTGGATCGCCAGCAGCGCGCCGAAGCCCGCGTCCTTCATGAAGCGTCTCCTTTCCAGTCGATGGCGCGGCCGGCCACCACCTCGATCACGCGGTCCGACGCCGCGGCCAGATCGCGGTGCAGGGCCTGCAGGAAGGCCAGGTAGCGCCACACCAGGGCATCGCGGGGCGGCAGATCCTCGTTGAGGTCGTTGGAGACCACCACCAGGGCGAGGTCGCGGCGGCGGGCCTCGTCGAGCCCGGCCGCCAGCATCGCCCGGCCCTCGGCCTCGGCCTCGGAGAATCCGGCCTCGAACATCACCCGGCTGGCCCACAGGGTCAGGCAGTCGAGCAGCGCCGTGCTGCCCGGGGGCATCGTGGCGAGCGCCTCGGCGAAGGCCAGCGGCGGCTCGCGGGTCAGCCAGTCGTCGCCGCGCTCGCGGCGATGGCGGGCGATGCGGGCGGCCATCTCGCCGTCGCCGGCCCGGGCGGTGGCGAGATAGTAGCGCTCCCCGCCGCGGGCCGCGTGCGCCTCGCGCGTCAGCGCCTCGGCCACGCCGCTCTTGCCTGAGCGGGCCCCGCCGGAGACGAAGGCGATCATGGCCGCCGCCATGCCGCGAGCGCCTCGAGCAGCCGGACGTTGTCGTCGGCGCCGCGCAGCGCCAGGCGCAGCCAGGCGCCGTCGAGACCGGGAAAGCCGTGGGTGTGGCGGGCCAGCAGCCCACGCTCGAGCAGGAAGGCGAACAGCGCCCCCGCTTCCTCGGCGTCGCTCCCGCCGCGCAGTAACAGGAAGTTGGCGTGGGTCTCCGGCACCGTGTGGCCCAGCGCCCGCACGCGCTCGGGCAGGTCGCGCTCGGCCGCGAGCCAGGCACGGGTCCGGGCCAGATAGTCCGCGTCGGCGAGCAGCGGCGCCGCGAGCCCGAGGGCCAGGGCGTTGACGCTCCACGGCATCTGCAGCGTGGCCAGCCGCGCGACGGCCTCGGGGGCGCCGAGCAGGTAGCCGAGCCGGAGCCCCGGCACGTCATAGAGCTTGGTCAGCGAACGCAGCAGCAGCAGGTGGCTCGACCGCTCGAGCAGCGGCGTGAGGCGCTCGTCGCGCTCGGTGAAGTCGACGAAGGCCTCGTCCACCACCAGGGTGCTGCCGGTCTCGTCGGCCCGCGCCAGCAGCCGCTCGACCTCGGCGCGCGGAATCAGCGTGCCGGTGGGATTGTTGGGCCGGCACAGGAAGGCCACATCGACACCGGCCAGGGCGGCCTCGGCGGCGTCGGGATCGAGCCGGAACTCGGGCGCTTCCAGCGCCAGCCGCTCGACGGAAAGGCCGTGCCGACCGCAGGCCAGGGCATACTCGCTGAAGGTCGGCTCGATCACCAGCGCCCGGCCGCCGGCATGCAGCGCGGCGGCGAGATGGATCGCCTCGATGCCGCCGTTGGTGACCAGCACCCGCTCCGGTGCCACGCCGTCGTGGGCGGCGATGGCGCGACGCGCGCGGTCGTCGTCCGGGTCCGGATAGCGGGCCAGCGACTCGCCGGCGCCGGTCGAGGGTTCACTCAGCCAGTCGCTCACCCACTCGCCCAGCCAGGACGGCGGCCCCAGCGGATTGAGGTTGGCGCTGACGTCGATCACCGGGTGGTCGGCCGGCAGCCCGAAGCGCGCCAGCAGCGGCGCGATGCGCCCGCCGTGGGCGGGCCAGCCCGGTGTGCTGTTCGTATCCGGTCCTGCGTGTGCCGTCATGCCAGCCACTCCCGCAGCAGCACCAGCGGCGCCAGCAGCGCCAGCACGCCGATCCAGCCGCCGTGCATATGATGGATGGCGCGTTCGATATGGGCGACGGTCAGCGGCTCCAGCGCGCGGCCGAGGACGGCGCGATGCGAGGGGCGACCGTCGTAGTGGTTGAGCCCGCCGAGCTGGACGCCCAGCAGGTGCGCCACCATGGCCTCGGGCCAGCCGGCGTTGGGGCTCGGGTGACGCGGCGCCTCGCGGCGGGTGGCGGCCATGGCCCCCTGCGTGCGGCCGCCGACGACGAGCCGCGCGGCCAGCCACATGGCCAGGACCGTGAGCCGCGCCGGCACCCAGTTGACGGCGTCGTCGAGGCGCGCCGAGGCGCGGCCGAAGTCCTCGAAGCGCGGGCTGCGATAGCCGACCATGGAATCCAGCGTGTTGACCGCCTTGTAGGCCAGCGCCAGCGGCGCGCCGCCGAGCAGCGCCCAGCACAGCGGCGCGGTGATGCCGTCCACGGTGTTCTCGGCCACGGTCTCTACTGCACCGCGGGACAGCCCCGCCTCGTCCAGCGTCTCGGTATCGCGGCCGACGATCCCACCCAGCGCGCGGCGGGCCGCCGGCAGGTCGCCCTGCCCGAGCGGCGCGGCCACCGCCCGGGCCGCCTGGGCGAGCCCGCGGGTGGCGAAGGCCGTGGCCAGCAGCACGAGCTCGGCGGCAAGCGACAGCGCCGGCGACAGCCAGGCCAGCACCGTCAGCAGGCCCCAGACCAGCGCCCAGGTGCCACCGACCACCACCACCGCCAACCATACGCCGCGCCGACGGCGAGCCTCGGCGGGACCATGGTTCCAGGCGCGCTCGAGCCTCGCGATCGCCCGGCCGATGCCCACCACCGGATGGGGCAGCCAGGCCGGGTCGCCCAGCACGAGGTCGATGGCCAGCGCCGCGCCGATCAGCGCCAGCAGCTCCCAGGACAGCGGATCCAGCGTCATGCTCGAGGCTCCTCGTGCTCGCTGCGGTCGTCGACGCCGGCGGCGTCGAAGGTGGCCATCTCGGCGAGCATCGCCGTGGCCGCCTCGAGCAGCGGATAGGCCAGGGCCGCACCGCTGCCCTCGCCCAGGCAGAGTTCCATGGCCAGCAGCGGCTCGGCGTCCAGCGCCGCCAGGGCGTGGGCGTGGCCGGGCTCGCGGGAGCGATGGCCGAAGATCAGGTAGGGGCGCAGCGCCGGGGCGAGCCGGCAGGCCGTGAGGGCGGCCACCGTGGCGATGAAGCCGTCGACGAGACAGGGAAGGCGCCTGGCCGCCGCCTCCAGGTAGGCCCCGGCCATGGCGGCGATCTCGAGCCCGCCCAGCCGGGCGAGCACGTCCAGCGGATCGTCGGGGTCCGGCGCGCGCTTGGAAAGCGCCGCCTCGATCACCGCGCACTTGTGGACCAGCGCCTCGCCGGCCACGCCGGTGCCCGGGCCGACCAGCTCGGCCACCGGCACGCCGGTCAGCGCGGCCAGCATGGCGCTGCTGGCGGTAGTGTTGGCGATGCCCATCTCGCCGGCGATCAGGCAGCGGCAGCCCGCCTTGGCGGCCCGCTCGGCGGCGCGACGGCCGGCGGCGATGGCGGCCAGCGCCTCGTCGCGGCTCATGGCGTCCTCGCGAGCCAGGTTGCCGGTGCCGGAGCGGATGCGCTCCTGGACGACGCCCTCGGCGGGCAGCGCATTGGCCACGCCCACGTCGACCACCTCCATCCGGGCGCCGATGCGGCGCGAGAAGGCGTTGATCGCCGCGCCGCCGGCGACGAAGTTGGCCACCATCTGCGCCGTCACCGTCTGAGGAAAGGCCGAGACGCCCTCCGCCGCCACGCCGTGGTCGGCAGCAAACACCACCACTGCGGGCGGCGCCACCCGCGGGAAGTCCTCGCCGGTGATCCCGGCCAGGCTCACCGCCAGCGCCTCCAGACGTCCCAGGCTGCCCGGCGGCTTGGTCAGGGTATCGAGATAGCGCGTGACGCGTCCGGCGCAGGCGGCATCGAGCAGGGCGATCTGGGGCAGGATGTCGTTCATGGCGGGCTCCGGGCGTCCTTGTCGAGGCAGGCATTCTATCAGAGGCGGACTCGACAACGCGGACCTCGGCAGCGTCTGAAAAGTGCCTGCGCTCGCCGAGCTTTCAGACACTGCCTAAGCTGATCAAGGCCAGACCGTGACAGGCGAGCGCGTCTGTCTGTCCTTCATAGTGCGCTCCCACGACAACCGCTCACGACAACAGCCCGGCCTTCGACGCCTGCGCCGCCCGCCGGGCGCTTCAGGAGTCAGCGACATGACCAGGAAGCTTCCACGCACCCGCGGCCTCCATGAGCTCTACGCCGAAGACCCGCAAAATGCCGACCGACTGCTCTGGGGCCGCGACGTCGATCCCGTCACCCGACGCGGTTTCCTCAAGCGCTCCAGCCTGCTGGCGATGGCCGCCGCGGTGGGCGCCCAGATTCCCTTCGCCGACCGCATGCCCGGCGGGCTGATTCCCGCCGCCCTGGCCCAGAGCGATGAGCCCTTCACGCTGCAGGGCAAGGAGGGCCTGACGGTGCTCAACGACCGGCCGATCAACGCCGAGACGCCGGCCCACCTGCTCGACGATGACGTCACCCCTGCCGAACGCATGTTCGTGCGCAACAACGGCATTCCGCCAGCGATGGACGCCATCGACGTCGCCGCCTGGCGGCTGGAGGTCGCCGGGGAATCCTGCGTGACGCCCATGACCTTCTCCATCGCCGAACTCAAGGAGCGCTTCGAGCATCACACCTACCAGCTGCAGGTGGAGTGCGGTGGCAACGGCCGCAGCGAATACGTGCCGGCGGCCAGCGGCAACCAGTGGACCACCGGCGCGGTGGCCTGCCCGCGCTTCACCGGCGTGCGGCTGCGCGACGTGCTGGAGGCCTGTGGCATCGCCGACGACGCCGTCTACGTGGGCTATTACGGCGCCGACGCCCATGCCAGCGGCGATCCGAGCAAGGCACCGATCTCGCGTGGCGTGCCGATGGACAAGGCGCTGGAGGACGAGTCGCTGATCGCCTGGGCGATGAACGATGCCGACATCCCCTACCTGAACGGGCATCCGCTGCGTCTGGTGTGCGGCGGCTGGCCCGGCTCGGTGTCGGGCAAGTGGCTCGAGCGCATCGTGATCCGCAACCGCAAGCACGATGGTCCCAAGATGGGCGCGCCCTCCTACAGCGTGCCGAAGCATCCGGTCGCCCCCGGCACCGACGTGCCGCTGGAGGACTTCGAGACCATCCAGTCGATGCCGGTGAAGTCGCTGGTGACCTTCCCCAAGTCCGGCATCACCCACCCCCTGGGCAAGCCGCTGACGGTGCGCGGCCACGCCTGGGCCGGCGATCTCGCGGTCGAGGCGGTCCACGTCTCGATCGACTTCGGCGCCACCTGGCAGCCGGCCGAGCTCGGCGCCGCGCCCAACCGCCTGGCCTGGCAGCGCTGGACCAGCGCCCTGGACGTCCCCGAGCCCGGCTACTACGAGGTCTGGGCCAAGGCCACCGACAGCCAGGGACGCACGCAGCCCATGGTCGTGCCGGGCTGGAATCCCAAGGGCTATCTCAACAACGCCTGCCACCGCATCGCCGTTCAGGTGGCCTAGGGGGAATGCCATGACACGCACCAACTCCCGCCGGCATCCGGCGCTGGCCGCGGCGCTGCTGCTGTCCATCGGGGTCTCCTTTCAGGGAGGCGCTTTTCAAGGGGCTTGGGCCCAGGACGACGCACCGGCCACCGATCCGGACAGCGGCCTGATCCAGGCCGAGGGCTGGCAGGTGGTCAAGGCGAACTGCACGGTGTGCCACTCCGCCAGGCTGATCACCCAGAACAGTGGCTCGCGCAACCACTGGGAGCAGCTGATCCGCTGGATGCAGGACACCCAGGGCCTGTGGCCGTTCCGCCCTGAGATGGAAGCGACCATCCTCGACTATCTGGCCGAGCACTACGGCCCCAAGGAAGACGCCCGACGCGCGCCGCTGCCGCGTCAACTGATGCCGGACAATCCCTATGCCAGCCCCACGGACACCGACGCGCCCTCCGGCTAGGCCGCCGGGATGAATGATGCCGCCATCGCCGCTACACTGTATATATAGACAGCATAAGGAAGCCGGCATGGCGACGTCATTCTCGAACGCCGTGGCCCGCAAGGGCCGCGGCGCCACCTTCGATCCCGACAACCGCTTCGCTCCCACCCGGGTGGAAGCCGTCGACGACGGCTGGTGGCAGGAAGCCGTGCCCGAGCGGCTGGCCACCGAGGTCACCAAGGAGCGGGCCCGCAGCGCGCTGGCCTGGAACCGCTCGCCGGACCTGCCCTTCGACCGCTCGCTGAATCCCTACCGCGGCTGCGAGCACGGCTGCATCTACTGCTACGCCCGCCCCAGCCACGCCTACTGGGATCTCTCCCCCGGGCTCGACTTCGAGACCCGGCTGATCGCCCGCCTCGGCCTGGTCGAGCGTCTGGAAGAGGAGCTGGCCCGCCCCGGCTACGAATGCCGCCCGATCAATCTGGCCGGCAACACCGACGCCTACCAGCCACTGGAGGCCGAGCGCGGCACCACGCGCCGACTGCTGGCATTCCTGCTCACATGCCGCCATCCCGTCACCCTGGTGACCAAGGGCGCGCTGGTGCTGCGCGATCGCGACCTGCTCGCCGAACTGGCCGAGCGGCGGCTGGTGCGAGTGCTGATCAGCTTGACCAGCCTGGACACCGACCTGAAGCGCACCCTGGAGCCCCGCACCGCCGCCCCGGCGACGCGTCTGAAGATGATCGAGACGCTTACCGAGGCCGGGATACCGACGGGCGTGCTGGTCTCGCCGGTGATTCCGGGGCTGACCGATCACGAACTGGAGCGACTGCTGGAAGCCGCAAGGAACGCCGGCGCCATGGATGCGCGCTGGATGCTGCTGCGCCTGCCGCGGGAGGTAGCACCGCTGTTCGAGGACTGGCTGGTACAGCACTATCCCGATCGGGCCGCCAAGGTGATGAGCCTGATCCGGCAGTGCCGCGGCGGGCGCGACTACGACTCGCGCTTCGGCCACCGCATGCGCGGCCAGGGGGTGTTCGCCGACCTGCTCGAGCAGCGCTTTCGCCAGGCTTACCGACGGCTCGGCTTTCCCGGGCTGCCCTCTCTGGACTGCGAGTCCTTCCGTCCGCCGCGCCGCCAAGGCGAGCTGTTCGACTAGCCCCGCCCCTCGCCTTTTGGACTAGGCCCGTCCCTCGCCTTCGATCTGTCTATTCAGCTCTTCGAGGTAGCTCTCCAGCACCAGATTGGGCGGCGACCCCTTGCGGGTGATGGCGCTGTAGCGGGTCAGGTAGTGCCGGGTCTCGGGATTCAGCCCCCGCATTCGCCCATCGCGCACCCAGCGCTCGGCATAGTGGTTCGGCAGGTAGCCGATATAGCGACCGGACAGGATCAGGAAGGCAATGCCTTCGCGGTCGCTGGCCGAAGCGGCCGCCCTGAGCGGTTCCTGACAGGCCTTGATCTCCGGCGTCTGGGCATAGGCCGGCACCACCGCATCGCATTCGGCCAGCTGACGCTCCGTCACCTCGGCGACATCGAACAGCGGATGGCCGACGGCGCAGTAGAGCCGCGAGGCCTCTGCGTACAGCGGCAGGTACTCGAGCCCGGCGAGCGGCTTGAGCGACGGAATCACGCCGGTGTGCAAGCGCCCGTCGAGCACCCCCAGCTCGATGTCGCTGGGCGGCATCATGCGGATGTTGATGCGCACCTCGGGGCCGCGTTCCTTGAGCGCGCTGAGCGCGTGGGTGATGTGCATCTCGGGCATGCTCACCAGGTTGTCGGTGATGCCGATGTTGAGCTCGCCGCGAAGATGGGCGTGCAGGCCGTTGATCCGGGTACGAAAGCCCTCTACCGCTGCCTGCAGCTGCAGGGTGGCCTCGAAGACCTCGGCGCCCTCGTCGGTCAGGGCAAAGCCGCCGCGCCCGCGCTGGCAGAGCCGCATGCCAAGCCGCGTTTCCAGATCGTTCATGGCCATGCTGATCGCCGCGCGGCTGATGTTCAGCTCCACCTCGGCGGCGGAGAAGCCGCCGCACTCCACGACCTTGCGATAGATGCGCAGCAGCCTCAGATCCGCATCGACAAGCTGTCCGCTCAGGGTCTCACTGCGACGTGTCACGACATGGTCTCCGCTGGGTTGGGCGCGCGACCGAGGCCGGACGCGCCCAAAAAGTTAACCCTCTGCTTACATGAAATTCAATAGAGCGGAATTTAACTTATTCAGGTGCTCCACCAGGCTGATCCTGAACGGCCACGCACACGACAACGACCAACGAGGGTGGTGCCATGTCAGATCGCTTCTCCCGACAGGCCGCCGGCCTGACCGACGAACAGCTGGACGCCTACTGGATGCCGTATACCGGCAATCGCCAGTTCAAGCGCGATCCGCGCATCATCACCGGCGCCCGGGGCAGCTATCTCACCGACGCCGAGGGACGACGCGTCTTCGACGGCCTCTCGGGGCTGTGGACCTGCGGCGCCGGCCACTGCCGTCCGGAGATCGCCGAGGCGGTATCCCGACAGCTCGGCGAGCTGGACTATGCCCCCGCCTTCCAGTACGGCCACCCCAAGGCGTTCGAGCTGGCCCATCGCATGCGGGAGCTGACGCCCGAGGGGCTCGACCACGTCTTCTTCACCGGCTCCGGCTCGGAGAGCGCCGACACCGCGCTGAAGATCGCCCGCGCCTACTGGCGCAAGAAGGGCCAGCCGACCAAGACCAAGCTGATCGGCCGTTCCAAGGGCTATCACGGGGTCAACTTCGGCGGCTTCAGCCTCGGCGGCATCGGCGCTAACCGCAGCCTGTTCGGCCAGGGCGTGGATGCCGACCACCTGCCCCATACCCTGCTCAAGGAAAACGCCTTCACCCGTGGCATGCCGGAGCGCGGCGCCGAACGTGCCGACGAGCTGCTGGAACTGATCGCCCTGCACGATGCCTCCAACATCGCCGCGGTGATCGTCGAGCCGCTGGCCGGCTCCGCCGGGGTGATCCCACCTCCCAAGGGGTATCTCAAGCGCCTGCGCGAGATCTGCGACCAGCACGACATACTGCTGATCTTCGACGAGGTGATCACCGGGTTCGGCCGCATGGGGTCGATGACCGGCGCCGAGGAGTTCGGCGTGGTGCCGGATATCCTGAACGTCGCCAAGCAGCTCACCAACGGCGCGGTGCCCATGGGCGGCGTCATCGTGAAGGGCGAGATCTACCAGACCTTCATGGAGCAGGGCGGCCCCGACTACATGATGGAACTGCCCCACGGCTACACCTATTCGGGCCATCCGGTGGCCTGCGCCGCGGCGCTGGCATCGCTCGACGTGCTCGAGAACGATCGCCTGATCGAACGGGTGAAGGAGATGGCGCCGATCTTCGAGAACGCTCTGCACGGCCTCAAGGGCACACGCTACATCAGCGATATCCGAAATTACGGCCTCGCCGGTGCCCTGCAGATCGAGTCCTACCCCGGCGAGCCGGCCCGGCGCCCTTACGAGATCGCCATGAAGTGCTGGGACAAGGGGTTCTACGTGCGCTACGGCGGCGACACCATCCAGCTCGGCCTGCCTTTCATCGTCGAACGCGAAGAGATCGACCGGCTCATCAATACCCTGGGCGACGCCATCGGCGAGCAGGATTGAATCAGGCGCCCCTGAGATGCGCGCCGGGGACAAGGCGAAGCGGGGGGCACCCCCATGGATGGCGGATGTGGCGCCCAGTGAAGGGTTTACAGCGCCCTCGCGGAGGCTTGTCGACGCAACAGCGCATCGGTCCGTCAGCACCAAATCTTTCTCCTAGAAGCTGCATTCAAGAGGTAATACATGACCACACTCGGCCATCTGATCAACGGCACCCGGGTCGACGACGACGCGCGCACCCAGGACATCTACAACCCCTCCACCGGCGAGGTCGGCGGCCAGGTCGCCCTGGCCAGCAAGGCCACCGTCGAGCAGGCCATTGCCGCCGCCCAGGCCGCCTTCCCGGCATGGCGCGATACCCCGCCGGCCAAGCGGGCCCGCATCCTGTACCGCTTCAAGGCACTGCTGGAGCAGAACGCCGATGAGATCTGCCGGCTGATCGGCCAGGAACACGGCAAGATCGTCCACGACGCCAGGGGCGAACTGCAGCGCGGCATCGAGAACATCGAGTACGCCTGCGGCGCGCCGGAACTGCTCAAGGGCGAGTACAGCAAGAACACCGGCCCCGGCATCGATTCCTGGAGCGACTTCCAGCCGCTGGGCGTGGTCGCGGGCATCACGCCGTTCAACTTCCCGGCCATGGTGCCGCTGTGGATGTACCCGATGGCCATCGCCTGCGGCAACACCTTCGTGCTCAAGCCCTCCGAGCGCGACCCGACCTCCACCCTCTACATCGCCGAGCTGGCACTGGAGGCGGGCCTGCCCGCCGGCGTGCTCAACGTGGTCAACGGCGACAAGGAGGCCGTCGATACCCTGCTCGACGACGGCCGCGTCCAGGCGGTCAGCTTCGTCGGCTCGACGCCGATAGCGGAATATATCTACGGCCGCGCCAGCGCCAACGGCAAGCGCTGCCAGGCGCTGGGCGGCGCCAAGAACCACGCCATCGTGATGCCCGATGCCGACATGGACAACGTGGTCAGCTCGCTGACCGGGGCCGCCTTCGGCTCCTCCGGCGAGCGCTGCATGGCGCTGTCGGTGGCCGTGGCGGTGGGCGACGAGGCCGCCGATGCCCTGATTGCCAAGATGCAGTCGCAGATGACCTCGCTGAAGGTCGGCCCCTTCCATGATGCCGACAACGACTTCGGCCCGGTGATCACCAAGGCACACAAGGAGAAGGTCTGCGGCTACATCGACAGCGCCGCCCAACAGGGCGCCGAGATCGTCGTCGACGGTCGCGGCGTCCAGGTGCCGGGGCACGAGCGGGGCTTCTACGTCGGCGGCACCCTGATCGACCGCGTGACGCCGGACATGACCTGCTACCTCGAGGAGATCTTCGGGCCGGTGCTGCTGGTGGTGCGCGTCGATTCCATGGAAGCCGCCATGAAACTGATCGACGACCACGAGTACGGCAACGGCACCTGCATCTACACCCGCGACGGCGAGGCGGCCCGCTACTTCAGCGACCGCATCCAGGTGGGCATGGTCGGCATCAACGTGCCGCTGCCGGTGCCGGTGTCCTACCACAGCTTCGGCGGCTGGAAGCGCTCGCTGTTCGGCGACCTCTCCGCCTACGGCCCGGACGCCGTGCGCTTCTATACCCGGCGCAAGACCGTCACCCAGCGCTGGCCGTCGACCGGCGTCCGCGAGGGAGCGCAGTTCTCCTTCCCTTCCTGAGCGACCTGAGCCATCCAGCAGACGCCGAACCGGGCCGCCCGGTTCGGCTTTTGTGCGTCAGGGCACCAGCACCGCGGCGCCGGACAGGCGCCCGGCGCGCAGGTCGTCGAGGGCGCGATTGGCATCTTCCAGCGGATAGGCGACGGTCTCGGTGCGGATCGGCACCTTCGGCGCCAGCGCGAGGAACTCGTCGCCGTCGCGACGGGTGAGATTGGCCACCGACCTGACGCTGCGCTCTTGCCACAGCAGCCGGTAGGGAAAGGACGGGATGTCGCTCATGTGAATGCCGCCGGAGACCACGGTGCCGCCGGGGCGCACGTGGGACAGCGCGATCGGCACCAGCTCGCCCACCGGGGCGAACAGCAGGGCGGCGTCCAGCGGCTCGGGCGGGGCCTCGTCGCTGCCGCCTGCCCAGACGGCGCCGAGACGCCGGGCGAAGGCCTGGGCCTCGCGGTCGCCGGGGCGGGTGAAGGCATAGAGGATCTGGCCGCGAGAGAGTGCCAGCTGGGCCAGGATATGCGCCGCGGCGCCGAAGCCGTAGAGGCCCAGCCGCCGGGGTGCGTCGCCGCCGGCCAGCCGCCAGGTGCGATAGCCGATCAGCCCCGCACACAGCAGCGGGGCGGCGGCCTGAGCATCATCGTCGTCGAGCGAGAAGCAGTAGCGGGCATCGGCAACGCAGTACTCGGCGTAGCCGCCGTCACGGGTGTAGCCGGTGAACTCGGCGCGCTCGCAGAGGTTCTCGCGCCCGGCCCGGCAGGACTCGCACTTGCCGCAGGTCCAGCCCAGCCAGGGCACGCCGACCCGCTGGCCTCTCTCAAACCCTGTCTCAAGCCCGGCGACACCCTCCCCTAGCGCATCGACCACGCCGACGATCTCATGGCCGGGAATCAGCGGCAGCCTGGGATGCTCCAGCTCGCCGTCGACCACGTGCAGGTCGGTGCGGCACACCCCGCAGGCCAGCACCCGGACCCGGACCTCGCCAGGGCCGGGCTCGGGAATCGGCACGCGCTCGAGGCGCAGCGGCTGGTGGGCTGCGTGCAGGCGCATGGCGCGCATCTCGCTCATGGGAGGCTCCTCGTGCGGATCACCTCCCGAGCATAGCGCAGCCACACATCTCACTCGGGCCTGGCGGTGCCTAGGCCTCGACGGTGACCTCGTAGCCCGTAAACTTGCGCAGGTTGATCACGCCGCTGTCGAGGATCAGGTACTGGCCCTTGATGCCGAGCAGGGTGCCGGCGACCTCGGGCTGCTTGTCGAAGTTGTGCGAGACCACTTTGGTGGGATGCTCCAGCACCGGATATTCGAAGGCCCAGGGTGCGGCGTCGAGCTCGCGGATGGCGTCATGGCCGAAGCGCTCGCGCAATTCGAGCAGCCCCGGCGCGAGGCGCTCGAGCAGGCGGTCGCGCTCGCCGGGCAGGTCGAGCTCCATGGTGTCGCCCTTGAGCATGGCGCGCCAGTTGGTGCGATCCGAGACCTCGTCCTTGAACAGCACCTCGACGAAGCCGGACTGCTGGCGGGAGTCGACCTCGAGAATCGGCAGCGCCTGGACGGCGCCCTGGTCGAGCCAGCGGGTCGGCACCTGGGTGTCGCGGGTGATGCCGACCTTGAGCCCGGAGGCGTTGGCCAGGTAGACCACGTGAGGCCGGAAGCAGTGGCTCTCGCCCCATTCGGGCTCGCGGCAGGTGCCCTGGAAGTAGTGGCACTGCTCGGGCTTCATGATGCAGCTGTCGCAGCTCGCCAGCTTCTTGAAGCAGGGGTAGCAGTGGCCCTGGCCGAAGCTCTTCTTCGTCGCCCGCC
Organism: Halomonas getboli; assembly: GCF_023094245.1. Classification (GTDB taxonomy): domain Bacteria; phylum Pseudomonadota; class Gammaproteobacteria; order Pseudomonadales; family Halomonadaceae; genus Halomonas; species Halomonas getboli. Next base: position 83,749 of record NZ_JALMEW010000001.1, on the reverse strand, counting down.
CGCAGTGGGTGCAGGCGATGGCGCCGGTCCAGGTCAGCCGCAGCGGCTGGCCGAGCCGGGCATTGAGGTCGAGGCGCTCGTCGCCGGCGCGCAGCGTGTAGCGCGCCGGGGAACCCGGCTCCACGGCCATCTTGGTCAGGCAGCCCGTCAGAGCAACGGCATCAGCCACGGCCGACGTCCCGACCGAGGCCGGCCTGCTGCGGGGAGACCCCGGCACCGCTGCTGTCGGCGCCGCAGGTGCGGCGTTCCAGATAGCCGACGCGCTCCTCGGCGGGCACGTTGTTCTCGGCCTCGTAGCGCATCACCGCCTCGAGACACAGCTCGGTCTGCTCGGCGGTCAGAAAGCGGCCGTCCGGCCACTTGCGCAGGGCCACCGCCTGCTTGAGGCTCTCGTAGATGGCCGGCGTCATCTGCTGGATCATGCGCTCGAAGGTCATATCGCTCATGGCAGGCTTCTCTGGAGGAAACGTAACGGGAGATCAGCGCCGGGCACGGCGCGCCCGAGAATGATACCAGCCAAACAATAGTCCCACGACCAGCCCGCCCAGGTGCGCCTCGTTGGCCACGTTGCCGAAGCCAAACAGGTCGGCCACGTCGGTCATGGTGAAGACCATCCAGCCGAGCATGAACACCACCAGCATCTGGGGCACGAAGAAGCCGTCGTCCGGGCGCCGCCGCGCCATCAGCCAGACGTAGCCGAGCAGCGCGAAGTCGACGCCCGACATGCCGCCGAACAGCACCGTGCCGGTAGCGTACTGGGCCAGGTTGCCGCCGATGCCGGCGGCCAGCAGCAGCGTCAGCATGCGCCCGCGGCCGTGGAGCGACTCGACCTGACGGCCAAAAACCCACAGCCACAGCATGTTGAAGATCAGATGCATCCAGCCGAAGTGCAGGAAGGCAGGCGACAGCAGCCGCCACACCTGCCCGGAGGCCAGCATCTCACCTAGGCTGCCGAAGGCCAGCTGGCCGCCGGCCACACCCACCGGCACGATGGTCATGGCAGCGATCACACGGTCCCCGAGCACGCTCATCACCGCAAACACCGCCAGGCACAGCCCCATCGCGACCGCGGTCACCGGCACCTGACGCAACGACGCCAGCCAGTCCGGCGTCTCGCCCCGCGGGCGAAGCACCTTCCCCCCCTCCGGCATCAGCGACTCGCCGCGCTGCCAGCGCAGCACCAGGCGCTGCATGGTCTCCTGCTGGCGGGGATCGACCAGCCACAGCACCTGTCCCTCCGCTTCGTCGGTGTAGCGATGGCCGATGCGATGTGCCCAGAGGGCCTGACGCAACTCGCGGGTGTCGGTGTCGCGGGGCAGCAGCATCACCCGATACATGGTCTCTCCTCTGGCGGGCGCATCACGGGGCGAACTGGGCGGGTCGGGGCGGGTACCCACCGGGCGCCCAATAAAAAGTCCGGCGGAGGGGGCCGCCGGACAAGAGCAAGGGATCGTTCAAGGGAACACTTACTCTGATGGCCCGCAGGGCGACAAGTTCGCAACGTTGCGCGGTGATTAGGTAACGTTTTGTATCAGTCGAAATCGATTTCCCAGGGCTGCGGCCGGGCCTGCTCTTCCCGGGGTACGCGAATCCACACGAAATTATCGGCGTCGAGGCGCGCCTCGCCGCTCCAGCGATAGGCCACCAGGCGGCCGAACTTCACCGCGCTGTAGTCCAGGCAGGCGATGTTGGGCGCCGGCAGCGCCGGAATGCCCTCACACCAGTAGTGGCCGATGAACAGCGGCGGCTCGTCGGGGCCGTAGTGGGTCAGGCGCGCGGCCTCGGCCGCGCTCAGCGGGCGCAGCTCCAGGTCGCCCGGCAGGTTGTCGGGCTGGAACACCACGTCGCCCCAGGTACGGGGTCGATGCGCCCAGAAATGGGCGCGAAAGCTGCGCCGGGTGAAGCCGTCGCCGGACTGGATCTGCACGCCCTCGGGCAACGTGATATGGCTGCCGCGGGTGAGCCGGTCGAGAATCTCGAACTCGCGCGTGCCGTGGCGCACGGCGGCGGTCAGGAAATCGAGGTCGATGCGGCCGTCCGGGCGCGAGACACAAAGCTCGTCGATCCGCGGCTGATCCCAGCAGGCATGCACCACCCGCAGGCCGTCGAGCTCCAGGAACAGCGGGATGTCGAGGAACCAGGCCAGCGTCTCGTCCCACTCCTGGGGATGATCGCGGTACTGCTCGAGGGTCTCGCGGACGATGCGGTTGTGGCGCGGAGTGTGCTCGCGCAGCCATTCGCGGCCCAGCTCGGCGGGGGCACGATGGTGATAGGCCAGGGCGTTGATCTCGTGATTGCCCATCACGATCAGCGCCTCGCCCTCCTCCACCATGCGCCGGGCGATGGTCACGGCCAGGCGGATGCGCGGGCCGCGGTCGATCAGGTCACCGAGGAAGATCACCTTGCGCCGCGGATGGCGATAGACGCCGCCACGCTGGTGGTAGCCGAGGCGTTCAAGCAGGGCCGCCAGCGTGGCGCCGCAGCCGTGCACGTCGCCGATCAGGTCGTAGCCTTCCAGGGGCGCTCTGCTCACCTCAGTCTCCCAGGCGGTTGCTCCAGCCCAGCTTGCTGCGCAGGACCTCGTAGAAATTGTGCCCCATCGGGTGAACGAGCTGCACCCGCTGCGGCTTGCGGCGGATCACGAGCACGTCGTCGGGCTTGGCCACGGCGCGGGTCTGGCCGTCACAGCTGATATGCGGGTAGGTCTGGTTGGTCTCGCCGATGTGGATGCGGATCTCGCTGGCCGCGTCGACGGCGATCGGCCGGCTCGACAGCGTGTGCGGGAACATCGGCACCAGGGTCACGACCTCCAGCCGAGGATGCATGATCGGCCCGCCGCCGGACAGCGCATAGGCCGTGGAGCCGGTGGGCGTGGCGATGATCAGGCCGTCGCTGCGCTGGCTGTGCACGAACTGGTCGTCGATGAACAGCTCGAACTCGATCATGCGCACCGCCTTGCCGGGGTGCAGCACCACCTCGTTCAGGGCGTCGCCGTCGCCGACCAGCACGCCGTCGCGATAGAGCTCGGCGTCGAGCAGGAAGCGCTCCTCTAGCTCGTACTGGCCGGCCAGCACCTCGCCCACGCGCTCCTCGAGCTCGTCGGGGGAAATGTCGGTGAGAAAGCCCAGCCGGCCGCGGTTGACGCCCAGCACCAGGGTGCCGCTGTGGCACAGGGTGCGGGCGGCACCAAGCAGGCTGCCATCACCGCCGACCACGATCACCAGATCGCACAGTTCGCCCAGCCGACGGCGGCTGGCCTCGGGATGGCCGTGGCCGAGCAGCACGGTGGCGGTGCGATCCTCGAGGATGACGTGATAGCCGGCGTCGTCGAGGAAGCGGCTCAGCCGCTTGAGGGTCTCGACCACCTTGGCGCTGCCCAGGCGGCCGATCAGGCCGATGTTCTTGAAAGCCTGCTTCTTGGAGGCCTGATGATTAGAGGCGTGCATGAGCGGGTCCTTCGCGTCGCGACGGCTCATTATGGCGACTGGCTGGCGGCCGGGCAAACCGCCCTCAGGCGCTGCGCGGGGCGCGACGGCGCTGCCACCACTCGTTGATCAGCAGCGAAGCCAGGATGATGGCCCCGCCCAGCGCCAGGCGCGGCAGGTCGGCGCCGTGATTCCAGATCAGCAGGTTGACCAGCAGGCCCGCGGGCACCAGGGCGTTGTTCATGACCGCCAGCGCGCCGGCATCGACCCGGGTCGCGCCGATGTTCCACAGGAAGTAGCCCACGCCCGAGGCCACCAGCCCCAGCCAGGCCAGCACGCCCCACTGCAGCGGCGTGGCGGGCAGCGCCGAGGCATCGCCCCAGAGCAGGAACGCCGGCAGCGCCACGACCGCAGCCCCCAGGTAGAACCACCCGAACACCGACAGCCGCGGCAGATCGTCGGGCAGCCCGGCCGAGAGCCGGCGATAGCCGACCTGACCCAGGGCGAAGCACAGGTTCGCCCCCTGCACCACTAGGAAGCCCAGCCAGTAGCCGCCGTCCAGGCCACGATAGCGAATCACCGCCGCGCCCAGCACCGCCAGGGCGGCCGTCAGCAGGTGAAACGGCGAGAAACGCTTGAACATCAGATCGTCGAGCACGGTGATATAGAGCGGCGTGAGCACCGTGAACAGCAGCACCTCGGGCACCGAGAGCAGCAGGAAGGACTGATAGAAGAAGATGTACATCATGCCGAGCTGCACGGCGCCCAGACCCATCAGGGTCAGCCGCTGGCGTCCGCGCAGCAGGCGCGGACGCAGCAAGGGCAGGAACAGCAGGGCCGCCAGCACGATGCGGGTCATCACCGAGAAGTAGCTGTCGACCTGGCCAGCCAGATAGACGCCGATCAGCGAAAAAGAAAAGGCCCAGAGGACGGTGATGCCGACGAGATAGCCCAAGGTTCCACTCCATTTGGAAAAGCGAGGCGCCGGGGATTATACCGGCGGCATCCGGCCTGCCAACCGTCAGCCGCGAGCGCGAAGCAGCGTATGCAGCACGTAGGCCATGCCGGGCAGCCAGCCGAGCAGCGTCAGCCCCACGGCGATCCACACGCGACGGGAACCACCGCCGGCAAGCCCCATGGCCAGCGGCGGCAGCAGTAACGCCAACGCCAGCAGGGCGCCGAAGGGCTCGGGCCGACCCGGTGCCGGCTCGGATGCCGACGAAGACGTCGATGTCGACGGAGAAGAGGACGCCGGCTCGGCGGTCGACCGCGCAGGTTCGGTCGATGCCGAGGGCACCGACTCGGGCGTCCATTCGCCGACCGCGGAGGCCGCAGGCCGTGCCGACGTCGATTCGTGTTCCAGGGCCTGGCGATGGGCCTCGTGATCGATCTTCTGCGTCAGGCCGTCGGCCCCCTCGGCGAGCTCGTCGTGGTAGCGCTCCCAGTCCTCCCAGTCGTGAGGCGTCCCCGCCCGGGGACGATGATCACCGGACTCCCGGGCACGCTCCCAGGCCTTCTCTTCCAGGGTATTGGGGCGCTCGCGGTCACGCTCGCCGTCCAGCCCCTTGCGGGCCAGGTATTCTCGGGCATCCATGGTGGATCTCCATCGCTCGACAGTGGCGGCATTGTGCCTCATTGGAGCAGCGTCTCAAGGGGCGGGTTCCTGTTGCACCGGCAACCGTTGGTGGCCGCCGACATGCAGCGCATCGGGAGTTGGCTATGATGAACGCGAGACAAGCCGTGCTCTATCCGGGTCCGATGGGCATCGGCGGAGCACGGTAGGCGCGTCCGGGCCGAGGCCCCCGGCGAGAGGTTTCACCGGCACGAGGAGAACCGCCATGCCCAGCAAGGCTCCCACCATCGTACGCGAGATCATGTCGCGAGACTGCTATCGGGTCACCGGCAAGACGTCCGCTACCACCCTGGCCCAGGGCCTGGCCCTGCACCGGCTGCCCGGGGCACCGGTGGTCGACGAGCGCGACCACCTGATCGGCTTCATTTCCGAGCAGGACGTGCTCGGCAAGCTGCTGGAAAGCGCCTACCTCGACGACGAACCGCCGCTGGTCAGCGAGCTGATGCGCAATGAAGTGCTCTCCGTGGCCCCGTCCAAGAGCATCACCGACCTGGCCCAGGAGATGCTGGGCGCCAAGCCCAAGATCTACCCGGTCACCGAGCAGGGACGCCTGGTGGGCATCGTGACCCGGCGCGACGTACTCAACGCCATCCTGCGCATGCGCCACGCCTGACGTCCCGACGGGCCTTCCCTCACCTTATGACACCCGGCGCCGCCGGGTGTCGGCATTTGGCGCATATAAAAAAACCGCCTCATCGAGGATGAGGCGGTCAAGGATCGAATCGCAAGCCAGAGCGACAGTGCTAGCGACTGCCATCGCCGCTGTCGTCTGCACCTGTTATGACAGTCTTGGCAGGAAAAGTTCAGACCGCGCCATAAAAATTCCACGCTACCTATCCGGTGCGCCACTTGCCCCACATGGCAAGCCCTGCAGGTAAGGCTACGATCATGGCGATGTCACAAAACGGGATCGAGAGACGCTGGCGCGACAGAGTCGACTCGGTATTCGAACAATGCAGGGAGGGAAGCTGGAGCGGGTGAAGGGAATCGAACCCTCGTCTTAAGCTTGGGAAGCTTCTGCTCTACCATTGAGCTACACCCGCAGGGCAGTTTCGCCAGTATATCCAGCAGCTTAAGGATTACAACCCCGACCCTCCCCGCATCCCTCAGCCCTCGTCCTCCTCGCTGACCTCGACCAGTGCAGGCAGATCGAGGATATGAATCTCACGCCCAGAGACGCGAATCAGCCCCTGCTGCTGGAAGCGGGTCAGCACGCGACTGATGGTCTCTACCGCCAGGCCGAGATAGTTGCCGATATCCGCTCGGGTCATCGACAGCCGGAAGCTGTACGGCGAGTAGCCCCGGCGTCGGAAACGGTCGGAGAAGTTGACGAAGAAGGTGGCGAGGCGCTGGTCGGCGTTCTTGTGCGACAGCAGGCGAATCATTCGCAGATCCTCGCGCATCTCCTTGCTCATGCTGCGATAGAGCTGATTCCGCAGCATCGGCATGCGCTCCGAGAGCGCATCGAGACTGTCGAAGGGGATTTCGCAGACGGTCGACGTCTCCAGGGCCACCACCTGCCCGGGGTAGACGCCCTCATCGAGGCCGTCGAGCCCGATCAATTCGCTGGGCAGGTAGAAATGGGTCAGCTGGTCGTCGCCCCCCTCGGTGGTGACCTGCTTGAGACTTCCCGAGCGCACCGCATAGACTCCCACGAAGGGGCTGCCCTGACGCAGCAGCGGCTCGCCCTTCTTGAGCGGCGCACGCCGCCGAATGATCGTCTCGAAGCTCGCCATGTCATCCAGCTCGAGCGCCACCGGCAGGCAGCGCGTGCGATGAGAACAGCCCTGGCAGCGGCTGTCCTGCTGGGGCGCACACAGAGGATGAGGCCTCATGAGATTCCTCCCCCGCATCCCGGCCCCATGACGACGCGGGTCGCGTAGCGCCCCCATCGTCCGGCTGGCAAGCGGCCAAGCCGGTCACGCGCTCGAGCGCGCAGTATGACTGCTGACATGCTGATTCCCCCCTGCCTTCCGCCTGTCGTTGTATATGACGCCCCAGCGTTGTGCGAGGTCCGGGGACGGTGCCGGGCCCGCTGCTGTCAGCTCGTCAACGCTACCCTCGACGAGAAAGATGCCTCCATAACATTGGTTAAGAATGCTGTACGATCCGGTCCGACAATGGCGGCCTCGCGGCCTGCGCCGAGGCGCGCTTCAGCATCGCCAGCCGCTCCGCGAGGCCATCCATGCGGTCATCCAGGTAGCCGCCATCGAAGTCCGCTTCCTTGCGCAGCCGGCGCGTGTCGCGGATGACGACATGATCGCGATGCTTCTTCAGCACGCCGTCTCGCTCGAGGGCCATCAGGGTGCGATTGATGTGCACCGACGACTGGCCGAGGATCTGCCCCAGCAGCTGCTGGGAGAGGGGAAACGGAATGCACTCCGGCACGACGCGACTCACCTTGCCGAGGCGCATCAGCGTCTCGAGGACGAGATGGCAGATCTGGCTCCGTGCGGGACGATGCAGCCTGACCATCATGCGCTCGGCGAGCAGCGCCTCCTGACGGCTGGTGGCGGCGAACAGCGCAATCGCCAGCGACGTCGAGGCCCCGATCAGGTCGACGATCTCATGATGCGGGAAGCGGCATAGGGTGCCGGCCGTGATCATCCTGGCCTCGCTGATATGCCGCGGGAAAGTGAGCTCCCGCAGGCCGACGATATCCCCCGGCAGCAGTAGCTCGATGATCTGCCGCTCGCCGTCGCAGGTATCGCGGAAGGTACACGCCCAGCCATCCTGAAGCACGAACAGGTCCTCGACCCGGTCGCCGGATGCCCACAGCCATTCCCCCTTGGCGGCCGCGGCGGCACGATGCTCGAGCCGCGCCAGCAGGCGCTGCTCCTCGTCGTCCAGATCGAGATAGCGGCCCATCGAGGCCGGCAGGCGATTGACGCTACCCATGTCGACGGCATCGGCCATCCCGGCGCTTGCATGCAGCAGCACGGGATGCCCTTTTCCCCCTGGATGTCTGGTCCGTGAATGAATATCCCGCACTTGAAGCATAGACCCCGAGGTTGCCCCGGCAACAAGCCCCACCTGCCGCCCACGGTGTCAACTCGTCCCCTTTCGCCATGCCCCTGCCACGCCGCCGCCCGCTCTGGCCCACCATCGCCCGAGGCCTTACAATCCAGGCTCGTTCTCGCTGCAGGACGATGCGCCCGGGAAAGGCACGCCCTGCCCGCCTTCATTCCGTCTCGCCGTCGCGAGCCGAACCGCCGGCATGCCCATGGCCCTATTCCTGACTGTACTCGCCGTCTGCCTGCTGATCATCGGCGGCATGGTCGCCATCCTGATGACCACCCGCACGCCCCGCTACCGCACCGAGCCCGAACATCTGATCGCGCTGTTCGATCAGGCGCTGGACAGCCGGGTCAACGAACACGAGTGGAACGCCGTCGTTGGCTATCCGATTCGCCATGACGAGTACCTGGAAGGTGTGCGCCGCCGTGCCCAGCGACTGATGGACGATCACGGCCGCCACGGGCGGGTGGCGCGAGGCAAGCCGCTCCTCGACGACGAGGGCCACGCCGAGCTGACCGTGCTGCGCGACCACCTTGCCGCACGCACGGCCCTGCGCCACCGGCGTAGCGAAGGCCGGGAATGAGCCACGACGCAGAATTCGATACACTGGTCGCCTTGTCGTGAACGCCGCGCCGGAGGCCGGACGATGACCAGCGCCATCCGCCAGATCCCTCTCGATACCGCCATCCATCACCATGCTCACGATTATCATCAGATCGTGATCGGACTCGACGGCCGGGCAGACTTCGAGATCGAGGGTCTCGGCGGCTCCATCTCGGCGTTCTCGGGCTGCATCGTGCCGGCCAACCACCTGCACTACTATGCCGGCACCGGTGACAATCATCAGCTGATCCTCGACCTGCCCCAGAACGCCCTGTCGCTGACCGGCCACCACCACGAACTGGTGCGCCTGTTCGATGCGCCGCGCTTCTTCGACCTGGACGCCTCGCTGGCTCGCTATCTGGATTTCCTGCTGCAGGAGTTGCGGCTGCTGGCCAGCCAGGGATCACTCAGCGGCCTGCAGCAGGAGCGCCTGGCCGCCACCCTGCTCGGCTCGCTGCATGCCCGGCTGTCCGGCGAGGCCTCGCCGACGGGGCGCCCCCTCGATCTGGCGGCGCTCGACCGCTATATCGATCAGCATCTCGCCGGCGGTCTGCGGGTCGCCGACCTGGCGGCACAGGCCTGCCTCAGCGAGGCGCATTTCACCACCCGCTTCCGCACCCAGACCGGCCTCTCGCCCTGGCGCTACGTGATGCGTCGGCGCCTGGAGACGGCTCGGCGGATGATCCACGAGAGCCATCTGCCGCTCTCGGAGATCGCCGCGCTGACCGGCTTCACCAACCAGAGCGCCCTGTCCCGCGCCTTCCGCCGAGACTACGGCCACCCTCCCAGCCAGCTGCGCCGCGCAACGAGGCGGCATCTCGCCAGCGGCATGCCGACACCTTAGACGAAGGTCGAAAAAAGACTGTCATCCAACGGCAACATCCGCGAATTCGTCAAATCCCCCAACGGAATCGACAAGCAGAGCTCACGCAGTGGCCCTACGCTTGCAAGATACCGTGATTTCGTCGAAGCCCCTGGCGCAGAAACGAAATCGCGACCCTGTGACGACCGGCTTCCATCGGGGAACGACATGCTCAACGCCAACAACATGCTGGAGGACGCCACCTGGCGTCAGGATCTCGACACCCTCTTCGCGCGCATCAGCGAACACTACGTGATCGACGAAAACGACTACGTCGAGGAGCTGATCCAGGCGCTCGGCGCAGGCCGCCAGGACTTCGCCCGCACCGCCGAGAAGACCGCCGAGCTGGTGCGCGAGATCCGCGAGATGGACACCGCCGTCGACACCATCGACGAGCTGCTCCAGCAGTACAGCCTGGATACTCATGAAGGCCTGATGCTGATGTGCCTGGCCGAGGCCATGCTGCGCATTCCCGACAAGGCCACCGCCGACGCCCTGATCGAGGACAAGCTCGGCCCCGCCGACTGGAAGGCGCACCTGGGCAAGAGCGAGTCCTGGATGGTCAACGCCTCCACCTGGGGCCTGCTGATGACCGGCCGCGTGGTGACCCTGGACAAGCCCCAGGAAGGCCGGCCGTCCGGTTTCATCAACAAGATGGTCAACCGCATGGGCGAGCCGGTGATCCGCCGCGCCATGGTCGAGGCCATGAAGGTGATGGGTAAGCAGTTCGTGCTCGGCCGCGACATCGACGAGGCGCTGAAGCGCTCCAAGCCGCTGTTCGACAAGGGCTACACCTACTCCTACGACATGCTCGGCGAGGCCGCCCGCACCCGCCGGGACGCCCAGCGCTACTTCGATGACTACGCCCGTGCCATCGAGCGGGTCGGCAAGACCAGCCGGACCCTGTCCGACAGGACGCCCACCCCGTCGATCTCGATCAAGCTCTCGGCGCTGCATCCGCGCTATGAGTTCGGCCGCCGCGAGCAGGTGCTGCGCGAGCTGGTGACCACCGTCCGCGAACTGGCCCAGATGGCCCGAGAGCGCGACGTGGCGGTGACCATCGATGCCGAGGAGGTCGATCGCCTGGAGCTGTCGCTGGAGGTGTTCCGCGCCGTCTACGAGAGCGAGACCTGCCGCGGCTGGGGCAAGTTCGGGCTGGTGGTTCAGGCCTATTCCAAGCGTGCCCTGCCGGTGCTGCACTATCTCAACCGCCTGTCCGAACACCAGGGCGACGAGATCCCCCTGCGCCTGGTCAAGGGCGCCTACTGGGACAGCGAGATCAAGGAATCCCAGCAGCTCGGCGTGGACGGCTACCCGGTCTACACCCGCAAGTCCGCCACCGACGTGGCCTACCTGGTGTGCGCCCGCTTCCTGCTCTCCGATGCCACCCGCGGTCGCATCTTCCCGCAGTTCGCCACCCATAACGCCCACACCATCACCAGCATCCTCGAGCAGGCCAACGCCGCCGACCGAGCCTTCGAGTTCCAGCGCCTGCACGGCATGGGCGAGGCGCTCTACGACGCGGCGCTCGAGCGAGCCCCCCAGGGCACATACTGCCGCATCTACGCGCCCACCGGCGCCCACAAGGATCTGCTGCCCTATCTGGTGCGCCGGCTGCTCGAGAACGGCGCCAACTCGTCGTTCGTCCACCAGCTGGTCGATCCAAAGGTGCCGGTGGAATCGCTGTGCGTGCACCCGGCGGAGACCCTCCGCCAGTACGACAGCCTGGCCAACAACCGTATTCCCCTGCCCCGTGCCATCTACGGCCCCAACCGCCTCAACTCCCGGGGCGTTAACCTCAACATCCGCAGCCAGTATCGGCCGCTGATGGACGCCATGGCCAAGCACATGGAGACCGACTACGAGGCGCGCCCGCTGCTGGCCTTCGATGTCGCCACCGACCCGGCCATGGTCCACGAGGTCACCGCGCCCTACGACCGCAGCCGACGCGTCGGCAGCGTGCTGTGGACCAGCAAGGCGCAGGCCGAGCAGGCCCTGGACGCCGCCTGGGCCGCCTTCCCGCGCTGGGAGACGACCCCGGTGGCCGAACGCGCCGCCATCCTGCGCCGCTTCGCCGACCTGATGGAAGAGCACCTGGCCGAGCTGATGGCGCTGTGCTCCCGCGAGGGCGGCAAGCTGCTCACCGATGGCGTCGACGAGATCCGCGAGGCGGTGGACTTCTGCCGCTACTACGCCATCCGCGCCGAGGAGCTGTTCACCGAGCCGACCCGCCTGCCGGGGCCGACCGGCGAGTCCAACGAGCTGATGATGGGCGGCAAGGGCGTGTTCGCCGCGATCAGCCCGTGGAACTTCCCGGTGGCGATCTTCTGCGGTCAGGTCGTGGCCACCGCCGTGGCCGGCAACACCGTGCTGGCCAAGCCCGCCGAGCAGACCTCGATCGTCGCCCATCGCGTCATCGAGCTGCTGCATGAGGCCGGCATGCCCCGCGACGTGGTCCAGCTGCTGCCAGGCGACGGCCCCACCGTGGGCAGCGTGCTGACCAGCGACCCGCGCATCACCGGCGTGGTTTTCACCGGCGGCACCGACACCGCCCAGATCATCAACCGCGCCCTGGCCAACCGCGAGAACGCCGCACTGCCGACCCTGGTGGCCGAGACCGGCGGCATGAACGCCATGATCGTCGACTCCACCGCCCTGCCCGAGCAGGTGGTGGCCGACGTCATCCACTCGGCCTTCCAGAGCGCCGGCCAGCGCTGCTCCGCACTGCGCGTGCTATACCTCCAGGACGACGTCGCCGACCGCGTGATCGAGATCCTCGAGGGCGCCATGGCCGAGCTGCACGTGGGCGACCCGCGTGACCTGGGCACCGACGTGGGCCCGGTGATCGACGAGGACGCACGCAAGAGCCTGCAGGCGCACATCGATCGCCTCAAGGGCGAAGGCCGCCTGCTGGCCGAGACAAAGCTCGATCCGGCGCACACCGCCGAGGGCACCTTCATCGCGCCCACCGCCTTCCAGATCGATGGCATCGATGCCCTGGAGCGCGAGCAGTTCGGCCCGGTGCTGCACATCGTGCGCTACAAGTCGAAGGACCTGGATCGGGTCATCGAATCGATCAACGGTCGCGGTTACGGCCTGACCTTCGGCGTGCACAGCCGCAACGAATCCTTCGCCAATGAGATCGCGCAGAAAATGCGCGTTGGCAACGTATACGTGAATCGCAATATCATCGGAGCCGTCGTCGGGGTCCAACCCTTTGGCGGTCAGGGCCTTTCCGGCACCGGCCCCAAGGCGGGCGGCCCCCATTACCTGTTGCGGTTCGCCACGGAAAAGACAGTGACGGTCAATACCGCCGCCCTCGGCGGTAACGCCTCGCTGCTTGCGCTGGGAGACGAGTGATCCCCGCTCGTCCGTAACGACAAAAAACTGAAGGAAGTTCCCATGATCGACAACAACGCCACCATCGGCTCCACCTCAGCGTTCTCCTCGATCGCGATGCCCGCCGGCACCACGGCGGCCGGCATCGATGCCAACAATTCGTCGAAAAACGCTTCGGCTCAATAAAAGGGAGACGTCTTTATGGCTATTGGAGTTTGGATCAGTCTGTTTGCGTACTTTGCGCTCATGATCGCCATCGGCGTGTATGCGATGCGCAAGGCAACCTCCACCTCCGAGGATTACATGCTGGGGGGACGTGGGCTCAGCCCTCAGGTCGCCGCCCTCTCGGCCGGCGCCTCGGACATGAGCGGCTGGCTGCTGCTGGGCCTGCCCGGGGCCATGTTCGTTTCCGGCCTGGGCTCGGCCTGGATCGGCATCGGCCTGCTCGTGGGGGCTTTCTTCAACTGGCTGCTGGTCGCCCCTCGCCTGCGTGAACAGACGGTTCACTACGGCAACGCGATCACCATTCCGGAGTTTCTGGCCAACCGCTTCCCGACCCGGGCCATGTCGCTGCGGACGGTCTCCGCCATCGTCATCGTGGTGTTCTTCTCGGTCTATACGGCGTCGGGCCTGGTGGCCGGCGGCAAGCTGTTCGAGAGCGCCTTCGCCGGGGTGATCAACATCGGCGGCCTGAGCGACTACGCCACCGGCATCATCATCACGCTGGGCGTGGTGCTCGCCTATACCGTGGTCGGCGGCTTCCTGGCCGTGAGCATGACGGACTTCGTCCAGGGCTGCATCATGATGCTGGCGCTGGTGATCATGCCCGCGGTGGTGCTGTTCGGCGAAGGCGGCGGCGGTTTTTCCCAGGCCTCGCAGACCCTGAACGAGGTCGACCCCACGCTGCTGTCGTGGACCGACGGGCTGACCCTCATCGGCTGGCTGTCGGCGGTCACCTGGGGGCTGGGTTACTTCGGCCAGCCGCACATCATCGTGCGTTTCATGGCCATCCGCAGCCTCAAGGACGTGCCGATTGCCCGCAACATCGGCATGAGCTGGATGCTGATCTCCCTGATCGGCGCGATTTCGCTGGGCATCTTCGGCCGCGCCTATGCCGTGCGCAATGGCATGAACGTCGAGGACCCGGAAACGATCTTCATCATCCTGGCCGACCTGCTGTTCCATCCGCTGATCACCGGCTTCCTCTACGCCGCTCTGCTCGCTGCCATCATGAGCACCATTTCCAGCCAGCTGCTGGTGGCGTCTTCCTCGCTGACCGAAGACTTCTACCGCCTGTTCCTGCGCAAGGAAGCGACCGACCGGGAAACCGTGACCATCGGCCGCATCAGCGTCGTGCTGGTGGGCGTAGTGGCCGCCATCATCGCCTCCGATCCGGACTCCCAGGTGCTGGGGCTGGTCAGTAACGCCTGGGCCGGCTTCGGTGCGGCCTTCGGCCCGCTGATCATCCTGTCACTGATGTGGTCTCGCACCAACGGCGCCGGTGCCATTGCCGGCATGGTCGTGGGTGCCGCCACGGTGATGATCTGGATCTCGCTGGGCTGGAACGGCTCGTTCCTGGGCGGCCCGGGCGTCTACGAGATCATCCCGGGCTTCATCGCCGCCTTCGTCGCCATCCTGGTGGTGAGCAGCATGACCGCCGACGCCGGGGAATATCGGGCCATCTCTCGCTCATAGCGCGCGACGCTCACTCACCTCGGCAAAAAGGGCTCCTTCGGGAGCCCTTTTTCGTCTCTGGCCGCGGCTACTCCGACTCAGCCCAGCAGGCCGCGCCCCACCAGCAGCAGCGCGAACAGCGGCAGCGCCGCCCGGCTCCAGCGCGTGTGGACCAGCCGCCAGGCACCCCGCTCGCCGACCGTCATGGCCAGCGGACGGGCGAAGGCACAGCCCATCGCCCAGGCCCCCAGCAGCGCCATCGCCCCTCGCCAGGGCCAGGCCAGCTCCTGCACCAGCCCCGGGTGATAGAGCAGCCAGATGGCCAGGCCCGCCGCCGCCAGAAGCGCGTTCAAGGGCCGGTCACTCCGGCGGCGGACTTCGGAGAAGAAAGTGCTGACGCTCATGAACGATGGCTCCTGCTGGCGCCCGTGCGTTACTGCATCAGTGAAGCCGAAAACCCGCGATTCGGCGAACCATGTGCAGGAAATGTGAATCCTGTACAGCGTCTATACCTTTCAAGTCCCTGTCAGCAGGCGCTTTCATAAGAAATGGGGATATATCGCCGTGCAATTGATAGAGAAATCCTACAAGACATTTAGAAACAGTGTTTTTATACTCGTGATCACGACATGCAAGGACGCCGAAGACGCCGAATCACTCGGCGCCGGCATTCAGGAAAACCACGGGAGGCTTCCCCATGAAAATGACTCGCCTGATCACCGCTAGTGCCTTCGCCGCTGCCGGCCTCGTCGCCACCCAGTCCGCCCTCGCCTACCAGGCCGGCGACGTCTATGTGCGCGGCGGCATCGCCAAGTCCGAAGTCAACGACGACATCGGCTCCTACAACGGCGACGACATCGACGTCTCCGACGAGCGCGGCTTCACCTACGGCCTGGGCTATCTGTTCAGCGACAAGCTCGGCGTCGAGCTCAACGGCAGCCAGGACGTCGAGCACGACGTGGCCATCGGCGGCGCCGACGCCGGCTCCGTGGATCGTCGCCCGGTCAACCTGATGCTCAACTATTACCCGCTGGGCGGCACCGGCTCCCGCATCCAGCCCTACGCCGGCGCGGGTCTGAACTACACCGACTTCAACGACGAAACGGTCGCCGGTCTCGATGTGGACGACTCCTACGGGGCCGCCGCTCAGGTCGGCGTGGACTTCGCCCTGACCGATCACTTCATGGTCGGGGCCTTTGCCAACTACGCCGACGTGAGCCCGGACATCGAGATCAACGGTCAAGATGCGGGCGACGTCGATGTCGACCCGGTCACCGTCGGCGGCGGCTTCACCTACCGCTTCTGATCATTGCCTCTGGCATGATCAGCCTGACGCCGGGCCCCGCGCCCGGCGTCATTTCGTTGATTGAAGTCAATTTCACTAATTAAGCATTTTGCGCTGGATCAACATGACCGGGAGATGCGCGCCCTAGACTGGAGCCTCGTTTACCTTCACCGAGGAGCCAGCCTCATGCGCCGCCCCCGCCTCTTTCCCCTGATTTCCACCCTGCTCGCGGCCACCGGCCTCGCCGCCAGCGGCCAGGCCCTCGCCTACGGCGCCGGCGATCTCTACACCCGTGTCGGCGTGGCCAAGGTCGCACCCGAGAGCGATAACGGCGAGCTTGCCGATGGCGCCTACGATGTCGACGTGCAGGACGACAACGGCTTCGCCTTCACCCTGGGCTATCGTTTCACCGACACGCTGGGCCTGGAGCTGCTGGCGGCCCAGCCCTTCGAACACGATATTCGGCTCAACGGCGACAGCATGGCGTCCACCCAGCACCTGCCGCCGACCCTGACCCTGCAGTACTACCCATTCGGCGGCACCCAGGCGCGGGTGCAGCCCTATGCCGGCGTGGGCGTCAACTACACCCACTTCTCCGACGAGACGATCGACGCCGGCGACCTGGAGCTGGACGACTCCTGGGGCGCGGCCGCCCAGCTGGGCGTCGACCTGCTGATCGACGAGCACTGGGCGCTCAACGCCGCCGCCTGGTACCTCGACATCGACACCGACGCCGAGCTGAACGGCGCCGACATCGGCACCGTCGAGATCGACCCGGTCGTGGTAATGGGCGGCGTCAGCTTCCGCTTCTGACGGCACGGCGCATCACGCAAGAGGCCCGCCGGATGGCGGGCCTCGTCGGTGTCAGGAAAGCGGTCGGATCAGCGCGCCGAATGGCGCGACAGCCCCAGCGCCTTCAGGGTCTCGTCATCGAGGCCGTGGACGGCTTCCACGCCGGACAGGCGGGCATGATAGTCCGCACTCAGGAAGGGTTTCCCGGCCAGCAGGTGCTCGAGATACTCCCGCGCCGGCCGCAGCGCGTCGCCGGTGGTGCCCGGCGCGGCCATATAGACCCAGGCCTCGATGGCCCCCTGGGCGGTGTGGATGGGCAGGCGATGCCGGTCGTAGTCGTGCGGATACCCCTCGAACGGGTCCATGCATTCGATCTGCTCGGGCTCGAGCAGCTCGAACAGCGCCCCCTCGACACGCTCTCCCGGCGCGGCGACCACGTTGGCATGGCTGATGCCGGCGATGCGCGAGGCCTTGTCGAAGCGCAGCGCGTGTTCGCGCAGCACGCCGGACAGCACCCGGCGAGTGGCCCCGATCCGGGCCTCGACCCGGGCCGGATTCATGTTGCTGCCATAAGCGAAGTAGAAAGGCATGGACGATCAGTTCTCGGTGACCAGCTGATCGATCCGCTCCACCGCCTTGCCCATCAGCACCCGCTGGCTGGTCTTGGCGCCTTCCTGGATCAGGTAGGCGTCGACCGCGGGGGCCACGTCACAGCTGGCCGGCATCGGTGCGCGCGCCTCGACCAGCGCCTCCAGCCGGGCGATGAAGACGAAGCGCAGCCACTGGGGCAACGACATGGTGTCGACGCAAAACGGCTGGGTGCTGTCGAAGGCCTTCGGCGCGGGGCGCTCCATCCGCCACAGGTCGGATGCCTTCATGGTGGACTCGAGCTCGCGCAGCGCCTGCCCGAGTTCCTGGTGAACGGTCATGGGAAATACCTCCTGTCTGACAATGCCCCCATTATCCCGCGCCGACCGCCCACGGGCCACCCCGGTCAGGCCGGGGCGTCGGGCAGCACCTTGCGCAGGAAATCGCGGGTGCGCGGATCCTCGGGGGCCTGAAACAGGCGCGAGGGCGGCCCCTGCTCGACGATACGCCCGCCTTCCATGAACACCACCCGGTCGGCGACGTCACGGGCGAAGGCCATCTCGTGGGTGACGACGAGCATGGTCTGGCGCTCGGCGGCCAGCTGCTTCATCAGCCCCAGCACCTCCTCGACCCACTCCGGGTCCAGCGACGAGGTCGGTTCGTCGAACAGGATCACCTCGGCCTGGGCGGCCATGGCCCGGCCGATGCCGACCCGCTGCTGCTGGCCACCGGACAGCGAGGCCGGATAGGCATCGGCCTTGTCGGCCAGACCGATGCGCTCGAGGATCTCGCGGGCCCGGGCGTGCGCCTTCTCCCTGGGCCAGCGATTGACCACGATCAGCCCCTCGGCGATGTTCTCCAGCGCCGTCTTGTTGGCGAACAGCGCGTAGTTCTGAAACACGAAGGCCGTGCGCCGCCGCGCCGCCAGGATATCGGCGCGGCTGGCCCGGATGACGTCGACCTCCAGATCGCCGAGGGTCAGCCGGCCGGCATCGGGCCGCTCGAGGAAGTTCAGGCAGCGCAGCAGGGTCGACTTGCCCGTGCCCGAGGGGCCGATCACCACGATGATCTCGCCCCGCTCGATCTCCAGGTCGATGCCGTCGAGCACGGTGCTGTCGCCGAAGCGCTTGACGAGTTGATGCACCTTGATCATCGGCGATAGGCCTCGTTGAGTCGGTGTTCCAGGCGCCGCTGGCACCAGGCCAGCAGCTCGACGATGCCCCAGTAGATCACCGCCACGGTGATGAAGGCCTCGAAGTAGAGGAAGCTGCCCGCCGCTTCCTTCTGGGTCGCCCCCATCAGCTCGGTGACGCCCAGCGTGAACGCCAGGGAGGTGGCCTTGATCATGTCGATGAAGTAGTTCATCAGCGTCGGCACCGCCACACGGGTCGCCTGGGGCAGCACGATGCGGCGCATCAGCTGGCCGTTGGTCATGCCGATCGACAGCGCCGCCTCGGTCTGGCTGCGGTCCACGCCGACGATGGCGGCGCGGATCGACTCCGCCATGTAGGCGGAGAAGTGCAGCGTCAGCCCCATGATGGTGGCGGTGATGCCGCCGATCTGAGTCAGGAAGCTCAGCACCTGAGGCAAGCCGTAGTAGAACAGGAACAGCTGCACCAGCAGCGGCGTGCCACGGAAGAAAGAGATGAACAGCAGGGTGGCGGCGTTCAGCCCCGGGATCTTCAGCACCCGGATCACCGCCAGCCCGCAGGCCAGGGCCAGGGCCAGCACCATGCCCGCCGCGGCCATCGCCAGCGTCAGCGGCAGGTAGCTCAGCAGGATGGGCACCAGCCCCAGCATGTAGTCGAGATCAAGCACGCTCATGTCGGGCACGCCGCCTCAGGGCCGGGTGATGTCGGTGCCGAACCAGCGCTCGGAGATCTCGCTCAGGGTACCGTCATCGCGCAGGGCATCGAGCGCCGCGTCGACGTCGTCGCGCAGGGCGCGCCCTTCCTCGGTGTCGCGGAACGGCAGGGCATTGTGGATCTCGGAAAACGGCTGGCCGGCCAGCTGCAGCGGCAGCGGCTTCTCCTTGATCACCTGGCTGGCGCTGACGCGGTCCATGACGAAGGCGTCCACGCGGCCGAGCGCGGTGTCCTGCTCGATGTTGCTCTCGTAGGTGCGGATGTCGATGTCGTCGGCGTAGGGCAGCTCGCGCAGCAGCTGCTCGTAGTTGGAACCGAGGTTCACCGCCACGCGCTTGCCGCGCAGGTCCTCGACGCCGGAGATCTCGTCATTGCCGCGCTTGGTCACCACCTGGGCCCCGTCATAGACGTAGGGCTTGGTGAAGGCATACTTCGCCTCACGCTCATCGGTGATGGTGATCTGGTTGGCAATGGTATCGATGCGCCCCGACTCCAGCATGCCGAACAGGCCGGAGAAGTTGGCGGTCACGAAGGCCACCTCGCGGCCCATCTCTTCCCCTACCGCGTTCATGACGTCGACCTCGAACCCCTTGAGGGTGTCCTGCTCGACAAAGGTGAACGGGAAATAGCCGCCCGACATGCCGACCCGAAGCGGCGACTCCTGGGCGAGAGCCAGACCGGAGACGGCGATGGCGCCGACGGACAGCAGCATCAGGGTGAGACGACGAATCATGATGACCCTCCTTGAAAATCCTGTTTTGGAATAAAAGACAGTGTTTAATATTCCATTTTCGCAAAAACGATAGAGAAAGTCCCGGGCACTCGCCAATAGTGGCTCATTATGGCTGCCATAGCGGAAATGCGGCGTCGATTCATTCACAGCAACGCTGAATGTTCCTGTGGATAAGCACTGGAAAGCCGCCACGGAGCCCGATACGGTGGGGCCAGGGAGCGATTGTTCAGGAATTGATCAGCCTGCTCATCATCGCCCGTCGCCACGGGCTGACAGCGTCAGGGCACCACGGTAGAGTGCACGCTCGGAAACGAGGGACACAGCATGCAGCCGATCGACAGCTTTCACGACTTCTTCGCACGCACCGGGGCCGACGTACGCCTCTATCACCTCGGGCGCCGCGTGGAGCCCTGTGAGCTCGCCACCCTGACGGCCCTGGAACAGGACGAGCAGCCCTGGCCGCAGCCCTGGCAAGGCAAGGCCCGGCTGGCGATGGTGTTTCGTCTCGGCGACATGGAAGACCCGCTGATCTGGTTCCTGGCGCTGCCGCTTGACGAACAGGGCCGGCTCGACCCGGCGCCCCGCGACGCCTTCCTCCAGCGCCTGCTGGAGACCCTGGGTCGCAACGTCCAGGGCCTCGGTCGCGAGGACGGCGAGGCAATCGACAACCTGATGCAGGACAATCCCCTGGCCTTCACGCCCTCCCTGCCCTTCCAGGCCGTGCTGCACGCGCGTGCCGGCCGCGACATGGGCCAGCCGGCCAGCCAGCACATGGAGCCGGCCGAGGCCTATCTGGAGGGCCAGCAGGACCTGGACTGGCGGGCGCTGGGCCTCCAGGGCCTGGCCGACGTCGCGGTGCGCATGGACGACGCCCAGGCCGAGCGTGTGGCGGCTCACCTGCCGGCCCTGCCCGGCGAAGTGCTGGCCTCGCTGTGCTACTGTCTGGAGCACGTGGCTATTGGCCGCGCCCTGGCCGAGGCGCTCCGCGCCCGCGGCGAGGCGGCCGCCGAGGCCGGCGATATCGAAGTCTTCTGCGCCTGCGTGCGCGCCGTGTCCGGCGCCGAGGTCGAGATCGCCGGCCCCTGGCTCGATGCCCTGCTGGCCGATCCGGAGGCCTGCGGCCCGGACCTGCTGGCGGCCATCGCCGGACGCGGCTGGCGACACCTGGAAGACGGCGAGCGACTGCCGCGCTTCCTGGCCCGGCTGGCCGAAGCCCCGAACGCGGACTTCACCGCCGTGGCCCGCGACCTGGCGCTGATTCCGCGCCTGCGGCTGCCGGTGCTGATGACGCTGCGCGAGGCCGACGCGGACTCCGCCATCGGCCGCCGACTGGCAGGCCTGTCCCGCTGAACGAGGACACGAGGAGCGATGTGATGAAGGAGCTGCCCTACCAGGCCAAGGCGGTGATCGGCCGCCGCGAGATGGTGACCCTGCCGGAGCTCGGCCTGACGCTGTGCGCCAAGGCCGACACCGGCGCGCGCACCTCGGCGCTGCACGCCGAGGATATCGAATCCTTCGAGGAGGACGGCCACCTGTGGGTCAGCTTCACCACCCGCGGCGGCGGGCCGTCGAGCCCCGCGCACGTCCACTGCCTGCATCTCTACGACCGACGCCAGGTCACCAGCTCCAACGGCCAGGCCGAGTGGCGCTACGTGATCCGCACACCGATGCGGCTCGGTGAACTGGAATTCCACGTCGAACTGACGCTGACCGACCGTCGCCAGATGCGCCACCCCATGCTGCTCGGCCGCCGCGCGCTGCGGCGGCTGCTGGTGGCACCCGGCGCCGGTTTCCTGCACGGCGAACCCTGACCCGCCCCAACGGCATCGGAGGCCCTATGCATATCGCGCTGCTGTCCCGCAATCGCAGACTCTATTCCACTCGCCGGCTGATCGAAGCCGCCGAGCAGCGGGGCCACACCACTCGCGTGGTGGACACCCTGCGCTGCTACATGAGCATCGCCTCCCACCAGCCCTCGATCCACTACAAGGGCGAGCAGCTCGAGCCCTTCGATGCCGTGATTCCACGCATCGGCGCCTCGGTCACCTTCTACGGCTGCGCCGTGCTGCGTCAGTTCGAGATGATGAACACGCCGGTGCTCAACGACAGCGTGTCGATCACCCGCTCGCGGGACAAGCTGCGCTCGCTGCAGCTGCTGTCGCGCAAGGGCATCGGCCTGCCGGTCACCGGCTTCGCCCACTCCCCCGACGACATTCCCGATCTGATCACCATGGTTCGCGGTGCCCCGCTGGTCATCAAGCTGCTGGAGGGCACCCAGGGCATCGGCGTGGTGCTGGCCGAGACCAACCAGGCCGCCGAATCGGTGATCCAGGCCTTCATGGGCATGAAGGCCAACATCATGGTCCAGGAGTACATCAAGGAGGCCAAGGGCGCCGACATCCGCTGCCTGGTGATCGGCGACAAGGTGGTGGCGGCGATGAAGCGCCAGGCCGCCGAGGGCGAGTTCCGCTCCAACCTGCACCGCGGCGGCAGCGCCAGCGTGATCCGCATCACCCCGGAGGAACGCTCCACGGCGATCCGCGCCGCCAAGGCCATGGGCCTGCGCGTGGCCGGCGTCGACCTGCTGCGCTCGAACCATGGTCCGGTGATCATGGAGGTCAATTCGTCGCCCGGGCTGCAGGGCATCGAGACCGCCACCGGCAAGGACATCGCCGGGCTGATCATCGAGCATCTGGAGAAGAGCTCGACGCCGCGACGCAAGGCGCCGCCCAAGCCGAAAGGCTAGGGAGAAATCCGCTAAATATTTGACGGCAGGGGGTGGCAAAAGCCCGTCGACACCCCCACAATCTGCGTCACCGGAGGAGGTGACCGCCCATGTTTCTCGACAATCGCCAGGTGGCGATGGACAGCGTCCTCGAGGCGCTGGCCGACAGCATCGACTATTTCCAGGACAACCACGAGCGCCTGCGGCCGAGCCTGCGTCAGGCGCTGCAGCCCTATTTCGATACCCGGAAAGCGTTGATGCGCAAGCTGCAGGAGCTGGCCCGCAAGCATCTCGCCCTCCTCCCCCGCGATGCCGACGTCGAGCGCGACGACTACATGTGGCTTTGGAGCCGCCTGAAGAGCTTCGTCGGCGATGACAGCCAGGTCCTGATCAACGAGCTGCTGGAGCAGGAGCGGGTGCTGATGCAGGCGCTGTCGACCCTGTACACCCACCCGCTGCCCGACGCCATCGAATCGGTCATCGAGGAGTGCTGGAAGCACTGTCGCTCGCTGATTCGCGAACTGTATCGGCAGCAGAAGAAGCATCAGCGTCGCTGAGCACCTCCTCCCTCGGCACGATATTCAGCGGTTCCTCGGGCCCCAGGAAATGCGGGTCCCGCCCCCAGACATAGAGATCGCCCAGGGTCGCCACTCGCGCGACCCACTCCCGCGCCCTTAACCACAGCACACCCTCCGAGGCCCGCTCCGGCGCCGCACAGCCGTGGGCCTCAATACCCAGCGCCTCGGCGATGAACAGCGCCCGCGGCAGATGCCAGGACTGGGTGACGAGCAGCGCCCGATCGACGTCGAAGACGTCCCGGGCCCGGGACAGGGTGTCGAAGGTGCTGAAGCCGGCGTAATCCAGCGTCATGGCGGCGTCAGGCACCTCGCGGCCGCGCAGGTCGCGCCACATGGTCACCGGCTCGTTGTAGTAGCGGGTGCTGTTGTCGCCGGACAGCAGCAGATGCTCCACCCGCCGATCACGATACAGCCGCGCTGCCGCCTGCATGCGCCCCTCGAAGTGCGGGTTGCGATGGCCGCTGCGGGTCCAGTGGGAGGTACCGAAGACGATGCCCACCCGCTCGGGGCCGCACTGGTCGATGCCATGATCGATGCGTCCGCGGGTCTCGGCCAGCATCCACAGGTTGATCCCCACGAACAGCAGGATCGCCAGGAGCGCGAGCACTCCCAGCGACATCAACAGCCCCCTGACACCTTTCCACAATGAGATGGGCATCCGCCTTTCCTGATTGGCCGACCCGGGCGACGATGCGTCAAGGGCGGTCAGTCCTGCGCCGCGCCACCTTGCATCGTGCGCCGGTTAAAACATGCCGAGCTCGAGCTTGGCCTCGTCGCTCATCATCTCGCGGCTCCAGGGCGGGTCGAAGACGATCTCGGTGTGTACTTGGCTGATCTGCGGGGCGCCGAGGATCTTGTGGCGCGCGTCGGCGGCGATCACGTCGCCCATGCCGCAGCCCGGCGCAGTCAGCGTCATGCGGATGGTGACGATGCGCTCGCCGGTGATCAGCCGCTCGATACGACAGCCGTAGACCAGCCCGAGTTCGACGATGTCGACCGGAATCTCGGGATCGAAGCAGGTCCGCAGCTGGTCCCAGACGAACTGCTCGATCGCCTCCTCGGAGGCGTCCTCGGGCAGCGTCGGACGCGGCACGGCCTCGAGCCCCAGGGCGTCGAGGTTGCTGCCCTCGATCAGGTAGAGCCTCCCTTCATGGCCAACGCTGACCGAGTTGCCCTTGGCCTGCATCACGCTGACCTCGCTGTCCTCGGGCAGCGTGATGGTCTTGCCGAAGGGAATGGAGATGACCTCGACGTCGCGCTGTAGGGGCAGGGTCTGCCCCTTGCTCAGCGCCGCCAGTGGATCGGTATCGCTCATGTCGCTCCCTGGCTCGGTTTAACGCAGCATGCCCACGACCCGCTCCAGGCCGTCGACGAAGACGTCGACCTCCTCGGGGGTGTTGTAGGCGGCGAAGGAGGCGCGGCAGGTGGCGTCGACGCCGAACGAGGACAGCAGCGGCTGGGCGCAGTGGTGGCCGGTGCGGATCGCCACGCCGAGCTGATCGATCAGCAGGCCGATGTCCTGGGAGTGGGCGCCCTCGACCACGAACGACAGCACGCCGGCCTTCTCCGGGGCGGTGCCGAGGATGCGCAGGCCGTCGATGCGCGACACGCTGCGCGTGGCGTGCTCGAGCAGCCGCGACTCCCAGGCGCCGATCAGCGGCAGGCCGATCTCCTCGACCCACTCGAGCGCGCGGCCCAGGGCGATCACCTCGGCGATGGCCGGGGTGCCGGCCTCGAACTTGTGGGGGATGCCGGCGAAGGTGGTGGGTGCCTCGAAGGACACGGTGGCGATCATCTCGCCGCCGCCCTGCCAGGGCGGCATGGCCTCGAGCAGCTCGGCGCGGCCGTAGAGCACGCCGACGCCGGTGGGGCCATAGACCTTGTGGCCGGAGAAGGCATAGAAGTCGGCGCCGAGCGCCTGCACGTCGACCTCCTGATGCGGCGCGCCCTGGGCGCCGTCGACCAGGATCAGCGCGCCGTGCTCGTGGGCCACCCTGGCCATGTCGGCCACCGGGTTGACGGTGCCCAGGGCATTGGAAACGTGATTGACCGCCACCAGCCGGGTGCGCTCGGAGATCAGGTCGCGGTAGGCGTCCTGGTCGAGCACCCCACGCTCGTCCACCGGGATCACCTTGAGGGTGAAGCCCTTCTCGGCGGCCAGCATCTGCCAGGGCACGATGTTGGAGTGGTGCTCCAGGCGCGAGATCAGCACCTCGTCGCCCTCGCCCAGGTTGGCACGGCCCCAGCTGTTTGCCACCAGGTTGATCGCCTCGGTGGTGCCGCGGGTGAAGACGATCTCGCGGCGCTCGGCGGCGCCGAGGAAGGCACGCACGGTGTCCCGGGTGCCCTCGTAGGCCGCGGTGGCCTCGTCGGCCAGGGTGTGCAGGCCGCGATGGATGTTGGCGTTGTAGCGCCCGTAGTAGTCGTCGAAGACCTCGATCACCTGACGCGGGGTCTGGCTGGTGGCCGCGTTGTCGAGATAGACCAGCGGCTTGCCGTGGACCTCCCGATCGAGGATCGGGAAGTCGCGGCGGACCCGCGCCACGTCGAGCAGCAGATCGCTGAAGTCGACCATGGATCAGTCCTCGTTGAGCGCCGCGGCGGCTTCCACCAGCCCGGCCAGGTTGAAGCGCTCCGGCAGCTTGCCGGCGACGGTGAGCTCGACCCGCTCGGCCACGGCGTCGAGGTCGACCAGCTCCATGACCTCGCCGGCGAAGGCCAGCGTCAGCAGGCCGCGGGCGGTCTGCTCGTCGATGCCGCGGGCCCGCAGGGCGTAGACCGCCTCCTCGTCGAGCTGGCCGGTGGTGGCACCGTGGGCGCACTTGACGTCGTCGGCGTAGATCTCGAGCTCGGGCTTGGTGTCGACCTCGGCACGGTCGGAGAGCAGCAGGTTGGCGTTGCTCTGCTCGGACTCGATCTTCTGGCTGTCGCGCTTGACCACCACCCGGCCGTTGAACACGCCATGGGCGCGGTCGTCGAGGATGCCCTTGTAGTTCTCGCTGGAGCGGGTGTGCGGCGCGTTGTGGTTGACCTCGGTGTGGTTGTCCACGTGCTGTCGGCCCTGGCCGTAGAACAGCCCGTGCAGGGTCGCCTCGGCGCCCTCGCCGTTAAGGTCGCTGACCACGTCGTTGCGCACCAGGCCACCGCCCAGGTTCAGGTTGAACGAGGTGTAGCGGCTGTCGCGACCCTGCTCCACCTGGATGCTGGCGATGTGGCGGTCCTTGAGCGGCGCTTCCTGCAGCTTGTAGTGGGTCAGGATGGCGCCGCGATCGAGGATGATCTCCTCCACCAGGTTGGTGAAGTTGGCCGCTCCCTCTTCACCGGCATGGTGCTCGATCAGGGTCGCCTCGCTGCGGCCGCCGGCCTCGACCAGGATGCGCGGATGGCTCATCACCGGCTGCTCGCCGGCCCGGGACAGGAACTGCAGCACGATGGGCTTGTCGACCACGGTGCGCGGCGCCAGGCGGACCAGGGCGCCCTCCTCGAAGAAGGCGGTGTTGAGCGCGGCGAAGGCCGAGAAGTCGACGCCGGTGAGACGGCCGAGCGGACCGCCCACGGCCTCGTGGTTCTCTTCCAGGGCCTGGGACAGCGGCAGCACCTGCACGCCGGTCGGCAGATCGCCGAGGTCGGACAGCGCCGGGGCGAAGACGCCGTCGACGAAGGTCAGGCGATACGCGTCCAGCGGCAGGGTCAGCGCCGCCGCGGTGGCCGGCGAGAATTCGGCGTCGTCGGTCAGCGCGAAGTCGGTGCGGGCGATGTCGCGCACGTCGGTGTACTTCCAGGCCTCGACGCGGCGGTGCGGGAAGCCCATCGCCTCGAAGCGGGCGGCGCCGGCCTGGCGCCGGGCGGCGATCCAGGTCGGCTCCTGGCCGCGCTGTGCGCTGCGCTCGCTCAGGCGGTCGAGGAAGCGTTGCACGTCGTCATTCATGCCGCGGAGCCCTCCAGCAGCCAGTCATAGCCGCGGTCCTCGAGTTCGCGCGCCAGCTCGGCGTCGCCGCTCTTGACGATGCGGCCGTCGACCAGCACGTGTACGCGATCCGGCACGATGTAGTCGAGCAGACGCTGATAGTGAGTCACCAGCAGGATGCTGCGATCCTCGGCGCGCAGCGAGTTGACGCCCTCGGCGACGACCTTCAGGGCGTCGATGTCGAGGCCGGAGTCGATCTCGTCGAGCATGGCGAGCTTCGGCTGCAGCACCAGCATCTGCAGGATCTCGTTGCGCTTCTTCTCGCCGCCGGAGAAGCCCTCGTTGACGGCGCGCTGCAGGAAGCTGGCGTCCATCTTCATGAAGGCGATCTTCTCCTTGATCAGCTTCATGAACTCGGGCGCCGGAATCTCGCCCAGGCCCTCGGCCTCGCGCTTGGCGTTGAGCGCGGCCTTGAGCAGGTAGATGTTCTTCACCCCCGGGATCTCGACCGGGTACTGGAAGCCCAGCAGCAGGCCGACGCGAGCGCGCTCCTCGATCTCCATCTCGAGCACGTCCCGGCCCTCGAAGGTGATCGAGCCGGCGGTGACCTCGTAGCCGTCCTTGCCGGCGATCACCGCGGACAGCGTGGACTTGCCGGCCCCGTTGGGGCCCATGATGGCGTGGACTTCACCGGCGCCGATGGTCAGGTTGAGGCCCTTGAGGATCTCGGAACCCTCGACCGTGACGTGCAGATCCTTGACTTCGAGCATCTTGACTACCTTTCGATCTTTGGGCCGCCGCGGCGGCTCGCAATAAGTTGATTCGTTTCCAACCCGCACCAGACGTGGTCTAGCCGACGGCCCCTTCGAGGGTCACGTTCAGCAGTGCCTCGGCCTCGACGGCAAACTCCATCGGCAGCTCCTGGAAGACGTCCTTGCAGAAGCCGTTGACGATCATGTTCACCGCGTCCTCCTCGGAGATGCCGCGGCTCTGGCAGTAGAACAGCTGGTCCTCGCCGATCTTGGAGGTGGTCGCCTCGTGCTCCACGGTGGCGGTGCTGTTGCCGATCTCCTGATAGGGGAAGGTATGGGCCCCGCAGGTGTCGCCGATCAGCAGCGAGTCGCACTGGGTATAGTTGCGCGCACCCTTGGCCCGCGGCCCCACCTTGACCAGGCCGCGATAGGACTGCTCGGAGCGGCCGGCGGAGATGCCCTTGGAGACGATGGTCGAGCGCGAGCCCTCGCCGATGTGGATCATCTTGGTGCCGGTGTCGGCCTGCTGGCGGCCGTTGGTCACCGCCACCGAGTAGAACTCGCCGACGCTGTCCTTGCCGCGCAGCACGCAGGACGGGTACTTCCAGGTGATGGCGGAACCGGTCTCGACCTGGGTCCAGCTGATGTGGGAGCGGTCGCCGCGGCAGTCGCCGCGCTTGGTGACGAAGTTGTAGATGCCGCCCTTGCCGTCCTCGTCGCCGGGATACCAGTTCTGCACCGTGGAGTACTTGATGGAGGCGTCTTCCAGCGCCACCAGCTCGACCACCGCGGCGTGCAGCTGGTTCTCGTCACGCTGGGGCGCGGTGCAGCCTTCCAGATAGGAGACCTGGGCACGGCTCTCGCAGACGATCAGGGTGCGCTCGAACTGGCCGGTGTTGGCGGCATTGATGCGGAAGTAGGTGGACAGCTCCATGGGGCAGGTCACGCCTTCCGGCACGAACACGAAGGAGCCGTCGGTGAACACCGCGGAGTTCAGCGCTGTGAAGTAGTTGTCGCCCTGGGGCACCACGCTGCCGAGATACTGCTTGACCAGTTCCGGGTAGTCGCGGATCGCCTCGGAGATCGAGCAGAAGATCACGCCCGCCTCGTGCAGCTTCTCCTTGAAGGTGGTGGTCACGGACACGGAGTCGAACACCGCGTCCACCGCCACGCCGGCCAGCGCTGCCCGCTCGTGGAGCGGGATGCCCAGCTTCTCGTAGGTCTCGAGCAGCTTGGGGTCGACCTCGTCGAGGCTCTGGGGCTTGTCCTCGTCGCGCTTGGGCGCGCTGTAGTAGGAGATCGCCTGGTAGTCGATCGGCGGGTAGTCCAGGTGCGCCCAGGAGGGCGGCGTCATCTTCAGCCACTGGTGATAGGCCTGGAGGCGCCACTCCAGCATCCACTCCGGCTCGCCCTTCTTCTTGGAGATGAAGGCGATGGTGTTCTCGTCCAGACCCGGCGGTACCGTATCGCTCTCGATGTCGGTCACGAAGCCTTCCTTGTATTCGCGACGGACAAGCTGTTCCATTTCCTGACTTGCCATGATGTCTCCCCTCCCGGGCTGGTTGGGTCGGCGAGTCGGGCTCGCCTCGGGTGGTGAATCCGCGGGTGATCAGGCCTCGGCGGCCAGACTCACGCCTTGTATGGGCAGCTGCACCGGCAGCTTGATCGGGGTGGTGTCGGCCAGATGGGCCAGGGTCACGCTGTGGAGCAGGGTCTGCATCGCCAGCGACACCCGCTGCCAGTTGTCGGACACCCCGCAGGTGTCCACCAGCTCGCAGTCGCCCTCGGCCTGGCTGCATTCGGTCATCGCCACCGGCCCCTCGATCGCCGCGATGATGTCGCCGGCGGTGATCTGCGACGCCGGCCGCGCCAGGGAGTACCCCCCCTGAGCACCGCGACGGGATTCCAGCAGCCCGGCGCGCACCAGCATCTTCAAGGTCTTGCTGACCGTCGGGCGCGGCACCTGCACGGCCTCGGCGAGCTCCGCCGCCGCATGCGGCTGCTCGGGATGACGGGCGATCTGCGCCATCACCACCGCCGCGTAGTCGGTCAGTCTGGACAGCTTCAGCAAGGCAAGCCTCCCCGGGGACACCCTCTGGTGATCGATTGCGGACCATTTTAGTCCTGTATAGCGGCGATGTGAACCCTGCCGCGCCTTCCTGGCGCCCCTTAGCACGGACTTGTCGGCACGTTCGACGCCATTCACATCAAAAACGACAATCATTCTCATTGATGTGTGCTATGGGCCACGCCACGCCACGCCACGCCGCATGCATCAGGCTCCGCAATTTGCCTTATTGCGTATCGTCATCCATGAAAAAACAAATAGATATGGAGCTTTGCTAAGCTGAGTCACCGTTTCACGGCCTTCCAACGCGGCCTGCGGGCCAGCGGAAGCCACAGCGACGTCAACGCATGCCGGCGACTATGCTTCTGCGGCATGGGAACGACCAGGAGATAGGGATTTGGAGCTGATTCAATACGCCTTCGACAACCTCGACCTGCTGCTCTCGAGGACGCTCGAGCACATCGCGCTGGTCGCGGTCGCCGTGGGCATCGCGACCCTGACCGGGGTCCCCATCGGCATCGCCATCACCAAGAACGAGCGCCTGGCCAAGGCCGTGCTCTACGCCGCCTCGATCATCGTCACGGTGCCGTCCATCGCGCTGTTCGGGATCATGATCCCGGTGCTGTCGCTGATCGGCCAGGGCATCGGCTATCTGCCGGCGGTGATCGCCGTGCTGCTCTATTCGCAGCTGCCGATCATCCGCAACACCTACACCGCCATCCACAACGTCGACCCGGCCCTGCGCGAGGCGGCTCGCGGCATCGGCATGAGCCAGAACCAGCGCCTGCGGATGGTCGAGATCCCGCTGGCGGTGCCGGTGATCATGGCCGGGGTGCGCACCGCCGTGGTGCTCAACATCGGCGTCATGGCGATCGCCGCCTATATCGGCGCCGGCGGACTCGGCACCTTCATCAGCCGCGGTATCTCGCAGTCCGATCCTCGCCAGCTGATCGTCGGCGCCGTGGCGGTCAGCCTGCTGGCGATCATCGTCGACTATGGCCTGCTGGCACTGCAGAAGCGCCTGACGCCCCTGGGCATGGAGCGCGCCGCCGAGACGGCCTGATCCC
This sequence comes from Halomonas getboli, assembly GCF_023094245.1. GTDB lineage: Bacteria > Pseudomonadota > Gammaproteobacteria > Pseudomonadales > Halomonadaceae > Halomonas > Halomonas getboli. The sequence goes on along the minus strand of NZ_JALMEW010000001.1, from coordinate 52,835 downwards.
GTCCCGCGCGACGCCGGCTCACCAAACAAGGATTCCCCTGCATGATTCGACTCGACAACCTGACCAAGGTCTTCGACACCCCCAAGGGCGCGGTGACCGCCGCCGACCATATCAACATGGAGGTGCCGGCCGGCGAGATCTGCATCCTGCTCGGCCCCTCCGGCTGCGGCAAGACCACGACCCTGAAGATGATCAACCGCATCATCCGCCCCACCTCGGGCAAGGTGTTCATCAACGACGAGGACACCACTGATCTGAACACTCAGGAACTGCGCCGCAACATCGGTTACGTGATCCAGCAGATCGGCCTGTTCCCCAACATGACCATCGAGGAAAACATCACGGTGGTGCCCAAGCTGCTGGGCTGGGACAAGGCGAAGTATCGGGAGCGCGCCCGTGAGCTGATGGACATGATCGCGCTGGACCCGGACGCCTTCCTCAAGCGCTATCCCAACGAGCTGTCTGGCGGCCAGCAGCAGCGCATCGGCGTCGCCCGGGCGCTGGCCGCCGATCCGCCGGTGATGCTGATGGACGAGCCGTTCGGCGCCATCGACCCGATCAACCGCGCGGTGATCCAGGACGAGTTCCTCAAGATGCAGCAGGCGCTCAAGAAGACCATCATGTTCGTCAGCCACGACATCGACGAGGCGATCAAGATGGGCGACCGCGTGGCCATCTTCCGCGCCGGCCGCCTCGAGCAGTACGCCACGCCCGACGATCTGCTGGCCGCACCCAAGGACGAGTTCGTCGAGTCGTTCCTCGGCGAGGACCGCGCGCTCAAGCGCCTCAATCTGGTCAAGGTGCGCGACGTGGTGTCCGACGAGATCGGCACCGTGTCCCCCGGCGACACCCTGGAGACTGCCCTCGCGCGGATCGACGACTTCGGCTACCAGAACGCCATTCTGGTGGTGAACGACCGGCGCCAACCGGTGGGGCTGATCACCCGCGCCCAGGCACGCACCACCAAGGGCTACTGCCGCGACCACTTCCAGAACGTGCCGGCCACCGTGTCGCTGGACGACGACCTGCGCAAGGTCGCGTCACTGATGTTCTCCAACGACATCACCTGGCTGCCCTGCGTCGACGAGGCCGGCCGCGTGTGCGGCCAGATCACCCAGCGCGCCATGACGCACCACCTGGGCTCGCGGTTCCGTCCCAAGGAGGAAGCCCCCGCGACCGCCGCCTCTGCGACCAAGGAGTAAGCCGATGCCGATCCGGAGCCTGAAGGGGGCCCTGCGCATTGCGCTGCTCATCGCCATCTTCTTACTGGGCGTGTGGAGCCAGTCCAGCGGGGTCATCGACGACTTCATCTTCTATCTGCCCGACGTGCAGTTCCTGGCCGTGCAACACCTGTGGCTGACGCTCATTTCCGGGAGCCTGGCCATCCTGGTGGCCATTCCGCTGGGGGTGGTGCTGTCGCGGCCCAGCATGGCGCGGTTCGCCGAATCGGCCATGCAGGTCCTCAACGTGGGTACCACCATTCCGACCCTGGCGGTGCTGGCGCTGTCGATGAGCTTTCTCGGCATCGGCACCGTGCCGGCGGTGTTCGGGCTGTTCGTGGCCACCCTGCTGCCGATCACCCGCAACACCTACGCCGGTCTCAAGGGCGTCAACCCGGCGCTGATGGAGGCCGCCGCCGGCATCGGCATGTCGCCGGCCCAGCGCCTGCTCAGGGTCGAGCTGCCCAACGCCCTCTACGTGATCTTCGCCGGCATTCGCACGGCGCTGACCATCAACGTGGGCACCGTGCCGCTGGCCTTCCTGATCGGCGCCGGCGGGCTGGGCGAGCTGATCTTCACCGGCATCGACCTCTACGATCCGGTGATGATGCTCTCCGGCGCCATTCCCACCGCCCTGCTGGCGATCGTGGTCGATGCCATCGTGGCGACCACCGCCTTCCTGGTGGTGCCGCGCGGCGTCAATCCGTCGCGCGCCTGAACGCACTCAACGCTTCATTGACGGCCGCCTCGGGCGGCCCCCAGCAACAACAAGGAGATCACCATGAAACGCCTGATGATGACGCTTTCCGGCCTGGCCCTGGCCGGCGCCATGACCACCGCCCAGGCCAACGAGATCGTGGTCGGTGGCAAGAACTTCACCGAGCAGCAGATCCTGGCCAGCATGACGTCCCAGTACCTGAGCGGGCTCGGCTACGATGTCGAGACCCGTGCCGGCATGGGCTCCGCCGTGCTGCGCCAGGCCCAGGAGAACGGCCAGATCGACCTCTACTGGGAGTACACCGGCACCTCGCTGATCAACTACAACGACGTCACCGAGTCGCTGTCGCCCGAGGAGACCTATCAGCGGGTCAAGGAACTCGACGGCGAGAAGGGTCTGGTGTGGCTCGAGCCCTCGGCGGCCAACAACACCTACGCCCTGGCCATGCGTGAGGACAGTGTCGAGGAGACCGGCATCGACTCGCTCTCCAAGCTGGCTCAGGCGGTCAACGACGGTGACGAGCTGACCTTCGCCATGAACGCCGAGTTCTATGCCCGCGAGGACGGCTGGCGGCCGCTGCAGCAGGCCTATGACTTCCGCGTCGGCCGCGGAGACGTCAAGCGCATGGACTCCGGCCTCGTCTATCAGGCGCTGCGCGACGGCCAGGTCGACGTGGGCCTGGTGTTCGCCACCGACGGCCGCATCCCGGCCTTCGACTTCCAGGTGCTGGAGGACGACCAGAACTTCTTCCCGGCCTATGCCCTGACGCCAGTGGTGCGCCAGGAGACCCTCGAGGCCAACCCGGACCTCGCCGAGCAGATGAACGCGCTGTCCGCGCTGCTCGACGACCAGACCATGGCCACCCTCAACGCCCGGGTCGATGTCGAGCGCGAGACCATCGAGGACGTGGCCCAGAGCTTCCTCACCGACCACGAGTTGCTGTAAGCCAGCCCTCTCGTCACCAGACCGCATCGGAGGCCGCCCCAGGGCGGCCTTCGTCGTTCATTCCCACGCTCCGGGAGATCGTCATGCCTCAGCCCACCGCCGTGCTCGACTGGATGCTCGGCGCCGACCCGCTCCCCGATGACGCCCTGTTGGCCCAGGCCAAACGCTGCCTGCTGGACCTCGTCGGCGTGGCCGCCGGCGCCACCCGCACCGAACTCGCCGTGCCTGCCCGGTGCTTCGCCATTTCCCAGCACGGCGGCACGCGGCCGCTGCTGTTTGCCGAAGGCCGCGCCTCGCCCACCGGCGTGGCCCTGCACGGCGCCTGGCTGATCGATGCCCTGGACGCCCACGACGGCCAGGTGCTGACCAAGGGGCATGCCGGGGTCGCCCTGCTACCGGGGCTGCTCGCCCTGCCCGAGGTGGATCGCCTGTCCGGCCACGACTTTCTCGCCCTGCTGGCCATGGGCTACGAGATCGCCACCCGCGCCGGCATCGCGCTGCATGCGACCAGCCCCGACTATCACACCTCCGGCGCCTGGAACGCCCTGGGCGTGGCGGCCATGACCGGACGCCTGATGGGCCTGGACCGAGCACGACTCCACCACGCCCTGGGCATCGCCGAGTTCTACGGCCCACGCAGCCAGATGATGCGCTGCATCGATCATCCCACCATGCTCAAGGACGGTTCGGGCTGGGGCGCCATGACCGGCGTCTCCGCCGCGCTGCTGGCCCGCGACGGCTTCACCGGCGCCCCGGCGCTGACCGTCACCGCTCCCGAGGTCGAACAGCGCTGGGCCGATCTGGGTCAGCGCTGGTACCTTCACGAGCAGTACTTCAAGGCCTACCCGGTGTGCCGCTGGGCCCAGCCGGCGGTGGAAGCGGTCCTGTCGCTGCGTGATCGGATCGACGACCCGGCGACGATCTCGCGCATCGAGATCACCACCTTCCACGAGGGCCGACGGCTGCATGTGGTGCACCCGGACAGCACCGAGCAGGCCCAGTACAGCCTGCCCTGGTCGGTGGCCTGCGCGCTGGCCCTCGGCACCCTGGACGCCGAGGCCGTCACCGCGCTCGAGGCGCCGCTGCCCCGCGCCCTCGCCGAGCGGGTCGAGATCCACGAGAGCGACGCCTTCAATGCGCGCTTCCCGGCCGAGCGCTGGGCCTCGGCGCGGCTGCACCTGGCCGACGGCGGGATCATCGAGAGCGAGCCCTGCGAGGCCCGCGGCAATCCGCACAATCCGCTGTGCGACGACGCGCTGGTCGCCAAGTACCGCGCCCTCGCCGGCCCGGCGCTCGGCGAGCGCGCCGAGCGCCTCGAACGCGTCATCCAGACCCTTGAGACGCGCCCGGCCAGTGACCTGCTCGCCCTGCTCGGCCCGCCCGGGGCAGAATGACGCCAGGCAACGCCTTCCCTCCCGCTGCAACGACGAGGCCGTGACATGCACTATCAGAACGAGCTCCATGTGGCCGCCGCCCAGATCAACGCCGCGCTGGGCGAGGTCGACGCCAACCTCGAGCGCCATCTCGAGATCATCCACGAGGCCGGCAAGCGCGGCGTCGCGCTGCTGGTCTTCCCCGAGCTCTCGCTGACCGGCTACGGGCTCGGCGGCGAGGTCATGCGCGTCGCCATGCCGGTCGAGGACCCGCGCCTCGCCCGGCTGGCCCGCGCCTGCGGCGAGATGCAGGCGGTGGTCGGCTTCGTCGAGGAGGCCAGCCCCGGCGAATACTACAATGCCCTGGCGATCCTCCAGCACGGCAGGATCGTCGCCGTGCACCGCAAGCTCAACCTGCCCACCTACGGCGGGCTCGAGGAAGGCAAGTGGTTCACCCACGGCAGCGAGCTGACCCGCGCCGAGGTACGCCCCGGCTGGTCCGCGACCCAGCTGATCTGCGCCGACCTGTGGAATCCGGCGCTGGTGCACGCCGCCCTGCTGCCTCGCCCCACGGTGCTGTGCGCGCCGATCAACTCGGCCTCGGGCATCGTCAGCGAGGACTTCTCCAACGAGCAGAACTGGGCGCTCAACGTGCGCTTCTACGCCATGACCTACGGCACTCCGGTGATCATGGCCAACCGCTTCGGGCCGGAAAACGGCAGCCACTTCTGGGGCGGCTCACGCATTCTCGGCCCGCGCGGCGATGTCCTGGCCGAGGCCGAGGACGGAGAGGGGCTGATCACCGCGACCCTGTCGCGCACCGCCATCGCCCAGGCCCGCTTCGAGCTGCCGACCCTTCGCGATGCCGACACCCCGCTTATCCGCGAGCTGATGGACGGCTACCGCTGAGGCCGTCCGGCCGGCGTGCCGACGCCAGCCGCGCGATGACTTCCTGCGGATATGCCGAACGAGGGGCGCCTTTTCGGGTGCCCGTTTCGCCTGCCCATGGTGAAAAAAAATGCTAGAATCCTCGCCATCCTTTCGACGCCATCACAGGGCAGACTCTCGCATGAAGACGATCGCCAAGAGCCTTCTCGTCATGGGCGTTTCCGGATCGGGGAAGTCCCATATCGGGCGCCAGCTGGCCGCCGCCCTCGGGGCCACCTTCATCGACGGAGACGATCACCACGGCCCGGACAATATCGCCAAGATGAGCCGCGGCGAACCCCTCAACGACGACGATCGCGCCGCCTGGCTGGCCACCCTCGCCGACCTGTATCGCCAATACCGCGACGCGGGCCGCGATCTTGTCATCGGCTGCTCGGCGCTCAAGCGCCGCTATCGCGACCAGCTGCGCGAAGCCGCCCCCGACCTGGCGATCCTCTATCTGGCCGGCAGCCGCGAGGTGCTGCTGGAGCGCCTGGGCTCTCGCGGCGACCATTTCTTCGCCGGCGATCACATGCTCGACAGCCAGCTCGCCACTCTGGAGGCGCCCGGCGAGGACGAGGCCGTGCTGGCCGATATTCGTCGCCCGCCCCAGGAGATCGTCGACGCCTTTCTGGCGACGCTGGAGTGAATCGCATATGACATGACGAGAAACGGCGCCGAGGCGCCGTTTCTTTTTCCTGGAGGAATCCTCCATTTTAAGCATGAAAAAAACGCCATATCGTCATGCGATATGGCGTTTTTATACGCCGGCTTTCTAGAAAAAATGGCGAGCCATCGTCACCACGATGGCTCGCCATTTCGATCAGCCTCTCAACGCTATCATCCTACCAACCACATGGCCATATTGGGCCAGAACAGCAGCGCGAACAGCACGCACAGCTGCAGGGCGATGAAGGGCAAGAGCGAGACGAAGATGTCCTTCAGGCTGACCTCGGGCGGCGCCACGCCCTTGAGGTAGAAGGCGGCCGGGCCGAACGGCGGCGACAGGAACGACACCTGCATGTTCACCGCGAACAGGATCCCGAACCACACCGGGCTGTAGCCCAGCTGCTCGACGATCGGCACGAAGATCGGCAGCGTCAGCATCGCCACGCCGATCCAGTCGAGGAACATGCCCAGCACCAGCAGGATCGCCATCATCACCAGGATGATTACGATCGGCGCCACGTCGAGGCCCATGATCATGCCCGAGATGAAGCGGTTGCCGCCCATCAGGTTGTAGACCCCCACCAGCGCCGCGGCGCCGATGCCGATCCAGATGATCATGCCGCAGGTGGTCAGGGTCTGGCTGAGGCTCTCGTGCAGCGTCTTGAGCGAGAACTCGCCGCGGGCGACCACCGCCAGCAGCACGCCGAACACGCCCATGGCCGCCGCCTCGGTGACCGAGGCCACGCCGCCGTAGATCGAGCCCAGCACCAGCCCGGCGATCAGCGCCGGCACGATGATGGCGCGCAGCGCCTGGCCCTTGGAGGAGAAGCCTTCCTCGCGGTCGGCGTCGGTCATCGGCGGGCCCATGGACGGGTTCTTCAGGCAGCGAATCAGCACGTAGCCGATGTAGCAGGCCATCAGGATCACCGCCGGAGTGATGGCCGCGGTGAACAGGTCGGCGATCGACTCGGAGGCGATCAGGCCGTAGATGATCAGCACGATCGACGGCGGCATCATGGTGCCCAAGGCGCCGCCGGCGCAGACCACGCCGATGGAGAGGTGCTTGTCGTAGCCCAGTCGCAGCATCTGCGGCAGCGCCAGGATGCCCAGCAGCACGATCTCGCCGCCGATGATCCCGGACAGCGCGGCCAGGAAGAAGGCCACCACGATGGTCTGCACCGCCACGCCGCCGGGCAGGCGGCCGGCGAACACGCGCATGGCGTTGAACAGGTCCCTGGCGATCCCCGATCGGTCCAGTAACGAGGCCATCAACACGAACATCGGCACCGCCACCAGCGAATATTCGGTGACGAAGCCGTAGACCCGGCTGGTGACCAGCGGCAGGGCGTTGGGCCCGAACCAACCGAAGGTGAAGGAGAGCGCGACCAGGCCGGTGATGAAGGCCAGCGGCAGGCCGGTGACCAGCAGGGCGAAGATCAGCCCCACCAGCAGCAGCGTTCCGGTACCGATATCCATCAGGCGGTGCCCTCCGTGTCATCGGGTGTGGGGGCGAGTTTGCCGCGCAGGGACTGCACCATGTGCAGGAAGGCCTGGACGCACATGATGGCCAGCGCCAGCAGGATCACGCCCTTCACCAGCGCCGGGAACGGCGGGTTCCAGGAGGTGCCGGAGCGCTCCAGCTGCCACTCGCCCAGCGGGTTGTGGGAAGCGCCCCAGAACATTTCGAAGGCGGCGTAGGTCATGCCCAGGCAGAAGCCGAAGGTCACCAGATCGTTGAAGCGGTCGAGCCACAGTCGCAGGCGCGGGCCGGCGCTGTCGTAGAGCACGCGCACCCGGATATGGCGGTTGCAGGCCAGGGTCGCGGGACCGCCCAAGGCGAAACTCACCGCCACCAGCATCACCACGCTCTCATGGACCCAGGAGGTCGGCGAGTCGAAGCCGTAGCGCATGATGACTTCATAGACGCTGATCGCCATGGCGATCAGCACCAGCCAGGCCGCCACGCGACCGCCGGCGATGATGGCGCGATCGAAGGCGTTGCGTGCCGAGTCGGGCGGGCCAGCCTCGTCGGAGGCCGAGTCGCCCTCCGGGCGACGAGACGCTTGAGTCATGGGTCTTCCTCGATGCAGGAGCGGGCCACGTCCCGTGGCCCGTCGTCATGAAAGCCAGCACCGGGCGGTGCCGGCGGGTGAATCACATCAGGTTGTGGTTTTCCAGGTAGCCGACCACGGAGTCATAGAACTCCTGGGTGATCTCGTTCTTCTCGGCCCAGTTGGCCCACTCTTGCTTGGCGATGTTGCGGAACTTGACGCGTTCCTCGGCCGGCAGGTCGATGATCTCGATGTCCGGGTCCTGACGCGCCTCGCGCACGGCCTCGAGGTCGCGGGTCTTGAGTTCGGCGACCATTTCGTAGGCGAGCTGGTCCACGGAGGTCTCGAGGATCGCCTGCAGGTCCGCCGGCAGACCGTCCCAGATGTCCTTGTTCAGGGAGACCGAGACCATCGGCAGGGAGTGGAAGCCCGGGTACAGCGGATACGGCGCGAACTCGTGCAGGCCCTGAGCCTGATTGGTGGCGAAGACCGTGTAGTCGGCGGCGTCGATCACGCCCTTCTCCAGGCCGGTGTAGACCTCGGAGCCCGGCAGGTTGACCGGGGTCGCGCCGGCGGCCTCGAAGATGTTGTAGACCATACCCTCGGGCGCGCGCAGCTTGAGGCCCTTCATGTCCTCGACGGAATGGATCGGCTTGGTCGACGGCAGCGACTCGAGGCCGGTAGCGGCGGCGCCGATCAGGTGCAGGCCGTAGGGCTCGACCAGCTCGTTGTACAGCTGTTCGCCGCCGGCGTTGTTCATGTAATCGAGGAAGTCGTAGGGATCGCTCCAGGCGCCGACCAGGTTGCCGATCATGCCGAAGGCCGGATTCTGGCCGGTAAAGTAGCTCGGATCGGTCATGTGGCCCTGGAGGATGCCGGAGGACACCGCCTGCAGGGTCTGGTTGGCCTGGACGACCGAGTTCACCGGCAGGATCTCGATGCTGATGCGGCCATCGGACATCTGCTCGACGTTGTCGGCCCAGGCCTTCTTCATCTCGAACTGCGGCTCGCCGGCGGTCTCGGAGGTCTGGAAGGTCCACTCGTAGTCGGCGGCCTGGGCGTTGACGGCCATGGCACCGAGCACGGCGGCGGTCAGGGTCTTGAGAGGCATGCGTGTGATCATGAGGCTTCCTTATCGCTGCTTGTTGTTGACACGTCGGTTGTCGGGACATCGAGGGTGGGAAGGGCCGGCAGCAAGGCCTCCAGGCCCAGATCCCGGCCGGTGCGTTCCAGCACCTTGAGAGCCGCCGCGGCGGCCTGCTCGGGCTGACGCAGGCGGATCGCCTCCATCATCCGGCGATGGCGTTCCATGCTGTCATGGAGCTCGTCGGCGCTATGGTTGGAGCGCTCGACCAGCAATGCGATGGCCGGCTTCAGCACATGGCTGATCTGGGCCCAGACCAGATTGTGCGATGCCGCAAAGATGGCCTCGTGGAAGGCCACGTCGTAGTCGTCATGGGAGATGCCCTCCCAGTGCAGATCGTCATGTTCCAACGCGTGGATCATGCCTTCGTAGGCGGACTCGATGGCCAGCAGGTCGGCGGCAGTGGCGTGCTCTGCCGCCAGGCGCGCGACGAAGGGCTCCACGGCGACCCGGAAGGCGAAGATCTCGCGCTGGATGCGCGGATTGGGCTGGGCGAAGCGCGCCATCCAGCCGCTCACTCGCGGGTCGAGCAGATGCCATTCGGTCAGCGCCCGCACCCGGGTGCCCTGACCGGATATGCGCGTCAGCAGGCCCGCCGTGACCAGGGTCTGCAGCGCGCTGCGCACGGTGCTGCGGCTGACGCCGAAGCGCTCGCAGAGGTCCAGCTCCTTGGGCACGAAGTCGCCCGGCCCGTAATGGCCGCTGAAGATGGCTTCGGCGAGCTCATCGGCGATATCGGGCCGCGTAGAGCGGCGCGTGTGGTCGGCGGCGTGTGACATGATCGGCGGTTCCGCTGTTTCCGGAGCCCTGTCGGACTCCTGTGTCGTTATGTCGGACATAGACTCGAACAAAAACGGACTTGATGCCTTTAGACTTTGGTCTTCTTTCGCTGCCGGCGGGCATCGCGCCCCGCCGCTTGCGACCCGGCGGACGTCAGGCACAATGCCCCGATGCATCCTGAACAGCGGCAAGGAACGATATGACCCGACCGATCGTCGTCTTCGGCGGCAGCGGCTATCTCGGCAGCGCCCTGGTACGCGAACTGGTGGAAGCCGGCCGGGCGACGCGGCTGGTGGCCCGCCACCCGGCCTGGCCGCACTGGGCCGAGAGCGGCGACCCGCTGGAGCTGATGGCGGCCGATATCCGCCGCGAGGACGAGGTGGCCGCGGCGCTCGAAGGCGCGGCGGCGGTGGTCAACGCGGTGAGCCTCTACGTGGAGACCCGCGAGCTCGGCTTCGAGGCGATTCATGTGGAAGGGGCCAGCCGGCTGGCGCGGCTGGCGAGGGAGGCCGGCATCGACCGGCTGGTGCAACTGTCGGGGATCGGCGTCGAGGAAGGCTCGCCTTCGACCTATATACGCGCCCGGGTACGGGGCGAGCGCGCGGTGCTGGCGGCCATGCCCAGGGCGATTATCGTGCGGCCGAGCGTGCTGTTCGGGCCGGATGATGCGTTTCTCGGCGGCCTGGCGCGGCTAGCACGACTGCCGGCGATCCCGCTGTTCGGCCGCGGCGAGACCCGCCTGCAGCCGGTGCACGTCATCGACGCGGCGCGCGCCCTCGCCCGCCTGACCGGCCCCGAGGCGCCGGTCAGGCGGCTGTTCGAGCTGGGCGGCGGCGACGTGCTGCGCTATCGGGAGATCGTCGAGCTGGTGATGGCCCGACTCGGCCGGGAACGCCCGCTGGTGCCGGTGCCCTTCTGGCTGTGGCGCCCCCTGGCCGGCGGGCTCTCGCTGCTGCCGAACCCGCCGCTGACCCGCGACCAGGTCATCCTCATGCAGCACGACAACGTGGTCGCCGACGGCGTCGGCACCTTCGACGACCTGGGGCTCAGGCCGCGCTCGCTGCGCGAAGGCCTGCCGAACAGCCTGGCGTCGCCTGCCCGCTGAGGCCCGCTCGGTGAGACCCGCCGCGCGGCGGCGGGTGAGGCTCAGGCCTTCTTGACGAACTCCGACTTCAGCTTCATCGGGCCGATGCCGTCGATCTTGCAGTCGATGTCGTGATCGCCGTCGACCAGGCGAATGCCCTTCACCTTGGTGCCCACCTTCACCACCGAGGACGACCCCTTGACCTTGAGGTCCTTGATCACGGTGACGGTATCGCCGTCGGCCAGCACGTTGCCGTTGGCATCGCAGATCACCGGGGCGTCGTCTTCCGCTTCCGGCACCGCGTCCGACCACTCATGAGCACACTCCGGGCACACGTATTGCAGGCCGTCGTGATAGGTGAACTCGGAGGCGCACTGGGGGCACTGGGGCATATCGCTCATGGAAAAAACCTCAGGGGGGTTCGGAGAGCGCGCAAGCCTACACCTTTGGGCGCGCGAACTCCATGTCGCCGTTGCACCCGGTCAGGATCCTGCTAGGGTGAGACCGACATTCTCTTATGCAGGAGATCGCGATGGATTCATCCGTCAACAACGTCGTCGCCCAGTCGCAGATGCTGGCGCACTACCAAACCGCCCAGCAGGCCCAGATGCAGGTGTTCAAGGAAGCCCTCGACACCCAGCAGCAACAGGTCACCGCGCTGGTGGAATCCGCCTCCGCCGAGCCCCAGCTCGCCCAGGACGGCAGTCTCGGCACCCAGGTCAACACCTACGCCTGATGCCTCCGGCCTCACGCTCCCGGGCGCGAGGCCATCCCCCCCCTCCCCGATCCGCTATTCGCCGATGTCCTCGTGCCAGAGCCCGGGCTTCTCGGCGATGAAGGCCTCCATCAGTGCGATGCAGTCCGGGTCCTGCAGCACCTCGACCTCGACGCCGCGCTCGCGCAGCAGCGCCTCCTCGCCGAGGAAGGTGCGGTTCTCGCCGATCACCACCCGCGGGATGCCGTAGAGCAGGATCGCCCCGGTGCACATCGCGCAGGGCGACAGCGTGGTATAGAGGGTCGACTCGCGATAGATATCGGCCGACTGCCGCCCGGCGTTCTCCAGGGCGTCCATCTCGCCGTGCAGGACGGTGCTGCCGAGCTGCACGCGCTGGTTGTGGCCGGTACCGAGGATCACCCCGCGATGCACCAGCACCGATCCGATCGGAATGCCGCCCTCGTCGCGGCTGGTCCGCGCGGCCTCCAGCGCCGCCCTCATGAAATGCTCCATGTCAGATGCTCCCTGTGTCGCGATGCCCGACGGCCCGGCGCCGCTCGGTGACCACCAGCCTATTCTCTCCTCTGCCTGCTCGACCAGCATCGACTCGCGCGCCTGTCCACGACATCCGATCCGACATGGCCGCGCGGCCTCTTCTCTACCCCGACGCTGCCAGAGCGAGCCTCCACGGGAACGGATGAATAGCATAAAACACTGTTTTAAAGCCATTTACCCCATAAACCTTGATCTCGATCACCCAGCTTGCGCCCCCCTCGCTTTCAACTAGCTTTACCTAGGGGGTCGACGCATTCGCCTGGAACGCTGCGCGCGCCGCCACGAGACCATTCCACAAGGGACGGGTAAAAGGGGTGAAGGACACATGAAGCACACGACATTAGGGATAGCGGCAGCGGGGATCGCCATGTCCATGGTCGGCACGGCCTGGGCGCAGGAGGAGGCCTCGCAGGAATCGCAGGGCGGTGACGGCCCGCCGAACATCCTGGTGATCTGGGGCGACGATATCGGCTGGAGCAACGTCTCGGCCTACGGCCAGTCGGTGATGGGCTATTCGACCCCCAACATCGACCGCATCGCCGACGAGGGCGCGCTGTTCACGGATCAATACGCCCAGCCGTCCTGCACCGCGGGACGCGCGGCTTTCATCACCGGGCAGTATCCGATCCGCTCGGGCATGACCACGGTCGGCCAGCCTGGCTCGCCGCTCGGCCTTCAGGCCGAATCGCCGACACTGGCCGAGCTGCTGAAGGAGGAAGGCTATCGCACCGGCCAGTTCGGCAAGAACCATCTGGGCGATCGCAACGAGCACCTGCCCACCGTGCACGGCTTCGACGAGTTCTTCGGCAACCTCTACCACCTCAACACCCAGGAAGAGGCCGAACAGCGCGACTACCAGCGCTTCGGCGAAGCCTTCTCCGGCTCGCTGGAGGCCTACGAGGAACGGTTCGGCACCCGGGGCGTGCTGCACAGCTACGCTACCGACGAATTCGATGACACCGAGATGCCGCGCTTCGGCGTGATCGGCGCCCAGACCATCGAGGACACCGGCCCGCTGACCCGCAAGCGCATGGAGAACTTCGATGCCGACGAAGTGATCCCGATGGCCCTGGACTTCATGGAGGAGGCCAAGAATGCCGGCGATCCCTTCTTCGTGTGGCTGAACACCAGCCGCATGCACCTGTACACGCACCTCGACGACGAATGGCGTTACGCCGCGGAAGAGTACACCTCCGAAGCCGACATCCACGGCTCCGGCATGCTGCAGCACGACCACGACATCGGCACGGTGCTGGACTGGCTGGACGAGCAAGGGCTGGCCGACAACACCATCGTCTGGTACTCCACGGACAACGGTCCCGAGCACAGCTCCTGGCCGCACGGAGGCACCACGCCCTTCCGCGGCGAGAAGATGACCACCTATGAGGGCGGCGTCCGAGTGCCGTCGATGCTCCGCTGGCCCGATCACGTCCCGGCCGGCAGCGTCCTCAACGGCATCCAGGGCCATCAGGACATGTTCACCAGCCTGGCCGTCGCCGCCGGCATCGATGACCCCGCCGAGCGCGTGATGAGCGAAAAGCATCAGTACATCGACGGCGTCAACAACCTGCCCTACTGGCTGGGCGACAGCGACCACTCCGCCCGCGACCACATCTTCTACTACTACGAGAACAAGCTCACCGCGGTGCGCATGGGGCCTTGGAAGTTCCACTTCTCCACCAAGGAGGACTACTACGCCAACGTGGTGCCGCGGACCATGCCGCTGATCTTCAACCTGCGCATGGATCCCTACGAGAGCTACGATTCGACCGACAGCTACGGGCATCTGACGCAGAAGGTCTCCTGGCTGTTCCAGCCGATGACGGTGCTGATGGAGGAACACCTGGCCTCGCTGGCGGAGTATCCGCCGGTGCAGGGCGGCGCCTCCTTCGACATGTCCAACGTGGTCGAGGACGTGCTGAGCAAGGCCGTCCAGTAAACCCGCCCCCGCCTGCCGCCCTGGCCACCCTCGGGTGGCCAGGGCGGTGTCATGTCTGGACGTCATGATGGCAACACGACAGGATGATCACCGTGGCCGGCCACCGAGGCGCCACGACACAGGGAGTGTCATCGCATTGACCGCTTACCGCTCGCTACGACCGCGTCTTGAACCGATCGCCCTTGCCTGGCTGCTCGGGCTGCTGACCCTGCTGATCGTCGGCAGCGCCCAGGCCGCCTCGCCACGACTGGCCAGCGACACCGACGGCTATGCCCCGGAAGGCAGCTGCGCCGGCTGCCACCAGGCCGAGGCCGATGCCTGGGAAGACTCCGACCACGGCTGGGCCATGCGCCCCGCCACGCCGGACAACGTGCTCGGCGACTTCGCCGACGCCCGCTTCACCGATAGCGGGGAAGCCGGTGACATCCAGGCCCGGTTCCACCGCGAGGATGAGCGCTTCCTGGTCACCCTCGACGGCCCCGGCGAGCCCGAGGCCACCCACGAGATCGCCTACACCTTCGGCCACTATCCCCTCCAACAGTACCTGATCGAGATGCCGGGCGGCCGGCTCCAGAGCCTGACCATCGCCTGGGACTCTCGTTCGGCGGCGGAAGGGGGCCAGCGCTGGTTCTCGCTCTATCCCGGCCAGACCTTCACCCCGGACGATCCGCTGCACTGGCAAGGCCGCTACCAGAACTGGAACGCCATGTGCGCCGACTGCCACTCCACCAACCTGCAGAAGGGCTATGACCCGGTAGAGGACGTCTTCGACACCACCTGGCACGAGCAGAGCGTCGGCTGCCAGAGCTGCCACGGCCCGAGCCAGGCGCACCTCGACTGGGCCCGGAACGCCCCCTGGGCACAGCAGGATGCACCGACAGCCGCCTCGACCGCCGAGCCGAGCGCCGCCTCCAGCGACACGCCTGGCACGTCGAACAGCGCCGAGGATATCGGCCTGGGCGTTGATCTCGCCGACATGTCCGGCCAGGAACTGGTCGGCCAGTGCGCCCGCTGCCACAGCCGGCGCACGACCCTCGGCGCGGGCCCGGTCCAAGGCGCGCCACTGCTCGACAGCGCCCTGCCCAGCCTGCTGACGGAGGGGCTCTACCACGCCGACGGCCAGATCCAGGGCGAGGTCTATGTCTACGGCTCCTTCGCTCAGAGCCGGATGTACCAGGCGGGCGTTACCTGCACAGACTGCCACGATGCGCACACCGGTCGCGTACGGGTCGAGGGCAACGGGCTCTGCACCCAGTGCCACAACAGCGCCCCCTCGCCCCGCTTCCCGGAACTCGAACCCGGCGACTACGACAGCGTCGAGCACCACCATCACACGCCCGGCAGCGAAGGCGCCCAGTGCGTGAACTGCCACATGCCGGAGACCACCTACATGGTGGTGGATCCTCGCCGCGACCACGCCTTCCGCGTGCCGCGTCCGGACCTGACCGAGGCCACCGGCAGTCCGGATGCCTGCACCCGCTGCCACGACGGCATGTCGCCCGACCGTGCGGCCGGCAGCATCAAGGAATGGTTCGGCGATCTTGCCCGCAGCGAGCGCGACGACACGCACTACGGCGAGGTCTTCGCCGCCGCCCGCCAGGGCCGAGGCGACGCTCTTCGGCCGCTGCAGCGGCTGGTCGCGGACGACGACACGCCGGATATCGTGCGCGCCACGGCCATCGACGCCCTGGCCGACCTCGGTCCGCCGGCGCTGCCCACCCTCGAAGCCGCGCTGGAAGACGACAGCGGCCAGGTGCGCGCGGCCGCCACGCCGGCCTTCGCCAGCGCCCCGGACGCGCTCAGGGTGGAACGCCTGCTGCCGCTGCTCGACGATCCTCTGCGGGCGGTGCGGGACGAAGCCGTCCGGGCCCTGGCCGGCATCTCGCCGCAGGCGCTGCCCGAGAATCGCCGCGAGGCCTATCGCGCCGCCCGCGAGGACCAGGAACGCCGCCTGCGCGCCAATGCAGACCTCCCGGGCAACCGCCTGACCCTGGCGGTGCTGCTCGAGCGCAGCGGCGAGCGCGACGAGGCCATCGAACAGTACCGCGCGGCCCTGGCGATGGATCCGTACTTCCTGCCCGCCCGGGTCAATCTGGTCACGCTGTATTCGCGCGGCGGCGACACGGCGGCATCACGCCGACTGCTGGAGGACGGGCTCGCCCTCGACGACATGCCGCGCACCGACCGTGGCCACCTGGCCTACCTGCTGGCCCTGTCGCTGGCGGAGACGCAGCAGTTCGACGAGGCCCTGGACTGGCTGTCGAAGGCCGCCGAGTGGCGCCCCGGGCACGTGCGCACCCACTACAACCGCGCCCTGATCCTCGACCGCCTGGGCAACAAGCCCCAGGCCCTGGTGGCGCTGGAACAGGGTCTGCGACTGGCGCCGGACTCGCCGGACCTGCTCTACGCCGCCGTCTATCTGAACGCCGCCGCGGGCCGGATTCCCCAGGCGCTGTCGGCCCTGGAGCGGCTGCGCCGCCAGCGCCCGAACGACCCCCGCCTGCAGCAGCTCGAACGTCAGCTGCGCGCCCGGTGACAAGGCGACCGGCGACGCCGCGGCAACGACGGCGCCCGCGGGGTCGCCATTCTTGAGACATGGCCACAGAAGGAGTCTTTCATGAGTCAGTCCCCCCGCATCCTGGTCTTCGCCGGCAGCGCCCGCCGGGGCTCGTTCAACAAGCGCCTGGCCAAGCTGGCCACCGAACGCATCGAGGCCCACGGCGGTCGGCCGACCCTCATCGACCTGGCCGACTACCCGATGCCGCTCTATGACGGCGACCTGGAGGACGCACACGGACTGCCCGAGTCCGCTCTGGCCCTGCGCGAGCAGCTGGCCGAGCACCAGGGCCTGCTGATCGCCTCGCCGGAATACAACGGCTTCATCACGCCGCTACTCAAGAACACCATCGACTGGCTGACCCGCCCCCATCAGGGCGACAGCGGGCTGGCGCTGTTCCAGGGTCGGCTGGCGGCGGTGGTCTCCGCCTCGCCGGGCGGGCTCGGCGGACTGCGCGGCCTGGCGCTGATCCGCCAGCTGCTGGGCAACATCGGCGTCACGGTACTGCCGGACCAGCTCGCCGTGGCCCGGGCCGGCGACGCCTTCGACGACAGCGGCCGGCTGGTCCAGGAAGGCCAGCGCGAAATCCTCGACGGCATCTGCCGCCGGCTGGTCGCGGACCTCGAGCGGCTTCACGGCTGATCTCGGCGATGCGGCGCCCTCAGCGGGCGCCGTCGTCGGCCAGGGTCCAGCCCACCAGCCGCACCACCAGCGGCCGCACGCTCAGCACCCCGATGAAGGCCACCGGCACGGCCCGCACGTAGGCCTGAGCCACCGCCGCGGGATAGCCGGCGTCCACGCCGGCGTTCACCGCGGTGATCACCAGGCTCATCAGCAGCGTCATCAGTGCGGACATGTAGAAGGCGAAGACCACCGGCGCGAAGCGGATCGGCACGCCACGGCGGCGTGTCGCGCCGGCGGCGTCCTGCGTAGGGCGTGAAGGCATGATGCTGTCCTCTGTCGGTGAATCGAACGCTTCCAGCCTAGGGAAGGACAGCGGGCATCAGTAGACGCCCCGGCCTTGGTTCACTATAAAGCTTTATTGACGAATCAACGCCCGCATTACGAGATATACCCAATGGATACCCTGCGCGCCATCGAGAGCTTCGTGAAGGCCGTCGAGGCCGGCAGCATCGCCGGTGGCGCCCGGCGCCTCGGCATCAGCCCGGCCGCGGCCAGCCAGGCCATCGCGCGGCTCGAGGCCACGGTGGGCACTCGGCTGCTGGCCCGCACCACGCGACGCATGTCGCTGACCGACAGCGGGGAGCTCTACTACCAGCACGTGCGACACGTGGCCCGCGACCTGGAGCGCGCCCACGGTGCCGTCTCCACGCTGCAGGCCGAACCCCGCGGGCGGCTACGGATCACCTCCACCGCCGCCTTCGGCCGCCACGTGCTGGCACCGCTGATGCCGGGATTCAACACCCGCTATCCGCATCTGGCCCCGGAGCTGCTGACCACCGACCGCCGCGTGGACCACATCCACGAGGACGTGGACGTCAGCATTCGCTTCACGCCCCAGCTCGAAGAGGGGCTGGTGGCCCGGCGCATCGCCTCGATCCCCTTCCTGATCTGCGCCTCGCCGGAATACCTGGCCCACGCCGGCCGTCCACAGAGCCCCGAGGCGCTGCGCGACCATGATTGCCTGGTGTTTCGCTTTCCCACCGACGGCCGCTTCCTGAGCTGGGGCTTCATTCGTGACGGGATGCGCTTCGAGGCGGACTTCCGGGCCGCCCTGATCAGCGACGATATCGACGTGCTGGCGAGCATGGCGCTGGCCGGCGGCGGCATCACCCGACTGGCGGACTTCATCGCCGCCCCGCACATCGCCGCGGGACGCCTGGTGCCGCTGTTCGAAGACGTCGAGCAAGGAGACGGCAGCGGCACCCGCGCGGTGTCGGAACCGATGGAGATCTATCTGTGCGTGGACGACCGGCTGGCGCTGACGCCCAAGGTCAACGCCTTCATGGACTATCTGGTCGAGCATCTGCCGGCGGCCTGGCGGCCACGCTGACAGGCGCCCGCAACCGGCTCAGGCGGAAGCGGCCGCCGGGGTCCGGGTGGCCAGGAACTCGCCCTTGCCTACCGGCACCAGGCTGGTGGTGAAATCGTCATCCGCCTCCACCAGATCGATGAAGGGCGCCAGCTCGTCGGCATGGGAGGTGGCATTGTCCACCACCAGCAGCCCGCCCGGCGCCAGGGTCTCGCGCACCACGGGCCACCAGTCGACGTAGCGCTCCCGATCGGCATCGAGGAACACCAGGTCCCGCGAGGCCGGGGCCTCGCGGTCGAGCACCCGGCCGGCCTCGGCGTGCAGCGATTCGATCACGTCCGTCAGCCCGGCACGGGCGAAGTGCTCGCAGGCCATGCCCCAGCGGCCGGCGGCCCACTCCACCGTGGTGACCCGGCCGCCGAGCGCCCGGGTCGCCTCGGCCAGCCACAGGGTGGAGTAGCCGTTGGAGGTGCCGATCTCGAGGATGCGCCGCGCGCCGGTCGCCCTGACCAGCACGGCGAGGAACTCGCCGGTATCGCGGGTGATGTTGCGCAACCGCTCGTCCGGTGCGGCGACGCTCCGGTCGTGGCGCTCGCCGAGGCTCTCCAGCTCGGTCAGCAGGGCCTCGAAGGGCGTGACGTGCTCCATGGCCATCTCCCTCTGGCATATCGTGTCGTGGTCGTCGCGCGGCTATCGATGTCAGACGCCGATCTTGTCGGCGTATTCCTTGTCGGCATGACGATGCAGCGGAGAGTCGTCGTTGCAGCTCGGCGACTGCAGGAAGGTCTCGGTGACGTCGAGGTCGCCGAGGCTCTGGATGGTGCGGCGACCCAGCAGCACCGGATAGTTCATGTCGTCGCGATCCTCGAGGCTGAACTGCTCCTCGAAGCGTTCGTCACCCATGCAGATCGTCATCAGCACCACCGGGCGATGATCCCGCCCGCCGGCGCCGACGACGGTAAGGTCGCGAAAGATCGGGCGCTCGAATTCACGGCTGACGATCTCGCCACTCTCCTCGTCCTCGACTTCGACCTCGAAGCGCACCCAGTCGTCGCCATCGCGCTGGAATTCCTCGATGTGCTCCGCCTGCATGGAGGACGTGAGGGCGCCGCTGTCGAGCTTGGCCTTCACTTCCACGCCCCAGTCGGGGTCGATCAGGGTCTTCTCCACCCAGCCGTAGACTTCCGGCGAGTCGGCATCGCTGGCCAGGACAGTGCCGGACATCAGGCCGGCACCCAACAGGGGCATCAGAAAGCGGGACAGGGAAGTGCGCATGTTCTCTCCTTCGAAGCGGCACAGGAAAACGGGACGCCGGATCACGCCGACGTTCTCGAGTGTCCTGTGACAAGCCCTCGACGTCCAGGGTTCCAGGCCTGACGGGGTGCCGAAAGGCATGGGGCCCGTACCGCCCGCATCGACGCGTCGCGGACGGCACGGGCCGCGTTCACGAGGGCTCAGCCCGTCGCGCTCAAGCGCGGATGTCCAGCCGCCGACGATGGGCCTCCTTGATCTTCGGCAGCGTCAGCTCCAGCACCCCGTCGCGGAAGCTCGCCTCGGCCTTGTCGGCATCGATGTCGCAGGGCAGTTCCACGGTGCGCAGCACGCTGCCGCGGGAGATCTCGCAGCGATAGTACTCCTCGTCTTTCTCTTCGCTCTTCTTGTGGCTCTCGCCCTTGATGGTCACCGTGCGGTCGGTCACCGAGACATCGAGATCCTCACGGGCGATGCCGGGCACCTCGGCCCGCACCACCACCTCGGCGTCCTTGTCGAGGATATCGACCCGCGGCATCCGCGGCTCCAGGGACGACAGCCGCTCCCAGCGCAGCGGATGCATCCAGTCCCGGGCCATCAGGCCGTCGAACAGGCGATCCAGCTCCCGGAACGGGCTGCTGGAACGTGACACGGGTGACCTGGCTTCCGGCTGGTCGGCCGCGGCCGACGGGCTGGCGGAAGCCGCCTCCTGGAACTTCTTGTTGGCCATGACGTTACACCTCGACACCTTCGATCTATCCACGACGCTCGACGAGGTCCGACCTGTTGCGATTCACCGCCTGTCGACCTCGTCGGCATGAATGCGAGCGCTCACTTCTCCCGCCTGTTCAAGCGTAGGCGAGCGACCGCTCGCGGCGCTGACGCCGGTCAAGGTTTGCGCGGCTTCACCCCGCGCGAATGCCGCGAACGGGTCTAGCCTTGAGAGAGAGCAACGGAGCAGGAACGCGGGGCAACGACGGAGGCATGGCGCCATGATGCTGGAACACGAACTCGGTCGACATCGCCTGTTCAACGGGCTTCAGACGCTACTGATCTTGGGCGGACTGACGCTGACGCTGTCGCTGCCCGGCTATCTGCTGGCCGGTCCGGGCGGTGTGCTGATGAGCCTCTCGGCGGTGATCGTGGCGGCGCTGCTGACGAGCTGGGTGCCGGCCCGGATGATCCTGGCCCGGGCCGGCGCCGAGCGGCTGCCGGCGTCCCGGGCGCCGGAGCTCCATGCACTGCTGGCACGGTTCTATGCCGGTGCCGGTCTGACGATCGAACCGCGGCTCTATTACGCCCCCTCGCCAGACCTCAATGCCTTCGCCGTGGGCGGTCCTCACGACGGCGGCATCGCGGTGACCGACGGGCTGCTGCGCTCGCTGACGCTGCGCGAGCTGGGCGGGGTGCTGGCCCATGAGGTCAGCCACCTGCGACGCGGCGACACCCGGGTGATGTCGATCGCCGCTGCCATGACCCGAATGACGCTGTGGCTGACCACGGCGGTGCAGCTGGCGATCCTGATCAGCCTGCCGATGATGCTGACCGACGCGGGCGGCCTGCCCTGGCTCAGCCTGCTGGCGATCGCCGTCGCGCCGACGCTCAGCGTGCTGCTGTCCCTGGCGCTGTCGCGCAATCGCGAGTACACCGCCGACCTGGAGGCCGTGGCGCTCACCGGCGATCCGGCGGGGCTGGCCTCGGCGCTGGTGGTACTGGAACGGCGCCGCAGCGGCTGGCTGATGAGCCTGTTCGGCCGCCGCCCGGCAATGGAAGCCACCTGGCTGCGGACTCACCCCTCCACCGAGGCGCGCATCCGGCGCCTGTCCGAGCTGGACGGAGGGCCCGACTCGCCCCACCTCGACGAGACCGACACGCCCACACCGACGCCACGGCGCCCGGCACCTCACCCGCGTGCTGTCAGGCACCGCTGGCATTGAGCCCTAAGCCGTGCCTGAAGGCATCGGGGCGGCCGTCAGTCCTGACGTCCCTCACGCTCCAGATCCTCCACGTCGCCCATGGACGCCAGCTTGAGGTCGCGCAGGGTGCGGATGGTGGGCTTGAAGGCGAACATCGCCGACCCGACGATGAAGAACCAGGTCGCAAGGGTCTGCTGGCTCTCGTAGAGAAACAGCACCGAGCCGACCAGGAAGGCCGCCGCGGCACCGAAGTCGACGAAGGTGTAGACCAGCTCCCACAGGGCGTAGAGCCGGCGGGTGCGCGGGTTTTCCTCGCGCCGGTCACGATCGAATAGCGCCATGCGCGTCTCCTCCTTGGACGATGAAAGGACAATGTCTCAGGGAGCGGCGCGTCGCAGCTGTTCGAACGCCTCGTCGCTGACCTCGTGACGCTCGGCATCGAGGATCCGGCCGCCCAGCGCGGCCACCGAGCGGGTGAAGTCGATCAGCGCATCGGGGCTGTGGGCGACCCGCCGCTTGTTGCGAAAATGCACCAGAATGGAGATGCCGTCGACCACCGGATGCTCGCCGTCCTCGTGCAGCGGCGGCAGCGCCCCCGGCGGCGTGCTGTTGGCGATCACCATGCGATAGCCGGTGCGCGGCGGGTGAATGTTGTAGACCTTGCGCTTGGCATCGTAGACCGCCTCGGCCTCCTCCAACCGGCGTCGCAGGCGGCGATTGGTATCGAGCCCCGGCCAGTCCAGCACCACGAACAGGCACTGGCGCACCTCCGCGCCCTTGGCGACGCGGAAGCGCTGCGCGACCTCCTCGGGCTCGGGCGTCGCCGGCGCGCTCGGGGTCGGTTCGGGCTCGGCCGACGGCGCGGACGCGACCGGTGGCTCGGCATCGGGTTCGGCGGAGGCCTCGACTCGGTCCCGGCGCAGATACCAGAACAGCCCCAGGGCCATGAGCGCCAGCACCAGGGCCATCCCGGCCAGCAGCATGGCACCGCTCGTCATGTTCATTGCCCGTCACTCCCTCGACTCGTTATCTCTCCGAAAGAAACACGCTCACCCGCTCGGCACAACGCTTCCATGCCGGGAACATGCCCCGGAAATCACGGCATTTCGCGGCTTTGCCTGAGCGAATAAATAACCTTTTGTTTTAAATGGAAAAACTTGACATTACCGGACCGGACCGCCCGTCAATCAGAAGCCGCTCGCTGGTCGAGCGCCGCCAGCACCTCCGACAGCGCCGGCGCCAGCAGCGGTGCCATGGAAATGGCATTGCTGGCATGAACGATGCAATCGGTGCTCCACACCTCCCCCACCCCCGCGGCCTCGATCACCGCCAGGGCATCGTCGGCGAACAGCGCATGGGTCACGGCCAGATCCACCGAGGCCGCGCCGGCGGCGAGCAGCGCCTCGGCGGCCCGGGCCACGGTGTGGCCGGAGCTGGCCACGTCGTCCATCAGCACCGTTCGACGGCCGCGCAGCGCGATATCGGGCAGCGCGATCGCCACCTCGCGATCGCCGCGGCGGGTCTTGTGGCAGACGCCGAAGGCGAAGCCGGTGGCGCCGGCGGCCTGCTGCACCCACTGCCGGGATTCCGCGTCGGGGCCGATCAGCAGCGGCTCTTCGCGCCGCTCGGCGATCAGCTCGCCGAGGCGCACGGCCCCCGACAGCGCGACGGCCCGCTCGAGCGGAATCGCCTGGTCGAGGCGATCGATGCGATGCAGATGCGGGTCGACGGTGATCACGGCGTCGAACAGCTCGGCCAGGAAGGCGCCGATCAGCGTCTGGCTGACGATCTCGCCGGGATGAAAGGCGATGTCCTGGCGCATGTAGGCCAGATAGGGCGCCACCAGCACCAGGCGGCGAGCGCCCTGCTGGCGGGCGTGGCGGGCGATCAGCCACAGCTCGACCAGCTTGTCGTTGGGCCGGTCGAGGCTGCGATAGACCACCAGGGTCAGCGGCATCGGCTCTGGGGATGCGACGGTGCCGGCGAAGGGCAGCGTCAGGCGCAGCTCGCGGTCGGGGAAGCGGTGCTCCACCACGGCCCGAGCCTCGAGTCCGGCGGCCTCGGCCAGCCGCCGGGCCGGTCCCGCCTCGTCGTCGACGTAGAGCAGCATGATGCTCATGGGCGTGTCTTCCCTCGCTTTACCCTTCCACGTTGAGCCGCACGATGCCGTCGGGCGAGCCGATGGCGACGCCGCGATCGCGCTCGCAGGCCTGCCGGGCGAAGGTCAGCTCATTGGGCGAGGCGGCGTAGACGCGATACAGCGGCTGGCCGACGCTCACCCTGTCGCCGATGCGCACCGCCAGGTCGACGCCGGCACCGATCGCCCGCGGCGCTCCGGCGAGCCGGGCGATGCGCGCCAGCTGCAGGTTGTTCAGGGCGGTCACCGCGCCGTCGCAGTGAGCGGTCACTTCCAGGGCATGCGGCGCCAGCTGCGGATGCTCGGGATCGAAGGCATGCGCCCCCTGGGCCTGGATGATGGCCTGCATCTTGTCGAGGGCGCGGCCGGCGTCGAGGATGTCGCGGGCCAGGCCGAAGCCGTCGCCGCCGCGCACGTCGGGGTCGAACTCCAGCATCCGCCCGGCCAGGCGCAGCGCCTTCTGGCGCAGGTCCATGGGCGCCTCGGGATGGTTGGTGAGCACTCGCATCACGTCCCGAGCCTCCAGGGCGGGCCCGATGCCGCGCCCCACCGGCTGGCTGCCGTCGGTGATCACCACGTCCAGGGTCAGGCCCAGGCGCCGGGCCACGAACTCGAACAGCTGGCGCAGCCGATGGGCCTCGGGCATGGAGCGCACCTTGGCGTGGGGCCCGATGGGCAGGTCGAGCAGCAGGTGGGTCGAGCCGGCGGCGATCTTCTTGGACAGGATCGAGGCCACCATCTGGCCCGGCGAATCCACCGACAGCGGCCGCTCGACCGAGATCAGCACGTCATCGGCGGGCGACAGCTCGCTGGTGCCGCCCCAGGCCAGGCATCCGCGGTGAGTCCGCACCAGCTCACCCAGCTCGTCGAAGGGCATGTCGACCCGCGCCAGCACCTCCATGGTATCGGCGGTGCCGGAGGGCGAGGTGATCGCCCGGGACGAGGTCTTGGGGCACAGCAGGCCGTGGGCGGCGACGATCGGCACCAGCAGCATCGAGGTGCGATTGCCGGGCACGCCGCCGATGCAGTGCTTGTCGACCACCGGCTGCTCGTGCCAGTCCAGCCGCCGCCCCACGCGGCTCATGGCGTCGCTGAGGTAGAACACCTCCTCGCGGTCGAGCTCGCCCAGGTCGCAGGCCACCACGAAGGCGGTGAGCTCGATCTTGGAATAGCGCCGCTCGGCGATGTCGCGGATGATGCCGCGGAAGTCGTCTCGGGTCAGGCGCTCGCCGGCGAGCTTGCGGTGCATGGCGGGAATCGAGGCCGGCGGCTCGGCCTGGCGGATGCTGACCGGGCAGCCCTCCGCCGCGTCCAGCGAGGCGAAGGCATCCTCGGAGAGGCCGAGCTCGCCGCAGCCGACGATGGCCGCGTCGTCGACCACGTTGAGCGTGGCCAGGATACGCCGGCCGTCGGCGCGCACCTCTACCTTGGCCAGGGCCTGGAAGCCCTCGGCCCGATAGCGGTCGCACTCGCGGTGCATGTAGGCCACGTTTTCGCGATAGGTGTCGATGCCAACGCGCTTGAGCGTCAGCGGCGTCAGCGTATCGTCCTGTTCGGCGGGCTCGGTGGCGGGCGATCCATTCATGCCGTCATGGCACCCCGGTGATCGGTCCATGACGACAGCCTAGCAGCGCCTGGAAGATGCCTCCCATGACGCCGGACAAGCCGCCGGCAGAACGCAGCGCGCCCGCTGCATCCCGAGATACGGGGTGAAGCGGGCGCGCTGGTGGCGTCACGTCAGCCGCAACGCTCGGCCAGGGTCTCTCGATTCGCGGTGGTCAGCTGGATGCGCTCAGTTTGACGGGAAGTTGAACTGGGCGCGTTCCTGCTGGGCGCGCTGCGGCCAGCGCTGGGACACCGCCTTGCGACGAGTGTAGAAGCGCACCGCGTCGGGGCCGTAGGCGTGCAGATCACCGAACAGCGATTCCTTCCAGCCGCCGAAGCTGTGGAAGGCCACCGGCACCGGCAGCGGCACGTTGATGCCGACCATGCCGACCTCGATGGCATCGGCGAAGCGGCGTCCGGCCTCGCCGTCGCGGGTGAACACGCAGGTGCCGTTGCCGTACTGGTGGGCGTTGATCAGCGCGATGGCCTCCTCGAAGGTCGCGACGCGCACCACGCACAGCACCGGGCCGAAGATCTCGTCGCGGTAGATGTCCATCGCCGGCGTCACCCGGTCGAACAGGGTCGCGCCCAGGAAGTAGCCCGGAGAGCCCTCGACCAGCGGATGCTCGCGGCCGTCGACCACCAGCTCGGCGCCGGCCTGCTGGCCACGCTTGATATAGCCGGCGACCCTGTCGCGGTGGCCGGCATTGACCAGCGCGCCCATGTCCAGGCCCTTCTCGGTGCCGGGGCCGATCTTCAGGGTACGGGCCTGGTCGGCGAGGCGCGAGACCAGGGCGTCGGCGGTGTCATCGCCCACGCAGACCGCCACCGAGATCGCCATGCAGCGCTCGCCGGCGCTGCCGAAGGCGGCGCCGATCAAGGTGCTGGCGGCGTTGTCCAGGTCGGCGTCAGGCAGCACGATGGCGTGGTTCTTGGCCCCGCCCAGGGCCTGCACGCGCTTGCCGTTCTCGGCGCCGCGGCGATAGATGCTCTTGGCCACCGGCGTGGAACCGACGAACGACAGCGCCTTGACGTCCGGCGCGTCGATCAGCGCCTCCACGGTCTCGCGGTCGCCGTGGACCACGCTGAAGAGGCCACGCGGCAGCCCGGCCTCGTCGAGCAGCTCGGCCATCTTGA
This sequence comes from Halomonas getboli, assembly GCF_023094245.1. Classification (GTDB taxonomy): domain Bacteria; phylum Pseudomonadota; class Gammaproteobacteria; order Pseudomonadales; family Halomonadaceae; genus Halomonas; species Halomonas getboli. Next base: position 26,119 of record NZ_JALMEW010000001.1, on the reverse strand, counting down.
TCGCGGTCGAGGGCACCTGCTCGGACGGCTTGAGGATGAAGGCGTTGCCGCAGGCGATGGCCATCGGGTACATCCACAGCGGCACCATGGCCGGGAAGTTGAACGGCGTGATGCCGGCCACGATGCCCAGCGGCTGGTGATTGGACCAGGTATCGATGCCCGGCCCGGCGTTGTGGGAGTACTCGCCCTTGAGCAGCTCCGGCACGCCGCAGGCATACTCGACGTTCTCGATCCCGCGCTTGAGCTCGCCCATGGCGTCCTCGAGCACCTTGCCGTGCTCCTCGGCGACCAGCCGGCAGATCTCGTCGGCGTCACGCTCGAGCAGCGTCTTGAAGCGGTACATCACCTGGGCGCGCTTGGCCGGCGGCAGGTCGCGCCAGGCCGGCTGGGCCTCGCGAGCGGCCTCGATCGCCTGATCCACGCTGGCGGCATCGCCCAGCGTCACCCGGCGCACGGCCTCGCCGGTGGCGGGGTTGAACACCTCTAGCGAACAATGGCCGGCCACGCGCTCGCCGGCGATCCAGTGGTTCACCTGTGTCTGGGTCACGTCTGTCATGGGGTCTCTCTTGTTCAGTCACTCGGCGCGCGCTCGGATCGAGCGCGCGCCTTGCTTGATTCGGCAGATAGCGACAGGCGGGTTCCGCGGCCGGCCCGTCAGGGAGGCAATGTCGTCGCGCTTAGACTTCCCGGTCGAGCAGGGCCTCGTCGAACGGATAGCGCGACAGCTTCTCGATGCCGGTGTCGGTGACCAGCACCTCTTCCTCCAGCTTGACGCCGTCGGCGGCGCCGACCTCGCCGATGTAGCTCTCCACCGAGACGACCATGCCGGGCTCCAGGATGCCGTCCTTGGAGAAGCGGTCGAAGTCCATGTGGTGGGCGACCAGCGGCGTCTCACCGTGCATGCCCACGCCGTGGATGATCGAGGGATAGCGGCGGTCGAGGAAGCGCTCGGGAATCTTCCACGCCTGTTCGGCGATCTCGCGGTAGCTCATGCCCGGCTTGAGGATGCCCATGTTGTGGTGCACCTGGTCATAGGCCATGCGATAGAGGCTCTTCTGGTAGGCGCTGGGCTTGCCCGGGCCGACGTGGAAGGTGCGCGAAAAGTCGGAGTAGTAGCCGTGGCAGCCGATGGTATCGGTGTCCAGCGCCACCAGCTCGCCGGGGCGGATCACCCTGTCGCTTGCCTCGTTGAACCAGGGGTTGGTGCGCGGCCCGGAGGACAGCAGCCGGGTCTCGATGAACTCGCCGCCCTGGCGGATGACGTCGCCGTACATGATGGCGAACAGCTCGTTCTCGGTGACGCCGGGCTTGATGGCGGCCTCGACCTCGGCCACCGCGGCCTCGCTGCCGGCCATGGACTGGGCCAGGCAGGCGATCTCCTCGGGGGTCTTGATGCGACGGCAGTGCAGGGTGTCCTGCATGCAGTCGTAGACCTCCAGCCCCTGGGCCTCCAGCGAGCGCGCCAGGTTCAGGGCGCAGCGATCCAGGCCGATCTTCCTGTTGCCGCGGCCGTGCTCCTCGATCAGCTCGGCGATCTCGACGCCGAAGGGATCGGAGGACAGGTTGTCGCGCTGGTTGACCGCCGACCACACCACCTTGGAGGTGCGCGACTCGTCGATGGTCTCCAGCCAGGTGGAGACGTGGGCGCTGCCCGGGTACTCGAACAGGATCACCGGGCCGTCAAGCGGCACGTAGACGTAGCGGGTCGAGTTGCGCAGGAAGTAGCCGAACATGTTGCGCGAGCCGGTGGCATAGCGCTGGTTGTACGGGTCGAACAGCACCACGGCGGCATAGCCCTGCTCGGCCATCATGGCGCGCAGGCGCGCGAGGCGGCCGGCGCGCAGCTGCTTCGGGTCGAAGGCGGTGGGGATGCTGTCGCCGTTGGCCATGGGGGCCGAGGGGATCACCGGGATCTGTTCCGGTTCGTTGTCGGTCAGCTTCTCGAAATCGACGATGCTCATGTCAGGTCTCTCGGGCGTGATGGGGCGAAGGGGCGGCGCCGGACCGGCCGGCGCCGCGGGCATGCAGGGCGTAGCGGGCGCTGGGCGCGATCAGTCGACCAGGGCGTCGCTGCGCTGCATGCCCTCTTCGAGCAGCCGCTCGTGAACCGGCGCCATGCGGCCGAAGATGCGGCGGGCGCGTTCGGGGCGGCCGATGAAGCCCGGCTCCTTGGCGTAGGCGAAGATCACCGTGTGGCGCTCCTTGTCGCCCTCGACCGGGGTGACCCGGTGCAGCGAGTAGCGGCCGAAGAAGATCTGCAGATCGCCGGGCTGGAGATCCAGCGACTTGAGCCGCGAACGATCGCCGTCGATGACCTCCTCGACCTCGTCGAAGTTCTCGCCCTCGGGGCTGCGGATGCCCGGGGCATACTCGAAGCGGCCGCCGCCGTGGGACTGGCGGGTCATCATGGTGACGATGAACTCGTTGGTGTCGTAGTGCCACGGATGCTGACAGCCCTCGCGCAGCACGTTGACCACCAGGTCGGCCAGCGGGTCGGCGTACTGGTGAATCTCCTCCATGCCGACCACGGTGGCGATGAAACGCTGGAAATCGGCGTTCTGGTAGACCTGGCGGATGATGGTGTCGCCGTCGATGCGGTCGCCGGCGACGAAGCCGTTGGTGCGATCGCCGAAGCGGTTCAGCGGGTGGCTGGCCGGCTTAGAGGGATCGGCGTCGCTGTTGTAGGGATTGGTCTCGGTCTGGTTGTAGTGCGCCTCGGGCGACAGGCGCTCTGTCTCACGCTCCAGGCGCTCGAGGGCCTCGTCGGGCACGAAGTGCTTAAGCACCACGCAGCCGTCGTCCTCCAGCTGGCGGCGGCAGCGGTCGATCAGCGCGCGTCCGGTGTCGCCGTCGAGATCGTCGAGGGGATAGCGTTGCAGATCGATGAGACCGTCGAGGGCGTTGGCGGGGGTCTCGACCGAGGGTTCCACAGGCATGGTTGTCTCCGCTGTCGTGTGCATGCTGGACAGCCTAGTGACGGCATCCCCATAATAAAAATGAATCATTGAGATACAACCAATTTCAAAGGCTCATTAATTTATGGATACGGACCTGCTCCGCGCCTTCGTCACCGTGGCCGAGTGCCAGGGGTTCAGCGCCGCCGGCAAGGTGCTGCATCGCACCCAGTCGGCGGTGAGCCTGCAGATCAAGCGCCTCGAGGATCAGATGGGGCAGTCGCTGTTCGAGCGCACCAGCCGCAGCGTGCTGCTGACCCGCCACGGCGAGCGGCTGCTGCCCTACGCCCGGCACATGCTGACCCTCGAGGACGAGGCGCGTGAGGCCCTGGGCGAGCGCCAGCGCGGAGAGCTGATCCGTTTCGCCACCTCCGAGGAACAGGCCAGTGCCTACCTGCCGGCACTGCTGGAGCGCTACGCCCGGCGCTTTCCGGACACGCGCCTCAACATCACCTGCGACATGAGCGCGGCGCTGGTCGGCCAGTTTCAGGAGGGCCTGCTGGACGCGGTGCTGTCGATCCGCCACGTGCCGACCCAGTCGGGACAGCTGCTGGGCTGGGAGCCGATGGTGTGGGTGGTCGCCGAGGACTGCCGGCTGGAGGAATGGGACGTGCTGCCGCTGGCGCTCAATCCGGAGGGCTGCACCTTCCGTGCCCATGCGCTGTCGGCGCTGGGTCGGGACGAACGGCGCTGGGAGATCCGCTACGCCAGCACCTCGCCCACCGGCATCAACCTGCCGGTCCAGGCGGGCCTGGCGATGACGGTGAAGACGCCGCGCAGTGTACCGGCGGGCTGCCGCATCGTCGGCGAGGCGGAGGGCCTGCCGGCGCTGGGACAGGTCGAGATCGAGCTGCATCGCCGCCCGGGCCATACCCGTGAGGCGCTGGACGCTTTTTGCGAGGAACTAGAGCGCATCGTCACCGAAAACGACGACATCGCCGCACCACTGGCGAGCGAAGCGAACGACCCGGCCGCCAACGACTGAGCCCCGCCGATGGCGGGGCTCGCAGGGGCGATCGGCCGGATCGCATCAACCGCACCGACGCAACGGATCGATCAGTCTCTCTGATAGGTGCCGATCAAGCGGTTCATGCCCAGCAGGTGCGGCTCGATCTGTTTCAGCAGCTCGTCCATGGAGATGCCCTCAGGCAGATCGGTGGGCTTGTCCAGCGCCAGCACCATGTAATAGTAAAGGTGCGTGCCGTGGCCCTCCGGCGGCATGGGACCGCCATAGTCGTTGCGCTGGAAATTGTTGCGCCCGCGGGTGCCCCGGGCGGACGCCTCCTCAAGCGAGGTGACGGAGGCCGGCAGGTTGTAGACCAGCCAGTGCACGAAGCCATAGTGGCCATGCTCCACCAACGGCGCATCGGGATCGTGGCAGATCACCGCATAGCCCTTGGTGCCCTCCGGCGGGTTCTCCCAGGCCAGGGGCGGCGAGACATCGTCCCCCTCGCCGGTATATTTGGCCGGGATCGGCTGAAGATTGTCGAAGGCGGAGCTGGTCACCTGCATCTTCGAAAGGGCAAAGGCCATGAGACGTTCTCCCTGATGGGGTCGTGAATACCGGATTCAGCGTCGGCAAGGCGTTCCCACCTGTCAACGCCGCTGTCTTATGTATGATGGCGACTCAGGCACTCTTCAACCCGGCTGGTTCCCATGAAGCGACTGCTGATCGTGGCCCATGCGCCCTCCCCCAACACCCGGCGCCTGCGCGAAGCCGCCGAGCGTGGCGCCCGCCACCCCGATATCGAGGCGATCGAGGTGGTCGTCAGGCCACCTCTCGAGGCCGGCCCGGACGACGTGCGCACCTGCGACGCCATCCTGCTCGGCACGCCCGAGAACCTGGGCTATATGAGCGGCGCCCTGAAGGACTTCTTCGACCGCAGCTACTACGCCGTGCTGGACGAGACCCGGGGGCTGCCCTGCGCGCTCTACATCCGCGCTGGCCATGACGGCACCGGCACCCGGCGCGCCGTGGAAGGCATCGTCACCGGGCTTGGCTGGAAGTGGGCACAGGCCCCGCTGACGCTGCGCGGCGACTGGCAGGACGCCTTCGAGACTCAGGTGGAAGAGCTCGGCATGGCAATGGCCGCGGGGCTCGAGGCTGGCGTGCTCTGACCCCGGTCACCGCCGACAGGCCAGGCATGGTTCTCCCTTATCCTGCCGTGGTAGCCGCCCCCTTCACGGCATAGAGATCGGCATAGGCGTCGCGCAGCCGATTCTTCTGCACCTTGCCCATCACGTTGCGCGGCAGCGCCTCGACGGTGAACACCCGCCTGGGCTGCTTGTAGCGCGCCAGCCGGTCAGCGAGCGCCGCCTCGCCGCCCGGCAGCGGAAAGCCGACCGTGCCGGGGCGGCGCTCGCCGTCGTACGGATTGGAGGTGTTCATGTTGGTCTCGGTCATGCCGTAGCGTTCGAGAATGACATGCCCGGTACGCGCGTAGAACTGCTCATGGGTCTCGGCCAGCAGCGGCGCCGAGCCGGAGACGAACAGCCTCATGCCGCGCCGCCCGGTCGCAGGCAGGACCGTCGCGCTATCCTGAACTGCGGGCCTGCCTGGACATCCATGTTCATCTTCATGCCGCGTCCTCCAGAGAGCGGGCCGCGCCCTTTACAGTGGCTGGTCGCGTTGACTCGACATATGGAATACATGAAGCCGGCTTGTTATATATAACAGATAGGATCACGATATAGTTGTGTCAAGCGGGAGGACAGCAAATGAGCAAGGTTTCCCAGGCGCAGCGACTGCGCGACCTGCTGGAAGACGCCATCATCGAAGGGCGCTACCCGCCCGGAGCGCGCCTCGATCCGGAGGCCCTGGAGCGAGAGTACGACTGCTCGCGCACGCCGGTACGCGAGGCGATCCAGCAGCTGGCGATGTCGGGCATGGTGAAGGTGGTACCGAAGCGCGGCACCTTCGTGACCCAGCTCAGCGTCGCCGAGCTGGTGGAGCGCTTCGAGGTGATGGCCGAACTGGAGGGCATGTGCGCGCGGCTGGCGGCGAGACGCATCGGCGCTGAGGAGCTGAAAGCCCTGCGCGAGGCCCACGAAGCCTGCCGACGCATGGCCGAGGACGGCGACGCCAACGGCTACTACTACGAGAACAGCGTCTTCCACCAGCGCATCTACGAGGCCAGCCACAACGCCTTCCTGGCTCAGGAGGCCACCCGGCTGCACGCGGTGCTGCAGCCCTACCGGCGCATGCAGCTGCACCTGCGCCACCGCCCGGAGCGCTCGCTGGCAGAGCACGAGGCGGTGCTGGACGCCATCGCCGCCGGAGACGAGCAGCGCGCCCAGACCGAGCTCGTGTCCCACGTGCAGATCCAGGGCGAGCGCTTCAACGACCTGGTCGCGTCGGTGCAGCAGCTCCAGCAGACCGGCAACGACTGAGCACAAAAGACGACGGCACCCCGAGGGGTGCCGTCGTCACGATGAGCGGGAAGATGAGCGCCGGGGACGCCGCTGCGCATGCCGCAAAAGCGCTACCTGAGGCGCTCGAACACCGTGGCCACGCCCTGCCCCATGCCGATGCACATGGTGGCGAGGCCGAGAGTGGTATCGCGTTCACGCATCACGTTGAGCAGGGTCGTGCAGATGCGCGCCCCGGAGCAGCCCAGCGGATGGCCCAGGGCGATGGCGCCGCCGTGCAGGTTGACCGCCTCGTCCATGCGGTCGCGCAGGCCCAGGTCCTTGAGCACCGGCAGCGACTGGGCGGCGAAGGCCTCGTTGAGCTCCACGGTCTGGATGTCGTCCATGGTCAGCCCCGCCGCCTTCAGCGCCTTCCTGGAGGCCGGCACCGGGCCGTAGCCCATGATCGAGGCATCGCAGCCCGCGACCCCGGTGGAGAGCACCCGAGCGATCGGCTCGAGGCCCAGCACCTCGGCCCGCTCGGCGCTCATCACCGCCATGCCGCTGGCACCCACCGACAGCGCCGAAGAGGTGCCGGCGGTGACCGTGCCGCCCTTCGGGTCGAAGGCCGGCTTGAGCTCGGCCATTGCCTCGAGGCTGGCGTCATCGCGGATCACCTCGTCACGGTCGACCCGCACCCGGTAGCCGCGCGCGTCATGACCCTCGACGCCGACGATCTCGCGGTCGAAGCCGCCGCCGTCCCGGGCCTCCCTGGCCAGCCGGTGGGAGCGCACGCCGAAGGCGTCCTGCTCCTCGCGCGAGATGCCGTGCATCTTGCCCAGCAGCTCGGCGGTCAGCCCCATCATCATCGCCGCCTTGGCGGCGTGCTTGCTGGCCGCCGGATTGACGTCGATGCCGTGAGTCATGGGCACGTGTTCCATGTGCTCGACGCCGCCGATCACGTAGGCATCGCCCATGCCGGCACGGATGTTGGCCGCGGCGATGTGCAGCGCACTCATCGAGGAGCCGCACAGCCGGTTGACGGTCTGGGCGGGCACGCTGCGGGGAATGCCGGTCATGATCGCCGCGTTGCGGGCGATGTTCATGGCCTGCTCAAGGGTCTGGTTGACGCAGCCCCAGATGACGTCGTCGACCTCTTTCGGATCGAGCCCCGGGTTGCGGTCGAACAGCGCCTGCATGACGGCGGCGGACAGGTTCTCGGCACGCACGTGGCGGAAGGCGCCGTTCCTGGCCTTGGCCATGGCGGTGCGCACGCCATCGACCACCACGATGTCTCTCGGATGCAAACTCATCGATACTGTCTCCCTGTGAATCAGGCCGGGTCGGCGTCGCGGTGGAAGCGCTGGCCGCTGCGCGCCATCTCGCGCAGCCCGTCGGTGGGCGCGTAGAGCGGCCCCAGCTCGGCGGCGAGCTCGTCCGCCTGGGCGACGAAGGCCTCCGCCCCCATGGCGTCGATGTAGCGCAGCGCCCCGCCGCGGAACGGCGGGAAGCCAATGCCGTAGATCAGCGCCATGTCGGCCTCGGCGGCGCTGCCGACGATGCCGTCCTCGAGGCAGCGCACCGCCTCCAGACACAGCGGCACCATCATCCGTGCGATGATCGCCTCGTCGGAGAAGTCCTGCTCGCCCTCGGCCACGCCGCGCACCAGCTCGAGAGCCGCGTCATCCTCGACCTTCTGCGGCTTGCCCTTCCTGTCTTCCTGGTAGGCGTAGAAGCCTTTACCGTTCTTCTGGCCGAGACGCTCGTGCTCGACCATCCGCGGAATCACGCCGCCACTCATGTCACTCATGCGATCGGGGAAGCCTTCCGCCATCACCTCGCCGGCGTGCAGGGCGGTATCCATGCCCACCACGTCGAGCAGGTAGGCCGGCCCCATCGGCCAGCCGAAGCGTTCCATCACCTTGTCGACCCGGCGGAAGTCGGCGCCCTGGGCCACCAGGGCGCTGAAGCCGCCGAAGTAGGGAAACAGGATGCGATTGACCAGGAAGCCCGGGCAATCGTTGACCACGATCGGCGTCTTGCCCATCTGGCGGGCATAGGCGACGGTGGCCGCCACGGCGGCGTCACCGGTCTTCTCGCCGCGGATCACCTCGACCAGCGGCATGCGGTGCACCGGATTGAAGAAGTGCATGCCGCAGAACTGCTCGGGCCGCGTCAGGTGTTCGGCCAGCCGGGTGATCGAGATGGTCGAGGTGTTGCTGGCAAGAATCGCGTCCTCACCCAGCGCCGCCTCGGCCTCGGCCAGCACCGCGCCCTTGACCTTGGGATTCTCCACCACGGCCTCGACCACGAGATCGACCTCGCCGAAGTCGCCGTAGGACAGCGTCGGGCGGATATGGGTCAGCCGTTCGGCCATCTGCTCGACGGTCAGTTTCTTGCGCTCGACCTGCTTGGCGAACAGCTTGCGCGCCTCCTTGAGGCCGAGGTCGATGGCCTCGGCCTTGATATCCTTCATCAGGATCGGCGTGCCCTTGGAGGCGCTCTGGTAGGCGATGCCGCCGCCCATGATGCCGGCGCCCAGCACCGCGGCATGCTCGACGGGGCGCGCCTGTTTCGCGTAGCGACCGCCGGCCTTCTTGACCGCCTGGTCGTTGAGGAACAGCCCCACCAGGTTGTAGCAGACGTCGGTCTTCGCCAGCTTGGCGAAGGACGCGGCTTCGATCGCCTGGGCGCGCTCGCGGGCCTCGCCGGCGCCCTTCTGGATCACCTTGATCGCCTCGATCGGGGCCGGATAGTGCGGCCCGGCCTTGCCGGCCACATAGCCCTTGGCGGTCTCGAAGACCATCATCTGCTCGATGGCGTCGAGCTTGAGGGGTGAGCGCTTCTCGGCGCGGCGGGCCTCGTGGTCGAGCTCGCCGCGGCGGCCACGATCGAGCAGGTCGCGGGCCGCGTCCATCAGCGCCTCATCGGGCACCACGGCATCCACGGCACCCATCCGGAGCGCCTCGTCGGCCTTGTTCTGGGTCCCGCCGGCGATCCATTCGATGGCGTTGTCGGCGCCGATCAGCCGCGGCAGGCGCACGCAGCCGCCCCAGCCGGGCAAGATGCCGAGCTTGGTTTCCGGCAAGCCGATCTGGGCCGAGTCGCTCATCACCCGGAAGTCGGTGGTCAGCGCCAGCTCGCAGCCGCCGCCCAGGGCCAGGCCGTTCAATGCGGTGACGGTGGGAAACGGCAGGTCCTCGATGGCGTTGAAGATGCCGTGCACCCGCTCGAGCATGGTGCGGATCTCGTCCTCGCCGCGCTCGAACAGGCCATGGAACTCGGTGATGTCAGCGCCGACGACGAAAGCTTCCTTGGCGCTGGTCAGGATCAGCCCCTGAAGGCCGGACTCGGCGCCGAGCGCCTCCACCGCCTCGGCGAGCTCGCCGACCACCGCCGACGACAGAGTGTTGACCGACTCGTCGCGGTGGTCGAGGGTCAGGGTGGCGACGGCGTCATCGTCGCGCGCCACGGTGATGGCATTGCCTTGATAGATCATCCACGAATCTCCGTGCAGAAATTCATACGGCCGTTTGATTCCCTCAGCTTGGGCCAGACTCCCGAAAGCGTCAAGCCCTGCCATGGTCTCGATACGCCACGTCATGAATCCTCACGGCATGGCGCCTCCACCGGGGCCGTCGCCTCGCGGCGACTCCCGCCGCGCCCGGCGCCCTGCTAGGATGCATCCATGACTGCTGACCGCCTGCCGCCACCTCCCGATCCCTCTGCTTCCCGCCTCGATGGCTGGCAGCGTCGCCTCACTCGACTGGCGGAGCGTGCCCGCCCATGGCACTGGCTGTGGCCGCCGATCGCCTTCCTCGCCGGCATCGCGAGCTTCTTCCTGGTGGAGCGTCAGCAGTGGCTGGGGGCGGCCCTGGCGCTGGGCATGCTGGTGGCCTGGGTGCTGCTGCTCTCGGAGAGCCTGATCGCCCGCTGGCTGACCCATCGCGGCTATCCTGCCCTGCCCCGCGGCATCACCACCTTCATCGCCCAGATGGTCCACCAGGAGACACTGTTCTTCACCCTGCCGTTCCTGCTGGCAACGACCGTCTGGACCAGCGGCCAGGGCATCTTCACCACGCTGATGCTGGGGCTGGCACTGCTGTCGATCCTCGATCCGCTCTACTATCGTCTGGCCGCCCGCCACCGCTGGCTCTACTTCGCCTTCCACGCCCAGTGCGTGTTCCTGGTGGTGCTGGTGACGCTGCCGACGATACTTCACCTGACCACCGGCCAGAGCCTGGCCATCGCGCTGGCCGCAATGATGGCATTCAGCCTGCCGAGTCTGATGCAGCTGCTGCGGCCGCTGAATCTCGGCCGCTGGCTGGCCATGCTGGCCCTGCTGCCGCTGCTGGCCGGCGTCGGCTGGCTGGGACGCGCCTGGGTGCCGCCCGCCAGCCTGTGGCTCTCGGGGCACGCGCTGTCTCCGTCCTTCGACGAACAGGCCCGGCGCCCGGAGGGCGAGCTACGGCTTACCCCCGAGGCACTGGCCGACCACGGCCTCTACGCCTATACATCGATTCATGCCCCACGGGGCCTCGAGGAGGAGGTGGTTCACGAATGGCGCCACGATGGCATGCTGGTGGACCGCATTCCGCTGCAGATCCAGGGCGGGCGCGAGGCAGGCTATCGCGCCTGGACCCACAAGCGTCACTTTCCCGAGGAACCGTCGGGCGACTGGCGAGTCGATGTGATGACGGCCAGCGGCCAGCGCATCGGCACGCTGCACTTCCGGGTGAGCGAATCGCCCGAACAGGCGACCCTCGCCGACGGCCACATTCGACCGCCGCCGGGACTGCCGGGCCTTGACGTGCGCCACCTGATTGCGCGTCCAGCGAAGACACCGTGATGGCGCACGACTTGCATTACACTCCGAGGCTTCGGACAATCCCTTCAGATTCACCGTTTGCGCAGACACTCATGCAACAAAATATCGGTTTTACGCTATCTCGCTTGCCGCGCCTCTGGCGCGCGGTCATCGACCGCCGCCTGGCACCGGAGGGGCTGACCCAGACGCGCTGGGTCACGCTCTACCATCTCTGGCAGATGGGCGATGACCAGCCCCAGTGCGACCTCGCCCGGACCATCGGCGTCGAGGCGCCGTCACTGGTGCGCACCCTTGATCAGCTCGCCGAACAGGGGCTGATCAAGCGCTGCCCCTGCGACAAGGATCGGCGCACCAAGCGCATCATGCTGACCCCCGAGGCCATGCCGCTGCTCGAGCGCATCGACGCCGTGGTCAGCCAGGCCCGGGAAGAGATGCTCGCCGGCCTCTCCACAGAAGAGATCGACCAGCTCGTCGAGCTGCTGGGCCGCATCGAGGCCAACGGGCTGGCCATCCAGGCCCGGGAAGAGGCCTGACGCGGAGCCTGCCCGGCTGGCTTCGCTCTCCTGCCCGACCCGAAGACGCCGCGCTAGACCCGCGGCGCTTTCGGGTCGGCGTGTTTTTCGGGCCGATCCGGCCGCCCCGCCAGGCCGTCGCGCAGCTCGGCCAGCTGATCGGCCAGCGGCATGAACGCCTCCTTCTCCAGCGATTCGTCCCACCACAGGGTCAGCGCCTCGGCACTCGACTCCACCGCCACCGCATCCTCGGGCAGCCGCACCAGCAGCGCCTCGAAGTGGGCACGCACGCTCGTCGGCATGGCCCGCAGCGGCTCGGTGCGCCAGCGCCAGCCGTCGACGAAGACCTTCAGCGCATCGCTGGCCTCGGCATCGCGCAGCAGCAGGAAATCCGGCCCCGGCTGGCGCGGCGGATAGGTCCATCGATAGGCAGGCAGCTTCTCATCGTCCTGATGCAGCGGCGAGGGATCGAGCCGCACCTGTAGGCCGGCCTGCTTGGCGGCGTCGCGCAGCGTCATGGTGCGCTGCTGGCGGAGACTGGGCCGCAGCCACATGGCCGGGGCGAACACCAGTCCCACCACCAGCGCGATGATCAACCAGATCATAAGCGTTTTCTGTTCCTGTCTTGATGCAAGTCGTTGTCTTGTCTCATCGTGCGTCCTAGAGTGGAAGTCAGCCACTCACCCTAATCCTCTGCCGGAGGCAATGCCATGAGCAACGAGTACAGCCACGTCCTGGTCGCCGTCGACCTGACCAAGGATTCCCACAAGGTGCTGGAGCGGGCGATGCAGATCGCCGACCGCAACAAGGCCAAGCTGTCCATCATGCACACCCTCGAGCCGCTCGGCTTCGCCTATGGCGGCGACATCCCCATGGATCTCACCAGCATCCAGGACCAGCTCGACGAGCACGCCAAGCAGCGCCTGGCCGAGATCGCCGATGCCCACGTGGCCAAGGAAAACCAGCACGTGGTGGTGGGCATGCCCGACACCGAGATCCACCGCTTCGCCGACGAGCAGAACGTCGACCTGATCGTGGTCGGCTCCCACGGTCGCCACGGCTTCGCGCTGCTGCTGGGTTCCACCTCCACCGGCGTGCTGCATGGCGCCCAGTGCGATGTGCTCGCGGTACGCGTCGGCAAGGACGGCGAAGCGGAGGAATAACCCGCCCGGCACACCGCATGAGCCATGTGAAAGGCGCCCCGAGGGGCGCCTTTCGCGTTGGGACTTCGCCGATGGCCTAGGCCTCGCCGGCAGCCATCGCTTCCAACTCCATCCACCGCTCCATGGCGGTCTCCAGCTCGGCCTGGCGGTCGCTCAGGGCCTGCAGGGTCGCGGTCACCGTGTCGTTGTCCTGCTGGTAGAAGGCCGGATCGCCGACCTGCTGCTCGAAATCGGCCACTGCCGCTTCCAGACGTTCGATCTCCGCCGGCAGGCCATCGAGCTCGCGCTGCAGCTTGTAGGACAGCTTGACGCGCTTGGGCGCGGCCTTGGCCGTCGCCGCGCTCTCGCTGGCCGATCCGGCCGGTTCGCTCACCACCGGGGCCTGCTCGGCCACCGGCTCCGCCGCCTGACGGGCCGCGCCTTCCCACGGCGCCGGCGGCAGCTTGCCGCCCTGTCGCACCCAGTCATGGTAGCCGCCCACGTACTCGCGCACGCAGCCCTGGCCCTCGAAGGCCAGCACGCTGGTCACCACGTTGTCCATGAAGGCCCGGTCGTGGGACACCAGCAGCAGGGTGCCGTCGAAGTCGAGCAGCAGCTCCTCGAGCAGCTCCAGGGTTTCCACGTCCAGGTCGTTGGTCGGCTCGTCGAGCACCAGCACGTTGGCCGGCTGGGTGAACAGCTTGGCCAGCAGCAGGCGGTTGGACTCGCCGCCGGACAGCGCCTTGACCGGCTGGCGCACGCGCTCCGGGGTGAACAGGAAGTCCTGCAGGTAGCTCATCACGTGGCGGTCGCGCCCGCCCACGGTGAGCCGGTCGCTGCCCTGAGCGACGTTGTCGTAGACGGTCTTCTCCGGCTCGAGGCCGGCGCGCAGCTGGTCGAAGTAGGCCACCTGCAGCTTGGTGCCCATGCGCACCTGCCCCTCACTGGGCTCGAGCTCGCCGAGCAGGATCTTGAGCAGGGTCGTCTTGCCGGCGCCGTTGCGCCCGATCAGGCCGATGCGGTCGCCGCGCTGCACCTCGAGGTTGAGGTCGCGAATGACCGCCTCGCCGTCGTAGTACTGGGTGACGTGGGACAGCTCCACCACCCGCTTGCCGCTGCGCTCGCCGGTATCCACCGAGAGGCTGGCGCGGCCCTGGCGCTCGCGACGCTCGCCGCGGTCGCGACGCATCTGCTGCAGGGCCCGCACGCGGCCCTCGTTGCGGGTGCGGCGGGCCTTGATGCCCTGGCGGATCCACGCCTCCTCCTGGGCCAGTTTCTTGTCGAACTCGGCGTTTTCGCGGGCCTCGACCTCGAGCTCGTGGGTCTTCTGCTCCTGGTACCTGGCGTAGTCGCCGGGATAGCGCCCCAGGCGGCCGCGGTCGAGCTCGAGGATGTTGGTGGCCAGCCGCGACAGGAAGGCGCGGTCGTGGGTGATGAACAGCACCGCGCCGTTGAAGGCGGACAGCTGTTCCTCCAGCCAGGCGATGGTGTCCAGGTCCAGGTGGTTGGTGGGCTCGTCGAGCAGCAGCAGGTCGGGCTCGACCACCAGCGCCCGGGCCAGCGCCACGCGCCGCCGCCAGCCGCCGGAGAGATCCTCCATGGCGGCATCCGCCGGCAGTCCCAGGCGCGTCAGCACCACGTCGATGCGCTGGTGGAAGGACCAGCCGTCGATGGCCTCGAGGCGGGTCTGCAGCTGGGCCATGCGCGTCATGTCGGGCTCGGCCTGCTGCACCAGATGGTGATACTCGGACAGCAGCTCGCCGGCCTCGGGCAGGCCCTGGGCGACCACGTCGAAGATGGTCTCGCCGGAGGCGGCCGGCAGGTCCTGAGCCAGCACGCCGATCTTGAGGCCGGGCGCGCGCCAGATGGAGCCGCCGTCGGGCAGGTTCTCGCCCGACACCAGCTTGAGCAGGGTCGACTTGCCGGTTCCGTTGCGGCCCACCAGCGCCAGACGCTCGCCCTTCTCCAGCACCAGATCGGCGCCGTCGAGAAGCACATGGGTGCCGTAGGCCAGTTGCAGCTGTTCCAGACGTAGCAGGGTCACGCATTCACCTCATCGTTCGATCAAGCCGCCAGTGTAACGCATGCCCGCCCCGACGTGGCCCCACCCCACCCTCCGCGGGTACAATGCGCGCCCGCTTCCCGCGCGCTAGACGAACCGCCCACAGGAGAGCTTCGCCTTGGCCGACGCCACGCCCCCCTTCGACGACGTGCTGCCCGAGGCGCTGAGATTCCGTTCGCCGGCCCCGCTGGTGGACATCGGCGCCAACCTGACTCACGAGAGCTTCGCCCGCGACCTCGAGGCGACGATCCAGCGCGCCCGCGCCGCCGGCGTCGACACGCTGATCCTCACCGGCACCGACCGCGAACACGCCGAGCAGGCCGTGACCCTGGCCCGCCGCTACCCGGGGCTGTATGCCACCGCCGGCGTGCATCCTCATGACGCCAGCCGCTGGAACACCGAGCTCGAGGCCGCCATGCGCGAGCTCCACCGCCAGCCGGAGGTCGTGTCGGTGGGCGAATGCGGCCTGGACTTCAACCGCAACTTCTCGACGCCGGCCGAGCAGCAGCACGCCTTCGAGGCGCAGCTGGCGCTCGCCGCCGAGAGCAGCCTGCCGCTGTTCCTCCACGAGCGCGACGCCGGGCCGCGCATGCGCGAGATGCTGCACGCCTGGCGCGACGACATCTCGAAGGCGGTGGTGCACTGCTTCACCGCCGACCGCGATACCCTCTACGGCTATCTGGATCTCGACCTGCACATCGGCCTGACCGGCTGGCTGTGCGACGAGCGCCGCGGCCATCACCTGCGCGAGCTGGTGGAGGCGATTCCCGCCGAGCGGCTGATGGTGGAAACCGACTGCCCCTACCTGCTGCCGCGCAATTTACCTGCCAAACTCAAGGGCAGACGCCACGAGCCGGCGCTGCTGCCCTGGATCGTGCGCGAGATCGCCCACTGGCGCGGCGACACGGAAGCCGACCTGGCCCGCACCACCACCGCCACCGCCCGGGCCTTCTTCGGCCTCGACGAGCCTGCCCGCGAGGAGGGGCAACAGAATGGATGATCTACCTGCGTTCATCGCCATCGAGACCGGCGACGACGGCGACCTGCCGCTGTCCATCGCCTGGACCCTGCCCGATGGCCGCGTCAAGCACACCCTGATCCAGCCCGACGACGAGTGGCTGGACGACGAGCTGGTCTCGCTGGGCGCCTACAGCCTGGAGGAGCTCTCCAGCATGGGCGTGAGCCCGCTGGACGTGATCCGCGAGCTGGAGACCGACCACTTCAACGCCACTCTCTACACCGCCGGCGTCGGCGACGACGAGGCGGCGCTGTCACGGCTGTTCGAGACCTACGGGCTGGACCCGTTCGTCGAGCTGGCCCCGGCCGAGAGCCTCTATGCCGATCTGGCGCCCGGCGACTGGTCACGTGCCCGGGGCGAGCTGTTCGGCGAGCTGGGGCTCGAACCGCTGCGCCCCGAAGAGGAAATCCAGGTGATGCTGACGCTGCATCAGCGACTCGGCAACGCCGACCTCTGAGCTCTCAGGCGGGATCGGCGACGGGCGCCTTGCGGCGCTCGAGACACGCCCGGCCCGCCGCCAGCGCCGCCTCGAGCGGCGCGCCCTCGCCTTTGGCCTCACCCGGGTTCTCCCCCCGGCCCTTGCCGTAGAAGACCGCCAGCGCGCTGCGAAAGGCCTCGGCCCGGGCCGGCAGGCCCTCGCGCTCGTAGCGCGCCGCCCGCGCCGCGACCCGCTCGGCGAAGCCCTCGCGGTCGACCTCCACCTCGCCCAGGTTGTCCACGCTGACCTGGAAACGATGCCCGCTGGCGGCGGCGAACAGGGACTCCAGCGCCTGGGGCGCCACCTCCACCGCCTCGAAGTCGCGTTGCTGGTCGGCGTCGCGGCCGTCGGGCAGGTACCAGTAGCCGTAGTCCTCGAGTTCGCGACGCCGCGCGCCGGCGATGCACCAGTGACTGATCTCGTGCAGCGCGCTGGCATAGAAGCCGCGGGCGAAGATCACCCGGTGCCAGGGCGTCTCGGCATCGGCGGGCAGGTACAGCGGCTCGTCGCCGCCGCGGATCAGGCGGGTGTTGCAGGCGGGCAGGAAGAGGCCGTCGAACAGGGCGATGACATCCTCGAGGCGGTGGCTCACGCGGGCTCCGGCGGGGTCGTGAATGGGCGGCACAGTATAGCGAGGCCGCCCCGGCGGCGAAAACCGCCGGGGCGGCCACTTGCACTTCCACTTCCCCCGTACTCCTCACAGCTTCCGCCTCACCGTTCACTCATCTCAGTCGACCCGCTCGGCCGGCGGGATATTGTGATTCAGCCGAAACAGGTTGCCGGGATCGACGCGGGCCTTGAGACGGGCCAGCCGGTCGTAGTGCTGGCGATAGTTGTCCGCCACCCGATGACCGTCGTCGTCGGCCATGAAGTTCACGTAGCCGCCGTCGTCGGTATGGGGACGCAGGGCGCGATAGTAGTCCCGCCCCCAGGCGATGTTGCGCTCGCTATCGGCAGGATCGGCCCAACTCGGGCCCAGCGCCGTGGCGAAGGCCGCATCGCGATAGGCGAAGGCGGTGGCATCGCTTGCGACCCGGCCGCAGGCCCCGTCGAGGGGGAACAGCAGCGTCGCCGTTTCCGCACTGGGCAGGCGCTCGCCGAAGTCCAGGTGCACCGCGATCGCCTCGTCCGTAGGTGCCCCCGAGAAGCAGCCCTTCCAGTAATGGTGAAGCCCCGGCGGCAGCAGCTCGTCGAACAGGGTGTTGATGACCGGATAGGGCATGCGCCGAAGCGCCTGCCCCACGACCTCGCCGAGATCAGCCAGCCACTCGCCGACCCGGGCGTCTTCCGCCTCCGGCCCGCTCCAGCAGCTCAGCACCGCCACCATCGGCCGACCGTGCCAGGCCTCGGGCAGAAACGGCAGCGGCGGCCCTCGGGTGATGGCCAGCAGCGCGCCCAGGGGCTCGGGCGCCTCAAAGATCCGCGCCACATAGCGTCGGATCACCTCGCCGTCGAGCGGATAGAAGGTCGGCCCGCCGAGGATGTCGGGCACCTCGTGCAGGCGATACTCGAAGGCGGTCACCACGCCGAAGTTGCCGCCGCCGCCGCGCAGCGCCCAGAACAGCTCGGTATGATCGTCCTTGCGGCAGCTCAGGCATTCGCCGTCCGCCGTGACGACATCGGCGGCGAACAGATTGTCGCAGGCGAGGCCGAAGCGCCGGTTGAGATAGCCGAGCCCGCCGCCGAGGGTCAGCCCCGCGATGCCGGTGGTGGACACGATCCCGCCCGGCGTCGCCAGCCCGAAGGCCGCCGCGGCCCGGTTGAGATCGGCCCAGGTCGCGCCGCCTCCGGCGCGCAGGGTGCGCGCCTCGGGATCGACCCGGCAGTCGTTCAGGGCTGCGAGGTCGAGCACCAGGCCGCCATCGCAGGTGGCGTACCCCGCCACGCTGTGGCCTCCCCCGCGCACCGCCAGCGGCAGCCCCGTGGTGCGGGCGGCCGCCAGCGTGGCCACCACGTCGGCGGTCTCCGCGGGCTGAACGATCAGCGCCGGATAGCGATCATGCAGGGCATTGTAGACGTGCCGCGCCGCCTCGTAGTCGGCGTCGCCGGGGCGAATCAGACGCCCCTTCACGCGCGACGCCAGCGCTTCGGCAGCGGCCTCGATCTGCGACGGCTCGCCCGGCCCCGACGCAGCCATATCGTGATCTGACATCTCGCACCTCCCGGCGCCCCGCGCCTGCGGATGGTGGATGACGGCCGTGTTCACGGCCCCTTCCCTTTTATCCTCCGTTGCTTCGCGTCCCTCTTTCCTTCACCCCCCTCTTTCTAGGTATAGCGCCAATCGCCGGGCATGGCGGCGCCTCGACGCAACGGCGGCGCGGCGCCGAGGGGCCTGCTAGACTGGCGCGTTCCCCCGACCGCATGGAGCACGGGGCCGACCCTTTCACGGAGCATGATCCTTGGCCCAGTTCATTTCTCAGCTGATCGCCACCACGCGACAGGAAACCCGCCCGCTGATCCGCCTGGCGCTGCCGATCTGCGGCGCCCAGCTCGCCCAGGCCGCCATGAGCACGGTGGACGTGATGATGACCGGGCGGCTCAGCGCCACCGACCTGGCCGCCGTCTCGGTGGGCTCGAGCCTGTGGATGCCGCTGATGCTGCTGATGACCGGCACCCTGATGGGGCTGACACCGGTGGTGGCCCATCTTCTCGGCGCCGGGCGCCGGGACGGCATTCGCCTGCAGGTGCACCAGGCGCTGTGGATCGGCGCGGTGCTGGGCGTGATCGCGGCGGCGCTGCTGTGGACGGCGGTGATGCCGGTGTTCCGGCTGATGTCGGTGCCCGAGGCGGTGGCCGAGCGCGCCGCGGGCTATCTGGGCGCCGTGGCCCTGGGACTGCCGGCGGTCGGCCTGTTCATGGCGCTGCGCGCCTTCTCCGACGGCATGAACCATACCCGCCCGGCGCTGTGGATCAGCCTGCTGGGGCTGGCCGTCAACGTGCCCAGCAACTACCTGCTGATCTACGGCGGCCCGGGGCTCGAGGCCCTGCTGGGCGGCTGGCTGCCGGCACCGATCGCGACCCTGCCGGCACTGGGGGCGGTGGGCTGCGGCATCGCCACCGCGCTGTCGATGTGGGTGATGTGCCTGGCCATGGTCGCCTACACCCGGCGCAGCCGGGCCTACGGCGAGGTCGAGCTGTGGCACTCGCCGACGCCGCCGCGCTGGAAGCCGATCCTCGAGCTGCTCTACGTGGGCGTGCCAATCGGCGTGGCGATCTTCATGGAGGTGACGCTGTTCACGCTGATCGCGCTGTTCATCGCCAGCCTCGGCGAGGTCGTGGTGGCCGCCCACCAGGTGGCCCTGAACTACACCAGCCTGCTGTTCATGCTGCCGCTGTCGCTCGGCATGGCGCTGACGGTGCGGGTCGGCAACGTGCTGGGCCAAGGGCGCCCCGAGGCCACACGCCTGGTGGCCTGCCACGGCCTGCTGATCGCGCTGGCGGTAGCGGTGATCAACTGCCTGCTGCTGTGGTTTACCGCCGAGCCGGTGATCGGCCTCTACACCCACGATCCAGCCGTCGCCCGGCTGACCCTGTCACTGGTGGGGCTCGCCATGATCTACCAGATCTCGGACTCGCTGCAGGCCAACCTGGCGGGCGCGCTGCGCGGCTACAAGGACACCCGCGTGATCATGCTGATCACCCTGATCGCCTTCTGGCTGGTCGGCCTGGGCGGCGGCCACTGGCTCGGCGATCACGGCCTGTTCGGGCTCGTCGCACCGCTCGGGGTCTATGGTTACTGGATCGGCCTGGTGGCGGGGCTGACGGTGGCCGCCCTGCTGCTGGGCGAACGATTGAGACGACGGAGCAAGGCGGTCATCGATGCGGATACCACGCCCCAGGCCTCCTAGGCTCGGCGCCCGGCTCGCGGCGGCGCTGATCGCCCTGCTGCCGCTCGCCGGCTGCGGCGACGGCCCCGTCGAGACGCTGCTGACCGACTATCAGCGGCGCCTGGCCGAACGCCTCGACCTGCCCGCCCCCGAGCGAACGGCGCCCGAGAACATCGGCGATTTTCCCGGTTCCGATGCCCGGCTGTTCGAGATTCCCGAAACCCGCGAGGGGCTGCTCGACGTCTTCGCCCTGCGCGGCTGCCATATCGCCAATCTGGTCGCGGCGCGCAACAACCAGCTCGGCAAGGTCGCCCTGCCCAGCCAGCGCTGGCTCTACGAGCTGGCCCTGTGGCGCCGCTTGAGCGGCTGCTGGAATACCGAGGTCCCGGAGACGCTCGGCGACGGCGACCGGGCGCGTCTCGAGCGGCTCACCCGGCTCAAGACCGAGCAGCTTCCGCGGGCCAGCTGGAACGCGCTGTTCGCCTCGGACGAATGGCTCGACAGCTTCTCCCGGGCCAGCTCGCCGCTACCGCCGGATGCCCTGCACGAGGTGAACGCCCAGTTGCCGGCACTTACCTACCTGCGCGAGGCCACGCTGCATCAGTTCGACCGCGCCTGGAGCGCCGATTCCTCGACGCTTGAAGGCCACCTCAAGACGCTGCGCGACCGGCCGCTGACCGCCGAGCTGCTGCGCGCCCTGATGCTGGCCGAGCGGCGACTGACGGAGAGCTCGCGGCTGCTGGAAACGGCGCTGATCGACGGCCGCTGTCCCGCCGCGACGGCCCGGCTGCCTCGCCCTCCCGAGCCCTGGCTCGACGGCCTGTCTCAGGCGGCGCGCCGCTGGTTCACGGCCATTCAACGCCTGTTCGAGGCCCACAAGGTCACCCCGCGCCCGGCCGTCGAAGGCTATCGGCAGCGCTGGCTATCGCTGGAAACGCCCGGCGCGCCCTGGCCCGCGCTGCAGGCGGCGCGCCTGTCCCATCATGCGCTGCGCGCCGAACTGGCACGTCGCTGCCGCTGAACGCCGGGGCTTAACCTCGGTCATCGGTCTGTGCTATTGATGGGATGACAGTGACGTCGTGCGCTGCCGACCGGCCCGAGGGCCAATGCCGTGATCAAGCCGCCGCTGGAGGGACTTCATGGGTATCCCGCTGTCATCTCGCCCCGCCCGGGTCATCGACCTGGAGACCATGCGCCAACGCCAGCAGGCTCGCAAACGCCTGATTCGCCTCGCGCCCGAGCTCGATGGCCTGGAAATGGTGTATCAACTGCCCGACGAATCCGAGTCCTACTACGGCATGCCCCTGCTCGCCTGGGGGCTGCGCGAGGATGGCGAAGTCGTCGGCCTCGTGCCCTGGATGGAACGCCTGACGCCCTGCCAGGCGCTTGACGACCCGGAACATGGCCACTTCATCGGCTATCGAGATCCGGAAACCGAGGAGCTGTTCGAGCTGCCCCCGGAGCACAAGGTACTGGAGCTCGAGCAGGCCGCCGCCTACTTCGACTACGAAGAGACCGAATCGCCGACGCTGATCCAGCAGCTTCCCGAAACCCAGGGCACACACGCCCTGTGCATGGACGAGGGCGACACGCCCTGGCAGCTCAAGCAGGTGTTCGGCTGGCGGCTCTACAGCGACGGCGCCGTGGAGGCGCTGCTGGCCGACGAACGGCAGGTCGAATCGACGCCGATACTGCCGTGCGACGCCTGCCTCTACCCCGGCCACAGCCGTCATCAGGTGGTGTATTTCTTTCAACGCCAGATCGCCAATCGCATCCGCCGCGAAGATCCCGCGACCCTCGAGGCCCTGGCGCTGATGGTGATGCCCGACGCCGCGGAGAACGGCGACGAGGCGTGACGCACTCGCCCGGGCTCAGCCCAGGCGAATCAGGTAAAGGTACTGGCCATCGGTCTCTTCCTGGGCCAGCAGCTCGTGGCCCAGGAAGCTGCAGAACTTGGGCACGTCGCGGGTGGTCGCCGGATCGCTGGCGATCACCTTGAGCACCTCGCCCGATGCCATGTCTCGCACCTTGTTGTGCATCAGCATGATGGGCTCGGGGCAGTAGAGCCCGGTCGTGTCCAGCTCGGCATCGCCGGCCGGCAGGGAATCCGTGGAAGTCGTCATCGATGACATCGCCTCGTGACACGGTGTGTGATGGAGAACTCGCCGGAATGACGCCGCCTCGGGGCGTCATTCCGTCACGCGGGGCACACGCTCGGGATCAATTGAACAGCCGGACGTGGACCGTCACCTCTTCGCGATCGTGATAGAGATGGCGGCAGGCGATCTCGGCGTCGACCCTCGCCTCACTCAGCGACCGATCGAGCCGTGCCAGGCCCTCGGACACCGCCTCCCAACGCCGCTTCATCGGCAGCTTGAGGTTGAACACCGCCTCGCGACACCAGCGCTTCACCAGCCAGCGCTCGACCATGTCGATCACCCGGGCCGGCTTGTCGACGATGTCGCAGACCAGCCAGTCCAGCCGCATCGGCGGCGCCCAGACGAAGCCATCCTCGCGCAGGTGCTCGACCAGCCCGGTTGCCATCAGGCCGCGGTCCATGGGGCCGTTGTCGATGGCATAGACCTGCATGCCGCGCTTGACCAGCTGCCAGGTCCAGCCGCCCGGGGCTGCGCCCAAGTCCGCCGCCTGCATGCCCTCGGACAGCCGCGTCTCCCACTGATCCCGCGGGACGAATTCGTGCCAGGCCTCCTCGAGCTTGAGGGTCGAGCGGCTGGGGGCGTCATGGGGAAAGCGCAGGCGGCGGATGCCGCCGGGCTGTTCGCTGCGATTGCCGGGAAAGCTCATGCCGAGCTGCACACGATCGCCGTCGGTCCACAGCAGATGCAGGCGTCGGCCGCCCGCCTTGCGGCGCAGGGCACCGCGTTTCTTGAGCATCGACTCGAGCGGACGCTGGAGCGCCTTGATCAGCCCGGACAGCGCCTTGGCATCGTTGGTATCCGGCGTTTCCTGCCACAGCGACTCGAAGCTCCAGCCGCTGGCCACCACCTGTTCGATGATGGGCGATAGACGGTCGTCCCTGGACAGCGCTTCCAGCGGCTCCAGGGCCACCAGACTCTGCCGGGCGAAGACCAGCGACTCGAGCGGCAGCGCGCGATGCAAGGCGTTGGCAGGCCGCTCCTCGGTCAGCACGAAGGCGACGTGGCCGGCCTGGGGCTGTGCCAGGGGATAGCCCTGCCAGCCGAGAGCGGATGCCTTGGCGACAATCTCACCGGCCAGATCGGACTCGAAGCCGGGGCGGCAATAGAACAGCAGCTGCTGAGGGGTCATGGGGCCTCCTGTGAAGGCCCGACAGTCTAGCCGGGCGCGCGCCGGGCTCACAAGTCGCGGGGTAGCTCGTCGTCCTCGGCATCGGCCTTGCGGGCCTCGCCGGACGCACGATGCCGGCTCAGCGCCTCCAGATCCTGGAGCTGGACGTTCAAGGCGTTGGTCGAGATCTTCACTTCCCACAGGGAAAAGAACAGCGAGACCGACAGGCTGATCAGGCTGATGCCGAACAGCACCATGCCCAGCAGCTTGAGCGACAGGAACAGCGCGAACATCGACAGCGTGCAGAGCAAAAAGCTCGATACCCCGGCCATCTGCATGCGCTTGGTCAGGGTGATGCGCTTGCGCAGCAGCAGGATCTGCCGCATCGCCACCTCGTGATGGGTATCGCGATCCTCCTCGGAGAGCTTGCGGATCAGCTGCGCCAGGGTCAGGAAGCGATTGGTGTAGGCCAGCAGCAGCAGGGAAATGGCCGGAAACAGCAGCGCCGGTGTGGTAAGGGTCAAGACATCGACTCCATCGTTGTTAGACTTTGGTCGCATTATACGCGATCCATCGCCCGTGACCGACCCCCGGAAACGCGCCGGCCCCCGAATGCAGCATTCGAGGGCCGGCGACGTCGTCTACACCCGAGACGCTCGAACGTCAGGCGCGCCGAGGTTCTGCGACGATGCCCTGCTCGCGGGCCATGGCCATGGCCGCCTGGGGGCCCGTCCACAGCGAGGGCAGCAGCACCAGCGAGACCGGAATGGCCGTGATGACGATGAACTGCTGCAGCGCACTGATCTGGCCGGCGCCCATGTACAGCAGGATAGCCGCCATCAGCGCCATGGCGATGCCCCAGAAGGCCCGCACCAAGACATTCGGCTCGTCATGACCGGCGCCTACGACCGAGATCGCGTAGCTCATGGAATCGCCGGTGGTGGCGACGAAGATGGTCGTCAGCACCAGGATCGCCAGCGCCATCAGCGGCCCACCCGGCAGCGCCTGGGCCACGGTCAGGGTGGCGACGTCGAACTGGAAGTCGTTGAGCGCCGCAGTCAGGTCGATGGCTCCGGTCAGCTGGTAATGAATGCCCGAACCGCCCAGCAGGGTGAACCAGATCGTGGTGGCGATGGGCGCCATGACCGCTACGGCCAGAATCATCTGGCGAACGGTGCGCCCGCGTGAGATGCGCGCCACGAAGATCGCCATCAGCGGCCCATAGCCGATGAACCAGGCGAAGAAGAACACCGTCCACCACTGCATCCACCAGGCCGGCGCGGTCTGCGATGTCATGGTCGCCATGGGGAAGAACGAATTCAGGTATTCGCCGAAGCCCTGGGTGAAGGCGTTGATCAGGAACTGAGTCGGCCCGAACAGGAAAATGACGGCGGCGATGGCCAGCGCCAGAATCACGTTGAAGCGGCTCAGCCACTGGATGCCACGATGGATGCCGGTCATGGCCGAGGTCACGTAGACCGCGCCCAGACCGATCAGGATCACCAGCTGGGTGCCATAGCCCTCGGGCAGCCCGAACAGCTCATGCAACCCGTAGCTCACCTGAGTCGCGAGGAAACCGATCGGTCCCACGGTACCCGCTACCACGGCAATCACACACAGGCCATCCACCACGCCACCGAACCAGCCATGCATCACACGCTCACCAAGCACGGGAGTCAGCAGGGTACGCGGCTGCAGGGGTAGCCCCCGCACGTAGTGGGCATGAGCCAGCACCACCGCCGTCAGCGAACCCAGCACCGCCCAGGCCAGAAACCCCCAGTGCATGAAGGACTGTGCCAGGGCACCGGCGATCGCCTCGGGCGTACCCGCTTCGGTGTCGAAGGCCGGTGGCGTGACCACGAAGTGATAGACCGGCTCGCCGGCGGCGAAGAACACCCCTCCCCCGGCCAGCAGGGTACACATGATGATCGACAGCCACTTGAAGGTACTCATCTCCGGCGCATCGAGATTGCCGACCTTGGCGCCGGCCGCCGGTGAAACGGCCACGCCCATGGCAATCAGGAAGGTCAGCAGCAGCAGCCACTGGAAATAGCTGCCCAACGTCTTGGCAGTCCAGGCAAAGCCGGCGGCAATGCCATCGGCCACCATGTTGACGTCATACAACGACAGGACGATGAAGCCCAGAATGAAGCCGATGCTGACGCCGAGCACGACCGGGTCGCCCAGCCGCCGGTCGGCGAAGGGCATGGCGCTCGTCGAGGAACGGGAGTGTGTTTCACTCATGCAATGCTGTCGGCCGAAGTGGGCCGCGCTCTCCTATCGATCAGGGGAATGAAGGGTGTGGATACATCGCGCGAGGCAGTCAGCTGTGGAAAAGACTCAGTCTGCCCATATGGCGGATATTGGACATGCCGATCCGGGTATCCGCGTCGGCCCTCTGTCAGTACGGAATCGCCAGACATGCGCCCGGCGGGCGACTCGATGGTCCATCGAAGCCGACATGCGCAGCGTCATGTTGATAACAGGACAGGAAAAAATCATCGAGCGGTGAAAAAGAAAAGCCCCGACCTCTGATGAGGCCGGGGCTTTTCCGGTATAAGTGCCTGACGATGACCTACTCTCACATGGGAACTCCCACACTACCATCGGCGCTGAGCGGTTTCACTGCTGAGTTCGGCAAGGGATCAGGTGGTTCCCGCACGCTATGGTCGTCAGGCGAAAA
>NZ_JALMEW010000019.1 GCF_023094245.1 Halomonas getboli | reverse complement strand
GCAGGTCGACGCGCGGCATCGGCTGACGCTCCGGCAGCGCCGGATCGAGGCGCACGTCGAGCCACTCGCCGGCACGCACCACGGAGGCGAACAGGCGCAGCTGGCCGCAGGTGCGGCCGCGCTCGCCTTCCAGGCGGGCGCGGGGCAGGCCGGACTCGGCCATGGCCCGCACGATGAGGTCATCGCCGATGGCCTCGATCTCCTCGGCCACGGTCTCGAGGAAGGCGGCGCGGGCCTCGAGGCCGGTCTCGCGATAGGTGTCGAAGGCGGCCCAGGCCAGCGCGCAGGCCTGTTCCACCTCGGCCTGGCCGCCGGCGGGATAGCCCGGGGACAGGGTCTCGCCGGTGGCGGGATCGACGGCGTGGATCGCCTTGCCGTCGCTGAGCACGGCCTGCTGGCCGATCAGTTGCTTGCCTTCCAGGGTCATG
>NZ_JALMEW010000018.1 GCF_023094245.1 Halomonas getboli | reverse complement strand
CCCGACGGCAGCGATCCGAACGACCCGATCACGGTCAACGTGACCGCCAGCATCACCGACAACGAAGGCGACCCGGCGACGGACGCCTTCACCGTCACCTTCCTGGATGACGGCCCGGTGGCGGCCAATGACAGCACCACCACCGCGGAAGACACCCCGGTGACCTACAACGTGCTGGGCAATGACACCCAGGGCGTCGATGGCGCCACCGTCACCGGCATCGTCTCGACCACCGGGGCCGGCAGCGCCGTGGTGACCGGCACCGACAGCGTGACCTACACCCCGGCGGCGGGCGAGGAAGGCAGCATCGACGTGGTCTACGAGATCACCGACGGCGACGGCGACACCGCCCAGGCGACGCTGACCATCGCCATCGGCGCCGATTCCACCCCGACCGTGACCGTGGCCGACGCCAGCGTCGACGAGACCGGCGGGCTGTCGTCCGACACCCAGTCGTTCACCACCAGCTACGGCAACGACAGCGCCGGCACCCTGTCGCTGAGCGCGACCG
>NZ_JALMEW010000017.1 GCF_023094245.1 Halomonas getboli | reverse complement strand
CAAGTGTCCACAATGAATTATCTGATCGGCCAGAGCAAAAGACTGTTTGGGTCTGTAGCTCAGTTGGTTAGAGCGCACCCCTGATAAGGGTGAGGTCGGCAGTTCAAGTCTGCCCAGACCCACCAAATTTTATCCAGTACCGCGTTGTTTTGTGACTCGCATAGCAGGCTATGCATCGCCACAAACGCCTTGTCCTGAATAAAATTCCCCATGTCACGTATGGGCATTCAGAGGGGCCTTAGCTCAGCTGGGAGAGCGCCTGCCTTGCACGCAGGAGGTCAGCGGTTCGATCCCGCTAGGCTCCACCATCATCTCAACAGTCATGAAGTTTTAAGCTAGACGTTTGAAGAGACGGCCTCTTCAAGCTTCCAGCTTAAAGCTTCTCGCTTTAAACGCTCTTTAACAATGTGAATCATGCTGACAAAGTCCCTCTCCTACCCGGGAGAGGGCATGAGATACGTCTCAAGCGTATCCGGCAATTGTCGTTGTTGTCATCGCAGATCAGACCCCTTGGGGTTAT
>NZ_JALMEW010000016.1 GCF_023094245.1 Halomonas getboli | reverse complement strand
CAAGTGTCCACAATGAATTATCTGATCGGCCAGAGCAAAAGACTGTTTGGGTCTGTAGCTCAGTTGGTTAGAGCGCACCCCTGATAAGGGTGAGGTCGGCAGTTCAAGTCTGCCCAGACCCACCAAAATTTGCGTAATACGTCGTTGCTTTTACTCTCGTGTAGCAGGCTACACGTCGACCAAAAGCGCCTCGTCTTACTCAAATTTCCATCGATCTTGATGGTGTCAGAGGGGCCTTAGCTCAGCTGGGAGAGCGCCTGCCTTGCACGCAGGAGGTCAGCGGTTCGATCCCGCTAGGCTCCACCACTCTCCAGGGTCCTACAGTCGGTGTTATGTGAATCCACAGTCACAAGCGATCATTGCACAAGGCAATGAGACGTTTGTGACTGTCGATTGACAGTCGCTCTTTAACAATGTGAATCATGCTGACAAAGTCCCTCTCCTACCCGGGAGAGGGCATGAGATACGTCTCAAGCGTATCCGGCAATTGTCGTTGTTGTCATCGCAGATCAGACCCCTTGGGGTTAT
>NZ_JALMEW010000015.1 GCF_023094245.1 Halomonas getboli | reverse complement strand
CTGGTGGCCAAGCTCGAGCGCGCCGAGGCGGTGGCCGACGACGCCACGCTCGACGGCATCATCGAGGCCAGCGAGGCGGTGATGGTGGCCCGCGGCGATCTCGGCGTGGAGATCGGCGACGAGGCGCTGATCGGCACCCAGAAGCGCATCATCAAGCACGCCCGCAGCCACAACCGCGCGGTGATCACCGCCACCCAGATGATGGAGTCGATGATCGACTCGCCCTTGCCGACCCGGGCCGAGGTGTTCGACGTGGCCAACGCGGTGCTCGACGCCACCGACGCGGTGATGCTGTCCGCCGAGACCGCCGCCGGCGACTTCCCGGTGGAGACCGTCGAGGCCATGGCCCGGGTGTGCCTGGGCGCCGAGCGCGAGCGCATTGCCCAATCCTCCGGCCACCGTATCCACGAGGGCTTCGAGCGCATCGACGAGACCATCGCGCTGTCGGCGATGTACGCCGCCAACCACCTCGAGGGCGTGGCCGCCATCGCCTGCATGACCTCCACCGGCTACACCCCGCTGATCGCCTCGCGCATCCGCTCCGGGCTGCCGATCGTCGGCCTGGCACACA
>NZ_JALMEW010000014.1:3153-5080 GCF_023094245.1 Halomonas getboli | reverse complement strand
CGCGCCGATCACGTAGAATACGCCTTCCTCGCAGGGCGCCGGCCGAACGGCCAGGCAGATGCGAGACGCTCTTCTCTTCGTTGAGTCGAGCTGCTCTTTAACAATCGATCAGATAATTCATGTGGGCGCTTGTCGGGATGTCGGTGACCAGTCACTAGATATCAAGACAAGCGACTCGTCAAAGAGACGTTTGAATCTTGAACCAGGTTTGGTTCCACCTTAGGAACTATCAAGCTTTTAACTGAAGAGTTTGATCATGGCTCAGATTGAACGCTGGCGGCAGGCCTAACACATGCAAGTCGAGCGGAAACGATCCTAGCTTGCTAGGAGGCGTCGAGCGGCGGACGGGTGAGTAATGCATAGGAATCTGCCCGATAGTGGGGGATAACGTGGGGAAACCCACGCTAATACCGCATACGTCCTACGGGAGAAAGCAGGGGATCTTCGGACCTTGCGCTATCGGATGAGCCTATGTCGGATTAGCTAGTTGGTGAGGTAACGGCTCACCAAGGCCGCGATCCGTAGCTGGTCTGAGAGGATGATCAGCCACATCGGGACTGAGACACGGCCCGAACTCCTACGGGAGGCAGCAGTGGGGAATATTGGACAATGGGCGAAAGCCTGATCCAGCCATGCCGCGTGTGTGAAGAAGGCCCTCGGGTTGTAAAGCACTTTCAGCGAGGAAGAACGCTTGCGGGTTAATACCCTGCAAGAAAGACATCACTCGCAGAAGAAGCACCGGCTAACTCCGTGCCAGCAGCCGCGGTAATACGGAGGGTGCAAGCGTTAATCGGAATTACTGGGCGTAAAGCGCGCGTAGGCGGCTTGATAAGCCGGTTGTGAAAGCCCCGGGCTCAACCTGGGAACGGCATCCGGAACTGTCAGGCTAGAGTGCAGGAGAGGAAGGTAGAATTCCCGGTGTAGCGGTGAAATGCGTAGAGATCGGGAGGAATACCAGTGGCGAAGGCGGCCTTCTGGACTGACACTGACGCTGAGGTGCGAAAGCGTGGGTAGCAAACAGGATTAGATACCCTGGTAGTCCACGCCGTAAACGATGTCGACTAGCCGTTGGGGTCCTCGAGACCTTTGTGGCGCAGTTAACGCGATAAGTCGACCGCCTGGGGAGTACGGCCGCAAGGTTAAAACTCAAATGAATTGACGGGGGCCCGCACAAGCGGTGGAGCATGTGGTTTAATTCGATGCAACGCGAAGAACCTTACCTACTCTTGACATCGAGCGAACTTTCCAGAGATGGATGGGTGCCTTCGGGAACGCTCAGACAGGTGCTGCATGGCCGTCGTCAGCTCGTGTTGTGAAATGTTGGGTTAAGTCCCGTAACGAGCGCAACCCTTGTCCCTATTTGCCAGCGATTCGGTCGGGAACTCTAGGGAGACTGCCGGTGACAAACCGGAGGAAGGTGGGGACGACGTCAGGTCATCATGGCCCTTACGAGTAGGGCTACACACGTGCTACAATGGCCGGTACAATGGGCTGCAATCCCGCGAGGGGGAGCTAATCTCATAAAGCCGGTCTCAGTCCGGATCGGAGTCTGCAACTCGACTCCGTGAAGTCGGAATCGCTAGTAATCGTGAATCAGAATGTCACGGTGAATACGTTCCCGGGCCTTGTACACACCGCCCGTCACACCATGGGAGTGGACTGCACCAGAAGTGGTTAGCCTAACTTCGGAGGGCGATCACCACGGTGTGGTTCATGACTGGGGTGAAGTCGTAACAAGGTAGCCGTAGGGGAACCTGCGGCTGGATCACCTCCTTAATCGACGACGTCACCGGCACCCGGCAAGTGTCCACAATGAATTATCTGATCGGCCAGAGCAAAAGACTGTTTGGGTCTGTAGCTCAGTTGGTTAGAGCGCACCCCTGATAAGGGTGAGGTCGGCAGTTCAAGTCTGCCCAGACCCACCAAA
>NZ_JALMEW010000014.1:0-3053 GCF_023094245.1 Halomonas getboli | reverse complement strand
CGCTCTTTAACAATGTGAATCATGCTGACAAAGTCCCTCTCCTACCCGGGAGAGGGCATGAGATACGTCTCAAGCGTATCCGGCAATTGTCGTTGTTGTCATCGCAGATCAGACCCCTTGGGGTTATATGGTCAAGCGATGAAGCGCATACGGTGGATGCCTTGGCAGCCAGAGGCGATGAAAGACGTGGAAGCCTGCGATAAGGTTCGGCGAGGTGGCAAACAACCTGCGACCCGGACATTTCTGAATGGGGAAACCCACCTGCCGTCAGGCAGGTATCGTTGACTGAATCCATAGGTCAACGAGGCGAACCGGGAGAACTGAAACATCTAAGTACCCCGAGGAAAAGAAATCAACCGAGATTCCCCTAGTAGCGGCGAGCGAACGGGGACCAGCCCTTAAGCGGGTGAAAGGTTAGGCGAATGAGCTGGGAAGCTCAGCGATACAGGGTGATAGCCCCGTAGTCGAAAGCCTGATCCCGTGAAATCGAGTAGGTCGGGGCACGTGAAACCTTGACTGAAGACGGGGGGACCATCCTCCAAGGCTAAATACTCCTGGCTGACCGATAGTGAACCAGTACCGTGAGGGAAAGGCGAAAAGAACCCCGGAGAGGGGAGTGAAATAGATCCTGAAACCGTATGCGTACAAGCAGTGGGAGCCGACTCGTTCGGTGACCGCGTACCTTTTGTATAATGGGTCAGCGACTTATATTCAGTGGCGAGCTTAACCGTATAGGGGAGGCGTAGGGAAACCGAGTCTTAACTGGGCGACCAGTCGCTGGATATAGACCCGAAACCGGGCGATCTATCCATGAGCAGGTTGAAGGTTGAGTAACATCAACTGGAGGACCGAACCAGGATCTGTTGAAAAAGATTTGGATGACTTGTGGATCGGAGTGAAAGGCTAATCAAGCCCGGAGATAGCTGGTTCTCCTCGAAAGCTATTTAGGTAGCGCCTCACGTATCACCGCCGGGGGTAGAGCACTGTTTCGGCTAGGGGGTCATCCCGACTTACCAACCCGAGGCAAACTCCGAATACCGGTGAGTGCAGCGTGGGAGACACACAGCGGGTGCTAACGTCCGTTGTGAAAAGGGAAACAACCCAGACCGTCAGCTAAGGTCCCCAAATCCTGGTTAAGTGGGAAACGATGTGGGAAGGCTCAGACAGCTAGGAGGTTGGCTTAGAAGCAGCCATCCTTTAAAGAAAGCGTAATAGCTCACTAGTCGAGTCGGCCTGCGCGGAAGATGTAACGGGGCTCAAACCAGGTACCGAAGCTACGGGTTCGTCGAATGACGAGCGGTAGAGGAGCGTCGTGTACGCCGACGAAGGTGTGTCGAGAGGCATGCTGGAGGTATCACGAGTGCGAATGCTGACATGAGTAACGATAAGGGGGGTGAAAAACCTCCCCGCCGGAAGACCAAGGGTTTCTGTTCGACGCTAATCGGAGCAGAGTGAGTCGGCCCCTAAGGCGAGGCTGAAAAGCGTAGTCGATGGGAAACGGGTCAATATTCCCGTACTTCACGTTATTGCGATGGGGGGACGGAGAAGGCTAGGTGAGCCAGGCGTTGGTTGTCCTGGTGAAAGTCAGTAGGCTGGGGAATCAGGCAAATCCGGTACCCCAAGGCCGAGAGACGAGACGAACAGACTACGGTCTGGAAGTCATCGATGCCACGCTTCCAGGAAAAGCCTCTAAGCTTCAGATAACGTGAAACCGTACCCCAAACCGACACAGGTGGTCAGGTAGAGAATACCAAGGCGCTTGAGAGAACTCGGGTGAAGGAACTAGGCAAAATGGTGCCGTAACTTCGGGAGAAGGCACGCCGGTATTAGGTGAAACCCCTCGCGGGTGGAGCTGACGCCGGTCGAAGATACCAGGTGGCTGCAACTGTTTATTAAAAACACAGTACTCTGCAAACGCGTAAGCGGACGTATAGGGTATGACGCCTGCCCGGTGCCGGAAGGTTAATTGATGGTGTTAGCGTAAGCGAAGCTCCTGATCGAAGCCCCGGTAAACGGCGGCCGTAACTATAACGGTCCTAAGGTAGCGAAATTCCTTGTCGGGTAAGTTCCGACCTGCACGAATGGCGTAATGATGGCCACGCTGTCTCCACCCGAGACTCAGTGAAATTGAAATCGCAGTGAAGATGCTGTGTACCCGCGGCTAGACGGAAAGACCCCGTGAACCTTTACTACAGCTTCACACTGGACGCTGATGTTGCTTGTGTAGGATAGCTGGGAGGCTTGGAAACTCGGTCGCCAGATCGAGTGGAGCCAACCTTGAAATACCAGCCTGGCATCATTGGCGTTCTAACTCAGGTCCGTGATCCGGATCGAGGACCGTGTGTGGTGGGTAGTTTGACTGGGGCGGTCTCCTCCCAAAGCGTAACGGAGGAGCACGAAGGTACCCTCAGCACGGTTGGAAATCGTGCAATGAGTGCAAGAGCATAAGGGTGCTTAACTGCGAGACAGACACGTCGAGCAGGTACGAAAGTAGGTTCTAGTGATCCGGTGGTTCTGTATGGAAGGGCCATCGCTCAACGGATAAAAGGTACTCCGGGGATAACAGGCTGATACCGCCCAAGAGTTCACATCGACGGCGGTGTTTGGCACCTCGATGTCGGCTCATCACATCCTGGGGCTGAAGTCGGTCCCAAGGGTATGGCTGTTCGCCATTTAAAGTGGTACGCGAGCTGGGTTTAGAACGTCGTGAGACAGTTCGGTCCCTATCTGCCGTGGGCGTTGGAGATTTGAGAAGTGCTGCTCCTAGTACGAGAGGACCGGAGTGGACGTACCTCTGGTGTTCCGGTTGTCACGCCAGTGGCATCGCCGGGTAGCTATGTACGGACGGGATAACCGCTGAAAGCATCTAAGCGGGAAGCCCCCTTCAAGATGAGATCTCCCCGAGGCCTCGAGCCTCCTGAAGGGCCCAGCAAGACGAGCTGGTTGATAGGTCGGGTGTGGAAGCGCTGCAAGGCGTTGAGCTAACCGATACTAATGGCCCGTGAGGCTTGACCATATAACACCCAAGTGGTCTGTGGATGACACGGACGACA
>NZ_JALMEW010000013.1 GCF_023094245.1 Halomonas getboli | reverse complement strand
AAAGCGAGTCGAGCTGGGTGGCGTATACCGCGCCGACGGCGTGCAGGATCCTGCCCACCGCGTCCAGCGGCACCAGGCGCCGGCGTTCCTTGTCGATATCGATCTGGAGCTTCTCGCGGCGGGCCTTCTTCAGCAGCCGATCCTCGGCGCTGCTCGAGCCGACGCCGTCCTCGTCCAGGTCATCG
Organism: Halomonas getboli; assembly: GCF_023094245.1. Lineage (GTDB taxonomy): Bacteria > Pseudomonadota > Gammaproteobacteria > Pseudomonadales > Halomonadaceae > Halomonas > Halomonas getboli. The sequence goes on along the minus strand of NZ_JALMEW010000013.1, from coordinate 39,118 downwards.
TCCTCGTCACCGATCTGGCGACGCACCTCGCGGCGGATCAGCCAGTCGATGGCGTCCTCGGTGTCGATCTCCACCGGGCGGCCCTTGCCGCCACCGCCGGCGACGGGCATCCCCTCGTCGATCCACTTGCCGACCCAACGCTCCGACTTGCCGGTCATCTTGGCGAACATCTTGCGATTGACGATCTCGCCCATCGGGAGCGCTCCAGGAGAAAGGACCAGGTGGACAAAGGGGCGAATGGACAAATGTTCAAATGTCCCTTCTCGCAAAGGGACATATGGACATTTGCACAAATGGCCAAAGGTGCGTGATTGCTGGGCTGGCGGCCCGCCGGGGCGGGCGCCGGAGGTCCTTTCCGGAAAGGAAGTAAGGACCGAACTTTTGACATGAAAAACGCGCGAATCCCGCGAGTTTCTCACCCGTGGGGCCCGATATGGCCAGGAGTACCTATTGCCTCCAGCGGGCCTGGCAGGCCCGCCTTTCGGCCATCGCATAGCGAGCAGCAGAGGCCCGCGTACGGTGCAGAGGCAGGTGCTTCGACATGGTCTCGGCCATCTCTTTACTGACCCGGTAAGGCGTCATCTCGCCCGGCTCCGGCCAGCGTGCACCGCCGCCGACGACCAGGAACTCGGCCAGGAACGGCTGCAGGTCGGGGTGCGCATGATCGACCCCGCCGACGAAGATGGTCGTGCCAGCCTTCAGCTCATCCAGCCGGTACGTCTTCCGCTTCATTTGCCGTAGTCTCCGAGGTCGCGCAGCCGCTTGCCGCCGAGCTGCTGGGGTTGTCCGCGGGCGCCGCCGCCATAAAAGAACTTCATCACGCCGCCGAGCAGGCCGCCGACGATGACCACGTTCAGGATCAGGTCGGCGTACCGCTCTCCCTGGGGCGTCAGCGGGATGAACGTGACCGCCACCGAGTAGCCGATCGCGAACAGCACCAGGAGCGTGGCCAGCAGGTAGATGAAGTTTCTAGCCAGCCAGCCGGCGTGGTTCGACTCCATCACCGCGACCTGCATCTCCCGGGCGTCCGCCCGATCCTCCTGGGCGAGCTGGGCGAGCTCGGTCTCGCGATCGACCAGCGCCTCCTCGAGGCGAATCTTCTGCTCGGGGTCGGCCTTCACCTGGTCGAGCGCCTTCATCGGGTCAGGCTGGCCGGTGACCAGCTTGGCGACGTCGACGACCCGGCCGGCGACGGCCTCGCCCTTGTCGCCGGCGATCAGGCTCCCGATCTTGTCGGTCAGGCCGGTGGCCTCGGCGAGGGCCAACGCAATGCTGATAGGTTCCACACGTCCTCCTGCGGCTAGGCCGCGACTTCATCGATCCATTCGCGCGGCACCGGGCGCTGGTGCAGCACATGAGAGAGCAGCTCGACCACTCGCCGGAACCATCCATAAGCGAACGCCTCCTGGGATTCGTTGCGCTCGGCCAGGCGCCGGCAGAAGACGATGCGCTCGGCGTTGATCGCGTGGGCGAGGATCTCCAGGCCCTTCTTCCCGCGCGCCTCGGCGAAGCCGCGAAGGGCGCCCAGGGTGAGCGAGCCAAAGGCGCCGTCTTCCGCGATGTCGTCATACAGCCGGCCGCGATCGTTCAGCACGTTGAGCTGTATCTGCAGGTACTCGGCCGCGCGGCCCGGCCCGCTGTTCACGCCGAAGTCGAACAGCACCAGGGCCAATTCCTGGTTGAACTCGGCGACCTGGTCGAGCCCGAGGCTGTGCCAGTAGCGGTTGGCGTAGATCTTCGCGGCGAAGGGCCGGGGCAGGGCGCGCATGTCGCCCTGGTAGCCGTTGGCGCGGGCCACCTCGAGGGTGATCCCCCAGCAGGTCGGGCCGCCCCGATCGGCGGGGTGGTTCACGTAACCGCCCTCGCGGTCGATCACCTCGGCGATCAGGCGGCGCTTCAGGTCGTCGGTGTTCATCACTTGATCCCCAGTTTGATCATCAGCGCCTCGGCAATGAGCGGCGCCGAGACGATCCCGAAGAAGCCGAGAACGCCGAAAAAGACCTTGGCGAAGGTCCCCCAGCGGTGGGTGCTGGTGGTTGTCAGGGAGTCGATGCGCGTGCCCTGCTGCTGGACGACCTCCTCGAGGGCGTCGATCCGCCCGGCGGCGTCAGCCAGGTCGCGCTCGTTGCGGTCTTGCCGTTCCTCGAGCCGGACGACGCGATCGAGCTTTTCCTCGATGCGCCCCAGGCGCGCGAACAGCTCCTGGGTGATCGTGTTCATGTCCATGCTCTCGTCCACGGCGGTGACCAGGAATAAAAAAGGCCCGCCGGGAAGGCGGGCCAAGGCTTGTAATCGGGCACGAAAAAGCCCGCTCGGCGGCGGGCTTCTACGGAAGTGTGGCAATTTGCCAGAATGGTCGCTCTGATCCGGACTTTTGTCAATATGGACATTTGGCCTTTTGGCCCTTTGTCCACCTAGCGCAGCGATCGGGCCCAGCCGGCGACCGCGCCCTGAAGCGACATGAAGCCGCCGACGCGGTGCTGGCAGCCGGTGCAGCAGGCCCACCACTGGCCGTCGCGAGCGCGGAAGCGCGCCCGGTGGCCACAACGGCAGGCGGAAAGGTCGTCGCGGTTCACCTGGCACCAGGAAGCCGCGGCCCAGGCCTCGGCGGTCGAGGCGTCGCCGCGGCCGTTGCAGACCGGGCAGATGTACATCACCCGGTCGCCGCTCTCGCGGCGCTCCGGGGCGTACTCGCAGTGGATGCAGGACGGCAGGGTCACTCGAACGAACCACCGAAGACCCGGTCAGGGCGAGAGTTGTACTCGCTCTCGCTCCAGAACTCGATTTTCAGGCCAAAGCGACGGCGATCGACACCGTCCGTCAGCCAGTCGCCAAAGGCCTTTCGCTGCTCCTCTTCGCTCTGATTTGCCCTGTGCGAGACGTTGCGCTCGAGCTTCTTCAGGGCCTCGGACAGCGACTTGTGGTAAATCCCGTCGACCAGGAACACCGGCAGCTTTTTCTCCTCCTTGCGGCGGCGCTGCTCGGCCCTGGCTTCGACGATCATCTCGTGCAGATCATCGTCGGTCATGTCCTTGAAATCGGTCACTCTCCACCCCCTTGGCCATCTTCCGCCGGCACGCCGTAGAACAGCCGGACGTCGTGCTCGATGATCGTCATGCCCATGAAGCGAGCGTCTTCGCCTTTGTGGCGCTTCATCCACTCCACCCAGGGCTCGACATCGCCCGGAGCGTCCGGCCGCCAGTCTCGCTCGACGGTCTCTCGACACCCGGACGGCTCGGCGTACCGGGAAGGGCAGCGCAGCCAGCCCACCTCGGCCCACTCGATCGGGGCGCCGGCAACGCCCTGGGGCATCTGCTGGGCCCGGCTGCTGTTGCTCGAGGAGGCCGCCCCAGCGGTGGCCGCAGTGGCAGCAGCGGCGGCCACCGCCGCCGCTGCTGCACTGGCCTGGCTCGGCAAGAGCGCGAGGCACGCCAATCCGATAATGGTTCGCTTGATCACTCGGTCACCCTCCACAGCGCCGTCAGCGCCTCACGGTCCAGTTCATTGAGAATGCGGTGCATGGCGTGCCAGCGCGGGCCCCAGTGCTTGTCCCAGTTGGCGCGGCTGATCTTCAGCAGCTCCTGGAGGCGGGCCGGCTCATGCAGCACCTGCCCGCTGTTCTTCCGGCTCTTGTGGCACTGGGCGGCGAGGTGAGCGAGGCCCTTGCAGGCCGTCCGCGTCTTCTCCCGGGCGCCGCCCAGGGTGGGCTCGAAGCGCCGCCACAGCGCCACGGTGACACCCTGCTCGTCGCACCACTCGCGCGAATCGGCATAGGCGTAGCGCAGCCAGTGCTGGTGGTCGGCGTCCAGGGAGCGGATCGCCTGCACGACCTTGGCGTCCTCGAACGCCCAGGGCGGCAGCGGCATCGAGCTCTTCGGCTTCGGCCGGGTGGCGCTGGCCATCACGCGAGTCGACCCTCGACGCATCTCGGCAGCCCAACGCCGGGGGCCGGCTGGCGGCAGGCGATCGCGGTAGGTGTCATCGGTGAACCGGGCCGGCGCGTCGGCTTCGCTGACGCGGCGCGGCGACGGGGTGGCGTGGGCATAGACCACGGTGCGGCGGACGAACGCCAGATCCTGAGCTCCCAGCACGGCTCCCTCCTCATCGGCGACGGCGATCCATCAGGTCGGCGAATCCCTGGCAGTCGACGCAGCGCGTCGCGTAGGGCAGCAACTCCCGGCGCTTCACCGGGATCTCTTCGCCGCAGTCAACACAATGCGTCGCGCCGGACGCCGTCTCGCGCGCCAGGCGCTCCTGCTCGACCCGGCGGGCCAGCTGCTCCTCGGCGAACAGCTGGTCATCGGTCGCGTTGTCTGTCGGGTCACTCACAGCAGCCACTCCCCTGTGCTGGCCACGATCGCGGCGAGCCAGAACCCGCCGATCATGACGTCCTTGATGACGGTGATCATTTGCTGCCGACCTCCTTCAGGTACTTGAGGTCTCCGACCAGCTGCTCGAGCTGGTCGAAATTCCACTCCGGCTGGCTGGCGATCTGTTGCAGCTCTACCAGGATCGCGAACAGGGCCGCGTTGACCGGATTGCACAGCCCTTGATTGCGGCCGACGATCAGGGCAAAGGCCTCAGCACCGTGCGCCATATAGGCCGGATCGCCGACCTGGAAATAGGCGCGGATCAGCGGCGACAGCTCACGGCGTGGCGGCTTATTCGAGGACTCGGCCATGGTTACACCTCCTCGCCAGACGCGAATTTCTCAGCCAAGGCGCTCCTGGCCGCTTCCTTCGCGCGATCAATGGCCTCGTTGCCAAACCGCTCGCGCAGGCCCACCTTCGCCAGGGCGTCATTCAGGATTGAGGCCGGAATAGCCGCGCCCACCTGCTGCTCGATCTCCTCCAAGAGCTTCAGCACAGCGATGGATGACCACTCGACGGCACTGCGCGCGGCGATCTCGTCGATCGCCTCGAAGGTTCTCTCGTCGATGCTCTGGTGGGGCTCGCTGGGCACGCCCAGTTTCTCGCGCACCAGGCCCAGCAGCCGAGCGCGGTCTTCGGCAAAATCCGTGGCAGCCTGCAGCTCCTGGACGACAGGGTTTTCCGGGCACACCTTGTCGTGTTCGATGAGCGCTTGGTGCGCCTGATCGCGAGTGACACCGCGGCGTGGGCCGTACCGGACTTCATGGCCGCAATAAATACAGGTTGCGATCATCACTCACCCCCTATCTCAATCGCGATCATCCGCATGCGTGGCATCGGCCGCCCGGTGCCCCGTGACAGCGCCGTCATCTCGCCGAGTAGCGCCTCGACCAGGTCGCCGGCCTCCTTCATCATCCGATCGACCTCGAGCGGGTCGTCGTTGACGTCGTAGCGGCCGTCGTGGGCGGGCTGGGAATGCGCCTGTAGCTCACCGAACTCCTGGCTGACCCGGTGCAGGGTCGCCTTCACGGCTTCAACCGCGGCGACGGGGTCGGCGCCGGGAGCCATGCCGATCCTCGGGAGGGGGACGTAGAACGAGCCGGCCATGGCCATCAGCTCGCGGCGGATCTCGACCTGGTAGTCGTGGGGAAGGCAGCTGATCCAGGCCCACTTCCAGGCCAGCGGAAACGGCTTCTGGCCGCGGATAATCCGACCGACGCGCATCGACGCGGCGCGGCGCCATCTTTTGAAGGCCTCGACGCTGTTCTCGACCGAGTCGTGGTCGACCTCGGCGAGGCCGGCGTCTTCCAGAGCGGGGATCAACAGGGTGGTGGAGAAGGACTCGATCGACTCGCGGCTGTTCTCGAACCAGCGCCGCGTGTACTCGATGACCACCTGGTCTTCAGTCTTCTGTTTCATACAAGCCATCCGTTTTCATTATCTAGTTATCAGCCCTTCGTGTGGGCATGCCCACATTTTGCTTATTTGTACATTGTGGCGCAATGGCTATCCGGATATGGCCTTCCATTTCCGTAGATCGGAAGCGGAGAATTTAGGGATGAGAATCGGACCAGTTATTAGGCGCTTGAGACACGACCAGGGACGGACCCTTCAACAGCTGTGCGACGCAGCTGGTGGTCGCATCGCCCCGGCGTACCTATCCAGAATCGAGCGGGACGAGATGGCGCCCAGCGTCTACATCGTCGCAGCGATCGCCAAGGCGCTCGGCACCTCGATCGACACACTCCTCTCGGAGGCATCGGGCGATGCGCCACCAGCGGCAGCCGGAATGCCAAGGGCAACGCGCATGCTCGTCCCGGTACTACAGTGGCAGGACGCCTTCCGCTGGGTGCGCGATCGCAACTACGGCGACATGCCAACCCCGATACGCTGGGTCTTTCCGCCGATCATGAAGGAGCAGCTGGGGTATTACGGACTGGAACTACACGACGACTCGATGCAGGCCACAGAAGGCCTGTCGTTCACCCGAGGCGGCGTCATCGTCGTGGACCAAAACCACGAGGCCCAGGTAGACGACTATGTCGTGATCGCCGACGAGGGCGGCAAGGGCAAGCCGCTGTTCCGGCAGATCATCAGCGACGGCAAGGATCTGTTCCTGCGGCCCCGCAACCCCATGTATCCCATCCGCCCGGTGACCGACGGCCACGTGGCGCTAGGGGTCGTCGTGGGGCAGGTACTAGACCTGACATCAGGGGAGTGACGAATCTGGACAGGATGGTTTTACTAATCTGGACATTCTGGCGTAGCATAGTGGGGCAGCTCGCTACGCACGCCGCTATGCGTTAGGATCAGAAAGTTTAGGAAGGGCAGATAGAACAACGGCCGGGTTAGCGGCCCGGCCGTTGGAAGCTACGAGGTAGCCGATCTGGGCAGATCGTTATGTCATTTGGACAACTTGGGCAAGTTATTGATTTCAAAGGTCTGTTAGCGGGCAGGCCAAAGAAAACTAGCCGCAAGTTCCCACAGTATATGGCCTGATCTCGTAGCGTTCAACGTTTGCCCCACATTTGGACATATGGACATTTGCACATTTGTGCATGTCCGCCGGCAACGGACGTTACATGAAGACAGGACGCCAGGGCCTCGCGGCCTTCTATCAGGACCGATTCAACAGCGACCCCCACGCGCTGCTCGACTACTGCCATTCCGAGATCTCGGCCGTCGCCGCCGAGGTGCAGATCGACTGGCCGGCGCTCGCCGGGCACGTCCGCCTCAACGACAAGAAGTACCGCGGCAAGATCCCCACCCTGGTCAAGGGGCACCGCCACAAGGTCGCGGTGTTCGGCTCGCTCAAGCGCGCCCGGAACGGCATCGAGTTCCCGCACCTCAACTTCCACACCATGGCCCACGGCGGCCATACCGAGACCTGGTCCGGCTACGACGCCCTCCTGGACCTCTACCGCCGCGACGGCGGGACGGTCACCGACGACCGCCACCGCCGCTGGCTGGCCGAGCAGGAGAAGCGGCGCGCGGAGCGCGCCGCGCGCGTTGCCGAGATCGAGCGCCAGGAGCGCGAGGCCGAGGCGCGGCGCCAGACCGAACACAACGCCTACGAGCTGGCCTGGCACGGCCGCGGCGAGCAGCGCTTCGAGTACGCCCCGGGCAAGTTCGACACCGTCGAGCTCCTCGGCGACGCCGATGGCACCGAGCCGTACCTCGAGGCCAAGCAGATCGGCAGCATCATCGAGGTGATGACCCTCAAGCGGATGCGCGATCGCCACGGCGAGTTCGTTGCCTTCGCCCTGCACGGCATCGACGGCGACTTCCGAGGCCTCCAGCGCCTCTACCCACAGTTCAAACGTTACACCGTCGCCGCGCGCCCCGGTCAGTTCGACGGGGCGCACTGCGTTATCGGCCACCTCGACGCGAAGCGCGTCTACGCCGTCGAGGGCTTCGCCACCGGCGCGAGCGCCTGGCTCGCCGAGACCGCCATCAAGGGCGACAGCTGCGGCGTCATCGTCGCCATGAACGCCGACAACCTGCCCAAGGTGGTGCGCGCCTACCGCCGCGTTCACCCCGACCTGAAGCCGATCAACGCCGCCGACAACGACTGCTGGAAGCCCGCCGCCGGCAACGCCGGCCGCATGAAGGCCCTGGAGATGGGTCGCGAGTTCGAGATCCGCAGCGTCACCCCGGACTGGGACACGCTCCTCGAGGAGGAGGCGATCGCCGCCGCCCAGGAGAGCGGCAAGGGCCCCACCGACTTCAACGACGTCCACTGCCTGCTGGGCCTCGACGCCACCGCCAAGGCGCTGCGCGCCCGCAACAGCAAGATCAAGGTCGAGGGCGGCTTCTTCGACTACTGCATGCAGCAGATCGGCGCCGCCGGTCAGCAGAACGTGATGGAGGTCGCGCTGCGCGCGATCAACGCCGGCATGCAGCTCGCGCCCACCCGCTACACGCGCCGCCAGGTCTACGCCACCGTGTGCCAGGCGGTCGAAGCCCTGGGCCTGCCCTACAACCGCGTCAAGCTCAAGGGGCGCGCCAACTGGCTGGCCCGCAAGAAGATGGCGGCCGCCGCCGGCCTGCGCAGCTTCACCGAGGAAGCCCTGCAGCGCCCCCACGTCCAGCACCACAAGGTGCGCGGGATCCGCGCCGAGCACGGCAACGTGCTGCTGCCCGACCACATCCAGCACCTGGTGCAGTCCCTCGAGGGCATGGTGATCGTTCGCGCGCCCATGGGCTCGGGCAAGACCGAGAAGCTGATCGCCCCGCTCATGCAGGCCGCGCCGAAGTCGGCCTATATCGCCCACCGCGTCTCCCTGGTCGGCGACGCCGCCTTCCGCCTCAACACCCAGCACTATCGCAGCGTGCTGGCCGCCGAGATGCCCTGGGTCACCCACCTGGCCTGCTGCGTCAACTCGATCACCCACCCCAAGTTCCACAACGGCGACGGCCGCTCCTGGTTCACCACCGTCGACACCCTCTGCATCGACGAGGCCAGCCAGGTGCTGCGCCACGTGGCCACCGGCCCGGTCGATCAGCCGACCAAGGTGATGGACGGCCTGGTCGAGGCCGTCCAGTCGGCCCGCCAGGTCCTCATGTGCGACGCCGACGCCAACGACAGCCTGATCGAGCTCTGCGAGATGGCCCGCCCCGGCGAGACCATCCACGTCCTCGAGGTCGACGCCGCGAACGACCACATCCGCGTCGATCACAGCGACCACGAATCCGTCTGGCAGCAGGCCCTCGACGCCGCGGTCGCCGGCGAGCGGATCCTGGTCGCCAACGACAGCGCCGAGTCCGCCAAGAAACTGGCGGCGAAGATCGAGCAGCAGCGCCCCGACGCCCGGGTGCTCCTGGTCCACAAGGACAGCAAGGCCAACGCCGACGCCGAGCGCTTCCTCGACCGGCCGAACGACGAGGCGATCCGCTGGGACGTCCTGATCTACTCGCCGGCGATCTCCTCCGGCGTGTCGATCACCGCCGAGCACTTCAGCCGCCACTTCGGCATATTCAGCGGCCAGACCGTCAGCCCCTCCGACGCCATTCAGATGCTGCGCCGCGACCGTACCGCCCGGCACTACGTGCTGGGCATCGGCATCTCGCGCACCATGCGCGAGACCGACCGCGAGGCGCTGTTCCGCGGCCTAATCGCCGCCGACGAGATCGCCGCGGATTTCGACGAGACCGACGAAGAGATCATGATCCGCCGGCGAAAGACCGTCTTCGACGAGATGTACCTGGCCTGCGCCACCGGCGAGAACCAGGCCCGCAACGACTTCGCCAACCACCTGCTGTTGATGCTCGCCGCCGACGGCTACCAGCTCAACCGGCTGGCCCACGACGAGCTGGCGATCGAGGCCAGCCGCTCCAACCGCAAGGAAGCCGGCGCCCTGGTCCGCCAGCGCCGGCTCGAGCTGCTCTACAGCGTCGAGACGCCCGACGACGAGCGTTTCCAGAAGCTGTCCCGCCAGGAGCTGAAGAGCGAGGCCGAGCAGGCCGAGATCGACCGCCACCACATCCAGCACCAGCTCTGTGTCGAGGAGATCGAGAACCACGACGTCGACTTCTACGATGACCGCGGCATCCGCCGCGTGCAGGCCCTGGAGCTGCTCCAGGCCACCGAGGAGCAGGCCGACGCCTACGATCGCGTCCAGCGCCGCGCCCACGTCACCCTGACCCGCCACCGCTGGAAGGGGCCGGTGCGCGCCAAGCTGCTCGAGGTGTTCGAGACCCTGGGCGTCGAGCCGATGACCGGCGAGGGCGAGTTCACCGCCGACCAGTGCCGCCAGGTGCGCGACACGCTGCTAGCCGACCAGAAGGCCATCGAGCTCTACAACGCCCTGCGGATCGGCCGCTACGTGAATCCCAAGGCCGCGCCGAAGTGCCCCACCACCTTCGTGAAGTCGATCCTGGATCGCCTCGGCCTGACCGTGCTGAAGCGCAAGAGCCAGGGCCGCAACCTGCTGTCGATCAATCCCGAGTCCTGGGAGCAGGTGATGCACTACGTTCGCCTGCGCGCCGAGAAGGGCGTCCATAGCCTGACCACCCACGAGAGCGAGTCGGCCCACGTTCCGATGGCCGCCCCGCAGGCCGGTGACACCTCCGACGAAGCCCACAACCACGCGGCCTCCGGCGAGAGGGACACTTTGCATGGTGGGGTGGCAGCAGCAGATGAAAAGTCTCCCTCCCTTGCGGAGAGCGAAACCCTCTACGCCGCCGCCGTCGCCGCTTCAAACCCCCTCAGTGTGTCACTGCCGCTGGTGAGGGCGGTCGAGGGGCTGCCGGACGACGTGAAGCGGCTGGTGATCGACGGCCAGATGTCGCCGGATAGCCTGGCCTGGGCGCTGCGCTACGTGATCGACCTCGAGCAGCATGGGGCCCGGGACGCCGACCACTGCAACCTCACGGTGATGTCGCGGCTCTATCGCGTCGCCCGCGACCTGCCGCTGGCTCAGCCCCTGGCTGCCATCGTCTCCCGGCTGAATCGCGAGATCCTGCGCAACCTGCGCGACATGACCGACGACAGCCTGAGCTGGACGCTCGAGTACGTCGGACAGCGCCTCGCCATTGCCAGTAACACAGGAGCGGCCGACTTTAAGTGACCCCGGTCAAGTCATTGCCGACCAAGCCCGAATATGCATACTGTATACTTATACAGATAAAGCAACACGCAGGGAGGGCATTCAATGACCAGCATCCAAGAGAAGCGCGACCAACTCGAAACCCGCCTGGATCGCGCCGACGCTGTCCTGACGCTGCTGACCAGCGCCCAGGACGTCGATCCCCAGACGCTTCAGAGCGTCGCGCTGGACGCCGCCGATCACATCAAGCAGGCCCGCGAGATCTACCAGAGGCTGGCCAGGGCACAGCAAAAAGGGCCGGCGCTCTCGCGCCAGCCCCTCGGCTGCATCACCTGCCTGTCAGTGTCAGTCGGTCAGCGGTCGCCCGCGGCATGATAGGCCGCTTGCATAGCCGCGATCCGGGTCGGCTGGTCGGTGCAGCGCGCCACCTCGACGCCGTTGACGCTGGCGACCCCGGTCCAGCCACCGTCGCCCTGCTTGTGCGCGACTAGCCGCGGTTTGGCCTGGGCGACCGCTTCGGGCACCGCCGGCGCCACCCGGTCCATGTCGACGTTCGGCGTCTCCAGGGCGTCCTTCGCCAGCTCCAGGTAGGCCTTGATCGTCGGCCGGTAGGTGCCCAGCTCGCGGCTGATCAGCGTCTGCGTGATCTTCGCGTCCGGCTCCTGCTCGATCTGTCCCTTCACCCACTCATGCACCCGGGCCATGGCCTGGCTGCGCTCCAGGTCCTCGGCACCGTCCAGGGCGCGCAGCGCCTCGAGGCGGCTGCCGTAATCGCTGGCCGGCTCGCGCTCCGCGCTCGCCGGCGCCTCGCTGTAGTCGATCTTGAAGGCGCGGTAGCTGCGCTGGGTGTCCATGTCCTCGTGGCCGAGCATCTCGCGCCAGAAGACGTCCTCGGTCACCTTCTTCCAGCGCGGATCCTGGGCGAAGTGCATCTCGAACACCAGCCGCGCCCAGATCGCGCGGCTGTCCTTGAACACCCGCTCGTCGTCGTCGAAGACCCGTTTGGCCAGCGTGTTGAGCGTCTTCGCCGTGCGCCGGTTGATCTCGGTGTTGTCCATGCCCTGGAGCTCGACGACCTCGGGTAGCTCGCGCAGCTCGTTCCATGCCTCGACGACCAGGTCGGCGTCCACCAGCGTGTAGATGTGGTAGGCCTGGCTGTAGTCGACCCCGCCACGCTTCTTCGCCTGGCCAGAGAACTCGACCTGGTAGCGGTCCACCTTCGAGATCTTGCCCAGCTTCAGCACCTCGATCGACCGCCGGCCGGTGGCCAGCGCCAGCCCCAGGGCCAGGTGGCTGTAGTAGGGTCGATATTCGCCGTCGACCAGCCGCTCCCGGTTGGTCAGCAGCTCATAGATCCGGTCCATCAGCCAGTGATAGTTGATCTCGACGGTGTTCACCGCCCGCTCCTCGAGCGTCTCGACCGCGTCCTCGGCCAGATCGGCCTTCTGCGCTGACGACAGGGTCAGGTGGCGCATGATCTCGTGGTCGAGCTTCATCCCGCGGACGTCCTCGTAGGCGTCGTCGTCGTCGCGGATCCGGTCCAGCAGCTCCCGGTGGGCCAGGCGCAGCTCGTTGATGTCGCCGATTTCCCCCAGCGCCAGCAGCCGATCGGCGTGGGATGGGTGGCGCTTGGCCAGCCGCTCGATCTGCTGGTCGAGGCTGTGGTGCAGCCAGTTCTGAGCCGTCACCGCCTTGCGTGCCTCGGTCATGTAGCGGCGGAAGGTCGAGACCGCGATGCGGTCCTCTTCCTTGCGCCGGCCGTCGTCGTGGAGCCGGTTCTTGAAGCGCTTGGCCAGCCGAGCCAGCCGTTTCGTCTTCTCTTTGCGCGCCAGCTCTTCGTCGGCGTCGATCTTCCGGACCTCATCGAGCAGCCACTCGATCAGCTCGCCCAGGCTTACCTTCTTCCGTGATTCACCGCTCATCGTTTCGCCCTCGCTCTCATACATGGATAACCCTAAAAGTCTTTATAGACCATACATTCATACACGTCAAGCCCTACATATCACCATGCATACATATATAGCCCTGCACCATACTGCCACCACACTGGTACTAGGGCCGCCCATGCATACACTATGCCACCCATACTATACGTATAGTATGGGTGGCATAGTGTATGCATGGGCGGCCCTACCAATAGGAGGGGTCAAGGTGTATGTATATGGAGGGTCGTAGGTGTATGCTTAGGCCACGGCATACACTTATGGCCCTATAAGCACAAAGGGGCTTCGGGCGGTTATCGGTCAACAAGGCGGGGAAGGTGGATCAAGTCGATCAAGCGCCACAGTCGCCAAAGAATGGCGCGCAGGAGGCGTGCATGCGAAAGGACATGGAAAGGGAGTCGGGCAGCACAACCGCCCACAAGCCGCATGGTTGAGCCATTTCGGCAGGGAGGGAAAGGACGCGAGGCGTCCGGGCGACAGGAATAGGCGATAAATCGAGGATTTGGACATTTGCACAAATGTCCATTTGTGCTAATGTCCATACCGCAAGGCTCGATAAACCGAGGAGGATGAAGCCGATATGACCAAAGTGATCGCCTGGCTGAACCAAAAAGGCGGCGCCGGGAAGACGACCGGGGCGACGAATCTCGCGTGCTGGCTGCACCAGCAGGGCCACAGGGTGCTGCTGGTGGACCTCGACCCGCAGGGCAGCGCCTCCGAGTGGAGCGAGACCCGCGACAACGAGGACGACTTCCCGGTCGTGCGGATGGGCACGAAGATCGCCAAGGATCTCCCCAGGGTAGCCGGCGGGTACGACTTCGTCGTCGTCGATGGCGCCCCGCAGATCAGCGAACTGGCCGCGCCGGCCGTGAAGGCCGCCGATGTGGTGCTGATCCCATGCCAGCCGTCGCCGTTCGACATCTACTCCTGCGCCACCCTGGTCGACCTGATCGAGGCCCGCCAGGAAGTGACCGACGGCCGCCCGAAGGCCGCCTTCATCGTGTCGCGGGTGATCAAGAACACCCACCTAAGCCGCGAGGTTCGCGAGGCCCTTTCCGAGTACAACCTGCCGATCTTCGAGTCGTTCACCTCCCAGCGAGTGGCCTACGCCGACTGCGCCAAGGGCGGCAGCGTCATGGACCTGCCGGAGAGCGATAAGGCGCGCCAGGAAGTCGAAGCCCTGGGCCGCGAAGTAATGGAGTTCATCAATGGCTGAACGCAAAACACTGACCGCCCGCCGCAAGCCGGGAACGGGCCGTAAAGATCTCGACAAGGCGCTGAAGGAAGTCTCCGGCGGTGACGAGCCGAAGAAGCGGATCCCGCTCGAGGTGCCGGTGGCCACTCACCGGAAACTGTCCTCGATGCGCGCGCATAGCCAGGACAACGTGCCGGTGCGCGAATTTCTGCTGGAAGCGATCGACGACCTATTCGAGAAGTACCGCCGCGGCGAGGGCCGCTTCGCGGTGGACGACATCGAGAGAATCTTGGGCGAGTAGCCCGAGGAGAGCGCCTGGCGGCCGGCGGCCACCGTCCACCAGGCAGACACGAGCAAACCGAGGAAGGAAAGCCATGTCACTGACCGATGCTATCACAGCGCGGCGTATCCTGCTGCGCGACGCACGCAATCCCGCCCACCGCGACCTGGTGCAGCGTTACGCCCGGGAGCACGCCACAGGCGCCACCCAACGCGCCCTGCTGGCGCTGATCGGGGAGGGCGCGGCATGAGCGACATCACCAGCTACCTGCACACCAGCGTCAGCGACGCGAAGATCTCGCTCGAGGGCCACATCAAGTCGAGCCCGCAGACGTCCGCCAGCCTGGCGCTGGTGCTGCTCAAGCACCTGCGAGGCAGCGAGGGCCAGAAGAGCCGCCAGAAGATGCTGGCCAGCGTGCTGCGCAAGTCGGCCAAGGCCCTGGCCGAGAGCGACGAGCTCGACCCCAACGGCACCCGGGCCGGCGACGACTACGCCGAGATGCCGACCGGCGAGCTGCGCGGCTGGGTCGACCGGATGGTCGCCAAGGATCCGGGCCGAGCCGCCGGCGAGATGGTCGACACCCTGACCGCACTCCGCGGCGAGTACGGCACCACCAGCCGCCGCAAGATCCTCGCCGCCGGCGTGGGCAAGGCCGCCAAGGCGCTGGCGGAAGGAGACGACCATGGCGCATCGTGACCCGGAAACGCTGATCGCCGAGCTCGAGGGCAAGGTCGCCCAGCGCGGCGTGCGGATGCGCGCCCTCGAGGGGCGTGTCCGCGCCCTGGAGGACGCCCTGCTGCCGTTCGCCGAGGCCTGGGCCCATCGCGCGCCGCGGCCTGTCGACCACCCGCGAGCCTACCAGCGGCGCCTCGAGCGCGCCCTGGCGGGCTTCTACTCGAGCCCGCGGGACGACGGCGAGGGCCGCCTGATCCTGACCGGGCAGCACCTGAAGGACGCGCATGACCTCCTGGTCGTGCGGGACGACACCAGCCACACCAACGAAAAGGACGGCCACCAATGAGCATTGACATGAAAGCGCTGAAGGAACGCGCAGAGCGTGACCAAAGGAACGACCAGCCGACTGGCGCTAACCCGGCCGACATTCTCGCCCTGCTCGAGCGGATCGAACAGCTTGAGTACCAGCTAGGACGATACTCCATGAGCGCCGGTCACGCCGATCAGCGGCGAGCAGAATCTCGAGCATGCAGGGAGGCTCTCGGCTTCGACCCAGAAAGCGAGCACGTATCGCCATCGGACCTGCGCGGGGCGATCAACAAGCTCGCCAGCGAGCCCGACTTGCGGCCCGGCCTAACCTGGGCAATCGAGCGGTGCAAGGCCCTGCAGTCGCAAGGGTTCGAGCGGTCCCGAAATGACGTGCTGATCAGGGATTTTCAAAACTGCATCGGCAGCCTAACGAAGCTGCCTGAGTAGCCCACGCAGCCCCGACACCCCAGCCCCGCCACCCGGCGGGGCTTCTCGTTGCACGCCCCACATCCCCGCCCAGATCCCGCGCGTGATAGCCTGCCGGCAGAACGACGCAAGGGAACCCCCATGAAGACAACCACCAAGATCATCCTGGGCGTCGGCGCGATCGCCGCCGTCTTCGCCTACATGCACGACCGCGGACGGGCCGACGAGCGGCAGCTCGAGCTGGTGCTGACCGAGATCGGCCGCGACGTCACCTGCACCAGAAGCGCCGTCGATGGCCAGGACTGGATGGCCTGCCGATACGCCGAGGACGACCAGGGCCCGGCCTGGATCCGCGTCGGTGAGCGCGACGAGCGCCCGCTATGGGCGCCGGCCAACGGCACAGCCAGCCGCGCCCTGGAGCGCTACCTGGCCACGGCCAGTCCGGAACGCCAGGCCAAGCTCGCCCAGGTGCGCGCCCGCGAGCCCGGCGACGGCGCGCCCGGCGGCGTGCCTTGGGCGCGACTTGATTAAATGTCCATTTGGACATTTGGACATTTGGACATTTGGACATTTGTTGTTATAGTGAAGTCGTCGGCACGGGGAAGGCCCGGGCCAGCAAACCGAGGACACTGCCATGACCATGAAGCGCATCAAGCTTTCGCAGCACGACCACCAGACTCTCCAGGCCGCCATCGGCGCGGCGATCGCCGTCTACCAGCAGGAGGCCGAGAAAGCATCCGCCGGGACCGCTCCCGCCATGGGCGTCGATGACCAGCCTGCCGCGCCGCGCCCTCCGGTCGACCTCGTCCAGGCCAGCATGGCGATGGCCACCGTCAGCCTTATGCACGCCGCCTCTCGCGCCGCCAACAACGTCGGCACCGATGCCGCCCAGGAAGCCTCCCCGGTCCAGTTCAGCGTGCCCAATGACGACGAATGCGATGACGACTGGGACATGTCGGTGATCATCACCTACAGCGGCGACCACACCACGCCGAGCTATCAGGCGATGCTGGCCATCTTCAACGCCAACCTGCAGAGCAAGGCCTCAACCGACGTCATGCGGCTGCTCGACAAGCTCATGGGCTGAGCCAACCACCAGACGCAAAGAAGCCCCCACCGCCCGAAGGCGGTGGGGGCTTTCTTGTGCGCTACCAGTTGTAGATGACCAGCTCGCCGGCCTTCTTCCCGCCGGCGCCGCCGACGGTGTGCCGCAGCTTCACCTCCTGGATCCGGAAGCCGTCGAAGATCTCGCGGATGTCCGGGTGGTCGTTGATCGAGATCACCACGTAGCCCTTCGCCTCGCGGGCGATCCGGGCCATCTCCTGGTACTCCTCGAGGGGGAAGCCGCTGCCGTATCCCGCGGTCTCCCAGTAGGGCGGGTCGAGATAGTGCAGGGTGTGCGGCCGATCGTAGCGCTCGATCACCGCCTTCCAGTCCAGGTGCTCGACGAACACCCGCGAGAGCCGCAGGTGCGCCTGGGAGAGGTTCTCCTCGAGGCGCAGCAGGTTGAGCCCCGGCCCGCCGGTCGTCGACGTGCCGAAGCTCTTGTGGTCGGGCTTCGCGCCGAAGCTCTGCTGCTGCAGGTAGTAGAAGCGCGCCGCGCGCTGGATGTCGGTCAGGGTGTCGACGTGCTTCAGCTTCTCCCAGGCGTAGATCTCGCGCGAGACCAGGGCCCACTTGAACTGGCGGACGAACTCCTCGAGGTGGTTCTGCACCACCCGGTAGAGGTTCACCAGGTCGCTGTTGGTGTCGTTGAGCACCTCGACCTTGCTCGGCTCCTTCATGAAGAACAGCGCCGCGCCGCCGGCGAACGGCTCCACGTAGCACTGGTGGTCGGGGAAGTTGGGCAGGATGTGCTTCGCCAGACGGCGCTTACCGCCCATCCATTGGAAGAAAGGCTTGGATGACATGATCGTCCTTGTGGGTCAGAGACTTCTCGGGTAGCCTCCCCGGCGCCTGTGCAGGCATGGGGGGCCATGGCTGGCCCACTCGGTGCACGCGAGTGTGTCGGCGCCCTGGCGGTGCACCACCACCACCAGGGAGCCCTCCATCTACTCCTCGACCTTGCCGTCCGGCCAGGTCGCTTCGAGCGAACAGCGGTAGCCGCCGCGGCGGGAGCCGCGCGCCGTCACCTTGTCCAGCGACCACTGGCCCTGCATGTGGCTGGGCCAGCTGTCGTCGAGCTCGATCAATCCCTCCGCGGCGAGATCCGGATTGCCCGGACACTCCACCCGCAGCTTCGCCGCCTCGCGCCGCAGCCGGCGCAGCTCGCCCTCACCGGCGGCTTGTGCCTCGCCCGGCGACTGGTAGCTCTGGCGCAGCCGCTTGAACGGCTCCTCGCCGAGATCCACCTCGACCTCGACACCCTCCTCGCCGTCGAACCAGGCCGCCTGCACGCCCTTGAAGCGCAGCCGGCTGTTGCGGTCCACGCTGGCGTTCACGAACGCCTGCTGGCCCGGCTCGTTGTTCGGCGGTACCGAGAGCGTGACAATCGGGATCGACTGGCCGCTGATCGCCTTGGTCTCGCCCCGTCGGGCCATCACGTAGAGGCCGTCGTAGGGCTTGGCCACGGCGTCGAAGCGGCCCGCCAGGCGCGTCAGGAAGGCCGCGTCGGTCTCGTCGGCCTGGTCGACATGCTCGATCGCGATGCCATCGAGCGCCGGCGCGATGCGCGGCGAGAAGCCATGCCGGCGCGTCAGGGTGCGGAAGATCTCGCCGAGGGTCGTGTCGGTGAAGCTCGCCGAGCGGCGCCGCTTGAACGCCGTCTCGTCGGCCACCTCCCAGGGCGCGGCCGTGGCCACAATCATCAGCTGGTCGGGAAACAGCTTCGGCGTGGTCCGCGAGATCGTGAACTGGCCCTTGTTGACCAGCGCGCCGCCCTCGGCCCAGCCGACCTCGAGGCCGAGCTTGTCGCCCTCCCGGGGCAGGCCATCGAGGCCCCGGGTGTCCACCGTCAGGTGCAGCCGATCCGACTCCTGGCCGGCGGCATCGATGTGCTCCCAGTCGATCAGTCGCCGGCCGTTGATCAGGTCGGCGTGCGCGCCGGTGATGCGCACCACCGGCGTGTATCCGTTCAATCCCATGCGGTCACCGCCTTACGCGCGGTGTCGCGCGGGCTCTCCACCTCCGGCAGGTAGACCAGGACGCCCGACGGCAGCAGGGTGCCGTAGGCCGCCAGGCCCGGGTTGGCCTTCCAGAAGGCCTCCTCGGCCGCGTCGTCGTCGCGGCCCATCTCGCGCCAGAGGATCCCGTTAGGGCTGTCCCCGGCGATCGTTCTGATTGCCCGCATCGAAGAACTCCCTGAGCTGTACCACCCAATCGATCGCCATCGCCGTGCCGTCGTCGATGACCCGGCGCTGCGTCTCTTCCACGCTGTCGAGCCGCCAGCGCCCCAGGTTCATGCCCAGGGCGTCGACCAGGGCCAGCGGCCGTCGCTCGGCCTGCAGGGCGCGGAGCTCCTCGAGGCGCTCCATGCCCTGGGCATAGAAGGCGGTGCCGGTGATGCGGATCTCGCCCAGGTCCTGGCCGGTGTTCTGGCTGCTGGGCGAGGCGTAGGCCAGGTCGATCTCGATCCAGCCGCCGTGGCTCTTGCGCTCCAGGCGCGAGTACGGGAAGCCCCGGCCCAGCGAGAACACGAACGGCCCCAGGGCCATCTGTTGGCGCATCAGTTCCCCCTATCGGTCAGCGCGGCGTCCACCCGCATGTCGAGATCGTTGGCGCCCAGGATCGGCAGCAGATCGCCCCGCAGCCGCTGCATCAGCCGGTCCAGCAGGGCCTCGTCGCGGACGCTGTCGCCGGTGGACTCCACCTTGACGTGAAAGGTCGGCGAGATCGTCCGGGCGTCGGTGGTGGTGTTGGTGGTCTGGTTGAGCGTCTCCGCGACCGACTCCGGCGAAGCCAGCAGGTCGGGCGGATTGCTCACCTGGTTGGCGATGCGCTCGAGGCGGTCGGCGCGGGCGTCGGCTTCCTCGTCGTCGCCGAACGCCCAGTTCCACAGCGCGCCGGTCTTCTGGCCGACCCACTGCCCTGCCGCGCTGCCGGCGATACCGCCGGCGACGCCGCCCACGGCACCGCCCACGGCCGTGCCCACGCCGGGGAAGACCATCGTGCCCAGGGCCGCCCCACCGGCCGCTCCGGCCCAGGCGCCGCCCAGGCTCCCGGCCGTGCCGCCCACCGCCGAGCCGACGCCCTCGGCGTCGCCATCGCCGGCGGCGTTGGCGGCCTGCACCGCCCCCATGCCGATGGCCAGCGGCACCGCCGCGCGGCCCGTCCAGCGGGCGGCCCGGCTGTTGCCGAGGCGCTCGCTGAAGCCAGCCAGGCGGGCTCGCCAGCCGCTCGAGGCGCTCGAGGGCGCGGCGATCGAGTTCGGCGGCACCGTGGTGAAACGCTGGTTCGACAGCCCGCCGGCGGCAGCGGCACGGGCCGCCGGCGAGGATCCGGCCCGCGGCGCCCCGCCGGTACCGCGCCGCCCGCGACCGCCACCGCCGACGCCCGCCCCGGCGCCCAGCCGTGCCAGGGCGCCGTTCAGGCGACCCACGGCGGCGTTGGCCAGGGTGGCCGTCCGCGCGGTGTTTGAATTGAGCTGGGCGCGGGTGAGGTTCGCGCGGTTGAACAGCTGCCCGAACAGCAGGCCGGCGAAGCGCACGCCCAGGAAGCCGGCCTTTGCCGCGACCAGGGCGGCGGCGGTGCCGCCGATCACCGCGGTCAGGGTCTGGTTTTCCTCGGCGAAGTCGGCCACCAGGTTGGCGCCGTCGGCCAGCGGGTCCAGCACCGCGTTGGTGGCCGGCAGCAGCGCCGTCCCCACCACCGTGGCCAGGCGGCCGAAGCTGCTGGTGGTGCGGTTCCAGGTGGTCTGGGTGGTGTCCGCCAGGCCGGCGGCCTCGCGGGCCATGCTGCCCTGGTAGCGGGCCTGGTCGTTGACCAGCTCGAAGGCGCCGCGCAGCGCCTCGGTGTTGGCCAGCAGGGGCATGATCGCGCCCTTGCTGTCCTCGCCGAACAGGGTCGAGACCAGCGCCGGGATCTCGTCCGCCGGCTCCTGCTGCAGGGCCTCGATCACGCTCAGCATCGCCGCCGGCGCGTCGTCCTGCATGTCCCGGGCGAGCTGCTCGGGCGAGAAGCCCAGCCCGCTCATGGCCTCGCGCTGGGCGGCGGTCGCCGTGCTGCCCTTCGTCAGCGCGTTGGTGGTGTTCTTCAGGGCGGTGGCGGCCACCTCGGGCGTCGCCCCGCCGTTGAGCAGCGCCGCGGACAGCGCCGCGGCCTGCCCCTCGTTGAGGCCGGCGCCCATGGCCACCGCGCCCTGCCGGCGCAGCACGTCGGCGATGTCGCCGGACTCGGCGTTGTAGCTGTTGCCGAGCTCGTTGGCCATGTCGGCCAGCAGGCTCGCCCGCTGCTGGTCGAGCCCCATGCCGGCCCGCCACGCCATCAGCGTCTTCCCGGAGTCGTCGGCGGTCATGTCGAAGGCGTTGGCCATCGTCGCCGAGGTGCGGGTGAAGTTGTCGATCTCGTCGCCGGCAATGCCGCCCTGGGCGGCGGCGGTCTGGATCCGGAACAGATCCGTGGCCGTCAGGCCGCCCGAGGCGATCTCCCGCTCGGTGGCCAGGCGCAGGTTGGCCGAGGCGCGGGCCGCGACTTCTTCGTCGGAGGCGTTGGACACCTTGGCGTACTCGGCGCCGGCGGTCTCCAGGCTCATCGCCTGGCTGATCGGCTGGGCCGCGATGTAGCCCAGGGCGGCGGTCTCGACGATCTGACCGTGCAGCTCGGCGCGCGCCGCGATGTTGCTGTCGACCCGGGCGCGGGCGTCGCCCACCGCCGCCATCCGGCCGCGCTGGGTCGCCAGGGCGGCGTTGGCCCGCTCGGTGGCGGTCTCGATCCGGCGCTGCTCGTCGGCGAAGCGGCCGACATCGACGCCGGCCGACTCCAGGCTGTTCTCCAGCCGGCCGAGCTCGTTGCGCTGGGCGCGGTGCTTGGAGGTGAGATCCGCGACGCTCGCCGTCGCGCGATCGTAGGCCCGGCGCATGCGCTGGGTGGGCCGCTCGGCCTCGCTCAGTTCGCGCTTCAGGCGGGCCTGCTCGATGCGCGCCTCCTCGAGGGAGGCCGCCGTGGCGTCCACCTGGTCGGTCAGGCGGCGATAGCCGTCGAGATCCTTGGCCTGGCGGTTGAGGTCGCGCAGCTCGGCCTGCTGGCCGCGAACGTCCTCCTGGAGGCGCTCGCCGGCGTCGCGGAAGTCGCGGAATGGCCGGGTGAACTGGTCCACCGCCGCGAGGACGACGCTGTATTTGCTCTCGGCCATCCGTTGCTCCTGGTCTAGTGGCCGGCCTTGAGCCGCTTCATCGCGAGCTCGTACCGGCGCAGGGCCTTATCCGCGGACCACTTCAGGAGATCCCGCTCGCTCACCTGGTAGACGAGCGGGATCACGTCCGTCAGGACGTCGATGTCCCGTCGTGAAAGAAGTCGCCCGCCTGGTTCAAAAAAGCGTCGATGCGCCCCTGCAGCGTGTTCCAGTCGGGCACCGTCATCTCGGCCAGCTCCTGGACGGTCAGGCCGGTGCACTTGGCGGTGATGAACTCGGCCGCCTCGTAGCGATCGTCGATCTTCCCCATCAGCAGGGTGGTCTCGAGGTCGGGCACCTCGAGCGGGATCCGCTCCAGGGTGCGCCCATCGGGTCGGGTCAGCGGCTCGAGCAGCCGCGGCGCGTCCGGGTCGTCCTCCTCGCCCTCGGGCAGCGCCTCGAGGAAGTGGTCGGCGTCCTGGCTGACGAGCTCGAGCACCCGGCGCTGGAGGCCGTTGTAGTCGGGGCGCTTGAGGCGCTTCAGCGCGGCCTCCTCGAGGCCGGTAGCCATCGCCGCCAGGGCGAGGAACAGCGCGGTATCGCCGAGGCCCTTGCCGGTCGAGGACTTGGCCTTGGCGGCGTCGTCCTTCTTGATCAGCTCGTTGTGCTCGCCGTGGCGGATCGGGCGCAGGGTCAGCTCGTGGCGCGTCTCGCCGTCGATCTCCACCGGCCAGTGCAGCGGGTGCGGTTGCGGGGTCCAGCTCATGGGGGCGTGTCCTGTTCAGCGGGCAAAAGAAAGGGCCGCCTGCTCGGCAGGCGGCCCGGGGTGGCTCAGGGCGGCGACGTCAGGGCGACAGCACCATACGGCGGTAGGGCTCCATCAGGTCGCCCTGGCCGAGGTTGATCACCTGGCGGCGCAGGTCGATGTCGTGGAGGATCACCCCGTTCTCGCGGCAGCTGGTGGCCACCGGCGCGATGGTGTAGATCATCTGGGGCTTGTCCTTCATCTTCACCGTGTTGCGCTCGAGCTTGATGATCTCGCCCGATACCCGGTGCCATACCTGGTACTTGATGCCCTCCAGGTCCTTCAGGGCCTCGATCACGTCGAGCTCGACGGTGTCGCCCTCGGTGATCCCCAGCGCGGCGACGATCTCGATGCCACCGCCCGAGAGGGTGACGCGGCAGGTCATCTCCTTGAGCCCGACCATCATCTGCTCGGGCACGAAGCGGCCGCCCTGGGCCATCTCCATTTCCTTCTCCAGCACGACCGGCTCGAACTCCTCGAGCGTGTGCATCAGCGGGTAGCCCGAGAGGGTCCCGCCGAGCGACATCCGTTGACGGTTAAGCATTCAGGACCTCCTCGATGAACTCCTCGGTCAACTCGTCCTTGGCGTTCAGGTGAATGATGGTGTGCTCGTTGGGCGAGTAGCGACCGTAGTCGAACACCACGTACCAGCTGCCGTTCTTGTAACGCTCGATGGTGTTCAGCGTCGGGTGCAGGTAGATCTCCGCGGCCGGGATCACCTCCTGGGCGACCAGGTCCTGGGCGAAGCGGTTGATCTTGCGCACCTCCTGCTCCATGAACGACTTGGTCAGGTTCTTCGCCATGCCCTTCTGCGCGGCCTTCATCAGCTTGCGCGCGATGGCGTCCTCGAGGCCCACGTGGGAGATGAACTCCCCGGTCACCCCGCGGTTGCCGATCAGCGAGAAGCCGCCGAGGCTGGTCCGCGCGTAGTAGCTCACGCCGTAGCGGTTGAGCAGGTCGCCGTTGGTGGACTTGTCCAGGATGTTGTAGTTGACGTGGCGCGACACGTCCTGGATCAGCACGCCCTGGTTGCCGGGACTCACCCAGGGGTCGGTGGCGGCGAAGCACGCCATGGCCTGGACCGAGGGCGCGATCATCACGTCGCCCAGGGCGGCGCGGGAGTAGATCGCGGTCATCTGGTAGGCCATGTAGCCGCGCCGGTAGCCGGTGTCCTCGCCGCCGATGGTCTCGCTGTCGGCGGTCACCGCGTCCACGGTGTCGTCGATCGCGTCCATCACGAAGCGCGACATGATCCGCTTGGCCATGCTGGCCATGGCCTGGCGCACCTCGCTCTGGTGCGAGTAGCCCGGGCAGGCGAAGACGGTCGGCACCTCCTGGGCGTTGGGCAGCGCCTCGAGACCCAGCGGCTGGCCGGAGGTGGCATCGATGCCGCCGATGATATTGGCCGTGGTCTCGGTGATGTCGAGGCCTTCCTCGACCACCACCACGTACTGCGGCACCTTGGCCTTCTTCAGCACCTCGCTGACGGCGTGCCAGCCGGTGCCGGCCTCGTCGCCGGTGGTGTCCAGCAGCGCGGCGTCGGCCTGGTTGGCGATGCGGAACGGCGTGTTCAGCGGCACCGACGGGTCACGATCGGGGGCGGTCACCACCCAGCCGAGCACCTCGCCGCCCAGCGGGCCGAGCGGCTCCGGCGGGCGCTGGGCCTCGATCGTGGCGCCGTTGTGTTCAAAGTTGATGATCTCGGGCATCAGTCACTCGCCTTCTTCGCGGTGGTCGTCTTGACCGCCTGGGTGGATTTCAGCGCGATGCGGTTAGCGCGCAGCAGCTGCGCCGCCTCGCAGTCGAGCAGCTCCAGCTCGTCGTCCTTGGCGGTCCAGTGCCCGCGACGCGGGAACGGGACCAGGACCACGTAGGTCTTGCGCTTGCTTGTAGCCATGGGGCTTTCTCCGGGCACAAAAAAACCGCCATCAGGCGGCCGGGATGGGTGGTGCTGGGCGGGCGCGCTACCAGGTCACGGCCTCGAGCGCCGCCCGCTTCTCGTCGTCGGTCAGGGTGTCGTCGGCCAGCGCCGCGTCGATCGTGTCCTTGCGGTCCCAGCCCTGCTGGTAGATGTCCTCGATGTAGACCAGCGCCGCATCGGTCAGCGTCACCATCTCGGCCGGCGTGATCGAATGGGAGACGTTGGACTCGCCCCGGATCACCATCACCTCGTCGGTGACGCCCTGGTTCACGAGCCGCTCGGCCTTGATGCCCAGTCCCAGCAGGTTGATCTGGTCCTGCGGCCGGGTCTGCACCACGTCGGCGGAGCCATCGGGCAGGGTGTAGTCCATCCCGGCGGCAAAGGCGGCGTCGCGACTGGCGAAGATCTCGGCGCGCTTGCGGGCGGCGAGGGCTTCGAGCGTCATCTCGACCGGGGGAATATCGACCCAAGTCGGGCGCCCCTCTGCCGTCGCCCCGCGCACTTTCCCCGCCGGGGACTCTCCGGCGCCATACGTCTGCCATTCGTCCTCTGTGACTTCGATGGCATCGACCGGCCAAGTCCCGCTCGCCTCATAGCGAGACTTGAACGCGGGATCGTAGAAGCGGTTTTCGGAAGCGCTGTAGAACATGGAATAACTCCGCGTTAATGACCGACGCCGAAGAACATGACGTGGGCTGGTTCACCCGAGGTGTTGCTGCCGTAGAGCCGATATGCACGACCTTCCAAGCTGGAAACATCGATCTCGGTTAGAGCACATACCAGCTCCTCAGCTTCTGAATTAGTGCCCTGACAGGTTGCTATGGCACAGAACACAGAGTTCGGAAACGTAATCGGCCACGCGGAGGTGAATGAGACACGACGGTGAACATGGTTCGTACTGCTTGCGGGGTTATTATCTCCGGTGCTATCCGGGCCGGTGAAGGTGACGCCGCCCCACTGGAAAATCACGCCCCCCAGCCAGCTCGGAAAACCCACATAGCCGTTGCTGCCCAAGCTGATAGAGAAGCCCCAGCGCAGCTTCTTTGGCGTCACCGCCGCGGTATCATCGGTGCCCGCATCGACTTGTGACTGGGTGGCGACCTTGAGCATCCCAGCGACGGTTTCGGTCGCTTGCTTGACCCATTGCGCCGCCCAGTTCTTGAGCTTCTTGGCGGTGACGAACTTGCCATCGTCCTCGCCCGCGTCCACCTCGGGCTGAGTCGCCTTGACCACCATCCCGCGATCGGTCTCGGTGGCCAGCGGGTGGATGCGGCTGGCTTCGTGCTCGGCCCGCTCCTGGTCGACGTATTCCCGGGTGGCGAGCACCACGCTGGGGTCGACCAGCAGCGTCACCGCGGCGGTGTCACTGACCTCGAGCACCATGCGGATGGTCAGGGTGCGCCCGCTGCCCTCGCTCAAGACCGGCTTGTAGGTCTCGGGGTAGTTGCCGTAGCCGA
This sequence comes from Halomonas getboli, assembly GCF_023094245.1. GTDB lineage: Bacteria > Pseudomonadota > Gammaproteobacteria > Pseudomonadales > Halomonadaceae > Halomonas > Halomonas getboli. The sequence goes on along the minus strand of NZ_JALMEW010000013.1, from coordinate 12,921 downwards.
TCAGGTCGCCGGCGTCATCGAACAGGCCGACCTCGCGGATCGTCCAGCCGCCAACCTCGGGCGGCAGCACCTGCTCGACGATCAGCCAAGCGGGGTTGTCGGGATCCGTGTCGACGCGGTTGACCTGGGCGATGCGCACCTGGTTGACCAGCGTGGTCCGGTCGCTGTCCGGCTGCGGCAGGGTGCCGCCGCCGTCTCCCACCGCCAGCTCGGCGATGTTGATCGTTGTGCCGAGCGCGATGGCGTTGGCCATCTTGGCTTGCCCGGTCTCTGTCAGGACGGTATAGAACTGGGGCATGGGGGTTCCTATCGCTTATGGAGCGGGCAGTCAGGCGCCGGCGAGGATGCCGAACATCGCCGGCGGGGTGACGGTGGTTGTACCGCCCTCACCGTCCGGCACCTCTCGCGGGGCGCGGTCGTAGACGCTGTCATAGGCGGCGAGTGCGTCGGCATCGGCGAACACCTGGGCATAGACCGCCTGGGCGGTGCCCTTGCCCTGGTACGGCGCCTCGGCCAACACGGTGACGTGAGGCATGCCGCGCCACTGGTCGATCTCGGCGGGGCGCAGGCGGGCATAGACGAGCAGCGCCGAACCGTCAGCGTTGGTCGCCGCCGGGGTGCGGGCGAATCCCGTCACCACCGGCGGCTGGATGATCTCGCCGGTCTCGTCCCTGACCAGCATGGTCGGGTGCTCGTCGCCCAGGTGGGCGACAAGGGCTGGCATATCTGGCACGTAGAGAATGGCGTCGGTCATGCTCATGCGGTCATCTCCTCAAGCTGGGCAGCGGTGCGGGACTCGGGGATGTATTCAAAGCGCTTGATGTGGCCGTTCATGTGTCGCGTGCCATTTGCCCTGCTGCCCAAAAGCATGTCATTTGCCGGATATTCTAGCGATAAGCCTGATGCGATGCTCTCAGACGCCCCGTCCGCTGCGATCAACACCTCATTAACACCGAGGCTAACAGCCACTTTTCTCTTACCAAGCCGGCTGATTGAGGTGGATAAAATAATATGCCCCACGCCCCGTAAATCGACGGCAAAATTTCCACCACTAGAGATATAGAGAGGCGAGAACTCTTCATTATCTGTCGAAATTATAAATGGGGATTCCCCTTTTGCATCATCCAGCTCCACAACCCACGTTGATCCTGTTGGTGCATACTCTTCGCCGGCCGAATGCGACACATCATCCGCCGCCCGCGTCACCGCACTCCCCGCCGTGGGGATATAGCTGGTGGGGAAGGTGCCTTCTTCTTTTTGTATTCCGGTGAACAGGAGGTCTCCGTCTCCGATGACCATAATCTCTTGAGTTGCTGACCCTGCCGCAGGCACAGTAGAGACGACCCAAATGCGATACCAGCCATCACCTACATATTTGGCTCCAACGCTGCCGGCGCCTGCCCAGTTGCTATGCTCGTCCAGAATCACAGCGCCTGTAGCGGTGTCTATAACTACGCGGGCATAACCCGAAATGCCGTTATCGCCCAGATGAAGTTTTATCTGAGTGGCGGCTTCGTTCTTCACAAAGCCGCTTACAGCAATGGCCGTCTCCCTCGGTTGCGAATATCGTAGCGGCGTGCGCGCTGTAACGCTGCTTCCGTTACCGTCGTGGGATGCGCGATAGACGCTCAATCCTCCCAACGCTGTCGCGCCCGTATCCGTCAGGTATCCATTCGTAGATGTCCACGCTGTGAAATCTGATGAATCTGGCTCCAGATTCGTCCGACTCTCCTCAATCAACACCCCCAGATATTCCCCCGTCACCGGGTCCCACTCATGGGCCAGGGTATCCGGCGGTACCTCGACGAGCTGGATCGCGCCGCCGGCGACCGGCTGGAACACATGCTTCGGTGTCGCCCGCTGCACGGTGAACATCTCCCCCTCGCCCACCGCGCGGCTGATGCCGGTGGTGTCGCCAAGGCCGTAGGCTTGGGCCTCGAAATCCGCACGCAGACTCTCGCCGTTGTAGGGCCGCACGGAAAAGCTGCGGTTGAGCCGGGTGGTCTGCTCGTTGGCGGCCTGAACTGCCGCCGCGATCGGCGCCAGGATCTGGCTGGCACGGTACTCAGCGACCGACATTCGCTTCTCCCCGCCATATAACGACGAAACCGTATCGCTGCTGTCATGGACCAGAATCTGGTCGTCGTCGGCTAGCTCGTCACCGAGCATATTGGGAAGCTCATGAAACTGAATTTCGTCGTTCTCAGCCATTGTCTGGCAACCTCGCATTGAGTCTAAGAGCCGCACCGTTGGCCGTTCGATAGAGATGGCCGTCTATGGTCAGGCGGCCTGTCTGATTGCGCATCGGGTAAACAGTCGCGGTGTCCACAACATCGACGCCGATACCGACGAAGAACGGCCCGGTCACCTCGGCGTCTTCCGCGGCATAGGGGTAGACCGCGGTCAGGTCGCCGTCGTAGGTGACGGCGCCGACGTAGGCCCAGCCGCGGGACTCGCCGACGATCTCCAGCGTCAGCACGTCGCGCTCGGCCTTGGCCTCGGCCAGGCGCCGCTCGAGGCGCTGCTGGGCATCGGCGCCCAGCACGTCGCTGTTCACGGCGATGACGTGCACGTGATACGGGTCGCCGGTCGGGTCTTCCTGGTGCCAGGGGATCACCTCGGGCTCGAGGCCCAGGGAGCGCACGGCAAGCTCGAGCGCCTCGCGGGTGCCGGCGAGGCGCTTGGTCGGCCAGGCCGCCGCCACGGTGCGCCGCTTCTCGGCCTCGCTGGCGTGCGGATCCCACTCGCTGACGCCGTGATCCGCGCCGAGGTACGGCAGGAACGCTACCGGCGTGCGCTGCGGGTCCAGCAGGTGCGGGTGCGGCGACTCGATGCTCTCCAGGAGCTGGCGAAAGGCGCGCTCGAGACCCCGCTCGAGGCGGGTGCTGTTCTCCGGAAGCAGGCTGTGGTGATCGTAGCGGTCCTGGTCGTCGCTCATAGCGTCAGCACCTCGACGTCCACGCTGGTGCAGTACGGCGCCTGCTGGTCAGTCGCCGTGACCGCGGCCAGCGGCTCGAGCAGCTCGACCTTGACCGCGCCGCCTTGGTGGAGCTCGTGATAGATCCAGCTGGGCTCGACCGAGCCGCCCAGGGCGTGGTTGTCGTCGGCGTAGGCCTGCAGCTGCGCCTCGGCGCTTTCCTTGGTCAGCGCCGCGTCCGGGCCGGGGTAGATGTAGGCCCGCGCGCGGATCTGGTAGTCGACCGACTCGGCGCCCTGGACCGTCACCTGGTCGGTCTCGGGCACCACGTCGGGCCGGGCGAAGTGATCGCGCACGGCGTCCAACAGCGCGGCATCGGGCACGCCGTTGCCCTCCCGGGCCAGCACCGTGACCAGCACTTCGCCGGTGCCGGGGTTGACCATTCGGCCGTTGCCGTCCTTGATCTTCGCCGCGTTGCCCTCGGGGTCGAGCCGGTAGGTCACCTGAACCACGCCGGCCTCGGGCGTCTCCACGCTCACGTTGGCGCGCTCGTCCAGGGTCAGGATCTCGCTGCGGTAGTGCATGCGCGAGCCGGCGGCCGGGGCGTGGGGCGCGAGGAAGTAGCGCAGCCGCAGGTGCTCGTCCTCCTCGAGGACCGGCTCGACCGGCGGGAAGGCGTCGGGATCGCCCTCCTGGAGCGTCTGGCGCGCGATGCTCAGGTCGGCGACCTTGGCGTCCAGGTTCGAGCCGGTGGCCCACCAGGCCAGCTCCTGGCGAATCTTCTCGTTGTCGTCGCGGATCTTGGTCTGCAGCACGACGACGCAGGCCTCGATCAGCTTGGTGGAGACCTCGGCCTCGTTGTCGAGGGTCTCGCCCACCTGGGCCGCCAGGGTCTCGTCGCCCTCGGCGATGTGGGCCACCACCGCGGCCTTGAAGCTGGCCAGCATCGTCTCGAAGGTCTCGCCCTGGACGATCTCCGGGTCGGCCAGGCGGTTCTGTCCGGGAATCAGCATCAGGCGGTGACCTCAAAGGTGGTTTGCTGGTGTCGCCAGGTGCCCTCGAAGCGCAGGCGGATGCCGCTGGCATGGCGGCTGGCCACGCACCGGCTGGGCGTGAATTCCTCGAGGCCATTGGCGGGGTTGTAGAACGCCTCGATGGCGTAGCTCTGCGCCAGGAGCAGCAGGTCGTCGCCGGTGTTCTGGGCCAGGGTCTCGGGGATCCGGCAGCCGAAGTCGCGGCGCTTCTCCCGGCCGCCGATCGGCGTCGTCATCACCTGGGCGACGCGCGAGACGAACTGCTCCCAGGCGTCGATGGTGCGCCCGGTGCGAGGGTCGATGCCGATCATGAGGGAACGTCCGTTTTGCTGTTGCCGGCGACGACGCCGCCATGCTTGTGGGTCTTGCCGATGTCGGTGCCGTCGTGGTCCACCCCGGCGCCGATCAGGTGCACGCCGCTGGCGTCGATGCGGATGCCATTGCCGCCGTGCATCAGCTCGATGCCATCACGGTCATGCTTGATCGTCGTGCTGGCATTGACCCACTCCCAGGCGTGCGCGGCGAAGTCGTAGCTCTGCCGAGCGCCGTCCTTGTACTGGAGCCGGTGCAGGGTGCCCGAGGCGCCGGGCGGCGGATGAGCGGACGTGGCCAGGCCAAACACCGCGACCATTTGCGCGCCGTCGTCGCCGGCGCCATAGCTGACCAGCTGGCAGCCCTCGCCGATCGACGGCGGGCGCCACTCGCTGACCTCGCCGGCCGCCGAGCTCGCCCACTTGATCCAGGGCGTGGTGTTGCCGCCGTGGCGCACCCGGCACAGCGCCTGGTCGTGATCGACCGCCACGCAGACGCCCCGCCGGCCCTGGTTGCGGGCCCGTCGATGCAGGTCGTCGACCTCGTCCTCGAGGGCGGCGATGCGCTCGATGTAGGGCGCCAGGGCCGAGCGGATCATGGCCTCGAGGTGTTCTCTCATGGCAACGGCTCGTAGACGCTCTCGTCGTCGGTGTTCAGGCTGTCGTCGATATTCCAGGCGATCTGCGGCAGCGCCGTGGTCACCGGGTCTTCCTCGACCAGCTCCGGGCCGATCCAGAAGCACTGGGTGAAAGACACGCCCCAAGCCTCATATCCACCGGCGCCGTCCTTGAAGAACGACGGCTCGCTGCGCAGACCCTCGGGCGCTTCGATCTGCGTCGGCGGCAGGCCCCACACGCAGTCGGTGGCCACTCGCTGCACCGCCGCGGCCAGGTTGATCGCCTCGAGCGGCGCCCGGTGGCGCTGCCGGCCGACCACGCAGTGCAGGGTGATCGCCGCCTCGAAGCCGAACTGGCCGGCATGGTTGCGGGGCAGTCCCGGCACGCGCTCGAACTCGATCAGGATCTCGCCGGCCTGGCCGGCGGCGCCGACCTCGCGGCTGCCGAACTCGTTGTAGTCGTCGACGTCGATGTTCAGGATCTCCTCGAGCAGGCGATCGCGGATCGCGTCGAAGAGGTCCGATGGCTGGTTAAGCGTCCGAGAGGACATGGCGGGCCTCCTGCTCGAAGATCTCGACGAAGCGGCGCTCGACGCGCCGCTCCCAGCGCTCGACCACCGTCACGGCCACGTCGCCGAGCTCCTCGGTGACGCGCTCGATCGGCAGCCGCTCGCGCCCCTTGCGCTGCCAGACCAGCGGGTAGCGGGTGCGCATCGGCTCGATGAAGGCGCCCTCGTAGTCGCGGCGCTTCACCCGCACGCCGGTGGGCGTCTGGCGCGGCGTGCCCAGGTAGTGCACCGACAGCGGTCGCAGCCCCACCCACACCTTCACCTCGCCGTCGCGGATCCGCGGGTAGAGCTGGAAGCGCTGGCGAAGCGGCGCCTGGGTGATGCCGAGCTCGCGGCCCAGCTCGCGCACCGAGTGGGTGCGCAGCCAGGCCCCGGTCTTGCGCAGGGCCCGGCCCACCGCCGTCTCGAGCTGCTTGCGGGTCGCCTCGATCAGGTCGGGCATCCGCTGCTCGCTCTCACGCAGCGCCATCTGGATCTCGAAGCCACTGGCCATGGGTCGTCTCTCGCGTCTCGTAGGGCACCAGGATCAGGCCGACCCGCAGCCGTCCGATCGTCTGGACGTCCACCGCGGTATAGCTGCCCGAAGGCACGTCGACCCGCCGATCCGGCCAGTCGGCCGGCAGGTCCTTGGCGGGGATCTCGACGACGCGCTCGCCCGGCTTGGCCCGCACGCCGGCCTGGGCGCGCTCGCCCTGCCGCAGACGGTCCAGCTCCGGTGGGGCAAGCTCCCGACCGAGCAGCTCGAGGGTGTCGGCGTCGCCGACCAGTGCCACATCGCAGCCGAACTCGTCCGGGTCATAGAAGCTCGCCCAGTCGTCGTCGCCGATCATTACTTGCTGGCCTTACGAGCGCCGGAACGGCTGGCCGGCTTGGCCTGCTCGGCCTCGGCGGTGGTGCCGTCGCCCCCGGCGGTCTCGCCGCCCGAGCCTTCGCCGGTGGCGTCGGTCTTCTCGGGGTCGGGCTCGCCGTCGTCCTGCTCGCCGGCCAGGCCCTCGCGGTCCTCGTCGGTCGGGTAGTGGGCCATGCCGATGGCCACCAGGTCCTTCGCCTTGCGGCGAGTGCAGCGGCAGGACTCGCCCTTGTGCACCATCCCGCCGGGAACGCTGAAGTCGTCGTCGGCGATGACCTCGACCAGGTCGATCTCTTGCTTTGCCATGGGAGTGCTTCCTGTGGTCTGAAGAAAAAGGAGGGGCCGAAGCCCCTCAATGCCTGCCCGCTAGGGTTAGGCCGCCGCGGCGCGAGTCGCCTTGCAGAAGGCCTCGGGGCGGCGGACGTTGGTGTCGAGATCCTGGAACACCCGCACCACCAGGCCGTCGCTGGCCGCCTGGGCGTAGGGGTCGGGCTTGAGGTCCAGGACGCCCCACAGGCCGATGACGATCTGGCTCCAGTCGCCGAACAGCCAGGTGTCGAGCGGCATCTGGTTGGTGGCCACGGCGCCGTAGCCGTTGACCTCGTTGCCCTTGGTCCAGATCCGCTCGCCGGTGCCGGCAAAAGCCTCGGTCTTCTTCGCCGCGCCGCGCTGCCCCACGCCGGTGACGTAGTTCAGGGCGCCGTCGTCGGCGTTGTAGGTGGCCACCTTGGTCTCCATCTCGACGATGGAAGCCCAGTCGATGCCACCATTCGGGAACTCCAGGGCGCCCAGGCCGGTTTGGTTGAGCAGGCCCAGGGGCTTGTTGTTGAGCCCGTCGCCGTTGAGCTGGGCAAGGTCGGTAGCGACGCCGATGCCGCTGATCAGGTCGTCGATGATCATCGCCTCGACGGACATGCTCGACTGCTTGCGCAGCTTGCGGGAGACCGGGATCGCGCCGGCGATGGTCTTCGGCGTCAGCCCCAGGGTGGAGAGGTCGAAGTCGCTGTTCGCGACGTCCTCGTTCTCGCCCAGCCAGTAGAAGTTGGCGCCGTTCACCTTCTTCGGGATGTCGACGTCGCCCTCGAGGCCGGAGAGCATGCGCGCGCCCAGACGAGCGATCACCGTGCGGTTGCGCAGGATGTCGATGAACTGGTCGACGCGCAGGTCGGTGGCCACCAACTCGCCGCCCTTTCCGGCGGCACCCACCTCGAGGCCGCGCTGCTGCAGCATCGGATGGTGGGCGTAGGCACGCATCAGCATGTCGTGGGGCACGTAGAAGCCGCGCGCCTCGGTGCCGAGCTTGTCCGCCACGGCGATCGAAAGCTCGCGCTCGAAGCCGGCCTTGCTCCAGTCGTTGGTTGCGGCGGCCTCCAGGGCGCGCATCAGCGAGTAGCGCTGGGCCTCCTGCTCGGAGACGCCCAGGCCCTGGCTGGTCACGGCGCGCTGCTGTTCGCCGAAGTTGGGCAGCTCGCGGCTCTGCTGGCCGCCACCGGCCGGGGTCGCCTGCGGGTTCAGCCGCTCCAGGAGCATGGCGCGCACCTGGTCGACGCCGTGCCCCTTCTGGATCGCTTCCTGGGCCAGGCTGCGCTGACCGAAGCGCTCGCCCATCTCGGTGATGTCGGCCACGCGCTGACGCTCCTGGGCGAGGATGTTGTCGCGGGGCTCGGCACCCTGGCCGCCGCCCAGGCCGCGCTGCTGCTCGCCGCCGTTGGTGGGGTTCGCGCCGGGAGTGGTGTTGTCGTCGGCGCCGGGAGTCTTGTTGCGTGTAGTCATGCGAGTTTCCTTGACGGTGATGGTGTGCTGCGGTTCTGCGAGGGAACGGCCGACGCCGACGGTCGGGTCAACCGGGATGGAAACGGAGGAGACCTCGAAGGGCTCCCAGCGGGTCACGCGGTAGGTATCCACGCCATCGCGCTCGGACTCGAGCACCATCTCGTGGATCAGGTAGCGCGTGCTGATATGGCGGCGGATGCCGTCAACCACGTCCTGCCAGACCGCCTCGGCGTCGGTGCTGCGCGAGAAGCGCACCCGGGCGCGCAGCTTGCGGTCGCCATCCAGCCAGGCCTCCTCGACCACGCCGATTTGCCGCCAGTCGTTGTGCTGGTCGAGCAGCGGGGCACCGTTCTGCAGCCGGGTGAGGTCGACCGACTCGGGCGAGTGGTCGAGGATCTCCATGCCGAACCACCGCCGGAACGGGTACTCGCTGGAGACGGCAACCTCGACCGTGCGGGCGTCCTGGTCGATGCTGTCCTCGACGACCGTCAGGGCCCGCTGGAGAGGCTCGCTCTGGATCTGGCGCACCACCTGGTCAGGCGGCGTTTCGCTCTTCGTCGTCTTCTTGCTCATTGGGCGATTCCGTGGGTGGGTCGGTGGATACAGAAAGGCCCCGCTTGCGCAGGGCCTCCTCTTCGCGGGCCATCTCTTCGAAGACCTCTTCGGGGTCTTCGCCCGCCTGGCGGATGTAGTAGCTCCGCGTCTTCGTGCGGTTGGCGATCGATTCGGTGGCCGCCTTGGCGTCCTTGGCCGGATCGACCCAGTCCCAGCCACGCGGCTGCCACTGGACCTCCAGGTAACGCTCGAGGCTGGCGAACGGCAGGCGGACGGCGCTGCTGAGCATGGCCATCTCCAGCCAGCCCTCGAAGACGAAGTCGAGCAGCTCGCTGATCACGAATTGCTGCACGCACTTGTAGAAGTCCCGCTCGTCGAGCTCGCCGGAGCGCAGCGAGGAGAACGACACGCCCTCCAGATCGTGGGCCAGGCGGTTGTAGCTCGGGCCCAGGCCGGCAGCGGTGCCGCGCAGCCCCTGCTTGATGAAGGGCGCGAAGTTGGTCGCCGGGTGGTCGCTCTTGTAGGGCGTGAACTTGAGGCCGTAGGGCAGGATCTTGGCCGTGCCGGCCTCGATCTCTTCCTCGATCTCGACGTCGTCGCCCTGGTCCGGCGGCTCCGTCCACTCCGCGTCCTGCTCGAAAAAGCCGGTGAGCTTGGCGCCGTGCTCGGCGGCGATCATCTCGGCGAGGCGGTACTCGCCGATGTGGTGAAGCTCGAGCATCGAGGCGTGCGCCCAGGTGAAGCCCCGGGCCTGGTGCGGCCGCCACGACTCGAAGGTGTGCAGCAGCTCGCTGGCCGGTACCCGCAGGTGACGCCCGCGCGCCGGCGGGCGCTGCTGGGTATCGCCCGGGTGGTCGCGCAGCAGGTAGTAGGCGACCGGGCGCTCCCAGTCGTCGATCTCGACCCCCATCCGCACCCGGTTGCCGTTGGGCAGCAGGTCGTTGTAGTTGAGGTCGAGCCGATCGCACTCGAGGATCTGCAGGGCGAAGCCCCACTGGTTCGGGAAGCCGCGCACCATGCGCACCATCACCTCGCCGTCCCGGGCCAGCGTCTCCAGCCACAGGTTCAGGAAGGTGACGAAGCTGTAACGCCCGGTGACGTCGAACTGCCCCTTCCGGCAGAAGCGCCGCCAGGCGCGCTCGATCTTCTGCTGGGCGCGCTTGTCGGGCTCGCCGGCGGGCGTCTTCGCCTTCGACTGCAACTGGATTCCGCGGGGGCCGACCACGTTCTGCTTCAGCAGGCGGTGGAAGCGTTTGATGTAAGGGTTGTTGATCGACTGCTCGCGCGAGCGCTGGCGAAGCGTCTCGTGGTCGCGGTAGATCACCTGGTTGGCGTCGCCGCCGGTCATGCGTTGCGTCCACCCCGCGGTCAGCCGCGAGCGCCGGGCCGCTTGAAAGTGGCGCTTGACCCCGGCCGTCGCGTACCACGCGACGTTGAAGGCGCGCTGCAGCAGGCTCGGCTGTTTCCGTGGCATCACATCCTCCAGTTCAGCGTGCGAATGCCGAGCCCGTCACCCTGGCGAGTCTCCCTGCGCACCTCGTTGCGGTACCGGGTGCGCAGGGCCTCGAGGCGCTCGACCGGGATCCGGTCGAGGCGCTGGCCATCGATCTCGTAGCTCTGCTGGTCCTTGGGGATGCGCTTCTCGAGTGCCGCCTCGATCAGCTCGAGCATCCGCTGGGCATGGCTGCGCACGTCGCCCGCTTCGGCGCTGAGCAGGTCGGGCAGGATCTCCAGCCGGCCATCGTCCAGCGTCACCCGATCGCCGTCGGTGTGGCTCACATAGGCCACCCAGCGATACCAGCCCGGGGCCCAGGCCGCCGTGGTGCCGGCCGCCACTTCGACCAGGTACTCGCCGCCGTCGTCGATCGCCTCGATGTCGATGGTCGACGGCCCGCGCAAGGCGTAGTGGAACGTCCAGCCGGCTTCGGCCGGGTAGCCGGTGACGCGCCAGGTGAGGCTGTCACCGGCTCGGATCTCGGGTGGTCGCATGGGGTTATCGCCTACGTCGTTTCACGACCTTGAAGCGGCCCTTGTTGGGCTTCGCCGGGGGCGGGTCGCGTTGGGGTTCAGGGGTGTCGATTGCCGGGGCCTCCTCGGGCACCGGCTCGTCCGGCGCGCTGTCGTCGGAGGCCTCGCCGCGGCGCAGGCGCTTGAGGTCGCCCAGCGTCATGGCGCCACGCTTGCGGCGCTGGAGCCGGGCACGCAGGGCCATGACATACTGCATCGCCTCGCAGTCCAGGAAGTGGTTTTCGCCGACCTGTCGGTACTTGCCGGTGGCCTCGTCCCACTCCTCGCCGACGATCTGTTTGCAGTAGTCGTCGGTAACGTCGGTGGGTATCAGCCACCAGCCGGGGAAGCGATCGGCGTCGCCGGACTGGGCCCGCGAGATCCGCGAATGCACCCAGCGCTTCGCCAGCGGCGAGTCGAAGGCCCAGTAGGCGTCGCCCCGCTTGCGGGTCTTGCCCTGGCGGTTCTCCTCGACCAGCTGCTTCTTGTACGGCTTGTCGAGTTTCTCTCGACCGCGCAACGCGACCACGCGGCCCTTGTGGGCGTTGATGAAGGCGTAGACCTGGTCGTCCCGGTAGCCGATGTCGATGCCGGTCTCGTCGATGCCGTGCCCGGCGTACTCCTGGTCGATCAGCTCGCCCAGGTCATCCCACACCAGGTCCTCGTCGGTGTTGCCCCACAGCTCCCCCTGCTCGAGGAGCTGGGAGCCGAGGCCGGCGAACCAGGCGCGCACGGTGTAGACCAGGCGGCGCTTCTGGACGTCGATGGTGCAGAAGACCTTGAGCGGATCCGGGAGGATCAGCTCGCCGGCGGCGTAGCTCCAGCGCATCGCGCGGATCTCCTCCCAGGTGGGCACGTCGCCGACCTCGGCGAAGAGCTGGCCGAAGCCGGTGTTGTAGACGCCCATCAGCGTCGCCGGGTCGCCGGAGCGCTGGGCCTCGAGGAGCTTCTTCGCCAGGAAGCCGTAGCTCTTCTTCGCGGCGAACGAGCACAGGCCGGAAACCCACAGGCTGTAATGGCTCGAGCCCTCGGTCTCGGCGGTGCCCTGGACCTCGCCGGCGACGACCTGGTCGCCCTCCCGGCGGGCCGGGGTGATCGACTCGCCGGGCGCGACGGCCAGGCCCCGGGCGTTCATCCAGGGGCGCCACTTGTCTTCGATCGGCGTGCCGCAGCAGTGGCAGGACAGTCGGGCATGATGCTCGGCCTCGCTCGGCGTGCATTCGTCCTCGCTGCCCTGGCCAGGCCACCACAGCAGGTCGAGATGCGGGATGAAGTAGCCGAGGCACTCCGGACACGGCACCGCCCACTCGTGGCGGGTGCCGGACTGCCAGAGCCGCCAGACCTTGGACGTCACAGCGCCCTTCTGCCCGACCTGCCAGTGCCACAGGCCGCTGACCGGGTGCTGACGCTTCTCGACCCGGCCGCGCAGCGGCGTGGCGGTATAGCCGACCTTCGAGTCGACGTAGGCGTCGCCCCGGGCCTCGATGATCTCGGTGGTGTCGCCCTCGCCGGTGTTCACGATCCGGTCGACCTCGTCGACCAGGATCAGACCCGCCGAGTCGGCGGCGAGCTCGGTGGGCGAGCCGGCCCAAGCGAAGCGGAACTTGGTGCCGCCGATCCACTTGGTGAATTGCGTCGAGCGGCGCTTGTCGTACTTGCGCCACAGGTCCGCGCACTCGCGGAACATGTCCATGAACTTGGGCTCGACGGTGCTGGTGATCAGCGGCTTCGTCGGCGTCACATAGAGAACCGGCGTCGGATCCTCGTCGAGCCGGTGGCCGACCACGTTCTCCATGGTCACCGACTTGCCCATCTGCGTGCCCATGACGAAGGTCACGCGGCGGTATTGCGGCTGGGCGAAGGCCCAGGCGACGGGCCGCATGTAGGGGTTGCTGTCGGGGTTGAACGGACCCGGTACCGGCGACGCCGGCGGCATGATGCGCTTGTTGCGGGCCCACTCGTCACTCGTCCTCGGCGGCGGCGCCTCCACCATCCTCGCCGTCGAGCGAATCAAGGCCGTCAAGCTCTGCAACGATCTCCGATGCTGCCGAGTCAAGTCGTTCGGCAGTAGACCCACGGATGCGGCGGGTCTCGGCGTGGAGGCGTTCGCGGATGGTTGCTGGGTCATCGATCACTGCCAGGTCAGAAGCGCACCGGCTCGAAAGCGAGTCGAGCTGGGTGGCGTATACCGCGCCGACGGCGTGCAGGATCCTGCCCACCGCGTCCAGCGGCACCAGGCGCCGGCGTTCCTTGTCGATATCGATCTGGAGCTTCTCGCGGCGGGCCTT
>NZ_JALMEW010000012.1 GCF_023094245.1 Halomonas getboli | reverse complement strand
CCGAGCTACAAGCGCCGAGCTACAAGCGCCGAGCTACAAGCGCCGAGCTACAAGCGCCGAGCTACAAGCGCCGAGCTACAAGCGCCGAGCTACAAGCGCCGAGCTACAAGCGCCGAGCTACAAGAAAACCCCGAAGGCTGAGCCTTCGGGGTTTTCTTTTTGCTCTGGGCGATTCCAGGCTGTCGACCTGCAGCTTGCAGCTTGCAGCTTGCAGCTTGCAGCTTGCAGCTTGCAGCTTGCAGCTTGCAGCTTGCAGCTTGCAGCTTAGACGGCGTCCTTATCCGTCTCGCCGGTGCGGATGCGGATCACCTGCTCCAGGGCGGTGACGAAGATCTTGCCGTCGCCGATCTTGCCGGTGTTGGCGACCTGGGTGATGGCGTCGATCACCTGCTCGGCCATGGTCTCGTCCACGGCGACCTCGAGCTTCACCTTGGGCAGGAAGTCGACCACGTATTCGGCGCCGCGATAGAGCTCGGTGTGGCCCTTCTGACGGCCGAAACCCTTGACCTCGGTGACGGTGATGCCCTGGACGCCGATGTCCGAGAGCGCCTCGCGTACGTCGTCGAGCTTGAACGGCTTGATGATGGCGGTCACCAGTTTCATGGTCATCTCCTCGATGGTTCGTATCCGATGGCGCCATTCGCCATCCCTGACGGAGTCATTGTGACAGAGCATACACCGCCGGCGGGAGGAACGAAAAATGGCCCCGCGAGGGGGCCATTTCGAGGTGCTGCATCGGTCGGGGCGATCAGGTGCGAGCGGCCATCTGCGGCCGGCCCGCGCCCTCGCTGCGGGGGCGGCCGGTGCCGCCACCGCCGTGCACCTTGGAGACGGTGAACTCGGGGTAGGCCTCGAGGCCACACTCGGCCAGGTCCACGCCCTCGTATTCCTCTTCCTCGCTGACGCGCACGCCCATGATGGCCTTGATGATCAGCCATACCACCAGGCTGGCGATGAAGACCCAGGCGAAGATGCCGATGATGCCGATGATCTGCGGGCCGAAGGAGGCGCTGTCGTTGGTCAGCGGCACCGCGAGCACGCCCCAGATGCCGGCCACGCCGTGGGCGGAGATGGCGCCGACCGGATCGTCGAGCTTCAGCTTGTCGAGGCCGACGATGGCGACCACCACCAGCAGGCCGCCGAAGGCGCCGATCAGGGTGGCGGCGAGGGCGCTGGGCGACAGCGGATCGGCGGTGATGGACACCAGGCCGGCGATGGCGCCGTTCAGGGCCATGGTCAGATCGGCCTTGCGGAACCAGGCCTTGGCCAGGATCAGCGCGGCGATCACGCCGCCGGCGGCCGCGGCGTTGGTGTTCACCAGCACCTGGGCCATGTTGTTGGCGGAGCTGACGTCGGACACCTTCAGCTCGGAGCCGCCGTTGAAGCCGAACCAGCCCATCCACAGGATGAAGGTACCCAGGGTGGCCAGCGGCATGTTGGCGCCGGGGATGGCGAAGATGCTGCCGTCCTTGCCGTACTTGCCCTTGCGCGGACCGAGCACCAGCACGCCGGCCAGCGCCGCGGCCGCACCGGCCATGTGCACGATGCCGGAACCGGCGTAGTCGGAGAAGCCGAGCTCGGAGAGCCAGCCGCCGCCCCAGGTCCAGTAGCCGGAGACCGGATAGATCACGCCGGTCATCACCACGGCGAAGGCCAGGAAGGCCCACAGCTTCATGCGCTCGGCCACGGCCCCGGAGACGATGGACATGGCGGTGGCCACGAACACGACCTGGAAGAAGAAGTCGGCGCGCATGGAGTAGTAGGGCGCGTCGTCGCCGCCGGCGGTGACCGCCGCGACGGTGTTCTCGTCGCCCAGCAGGAAGCCGAGGTTGGGCAGGATGCCGCCCGCGTCGCTGGAGTACATCAGGTAGTAGCCCAGCAGCAGGTACATGGTGCAGGCGATGGCGAACAGGGCGATGTTCTTGGTCAGGATCTCGGCGGTGTTCTTGGACCGCACCAGGCCGGCCTCGAGCATCGAGAAGCCCGCGGCCATCCACATCACCAGGACGCCGCAGATCAGGAAGTAGAAGGTATCGAGCGCGTAGCTCAGCTCTGTTATCTCGTTCATGGCTGTCACTCCAGGGTAAAGGGAGAAACGGTTGACTTAGACGGCGTCGGCGCCGCGCTCGCCGGTGCGGATGCGGATGACGTCCTCGAGCGGCGTCACGAAGACCTTGCCGTCGCCGATCTTGCCGCTGTTGGCGGCGCTGCAGATGGCGTCCAGCACGCTGTCGAGGCGGCCGTCGTCGACGGCGATCTCGACCTTGACCTTGGGCAGGAAGTCGACGACGTATTCGGCGCCGCGGTAGAGCTCGGTGTGGCCCTTCTGGCGGCCGAAGCCCTTGACCTCGGTGACGGTGATGCCCTGGACGCCGTTGTCGGCGAGCGCCTCGCGCACGTCGTCGAGCTTGAACGGCTTGATGATGGCGGTAATCAGCTTCATCCCGGATCTCCCCATTGGATGAGCGCGGGCTGCTCCGCGCGGTGTGTGTGCAGGTTTTCCTGTTACTGCTTAAACCGTGCCACCAAACCGAATTCGCCATGGTTTTCATGATCTTGTTTTTCCAACCTGACCCGATGGTGAGATTCTGGTGCAGGCAGGAAAGGACGCTGTGCACTGATTTGATGCCGGTGAGCGATCGCTTCGCACCATCCGGGAGCGCGGCCGGCGACATGCGGGAATGCGCCCGCCGAACGGCTTGCGTATCCTTGGAGGCAGCCCCATCTCACTCGGGCCTATCCCACTCAGGAGAGACATCATGGTCAGCCAAGACCGCATCGGCCGCCTGGCCCAGCAGATCGGCGAGCGCCTTCAGGGCGCCTCCCAGGCGCCGGAAGACATGCAGAAAGGCATCCAGCAGGTGGTGCGCGGCGCCTTCGACCGGCTCGAGCTGGTGTCGCGGGAGGACTTCGACATCCTGATGGACGTGCTGCAGCGCACCCGCGGCCGGGTCGAGGCGCTGGAGAAGCAGGTCGCCGCCCTGGAAGAAGCGCTGGATGCCAGCCGCCCGGGCGGCGAGGCGCCGGCCGTGGCGGATGAGGCCGCGATGGTCGACGAGGCCACTCCGCAGCCGTCCTCCCGCCCCGAGCAGGACGCCGGCGCCGGTGAGACCGGCCGCTGATCGAGCTCCTGCCGGGCGGTGCCCGCCGCGCTGAACTAGCCTTAGGACTTACCTGAGGAAAGGAACCGCGCGAGGGACCGCCGATGACCCTGTCGATCGTTCGCACCCGGGCCGGCCTCGGCCTCGAGGCCCCCGAGGTGCTGGTGGAAGTGCATCTGGCCAACGGCCTGCCCGGCATCACCCTGGTCGGGCTGCCTGAGACGGCCGTGCGCGAGAGCCGCGAGCGGGTGCGCAGTGCCCTGGTCAACGCCGGCTTCGATTTTCCCCTGCGCCGCATCACCCTCAACCTGGCCCCCGCCGATCTGCCCAAGGAGGGCGGACGCTTCGACCTGCCCATCGCGCTGGGGCTGCTGGTGGCCTCCGGGCAGGTGCCCGCCGAGGCGCTGGCCGAGACCGAATGCGCGGGCGAACTCGCCCTGGATGGGGCGCTGCGCCCGGTGGTCGGCGTGCTGCCGCTGGCCCTGGCCACTCGCCGGGCCGGGCGGCGGCTGATCGTGCCTCGGGCCAACGCCGACGAGGCGGCGCTGGCCGGCGGTCTCGAGGTGCTGCCCGCCGACGATCTGCTGCAAGTGGTGGCGCATCTGCTGGGGCAGACGCCGATCGTGCCCCATCGTGCCGCGCGCCCCGCCGTGGCCCTGCCGGCGGGGGCGGACCTCGCCGAGGTGCGTGGTCAGCATCAGGCGCGGCGCGCCCTGGAGGTCGCTGCCAGCGGCGGCCACAACCTGCTGCTGGCCGGCCCGCCGGGCACCGGCAAGACCATGCTCGCCAGCCGCCTGCCGGGCATCCTGCCGCCGCTGACCGAGGACGAGGCGCTGGAGGTGGCGGCGGTGCGCTCGGTGTGCGGGCTGCCGCTCGGCGAACAGTGGGGGCAGCGCCCCTTTCGCTCTCCCCATCACACCGCCAGCGCGGTAGCGCTGGTCGGTGGCGGTTCGCGGCCCAGGCCCGGCGAGATCTCGCTGGCCCATCAGGGGGTGCTGTTCCTCGACGAGCTGCCCGAATTCCCGCGCCAGGTGCTCGAGGTGATGCGCGAGCCCATGGAGTCCGGGCACATCCATATTGCCCGCGCCAGCCACGAGCGGCGCTATCCGGCGCGCTTCCAGCTGGTGGCGGCGATGAACCCCTGCCCCTGCGGCCATCTCGGCGATCCCCGCCGCGCCTGTCACTGCACCGCCGCCCAGATACAGCGCTATCAGGCGCGGCTCTCCGGGCCGCTGCTCGACCGCATCGACCTGCAGGTGGAAGTGCCGGCGCTGCCGCCCGAGCAGCTGACCGCCCGGGAGCGCGGCGAGCCCTCGCAGGCGGTGCGCGAGCGGGTGCTGGCGGCCCGCGAGCGACAGTGGGCGCGCGGCGCGCTCAACGCCCATCTGGGCGGACGTGAACTGGAGGCTGCCTGCGCGCTGAGCGGGGCCAACCGGGCCTGGCTGGCCGGCGTGCTGGAGCGGCTGAACCTGTCGGCGCGGGCCTATCACCGGGTGCTGCGGGTGGCATTGACCCTCGCTGACCTGGCCGGCGAGCCGCATCCCGGGCGTGAACAGCTGATCGAGGCGATCGGCTATCGCCAGCTCGATCGGCTGCTGCAGGGGCGCTGAAGGGGAGAGGTCGCTAGAGCGCGCTGGCGTCCAGCGCGCCGTCCAGCTGCGTCTGCCACAGCGGCGTGTCGCTGCCCGGACGGCGCAGGGTGAGCTGCAGGCGATAGGGCAGCAGGGTGCGGTCGGACAGCGTGAGCCGCGGGCCGGCCGCGATCAGTCGGCTGTCCAGCCGCCACTGGTTGGCCTCGGCGCCCCGTGACAGCGCGGGCCGCCAGTCCAGCACCTGGGGCCCCCGGTCATGGCCCAGCAGGGCGCGGCTCAGGCTCTCGAGCAGGCGATCGTCGTCGACGCCGAGGGCGGCGTCGATCTGCGGCGCGGCCAGCAGCAGTACCTGGTCGGTGGCCGGATGCGGCAGCGGCGGTGCCGCGATCACCTGGTCCGCGGCGCGCTCGCCGAGGCCGTGGAGGGCCTGGCGCATCGTCTGGGGATGCGCCGGGACGCCGGTGGCGCAGCCGCCGAGCAGCAGTACCGTCAGCATGAGGGGCAGCAGGGTCGGCAGGAAGGCGGTGGGGCGAAGGCTCATCGGTGGGGGGCGTCTCGGTGGGCAGGCGCGGCGGCATCGGTCGTCTCGAGACCGGCAATGAAGCGCGTGAGTTCCTCGAACAGCGCCCGGCGGATCGGCTCGGCCTCGTTGACCAGATGGTGGCGCGCCTCGGGGTGGCGATGCACCTCGGCTCGCGGAAACTTGCGCGTCAGCACCTCCAGGTTCCACTCCCAGTCCACCGTCAGGTCCTGCTCGCCCTGCAGGATCAGGGCCGGCAGCGGGCTGGCCGGCATGGCCAGCAGTCGCGGCATCCAGCGGCGCATGGCGTCCACCCATTCCATGGCCAGGCGGTCCGGCTGCAGCGGATCGCTCTCGCGCAGGAAGGTGGCGAAGTCGCTGTCGGTGGAGTTCTCGCGGAAGCGGCGTGGCACCGAGCGCACGAAGGGCCCCAGCAGCCGGTGCAGCCAGCTCGACTGATTCCAGCCCCAGGGGCGGACCAGCGGGGCCAGCAGCACCAGCCCGCTCCAGTGGCCGTCGTGGCCCCGGCGCAGGGCGTCGGTGGCGAGGATCGCCGCGCCGGTGCTCTGGCCGATGCCGACCCAGGGGCGAGGCGCCAGGTCGCGGGCGGTCAATTGGGTCTGCAGGTTGTCCAGACAGCTGCCATAGTCATCGAAGTCGGCGATGGTAGCGCGGGGGCCGCTGGACAGCCCGTGCCCCGGCAGGTCCCACAGCACCACCTGCCAGCCGCGTTCGAGCAGGCACTCGAGCAGGTGGCGGTAGAGACCGAGGTGATCGTAGTAGCCGTGCACCACGAACACCGTGCCGCGCGGCGACGGCGGGCGCCACACCTGGGTCCACAGGCGGAAGCCGTGGGCGTCCACGTACCCCACGTGCAGGCCTACCCGCTCGGCGAGCAGCGGCGCCAGGCCGTAATGCCCCAGGTAGCCCTGGAGCGGACTGCCGTCGGGATCGGCCGGGGCAATGGGGCCCAGGGCCTGCAGGGGGGTGAAATCGCTCATCGGGTCCTCCGTCGTGGCTGCTCATGCTAGCGCCCTGCCGGGATCGTCACCAGCGCTGCGCTTCCAACGCCGACGTCTCGTCTATTGGTCGAGTCTGCGGGGTGGTTCGCAGGCTTCGGGTTTACATGTGGAAGTATTTTCCACAATACTGTTGGCACGCAGTCACCATTGCCTGTCCGGCCACTCGGCGCTTGGGGAGCGCCGAAACGCCCCGCATAGGAGAACGACCCATGACCCAACGCATCACTCGCCATCGCCTTCAGGTGGCCGCCGAACTGGACCGCTTCATCAACGAGCGGGCCCTGCCGGGCTCCGGCGTCGATCCCGAGGCCTTCTGGGCCGGCGTCGACGCCCTGTTCCATGATCTGACACCGAAGAACCGCGAACTGCTCGCCGAGCGCGACGCCATGCAGGCCGAGCTCGACGCCTGGCACCGCGAGAACCGCGGTCCGGTGCGCGACATGGCCGCCTACCGCGCCTTCCTCGAGCGCATCGGCTACCTGCAGCCGGCGCCCGCCGAGGTCAAGGTCACCACCACCAACGTCGACCGCGAGATCGCCGTCCAGGCCGGCCCGCAGCTGGTGGTGCCGGTGAACAACGCCCGCTACGCGCTCAACGCCGCCAACGCCCGCTGGGGCAGCCTCTACGACGCACTCTACGGCACCGATGCCATCGCCGATGAAGACGGCGCCGAGCGCAGCGACAGCTTCAACCCGAAGCGCGCCGAGAAGGTCATCGCCTACGCTCGCGGCGTGCTCGATCGCGCCGCGCCGCTGGCCACCGGCTCTCACGCCGAGGCCGTGAAATACGCGCTGCGCGATGGCCACCTGGTGGTGAGCCTGGAAGGCGGCCGCGAGACCGGCCTCAAGGAGCCGGGCAAGCTGGTCGGCTACCTGGGCGAGGCCGACGCGCCGACCTCGGTGCTGCTGGCCAACAACGGCCTGCACCTGGAGATCCAGATCGACGCCACCCACCCGATCGGCAAGACCGATGCGGCAGGCGTCAAGGACGTGGTCGTCGAGGCCGCGCTGACCTCGATCATGGACTGCGAGGACTCGGTCGCGGCGGTGGACGCCGAGGACAAGGTCGGCGTCTACGCCAACTGGCTGGGCCTGATGGCCGGCGACCTCGAGGAGCCGATCGAGAAGGGCGGCAAGCGCTTCACCCGCAAGCTGGCGGCGGACCGCACCTGGACCGCGCCGGACGGCGGCGAGGTGATCCTGCCCGGCCGCTCGCTGCTGTTCGTGCGCAACGTCGGCCACCTGATGACCACCCCGGCGGTGCTCGACGCCGACGGCAACGAGCTGCCGGAAGGCATCCTCGACGCGGTCATGACCAGCCTGCTGTCCATCCGCGACCTGCAGAAGGGCGAGGGCGAGGCCCGCAACTCCCGCGAGGGCTCGGTCTACATCGTCAAGCCGAAGATGCACGGCCCGAAGGAAGTGGCCTTCACCAACGAGCTGTTCGGCCGTGTCGAGGACCTGCTGGGCCTCGAGCGCGACACCCTCAAGATGGGCATCATGGACGAGGAGCGCCGCACCTCGGTCAACCTCAAGGCCTGCATCGCTGAGGCGACCTCGCGGGTGGTGTTCATCAACACCGGCTTCCTCGACCGCACCGGCGACGAGATGCACACCGCCATGCAGGCCGGCCCCATGGTGCGCAAGGGCGACATGAAGAGCGCCGCCTGGATCGGCGCCTACGAGCGCAACAACGTCCAGGTCGGCCTGGCCTGCGGGCTGCGCGGCCACGCCCAGATCGGCAAGGGCATGTGGGCCATGCCGGACCTGATGGCGGCCATGCTCGAGCAGAAGATCGGCCATCCCAAGGCCGGCGCCAACACCGCCTGGGTGCCGTCGCCGACCGCCGCCACCCTGCACGCCCTGCACTATCACCAGGTCAGCGTGGCCGAGGTGCAGCGCGAGCTGGAGGCCCAGGGCGAACCGGACCTGCTGGACGAGCTGCTGACCGTGCCGGTGGCCGAGAACACCGACTGGTCCGAGGACGAGCTGCAGCAGGAGCTGGACAACAACTGCCAGGGCATTCTCGGCTACGTGGTGCGCTGGGTCGAACAGGGCGTCGGCTGCTCCAAGGTGCCGGACATCCACGACGTGGGCCTGATGGAAGATCGCGCCACCCTGCGCATCTCCAGCCAGCACGTGGCCAACTGGCTGTATCACGGCGTGGTCGACGAGGCCCGCGTGCGCGCCACTCTGGAGCGCATGGCCAAGGTGGTCGACGAGCAGAACGCCGGTGATCCGGCCTACACGCCGATGAGCGCCGACTTCGCCGGCTCCCATGCCTTCCAGGCCGCCTCGGACCTGATCTTCAAGGGCATCGAGCAGCCCTCCGGCTATACCGAGCCGCTGCTGCACCACTGGCGCGCCGTCCACAAGGCCGGCTGATCGTCGCTCGCCAACGTGCCGCCTGCCGCCCCCTTCATGGGGGCGGCTTGCGTTCGGGGCGAGAAAAATAAAAGAAGGGAAAAGGGAGATGCCCCGGGTGTGCGCCGCGCGCGGGCTGGGCTATCTTGTGGCCATCGTTCAGCCGCAGGGAGCGCGCCCATGACCGTGATGACCGCCGCCGCCATCGAGGAATTCCTCGACGAGGTGTTTCCCCAGCGTGCCGGCACCATCGAGGGCGTCGGCGAGGGCCGCGCCACCATGAGCCTGGCCATCGAGGACGAGCATCTGCGCCCCGGCGCCAGCGTCTCCGGCCCGACCCTGATGGGGCTGGCCGACGTCTGCCTCTACGTGGCGATCCTGGCCCAGATCGGCCCCGAGCCGATGGCGGTCACCAGCGACCTGCACTGCCGCTTCCTGCGCCGCCCGCGGGGCGATCGCGACCTGATCGCCAATGCCCGGCTGCTCAAGCTGGGGCGGCGGCTGGCGGTGGGCGAGGTGCAGCTGTTCTCCGACGGCGAGGAGGCGCCGGTGGCGCTGGTCACCGCGACCTATGCCTTGCCCGATGCCGACTGACTGCGCCAGGCCGCCACGGCCAGCGCCAGCCAGCCGAGAATCAGCAGCCCGCCGCCGATCGGCGTGATGGCGCCGAGCCCCTTCACGCCGCTGATCGCCAGGGCGTAGAGCGAGCCCGAGAACAGCGCCATGCCGGCCAGCCACAGGCCGAGGATCCAGCGCTGGCCGGCCAGCGGCCGCGCCGCGCGCCAGGCCAGCACGCCGAGCATCGCCAGGGTGTGCCAGGCCTGGTAGCGCACCCCGGTCTCGAAGACCGTCATCAGCCTCGGCGTCAGCGTGCCGTTCAGGGCATGGGCGCCGAAGGCCCCGGCCATCACCGTCAGCGCGCCGCACAGCGCCACTGCCATCCACCAGCCACGATCCTGCATTCTGTCTTTCTCCCGTTGGGGGTTCCCGTGACGTCTGAGCAGGGGCGCTGGGGACAGGCCAGAGCGGGGTTTTTGCCAGGGATGGCAAAAGGTAGCGCCCAGGGATGGGTCCACAGCGCCCCGCAGCGGCCTGTCACCAGACAAGCCCGCGCCATACCGTACCCGGGGGCGCCCCGAGGCGCTACAATATGGGCCCGCGAAATCGCAGCCCCGGAGGATGCCATGCAGATCCAGCTCAACGGTGAGGCCCGCACCCTGGAGGCCGAGGCCTCCGTGGCCCAGCTGGTCGAGACCCTCGGCCTGGCCGGACGGCGCATCGCCGTGGAGGTCAACGAGGAGATCGTCCCCCGAAGCGTCCACGACGAGACGCGCCTGGCCGACGGCGACCGGGTGGAAATTGTCCATGCCATCGGTGGCGGCTGAAGGAAAACACTGATTTATCGCTGGGCTCGATATCTTGGCCGCCGGCGGTATTCGAGCGCGAGCCGGGCCAATATCCTCATTTACTGGCGTGTAAACTCCGGTATTTCCGTTCCGGCGTCGCCCAACCTATCTTCGCTCGCAAGACAAATCAGCGCTTTCCCCTGAGCCATAGGAGAAATATACGCATGACCGACTTCTTCCAGGACGCGCCGCTGCGCGTCGCCGGCCGAGAATTCGCCTCGCGCCTGCTGGTGGGCACCGGCAAGTACCGCGATTTCGACGAGACCGGCGAGGCCATTGCGGCCAGCGGGGCTGAGGTGGTGACCTTCGCCGTGCGTCGCACCAATCTGGGGCAGGACGCCGCGGCGCCCAACCTGCTCGACGTGGTGTCCCCGGAACGCTATACCCTGCTGCCCAACACCGCCGGCTGCTACACCGCGAAGGACGCGGTGCGCACCTGCCGGCTGGCCCGCGAGCTGCTCGACGGCCACAACCTGGTCAAGCTCGAGGTGCTGGGCGACGACACCACCCTGTATCCCAACGTGGTGGAGACCCTGGCCGCCGCCGAGACCCTGGTCAACGACGGCTTCGACGTCATGGTCTACACCAGCGACGACCCGATCGTCGCCCGCGAGCTGGAGCGCCTCGGCTGCTGCGCCGTGATGCCGCTGGGCTCGCTGATCGGCTCCGGTCACGGCATCCAGAACCCGCACAACATCCGCCTGATCATCGAGCAGGCCGGCGTGCCGGTGCTGGTGGACGCCGGCATCGGCACCGCCTCCGAGGCCGCCCAGGCCATGGAACTGGGCTGCGACGGGGTGCTGATGAACTCCGCCATCGCCCACGCCCGCCAGCCGGTGCTGATGGCCGGCGCCATGAAGCAGGCCGTGCAGGCCGGCCGCGAGGCCTTCCTCGCCGGCCGCATGCCGCGCCGCCAGGGCGCCGAGGCCTCCTCGCCGCTGGCCGGCCGCATCAACGCCTGATCCTGTCCTTTCGACCTTCACGAGTTTCGACGCCGCGCATGAACGACGAACAACGCCCCGACACGCCCTCGACCACCGGCCCCGAGAGCGCCGACGCCCCGCTGCACCGCCGCGGGATCAAGAGCTACGTGCTGCGTGCCGGGCGCATGACCGCCGCCCAGACCCGCGGCCTCGAGGAGGTGTGGCCGCGTCTGGGGCTGACCCTCGAGGACGGCCGCCAGGACCTCGAGACGCTGTTCGGGCGTCGCGCCCCGGTGGTGCTGGAGATCGGCTTCGGCATGGGCGGCTCGCTGATCGAGCAGGCCGAGACCCACCCCGACACCGACTTCATCGGCATCGAGGTGCACGCGCCCGGCGTCGGCAAGCTGCTCGACGAGGCCGACAAGCGCGGTCTCACCAACCTCCGGGTCTATCGCGAGGATGCCCTGCTGGTGCTCGAGCGGTGCCTGCCCGAGGGCAGCCTCGACACCCTGCAGCTGTTCTTCCCCGATCCATGGACGAAGAAGAAGCATCACAAGCGGCGCATCGTCCAGCCGGCCTTCGTCGAGCTGGTGCGCACGCGCCTCAAGCCCGGCGGCACCCTGCATATGGCCACCGACTGGGAGGCCTACGCCGAGTGGATGGCCGAGGTGATGGCCGAGGCCCCGGGCTACGAGAACACCGCCACCGACGAGACGGCGCCCTACGTGCCGCGCCCCGAGTTCCGCCCGCTGACCAAGTTCGAGCAGCGCGGCGAGAAGCTCGGCCACGGCGTCTGGGATCTGATCTTCCGCCGCGTCGACTGAGCCTTCCTGCGGCCGATTCAGCCTCGGCGGGTCGCCGAGGCACTCGGCCTCACCCTGCGGCGGGCCTCCCGCTCCGCGATCGGGCGAGCCGTGGCGACATGGCCGCCGGCGCCGCGTCCGCGCGGTCGTCCGCCGAGCAGCGCGGCGCCGGCCCCCACGAGCCCCAGGGCCATGCCGGCGGCGCCCAGCATGCCCGGGCGCTCGCCGAACATCAGCGCCGTGGCGGCCAGCGTCGCGGCCGGCGTCAGGGCCACCAGCGCCGCGCTCCGGCTGACGCCGAAGCGCTGCAGGCTGGCGTTGAAGAAACCGTAGCCGCCGAAGGTCGCCAGCGCGATCAGCCAGGCCAGGGCGGCGAGGGTATCGCGATCCACCGGCGGCGGAGACAGCCCCTCGCCCCTCAGCAGGGCAGCGAAGGCGAAGACCAGCGTGGCCGCCGCCAGCTGCGCGGTCAGTCGCGTCGCCATGGGCAGGGTCGCCGGCCGGCCGGCGCTCATCACGCTGCCGAGGCTCACCGCGGCCACTGCCAGCAGCGGAAGCCCGTAGGCCCAGAGCGGTGCCCCGCCCATGCCGTCGAGATCATCCATCACGCTCAGCCCCGCGCCCAGGGTCGCGCCGACCAGGCCCAGCCACTGGGCCGCCTGCGGGCGCTCGCCCAGCAGGCGGCCGGCCAGCAGCGTGGCGGCCAGCGGCTGCAGGGCGCCGATCAGGGCCGCCACGCCGGCGCCGACGCCGCTTTCCACCGCCAGCAGCATGGCCAGCAGATAGCCGCCAACCGTGAGGCTGCCGACCAGGGCCTCGTGGCCCAGCGCCGCGGGCGCCAGAGCGATGCGCCCTCGGTACGTGGCCAGCGCCCATAGCGCGGCCAGCAGGGTGGCCAGGGCGAAGCGCCAGGCGTAGAGCGACAGCACCGGCGACTCGACGGCGATGGCCAGGCGGCTGCCGACGAAGCCGCTGCTCCAGCAGATCACGAAGCCCAGCCCGACGGCCAGACCGCCCAGGTGCGGTGCCTGCCAGGGCGCCCTCATTCGTCTCGTTGCCAGCATGTCGGTGTCCTCCCGTCGACCTTGCGGGAGCGAGTCTGCGCCGGCTAATGTCTTCAGGGAATCGAAACTTATTTCACTGAGTGTTCAATATGGCTGAAGTCTCTTCGCAGACGCTGGATCTCGAGGCCCTGCGCAGCTTCGTGGAGGTGGCGCGGCTGGGGTCGCTGGCCGCGGCGGCCGAGCAGCGCCACCGTACCGTCAGCGCCCTGAGCATGCAGATCAAGCGCCTAG
This sequence comes from Halomonas getboli, assembly GCF_023094245.1. Classification (GTDB taxonomy): domain Bacteria; phylum Pseudomonadota; class Gammaproteobacteria; order Pseudomonadales; family Halomonadaceae; genus Halomonas; species Halomonas getboli. The sequence continues at coordinate 36,372 of NZ_JALMEW010000012.1, read as the reverse complement.
AGACGCGCCTGGGCGCCCGGCTGCTGGTGCGCGGCGCCCGCGGCATGACGCTTACCGCCAGCGGCGAGGCGCTGCTGGGCGAGGCGCGCGAACTGCTGCGCCATCACGACGGTCTGGTGGCGCGGATCAGCGGCCGGGGGCTTTCTGGCCGGGTGCGCTTCGGCATGCCGGAGGACTACGCCAGCCGCCTGGTGGGGCGCCTGCTGCCGGATTTCCTGGCCCGGCATCCGGATGTGGTGCTGGAAGCGGTGACCGCCACCAGCGGCGAGCTGGCCCGGCGGCTGGAGCGCGGCGAGCTGTCGCTGATCGTGGCGCTGGACCGCCCCCACCGGCTGAGCGGCGGCGAGCCGCTGTGGCGGACCTCGCCGGTATGGGCCGGGGCGCGCGAGCTGGCGCTGACGCCGGAGACGCCGCTGCCGTTGGCGCTGCATCCGGTGGATTGCCCCTACCGCCAGCTGGGCATCGAGGCCCTGGGAGCCGGCGAGCGCTCGTGGCACGCGGTCTTCACCAGCACCAGCATTCACGCGCTGGAGACCGCCGTCGAATCGGGGCTGGCGGTCAGCATTCTGGAGCGCGATCGCCTGACGCCGGCCATGCGCGAGCTGGGCGAGGCCGAGGGCCTGCCGCGACTGGCGGACTGCCAGGCCGAGTTGCACTACGGTCGGCGGGTCAATGCGGCCTCCTGGCCGGCGGTGGAGGCGCTGGGCGAGATGATCAAGGCGCGGCTGGGACAGCGGGCCTGAGCGACGCGGGGCACGATACTGGGAGGCGCGCAAAAGAAAGCCGCCCCGGGCGGGGCGGCGAAAGACCGTGACTAGCAATGAGGAGGAGAATCCCCGCGGAGGACTGGCTGGGCCCCGCGGGTCTGGCACGCACCTCGGCGATGCCATGACGACAAGGTAAATCATTCTCATTCGTGGCGTCAACATTAACGAGAATCTTTTTTATTTGCTGGGCGGTCGGACTGTTGGCCGGTCGGGCCTAGCCGGCGAGGCGCAGCCACAGCGGCAGGCTGAGCATGGCCAGCAGGGTCTGGGCGGTGATCAGCGCGGCCATCAGCTCGGCGTCGCCGCCCAGCTGGCGGGCCAGGATATAGGCCGAGGTGGCGGTGGGCAGGGCGGCGAACAGCAGTACCACGTCGCGGCTCACCGGCGGCAGGCCGCACAGGGCGGCCAGGCCCAGCACCAGCGCCGGCAGCAGCACCAGCTTGATCAGGGTGGCAGTCCACAGGCCGCCGTCGCGGCGCAGCATCGCCTGCGGTCGCAGCGCCACGCCCACCGCCACCAGGCCCAGCGGCAGCGCGGCGCGGCCGAGCAGGGCCACCGCGTCGTGGCTCCAGCCGGGCAGGCCGATGCCCGTGAGGTTGAGCCCGGCACCCGCCAGGCAGGCCAGGATAAGCGGGTTGCGGGCCAGGGCCCTGAGGCTCGCCCCCACGCCGCCCCGGCCCAGGGTGCCGGCGGCGAGGAAGGTCAGCACGCACAGCACGTTGACCAGCGGTACCATCAGCGCCACGGCCACCGCCGCCACGGTAGCGCCGGCCGGGCCGTGCAGAGCGGCGGCGCCGGCCACGCCGACATAGGTGTTGAAGCGCAACGCGCCCTGGAAGACCGAGGTGAAGGCCGGCATGTCGAGCCCCAGTCGCGGGCGCAGCGCCCACAGGCCGACGGCCAGCAGCAGCAGGCCGCCCAGCAGCACCAGTGCGAGGCGGGCGACCGGCACGGCGCGGATGTCGGCCACGGCCAGGGTGGCGACGAGCATCGCCGGGAACAGCAGGTAGTAGATCAGGCCCTCGAGGCGCGACCAGAAGTCGCCGCCGGGCCAGGGACCACGGCCCAGCAGGGCGCCGAGCAGGATCAGCAGGAACAGGGGCCCGAGGGCGCCGATGATGCTTTCCATGACGATGCCATTCCCTGGTCGATAGGTGAGCGCGGGGTGTCAGGCCACCCAACGCAAGGCGGCCGGCCCCGAAGGAGGCCGGCCGCCGATCACGCCATCGAGGCGCGTTTGCCGGTGGGCGATCAGCCTTCGGCGTTGTCCGGATTCACGTCGAGCAGCTCGACCTTGAACACCAGCGTCTCGTTGGGCCCGATCGGGCCCTGGCCGCGGGCGCCGTAGGCCAGGTCGGCCGGGATCACGACTTCCCAGGTGTCGCCGACGCTCATCTTCTTCAGCGCTTCCTGCCAGCCCTCGATGACCTGGCCGACCTGGAAGGTGACCGGCTCGCCGCGCTGATAGGAGCTGTCGAAGACGGTGCCGTCGATCAGCTTGCCTTCGTAGTTGACCTTGACGGTGTCGCCGTCGGCCGGGGTCGCGCCGTCGCCGGATTCGATCTCGCGGTACTGCAGGCCGGAGTCGGTGACGGTCACGCCGTCCTTCTTGGCGTTCTCGGCCTGGAAGGCCTCGCCCGCGGCCTTGTTTTCCTCGGCCTGCTGCTGGGCCTCGGCGGCGCGCTGCTGCATGGCCTGCTGCTGGAAGGCCTGCATGGTGGCGTTCATCTCGTCCTCGGTCATCTCCAGGTCGTTGCCGTCGAAGACGTCCTGGACGGCCTGGGTAAAGGCGTCGACATCGAGGTCGGAGACGTCCTGCTGGATGCTCTTGCCCAGGGTCACGCCGAGGCTGTAGCCGAGCTTCTCGCTGTCGATACTGGAGTCGGATTCGGGGGTGGCGGCCAGCGCCAGCGGGGCCGCGGTCAGCAGTGCCGTCAGGGATGCGGTGGTCAGCAGTCGCTTCATGAAAATGCCTTGTACTCCGGCGCATTGGCGCCATCGGTGAATGGGATCCTTGGGACTCTAACAGGGCCGGATCGGTTCCGCATCCGTCTCAACGGCGCGGGAATCGATCCGGCAGCAGGGCGCTGGCGGCCCTAGACGACGAGGGTCGGGCAGTGGGCGGAACCCGCCACCCGCTGGGACACGCTGCCCAGCAGCAGGCCCTTGTCACCGTTGGTGCCCTGGGCGCCGATCACGATCAGGTCGCAGTCGCGCTTGCGGGCGAAGCGCACGATGGTGCGCGAGGGGCGTCCGCCCTTGACGAAGGCGCGGACCTTGTCGGCGGGCACGCCGAGCTCGGCGGCGTGGGCCTTGGCCTGCACGGCGATCTCGGTGGCGTACTCCTTGAGTGCATCGTCGGGGATATCGAGCCGCTCGGGCCGGATCATGGACAACGAGGCCTCGAGCAGGCTGTGATGCTTGAACACGCAGAGAATGTAGAGTTCGGCGTCGGTGAGCCGCTGCAGCGCAACCGCCTTGTCCAGCGCCTTGATGGCCCCCTTGGAACCATCCACCGGAACCATGATCCGCTTGAACATCATGACCTCTCCTCTTGGTATCCCGGTCAGTCGCTGAAGGCGATGTCGCGAAGGAACAGGGCGATCTGCGGGAACATGATCAGCAGGGCGGCGGCCAGAATCAGCAGGCACACGAACGGCGGGGTGCCCTTGATCACGTCCAGGTAGGGGCGCTTGAAGATCGCGATGGCGGTGAAGATGTCACAGCCGAAGGGCGGCGTCGCCGAGCCGATGGCCACCTGCAGCGTGATCAGGATACCGACCAGCACCGGATCCAGGCCGGTGGCCTCGACGGCCGGGGCGAAGATCGGCGTCAGCACCAGGATCACCACGATCGGATCGACGAACATGCAGGCCACGAAGAAGGCGATGCAGATCGCGATCAGCACGCCGGTGGGGCCGGCCTCGTTAATGCCCACCGCTTCGAGGATCGCCTGAGGGATCTGGGCGAAGGAGATGATCCACGAGAAGCCGTTGCCCACCGCCACCAGGATGAAGACCACCGCGGTGATCAGGCCGGTGGACTTGGCGATGGCGTAGATGTCGTTGATCTTCAGCGAGCGGAAGATCACGAACTCGAGCAGGATGGCGTACAGCACGCAGGCCGCGGCGGCTTCGGTGGGGCTGAAGATGCCGCCGTAGATGCCGCCGACGATGATCACCGGGAAGCCCAGCGGCCACAGCGCCATGCGCACCGAGGCCATGCGCTCGCCCCAGCTGGCCTTGGGCTCGGTGGGCACCTTGCGCACCACCGCGTAGCCCACGCAGTAGGCGGCGAACAGGCACAGGATCAGCAGGCCGGGACCGATACCGGCGATGAACAGCTCGCCGATGGAGGTGCCGGAGATGACGCCGTAGATGATCATGCCGATGCTGGGCGGGATCAGGAAGGCGATGTCGCTGGAGTTGATGATCAGCGCCAGGGTGAAGGCATCCGAGTAACCGGCCTTGAGCATCCGCGGGCGCAGCGGCGAGCCCACCGCCACCACGGTGGCCTGGGTGGAACCGGAAACGGCGCCGAACAGGGTGCAGGAGGCGGCGGTGCTGACCGCCAGGCCGCCCTTCACGTGGCCGATGAAGGACATCACCATGTTGATCAGTCGCTCCGCCGACTGCCCTCGCGTCATGATGTCGGCGGCGAGGATGAACATCGGCACCGCGATCAGCGAGGCCGGTCGGATGCCCGCCATCATCTGCTGGATCAGCGTTTCCATCTGACCCATGCCGTTGAACATCATGAAGAAGCCGATCACCGCCGCGGTGATCAGCGGAATCATCATTGGAAAGCCCAGCAGCAGCAGGGCAATCATGGTCACAACCATTATTGTCGTCATCGTTCACTCCCCGGGGTCGTGCCCATCATCAGACTTCCGTTTCCGTATCCTTGTAGCCGTCGAGCACCGAGGTCGACAGGTAGACGTCGTGCGACGTCATGTTCTTGATCGCCGTCAGCAGGTACTGGATGCCGGTGATCAGAAAGCCCAGCGGCGCCCAGACATAGATGAGATAGATGGGAAAACCCAGTGCCGGCAGGATGCGACCCTTGTCGTGCAGGTCGATGATGTAGAGCACCGAGAAATAGAGCAGGAAGAACATCACCAGGGAGGTGAACAGCGAGATGACGATCATCAGCGCTCGGCGCCCGCCCACCGGCAGCGCATCGTAGATCGCCGACATGCGGATGTGGCGGCCGTGGCGCGCGGCATAGCCGATGCCGGCGAAGGTGATCATGATGATCAGGATGCGGTTGATCTCGCCGGTGAAGAAGATGCTCTCGCCGAGAATGAAGCGGCCGATGACGTTGGCGATGGTGTTGGTGGCCATCAGCAGCACGCCGAGGGCGAGAATCACGGCCTCGACCTTGCTGATGAAGGTGTCGATGACGCCGAGAAAGCCCGGCAGCCCGGAGCGGTAGTGCTTTTCGGAATCTTCGTCGGTCATGGGGCATTATCCTGGAATCGTGGCGAACGGCATGAGACGGAAGCGACGTCCCTGTCAGCAGCGTAACGGCTCTCGATCATGTCGCAGGCCCTTGAGGGTCAACGTTGGATGAACGTTGCCCGGACGGAAACAGAACGGGGGCAGCCTGGCTGCCCCCGTTCGTACCGAGCGAGCGTTCGCTCTTACTCCTCGGTTTGCTGCACGGCCTCGAGATCGGCCTTGAACTGGTCGAGCAGTTCGGCGCCGTCGTCACCGGTCATTTCGAGGAATTTCTCCTCGACCTGCGGCGCACGCTCCTTGAAGGCCGCGATCTGCTCGTCGGTCAGACGCGTCACGGTGCAGTCGTCGCAGGCTTCCATGATCTTGTCGAGCGACTCTTCGGCGAGGCCCTTGATGTGCTCGATGGTGTGATCGTAGGCCGCATCGGTGGCGTCCTGCACCAGCTGCTTGTCTTCGTCGGAGAGGCCTTCGTAGAAGTCCTGGTTGGCCATCATGGCGGTGGTGAACCAGCCGTGACCGGTGAAGGTCAGGTTCGGGGATACCTCGTAGAGGCCGCCGGATTCGATCCAGAAGATCGGGTTTTCCTGGCCGTCGATGATGCCGGTCTGCAGGCCGCCGTAGACCTCACCCCAGGGCAGCGGCGTCGGCGTGGCGCCGAAGGCGCTGTAGGTCTCGGCCAGCAGCGGGTTGGTCATGATCCGGATTTTCTTGTTGTCGAAGTCCGCGGGCTTGGTGATCGGCTCGTCGGCGGTGACCACCATTTCCCCTTCGGGGAACATCTGCAGCAGCTTCAGCCCGTGCTCGGCGTAGAGCTTGGGGAACATCTCGTTGATGGCCTTGCTCTCGTCGAAGAACTCGAGCACGGTGTCCATGTCGGTCGGCATCAGATAGGGGATGAAGAAGATCTGGGCCGCCGGGATCAGAGCACCGGTGAAGCCGGGAGACTGGTCGACGAACTGCAGGATGCCGTTCTGGGTCTGCTCCATGATGTCGTCGGACTCGCCGAGCTCACCGAAGCGATAGACCTGCACGTTGTGATCGGAGTTGTCTTCCACGTAGCGCTTGAATTCCTGGGCGAAGACGTCCTGTACGTCGCCCTCGTACTCCTCGTGGGCGTAGCGCCAGTTGTCCGAGAAGGCGGACGTCGACATGCCCAGCATCAGGGCACCGATGCCCGCGGTGGCCAGCAGCTTTTGTGACTTCATTGATGTGCTTCCTCTGCAGGTTCTGTCAGCAACATCATGATGATATTGCTAACGAAAAGAACGTTTTGTTTTTGCAGTGTTTGTTCAGGCTAGTGGGGCGATCATGAAGGGTCAAGTTGGCCATTCAACCTTCCCAGCGCCGAAAGATGAGACGCTTTCGTTAGTCGGGAATGGAAAGGCAGTGCATCTTGCAGGTCATCGCCGGTCGCGAGAGACCGATGGCCGGCGCTGTCGTCGAGGCTATGGGTCTCGAGCCGTACCAGGGCCTCGCGCTCGGCGTCGAGCTCGGCGGCCTTGAGCCGCTGGCGCAGCGCGGCGACGCCTTCTCGCTCTGCGGCCTCGGCCTTGAGCGACCGCCGCAGCCGGCGCAGCGGCGCGGTCACCTCGGCCTGCCAGCGGGCCACCGCGTCGGGCATCGGGCCGGCGGCCAGCCCGTGGCGGAACAGCCACAGCCGCCACAGCAGCTCGATCACCTCGACGCCGGCGTCGTCCTGCAGATGCAGGCAGGCGGCCTCGGCGCCGGGGCGGGCGTAGAGCGCCAGGGCGAAGTCCCATAGCGGATCGGCGGCGAGCCGGGCCCGCAGAGCGGCCGGCAATTCGGTAGAATCGGGCGTCATGATTCGGCTGTCGTCACGGCGGCGGCCCTATGCCTTCCTGTGGAGCCTTCATGATTGCACTGCGCCAAGTTTCCCTGCAACGCGGCACCCAAGCGCTGCTCGAGGACGCCGACCTGACCCTGCACGCCGGCCACAAGGCGGGCATCGTCGGGCCCAACGGCGCCGGCAAGTCGAGCCTGTTCGGCCTGCTGCGCGGCGAGTTCGGCCCCGATCGCGGCGAGCTCGAGATGAGCGGCGGCCAGCGCATCGCCCACATGGCCCAGGAGGTCGAGGCGCTGGAGCGCAGCATCCAGGACTACGTGCTCGACGGCGACCAGGCCCTGCGCGAGGCCGAGGCCGCGCTGGCCGACGCCCAGGCCCATGACGACGCCCATCGCGAGGCCGAGCTGCACGGCACCATCGAGGCGCTGGACGGCTACAGCGCCCCGGCCCGGGCCGCTCAGCTGCTGGTCGGGCTCGGCTTCGACCAGGGCGACCTGACACGGCCGCTGTCGGACTTCTCCGGCGGCTGGCGGATGCGCGTCAACCTGGCGCGCACCCTGTTCATGCCCTCCGATCTGCTGCTGCTCGACGAGCCCACCAACCACCTGGACCTCGACGCCCTGCTGTGGCTCGAGCAGTGGCTGACCCGCTACCCGGGCACCCTGCTGCTGATCTCCCACGACCGCGACTTCCTGGACGCGGTCTGCGACCACATCGTGCACTTCGATCGCCGTTCGCTGGTCCTCTATCGCGGCAACTACACCACCTTCGAGCGCACCCGCGCCGAGAAGCTGGCCCTGCAGCAGGCCGAGGCGGCCAAGCAGCAGGCGCGCAAGGAGGAGATCGAGCGCTTCGTGGCGCGCTTCCGCTACAAGGCCACCAAGGCCCGCCAGGCCCAGAGCCGGCTGAAGATGCTCGAGCGCATGGGCGAGATCGCCGTGGCCCACGTCGACTCGCCCTTCCACTTCACCCTGCCGTCCGCCGACCGCACCTCGCACCCGCTGCTGGTGCTGGACGAGGCGCGGCTCGGCTATCGCGGCGAGGGCGGCGAGACCGTCCAGCTCGAGGGCGTCGACATGACCCTGCAGCCGGGCCAGCGCATCGGCCTGCTGGGGCCGAACGGCGCCGGCAAGTCGACGCTGATCAAGTCGCTGACCGGCGAGCTGCCGCTGCTCGGCGGGCGCCGGGTGCCCGGCGAGCACCTGGCCATCGGCTACTTCGCTCAGCATCAGCTCGAGGGGCTCGACCTCGCGGCCACGCCCTTCATCCACGTGCAGCGGCTCTCGCCGACGGCTGCCGACCTGGACATCCGCCACTTCCTGGGCGGCTTCGGCTTCAAGGGCGACGACGCCTTCGCCGAGGTGGGGCGCTTCTCCGGCGGCGAGAAGGCGCGGCTGGCGCTGGCCCTGGTGGCCTGGCAGAAGCCCAACCTGCTGCTGCTCGACGAGCCGACCAACCACCTGGACCTGGAGATGCGCGAGGCGCTCACCGAGGCGCTGGCCAGCTTCGAGGGCACGGTGATCGTGGTCTCCCACGACCGCCACCTGCTGCGCGCCACCGTGGACGAGTTCTGGCGGGTCGCCGACCACCGCGTCACGCCCTTCGACGGCGACCTCGACGACTATCGCGCCTGGCTCAAGACGCGGCTCGAGAACGAGCGCCGCGAGGCGCGGGCCCAGAAGGTCGAGCGTCAGGAGGCCGCCGAGGCGCCGAAGGAGGACCGCAAGGCCGCGCGCCGCGCCGCCGCCGAGCTGCGCGAGAAACTGCGCCCTCTCAAGCGCGAGCGCGACCGCGCCGAGCGCGAGATGGAGAAGGTGCAGGCATCGCTCGGCAAGGTGGAGGACGCCTTGGGCGACGCCGAGCTCTACACCGACGAGGCGCGCAAGGACGAGCTCTCCAAGCGGCTCGCCGAGCAGGCCGAGCTGGCATCCCGCCTCGGCGAGCTGGAGCAGGCCTGGCTGGCGGCGGAGGAGTCGCTGGAGGCGATGGAGACGGAGCTGCGCGAGGCGACCTGAGCCGTGCTCAGCCCTCGAGCAGGAAGGTCACCGGGCCGTCGTTGACCAGCGCCACCTGCATGTCGGCGCCGAACTCGCCGGTGGCGACCCGCGGCCAGGCGGCCCGGGCGCGCTCGACCAGGGCGTCGAATAGCCGCTGGCCCTCGGCGGGCGGCGCGGCGCTGGAGAAGCTCGGGCGCAGGCCCTTGCGCGTGTCGGCGGCCAGGGTGAACTGCGAGACCAGCAGCAGGCCGCCCTCGGCCTGCTGCAGGTTGAGGTTCATCTTGCCGTCCTGGTCGGAGAACACCCGATAGTGCAGCAGCTTGTGCAGCAGACGCTCGACGCTCTGCTCGTCATCCCCCTTCTCGACGCCGATCAGCGCCAGCAGGCCGTGATCGATGGCGCCGGTCTCCCGATCATCGACGGTGACGCTGGCGTGGCGAACGCGCTGGATCAGGGCTTTCATGGCCGTTTTCCCTTCATGACACCTCCCGCCCTCGGCGGCTGGCAAAAGCCGGCAGCCTAGCACGCCGGCATTCAGCGCCCCAGCAGAGCGTCGCGGAAGTCGTCGCCCAGCGGCGCCTCGCCGAGCCAGATCCCGAACAGGGCATCGGCCAGCGCCGGCTCCGGCCGTGCATAGAGCGACTCGCCGTTCAGGGCCAGGCTCAGGGCCTCGCCGTCCCAGGTCAGGGCGTAGCGGTCGCCCGGCGAGACGTCGCGGTAGCGGGCGTTGAAGGCCGACAGCGCCGGTTCGAGCGAGCGGAAGTCGGCCGTGTCGAGCTGCTCGCGCAGGGTGTCGCGGGTGACCTCGGCGAAGTCGCCGGCGTCGATGGCATGGAAGTACTCGAGCTCCAGGCGCCGCGGCACGTTGGCCGACTGGGGCGCGGGCCGCGGATAGCCCTCGGCCTGATAGTAGGCGCCGGCGTAGGCGTCCCAGATCATGTAGCGGAACAGGCCGTGGCCGATCAGTCGGTAGGGACGCCCGTCGACCTGCTGGACGGTGTCGAAGCGGGCGTTCTTGACCACAACCTCGGCGCCGGCGGGCATGGCGGCCAGGCTCGTGGTCAGTGCCAGCATCAGGGCGGTAGCGGCAAGGGGCAGGCGCAACATCGGCATGACGAAATCCTCCTGATGGGATCATTCCTTATGCCGACAATATTTATTTGTAATGGTTCTGTATAGCCTTTTGGTGGCCTTTCACGGCTCCTGGGAGAGGCTTGAGGTGTGCCTGAAAAGTTGGCGAGCGAAGGCTAGACCAGGCAAAAATCAGCGAGAAGCCGGAGTTTACGGGGTGTAAATGAGGACTTTGAGCTGATTTTTAACGCCGTATAGCCGAGCGCAGCTCCTTTTCAGCTATGACTTACCAGCTGCGGCACAGCATGACGTCACAGTGCGGCTCGGCGAGGAGTCGCTCGGTGATCTGGCTGTGGCGGCCCAGCTGGCCGCGGCTGCCGAGCGCCAGCAGGTCGGGTGGTTGGCGGCGCAGGCGGGCCATCAATACCTCCTGCGGGTCGCCCTGCTCGAGCTCCAGTTCCACCTCGGGCACGTGCTCGAGCTCGACCATCAGCTGCTCGGTCTCCTGCTCCAGGTGGCGGCGCAGCGTGGCGACCTCGCTGTCGCGCCAGCGGGCGTAGTCGCTCGACGAGCCCAGCTCCCGCTCGCCGGGGATGTTCCAGGCGTGAAGCAGGGTCAGCCGGCTCTCGGGGAAGCGCTTGAGGGCTTCGCGCAGGGTGCGGCGGCAGGTCAGCGAGAAGTCGACCGGCACCAGGATGTCCTGCCACGGCTGGGTGGCGGGATGGCTCACCGACAGCACCGGGCAGGGCGCGCCGCGCAGCACCCGCGCCAGGGTGGTACCGGCGACCAGGTCCGGCTGGCCGCGCTTGCGGTGGGCCCCGAGGATGATCATGTCGGCCTCGCGCTCGTGGGCCTCGCGGATGATCTCGGCGTAGGGGGCACCGGCCACGGTCTGGATCAGGCTGGCCGGCTCGTCGAGGGCATAGTCCTCGCGGAGGTCGGTGAGGGTGGCGGCGATGTCCGCCACCACGGCCTCCTCGAGATCGTGCAGCACTCGCCGGGGCAGGTAGGGGTCGAGCACGTGGACGACGTCGAGCCGGGCGCCGGTCTCGTTCGCCAGCCGGATGGCGCGGGCGAAGGCGGCGCGGTTCTCGGCGGAGAGATCGCAGGCGAACAGCAGGGTGCGGGACATGGCACAACCCTCGTACGGCCGGAAGATGGCCGTTTCAGGATGGGCGCCCCCCGCCTCTCCTGCAAGGTGGCTTTTCCGGTACCGGCAGGCGCCGCGTCACCACCGGGCGTGGAAGTGATGCACCGGGCCGCGGCCGTGGCCCACCGCCAGCTTAGGGCTGGCATCGAGGGCGGCATGCAGCCAGCGCTTGGCCTCGCCGATGGCGCCGACGATGGCCTCGCCGTCGGCCTCCGGCGGCAGGTGGGCGAGATGGGCGGCGATGGCCGAGGACAGCGCGCAGCCGGTGCCGTGCAGGTTCTCGGTGGCGATGCGCGGCGCCGGCAGCCACTGGCTGCGCTCGGGCGTGGCCAGCAGGTCGGGGCAGGTCTCGCCGCTCAGGTGGCCGCCCTTGAGCAGCACGTAGGGCGCCTCGAGGGCCTGCAGCGCGGGCAGCATGGCCTCCATGGCGTCCGGGGTGCGCGGCGTCTCGGCGTCAAGCAGCACCGCGGCCTCGGGCAGGTTGGGGGTGATGACGTCGGCCAGCGGCACCAGCACATCGCGTACCGCGGCGATGCCGGCGGCGTCGACCAGGATGTCGCCGCTCTTGGCCACCATCACCGGGTCGAGTACGATCCAGCGCGGCCGGCGGCGGCCGAGCACCTCGGCCAGCGTCTCGGCCACGGCGCGGTCGGCGACCATGCCGATCTTCACCGCGTCGATGCGTACGTCGTCGAGCAGGTTCTCGAGCTGCTCGCCGATCACCGCCGCCGGCACCGGGTGCACGGCGGCCACGCCCCGGGTGTTCTGGGCGATCACCGCGGTGATCACGTTGGTGGCATAGGTGCCCAGCGCCGAGAGCGTCTTGAGGTCGCCCTGCAGGCCCGCGCCCCCGGAGGGGTCGGAGCCGGCGATGGTAAGCGTATGAGGAATGGAGGACATCGTGTGTCGTCTCGTGGCGTGAATCCGGCGTCTAGCATACGCCAGCGGCCGGGTGGGCGGCCATGCTGAGCCTGTTCCTGATCGCCCTGGCCAGCGCCACCCTGCTGCCCGGCGGCTCAGAGGCCTGGCTGGCTCGGCAGTGGTGCCAGGGCGGGGCGCTGCCGGCGCTGTGGGCGGCGGCCACCGCGGGCAACGTGCTGGGCAGCCTGATCAACGTGGCGCTGGGGCGCTATGCCCGCCATTTCCAGGACCGTCGCTGGTTTCCGGCCTCGCCCGCCGCGCTGGCACGGGCGGAGCGCGGGTATCGGCGCTTCGGCGAGGCCAGCCTGCTGCTGTCGTGGACGCCGCTGATCGGCGATCCGCTGACCGTGCTGGCGGGCATCTTCCGGCTGTCCTGGTGGCGGGCCACGCTGTGGATCCTGGTGGCCAAGGGCGGGCGCTATGCGCTGGTGCTGGCGCTGGCCGAGGCCTGGCTGGCGCCCTACTGCGTGTAGGCGGGGCCCTTCAAACGCAGCAGGGCCGCCCGAAGGCGGCCCTGTTGCGTGCAGCTGTTGTCTTGAGCTCCGGGGCTGATCCGGCGACAGGCCTGCGCGGGGCGCTGTGAACCCATCCATGGGCGCTAACTTTTGCCATCCATGGCAAAAACCCCCGCTACGTCCTGTCCCCGGTGCCCCTATGCGGCTCCGAGCCTTATTCGGCGGCGGTGGTGGTGTCGCCTTCCGGGTTGCGGGCGTTGTAGTAGGCCTGCTCGGAGATGGCGTGGTAGTTCACGACCTTGTCCTGGAAATCGCGATAGGAGTCGTAGATCTTGCCGGCCATGTCGCTGGACTCGGCCAGCTCGGCGACCACGTCGGCGGAGATGCGCTTGGCCTCGGCCAGCACGTCGTCCGGCAGGCGGCGCAGCTCGACGTCGTGCTCGTTGACCAGGGTCTCCAGGGCGTCGTTGTTGCGCGCGGTGTACTCGTCGAGCACGTCCTGGTTCACGTCGCGGATGGCGGTGCGCAGGATCGCCTGGAGGTCGTCCGGCAGCGACTGCATGGCCTCGTCGTTGACGATCGCCTCGAACATCACCGTCGGCTCGTGCCAGCCCGGGTAGTAGTAGTAATCCGCGGCCTGGTAGAGGCCGAAGGCCAGGTCGTTGTAGGGGCCGATCCACTCGGTGGCGTCGATGGCGCCGGACTGCAGCGAGGTGAAGATCTCGCCCCCCGGCATGTTGACGATCGCCACGCCCATGCGGCTCATCACCTCGCCGCCGAGGCCCGGCATGCGCATCTTCAGGCCGTCCAGGTCGTCGACCGAGTTGATCTCCTTGTTGTACCAGCCGCCCATCTGCACGCCGGAGGCACCGGCGGCCATGACGTCGACGCCGAACGGCTCGTACAGCTCGTTCCACAGCTCCAGGCCGCCGCCGTAGTGCAGCCAGGCGTTCATCTCCTGGGCGTTCATGCCGAACGGCACGGCGGCGAAGAACTGCGCCGCCGGGGCCTTGCCCTTCCAGTAGTAGGAGGCGGAGTGGCCCATCTCGGCGGTGCCTTCGGACACGGCGTCGAAGACTTCGAAGCCGGGTACCAGCTGGCCGGCGCCGAACACCTCGATGGTCAGCCGGCCGTCGGACATCTCGTCGACCAGCTTGGCGAGGCGCTCGGGACCCTGGCCGACGCCGGGGAAGTTCTTGGGCCAGGAGGTCACCATCTTCCACTCGTAGGTGTCCTGGGCCTGGGCCTGGACGCCGACGAGCAGCAGGCCGGTGGCGGCGCCGGCGAGGGTAATGGCTTTGGCGAGTGACGTGCGTTGCATGCTTGCTCCCTTGATCTGTTATGGCGTTGTTGAACCGGGCTTTCCGGTAGGGCAGGGCTGCAGAAGGCTCGGCGCCGGGGCCGGGCCTTCGTGAGGAAGGACCTTGGTCGCTTCCGACACTGTAGCCGCCGGCGCCCCTGGACGATCCACGGGGCGCCAACGCTAGGCCGGGGGTGCCGCCGCTAGAACTGCTGCGGCAGCCAGGTGGCCAGTTGGGGGAAGAACGACAGCGCGATCAGCATGCCGAGCTGCAGGATGATGAAGGGCACGACGCCGCGGTAGATGGCCGAGGTCGGCACCGATTCCGGCGCCACCCCGCGCAGGTAGAAGAGCGCGAAGCCGAAGGGCGGCGTGAGGAACGAGGTCTGCAGGTTGATGGCGATCATGATCCCCAGCCATACCGGGTCGAGGCCCATGGCCAGCAGGATCGGGCCGACGATCGGCACCACCACGAAGGTGATCTCGATGAAGTCGAGGATGAAGCCGAGCAGGAAGATCACCAGCATCACGATCAGGGTGGCACCGACCACGCCGCCGGGCATGTTCTCGAACAGGTGGGTGACCAGCTCCTCGCCGCCGTAGGCGCGGAACACCAGCGAGAACAGCGCCGCACCAATCAGGATCAGGAACACCATGGTGGTGACGTCGACCGTCGAGCGCAGCACCTCCTTGAGGGTGGCCAGGTCCAGGCGGCGATAGGCCAGGGCCAGCACCAGCGCGCCGAAGGCGCCGACCGCCGAGGCCTCGGTGGGCGTGGCGAAGCCGCCGAGGATCGAGCCCAGCACGATCACGATCAGCACGATCGGCGGCACCAGCCCCTTGAGCAGCAGCATGCCCAGGCCGCCTTCGTGACCGAGCTCCGCCATCAGCTCCTGGCGATCCACGGCCGGAGCGGAGGACGGCTTGAGCCAGGCGGTGACGGCGACGTAGGCGACATAGAGCCCGACCAGGATCATGCCCGGTACCAGGGCGCCCATGAACAGGTCGCCCACCGAGACGGTCTTGGGGCTGAAGATGCCCATCGACAGCTGCGCCTGCTGGTAGGCGGAGGACAGCACGTCGCCCAGCAGCACCAGGGCGATGGACGGCGGAATGATCTGGCCCAGGGTGCCGGTGGCGCAGATGGTGCCGGTAGCCAGCGGCATGCTGTAGCCGCGCTTGAGCATGGTCGGCAGCGACATCAGGCCCATGGTGACCACGGTGGCGCCGACGATGCCGGTGGAGGCGGCCAGCAGCATGCCGACCACGGTCACCGAGATGCCGAGGCCGCCGCGCAGCGAACCGAACAACATGGCCATGGCCTCGAGCAGCGTCTCCGCCACCCGGGACTTCTCCAGCAATACCCCCATCAGCACGAACAGTGGCACCGCGAGCAGCGTCTGGTTGCTCATGATGCCGTAGAGGCGGTTGGGGAAGGCGGCCAGGTAGCCGCCGTCGAAGTTGGCGTCGATGCCCAGCGATTCCAGGCCGAAGCCCAGCCCGGCGAAGGCGAGGGCGGTGCCGGCCAGCGACAGCGCGACCGGATAGCCGAACATCAGGACGGTGCAGATCACGGCGAACAGCACCAGTGGCATGAACTCCAGCATCACAGGTGCTCCTCGTGGTGGTCGGGCACGTCGGCATCGGGATCGATGCGGCCGGTCAGGATGAACAGGTTGCGCGAGGCCTCGACCAGGCCCTGCAGGATCATCAGCCCGGCGAACACCGGGATCAGCGTCTTGAGCAGGAACACGCCGGGAATGCCGCCGGTGTCCGGCGAGCTCTCGAGGATCGCCCAGGACTTGCTCACGTAGCCCAGGCTGGACAGGATCACGAACGCCATGAAGGGCAGCAGCAGGAACAGCGTGCCCAGCAGGTCGACCAGCGCCTTGCGCTTCGCCGTCATGGCCCGATAGAAGATGTCCACCCGCACGTGTCCGCCGTGGCGCAGGGTGTAGCCGGCGGCGAGCATGAACACCGTGGCGTGCATGTACATCACCGATTCCTGCATGGGGATGCTGTTGATGCTGAAGGCATAGCGCAGCACCACGATCAGGAACTGGACCAGCATCATCAGCAGGATCAGCCAGGAGAGGCTACGGCCGAGCCACTCGGAAAAGCGGTCGAGCCGGGCCAGGAGGCTCGGTAGCTCGTGGGTGGGAGGCATGGGTAATCGCTCGAGGTTGCAATGATGTCGAGATATTAGCGCCGTGCGTTGAAACGGCCCAGCCGACTATACGGGAATTCGTCAACGCCTGTCGGCATGCCGGGTGGGACATTGGTCTTACCCCTGAGGGGGTTCAGGGCCTCAGGGGTGGAACAGGCTGGCGCGGCAGGCCTCGGGCAGGCGGATCTCGATCGCCACCGGCAGGTGGTCGGAGAACAGGTGGTCCAGCACCTCGACGCGATCGGCCTCCAGCGAATCGGAGAGCAGGATGTGGTCCAGGGCCCGGCGCGGCTGCCAGGAGGGATAGCTGAGCGGCGGGCGCACCGGATGCAGCGGCAGCGCCTCGCGGAAGCGCGAGTGGGCGTGGATCTGGTCCGGCGTGCAGTTGAGATCGCCCATCACCACCACGTGGCGCAGCGGCTGGACCAGCTCGCTGAGGTAGTCGAGCTGGCGCACGCGACCGCGATGGCTCAGCGCCAGGTGGGCGACGAACACGTGCAGGGCGTCGGGACCCTCGCCGAAGCGGGCATGGATGGCCCCGCGGCCGGGCAGGGTGCCGGGCAGGCGATGCTCCTCGATGCGCGATGGCGTCAGCTTGGCCAGCAGGCCGTTGCTGTGCTGGGCGACGCGCCCGAGGTTGCGGTTGAGCTGCTGGTAGTGGTGCGGGAAGCCGGCGTGGGCGGCCAGGTAGTCGACCTGGTTGACGTGGCCGGAGCGAAAGCTGCCGCCGTCCACCTCCTGCAGGCCGACGATGTCGAAGTCGCGGAGCACCTCGCACATGGCGTCGAGGCGCTCGCTGCGCCGCGGGTGAGGCAGCAGGTGCTGCCAGCCGCGGGTCAGATAGTGATGGTAGGCCGAGGTCTGGATGCCTACCTGCAGATTGAAGGTCAGCAGCTTCAGAGGCGTGTCCTCGGCCTGGTGGCTCATGTTATTCGGCCCGCTCCTCGCGCACCTGATCGACCAGGGCACCGGCGATCTGGGGCATGTTGTCGAGGCTGCCGGCGCTGCTCGGCGTCACCACGAAGCGGCCGTCGACGATCAGCGCCGGCACGCCCATCAGCTGCATGTTGCGCATCCGCGCATGGGCCCGGTTGACCTCGGACTTGACGCCAAAGGAGTGCAGGGCGTCGAGGGCCTCCTGCTTGGTGACGCCGTACTGGCTGAAGAAGGCCGCGATCTCGTCGTCGTCGGTCAGCTGAGCGCCCTTCTCGTGAATGGCGTCGAAGAAGTCGCTGTGCATCGCCTGCTGGATGCCCAGCGCCTTGGCGGCGTAGAAGGCCGTGGCGTGGCGATTCCAGGCGCCCCCCATGGTGGCCGGCATGCGCTGGAACTCGACGTCGTCGGGCAGCTCGGCGACCCAGGCGTTGAGCGTGTCTTCCAGGGCATAGCAGTGCGGGCAGCCGTACCAGAAGGCCTCGGTGACCTCGATCTTGTCGTCGGCGACCTGGGTGTGCACCGGCTCGTCGAGCACGGTGTAATCCTGGCCGGCGACCAGATCGGCGGCGGAGGCGAGGGTGGACAGGCCGAGGCCGGCCACGGCGACCATCAATGTCTTGAACATGCGGGGAGTCTCTCCTTGAAGTGAGGTGTTCGGTACGCCGCCATCCGGAAACGGCGTTCGCGGCCTTGGAGTCTTCGCCGGGTCCCGGGGTTCCCGGCGATGCCGAAGGCGGGGCTCAGTGCAGGCCGTGCACGTAGTTGGCCACCGCTTCCATGTCGCGGTCGCTCATCTTGGCGGCGATGTCGCGCATGATGGCGTTGGGGTCGTTGGCGCGTTCGCCGGCGGCGAAGGCCTGCAGCGTGGTGACGACATAGTCGCGCTGCTGGCCCGACAGGGCCGGATAGCCGGCGCTGCCGATGCCGGCGCCGGTCGGGGTGTGGCAGGCGGCGCAGGCCGGAATGCCCTGCTCCAGATCGCCGGCGTGATACAGTTCGCGGCCGCGCTCGACCAGGGCGGGATCGGGATCGGCCTGTCCCAGCGCCGGTTCCATGGCGGCGAAGTGGGCGGCCACGTCCCAGGCGTCCTGGTCGGAGAAGTCGTCCACCTGGCCGGCCATCTGTGGCACCTGACGCTTGCCGTCGCGGATGTCCATGATCTGCTTGGCCAGATAGGACGCCTGCTGGCCGGCCAGATTGGGAAAGGCCGGCGTGATGCCGACGCCCTGCTGGCCGTGGCAGGCGGCGCAGGCCGCGGCCTTTTGCTGGCCGGCGGCGGCGTCGGCATCCGCCAGGGAGGCGGCATGGGCGCCGCCGATGGCGAGAAGGGGGAGGGCCAGGCTGGCCAGTAGCTTTCTCATCGCGAATCCACACTGCCGTTTGTTGTTGAGCGGGCGGGGCCGCCTGTCGCTGGCGTTGGGCGCACGGTGTATACTGCCGTCTCCGGCCGCAGGCAAAATCGACTGCAGTATAAAGGAACACCGGTATCGCGGAAATGCAACCCGCGGCGCCCTTGATCGACGTCAGGAACCCCGCCATGTCGCGCCTCAACTACCAGGCCGCCCGCTTCATCACCAGCGCCCCGACCCTGGCGAAATGCCCGGCCGACGGCGGCGCCGAGGTCGCCTTCGCCGGCCGCTCCAACGCCGGCAAGTCCAGCGCCATCAATGCCCTGACCCGCCAGAAGGCGCTGGCGCGCACCTCCAAGACCCCGGGCCGGACCCAGCTGATCAACTTCTTCTCGCTGGACGAGGGCGACGCGCTGCGCCTGGTCGACCTGCCGGGCTACGGTTACGCCAAGGTCCCCGAACAGGTGAAACGCGAGTGGCAGCACCACCTGGCCGACTACCTGCGCCGGCGCGCCTCGCTGCGCGGCCTGGTGCTGTTGATGGACGTGCGCCATCCGCTCACCGAGTTCGACCAGACCCTGCTCGGCTGGGCCGACGAGGCCGACATGCCGGTGCTCATCCTGCTGACCAAGGCCGACAAGCTGAAGCGCGGCGCGGCCAAGAACGCCCTGCAGCAGGTGCGCTCGCGGCTGCGCGAGTGGGAGGACCTGGTGACCGTGCAGCTGTTCTCGGCGCTCAAGAAAGAGGGCATCGAGGAGGTGCATCAGCGCCTCGACGACTGGCTGCTCTCCGAACCCCGGTAAAAACGGACTGCGCTCGTCCAGGCGGCGTTAACCGCCGCCTTAGCATGCTCATTGACTGCTCGTAAACTCCGCTTCTGCGGCGTCGGTTGCCTAGCCTGGCCGTCGCTCGCCGTGTTTTTCCTCGGGGTTCCCGTTTCCCACGCGGATCATTCCTTACCCAGCCTCTCTAGCAGCGCCGGCAGCTCGCGGATATGCGAGAGCCGGTGCACGCCCGCCGGCATCGCCTCGCCGTGGGGCGTATCGCCGGCGATCCAGGCCGCCTGCATGCCCAGCCGCACCGCCGGCAGGATGTCCTCCTGCCAGGAATCGCCGATATGCATCGCCCGCTCGGGCGTGGTGCCCAGCTTGGCCAGCGTCATCAAAAAGCAGCGCGGATCCGGCTTGGGCGCGTGCATCTCGCCGGCGGCGATCGAGACCTCGAAGTGGCGCGACAGCGGCAGCCGGTGGAAGGCCAGATTGCCGTTGGTGATCGAGGCCAGCCGGTAGCGCCGACGCAGGTCCTCGAGCATCGGTTCGACTTCCGGATAGGGCGAGACGCGCAGGCGCAGGCCGTGAAACTGCTCCATGGCCGCCAGCGCCCACATCCAGGCCGCCGAACGCGGCAGGCCGAAGTCTTCCAGCAGCGCGCGCAGCGCCTGCTCGCGAATCCAGGTGAAGTCGCCGCGGCGCAGCGGATGGCGCTCGGCCAGCTCGCGCCGGCGGCGCTGGTAGGCCTCGATCGGCTGCCGCTCGGCGAAGCGGCCCAGTGCGTGCTCGCCGCGTGCGGCGAGCCACTCGGCGAGGGACTCGTCGAGCCAGGCGTAGTGGCCCTCCTCGGTCAGGGCCATCACGCCCTGGTTGTCCCACAAGGTGTCGTCGAGGTCGAAGGTCAGGGCCTGGAGGGGGCGCTGGCCGTGGGGATGGAGAGGGCGTGGCGTCATGGGGAAGTGTCGCTGTCGTCGGGGCGGCGTCGCGCCCGGGGGTGTGCCGCGTCGTACCCGGCGGCCAGGTGCTGCCAGTCCAGCCGGGTGTAGACCTGAGTGGTGGACAGGTGGGCATGGCCCAGGAGTTCCTGGACCGCGCGCAGGTCCTGGCTGGATTCGAGCAGGTGGCTGGCGAAGGAGTGGCGCAGCCGGTGCGGATGCAGGTGTTCGTCGAGGCCGCGCCGGCGGGCCAGCTGGGCCAGGCGCTGCTGGATCGCCCGGTGGCCGAGGCGCCCGCCGCGGGCGCCGACGAACAGCGCGCTCTCGCCGTCGCCGGCCAGGGCGCCGCGGACGCCTAGCCAGGCGTCCAGCGCCTGGCGAGCGCGTGCGCCCACCGGCACCTGGCGCGGCTTGCCGCCCTTGCCCAGCACCCGCACCCGCTGGGGCTGGAGGTCGGTCAGGTCGAGGGCGGCCAGCTCGGCCAGGCGCAGGCCGCTGGAATAGAACAGCTCGAGCATGGCCTGGTCGCGCACCGCCAGCGGCGAGCCGTCGTGGGGCGTATCGAGGAAGCGCGCCAGGGCGTCCACGTCCACCGGGCGCGGCAGGTCCTTGGGTGCCCTGGGCGTGCGCACCAGCTCGGTCGGATTGTGGGCCAGCCGACCGTCGCGCCGCAGCCATTCGGCGAAGCGCGCCACCGCCGCGCGGCGTCGGGCCAGGCTGCGCGGCGCCAGGCCGCCGGCCCGCTCGCCGCCGAGGAAGCGGCGCATCAGGGCCACGTCCAGCGCGCCGCCGTCGTCCACGCCCTGGGCGTCGAGAAAGGCGGTGAGCGCCGCCAGGTCCTGGCGATAGGCGCTCACCGTGGCCGGGCTCGCCGTGCGGGCGAGCTCGGCGAGGCAGGCCTCGACCTGGCGCGTCAGCGGCGTGGTGTCAGCCATGGCGGGCGGGGGCCAGCCGCACCAGCAGCCGCGCGACCACGTCGGCGACGTATTCGGTGAACAGGGTGTCCATGCTGGCGCGGAAGTGGTCCGGGTCGGGGCTGGCCAGCACCAGGTAGCCCATGGGCTCGCCCAGGGTCAGCCGCGCCAGGGCGCAGGAGCCGGCCTTGTCGGGCGCCGGGGCGTGGGGCAGCAGGCGCTTCCAGTCGGTGGGCGTGAGCCGCGCGCAGCGGCTGGCCCGACCGTCGAGCAGGGCATTGAGACGCTGGGCCGCATGGTCGTCGAGCACCTGGCGTGGCGCCTGGGGCGGGCTCGGCTCGTCGTCGGTCAGCGCGGCCGGGCACCACAGCGCCAGCGTCGGGGTCTGGAAGCGCTCGCTGAACTGGGTCGCCAGCGCCTGGCCGAGGGCGTCGCCGTCCTCGGCCTCGAGCAGCGCCAGCACCAGCTCGCGGGTGCGGCGGTACTGGGCCTCGTTGTGCCGCGCCGACTCGAGCAGCTGCTCGAGGCGCCATTCGGACTGTTCGGCGCGGCCGCGCAGGTCGTGCACCAGACGCTCCAACAGCGAGGTGGCGCCCCGGGCCTCGGGATGCGGCACCCGCAGCTGTTGCAGCAGCCCCTCGCGGCCGACGAAGAAGTCGGGATGGCGGGCCAGCCACTGGGCGACGACGTCGGGGTCCAGGGTCTTGCGCGGCTCGGGGGCGGCTTGGCTCATGGGCGATCTCTCCTCTGCGTTGGGCGCGCGGTGTTGTCGGTCTTTATGCCAGGGGTACGCGTCCCTCGAAGACCCGCGTGGCGGGTCCGGTCATGGTCAGGTGGGCGTCGTCGCCGGGCCAGGCGATCTCGAGATCGCCGCCGGGCAGGTGCACGGTGACCGGGCTCTCGAGCCAGCCCAGGCGGATGCCGGTGGCCACCGCCGCGCAGGCGCCGGTGCCGCAGGCCAGGGTCTCGCCGCTGCCGCGTTCAAAGACGCGCAGGCGAATCTCATGCGGCGACACGACCTGCATGAAGCCGGCATTGACCCGTCTCGGAAAGCGCGGGTGATGCTCGATGGCTGGGCCCAGGCGCGCTACCGGCGCGCTGTCGATGTCGTCGACCCGCAGCACCGCGTGGGGGTTGCCCATCGACACCACGCCGACCTTGAGGGACTCGCCCTCGACGGTGAGTGCGTGCAGTGGGCGGTCCTCGTCGGCCTCGAACGGCAGCGCCTCGGGCGCGAAACGCGGGGTGCCCATGTCGACGCGAACCCGTTCGTCTTCCTCGACCACCAGGGTCAGGGGGCCGCCGGCGGTCTCGACGCGAATCTCGTGCTTGTGGGTGAGGCGCTGGTCACGCACGAAGCGGGCGAAGCAGCGGGCGCCGTTGCCGCAGTTCTCCACCTCGCTGCCGTCGGCGTTGTAGATCCGGTAGCGGAAATCCATGTCCGGATCGCGCGGCGGCTCGACCACCAGCAGCTGGTCGAAGCCGATGCCGAAGCGGCGATCGGCCAGGGCGCGGATCTGCTCGTCGCGCAGCCGCGCCCGCTGGCTGATCAGGTCGACCACCATGAAGTCATTGCCGAGCCCGTGCATCTTGGTGAACTGCAGCAGCATCAGGGCGTCTCCGCGCTGTCGTCCGGCAGTACCGCCTCGCCGGCCCACAGGTCCTCGAGCCGCTCGCGGCGGCGCACCAGGTGGGCGCGATCGCCGTCGACCATCACCTCGGCCGGGCGCGGGCGGCTGTTGTAGTTGGAGGCCATGACGAAGCCGTAGGCGCCGGCAGAGCGCACCGCCAGCAGGTCACCCGGGGCGATGGCGAGCTCGCGGTCCTTGCCGAGGAAGTCGCCGGTCTCGCACACCGGGCCGACCACGTCGTAGGTGTCGCTGGCGCGTTCGCCGGTGGTGTCGACGGCGAGGATCGCCTGCCAGGCCTGGTACAGCGAGGGCCGGATCAGGTCGTTCATGGCCGCATCGACGATGGCGAAGTTCTTGGTCTCGCCGGGCTTGAGGAACTCGACGCGGGTCAGCAGCACGCCGGCGTTGGCGGCGATCGAGCGGCCCGGCTCGAACAGCAGCGTCAGACGCTCGCTGCCCGGCCAGCGCGACAGTCGCTCGAGCAGCGCGGTGGCGTAGTCGAACGGCTGGGGCGGACGCTCGTCCTGGTAGGTCACGCCGAGGCCGCCGCCGAGGTCGAGGTGCTCGATCTCGATGCCGTCCTCGCGCAGCTTCTCGAGCAGCACCAGCAGCCGGTCGAGGGCGTCGAGGAAGGGCGTGGTGTCGGTGAGCTGGGAGCCGATATGGCAGTCCAGCCCGGCGACGCGGACGTGCTCCATGGCCGCGGCCCGACGGTAGACCTCATGGGCCTCGTCGACCGGGATGCCGAACTTGTTGTCCTTCAGCCCGGTGGAGATGTAGGGATGGGTGCCGGCGTCGACGTCAGGATTGACGCGCAGCGAGACCGGGGCGACCTTGCCCATGCCGCGGGCCACGGCGTTGAGCCGCTCGAGCTCGGCCCGGGACTCGACGTTGAAGCACTTGATGCCCACCGAGAGCGCGCGCTCGAGCTCGTTCTCTTCCTTGGCCACGCCGGAGAACACGATCCTGGCCGGGTCGCCGCCGGCCACCAGCACCCGTTCCAGCTCGCCCACCGAGACGATGTCGAAGCCGGCGCCGAGGCGGGCCAGCAGGTTCAGCACCGCCAGATTGGAGTTGGCCTTCACCGCGTAGCAGATCAGGTGCGGGTGGCTGCCCAAGGCCTCGGTGTAGGCGCGGAAGTGGCGCGCCAGGGTGGCCTTGGAGTAGACGTAGCAGGGCGTGCCGAACTCCTCGGCCAGCTGCGGCAGCGGCACGTCTTCCGCGTACAGGACGCCGTCGCGATATTCGAAATGGTCCATCAGTCTTCCTCGGCGCTGCGGGTGTCGTCGGCGTTGGCGTCGTTGCCTTGGGAATCGTCGTTGTCCTGGGTGTCGGCATCCTGCTGGGCGCTCTGGGGCGCGTAGCGCTCCGCCGCGGCCTCGTCGCCGGGCAGGTAGAGCGGACCCTTCTGGCCGCAGCCGGCCAGCAGGGCGAGCGTCAGCAGGGCGAGGGGAGCGAGGCGGCGCATCAGCCTTCGCCTCCCGGGGCTCCCAGCGCGGCCAGGGCCTCGCGGGCGCGCTGGGCGGCGGCGCGCACCTGGTCCGGGGCGGTGCCGCCGATGTGGTTGCGCGCGGCCACCGAGCCCTCGAGGGTCAGCACCTCGAACACGTCCTGCTCGATCACGTCGGAGAACTGGCGCAGCTCCTCGAGGCTCATGTCGGACAGGTCCTTGCCCTCGCGCAGGCCGTAGGCCACGGACTGGCCGACGATCTCGTGGGCGTCGCGGAAGGCCACGCCGCGGCACACCAGGTAGTCCGCCAGGTCGGTGGCGGTGGAGAAGCCCTTGCGCGCGGCCTCGCGCATGCTGTCGGCCTTGGCCTCGATGGCCGGCACCATGTCGGCGAACGCCTTGAGGCAGTCCTGCACGGTGGTCAGGGCGTCGAACAGCGGCTCCTTGTCCTCCTGGTTGTCCTTGTTGTAGGCCAGCGGCTGGGACTTCATCAGCGTCAGCATGCCCATCAGGTGGCCGTAGACGCGGCCGGTCTTGCCGCGCACCAGCTCCGGCACGTCCGGGTTCTTCTTCTGCGGCATGATCGAGGAGCCGGTGCAGAAGCGGTCGGGCAGGTCGATGAAGTCGAACTGGGCGCTGGTCCACAGCACCAGCTCCTCGCTCATGCGCGACAGGTGCATCAGCAGGGTGCTGGCGAAGGCGGTGAACTCGATGGCGAAGTCGCGATCGCTGACGGCGTCGAGGCTGTTCTCGGCCGGGCGGTCGAAGCCCAGCAGCTCGGCGGTCACGTGGCGGTCGATCGGGTAGGTGGTGCCGGCCAGGGCGGCGGCGCCCAGCGGCAGCACGTTGACCCGCTTGCGGCAGTCGAGCAGGCGCTCGTGGTCGCGGGACAGCATCTCCTGCCAGGCCAGCAGATGGTGACCGAAGGTCACCGGCTGGGCGGTCTGCAGGTGGGTGAAGCCGGGCATGATGGTGTCGGCCTCGCGCTCGGCCAGCGCGATCAGGCCCTGGCGCAGGCGGGAGAGCTCGGCGGCCACGGTGTCGATCTCGTCGCGCAGGAACAGGCGGATGTCGGTGGCCACCTGGTCGTTGCGTGAGCGGCCGGTGTGCAGCTTCTTGCCGGTGATGCCGATCTTGTCGGTGAGCCGCGCCTCGATGTTCATGTGCACGTCCTCGAGCGCCACCGACCACTCGAAGGTGCCGGCCTCGATCTCCGCCTGGACCTCGTCGAGGCCTGCCAGGATGGCGTCGCGCTCGTCCTCGGTCAGCACGCCGACCCGCGCCAGCATGGTGGCGTGGGCGCGAGAGCCCTGGATGTCGTGGTGGGCCAGGCGCCGGTCGAAGTCGACCGAGGCGGTGAAGCGGGCGACGAAGGCGTCGGTGGGCTCGCTGAAGCGGCCGCCCCAGGACTGGTTGGTGCTGTCGTTCGTCGGGGTTTGGCTCATCGGGCTGACATCCTGCATGACGGTAAGAGGGAGGCGGCGAGCGGCGGGCCGTGCCGGCTTGACATGGCGGAAAGTGTACCAGAGTCCACGGGCCAGGCGAGGGGCATGGCGGCCTGCTCGGCGGCGCCTTCGGCGTGCCGCCGGGCGACCGTTCGCGGCAGCGCCCGGGGGGGCTGCGTTTTTCCTGGCCTGTCGGGTACTTTATGATGAAGGCATATCAGAGATCACCGGGCGCCCGCGCGAAGGCGCCGGCGCAATGAAACCGGGACGGAGAAAACGCCTGTGCAAGCCATGACAACGCTGCGTATCGCCACTCGCAAGAGCCAGCTGGCCCTGTGGCAGGCCGAACACGTGCGTGATCGCCTGATGGCGACGCATCCCGGCCTCGAGGTGGAGCTGGTGCCGATGTCCACCCGCGGCGATCAGATCCTCGACACGCCGCTGGCCAAGGTCGGCGGCAAGGGGCTGTTCGTCAAGGAGCTGGAGGAGGCGATGCTCGACGGTCGCGCCGACATCGCCGTGCACTCCATGAAGGATGTGCCGATGCACTTCCCCGAGAGCCTGGGGCTGTCGGTGATCCTGGCGGGGGCCGAGCCCACCGACGCCTTCGTCTCCAACCACTATGCCTCGCTGGACGAGCTGCCCGAGGGGGCCCGCGTCGGCACTTCCAGCCTGCGCCGCGGGCTGCAGGTGCGCGAGGCGCGCCCCGACCTCGAGGTGTTGAGCCTGCGCGGCAACGTCCAGACCCGCCTCGGCAAGCTCGACGACGGCGAGTTCGAGGCCATCCTGCTGGCCACCTCGGGCCTCAAGCGCCTGGGGCTCGGCGAGCGCATCACCATGGAACTGCCGCCGGAGGTCTGCCTGCCGGCTTGCGGTCAGGGGGCGCTGGGCATCGAGTGCCGCATGCATGACGCCGAGCTGATCTCGCTGCTGGCACCGCTCGACGACCCGGCCACGGCCACTCGGGTGCGCGCCGAACGCGCCATGAACACCCGTCTCGAGGGCGGCTGCCAGGTGCCGATCGGTGGCCATGCCGTGTTCGAGGATGACGGCCAGACCCTGTGGCTGCGTGCCCTGGTCGGCAATCCCGAGGGCACCGAAGTGCTGCGCGCCGAGGGCCGCGGCTCGATCCACGAGCCGGAAGCGCTGGGCATCCGCGTCGCCGAGGAGCTGCTGGAGATGGGTGCCGGCGACATTCTCGCCGAGGTCTACGGCGCCGGCTGATGGCGAACGCGCCGGTGCTGATCTGCCGTCCCGGCCCGCGGGCCGCGGCGCTGGCCGAGGCCATCGCCGCGCGTGGCTACGTCGTCGAGCGCGGCGAGGTCATGGCCCTCGAGCCGCTGCCGGAGAGCCAGGCGCATCGCAATGCCTGGCTCGATTTCGATCGGTTCCGGCGGGTGGTGGTGGTCAGCCCCTTCGCCGCCGAGTGCCTGGCCGAGGCCTTGGATCGCTACTGGCCGCAGCTGCCGGTGGGCATCGACTACTATGCCGTGGGCGCGGCCACCGCCGAGGTGCTGCATCGCGAGCTGGGCGTGCGCGTGCATCTGCCGCCTGCCGGTGACGGCGACACCAGCGAGGCGCTGCTCGGCCTGGGGTCGCTACAGCGCCTCGACGAGCAGCCCGTGCTGCTGGCGGCGGGCGAGGGTGGCCGGGCGCTGCTCGGCGATACCCTCGCCGCTCGCGGCGCCCAGCTGACCCGGCTGGCGCTCTACCGCCGCCGCCTGCTCGACCCCGACGCCGCCTTCCGGCGCCGGCTCGCCAGCGGTGACTATCGGGCGCTGGTGGCCTCCAGCGGAGAAATCCTCGAACATCTGGCAAGATGGTGCTCGCGCGCCGCCTTGCACCAACCGCTAATCGTGTCCAGTACCCGGTTGGCTACACTGGCCGGCACGCTGGGGTTTCGTCGCCCCGTGGTGGCGGCGGGGGCCACGCCCGCCGCGCTGGCGAAGGCCGTGGCCGAGGAAGACCCGGAGAGGGCCGATGTCGATCATGACGATCTCGAAAAGGGCTAGCGACAGATGAGCAAGCAACACAACGATCAGGACGAACAACAGACGCCCTCCGGCGCCGGGAATGACGCCGACTCGTCGCCCCAGGTCGAGGCCGAGGCGAGCCAGGGCGGCAACACTTCCTCGTCGCGGCGTTCCCGGCGGCGTGGCAAGGGCGGCGCCCAGCAGTCGGCCAGGGATTCGGCGTCTACCTCCCAGGCCGACGGCAAGTCGGCGTCGGCAGACGCGAACAAGGCCTCGTCCGACGGCAAGCGCAGCGACGCGACCGCCGCGTCGAGTGCCGCCAAGCCCGAAACGAATAAACCCGCTGCCAGCAAGTCCGATGCGACCAGCGGCGCCGGCAAGGGCGGCGCCAGGCCCTCCCAGGGCAAGACGACGCCCACCGGCGCTGCGGCTGGCCAGGGCGGCAAGGGAGCCGGTGGCGATGAAGGCGCGTCCGGCGGCAAGCGGGGCGGCAAGTCCGGCGCCGTGGCGCTGGGGCTGGTGATCCTGCTCGGCGTCGGCGGCGCCTACTTCGGCTGGCAGGTCTGGCAGCGCCTCGACGCCCAGCAGCAGAGCCTGGCCGCGCTGCCCGAGCAGCCCGCCAGCCAAGGCGCGCTGGACGACCTGGCCGCGCAGCTGGAAAGCGGCCAGAGCGAGCGCGAAGCCGCCATCGGTGACCTGCGTAGCGAGTTCTCCGACTATCGCGGCAACGTCGATGACGCCCTCGACCGGGTCCTCGAGCAGCTGTCCCGCGAGCAGAAGACCGATTCGCGCGACTGGCTCCATGCCGAGGCCGCCTACCTGCTGCGCCTGGCCAACCAGCGCCTGCAGCTGGAGCGCGACGTCGAGGGCTCGGCGGCGCTGCTGCGCACCGCCGATGCCCGACTGCGCGATGCCGACAACCCGGCACTGCTGCCGGTGCGCCGCGAGATCGCCTCCGAGCTGGCGGCGCTGGACGCCGTGCCGCGGATCGACCGCACCGGCCTCTACCTGGCGCTCAACGCCGAGCAGGAACAGATCGCCGGCCTGCCGCTGGCCCAGGACATCGACCAGATCGCCGCCAACTCCACCATCGAGGAGGCGCCGAGCGGCACCTGGAAGCAGCAGCTGGCCCGTTTCGGCAGCGAGCTCAAGGACCTGGTCACGGTGCGCAAGCATGACGAGGCCCTGGAGGCGCTGATCTCGCCGGAGCAGGAATCCTACCTGCGCCAGAGCGTGCGGCTGATCCTCGAGCAGGCGCAGCTGGCGCTGCTCAAGGAGGAGCAGGAGCTCTTTGATGCCAGCCTGGACAAGGCGCTGACCCTGCTCCGCGGCTACTACGACACCGACAATGACGGCGTGAAGTCGGTCATGTCGCGTCTCGAGGAGCTCAAGGGCCGCAACATCCACCCCGAGCTGCCGGACATCAGCGGCTCCCAGCAGGCCATGGCCGAGTTCATCGACAATCGCCACGAGGGCGGTGGCAGCGCCTCGGGGGGTGAATCATGAGAAAGCTGATCCTGCTCATCGTCGTCGGGCTCGCGGTCGGGGCCCTGTTCGGCCAGCTGATGATGTCGGTGCCCGGCTACTGGCTGGTGCGCGTCGGCGACACCTCCTATCAGACCTCCTTCTGGTTCGGCCTGGTGCTGCTGCTGGCCGCCTTCATCGTGCTGCACTTCGCGCTGCGCCTGCTGATGCGCCTGTCGCGGCCGGTGTCGCGCTTCAAGGTGTGGAACAGCCGCTCGCGCAACCGCACCGCCATGAAGCGCACCGTGCGCGGCCTGGTGGCGCTGGCCGAGGGCCGCTGGAAGCGCGCCGAGAAGTCGCTGGTCAAGGCCGCCGACGATTCCAGCACACCGCTGGTCAACTACCTCTCCGCGGCGCTGGCGGCCCACTACCAGGGCCGCTACGAGCAGGCCGACACCCTGCTCAAGCGCGCGCATCTCAGCACCGAGGGCGCCGACACCGCGGTGGGCATGATGCAGGCCCAGCTGATGCTGGACCGCCAGCAGTACGAGGAGGCTCTGGCCATCCTCACCCGCCTGGATCGCCATCTGCCCAACCATCCACAGGTGCTCAAGCAGCTTAAGCAGGCCTACATCAGCCTCAGCGACTGGGACGGCCTGCGCCGCCTGCTGCCGCGGCTGGGCGCCCAGCAGCTGATTTCCAGCGAGGAACGCGAGCAGCTCGAGCTGCAGGCCTATCGCGAGCTGATCACCCGTGAGGCCCGCCAGCCGGGCGACATCGAGCGGGTACGCAACCTGTGGGCCGACATGCCCGAGGAGCTGCGCAACAAGGTCGAGCTGATCGTGCTCTACGCCGAGGCGCTGGTGCGCGGCAACGAGCAGGGCATCGCCGAGCGCCTGCTGCGTCACTCGCTCAAGGAGCAGTGGGACAGCCGCTTGGTACTCCGCTACGGTCTGCTCGAGGTGGATGCCGCCCGCCAGCTGGTGGTGGCCGAGAAGTGGCTGCAGGAGCGGCCCAATGACCCGGATCTGCTGCTGACCCTGGGGCGCCTGTCGCTGCGCAACGCCTACTGGGGCAAGGCCCAGGAGTACTTCGAGGCCAGTCAGCGCCAGCGCCCGAGCGGCGTGGTGTGCGCCGAGCTGGCGCGGCTCTATGCCAACCTGGGCGAGCACAACAAGAGCCAGCTCTACTATCGCCGCAGCGTCGAGCTGCTCGACAAGTCGCTGCCCTCGCTGCCTCAGCCCACCGAGCCCGAGGATACCCTGGCGCGCAACGGCGCCCGTCAGGCCTCCTGAGCGAGCACATCCGCGCCCGCCGGCGCCCGGCGGGCCAGTCAACCAGAGAGCAGGAAACAAGAGAAGGGGCTGCCGATCGGCAGCCCCTTCTTCGTGGTGCGTTCCGCCGTCTGTCAGGGAGCGTGGCGGAGGGCATGGGGAAACCCGGGCGGCATCCGCGGACGCCGCCCGGGCACGGCTCAGCTGCCGTCGTCCTGGTTGTGGACCTCCCGGGCGGCGCCGGTATCGGCCGGGCCGAAGTGGGCGTCCTGCTGACGATGCTCGTCGGATCCGGCGGCCTGCTTGTCGAGGATGCGCAGGTTGGCCGGCGGCGCGCTGCCGTCCTTGTTCTCCCCGAAGTAGAGCGTGGTGTGCGGGAAGGGAATCTCGATGCCGGCGGCGTCGAAGTGCAGCTTGACCAGCCGGTTGTAGGCGCGGCCCACGGCCCACTGGTCGCCCGGGGTGGTCATCAGGCGCACGCGGATGTTGACCGAGCTGTCGGCCAGCGCGATGACCCCGGCCACTTCCAGCGGCTCCAGCAGCTTGGCCTTCTGCTCCTCGTCGTTGGCGAGGTCGTCGAAGGCGTCGCGCAGGGCCTGGATCGCCTGGTCGATGTCCTCGCGGTAGGCGATGCCGTACTCGCCGACGTGGTAGGCGAAGTCGCGCATGTAGTTGGAGACGGTGTCGACGCTGGAGAAGGGCACGATGTGGTAGGTGCCGGAGAGGTCGCGGATGCCCACCGAGCGGATGCTCAGCTTCTCGGCCACCCCGGTGACCCCGCCCACCGTGATCACGTCGCCGGTGTTCATGGCGTTCTCGATCTGAATGAAGACCCCGGTGATGATGTCCTGCACCAGCTTCTGGGCGCCGAAGCCGATGGCCAGGCCCAGCACCCCGGCGCCGGCGATCAGCGGGCCGATGTTGATGCCGATCTCGGACAGCACGATCATCGCCGTCAGCGTGATCAGGGCGATGGCCAGGGCGTTGCGGAACAGCGCCAGCAGGGTCTGGGTCCGGGCCGAGGGCATGCCGCCGCCGGTCTCGGGGTTCAGCTTGTGCTCGATCAGGCTGGCCAGCCCCAGCCAGGCGCCGGCGGCTACTGCCAGGATCACGAACACGCTGACCAGCTTGCCGACCAGGCTGCGGCCGGCTTCGGAGGCGTACCAGGCGGCGAGGTCGAAGGCGCCCCAGGCGTTCAGCACCAGCATCACCACCACGATCAGGATCACGGCGCGCACGACCCGCAGCGCGGTGGGCACGTAGCTGTTGAGCCGCGCCTCCAGCAGCGGCAGCTTGCGACGCAGATCGTCGTTGAGGCGAATGCGGCGGCCGATGGTCTGGGTCAGGAAGGACGAGATCAGCATGCCCGCCAGCACGGTCACCAGCGTCTTGAGCGTGGCCAGCAGCACGAAGGGCAGGGCGGTCTCGGGGCGGGTCAGGGTCAGCACCAGCACCACCGTGAAGTAGGCCAGCGCGAACAGGTGCCAGGTGCGGGCGAACAGCTGCAGCGAGACCCGGCTGGCGGTCATGGTGGTCTGCCCGGCCTTGTGGTTCAGGGCCTGGCGCAGGGGCTGGCGATTGCGCAGCACCACGGCCAGGGCGTAGACGTAGGCGCCGAGCATGATCAGGGTGCCCACGGCGCTGCCCAGCGACGGCGACAGGTAGACGTTGACCAGCGGCACCCCCACCATCAGGCCGTAGCCGGCCAGGCCGATCAGGCGGGCGATCCAGCGGTTCCAGTAGCGCGCGCTGTCGGCCCCGATGGGCAGCAGCCGCAGCCCCTCGTAGTGCGAGGCGAACAGCATCCGCACCGCGGCCTTGAGCAGCTCGATGACCAGGAAGGCGTTGAGGAACAGCGAGGCGCGGGTGGAGAGTTCGCCGCTCTCGCCCACCGCGAAGGTGGCGACCAGATTGCCGCCGACGTAGGCCAGGGCCACCACCAGGGCATCGATCAGCGCCGCGACGCCGACGCACAGCACCAGCCGCAGCAGCGGCTGCAGGCCCTGGCCGTTCAGCGACCACTGGCTGAGGCGGGTGAAGAGCGGTCGGGCGAGTCGGCGGATGACGACGAACAGCACGAAGGTCGCCAGGATGACCATGCCGAGGTTGATGGCGGCGCTGGTGAAGGCGGCCATGTCGAAGCCGCTGTCGTCACCCAGGCCGCCCTCGAACAGGCTGACCAGGGTATCGGCCGCGCGGCCGATCTGTCCGCCCAGCTCATCGACGACGTGGCTGGTGGCGTTGGCCAGCTGGCGCGGCAGCGAGGGCTCGCTGGCGACCTCCTTGGCCGCCTCGGTGGCGGCATCGGCCGGCGCCTGGGCCTGGGCGCGCAGCTGGTCGATCAGCTGCTGGCGCGTCTCGGGATTCTCCAGCAGGCTGGCCAGGGTGGCGTTGGCCGCCTGCTGGCCGTCGGGGTTCTGCTGTGCCTGCAGCGGGCCCGAGACCAGCAGCAGACAGGCCAGGAGCCAGCCGCTGAGCAGATAGAGGGTTCGTCTGGGGAGCGTCACGCGATGGGCCTCCTTGTCGTGGCGTGGGTGTGAGGCATGGTAATAGTCGGCATCTTCCCAGTCTGGGGGAAAGGCGTCGAGTCTCGAGCGTCCTACAATGGTGTACGAGAGTTGTACATATGTCGAAGTCTATGTCATCTTTGTTTTCAAGCCTCCACGGCGATATTCCCTGCAAGGCAAGCATGCCCCCTGCGCCACCCTCCTCGGGTGGCGTTTTTTTGTCGGCTTCCCCCGGCTTCGTTAGCATGTTGGCGAATTCATGCGGAGACGGATCATGAGCGGCGGCATCGTCGGCCTGGGGCTGGTGGCAGTGGGAGGAGCGCTGGGTGGTATGGCGCGCCTGGCGGTAGGCGACCTGGCGGCGCGCTGGCTGGGGCGCGGTTTCCCCTGGGGCACCCTGGTGGTGAACGTGCTGGGCTGCCTGGCGATCGGCGCCCTGGCGCCGGCACTGGGCTGGCCGCTGACGGCGTCGCCGGCCTGGTCGCTGTTGGCAGTCGGCGGGCTCGGCGGCTTCACCACGGTGTCGTCCTTCAGCCTGCAGACCCTGACCCTGTGGCAGGAGGGCCGCACTGGCCCGGCCGCGGCCAACGTGCTGATTACCCTGATGGCCGGCGTGGCCGCTGCAGCGCTGGGCTGGTGGCTGGCCGGAGGTGGCGCATGACGGGCTGGCGCAGCTACCTGGCGGTGGGGCTCGGCAGCGGACTGGGGGCGCTGTCGCGTCATCTGGTGGGGCTCGGCGTGATGCAGGCGCTGGGCAGCGCCTTCCTGTGGGGCACCCTGGCGGTCAATCTGGTCGGCTCCTGGCTGATCGCCACCTTCGCCGCCCGGGCGGCGCACCGCATCACCGGCCATGCCGCCCGCTGGCAGCCCTTTCTGGTGGCCGGCTTCTGCGGCGGCTTCACCACCTTCTCGCTGTTCGGCCTGGAGACGCTCTATCTGCTGGAGACGTCGCGCCCCGGGCTGGCGCTGGCCTATGGCGTCGGCAGCGTGCCGCTGTGGCTCGCCGCTGCCTGGTGGGGGCAGAGGGTCGGACGCGGCGCATTATAGGCGCCCGACCCCGCGCCTGAGGGCATAGGCGCTCCTTCTAGCATCAGCTCGAGGTCTTGCTGCGCTTGGGTTTCGGTTCCGGCTTGGCCTTGGGCGCCTCGCCGTTGCCGGCCTGGCGCTTCTGGCTCGGGAAGTGCTCTCGCACCAGCGTCAGCAGGCCCTGGGTGGAGCCGTCGAAGTCCTGGCTGTTTTCGTCGATGCGCTCGCTGATCTCGCCGGCGATGCGCTTGCCGAGCTGCACGCCCCACTGGTCGAAGGAGTTGATGTTCCAGATCACCCCCTGGACGAACACCTTGTGCTCGTACAGGGCGATCAGGGCGCCGAGGTTCTTCGGCGTCAGCTCGTCGAGCAGCAGGGTGCTGGAGGGGCGGTTGCCCGGGCAGCTGTAGGGGTCCAGGTCGCTGCCCTTCTGGCTGCCTTCCATGAAGGCGTTGGCCTGGGCCAGCATGTTGGTCAGCAGCGCGAAGTGGTGATCCTCCATGCCGGGCTCGGGCTTGAGCGAGGCGATGAAGTCGATCGGCACGTAGCGGGTGCCCTGGTGCAGCAGCTGGAAGAAGGCGTGTTGGCCGTTGGAGCCGGTCTGGCCCCAGACGATCGGCCCGGTCTTGTAGTCGACCGGGTGGCCGAAGATGTCCACCGACTTGCCGTTGGACTCCATGTCGAGCTGCTGCAGGAAGGACGGCAACTGATGCAGCGCCTGGTCGTAGGGCACGATGGCGTGGGTCTCGGCGCCGGTGAAATTGATGTACCAGATCCCGATCAGCGCCATCAGTACCGGCATGTTGGCGGCGTTGGGCGCGGTCAGGAAGTGCTGGTCCATCTCGTAGGCGCCCTCGAGCATCTCCATGAAGCCCTCGAAGCCCACGGCCAGCGCGATCGGCAGGCCGATCGACGACCACATGGAATAGCGTCCGCCGACCCAGGCCCAGAACTCGAAGACGTTCTCTTCGCGGATGCCGAATTCCATGGCCGCCTTGCGGTTGGTGGAGGCGGCGACGAAGTGCGCGCCCACGTCGGCGTCCTCGCCGGCCTGCTCCAGGAACCAGCGACGCGCGGTCTTGGCGTTGAGCAGCGTCTCCTGGGTGGAGAAGGTCTTGGTCGAGACGATGAACAGCGTGGTGGCCGGGTCGAGCCCGCTGAGCACCTTCTGGATGTGGGCGCCGTCGACGTTGGAAACGAAGTGGAAGTTGAGCTCCGGATGGCGGTACTTGAGCAGCGCCCGGCAGGCCATGTTGGGCCCCAGATCGGAGCCGCCGATGCCGATGTTGACCACGTCCTTGATGCGCTCGCCGCTGTAGCCCTTCCACTCGCCGCTGCGTACCGCCTCGGAGAAGCGCTTGATCTGCTCGCGGGTGCGCTGGATCTCCGGCATCACGTCCTCGCCGTCGACCATCAGCGGACCCTCGCCGACGTTGCGCAGCGCGGTGTGCAGCACCGGACGATTCTCGGTGACGTTGATGATGTCGCCGGAGAACATCTGGGCGCGGCGCTGGACCAGCGCCGAGTGGTCGACCAGTTCGAGCAGCTTCTCCAGCACCGCCTCGGAAATGTGATGCTTGGAGTAGTCGAGGAACAGGCCGCCGACGCGCAGGCTCATCTTGTCGAAGCGCTTCGGGTCGGCGGTGAAGTAGTCGGCGATGCGGTCGCTGGCGGTGTCGTCATGCAGACGCTTCAGGGCCTGCCAGGTGACGCTGCGGGTGAGCTGAAACATGCAAGGTGTCCTCGTTGGGGCTTTCTTTATGTCTTCTTGTCGTGGCGCTCAGTCGGCGCGCGCCGAGATCCAGCCGCCGGCATCGGGGATATCGATCTCGACGTCGCGGCCGAGCAGGGGCGAGCTGAGCAGGAAGTCCGCGCTAGCGGGATTGCAGGCCACCGGGACGTTCCACAGCGCGGCCAGGCGCAGCAGCGCCTTGACGTCGGGATCGTGGGGCTGGGGCGCGAAGGGGTCCCAGAAGAAGATCAGCAGGTCGAGGCCCTGCTCGGCAATGCGTGCGCCGATCTGCTGATCGCCGCCCAGCGGGCCGCTCATCAGCGGCTCGATCTCGAGCCCCAGCTGCCGGGCGAGCCGGGTCGCGGTGGTGCCGGTGCCGACCAGCGCGTGGCGGCTCAGGGTGTCCTGCCAGCGCTCGGCCCAGGCCATCATCTCCGGCTTCTTGCCGTCATGGGCGATCAAGGCGATGCGCTTGCGCGCCGGCAGGGTGCGGCGGATGTCCCGCCGCGGGCGTGTCTCACTCATGCTGGGCTTCCACCTTGATGATGCGCAGGGTATTGGTGCCGCCATGGGCGTTCATGTGGTCGCCGCGAGTGAGGATGACGTGATCCCCGGGAACCGCGATGCCCTTGGCCACCACTCGATCCAGGGCGCGGTCGTTGAGCTCGTCGGCCGACATCTCGCTGGTGTCGAAGGGCAGCGAGATGACTCCACGATACAACGCCATGCGCCGCTGGGCGACGGGGCTGTGTGCCAGGCCGACGATCGGCAGCCCGGAGCGGATGCGCGAGGCGATCAGCGGGGTGTAGCCGGTGGAGGTCATGCAGGCGATGGCGGCCACGCCCTCGAGGTGGTTGGCGGCGTACATCGCCGA
>NZ_JALMEW010000011.1 GCF_023094245.1 Halomonas getboli | reverse complement strand
CATCTGCCTGGCCGTTCGGCCGGCGCCCTGCGAGGAAGGCGTATTCTACGTGATCGGCGCGTCGTGTCAACCGGTGATCTTCAAGCCTCCGAGGAAGCGAAGCGGATGACCGAGCGATCGACTCCAGTGTCTGAAGCGATGCCCGATCGAGCGGTGAACATTCTACCGTTTCCGGCGGACTTGTCAATCGAGCGTTTTCGACAACCTTCGAAAAACCTCAAGAAAAACAAGTGCTTCTACCACTCATCACCGCCTGCAACGTTGCCCGTCGCCGGCAGCGGATGTGTACTTTACGGATTCTCCCGCAGCGACGCAAGGGCTTTATCTAAAAATATAGTTCAGCCGATGACAGCGGCCAAGGAGAGGTCCATGCCGTTTCGGCATGCCCCTCCCCGCCCTTCGACACTAGGTCAGCAGATCGAGGAAACGATCGACCGGCATCGCCTCGAAGCGGGCCCGATCACGGCACAGCTCGAGGATTCGCTCGGCACGGGTCGGGGGGAAACGCGTCGACAGGTGGCGCCGACACTTCTCCTCGAGCAGCGGCAGCGCCTCGGCGCGACGGCGGCGATGGCCGAGCGGATATTCGACCTCGACCCGCTCGGTGGCGCTGCCATCAGCGAAGAACACCTGGACGGCATTGGCGATGGAGCGCTTTTCAGGATCGAGATAGTCCCGGGAATAGCGCGGCTCCTCGACCACCTCCATCTTACCGCGCAGGGCATCGATGAGTGGATGAGCGGCGTGGAAATCGTCCTCGTAGTGCTCGGCGGTGAGTTCGCCGAAGGCCAGCGGGACCGCCGTCATGTACTGCAGGCAGTGGTCGCGATCGGCGGGGTTGGCCAGGCTCCCCTCCTTGGAGATGATGCGGATCGCCGACTCCTGTGTCGTGATGACGATACGCGCGACGTCGTACAGCCGGTCTCTCACCTCGGGGTACAGCGCGACCGCGGCTTCACAGGCCGTCTGGGCGTGGAACTCGGCGGGAAAGGCGACCTTGAACAGCACGTTCTCCATCACGTAGCTGCCGAATTCGCGCGGGAGGCGCAATCGCCGCTCGACTTCAGGCTTGAGCGCCAGATCCTTGCAGGAGTGGCTGAACGAGACGTCATGAAATCCCCACTGCGGCGCGCTGAGCACTCCCGGGATGCCCATCTCGCCGCGCAAGGCGATATCGGCCAGGCGTACGCCGCGTGAGGTCGCATCCCCCGCCGCCCAGCTCTTGCGCGAGCCGGCATTCGGCGCGTGACGATAGGTCCGCAGGCTCTGGCCGTCGACGAAGGCGTGGGACAGCGCGGAGAGCAGCTGCTCGCGGTCGGCGCCCATCAAACGAGCGGCTACCGCGGTCGATGCCACCTTGACCAGCACCACATGATCGAGGCCGACCCGATTGAAGGCGTTCTCGAGCGCCAGCACGCCCTGTATCTCGTGAGCCTGGATCATCGCCTCGAGCACATCGCGCATGACCAGCGGCGACTCGCCGCGGGCCACGCGCTTCTGGGACAGGTGATCGGCCACCGCCAGGATGGCCCCGAGGTTATCGGAGGGATGGCCCCACTCGGCGGCCAGCCAGGTGTCGTTGTAGTCGAGCCAGCGGACCATGGCGCCGATGTCCCAGGCCGCCTTGACCGGGTCGAGCCGAAAGGCGGTGCCGGGCACTCGGGCGCCATGGGGCACGACGGTACCCTCTACCAGCGGGCCGAGGTGCTTGGTGCATTCGGGAAAACGCAGCGCCAGCAGGCCGCAGCCCAGCGTATCCATCAGACAGTAGCGCGCCGTCTCGAAGGCCTCGTCGCTGCCGATGCGGCCCTCGAGCACGTAATCGGCGATCCCCTGCAGCAGCTCATCGTAGTCCGGCCGGACGTTGCGCTCGACGGTGGTGCTCATACGGCCTCCTGCCAAGGTTCGCGGGTGTCTTCCTCAAGATAGCGAGACCTAGAAGCTGTCGCCCGGCACCCTGACCCATCCCTCCATCAGCACCCTCGCGCTGCGGCTCATGGTCGCCTTGAGCGCCGTCCAGCCGCTGCCGGCCTGACGCGCCTCGGCGCCCACCCGCAGCGTGCCCGACGGATGACCGAAGCACACCGAGGTGCGCTCGCCACCGCCGGCGGCCTGACTGACCAGGGTGCCCGGCACCGCCGCCGCGCTGGCGATGGCCACCGCGGCGGTGCCCATCATCGCGTGATGCAGCTTGCCCATGGACATCGCCCGCACCAGCAGGTCGATCTCGGCGGCACTCACGGCCTTGCCGCTGGAGGCGACATAGTCGGCCGGCGGCGCCACGAAGGCCACCTTGGGCGTGTGCTGACGCTGAGCCGCTTCCTCGGGCCGGCCGATCAGCCCCATGCGCAGCGCCCCCTGGGTGCGGATCGCCTCGAGGCGCGCCAGCGCTTCGGTGTCATTGTTGATCGCCTCCTGCAGCTCGGTGCCGGTATAGCCGATGGCCGCCGCCTCGACGAACACCGTGGGAATGCCGGCGTCGATCAGCGTCGCCTGCAGGGTGCCGATGCCCGGCAACTCGAGCTCGTCGACCACGTTGCCGGTGGGGAACATGGCGCCCTCCCCGTCCGCCGGGTCCATGAAGTCCACCGCCACCTCGGCGGCCGGGAAGGTCACGCCGTCGAGCGCGAAGTCGCCGGTCTCCTGGACCTCGCCGTCACGCATCGGCACATGGCCGACGATGGTCTTGCCGATATTGGCCTGCCAGATGCGCACCTCGGCGATGCCGTCGCGGGGAAGACGCGCCGGATCGACCAGGCCGCTGGCGATGGCGAAGGGCCCCACCGCCGACGAGAGGTTGCCGCAGTTGCCGCTCCAGTCGACGAAGGGCGCGTCGATGGACACCTGGCCGAACAGATAGTCGACGTCGTGATCGGGACGCTCGCTCTTCGACAGGATCACCGTCTTGCTGGTGCTCGAAGTCGCCCCGCCCATGCCGTCGATCTGCTTGCCATAGGGATCGGGGCTGCCGATCACCCGCAGCAGCAGGGCATCGCGGGCCGGCCCGGGCACGCGGGCGGCCTCGGGCAGATCATCGAGGCGGAAGAACACGCCCTTGCTGGTACCGCCACGCATATAGGTGGCGGGAATGCGAACCTGTGGAACCCGGCTCATGCGCTGGTCGCCTCCTCGCACTCTTTCCCTTCCAGGAAGTCCTCGGCGAAGCGCTGCAACACCCCCCCGGCCTTGTAGATGGACACCTCCTCGGCGGTATCCAGGCGGCAGATCACCGGCACGCGCTCGCTGTCTTCCGTGCGCTCGCCACCAGCGCGATGAATCACCAGCGTCAGCGTCGCGCCCGGCGCAGGTTCGCCCTCCACGTCATAGGTCTCGGTGCCGTCGAGCGCCAGCGTGTGGCGGGTGGTGCCGGGCTCGAACTGCAGCGGCATCACGCCCATGCCGATGAGGTTGGTGCGGTGGATACGCTCGAAGCCCTCGGCGACGATCGCCTCCACGCCGGCCAGCGCCACGCCCTTGGCCGCCCAGTCCCGTGACGAGCCCTGGCCGTAGTCGGCGCCGGCGATGATGATCAGCGGCTGGCGGCGTTCCATGTAGGCCTCGATGGCCTCCCACATGCGGGTGACCTTGCCTTCCGGCTCGAGGCGCGCCAGCGAGCCCTGGATCACCTCGCCGTTCTCGTCGCGCACCATCTCGTTGAACAGCTTGGGATTCGCCAGCGTGGCGCGCTGGGCGGTGAGATGGTCACCGCGGTGGGTGGCGTAGGAATTGAAGTCCTCTTCCGGCAGGCCCATCTTCGCCAGGTACTCGCCGGCGGCGCTGTCGGCCATGATGGCGTTGGACGGCGACAGATGGTCGGTAGTGATGTTGTCCGGCAGGATCGCCAGCGGCCGCATGCCCTTGAGCCCGCGCTCGGCCGCCATGGTGCCTTCCCAGTAAGGCGGCCGGCGGATATAGGTACTCTGCGGACGCCAGTCATAGAGCGGGCTCTCGGCGGCTTCCACCGCGTCGAGATCGAACATCGGAATATAGACCTCGCGGAACTGCTCAGGCTTGACGTACTCGCCGACGATGGCATCGATCTCCTCATCCGTGGGCCACAGGTCCTTGAGGGTGATCGGCTTGCCGTCGGCATCGAAGCCCAGTGCGTCCTGCTCGATGTCGAAGCGCACCGTGCCGGCGATGGCGTAGGCCACCACCAGCGGCGGCGAGGCCAGGAAGGCCTGCTTGGCATAGGGATGAATGCGCCCGTCGAAGTTGCGGTTGCCAGACAGCACGGCCGTCGAATAGAGATCGCGGTCGATGATCTCCTGCTGGATCTTCGGGTCCAGGGCACCGGACATGCCGTTGCAGGTGGTGCAGGCGTAGGCGACGATGCCGAAGCCGAGCTTCTCGAGCTCCGGCAGCAGGCCGGCCTCTTCCAGGTAGAGGCGCGCGACCTTGGACCCCGGCGCGAAGGACGACTTCACCCAGGGCTTGCGCACGAGGCCCAGCGCGTTGGCCTTCTTGGCCAGCAGGCCGGCGGCCACCACGTTGCGCGGATTCGACGTGTTGGTGCAGCTGGTGATGGCGGCGATGATCACCGCGCCATCGGGCATTCTGCCCGCCTTCTCCTCTTCCTGTGCCTTGTCGTAATCGATGGCGATGCCGCGGTCGTGCAGCGCGTTGGTCGGCAGGCGGCGGTGCGGATTGGACGGCCCGGCCAGGTTGCGCTCGACGCTGGAGAGGTCGAACTCCAGCACCCGCTCGTAGGCGGCGCCGACCAGGTCATCGGACCACAGGCCGGCGGTCTTGGCATACTGCTCGACCAGCGCCACCTGCTCCGGCTCGCGGCCGGTCAGCGTCAGATAGTCGAGGGTCTGGTCGTCGATATAGAACATCCCCGCCGAGGCGCCGTATTCCGGCGTCATGTTGGAGATGGTGGCGCGGTCGCCGATGGTCAGGCTCGCCGCGCCCTCGCCGAAGAACTCCAGGTAGGCTCCCACCACCCGCTCGTTGCGCAGGAACTCGGTGATCGCCAGCACGATATCGGTGGCGGTGATACCGGGTTTGCGCTGGCCGGTCAGCCGCACGCCGACGATGTCGGGCAGGCGCATCATGGAGGGACGCCCCAGCATCACGGTCTCGGCCTCGAGGCCGCCGACGCCGATGGCGATCACCCCCAGGCAGTCGATGTGCGGGGTATGGCTGTCGGTGCCCACACAGGTATCCGGGAAGGCGACGCCGTCGCGCGACTGCACCACCGGCGACATCTTCTCCAGGTTGATCTGGTGCATGATGCCGTTGCCGGCGGGGATGACGTCGACGTTCTCGAAGGCGGTGCGCGTCCAGTCGATGAAGTCGAAGCGATCCTCGTTGCGGCGATCCTCCACCGCCCGGTTCTGCTCGAAGGCGTCCGGCTCGTAG
This sequence comes from Halomonas getboli, assembly GCF_023094245.1. GTDB lineage: Bacteria > Pseudomonadota > Gammaproteobacteria > Pseudomonadales > Halomonadaceae > Halomonas > Halomonas getboli. The sequence goes on along the minus strand of NZ_JALMEW010000011.1, from coordinate 59,868 downwards.
CCGGCATGCTCCACGGCCAGGGAGTGGTCGACGATCAGCTGGGTCGGCACCACCGGATTGACCCTGGCCGGGTCGCCGCCGCGCTCGGCGATGGCGTCGCGCAGACCGGCCAGGTCGACGAGCGCGGTCTGGCCGAGGATGTCGTGACAGACCACCCGGGCCGGGTACCAGGGGAAGTCCAGGTCGCGCCTGCCGTCGATGATCTGCTCGAGGGCGGCGTCGCGCAGGCCCGGCTCGCAGCGGCGCACCAGCTGCTCGGCCAGCACCCGGGCGGTGTAGGTCAGGGTGTCATAGGCGCCGGGGCGAATCGCCTCGACCGCCTCGCGGGTATCGAAGTAGTCCAGCCCGGTGCCGGGCAGGGGCTTGCGGTAATCGGTGTTCATGGCGTGGGCACCCTCGGATCGGGTCGTGGACATGGAAAGAGGCAACGGCAGAGGCGATCCAGCCGGGGACAAGGCGAAGCGAGGGTCCTACGCCATGGATGGCGTCGGTAGCGCCCAGGGATGGATTCACAGCGCCCTCGCGTAGGCTTGTCCCCGGCGACACTCATGGCCGGGACATCGACCTGGAGCGTCAGTCGCGCTCCTCGATCGGCACCCACTCGCTGTGCTCCGGCCCGGTGTAGTCGGCGCTCGGGCGAATGATGCGGTTGTTCTCGCGCTGCTCGAAGACGTGGGCACACCAGCCGGTCACCCGCGAGCAGACGAAGATCGGGGTGAACAGCTTGGTCGGAATATCCATGAAGTGATAGGCGCTGGCGTGGAAGAAGTCGGCGTTGCAGAACAGCTTCTTCTCGCGCCACATCACCGCCTCGACACGCTCGGAGACCGGATAGAGCACGCTGTCGCCCACGTCCTCGGCCAGCTGCTTCGACCACTGCTTGATGATGGCGTTGCGCGGATCGGACTCGCGATAGATCGCGTGGCCGAAGCCCATGATCTTGTCGCGGCGGGAGAGCATGCCGAGGATCTCGCGCTCGGCCTCTTCCGGCGACTGCCAGTCCTCGATCATCGCCATGGCCGCCTCGTTGGCGCCGCCGTGCAGCGGGCCGCGCAGCGAGCCGATGGCGCCGGTCACACAGGAGTGCATGTCGGAGAGCGTCGAGGCGCAGACCCGCGCGGTGAAGGTCGAGGCGTTGAACTCGTGCTCGGCATAGAGAATCAGCGAGACGTTCATCACCCGGGCATGCAGCTCGGAAGCCGGCGCGCCGCGTAGCAGGTGCAGGAAGTGCCCGCCCACGGACTCGTCGTCGGTTTCGGTGTCGATGCGCACGCCGTCGTGGCTGAAGCGATACCAGTAGCAGATGATCGAGGGCAGCGCCGCCAGCAGGCGGTCGGCGACGTCCTGCTGCTGCTCGAAGCTCTCTTCGGTCTCGAGGTTGCCGAGCATCGAGGCGCCGGTGCGCATCACGTCCATGGGGTGGGCATCGGCCGGAATCTGCTCGAGCACGGTCTTCAGCGCCGGCGGCAGGCCGCGCAGGCCCCGGAGCTTGGCGATGTAGGCATCGAGCTCGGCCCGGTTCGGCAGCTTGCCCTTGAGCAGCAGGTAGGCCACTTCCTCGAAGCGCGCCTTGTCGGCCAGCTCGGCGATGTCGAAGCCGCGATAGGTCAGGCCGGCACCGCTCTTGCCGACGGTGCACAGGGCGGTGGAGCCGGCGCTCTGGCCGCGCAGGCCGGCACCGCCGATCGGTGTCTTGTCTGCCATGGTGTCTCTCCTCTTGCTGCGTGAACTTGGCGTGGTCTTGTTGTTCGAATCCGGCTTCGGGGCGCGCTCAGGCGTCCTCGCCCTTGTCGGCGAAGAGCGCATCGAGCTTGCGCTCGAAGTCGTGATAGTTGAGGAAGTCGTACAGCTCCTCCCGGGTCTGCATCTGGTCCACCACGTCGCGCTGATGGCCCTGGTCGTGGATGCTCTGATAGACCCTGAGCGCCGCTGCGTTCATGGCACGGAAGGCCGACAGCGGATACAGCACCATGCGGCAGCCGACTTCGGCGAGCTCCTGCTGGGTGAACAGCGGAGTGGCGCCGAACTCGGTGATGTTGGCAAGGATCGGCGCGTCGAGGCGCTCGCAGAAGGCGCGGTAGTCGTCCAGGGTATGCACGGCCTCGGCGAAGATGGCGTCGGCACCGGCCTCCAGGCAGGCATTGGCACGCTCGATGGCGGCCTCCAGCCCTTCCTTCTGGAAGGCGTCGGTGCGGGCGATCAGATAGAAGTCCGGATCGAGGCGCGCGTCGGCGGCGGCCTTGATGCGGTCGACCATCTCCTGCTGGGAGACGATGGCCTTGTTGGGGCGATGCCCGCAGCGCTTCTGGGCCACCTGGTCCTCCAGATGCACGGCGGCGACGCCGGCACGCTGCATCTCCTTCACCGTGCGGGCGATGTTGAAGGCACCGCCCCAGCCGGTATCGATGTCCACCAGCAGTGGCAGGTCGGTGGCGCCGCAGATGCGGTGAGCATCCTCGACCACATCGTTCATGGTGGTCATGCCCAGATCCGGCAGGCCGAAGGAGGCGTTGGCCACGCCGCCGCCGGACAGGTAGATCGCCGGGTGGCCGACGCGTTCGGCCATCATCGCGGTGTAGGCATTGATGGTGCCGACGATCGGCAGCGGCCGACTGGCCTCGAGGGCGGCGCGGAAACGGGCGCCGGGCGTCGCTTGGGTCATGGGTTTCTCCGGTCGGTGGCGGCGGCCTGGGAAGCGGCCGACTGTTCCTGTTCGAGGACGGCGGCGTAGCGCTCGACGACGTTCTCCCGCGAGGCACTGACGTGGCGCCGCATCAGCAGTTCGGCGAGCTCGGCGTCGCCGGCCTCGATGGCATCGACGATGCGGTGGTGCTCGACGAAGGCCCGCTGGGGACGCGAGCCGCTGGCGCTGAACTGGGTGCGATACAGCCGCACCAGGTAGTAGAGGTCATCGCACAGCATGCCCATCAGCATCCTGTTGTGGCTGCCCTGGACGATGCGGTAGTGGAAGTCCAGATCGCCCTCGCGCTGGTAGTAGGCCTCGCCGCGGCTCAGATCGCTCTGCCGCTCGTGCAGCGCCAGCACCTCGCGCAGCCCGGCGATCTCCTCGGGCGTCATGTGCTCGGCGGCAATCCGCGCCGCCATGCTCTCCAGCGCCTCGCGCACGTCGAACAGTTCGAGCAGCTCCTTGATCGACAGCTTCACCACCCGGGCGCCCACGTGGGGGACGCGCTCGATCAGGCGATGCCCCTCGAGGCGGCGCATCGCCTCGCGCAGCGGCCCGCGGGAGATGCCGTAGGTCCGAGACAGGCCGGGCTCGGTGATCTTGCTGCCCGGCGCCAGCTCGCCGCGCACGATGGCCTCCTGCAGCTGCTGGAAGACGCGTTCCGCCAGGGTGCGGACCTCGGGCGTGGTGGCCGATGGAATCTGGACGTTGGTCATGGTAATTGTCGACAATCAAGGAATGTAAGCACTCTAGCCAGTGCCATCTCGGGGGTCAATACGCCCAATGATCGCACTTCTCCCCCTTTGGTTGTAAACAACCAAGCGATCGCTCGGGCAAGGTGACCGCCCACCCAGGCTCGTACCGACCGCGAGCCGCCGGGCGACGGGACAAAGCCCTCGCCGGCGCCTAGAATGTGCCGCCTGACGAGGGAAACCGCATCGATGACATCACCACTCGAGATCACCCCCCTGCCCTATCGGGACTCGCCCCTGGCCACCTTCGCCGCCCTGCGCCAGCGCCCGGGCGCCGTGCTGCTCGACAGCGGCCGCCCGGACGCCCCGGGCGGCCGCTACGACATCCTCTCCTGCGACCCGCTGAGCGTGCTGGAGGTCGACGCCGAGGGCCGCTGCCACGGCGATGACGTGCCCACGGACCTCGCGCCCTTCGACGCCCAGCGGGCACTGCTCGAGCGGCTGCCGCGCGACGTGCCCGACAGCGAGCTGCCCTTCCTCGGCGGGCTGATCGGCTACTGGAGCTACGACCTGGGCCGCTGCCTGGAGCCGGTGCCCGGCAGCGCGCGGCCCGCGGCCGGGCTGCCGGCGGCCCGGGTCGGCCTCTATGACTGGGCGCTGATCCAGGACCACGAGCGCCGGGAGGCCTGGCTGATCGCCACGCCGGAACGCCGCGCCGAGGTGCTGGGATGGCTGAGCAACATCGACGAGCGCGAGACGAGCGATGCAACGTTCCAGCTGACCGGCGAGTTCGGGGCCGAGCTCAGCCGTGAGGAATACCTCACGCGCTTCGACGCCGTGCAGCGCTACATCCGCGCCGGCGACTGCTACCAGATCAACCTCGCCCAGCGCTTCAGCGCCCCCTTCGAGGGCGATCTGTGGACGGCCTATCGCCGCCTGCGCCGGGCCACGCCCACGCCCTTCTCCGGCTTCCTCGAATGGGGCGAGCAGGCGATCCTGTCGCTGTCGCCGGAGCGCTTCCTGCACTGCGCCGAGGGCCGGGTGGAAACCCGCCCGATCAAGGGCACCCGGCCGCGGGGCGCCACGCCGGAAGAGGACCGCCGCCTGGCGGAGGAACTGACGACGAGCGTCAAGGATCGCGCCGAGAACGTGATGATCGTCGACCTGCTGCGCAACGATCTGGGTAGGGTATGCCGACCCGGCACGGTGCAAGTGCCGCAGCTGTGCGGGCTCGAGAGCTACGCCAACGTCCATCACCTGGTCAGCGTGGTGACCGGCGAGCTGGCCGAGCAGCAATCGCCCCTGGCGCTGCTGGCCGCGGCCTTCCCCGGCGGCTCGATCACCGGCGCCCCCAAGGTGCGCGCCATGCAGATCATCGACGAGCTGGAGCCCTCGGCGCGCAGCGCCTACTGCGGCAGCCTCGGCTACGTCGACGTGCGCGGCCACATGGACACCTCCATCGCCATCCGCACCGCCGTGGCCGACCGCGGCCGGCTGCACCTGTGGGGCGGCGGCGGCCTGGTGGCGGACTCCGAGGGCGAGGCGGAATACACCGAGACCCTGGACAAGATCCGCCATCTGATGGCGGCGCTGAGCGATCCCGACTGACGTCGCTCAGGCCGCCCGCTCGAGACGACCGCGGCCCCATCGCCCGATTAATCCGCCTTGGAATAACGAAAACGCGCTTTTAATTCTTAGCGGAATAAATACCCAAGCAATCGGTATTGGGGCCGCTCATGGCGGCTCTGCTAGGGTAGCGTCATCGAGAACACCATCATTCTGGGAGGCGCTCATGGAGCCGCAACTCGACGCCATCAATCGCGACCTGGGCCAGGACCCCGAGGCCCTGGTCCGCTGGGCCCTGGAACAGGGCGCCCGGCCGATCGTCACCACCAACTTCCGCCCCTTCGAGGCGGTGATCCTGCACATGGTCAGCCGGGTGCGCCCGGACATCCCGGTGGTGTGGATGGACCACGGCTACAACACCGAGGCCACCTACCGCTTCGCCGATGGCGTGGTGAAGCAGCTCGGCCTCAACCTGGTCAGCTACATTCCGCGTCGCACCCGGGCGCACCGCGAGGCCGTCGAGGGCCCCATGCCGGGCATCGACGACCCGCGTCACGCGGCCTTCACCGAGGAGGTCAAGCTCGAGCCCTTCAATCGCGCCCTGAGCGAGATGGCCCCGGACGTCTGGTTCACCGCGCTGCGCGCCGAGGACACCCCGGAGCGCGCCAGGATGGACCCGGTCAGCCGCAACGCCGACGGCCTGCTGAAGATCGCCCCGCTGCTGCACTGGAGCGCCCGCGACATGTATCAGTACCTGGAAGCCCACGGCCTGCCCAACGAGTTCGACTACTTCGACCCCACCAAGGTGGAAGAGAAACGCGAGTGCGGCCTGCACCTGCAGCACTGAGCCGACCGTGATGGCCAACGCCGGCGCCCGTCCAGATGGACGGGCGCCGGCGTTTCAGGTTGCTCGCGACCAGGCCCTCACAGCGCATGGCGCTCATGCAGCGCCGGGATCCGCACCTCCGAATCGGACAGCCGATCGGCGAACGCCTGCATGGCATCGACGTCGCCATGCACGAGATAGGTCACCGGGGCGCCGCCGGCGCGCCGATACCAGTCCATCAGCTCGTGGCAGTCGGCATGGGCGGAGAAGCCGTTGATGGTGTGGACACTGGCATGGACCGGAATGTCCTCACCGAAGATGCGCACCGACTCGGCGCCGTCGATGATCCGCCGCGCCAGGGTGCCCCGGGCCGCGAAGCCGACGAAGATGACGCTGCTGTCGCGGCGCCACAGGTGATGACGAAGGTGATGGCGAACCCGGCCGCCGGTGCACATTCCCGAGCCCGCCATGATCACCGCCCCGCCGCCGATCTTGTTCAGCGCCATGGAGTCGGCCGTCTCGCGGACGAAATGCAGCCCGGGCAGCTGGAAGGGGTCCCGGCCGGCCTGGAACAGGGCCCGAGTATCGTCGCCGTAGGCCTCGGGATGGCGGCGAAAGATCTCGGTGGCGGAGATCGCCATCGGCGAATCGAGAAAGACCTGGGTGGCCTGGGAGAGAATGCCGCGCTCGACGCCCTCACGCAGGAAATACAGCAGCTCCTGGGCACGCTCCAGGGCGAAGGTGGGAATGATCACGTTGCCGCCGCGCCGGAAGGTGGCGTTGATCGCGGCATAGAACTCGTCGACGGTCGGCTCGAGCGCCTTGTGGGCGCGATCGCCATAGGTGGTCTCCATCACGATCGCATCCAGGTCAGTGGCCACCTCGGGCTGCCCCAGCAGCGGGCGCCCGCGATTGCCGAGATCGCCGGAGAACAGCAGGCGCCGCTGCTCGCCGTCCTCCTCGAGCTCCAGCAGGAGACTCGCCGAGCCGAGGATATGACCGGCGTCGAGGAAGGTCGCGTGAATCCCCGGCAGCACCTGCAGGCGCTCGCCGTAGGCGGCGCAGCGACCGAAGGCGTCGAGGCTGTTCAGCGCGTCCAGCACGGTGAACAGCGGCGTCTCCTCGCGGCGGCGATGGCGGCCGTGCCGGGCGGCGCGGCGATTGTTACGAGCCGCCTCCTCTTCCTGAAGATGGGCCGCATCGAGCATCACCAGCCGGGCCAGCTCCCGGGAAGCCGGCGTGGTGATGATCTCGCCCTGAAAGCCGCGCCTGGCCAGCAGAGGAATCCGCCCGCAGTGATCCAGATGCGCGTGGGTCAGCAGCAGGACGTCGATATCGGCGGGCTCGAAGCCGAACGGCTCGGCGTTCTCCTCCTCGATCGAGCGCCCGCCCTGATAGAGGCCGCAGTCGATGAGTATCCGCTTCCCGGCGCATTCCACCAGATGGCAGGAGCCGGTCACGCCCTGATCGGCGCCATGGAAAGAGATGTTCACCGCGACCTCCCGATGCCGAAGCGGGCCCGTTGCCCGTCTTCAGCATAGATCGGGCGACAGGCCGGCGCGCGGGAGCGGGCCCTCAGCGCACCGGCAGCGCGATGTCGTCGAACAGCGCCTGCTCGTGACGCGGCCCGGCGGCAAGGGCGGCATCGACCAGTTCGCGGTCCAGGTGGTCGGCGAAGCCCTGCAGGAAGTCGTACATGAAGCTGCGCATGAAGGTGCCGCGGCGGATGGCGATCTTGGTGGTCGAGCTCTCGAACAGGTGACTGGCGTCCAGCGCCACCAGGTCGTCGTCCTGCTCAGGGTCCACCGCCATGTGGGCGACGATGCCCACGCCCATGCCCAGGCGCACGTAGGTCTTGATGACGTCGGCATCGGCGGCGGTCAGCACCACGTTGGGTGTGAGCCCCTCGGCGCGGAAGGCGTCGTCGAGCTGCGAGCGGCCGGTGAAGCCGAACACGTAGGTCACGAGCGGATACTCCGCCAGCGCCTCCAGCGTCAGCGTCTCCAGCGCCGCCAGAGGGTGCTCCTTGGGCACCAGCAGGCAGCGGTTCCAGCGATAGCAGGGCAGCAGCACCAGGTCGTTGAACAGCTCCAGCGACTCGGTGCAGATGGCGAAGTCCGCCTGCCCTTCACTGACCATCTGGGCGATCTGCTTGGGCGTACCCTGCTGCATATGCAGGGCGACGTCGGGATACTTGCGGGTGAACTCCCGGATCACCGGCGGCAGCGCGTAGCGCGCCTGAGTATGGGTGGTGGCGATCGACAGGCTGCCGCGGCGCTCGTCGCTGTGCTCCTGGGCGACGTGCTTGATATTCTCGGTCAGACGCAGCACCTGGCCGGCCAGCTCGATGATCGCCTGCCCCGCCGGGGTGACCCGGGTCAGGTGCTTGCCGCTGCGGGCGAAGATCTCCACGCCCAGCTCGTCCTCGAGCAGGCGGATCTGCTTGGAGATGCCCGGCTGGGAGGTATAGAGGCTCTGGGCGGTGGCGGACACGTTGAGGTTGTGACGCGAGACTTCCCAGATGTATCTCAGCTGCTGAAGCTTCATGCGCGCGTGTCCCCCTGGCTCGCCCGGCCGTTAAAAGACCATTGTGACATAAGAATATCATTCATAATTACTTTATAGCATAGCAGGGCAAGCGACACACGTCCGGGGAAGAGACGCCACGCTGAAACGCGGGATTTGCCAGCATCCTAACCGACCGCTAACATCGAGCCACCCAGCATGCCTGAGAGCATGCCCAGACCATCCGCGCATGATGCGCAATGCAGTAATTGGAGAATCCCCATGGCCAACAACGTCGATGTCACCAATGCCAACTTCGAGCAGGAAGTGCTGAACGCCGAGACCCCGGTGCTGCTGAAGTTCTGGGCGCCCTGGTGCGGCCCCTGCAAGGTCATGGCGCCGGTGGTCGACGAGGTCGCCGAAGAGCGCGAAGGCAGCCTCAAGATCGTCAGCATCAACGTGGATGACGCCCCGGAAATCGCCGCCGAGCAGGGCGTGCGCGGCGTGCCCACCGTGATGCTGTTCAAGTCCGGCGCCAAGGTCGCCTCACTGGTCGGCGCCCAGTCCAAGTCACAGCTGACCCAGTTCATCGATCAGAACGCCTGATCGATACCCTCAGGCTACGGTCTCCACGACGCCTCGGCTCCGGCCGGGGCGTCGTCGTCTGAGCTCAGTCGCCGCGCTCGTCCCTGCCCTCGCGCCGCTCGGAAGGCGGACGATTGGCGGTCTCCAGCGGCGCGCTGCCCGACCCCAGCAGATGGGCGATCCAGCGCGTCTGGGGATGGCTGTCGAGGGCGATCTTCAGGGTCATGGTCAGCACCACCGAGAGCAGCATGCCCACCACGCCGAAGATCCAGCCCCACACCACCAGCGACAGGAAGGCGACGAAGGTGGAGAGGCCCAGTGCGCGCCCCATGACCCGCGGCTCGACCAGATTGCCGAGCACGAAGTTCACGCCCAGGTAGGCGCCGCTGAGCATCAGCGCCTTGACCGCCCCGCCCTCCGGCGACACCAGCAGCAGCAGCACCGGCGGCAGCGCGGCAATGGCCGAGCCGATATTGGGGATATAGTTGAGGGCGAAGGCCAGTACCGCCCACAGCAGCGGGAACTCGACCCCGACCAGCTTGCAGGCCAGCCAGATCAGCGCCCCGGTGGCCAGGCTGATCACCGTCTTCACCGCCAGATAGCGCTTCAGCGTCAGGCTGAACTCCTGGAACCGGCGCAGGCTCGGCGCCGGATTGACCAGCGCCCGGGACAGCTTGTCGCGGAAGTTCAGCGTCTCGAACAGCAGAAACATCACCAGCAGCGCCACCATCACGCACTGCACCATCAGATTGCCGACCTGCCCGAGCAGCGCTGGAATCCAGCCGCCGAGCTTCTGGGCATCGAGCAGCTCGGCCAGGCGTTCGGTATCGATGGCCAGCCCCAGGCTCGCGAGTCCGTCGAGCAAGCTCAGGTAGTACTGGTAGAGCTTCTCCTCGATCCCCGGCAGGGCATCGATGAAGGTGCCGACGCTGTTGACCAGCAGCAGCCCCAGCAGCGACAGCAGCCCGCCGATCACCACCAGCGTCAGCCACACCGAGAGCCGCAGGCCGACCCCCAGGCGATTGAGCCAGTGCACCGGCGCGGTACACACGACGGCGATGAACAGCGACAGCAGCAGCGGTACCAGCAGGCTGGAGCCCACCCGCATGCCGGCGACGATCACCACCAGCGAGGCCAGCGCCAGTGTCAGGTTGAGGGGGATGCTGCTTTGATCGTCCTCGGGTGCCGCCATGCCGCCCACTCCGCCATTACAAGGACCGCCATCATGACGCCTGGGGCCCCAGGGCACAACGCGCGGGCGGCCCATGAGCGTGCAAGCTTGGTGCAATCGACCGGCGCGCCGGAACCCGGGCGCCGACCGCGGCTCCAAGCCTAGAATTCCAGGACCACGACGCCACCGCCAACAAGGAAAATCTCATGAAGCTAGATCGCCGCCCCGCTCTTCCTCTTCCCCGCCTCTCCGGCGGCCTGCTCGCCCTGGCTCTCGCCGCCCTGCCGCTGGCCGCCATGGCCGATGCCTCACCCGCGCCGCATCGCCTCGACGTTCAGGCCCGGGCCGAACTCGAGGTGGTGCCGGACCAGGCCACGCTCAGCGCCCGGCTGTGGGAGCGCACCCCGGCCATCGCCCAACGCGACGCCAGCGGCGGCGACGCCCTGGCGCTGAGCCAGGCCCGCAGCCGGCTCGAGGAACGCGCCGCCACGCTGATCCAGGCGCTCGAGGCGGCCGGCGTCGATCGCGACGCCATCAGCGCCGGCTCGCTGAGCGTACAGCCCGAGATGCTGCGCGAGCCCAGCGGCCAGGACGGCGACGGCAAGATGCTCGCGCGCACCCGCCTCGAACGCCCGGTGAATATCGAGATCAACGAACTCGACCGCCTGCCCACGATCCTCGACGCCCTGACCGAGGCCGGCGTCGACGCCCTGGACGGCGTCACCTACGACCTCGCCGACCGCGACGCGGCCACCGACGAGGCGCTGAACCAGGCCCTGCAGCGCGCGAAACACAAGGCCGAGCTGATGGCCAAGAGCCTCGGCGTCGAGCTGGGCGACGTGCTGTCGGTGAGCGAGAACCAGGCGCCGGTGTTCCAGCCGCGGATGATGGCTATGAGCGCCGACGCCCGCGAAAGCGGCGGCGCCACCGAATACCGCCCAGGCAGCCTCTCCATCGACGCCGCGGTCAGCGTCGGCTGGGAGATCGAGGGGCCACAGGGTGAGGAGTGAGGTGCGAGGTGCGAGGTGCGAGGTGCGAGGTGCGAGGTGCGAGGTGCGAGGTGCGAGGTGCGAGGTGCGAGGTGCGAGCTGAAGGCTGAAAGCCGCACATCAACAGCCTGAAACCGCCTGCCGCAAAAGAAAACCCCGAAGGCTCAACCTTCGGGGTTTCTTGTCGCTCGGCGCCCGGCGCTTAGACGTTGACCGTCTCGACGCCGCCCATGTAAGGCCGCAGCGCTTCCGGCACCGTGATCGAGCCGTCGGCGTTCTGATGGTTCTCCATCACCGCGATCAGGCAGCGCCCCACGGCTAGGCCGGAGCCGTTGAGGGTGTGCAGCAGCCGCGGCTTCTTCTCGTCGGGATGACGGAAGCGGGCCTGCATGCGGCGCGCCTGGAAGTCCTCGCAGTTGGAGATCGAGGAGATCTCGCGGTAGGTGCCCTGGCTCGGCAGCCAGACTTCCAGGTCGTAGGTCTTGGCGGCACCGAAGCCCATATCGCCGGTGCAGAGGGTCACCACGCGGTACGGCAGGTCGAGCGCCTGGAGGATCGCCTCGGCGTGGCCGCGCATCTCCTCCAAGGTGTCGTAGCTGGTCGCGGGCTCGACCAGCTGCACCATCTCGACCTTGTCGAACTGGTGCTGGCGGATCATGCCGCGGGTGTCGCGGCCGTGGGAGCCGGCCTCGCTGCGGAAGCACGGCGTGTGCGCGGTGAGGCGCATCGGCAGCTGCTTGTGCTCGAGGATCTCGCCGCGGGCGAAGTTGGTCAGCGGCACCTCGGCGGTGGGGATCAGGCGATAGCCGCGCTCGTCCTCCAGGCGGAACAGGTCCTCGCCGAACTTGGGCAGCTGGCCGGTCCCGTACAGCGAGTCGTCGTTGACCATGTAGGGGACGTAGCACTCCTCGTAGCCGTGCTCGAGGGTCTGCTTGTCGAGCATGAACTGGGTGAGAGCACGGTGCAGGCGCGCGATGGTGCCGCGCATCACCGCGAAGCGGGCGCCGGTCAGCTTGGCGGCCAGGTCGAAGTCGAGTTGGCCGGTTTGTGCGCCCAGGTCGACGTGGTCGCGGACGTCGAAGTCGAAGGTGCGCGGCGTGCCCCAGCGGTGCAGCTCGACGTTGTCGTCCTCGCTCTCGCCCTGGGGCACGCTCTCGTGGGGCAGGTTCGGCAGGCCGCTGATCTGGTCGTCCCACTCGGCCTGCAGCTCGGCCAGGCGCGACTTGGCGGCGTCCAGGCGTTCGCCCAGGTCGCTGACCTCGTCGAGCAGCGGTTGGATGTCCTCGCCGGCGGCCTTGGCCTTGCCGATCGCCTTGGACCGGGTGTTGCGCTCGTTCTGCAGGCGCTCGGTCTCGGCCTGGAGCTCCCGGCGCCGGGATTCGAGGTCGGCGAGACGAGCGGTGTCGAGGGCGAAGCCTCGGGTGGCCAGTCGTTGGGCGACCATCTCGAGGTCGCCGCGCAGCAGTTTGGGATCGAGCATGGAATCCGGTCCGTCGCAGTCGGTGAAATCAACAAACGCAAGGCGGCCATTGTAGGCAAAAGCCCGCCCCGGCGCCACGCGCCCGGGTGCGCGGCGTGGCCTGTCGCGGTACAGTAGGGATTCCTTCTCTCCCCTGCCCGCACGGCAGCGACAGCGACACTAAAAAACGCCATGATCGCCAGACTGGACACCGGGCGCCTCAGCGCCTCCGACCGCGCCGACGCGCCCTACCTGCACTTCCTCGAGGCCCTCGCGGACGCCGGCTTCGAGGGCGAGATCGCCCCCGACTACGCCAACCGCACGGTGCTGGCCACCGACAACTCGATCTACCAGCGCCTGCCCCAGGCGGTGATCTATCCCAGGAACGCCACCGACCTCGAGCGCCTGGCCCGGCTGGCCGCCCGCGACGAATTCCGCCGGGTCGCGCTCGCCCCGCGCGGCGGCGGCACCGGCACCAACGGCCAGTCGCTGACCGACGGCCTGGTGGTCGACGTCTCCAAGCACATGAACGCCATCCTCGACATCGACGTCGAGGCGCGCCGGGTGCGCGTCCAGGCCGGCGTGGTCAAGGACCAGTTGAACGCCGCGCTCAAGCCCCACGGGCTGTTCTTCGCCCCGGAGCTCTCCACCTCCAACCGCGCCACCATCGGCGGCATGATCGCCACCGACGCCAGCGGCCAGGGCAGCTGCGAGTACGGCAAGACCCGCAATCACGTGCTCGAGCTCGACAGCGTGCTGCTCGGCGGCGAGCGCCTGGTCACTCGCCCGGTGGACGAAGACGAGCTCGAGGCGCTGTGCCAGCGCGACGACACCGTGGGCCAGGTGCACCGCATGGCCCGCGAGATCATCGACACCGAGCGCGAGCGCATCCGCGAGACCTTCCCGCCGCTCAACCGCTGCCTGACCGGCTACGATCTCGCGCATCTGCGCACCGAGGACGGCAAGTTCGACCTCAACAGCGTGCTGTGCGGTGCCGAGGGCTCACTGGCCTTCACCAGCGAGGCGGTGCTCAACGTGCTGCCGATCCCGAGGCATTCGACCCTGGTCAACGTGCGCTACGCCGGCTTCATGGACGCCCTGCGCGACGCCAAGGCCCTCATGGCAAGCTCCGCCGCCCCCACCTCCATCGAGACGGTGGACGACAAGGTGCTGGGCCTGGCCCAGCAGGACTTCGTGTGGGACAGCGTCGGCGAGTTCTTTCCTGACACCGGCGACACGCCAACCCACGGCATCAACCTGGTCGAGTTCAACGACGACGACCCCGAGCGTCTGGCCGCACGGGTCGCGGCCTTCTGCGAGCACCTCGCCGAGGACGACAGCGTCACCCGGCTGGGCTACACCCAGGCCGTGGGCCGGGAGGCGATCACCCGGGTCTACGGCATGCGCAAGCGCGCCGTGGGCCTGCTCGGCAACGTCCAGGGCGAGAAGCGCCCGCTGCCCTTCGTCGAGGACACCGCGGTGCCGCCGGAGCACCTGGCCGACTACATCGCCGAGTTCCGCGCCCTGCTCGACGCCCGCGGCCTGGCCTACGGCATGTTCGGCCACGTCGACGCCGGGGTGCTGCACGTGCGCCCGGCGCTGGACATGAAGGACCCGGCCCAGGAGGCGATGATCCGCGAGATCTCCGACGAGGTCGCCGCGCTGACACAGAAATACGGCGGCCTGTTGTGGGGCGAGCACGGCAAGGGCGTGCGCTCGGAATACGCCCCGGCCTTCTTCGGCCCGCTCTACCCGAGCCTGCAGCGGCTCAAGGGCGCCTTCGATCCGCATAACCAGTTGAATCCGGGCAAGATCGCCACGCCTTTCTCTTCATTTCCCCCGCCCGAACACGCGGGTAGGGCTCCGTCGGTCGAAAATGACGCCCAGTCCCGCCCAGAAGGGGGCGAAGACGAGCAGGCCGTGAAGTGGGTCGACCCGGGGCTGCTGGCCATCGACGGGGTGCCGACCCGCGGCCAGCACGACCGCCGGATCGACGAGCGGGTCTGGCAGGCCCACGGCGACGCCGTCTACTGCAACGGCAACGGCGCCTGCTACAACTACGATCCCGACGACGCCATGTGCCCGTCGTGGAAGGCCACCCGCCAGCGTATCCACTCGCCCAAGGGGCGCGCCAGCCTGATGCGCGAATGGCTGCGCCTGCAGGGCGAGGCCGGCGTCGACGTGATCGATGCCTCGCGCGACGCCCGACGCGGCGGCGCCTGGGGCGCGCTCAAGGCCTTTCCCGGCAAGCTGAAGAACACCCTGGCCAAGCGCCGCGGCGAGGACGACTTCTCCCACGAGGTCTATGACGCCATGGCCGGCTGTCTGGCCTGCAAGTCCTGCGCCGGCCAGTGTCCGGTGAAGGTCAGCGTGCCGACCTTCCGCTCGCAGTTCCTCGAGGTCTATCACGGCCGCTACCTGCGTCCACCCCGCGACTACCTGATCGGCGGGCTGGAGTTCATGATGCCGGCGCTGTCCCGCGTGGCGCCGCTCTACAATGCCGCCCTGGACAGCCGCTGGGTCAGCCGCCTGCTGGCCGGCCCGGTGGGCATGGTCGACAGCCCCCGGCTGTCCCGGGCGCGCCTCGACAAGCAGCTCGCGGCCTGGGGCGTGGCGCCGGCCACGCCGACCACCCTCGGCCGGCTCACCGAGGCGCAGAAGGCCAACAGCGTGGTGCTGGTACAGGATGCCTTCACCAGCCACTTCGAGTCCCGGCTGGTGATGGACGTGGTCGAGCTGCTCGAGCGCCTCGACGTGCGGGTGTTCGTCGCGCCTTTCTCGCCCAACGGCAAGCCGCTGCACGTCCAGGGCTTCCTCGGTGCCTTCGAGCGTACCGCCGATAAGCAGGCCGAGCGCCTGCGGACACTGGCCGACGCCGGGGTGCCGCTGGTGGGCATCGACCCGGCCATGACCCTGACCTACCGCCAGGAGTACGTGAAGGCGCTGGGCGCCGAGGCCGTGCCCGAGGTGCAGCTGCTGCCCGAATGGTTGAGCGAGCGCGCGCCCGAGCTGGCACCGGAAGGCGCCCGTCTCGACGACCCCGGCTACCGGCTGCTCGCCCACTGCACCGAGAAGACCAACGCCCCGGGTACGCCCAAGGCCTGGCAGCGGCTGTTCGCCGCCTTCGGTCTCGAGCTCGAGGTGGTCGCCACCGGCTGCTGCGGCATGTCCGGCACCTACGGTCACGAGGCGCGCAACCTCGAGACCTCGAAGACCATCTACGCTCAGTCCTGGCAGCCGAAGGTCGAGGACCCGGCCAACGCCGGGCGGCTGCTGGCCAGCGGCTACTCCTGCCGCAGCCAGGCCAAGCGCCTCTCGGATACCGCCCTGCCCCATCCGCTGCAGGGGCTTCTGACCGCGCTCAAGCGGGCCGCCTGAGCGCGGCCCACACCTCCCCCCGGCCCGGAGGAGAGATCATGTCACGCGCGCTGATCGTCATCGGCCTGCTGCTGGTCGCCACCGGGCTGCTGTGGCCCTGGCTCGGTCGGCTGCCCCTGGGGCAGCTACCGGGCGATATCCTGATCCGCCGCGGCCACACCACCTTCTACTTTCCCCTCACCACCATGCTGCTGATCAGCGCCATACTGACGCTGCTGCTGTGGCTTTTCCGACGTTGACGCGTTATCGACGTTATTCATCGCTTCCATCGATTGCATGTCGGGGTCGGCAACGCTAGGCTGCGCGCCCTTTAACCCAACCCTGACGAGAGAGCGAACGACCATGGAGCATGCCGGTTTCGACCTGGCGATGATCGGCCTGCTGGCGCTGATCTGCCAATGGCTCGCCTGGCAGCTGAAGCTGCCCGCCATCCTGACGCTGCTGGTCGCCGGTATCGCCGCCGGTCCGGTCACGGGCCTGCTGAATCCCGACGCCCTGTTCGGCGAGTTGCTGTTCCCGCTGGTCTCGCTGGCGGTGGCGGTGATCCTGTTCGAGGGCAGCCTGACGCTGAACTTTCGCGAGCTGGGCGGCCACGGCCGCACGGTGCGCCGGCTGGTGACCTGGGGCGCGCTGATCACCGGCGTCATCGGCACGGTCGCGGCCCGGTTGCTGCTGGACCTCTCCTGGGAGATGGCCAGCGTGCTGGGCGCGCTGCTGGTGGTCACCGGCCCCACGGTGATCCTGCCGATGCTGCAGACGCTGCGCGCCCGCGAGCACCTGACCCAGATCCTGCGCTGGGAAGGCATCCTGATCGACCCCATGGGCGCCATCGGCGCGGTGCTGGTCTACGAGTTCGTGGCCCTGGGCTCCGGCGGCGAGGCGGCCACGCACACCCTGGCGCTGTTCGGCCAGACGGCGCTGATCGGCTTCGGCCTGGGCATCGCCGGCGGCTACTGCTGGGGCCTCATGCTCCGCCACCACTGGCTGCCCCACCAGCTGCACAGCTTCGGCACCCTGATGCTGATGCTGACGCTGTTCACCGTGTCCAATCAGCTGTTCCACGAGTCGGGCCTGCTGACGGTGACGGTGATGGGGGTGTGGATGGCCAACATGCGCGGCGTGCCCACCCGCCCCATCATCGAGTTCAAGGAAACCCTCTCGGTGCTGCTGATCTCCGGGCTGTTCCTGCTGCTCGCCGCCCGCCTCACCGTGGAGCAGCTGGCCCTGCTGAGCTGGCCGGCCTGGGTCTTCCTGCTGGTGCTGGTGGCCATCGCCCGGCCGCTGTCCGTGTGGCTGTGCACCCTGGGCAGCGGCCTGGCGTGGCGCGAGAAGACGCTGCTGGCGTTCATCTCGCCGCGCGGCATCGTGGCCGCCGCGGTGGCCTCGCTGTTCGCCCTGCGCCTGGAGGAGGAAGGCATGCCCGGCGCCGAGATGCTGGTGCCGGTGACCTTCCTGGTGATCATCAGCACCGTGGTCAGCCAGAGCCTGCTGTCGCGCCCCCTGGCCCGCTGGCTGGGCGTACAGCGCCCCTCGCCCAACGGCGTGCTGATCATCGGCGCCAACGCCGTGGCGCGCCAGCTGGCCTGCACCCTGCGCGACGCCGGCGTCAGCGTGGTGCTGGCCGACAGCAGCTGGGATGCCGTCCAGCTGGCCCGCAACGAGGGCCTGACCACCTACTACGGCGACCCGCTCTCCGAGCACGCCGCCCAGCACCTCGAGCTCAGCGGCATCGGCTACCTGCTGCCGATCTCGCCCTATCGCGAGCTCAACGACCTGGCGGCGCTGCACTTCGAGCACCTGCTGGGCCGTGACCGGGTCTTCCGCCTGGCGGTGGACGAGGGCCGGCGCGGCAACCGCCCCCAGGGCCAGGCGCTGGATCACCTGCCGCTGCTGTTCGGTCGCGACGTGACCTTTGCCAAGCTGTCGCGCCTGGTGGCGGAAGGCGGCGAGGTGCGCCTCGAGCGCTGCGGCGAGAAGTTCCGCATGGAGCCGCAGCGCCAGGCCCACGCCGGTCGCTGGCTGCCGATGCTGTGCATCGGCCCGGCCGGACGACTCAGGATAGCGACGGGCGAGACCGGCCTATCGCCCAAGCGCGGCGACACCCTGATCAGCCTGGTCTTCGCCGACTCGCCCAAGCACTCGCTGCAGACGGTGGCGAGCCCGATCTAGGCGCGATCTTCTCTGCTGCCCACCACGCAAACGGGGCCGCCCATCTGGGCGGCCCCGTTGCATTGGCGGCAGGTTCTCACGCTCAGCTGACAGGGCTGGCCTCGAGGCTCTCCTCGGCGTCGGCCACCAGGGCGAACTCCTCGTCGGCGGTCTTCGCCACCAGGGTGTTCCTGCTGTACAGGAAGAAGTAGGCCGCGCCGACCGCGAACAGCCCCAGGGTGTAGATGAAGGCCCGCGGATCGAAGGCATACACGCCGGACAGCGCCACCAGCGACAGCACCAGTGCCACGCCGGAGGTCAGGATGCCGCCGGGGGTCCGGTAGGGACGCGCCAGCTCGGGACGCTTCAGGCGCAGCAGGATATGGCTCAGCGCCATCAGCGCGTAGGACACGGTGGCTCCCACCACGGCCATGCCGAGGATCAGGTCGCCCTCGCCGCTCAGCGACGCCAGGAAGCCGAACATGCCCGGGACCACCAGCGCCCAGGTCGGCGCCTTGCGGCGGCTGGTCAGCGACAGCATCTTCGGCAGATAGCCGGCCCGGGACAGGGCGAACACCAGGCGGCTGTAGCCGTAGATGATCGAGAAGAAGGACGCGA
The DNA here is from genome assembly GCF_023094245.1 of Halomonas getboli. GTDB lineage: Bacteria > Pseudomonadota > Gammaproteobacteria > Pseudomonadales > Halomonadaceae > Halomonas > Halomonas getboli. The sequence goes on along the minus strand of NZ_JALMEW010000011.1, from coordinate 41,245 downwards.
TGAGACCGGCCAGGCCCAGCACGTTGACCAGGGTCGCCAGCGTCGGATGATCGGCGGCCTTGAGCGCGTCGACCAGCGGCACGCCGCTCGCACCGATGGCACCGGCCCCGGCGGCACCCGCCAGCAGCACCACCACCAGCACCGCCGTGACCAGCAGGAACAGCATGGCGCCGATGATGCCGCGCGGCACGTCCCGAGCCGGATTCTTGGCTTCCTCGGCGGCCAGCGGCACGCCCTCCACCGCCAGGAACAGCCACATGCCGAAGGGCAGCGCGGCCCACACCCCGGCCCAGCCGAAGGGCAGGAAGGCGCTGGCGCCGGCGGCGTCGGTGGGCGCGATGTCGAACAGGTTGCCGGCATCGAAGACGCCGAACAGCGCCAGGGCGGTGGCCAGGATGGCGCACACCGCCAGGCCGCTGATCACCATCATCACCTTGAGCGCCTCGCCGGCGCCGCTCAGGTGGATGCCGATGAACACCGCGTAGAACAGCGCATAGACCGCGGGGCCGTTAATCCCCAACAGCTCCTCCACCGCGGCGCCGATGAAGATGACGATGGCCGCCGGCGCCAGGGCGTATTCGATCAGCACCGCCAGTCCGGTCAGGTAGCCGCCGGCCGGGCCCATGACCTGGCGGGCGAAGCTGTAGCCGCCACCGGCGGCGGGAATCGCCGCCGACATCTCGGCCAGCGACAGCACCAGGGCGAAGTACATCAGCCCCATCAGGCCGGCGGCGATGACGAAGCCGCCCCAGCCCGCCTCGGCGATGCCGAAGTTCCAGCCGGCGAAGTCGCCGGAGATCACGTAGGACACGCCGAGGCCGGCCAGCAGCAGCCAGCCGGCGCTGCCCTTCTTCAGCTGTCGTTTGGCCAGGTACTCCTGGTCCAGAGTCGCATCGTTCATCGGGTCACCTTTGCGCTGTTGTTATGAAATGGCGTTGTGAAATCGTGTCGTGAGGTCGTGTCGCGATGGAGGATGACGAGCACGGGGCCCGCCGATTCGGGGAGCTCGGGGGCCAAGGGCTCAGGAGGTCAGGAAGTTCTGGACGCCGCCCGAGGACTCGATGACGTCGTCCTGGGTGCGATCCTTGAGCCGTACGCCGGACAGGCCCCTGACCCTGGCCTCGCGCAGCAGGTACATCAGCCGCCGGCTGGCCTCGTCGAAGACGAAGCCCGCCGGGCGCACGTTGGAGATGCAGTTGCGGGCGGCATCGTTCAGCCCGACCCGCGGCCCCCAGGTCAGATAGAGGCCGAGGCTGTCCGGCGAGCTGAGGCCCGGCCGCTCACCGATCAGCACCAGCACTACCCGGGCGTTGAGGCTTTCGCCGATCTCGTCGCCGATCGCCACCCGACCCTGCTCGACCACCGTCAGCGGCGCCAGCGACCAGTCCTGGTCGTCCTCGGCCAGCTCCCGAGCCAGCGCCTCGAGGAAGGGCGGCGCGTTCTGCTGAACGGCCAGCGACGACAGCCCGTCGACCACGGCAATGGCCAGGTCGACGGCGGGTCGCGGCGCGTCGTTGGCCTGGGCCAGCCGCTCGCGGGAGGCGTCATCGAGGCGCCGTCCCAGGTCCGGACGCTGCAGGTAGGTCTCGCGATCGGCCGCCCGGCTGTGCAGGCGGTGGATTGGCTGACCGCCACTCAGGACGTCGAGGTCGCGGCACAGCGACTCGACGTCCAGCGGCAGATGCACGGCGTCCTGGGCGCGGGCATGGGCCAGCTGGAACTCCAACGAACGATGCGTGGGCAGGCTGGTGCCGGCACGGCCGAGGCCGATGCGCGCGTCGGTGAACTCGCGCAACCGATGCCAGGGGTTATCGGTGACGCCGTGAGTGGGGGTCGCATCGCTCATCGGGCACCTCCCTCGGGCAGGCGACTCAGCGGACGGGCGAAGGCGTCGGGCAGCCGGCCGCTGGGGCGATGGCGAGCCACGTCTTCGAAGATCGCCATCTCGTCGAGCCACTTCTCGAACTCCGGCGACGGCGACAGGTCGAGCACCCGGCGCGCATAGAGGGCGTCGTGGAAGGAGGTGGTCTGGTAGTTGAGCATGATGTCGTCCGAGCCGGGGATGCCCATGATGAAGGTGCAGCCCGCCGCGCCCAGTAGGGTCAGCAGGTTGTCCATGTCGTTCTGATCGGCGTCGGCGTGGTTGGTGTAGCAGATGTCGCAGCCCATGGGCACGCCGAGCAGCTTGGCGCAGAAGTGATCCTCGAGACCGGCGCGGATGATCTGCTTGCCGTCGAACAGGTACTCGGGGCCGATGAAACCGACCACGGTGTTGACCAGCAGCGGCTCGAAGTGGCGAGCCACGGCGTAGGCGCGGGCCTCGCAGGTCTGCTGGTCGAGGCCGTGATGGGCGTTGGCGGACAGCGAGCTGCCCTGCCCGGTCTCGAAGTACATGACGTTGTCGCCCACGGTGCCGCGCTTGAGGCTGCGGGCGGCGTCCCGCGCCTCGCCGAGAGTGGCGAGATCGAAGCCGAAGCTCTCGTTGGTGGCCTGGGTACCGCCGATGGACTGGAACACCAGGTCCACGGGGGCACCCTGCTCGATCGCCTCCAGGGTGTTGGTGACGTGGGTCAGCACGCAGGACTGGGTGGGAATCGCGTACTTCTGGATCACCTCGTCCATCAGCGTCATCAGCTTGACGCTCTGGGCGACGTTGTCGGTGGCCGGGTTGATACCGATCACCGCGTCGCCGTTGCCGTAGAGCAGGCCGTCGAGAATGCTGGCGGCGATGCCGGTGGCGTCGTCGGTGGGATGATTGGGCTGCAGCCGGGTGGAGAGCCGCCCCGGCAGGCCGATGGTGTTGCGAAAGGCGGTGGTCACCCGGCACTTGCGGGCGACGAGAATGAGGTCCTGGTTGCGCATGATCTTGCTCACCGCAGCCGCCATCTCGGGGGTGATGCCGGCACGCGCCCGGACGATCGCCTCGGGCGTGGCGAGATCGCTCAGCAGCCAGTTGCGGAAGTCGCCCACCGTCAGGTGTCGAATCGGCGCGAAGGCGGCGGCGTCGTGGGTATCGACGATCAGGCGGGTGATCTCGTCCTCGCCGTAGGGCACCAGATGGTCCTCAAGGAAGGTCGACAGCGGCAGCTCCGCCAGCGCCATCTGGGCCACCACCCGCTCCTCGGCGGAGTCGGCGATGACGCCGGCCAGCCGGTCGCCGGAGCGGGCCGGCGTGGCCTTGGCCATCAGCTCGGCGAGACTCGCGAAGTGATAGCGCCGATTTCCCAGCGTATGGTGATAGGCCTTGGCCATGAGCGTCTCCATGTCGAGCGTTCGGGCCGCCGCGAGGCGCCGGAACGGAACGAATGTTGCTTCATGCAAGAGTAACGAGGGCGCCAAGGCCGGCGTTATCGATTTTCGGCAAAAGCCAATAGTTCAATTCAAACAACAACTTACCCCATAGAGCACCGTGAAGGGCCGGGGCAGAAGGAGTGACGCCGCGTGTCACAGACGATTCGAACCGCCGAGAGTGCACCAAGGAAGTGCATGTGGGAGGCATGGGACGCCAACGAGCACGCCCACAACCTGACCGACTGGTCCCAGGAATATGACCAGTTCGGCCAGGGCGGCTTCTACGGCCGCATCGACGAGATCCACCTGCCGGCGATGCAGGTGTTCAAGGAATACACCAGCCATGCGCTGGGCCAGCAGTGCAACGTCTGGCCCGACTCGCTGTGGATCGGCATTCCGGCCGACACCGGAGACTGCCGCATCAACGGCCACCGGGTCGGGGAGCGGGAGATCATGTGCCAGCCCGGCGGCCACGACTTCGAGCTGGTCACTCCGGATGCGTTCGGCATCTACGGGCTGGTGGTCGGCCGCGACTGGCTGGCCCGGGCAGGCGGCGAGGCGGCGCGCCCGCTGCTGGACGCCGATCCGGAGCGGCTGATGCGCCTGCAGCTGCCGCGCCAGACGCGCCAGGCCACGACCTTCCTGATCGAGCGCCTGCTGGGCCTCAAGGGCGAAGGGCTCGAGGCCCAGGTGCATCAGGACATCCTCGGCCTGGCGCTGCAGGAGATCCTGCGCGAGGAAACGCCCAACACCGAGCGCCCGCCCAGCTATCGCCACCGCCGCCAGGTCGTGGATCGCGTCCGCGACCACCTGGAGAGCGGCGCGACGCCGCCGGTCAGCCTCGATGAACTGTGCGAGATCGCCCACGTCAGCCAGCGCACCCTGCGCTACAGCTTCACCAGCATCCTCGGGGTGAGCCCCATCCAGTTCCTGCGCCTGACGCGGCTCAACCGCGTCCGCCGTCGCCTGAGCGAGCCGGACGACGCCACCACGGTGAGTCAGGCGGCCGCCGACTGGGGCTTCTACCACCTGGGGCAGTTCGCCCGGGACTACCGCCGGCTGTTCGGCGAATCCCCCTCCGCCACCCTGGCCCGGCACCGCCACTGACGCAGCGGCACGCCCTGAAACGACGACGCCCCCGGCAATTCAGCGCCGGAGGCGTCGTGCTGCGTCGAAGACGCGCTAGTAGAACAGCCGACGCAGCGCCTCGCCGGGGTCGTCCTCGCGCATGAAGGCCTCGCCCACCAGGAAGCCGTGGACGTCGTGCTCGCGCATGCGCAGCACGTCGTCGCGGCTGTGGATGCCGGACTCGGTGACCACGGTGACGCCGGCGGGAATGCGCGGCAGCAGGTCCAGGGTGGTCTCGAGGCGGGTCGCGAAGGTATGCAGGTCGCGGTTGTTGATGCCGACCAGCGAGAGGTCCAGCGCCAGAGCGCGCTCCAGCTCGGCGGCATCGTGGACCTCGACCAGCACGTCCATGCCGAGCTCGGTGGCCTGGCGATGCAGGTCGGCCAGTTGGGCGTCGTCCAGGGCGGCGACGATCAGCAGGATGCAGTCGGCGCCGATGGCCCGCGCCTCGCTGACCTGGTAGCCATGGGTGATGAAGTCCTTGCGGATCACCGGCAGCGAGCAGGCCTCCCGGGCCTCGACCAGGAAGTCCTCGTGACCCTGGAAAAAGTCGACATCGGTGAGCACCGACAGGCAGGCGGCCCCGCCGGCGGCATAGCTGGCGGCGATCTCGGCCGGACGGAAATCCTCGCGAATCACGCCCTTGGAGGGCGAGGCCTTCTTGACCTCGGCGATCACCGCCGGGTCGCCGTCACGCATGCGCGCGTCCAGGGCGGCCACGAAGCCGCGCGGCGCGGACTGAAGGCCGGCCAGGCGCAGCAGCTCGTCCTCGGACACGGCCTGGCGGCGCTCGGCGACCTCGGCGTCCTTGTGCGCCAGGATGCGGGTCAGGATGGTCGGAGTAGCGTTGGATGCGGTCATCGATGGATCCTGGGCGGGTGACTACTGAGCGAAGACGCGAGTGAAGTTGGCCAGCTCCCTGAGCTTCTCGCGGGCCAGCTTGCAGTCCTGGGCGTCCTGCGCCAGGGCCACGCCTTCCTTGAGGGTATCGGCGACGTCGGCGGCATACAGTGCCGCGCCGGCGTTGAGCGCCACGATGTCGGCCGCCGGGCCCTCGCCGATCAGCGCCTGCTCCACCAGCCGCAGGCTGTCCTCGGCGGTCTTGACCTTGAGGGCGTCGAGGTCGTGGCGGGCGATGCCGAAGTCCTCGGGGGCGATGGTGTACTCGTGGATCTCGCCGTCCTTGAGTTCGGCGACCCGGGTCGGTGCGGCCAGCGAGATCTCGTCGAGGCCGTCCTCGGCGCACACCACCAGCACGTGCTCGCTGCCCAGGCGCCTGAGCACCTCGGCCATCAGCGGCACCAGCTCGGCGGAATAGACGCCGAGCAGCTGGCGGCGGGCACCGGCCGGGTTGGTCAACGGGCCGAGGATGTTGAACAGGGTGCGCACGCCCATCTCGCGCCGCGCGGTGATCGCATGGCGCATGGCGGGATGGTGGTTGGGGGCGAACATGAAGCCGACGCCCACGTCCTCGATGCAGCGCGCCACCTGGTCGGCGTTCAGGTCGAGGCCGATGCCGGCCACGGCGAACAGGTCGGCGCTGCCCGAAGACGACGACACCCCGCGGTTGCCGTGCTTGGCCACGTGGGCGCCGGCGGCGGCGGCGACGAAGCTCGAGGCGGTGGACACGTTGAACAGGTTGGCGCCGTCACCGCCGGTGCCGACGATGTCGACGACGTTCTCGGCGTGCAGCGTGACCGGCGACATCAGCTCGCGCATCACCTGGGCGGCGGCGCTGATCTCCTCGGGGGTCTCGCCCTTCATCGCCATGCCCATCAGGAAGGCGGCGATCTGGGCGTCGCTGGCCTCCCCGGTCATGATGGCGGTCATCAGCGCATGGGTCTGGTCGAAGCTCAGGTTCTCGTGGCGCATCAGGGCACCAAGGGCTTCCCGCATCTGCATGGCCGTCGTCTCCTTGTGGCAGTGGCAGCGATTCAGCGACGCTTGAGAAAGTTGGCCAGAAGCTCGTGGCCCTGGCGGGTCAGGATCGATTCCGGGTGGAACTGGACGCCTTCGATGTCGAGCTCGCGATGGCGCATGCCCATGATCAGCCCCGGGGTCACATCGTCCTCGTCGGTCCAGGAGGTGATCTCCAGGCAGTCCGGCAGGCTGTCGCGATCCACCACCAGCGAATGGTAGCGGGTCACCTCCAGCGGGTCCTCGAGGCCCTCAAACACGCCGAGGCCGGTGTGGCGAATGCGCGAGGTCTTGCCGTGCATCACCTGCGGTGCGCGGCCCACCCGGCCGCCGAACACCTGCCCGATGGCCTGGTGACCCAGGCAGATGCCGAGGATCGGCAGGCGGCCGGCGAAATGGCGGATCGCCTCCATGGAGATGCCTGCCTCGTTGGGCGTGCAGGGGCCCGGCGAGACCACCAGATGGCTGGGCGCCAGCGCCTCGATCTGCTCCAGGGTGATGGCATCGTTGCGATGGGTCACCACCTCGGCGCCGAGCTCCCCCAGGTACTGCACGACGTTGAAGGTGAAGCTGTCGTAATTGTCGATCATCAGCACGGACATGGCGATAGAGTCCTTGATTTTACAGTGGTTTCTATTTTCGGGTTCTATTCGTTACCCAGGATCTTATCCAGATCGTTCGCGGTACCTGCGCCAGCCGTACAGGGATCAATAGACACAAAAATGCCGCCCTGGCGGCGGCATTTTCTTCGGTCGCAAGCGTGCCGCCCCTTCGCTCAGGAGCGCCACCACGCCATCGGGCCGAATGTCTGATCGGATATGTTCATGCTCGTCATAGTGCTCGCCGCCGGCCGACCCTGTCAAGATGCCCGGGCCCCGGAGTGACGGGGCCTCGCGCGCGTTCGAGAGGCGTCTGTTCGAGAGGCGCTGGCTCGAGCCGACCTCACTCGAGATTGTCCAGGCCACGCTCGGCCATGGCCACGGCGCGGAACAGCGCCCGCCCCTTGTTGAGGGTCTCCTGCCATTCCATCTCGGGCACGGAATCGGCCACCACGCCGGCGCCGGCCTGGACGTGCAGCTCGCCGTCCTTGATCACCGCGGTGCGAATGGCGATGGCGGTGTCCATGTTGCCGTGCCAGGACAGGTAACCCACGGCGCCGGAGTAGACGCCACGCTTGACCGGCTCCAGCTCGTCGATGATCTCCATGGCACGGATCTTCGGCGCCCCGGACAGCGTGCCCGCCGGGAAGGTGGCGCGCAGCGCGTCCATGGCGGTCAGCCCGGGCCGCAGCCTTCCGGTGACCTGGGACACGATGTGCATGACGTGGGAGTAGCGCTCGACGGCCATGTTGTCGGTGACGGTCACCGAGCCGGTCTCGCAGATGCGGCCCACGTCGTTGCGCCCCAGGTCGATCAGCATCAGGTGCTCGGCGCACTCCTTGGGGTCGTTCAGCAGGTCGGCCTCGAGCGCCTGATCCTCGGCCTCGGTGCGTCCGCGCACCCGAGTGCCGGCGATCGGGCGCACGGTGACCTCGCCCTCCTCGAGGCGGGTCAGAATCTCCGGCGAGGAGCCCACCACCTGATGATCGCCCAGGTCGAAGTAGAACATGTAGGGCGAGGGGTTGAGACTGCGCAGCGCGCGGTACAGATCCAGCGGCGGCGCCTGATAGGGAATCGACATGCGCTGGGAGGGCACGCACTGCATGATGTCGCCGGCCAGCACGTATTCCTTGATCGTCTCCACCGCCGACTTGAAGCCGGCCTCGGTGAAACCGGAGGTGAAGTGCCCCTCCTCCACCGCCCGGCCGCCGGTGCCGGGGCTGCGGGCGTCGAGCACCGCCCCGCGCAGCTGCTCCTCGAGGGCGTCGAGGCGCGCCACGGCGCGCTCGTAGGCCTCGGGCTCGGCCGGATCGGCGTGGGTCCACAGCGTCAGCCGCCCGGAGAGATTATCGAACACCACCAGGTCGTTGCAGACCATCAGCAGGATATCGGGCACGCCGATGGGATCGGGCTTTTCCACTCCGCTCAGGCGCGGTTCGATATAGCGGATGGTGTCGTAGCCGAAGTAGCCCACCAGGCCGCCGTCGAAGCGCGGTTGATCGTCCAGGCGCGGCACCTTGAAGCGCGCCTGGAAGGCCTCGATCCAGGCCAGCGGGTCCTCGACCTCGGTCACGCCCTGGGCCTCGCCGTCGATGACGTGCGTGACCTGGAAGCCACGCACCTCGATGCGCTCCTGGCACGGCAGGCCGATGATCGAGTAGCGGCCCCACTTCTCGCCGCCCTGCACGGATTCCAGCAGGAAGGTCCAGGGCGCGTCGGCGAGCTTGAGGTAGGTGGACAGCGGCGTGTCGAGATCGGCCAGCACCTCGCGGGTGACCGGGATGCGGTTGTAGCCGGACTCGGCCAGGGACTGGAAGCGTTCGGGGGTCATCATGGGCCCGTATCCTCGATATCAGGGTGTGCGACGGTGAGCGGGGACGGTCGACCCGAAGGGCGCCGTCTCAGGCAGCGGGCGTCACCATCGCCAGCCGCCGAGCATGCCGGTGGCACGGGGAAGGCGGAAGACAATCGAGGATACGGAAAAGGCCGGCATGATGCGGAGTTCCATCGGCAGTGGCGGAATCGCATATAACGAAAAATAATCAATAATTACATCGTTATAGCGCAACTCGATTCACATTAAACGAGTTGTGCCAGCGATTCAACCGTCGCATCCGGCCCGCTCGCCGCCACCGGCTCGCCGTGATTGTAGCCGTAGGGCACGGCCAGGGTACGGAAGCCCGCCGCCCGGCCCGCGGCGATGTCGTGGCGCGAATCGCCGACCATCAGGCAGCGGCCGGGGGCCACGTCGAAGCGCTCGGCGGCGTGGATCAGCGGCAGCGGATCGGGCTTTCGGCGCGGCAGACTGTCGCCGCCCAGGCACAGCGAGAAATGCTCGGCGATGCCGGTGGCCTCGAGGATCGGCGCGATGAAGGCCTCGGGCTTGTTGGTCACCAGCACCAGCCGCCGGCCGCTGGCGGAGAGCCCCTCCAGCGCCTCGCGCACGCCGGAATACAGGCGAGTTCGCGCGCAGGGCGCCTCGCCGTAGCGCGCCAGGAAGCCCTCGTGAGCGGTGTCCAGAAACGCCTGGGCCGGCGCCTCGCCCAGGGCGTCGGTCAGGGCGCGCTCCACCAGCACCCGCGAGCCGTTGCCGACCCAGTCGCGCACCTTGTGCTCGCCGGCCGCGGGGAGTGCCAGATCGACCAGGGCGGCATCCACCGCCGCGGCGAGATCGGGCACCGAATCGACCAGGGTGCCGTCCAGGTCGAAGGCGACCAGGGTGATGCCTTCCAGGCAAGCGTGCATGGGCGCGTCTCTCCCTTCCATTGTCTGCATGTCCTTGAGGCCGGCGCTCGCCGGCCACCCCGAGATCATGCATGTAATATTACGAGAAAATACCGTTTTTTTCCCTGTCGCCCATAGGCAGACGCCGGTCGCAGCGTTATGCTAAGGCCAGCCGTTGCCGACTACAGGGCATGTCCCCTACCTCGGCCGGACGCCAACGACGACCGCCGTGACGCCCGACCGCCGTATCGAGGCCTGAGCCCTGACCTGGGCAACTCTTTGCCACGTCCCTTTACGCATTCAGTCAGGAGTCTTCATGACACTACCACGCATCGTGGTGGTCGGCGGAGGTGCGGGCGGACTCGAGCTGGTGACCCGGCTCGGCCGCAAGCTCGGCAAGCGCAAGCGCGCCGAGATCGTACTCGTCGATCGCAACCCCACCCATATCTGGAAGCCTCTGCTTCACGAAGTCGCCACCGGGGCACTGGATTCCGGGCTCGATGAAATTTCCTACCAGGGCCACGCCCGCGCCCACGGCTATCAGTTTCAGCTCGGCACCCTGACCGACCTCGACCGCGAAGCACGCACCCTGACCCTGGCGCCGGTGCTGGACGACGACGGCGAAGAAGTCCTCCCCGCCCGCACCCTTCCCTACGACGAACTCGTGCTCTCCCTGGGCAGCGTCAGCAACGACTTCGGCACCCCCGGCGTCGCCGAGCACTGCCACTTCCTCGACAGCCCCCATCAGGCCGAGCTGTTCCGCCAGTCGATGCTCAACGCCTTCCTGCGCTACAACACCGCCTGCGAGCCCTCGGCGAAAATGGTGGTCGGCATCATCGGCGCCGGCGCCACCGGCGTGGAACTGGCTGCCGAGCTTTACGGCGCCTCCCAGATGCTCAACAGCTACGGCTTCACCACCCTGGACAGCGCCCATCTCGAGGTCCACCTGATCGAGGCCGCGCCCAAGGTGCTGCCCGCGCTGCCCGAGCGCATCAGCGGCGCCGTTCACGCCGAGCTGGAACGCCTGGGCGTCAACGTTCACGTCGGCACCCGCGTCACCGAGGTCAACGACGAGGCCATCATCACCGCCGACGGCGAGCGCATCGATATCGACCTCGGCGTCTGGGCGGCCGGCATCAAGGCGCCGGCACTGCTTTCGGAGCTCGGGATGTCCACCGAGCGCAACCATCGCCTCAAGGTCGACGCCACGCTCCAAAGCCTCGACGACGAGCACGTCTTCGCCTTCGGCGACTGCGCCAGCTGCCCCCAGGCGGACGGCTCCACGGTGCCGCCGCGGGCCCAGGCCGCCCACCAGCAGGCCGATCGCCTGTACAAGAACCTGCTGGCCCGGCTGGACGACAAGCCGCTCAAGCCGTTCGTGTTCCGCGACCGCGGCTCGCTGATCTCGCTGGCCCATTTCGACGCCATCGGCAGCCTGATGCGCGGCGCCTCGGCGCGCAGCCTGTTCATCGAGGGCCACCTGGCCAAGTTCTTCTACGCCTCGCTCTACCGCATGCACCAGCGGGCGATTCACGGCGCGCTGAAGACCGGCCTGATGGTCGTCGTCGACGGACTGAACCGGTTCCTCAAGCCGCGCCTGAAACTCCATTGAGACAGTGAACACCGCCTGAAACGACACGGGCCCCGGCAAATGCCGGGGCCCGTGTCGTTTTCGAGCATGCAGATCGGCGCGTGAGACTCAGCGCTCGAGGCTCGCCTCGCCGTCCTTCTCGGGATGGTGATAGACGTGCACGTCGCGCTGCGGGAAGGGAATGCTGATGCCCTCGGCGTCGAAGCGGCGCTTGATCTCCTCGGTCATCTCCCAGTAGACGCTCCAGTAGTCCGCGGCCTTGACCCAGGGACGCACGATCCAGCTGACGGAGGAGTCGCCCATGGCGCTCATGCGGATGTTGGGCGCGGGCTCGGCCAGCACGCGGGGATCGTCGGCCACCACGCCTTCCAGCACCCGACGCACGACATCGATATCGTCGTCGTAACCGACCCCGACCACCAGGTCCACCCGGCGGGTGTCGTGGCTGGAATAGTTGGTGATGGCGCCGCTCATCATCTGGCCGTTGGGCACGATGATCTTGCGGTTGTCCGCGGTCTTCAGCTCGGTGGTGAAGATCTGCACGTCGTCGATGGTACCGGCCACGCCGCCGGCCTCCACGTAGTCGCCGATCTTGTAGGGGCGGAAGATGATCACCAGCACGCCGGCGGCGAAGTTGGCCAGCGAGCCCTGCAGCGCCAGCCCCACCGCCAGACCGGCGGCACCGATCACCGCGATCAGCGAGGTGGTCTGGATGCCGACCTGGCTGATCGCCGCCAGCACCACGAAGATCATCAGCAGCGCATAGAGGATGTTGCCCAGGAACTTGACCAGCAGCGGGTCGAGATTGCCACGCTGCATGGCCTTGACGCTGAGCGAATGCAGCAGCTTCACCACCCAGCGGCCGACCACGAAGATGGCCAGTGCCGCCACCAGATTGACGGCCAGGTTCGTGCCCTGAAACTGCACGAAGTCGATGATTCCTTGAAGGTCCATAGGCTCTCCCTGTCATGTTGGGGCCATGTCGGAGGTCGCGACGGCGCCCGGCCGACGCTATCGACACAGCCTAGGGGAAGGATTCCCCGCTTGCCCGAATGGCGTGCCGCTCGGCCAGCCAACGGCGCTTGGCCGCGGGGCTGAGACGTTTCATCGCCGCCTCGCGGCGCAGTGCCTCGCCGCGTTCGCCGATGCATTCGTGATATACCAGATGCAACGGGCCCTTGCCACGCAGGGCCTTGGCGCCCCGACCGGCGCGATGCTCGGCGAGGCGCCGCGTCACGTCGGTGGTGATGCCGGTGTAGAGCGCCCCGGCCGCCGTCTCGATCAGGTAGAGATGCCAGCGCGGGGCGGCCTGGTCCGTCACGCTCAGGCCTCGGCCAGGGCGCGACGGAAGTCGGCGATGATGCCGTCGTAGCGGTTCGGATCGGCCTCGTTGCGGGCCTTGAACACCGCCGAGCCGGCGACGAAGGTGTCGGCACCGGCGCGGGCGATCTCGGCGATGTTGTCGACCTTGACCCCGCCGTCGATCTGCAGGCGAATCGGGCGACCCGAAGCATCGATGCGACGGCGCGCCTCGCGCAGCTTGTCGAGGGTGCCGGGAATGAACGACTGGCCGCCGAAGCCCGGATTGACGCTCATCAGCAGCACCATGTCGACCTTGTCCATCACGTAGTCGAGATACGACAGCGGCGTGGCCGGATTGAACACCAGGCCGGCCTGGCAGCCGCCGTCGCGGATCAGCTGAAGCGAGCGGTCGATGTGCTCCGAGGCCTCGGGATGGAAGGTGATGTAGCTGGCGCCGGCGTCGATGAAATCGCCGATCAGCCGATCCACCGGCTTGACCATCAGATGGGCGTCGATGGGGGCGGTCACGCCGTGCTTGCGCAGCGCCTCGCAGACCATCGGGCCGATGGTCAGGTTGGGCACGTAGTGATTGTCCATGACGTCGAAGTGCACGATGTCGGCGCCGGAGGCGAGCACGTCGTCGACCTCCGCGCCGAGGCGGGCGAAATCGGCGGAGAGAATCGAGGGGGCAAGCTTGAAGTCGGTCGTCGAATCGCTCATGGGAACGGGGTCCTGTCGGGTCACGGTCATGTGGACGGCATTCTAACAGCATCGCGCGCTCTCGCCTTGCACCCCGGCCGCACGCCTTCGATAGTGAAGGCTCCACTTCGCGACACGGAGACGTCCATGCGAATCCCCGCCCTGCCCCATCTTGCTCTGCCCCGTACCCTCGGCACCGGCGTACTGGCCGCCGCGCTGCTGGCCCCTCAGCTCGCCGCCGCTCAGTCGGCCATCCTCGAGGGCGAACGCTTCCATCCCGAGGTCGGCGAACACGGCATGGTGGCGACCAGCCACTTCCTGGCCTCCCGGGTGGCCCACGACGTGCTCGCCGAGGGCGGCAACGCCGTCGACGCCGCCGTCACCGCGGGCTTCGCCCTGGCGGTGACCCAGCCTCGCTCGGGCAACATCGGCGGCGGCGGCTTCATGCTGATCTCCGACGAGGACAGCGGCGAGGTGATCGCCATCGACTATCGCGAGACCGCCCCGGCCGCCGCCACCGAGACCATGTTCCAGGACGAGGACGGCAACGCCGTCGCCGAGTGGTCGCGCTTCACCCACCGCGCCGCCGGCGTGCCGGGCACCGTGGCCGGCCTGTCACTGGCGCTCGAGAAGTACGGCACCCTGAGCCTGGCCGAGGCGCTGGCGCCGGCGATCCGCCTGGCCGAGGACGGCTTCACGGTGCCCCAGCGCTTCGTCGACGGCGTGGCCGAGGCCGGCGAGCGCCTGACGAAATGGGACGCCACCAAGGCGATGTTCTACAAGGAGGACGGCAGCCCCTACGAAGCGGGCGAGACCTTCCGCCAGCCGGACCTGGCGGCGACGCTCAAGCGCCTCGCCGAGCAGGGCGCGCGGGAGTTCTACGAGGGCGAGACCGCCGAGCTGATCGTCGCCGAGATGCAGCGCCACGACGGCCTGATCACCCGCGAGGACCTGGCCGGCTACCAGCCGGTGATTCGCGAGCCGAGCCACGGCACCTACCGCGGCTACGACGTCTACGCCATGAGTCCGCCCTCCTCCGGCGGCGTGCATATCGTCGAGATCCTCAACGTCCTCGAGGCCTATGACATCGGCGGCATGGGCTTCGGCGCCGCCGACACCATGCACCTGATGGCGGAGGCCATGAAGCGTGCCTATGCCGACCGCGCCGAGTATCTGGGCGACACCGACTTCGTCGACGTGCCGCTCGAGGGCCTGACCTCCGAGGCCTACGCCGACGAGCTGCGCGAGCAGATCGCCATCGACCGCGCCACGCCGAGCGCCGAGATCGCCGCCGGCGACCCGGTGCCCTACGAATCCAACGAGACCACCCACTTCTCGATCGCCGACGACGACGGCCTGGCGGTCTCCAACACCTACACCATCAACTTCAGCTACGGCTCGGGCATCGCCGTGGACGGCGCCGGCTTCCTGCTCAACAACGAGATGGACGACTTCTCCGCCAAGCCCGGCGTGCCCAACGCCTACGGCCTGATCGGCGGCGAAGCCAACAAGATCGAGCCCGGCAAGCGCATGCTGTCGTCGATGACGCCGACCATCGTCAAGCGCGACGGCGAGAACTTCCTGATCACCGGCAGCCCCGGCGGCTCGCGGATCATCACCACCACCCTGCAGGTGCTGATGAACGTGATCGACCACGGCATGAACATCCAGTCGGCGGTCGCCGCCCCGCGCCTGCACCATCAATGGCTGCCCGACGAGCTGCGCGTCGAGGCCGGCTTCAGCCCAGACACCCTGTCGCTGCTCGAGGCCCGCGGCCACACCATCAGCCAGCAGTCGGCGATGGGCGCGGCCCAGTCGATCGTGATCGACGACGGCCGCTTCTACGGCGGCGCCGACCCGCGCCGCTCCACCTCCTCGGCGATGGGACTCTAGTCCGCCCCTCGGCCGCGCCACCGCTCGGCGGCACGGCCGTTCGCCGGCGTGATCCGCGTCGAGAAGAATCGCTATACTCGGGCCTTCGCGATCGACAAGGAGACCGCCCATGACGACTCGACGCCTTCTCGGCCTCGGCCTGGTGCTGCTGGCCACGAGCTGGCTCGCCGGCTGCGCCGGCCCCCACTATCTGACGCCGGATCCCAAGCGCAGCGTCCAGGTGCCGGCCACCGGCAACGGCCAGGAGGTCAGCGTGACCGCCCGGGACACGCGCCAGGACGCGGTGATCGGCACCCGTTCCGGCAGCGCCGGCTCCACGGCGGTGGTGATCGTCGACCCGGGCGAACTGACGCCCCGCCTGCAGGCCGAGGCCGAGCGCGCGGTGCGCGACATGGGCTTCCAGCCCGTGCGCGGCGCCGCATCGGGCCGACCCAGCCTGACGCTGACCCTGAAGCGGCTCGACTACGGCCGCGGCGATGCCCCGCCGATGGTCGGCAGCGTGCGCCTGACGGCGGTGCTGGAAGCCAAGGCCCAGAACGACGGCACCACCTATACCGGCAGCTACACCGCGCGGCGCACCCAGCAGTACGCGGTGAAGCCGGATCGCGAGGCCAACCAGGCGATGATCGAGGAGCTGCTCTCCGACGCGCTGAACCGCGCCTTCCGCGACCCGGAGCTGGCCGGCCTGCTGGCGCGCTGATCGCGCCTCCCTCGTCACCGCCACAACGCCCCGCCCCGTCGGCGCAACGCCGACGGGGCGGATGGTGAACCGTGCGATCAGTCGCCGCGGGGGCCGCGTCGGGTCAGCGACCAGACGCTCTCGCGAAAGCCGCTGCCCGGTTCGGGCTCGCCATCGGCCAGATGGACGAGTTCGAAGTTGGGCGCGAACAGCTCGCGTATCTCGTCGGCGTCGACGCTGAAGGGCGGGCCGCCCTCGTCGCCGGAAGCGCGGGTCAGGCCGATCAAGAGCCCCTGACTGCCGGGCGGCAGCAGCTGGGCCAGGTGGAAGGCGTAGCGCTGGCGGGTCGCCTCGGGCAGCGCGATCAGCGCCGCCCGGTCATAGAAGGCGCCCACCTCGGCGGCGGCCTCGATATGGAAGTGGAAGAAGTCGCCGCGCCACAGCTCCACGTTGCCCTGGCGGCTGATATCGAAGCCGTCGCCGCGGTAGCGGGAGACCTCGCCCTCGCCTTCGGCCAGGAACTGCTCGACGGCCTGATCGGCCAGTTCGATGCCCAGCACCGGGTGCCCCTCACCGGCCAGCCAGCGCATATCCAGGCTCTTGCCGCATAGCGGCACCAGCACCTTGGTGCCCGGCGCCACGCCCAGATCGGGCCAGTAGCGCACCAGGGCCGGATGCGTCTCGTGGCGGTGAAAGCCGATGCGTCCCTCGCGCCAGCGGGCGAGCCATTCGTTGTCCATGGTCGCGCCTCAGAACCAGCGGTCGCGCTTGCGGCGACGACGCGGCAGGTGCGGCACGATCAGGCCCACCAGCAGGCCGGCCCCGGCCACCCCGCCGCCGTACATGAAGTAGCGCATCAGCAGGTCTTCCTCCTGGGTATCGAGTCGCGCCTGCAGCTCGCGCACGGTATCGCTGGCGTGCTCGCTTTCCGATTCCAGGGCCTGATTGCGCTGCTCTAGGTCGGCGATGCGCTGCTCGCGGGCGTCGAGGGTCTCGGTGAGCGAGGCCATGCGGCTCTCCCAGGTCTCGTTGATGCCGGAGAGCTCTTCGGAGAGATCCTGAACGCGCTTCTCCAGCGCGGGCAGCTGGACCTTGGCGCTGGGTTCACCCTGCAGGTCGCTCGAGGGCACCCAGACCACGTCGCCGCTCTGGCTGCGCACCCGGCTGTAGTCGCCCTGGGTGCCGAGCAGCTCGACCGGATCGCCCGCGGTCAGGGTGCCGACGATGCGATAGCCGTCGGTGGGGCCGCTGCGCACATAGGTGGTGAGGTCGCCGGAGACCCAGCGCGCATCGGCGTCCTGGGCATCGTCCTGCTGGGCCTGCGCCGGCAGGGCCAGGGCCCCGAGCAGTGCGCCCAGCGTCATCAGTGTCTTGTATCGTTGCATCGTCATGCGTCGTCCTGGCTGTCCAAGGCTCTGTGTCCGCCGCTCGCGGCGATGGTGGCCATCACCGGACCATCCCTGCCCGGTCGGCCGCAATGAGAGTGCGTCTCCGGATCATCCACAGCATCTGTGGACAAGTGCCGGGAAAACCGCTGGAAACCCTCGGCCAGGCGGCGTGGCTACCGATACGGCAGCATTTCGGTCATTTCCTGACCACCAAGCCGACCCGCCCGAAACCGACAAGGGTACCACAGCCCCGGGGGCCGGGCGTTGCGGCGCTCTGGCCCCGCCTCGACTGGGCGCGTATAATCCACGCTCTCAATCGGACGGCCCCGCCGGCCGCCTCTCCTGCGAACGAATATCCACCGGTGCAACGTCGGGCCACGGCGCCACGACCTATTCTTATGGCGAAGAAACTCTTCATCAAGACGCATGGCTGCCAGATGAACGAGTACGATTCCGCACGCATGGCGGATCTGCTCGGCGAATCCCACCAGCTGGAGCTCACCGACGACGAGCGCGACGCCGACGTCATCCTGCTCAACACCTGCTCGATCCGCGAGAAGGCCCAGGAGAAGGTCTTCCACCAGCTCGGCCGCTGGAAGAAGCTCAAGGAGGCCAACCCGGATCTGGTCATCGGCGTGGGCGGCTGCGTCGCCAGCCAGGAAGGCGAGGCACTGCGCAAGCGCGCGCCCCAGGTCGACATGGTGTTCGGTCCACAGACCCTGCACCGGGTACCGTCGATGCTCGACGCTCGCCAGGACAACCAGATCTCGGTAGTCGACGTGACCTTCCCCGAGGTGGAGAAGTTCGACCACCTGCCCAAGCCGAGCTCCGACGGCGCCACCGCCTTCGTCTCGGTGATGGAAGGCTGCTCCAAGTACTGCACCTTCTGCGTGGTGCCCTACACCCGCGGCGAGGAGGTCTCGCGGCCCTTCGAAGCGGTGATGGACGAGGTCATCCACCTGGCCGACCAGGGCGTGCGCGAGATCAACCTGCTGGGCCAGAACGTCAACGCCTACCGCGGCGAGAACCAGCTCGGCGAGGAGATCGACCTGGCCGAGCTGATCGCCTGCGTGGCGGCGGTGGAAGGCATCGACCGCATCCGCTTCACCACCTCGCATCCGGTGGAGTTCTCCGACAGCCTGATCGAGGCCTACGGCGAGATCCCGGAGCTGGTCAGCCACCTGCACCTGCCGGTGCAGGCCGGCTCCGACCGCATCCTCGCGGCCATGAAGCGCGGCCACACCGTCGAGGAGTATGTGGACAAGATGGAGCGCATCCGTGCGCTACGTCCGGACATCAGCTTCTCCTCGGACTTCATCATCGGCTTCCCCGGCGAGACCGAGGAGGACTTCGCGAACACCATGGACCTGATCGGTCGCATCGGCTTCGACGTCTCCTTCAGCTTCGTCTACTCGGCCCGCCCCGGCACCCCGGCCGCCGGCCTCGAGGACGACACCCCAGAGTCGGTCAAGAAGCAGCGCCTGGCGATCCTGCAGGAGCGCATCAACCAGCAGGCCATGCAGATCAGCCGCCGCATGGTGGGCACCGTCCAGCGCGTGCTGGTCACCGGCTTCTCGCCGAAGGACCCGGGCCAGCTGTCCGGCCGCACCGAGAACAACCGGGTGGTCAACTTCCGCGCGCCGAACCCCACCGAACTGATCGGCTACTTCGTCGACGTGGAGATCACCGAGGCGCTGCCCAACTCGCTGCGCGGCGACCTGGCCTCGCCGGAGCGTTTCTGACCCTTCCCTCCTCAGGCCGGGGACGATTCATGATCTCGCGAGCTAAGGCCAGACAAGGCGAAACCGTGAGAAGAAGCGCAGTTTAGCTCGCCAAATGAGCATTCTGATCACGGTTTCAACGCCGTATGGCCGACGCGCAGCAGATCATGGACGTCCACGCACATTGCCCCGGCAGCTGCCGGGGCAGTAAGCTGACCCCGACATCCATCAACTCACGGACTCGCCCGTCTTGAGCCAGCCAGCAGCCTCCGCGGCCAACCGCGTCATCACCCTGAATCTCGAGCCCAACGATCCCCAGCGCCTGGCCAACCTCTGCGGCCAGCAGGACGAGCACCTCAAGCTGATCGAGGAACGCCTCGGCGTCACCCTGCGCAACCGGGGCAACGTCTTCCAGCTGGCCGGCCCCGGCCCCCGGGTCAAGGCCGCCTCCAACGTCGTCGAGCATCTCTATCGCGAGACCGAGGCCGGCGAGCTGACCCCGGACACCGTGCACCTGTTCCTGCAGGAATCCGGCCTCGAGGCCTTGGAAGAGGAAGAAGGCGGCAGCGGCGACGGCGACGTCCTGCTGCGCACGCCCAAGGCGCTGATCAAGCCGCGCGGACTCAACCAGCAGAGCTACGTCTCGAGCATCCGCGACCACGACATCAACTTCGGCATCGGCCCGGCCGGCACCGGCAAGACCTACCTGGCCGTTGCCGCCGCGGTGGAGGCGCTGAACCAGCAGCAGGTGCGCCGCATCCTGCTGGTGCGCCCGGCGGTCGAGGCCGGCGAGAAGCTCGGCTTCCTGCCCGGCGACCTGGCGCAGAAGATCGACCCCTACCTGCGCCCGCTGTACGACGCCCTGTACGAGATGATCGGCTTCGAGCAGGTCGCCAAGCTGATCGAGCGCCAGATCATCGAGATCGCGCCGCTGGCCTACATGCGCGGCCGCACCCTGAACAACGCCTTCATCATTCTCGACGAGAGCCAGAACACCACCCGCGAGCAGATGAAGATGTTCCTGACCCGCATCGGCTTCGGCTCCACCGCGGTGATCACCGGCGACATCACCCAGGTCGACCTGCCCCGCGGCCAGGCCTCGGGGCTGATCCAGGTGCTTGACGTGCTCAACGGCACCCCGGGCATCGGCGTCACCCACTTCGCCGCCAAGGACGTGGTACGCCACCCGCTGGTGCAGCGCATCATCGAGGCCTACGACCAGTTCGAGGCCAAGGAAGAGGCCCAGGCCCGCGCCAAGCGCGAGGCCCGCGAGCAGGAGCGCGAGGCCATCCGCCAGGAGCGCCTCGAGCGCCAGAACGGCCGCGAGGAAGACGAATGAGCGCCGCCGAGATCGACCGCCAGACGGCCATCGACGCCGAGGGGCTGCCGAGCCAGGATGCGCTGGAGGCCTGGGTGGGCGCGGTACTGGCCAAACAACCCGACGAGACGCGCCATGAGCTGACGGTGCGCTTCGTCGACGCCGAGGAAAGCCAGGCGCTCAACCGCGACTACCGCAGCAAGGACAAACCCACCAACGTGCTGTCCTTCCCCTTCGAGTGCCCGCCGGGCGTGCCGCTGTCGCTGCTCGGCGATCTGGTGATCTGCCACCCGGTGGTGGTCGATGAAGCCCTCGATCAGGACAAGGCGCTCGGCGATCACTACGCTCATATGGTGGTTCACGGCACCCTGCACCTGATGGGCTACGACCATATCGAGGACGACGAGGCCGAGATCATGGAAGCGCTGGAGCGAGAGATTCTCGCCGGCCTCGGCATCGCCGACCCCTATCGGGCCTCCGGCCCGGCGCATCGCGATTCCGACCCCGATGACGAGAGAGCCGACGCATGAGCGAAGACCGATCGACCGGCCAGGGCCAGAGGTCCTGGCTCGATAAGCTGTTCAGCGCGCTGTCCAGCGACAGCGACGAGCCGAGCTCGCGAGACGAGCTGCTGGAGTTCCTGCGCCAGGCGGCGACCCGCCTCAAGCTCGAACAGGACGCCATGATGATCATCGAGGGCGCCCTGAACATCAGCGATCAGCAGGTCCGCGAGGTGCTGATCCCGCGCTCCCAGATCACCGCCATCGGCCTCGACCAGCCGCTGGAGGAGTACCTGCCGCTGATCCTCGAGACCGGCCACTCGCGCTATCCGGTCGTCGGCGAGAACCTCGACGAGGTGAAGGGCATCCTGCTGGTCAAGGACCTGCTGCCGCTGCTGCGCCAGGGCCAGGACAGCGAACATCCCTTCCGGCTCGAGGAGGTGCTGCGCCCGGCCATGTTCGTGCCGGAATCCAAGCGCCTGAACAGCCTGCTCAAGGAGTTCCGCGACACCCATAATCACATGGCCCTGGTGGTGGACGAATACGGCGGCACCGCCGGCATCATCACCATCGAGGACATCCTCGAGGAGATCGTCGGCGACATCGAGGACGAGCACGACACCGACGAGGAAGAAGACATCCGTGCCCTCGACGAGTCGCGCTATGCGATCCGCGCCCTGACCCCCATCGAGGACTTCAACGAGCGCTTCGGCACGCGCTTCTCCGACGAGGAGTTCGACACCCTCGGCGGCCTGGTGATGCAGCGCTTCGGCCACCTGCCCGGCCGCGGCGAGCACACCGAGATCGGCGGCTGGCGCTTCACCGTGCTCAACGCCGACAACCGCCGCATCCGCCTGCTGGAAGCCGAGCCGGCCTCGGCGTCCGCCGAGGACTGATCCGCTCACCCGTTGCCCCAGGCCCTTTTCCGCCGGCTTTTTTCACCAAGGACGGTGCCATGACGCCCCCTCGCCTTCATCGGTTCCTCGGGCCCCTGGCGGCGATCGCCGCCGGCGTGCTCACCACGCTCTCCGCCGCCCCGTTTCAGCTCTGGTGGCTGGCCCCGGTGGCCGCCGGCCTGCTCTATGCCGGGCTGCCATCGCTCAATGCCCGCCAGGCCGCCTGGCGCGGCTGGTGCTACGGGCTCGGCCTGTTCGGCACCGGCGCGTCCTGGGTCTATGTGTCGATCCACGACTACGGCTATACCGGCGTGCCCCTGGCGCTGGCGCTGACCGCGCTGTTCGTCGCCGCCCTGGCATTGTTCTTCGCCGTCACCCTCGGCCTCTACCGTCGCCTGTGCGGGCCACGGCTGTCGGTGCTGACCTTCGCCGGCGCCTGGGTGCTGGGCGAGGCGCTGCGCACCTGGCTGTTCACCGGCTTTCCCTGGCTGCTGCTGGGCAGCGGCCAGGTGGACTCGCCGCTGGCGCCCTGGGCGCCGGTCGGCGGCGTCTACCTGCTGTCGCTGATCGTGGCCCTGACCGGGGCCCTCGGCGTGTCGCTGCTGCGCCGCCGCTGGTGGGCCGCCCTGCCGCTGGCCGCGCTGTGGCTGGTGCCGCTGGCGCTGCCCGCCCAGTGGACGACGCCCGCCGGCGAGCCGCTGCGCGTTGCCCTGCTGCAGGGCAACCTGCCCCAGCTGATCAAGTGGACGCCGGAGGGCCAGCGCCAGGCCGCCAACACCTATCTGTCGCTGACCGCCCGGCTGGATGACGCCCCGGACCTGGTGATCTGGCCCGAGGCAGCGCTGCCGATGTTCGCCGACCAGGCGCGGCCGATCCTCGAGCGCGCCCAGACCCTGCTGCCGCCCCAGAGCACGCTGCTCACCGGCATCCTGACCCGCGAAGACGGCCGCTACTACAACGGCGTGCTCGACGTCGACGACGGCGAGACCTACCTCAAGCGCCACCTGGTGCCGTTCGGCGAGTACCTGCCGCTGGAGGCCCTGCTGCGCGGCGCCATCGCCTTCTTCGACCTGCCGATGCCGGCCATGACCCCGGGGCCGCAGCACCAGGCGCCGCTGGACGCCGCCGGCACCCGCATCGGCAACGCCATCTGCTACGAGATCATCTACGCCGACCTGGTGGCCCGCCAGGCGCGCCGCTCCAACGTGATCCTTACCGTCTCCAACGACACCTGGTTCGGGCACTCGATCGGCCCGCTGCAGCACCTGCAGATGGCCCGGCTGAGGGCGCTGGAGAACGGCCGTCCGGTGATCCGCGCCACCAGCAACGGCGTCACCGCGCTGATCGACGACCAGGGCCGGGTCACCGACCGGGCACCGCAGTTCGAGGTCGCCACGCTGACCGGCGAGGTCACGCCGATGCAGGGCCTCACACCCTTCTCGCGCACCGGCAGCTGGCCGATGTGGCTGCTCGGCGCGCTGCTGGTGCTGCCGGGGCTGCGGATTCGCCGCAAGGGGTGAGGTGCGAGGTGCGAGGTGCGAGGTGCGAGGTGCGAGGTGCGAGGTGCGAGGTGCGAGGTGCGAGGACAGCCTGAGCCGCCGCTCGGATAGCACAAGGGGCGGCCTAGCCGCCCCTTGCTCCTTACCTCTCGCATCTTTCCCCTAACCCCTTACTCCTGCGCTTCCCCGAGCACTTCCGGAATGGTCATGCGGACGAACCGCCCGGGCGCCGGCTCCAAGATATCCAGCTCGCCGTCGCCGGGCTGGCGCGCCGGCACCCTCTTCTCGGCGTCGGCGTAGCCGTTGTCGGTCATCCAGGCCTGCCAGTTCGGCCACCAGGAACCCTCGTGGGCCTCGGCCCCTTCCAGCCACTCCTCCGGGGTCGGCGGCAGCTCGTCGTTGGTCCAGAAGCCGTACTTGTTCTTGTGCGGCGGATTGACGATGCCGGCGATATGGCCGGACCCGCCCAGCACGAACTTGACCGGCCCCTTGGGCAGCAGCGCGCCGTGGTAGGTGCTGTTCCACTTGGCAATGTGGTCGTCCCGGGTGGAGACGAAGTAGCTCGGCACCGAGATCTTGCGCAGGTCGATCTTCACGCCATCGAGCTCGATGCCGCCGGGCTCGACCAGGCGGTTCTCGGCATAGAGGTGACGCAAGTACCAGCCGTGGGTGGCCGCCGGCAGGTTGGTGCCGTCGGTGTTCCAGTACAGCAGGTCGAAGGGCGCCGGCACGTCGCCCTTGAGGTAGTTGTTGATGTAGAACGACCAGAACAGATCGTTCTCGCGCAGCAGGTTGAACGAATAGGCCATGATGCGGCCATCCAGGTAGCCGTCCTGCTCGAGCTTGGCCTCGATACCGCTGAGCACCGGCTCGCCGAGGAAGACGCCGATCTCGCCGGGATCGCGGAAGTCCCACAGGCTGGTCATGTAGGTCGCCGACTTGACCTTGCGCCCGCGCCGGGTGCTGGTCAGATAGGCTACCGTGGAGCCCGCGAGAGTGCCGCCGACGCAGTAGCTCAGCAGGTTGACCGACTTCTCGCCGGTGGCCTGCTCGATCGCCTCCATGGCGCTGATCGGGCCCAGCTGCATGTAGTCGGCCCAGGTCAGGTCGCCCTGCTCGGGGCCCGGGTTGCGCCACGAGATCAGGAACACGGTGTGGCCCTGGTCCACCAGCCACTTGACCAGCGAGTTGTCCTGGCGCAGGTCGAGGATGTAGTACTTGTTGATCCACGGCGGCACGATCAGCAGCGGCGTCTTGAACACCTGCTCGGTGCTCGGCGCGTACTGGATCAGCTGGATCAGCTCGTTCTCGTACACCACCGAGCCCGGCGTGACGGCGATGTTCTCGCCCACGCTGAAGGCACTGCGGTCGGTCATGGTGACGTTCAGCCCCTCGGCGGAGGCCAGCAGGTCCTGGCGCAGCCGGGCCAGGCCCTCGACCAGGTTCTCGCCGCGGGTCTCGATGGTGCGGCGCATCACCTCGGGATTGGTGGAGACGAAGTTGGTCGGCGCCATGGCGTTGACCAGCTGGCGCGCGTAGAAGGCCAGGTTGCGCTTCTGCTCGGCGGAGAGCCCGTCGAGGCGCTCGATCAGCTCCTCAACCCAGCGCGAGAACAGCAGGTACTGCTGCATGATGGCGAGATAGTGAGGATCGCTGGTCCAGGCCTCGTCCTGGAAGCGGCGATCGCCCCTGGCCGGCGTGACCAGCGGTTCCACGGCCTCGCCGGCCATGGCGCGCATGCCGTTCTGCCACAGCTGGAACTGGTCCTGCACCAGGCGCGCCTGGGTCTCCCACAGCAGGGCCGGATCCTGCATCAGCGATTCCGCCCCGGCCTGGAAGGCCTCGCGCATGTGGGCATAGACGGACTGGGCCGCGTCGTCCGGCACCATCCGCGGAATCAGCTCCTCCAACAGGGCCTTGTACTCCTCGCCGATCGCCTGGACCTGGGCGCCCCAGGCCTCCAGATCGGCCTGCGAGAATGCTTCACTCCCTGGCTGCATTGACACCTCCTGTCGCGCTGCCATAAACGAAAGACCACCGCCCCTCGCACCACGGGGCGGTGGCCATCACCTAGCGGGTCGAACGATCAGCTGGCGCTGCCGCCGCTGTGCTTGCGCGCGGCCTGGCTGGTGGACTTGGCCGGCGCCGGCTTCTCGGCGGTCGCGGGCTTTTCCGCCTCGGGCTTGGCGGTAGCGGCGGGCTTGGCCGCCTGGCCGGCCTGCTCGGCAAAGGCCTGACCGGATTCGGTGTAAAGCTGCTCGAGTTCGGCCTTGAACTTGAGGCTCATCTCGCCGAGCGTGCGGGCGTCTTCCAGCATCTGCTGGGAGAGCTCGTTCATCATCTCGGCCTGGCGGGTGCCGAAGTCGCGCAGGCTGTCGGCATCGGTGATCTCGGTGGCGTCGCGCAGACGCTCGGTTCCCATCTGGCTGTAGCGCTTGAGGGACTCCATCTGATACTCGCTGACGCGCTCCATGTTCTGGAGCATCAGCGAGTTCAGCTTGCGCATGGGCTCGAAGAACTGACGGGTCTGTTCGTTGATGGCATCGAACGTCTTGTCCTGCATGGTCGCTCCTCCCGAAGGAATGCTGACGAAAGCCGTGCTGCACTGCACAAAGACTAGTCTTGCATGCCTGCCGTTGCAAGCGCATGACAGGCGTCAAGTCCCGCAGGAAAAGCGCGCGAGCCGCGCACGGCATCAGCCCTCGCGCTTGCTCCGGGAGCGGGCGCTGGCGGCCGAGGCCTTGGCGCCGGCGCCGCCCTTGGCATCATCGCCGTCCTGGCTGCCGTCGTCGCCCTCGCCGGCGCCGCTTCGCCCTCCCGCGGCGGCCTTGCTGAGCATGTCGAGCATCATCTGCTGATAGTTCCCGAAGCTGGCCAGGCCCTGGGACAGCCCCTGCTGGAAGCCGGGCTGCTGGAACATCGACTGCTGCAGGAAGGGCTGCATCAGGCTCATGGGGTCGTAGCCCTCGACGCCGGACTCCATCTGCTTCTGGATGCGCGCCAGCAGCTCCTGCTGGAAGGCCTCCACGTCGGGCAGGCCCAGGGCGCGGCGAAACTCGTCCGGGGTCAGGTCGAACTCGACGTTGATCTTCATATGACCGCCTTGTCGAAGATGAATGGCTGTGCCGTCAGTGTAGCAGTCGCGACCTCAGGACAGCCGCGGCGTGCTCACGCTGACGTCGGCGTTCTGGCCGCGATGGCGCAGCAGATGATCCAGCAGGGTCAGGGCCATCATCGCCTCGGCGATCGGCGTGGCGCGAATGCCCACGCACGGGTCGTGGCGGCCCTTGGTGACCACTTCCACCGGATTGCCGTCCAGGTCGATGGACCGGCCCGGCGTGGTGATGCTGGAGGTCGGCTTGAGCGCCAGATGCGCGACGATCGCCTGGCCGCTGGAGATGCCGCCCAGCACGCCGCCGGCGTGGTTGGAGAGAAAGCCCTCCGGGGTCATCTCGTCGCGATGCTCGCTGCCACGGCTCGACACCGAGGCGAAGCCGTCGCCGATCTCCACGCCCTTGACCGCGTTGATGCTCATCAGCCCGTGAGCCAGCTCGGCGTCCAGTCGATCGAACACCGGCTCGCCGAGCCCCGGCGGCACGCCCTCGGCGACCACCGAGACCTTGGCGCCCACCGAGTCCTGATCGCGGCGCAGCTGGTCCATGTAAGCCTCGAGCTCCGGCACCCGGTCCGGGTCGGGGCAGAAGAAGGGATTCTGCTCGACGGCGTCCCACTGCTTGAAATCGATGGCGATGGGGCCGAGCTGGCTCATGTAGCCACGGATGGTGATGCCCTGGCTCGCCAGGTACTTCTTGGCGATGGCGCCGGCCGCCACGCGCATGGCGGTCTCGCGGGCGCTGGAGCGTCCGCCGCCGCGATAGTCGCGGATGCCGTACTTGTGCTGGTAGGTGTAGTCGGCGTGGGCCGGGCGGAACTGGTCCTTGATCTTCGAGTAGTCCTTGGAGCGCTGGTCGGTGTTCTCGATCAACAGGCCGATCGAGGTGCCGGTGGTCACGCCCTCGAAGACGCCGGACAGGATGCGCACCCGGTCCGGCTCCTGACGCTGGGTGGTATGACGCGACGAACCGGGGCGGCGACGGTCGAGGTCGCGCTGCAGGTCCTCCTCGGTCAGCGGCAGGCCCGGCGGGCAGCCGTCGACGATGGCGCCGAGCGCCGGGCCGTGGCTCTCGCCGAAGGTGGTGACGGTGAACAACTTGCCGAAGGTGTTGCCGGACATGGGCGTGCCTCTTGACTGCTCAGCTGAAGGACGCCGCATGGGCGTCGAGTTCCGCGGCGGTGAGGGCGAACACGCCCTGGCCGCCGCGCTCGAATTCCAGCCACAGGAAGGGCACCTCGGGGAAGGCGGCCTCCAGGTGGCGATCGGAGTTGCCGACCTCGACGATGAGCACGCCGTCGTCGGTCAGATGGTCGCGGGCCTCGCGCAGGATGCGCCGCACGATGTCCAGGCCGTCGTCGCCGGCGCCCAGCGCCAGGCCCGGCTCGTGGCCGAACTCGGCGGGCATGGTGGCCAGGTCGCGCGCGTCCACGTAGGGCGGGTTGGAGACGATCAGGTCGTAGCGCTCCCCCTGGAGACCGGCGAACAGGTCCGACTCCACGGCCCGCACCCGGTCGGCGACGTCATGGCGGGCGATGTTCTGCCGCGCCACCGTCAGCGCCTCGGGGCTGATGTCGGCCAGGTCGACCTCGCAGGTCGGCAGGTACAGGGCGGTGGCCAGGCCGATGCAGCCCGAGCCGGTGCACAGGTCGAGCACCCGGGCCGGCGGCTCCATCGGGAACCAGGCGCCGAAGCCGTGCTCGATCAGCTCGGCGATCGGCGAGCGCGGGATCAGCACCCGCTCGTCGACGCTGAACGGCAGGCCGGCGAAGAAGGCCTCGCCGAGCAGGTAAGGCAGCGGGCGACGGCTGGTGATGCGCTCGCGCACCAGGGCCACGATGCGGGCCCGCTCCATGGGCAGCAGGCGCGCATCCTGCACGCCGGGATCGACGTCCCACGGCAGGTGCAGGGCGCCGAGCGTCAGCGCCACGGCCTCGTCCCAGGCGGAGTCGGTGCCGTGGCCGTAATGCAGGCCGGCCAGGTGGAACTCGCTGGCGGTCCAGCGCAGGCAGTCCCTGAGCGTGATCAGCCCCTCGGCGAGGGCCTCATCGGAGAGCGTCAGGGTCGAAGCGGACGAGGAAGCGGAAGGTTCGGCCACGAGACATCCTGTGGTTGACGGTTGGAAATCGGCAAGGCCCGTGATTGTACCCGCGGCGGCGGTTCACAGCCACGTCAGGGCCGGTATACTCGGGTCTCTCGCGACGCGCCCGCCGAGGCCGACGCGTCGCCATCATCCCGTTTCCCCCGCCACCGCCAGAGAGCCTCGAGAGAGCCCCATGAGCCGACGCCGCCACCGCCCCGACGACGACGAGATCAGCGCCTTCCGCCAGGCCCTGAGCGACGCCGGCGTGCGTCCGCTCGCGAGCAACCGTGCCGATCCGGGTCGCCCCCGGCGCGCCGACGAGGCCGCCCGGGCGCGGCGCGAGGCCGCCACCTCGGCCGGCGAGGACGCCGCCAGCGGGCGCACCTCGGACGGTCGGGTGGAGGCGGTGCGCCCCTCGGAGTATCTGGATTTCTTCCTGCCGGACATGCCCTATCGCGACCGCCAGCAGCTCAAGCGCGGCCAGCTCGCCTGGGAGGCGGGGCTCGACCTGCACGGCTACACCCTGGAAGAGGCGCGCGCCGAGCTGGAAACCTTCCTCGCCGACGCCGCCGCCAACCGCGCCCGCTGCGTGCTGGTGGTGCACGGCAAGGCCTGGACCGGCCAGGCCGATTACCCGGTGATCAAGAGCCACGTCAACGCCTGGCTGCGTGAATGGCCCAGCGTGCTGGCGTTCTGCTCGGCCACCGAGGCCGACGGCGGCACCGGGGCGGTCTACGTGATGCTGCGCCGCCAGCGCGACGGCCGCTGAACGCTAGGCGTTCTCTTCCCGATCATCCGTCGCGCTCGGCGTGACCGGCCGCGCCTCCACCACCTCCGGCCCCGAGACCCGGCCGAGCCCCTGCTCGCGGCGGTCGAGCGCCTCCCGGGCCAGATGCCGCCCCAGCGCGATCAGCGCCTCGGCGCGGTGGAACTCGTAGGCCCCGCAGACCGTCTTGGGCACCTCGATCAGCACGTCCGGCGGATAGCCCGCCACCTTGTACTTGGCCAGCGCCGCCTGGGCGATGTCGAAGGACGCCAGGATCATGTCCAGCCGCCCCCAGGCGCGGCGGCCCGGCTCGGGCTCCGCGGCCTCGGCGGATTCACCCTCGCTGCCGTTGCCGAACAGCCGCCGGGTGGCGCCGCGCACGCCCTCCATCCAGCCGCCGAAGTCGACCGCGCCCTTGTCCCGCGCCACCTCGCGGGCCTGCTCCTCGGCCGCCTCGTCGGGCGGCAGCAGGGCCTCCAGGGTGACCGGCTGGGAACTCTGGGCGGTGACGTTGACCGCCATCACCAGGTCGGCACGGGTGGACACGGTGGGCATGATCGGCAGCGGATTGAGCAGCCCGCCGTCGACCAGCACCTGGTCGCCGCGATGGACCGGCGTGATCACGCCCGGCACGGCGATGGAGGCGCGGATCGCTTCCAGCAGCGGGCCGTCCTGGAACCACACCTCGCGCTGGCGGGTCAGGTCGGTGGCCACCGTGGTCACCGGAATCGGCAGGTCCTCCAGGCGGATGTCGCCGATCAGCTCGTCGAGCTTGCCCATCACCTTGTTGGCCTTCATGGCCCCCATCGGGCTCCAGGTGACGTCCACCAGACGCAGCACATCGAAGTAGTCGAGCCGGCACACCCACTCCTTATAGCGGTCTAGCTGCCCCGCCGCGTACACGCCGGCGACCAGCGCGCCCATGGAACAGCCCGACAGCGCCACCACCTCGTAGCCGCGCGCCTCCAGCTCCTCGATCACGCCGATATGGGCATAGCCCCGGGCGCCGCCGCTGCCCAGCGTCAGCGAGACCCGACGCCCCTCGCTTTCCCGTCTCGCGTTCATCGTTCGTCCCCCGTCACGCCTGGCCGGCCACGATCGCCTCGGCCACCGCCGCCACCCGGTCCGGCTCCAGATGCAGGTGATGCCCGCCCGGCAGCACGCGCCGCTGCAGCTCGCTCACCGCGGCGCGGGCCCGCTGCGCCCGTTCCCGCTCGCCGAGGATCCCCGCCTCTCCCTCCACGCACAGCACCGGGCAGCGAATCGCCGCCAGCATGGCCGTCGCCTGCTCGGGCGTGAAGCGCACCGGCGACGCCCGCAGCAGGCGTGGATCGGTGCGCAGGCGCAGACGGCCATCATCCTCCTCGGCCAGGTTGCGCCTGACCAGCGGGCGGGCGGTCTCGGCGTCGATCGGGGTGACGCCGCCGGCCACCCGGGCCGCCACGGCACTCTCTTCATCAGCATAGCGCGGCGCCCGGGACGCCGGCCGGCGATGGGCCCGCAGCCCCTTGCGCAGCTGCGCCGGCGCATCAAGGGCCTCGGTGGTCAGCACGCCGAGCCCGTCGATCAGGCGCAGCGCCGCCACGCGCTCCGGCACGGCGGCGGCCAGCAGGCAGGCCACGCCGGCGCCCATGGAATGACCGAGCAGCGTGGTCCGCTCGACGCCGAGCTCGTCCAGGGCATCCAGCGCGTCGTGGCAATAGTCCCAGATCGCATAGTCATCGTTGCCCGGCCGGTGCCGAGAGTGGCCGTGGCCGGCGAAGTCCAGCGCCACCAGGCGAATGCCCAGGCGCTCGAGCAGCAGCGGCGCCAGCCGCGTGAAGCTGGCGGCGTTGTCGAGCCAGCCGTGCAGCGCCAGCCAGGTCGGCGCCGTGCTCTCGCCCCAGGCCAGGGCGGCGAGGCGGCCACCGGCCAGCCGCAGCGGTGTCGGCGCCGTCATGGCGTGGTCTCCAGCATCTCGTCGATCATCGCCGTCAGGGCACGCCGGGTGGCGTCGGGATGCTCCATGGGGAACATGTGGCCACCCGGCACCTCGGCCAGGCGCACGCCGCGGCGCTTCAGCCGCCGGCAGCGATGCGGCGTCAGCAGGTCGGACTCGCCCCCGGCCAACACGCCTACCGGTACCTGCAGCAGGTCGGGCAGCGTATCGAGATGGTCGGGCAGATGACGGAACACCGCGACCTCGATATCGGGGTCGAACAGCAGCACCACGCGGCCGTCGTCCAGGGTGCGGGTACCGCCCTCCACGTAGTCGTCGAGGGCCTGGTCGGTGAAGTTCCGGAACAGTCGCCGACGGCGCAGGTAGTCGCGCATGGCCTGGGCACTCGACCAGCTGTCGCGACGGCCGAGGGTCTTGCCCGCCGGCGTGAAGCGGTCGGTCAGCCCCAGGCGCTTGACCGCCTTCATCGCCAGGGCATCGAGCCCCAGCATCAGCGGCGGGTCGAGCATCGTCACGCAGCGGAAGCGCTCCGGGGCCTGCTCGGCAGCCATCGCCATCAGCACGCCGCCCATGGAATGGCCGACGCCGATCACCGGCTCGTCGAACTCGGCCAGGCGCTCGAGCAGCTCGTCGCGCAGCGCCAGCCAGTTGTGGCCGACGGGGAAATCGGGGTGATGGCCGAGGCGGTCCAGAGGATGGACATCGAAGCGCTCGGCCAGCGGTGCCAGCAGGCTGCGATAGCTCTGGCCCGGAAAGCCGTTGGCGTGGGCGAAGACCAGCGGTGGAGGGGCATCGGTGGCGTGTCGGCGCATGGCATCATCCGTGTTGAGGCGCGGGGCGCGAGTGGCGATGGCAGGCTAACGAGAATACCATGGGCCGCCAAGTCGTCTTTCGGCCACCCCGTCCAACGGAGTCCCGCGTGAATCCCCACAAGCCGCCCCGCGATACCCGCCTGCGCAACCGCCTGTTCTTCGCCACCGTGATCGCCGCCATCGTGGTCGGCCTGTGGCTGGCCCGCTGAAGCGAGCCGGCCTCAAACGCCCCTCTCCATGCCGTGTCAGCTGTCGCGATAGCGGGCGTACATGTCGCGCGAGCGCTCAAGATGCTGCTGCATCGCCGTGCGGGCCGCCGGGCCGTCGCGCTCGAGGATGGCCTCCAGGATGCGCACGTGCTCCTCGTTGACCCGCTCCAGATAGCGCGCCGTGCCGCGTGGGTCGATGTCGGCGCTGAGCAGCTTGGCCCGCGGGATCATGCTGTCGCTCAGCGGCTCGTAGAGGCGGTCGAAGCAGTCGTTGTGGGTCGCCTTGATGATGGCGTGATGGAAGGCGAAGTCCTCGCGACGCGCCTGTGAATGCGCCGCCTGGGCGGCGACGAACTCGGCATGGCGCGCCTCCAGCCGCCGGCGGTCCTCGTCGTCGTGGCGCAGGGCGGCCAGTTCGGCGGCCCGCGGCTCCAGGGTCAGGCGCAGCTCCAGCACCTGCAGGATGTCCTCCACGGTGCGCGGGCTGACGTGCACCGCCGGGCGCGCCTCGGCGGCCTCGTTGCGCAGCACCGTGGTGCCGACGCCGCGGCGGGTCTCGACCAGCCCCAGCGACTTGAGGTGCGTGACCGCCTCCCGGATCACCGTACGGCTGACCCCGAAGGCCTCGCACAGCTCGCTCTCGGTGGGCAGCTTGCTGCCCACCGGCACTTCGCCGGAGACGATGCGCCGCTCGAGCTGCTCCACGACCGCCTGGGACAGGCTGCCCGCTCGATTGACGCGCTGAACCTCCCACGTTCCCGATCTCGTCATGTCCGAATCCTTTGCCTTCGATGGCCTATCCGTCGGTCGCCTCGACGGCGGCGACGGGACACGCTCTATTTATCATACATCACACGAAAAGCCCTTCCGAACGGCATGGCCGGCGGCTCATGCGCTATCATCTCGCAGCCGTACCAGCTCACGATACAGGGGCTCGGGAATCGCACCCCGTACTCCCGGCTGCGCCGTCGGGCCGCCCCCTCGCTACGTGTGATGGCGGCAGTTTCCCCTGAGTATCGAATGAGGCGATGGCACGGCATCGCTCAATCGTCGGGGTGGCCAAGGGTGACGAACTTGCCGCCCTGATAGACCACCGCCGGGTCGTCCGGATCGATCTCACCCGCTTCGGCCTCGACCTCGACGCGCCAGGGCTCTGAACTGTCGCGGGGCATCCAGCCGAGGAACGCCGCCTGGCTGTTGTCCCACCAGCGCTCGGCGTTGGCGGAGGCGCCATAGACCACCGTATAGGCCAGCTTCGGCGCGGCGAAGGCGCGCTCGAGCAGGGCCACGAAATCCTCGACGCTCAGCCAGGTCGCCAGCATGCGCGTGTCCGCCGGCTTGGGGAAACAGGAGCCGATGCGCACGCTCAGCGTCTCGACGCCGAACTTGTCGTGGTAGAGGCTGGCCAGGTCCTCGCCGAAGCACTTCGAGACCCCGTAGAGGGAATCGGGACGGTGCGGTACCCGGCTGTCGATCCGGGTGCTGCGCGGGTAGAAGCCGATGGTGTGGTTGGAACTGGCGAACACGATGCGCGGCTTGCCCAGGTTGCGCGCCGCTTCATAGAGGTTGTAGGTGCCGATAATGTTCGACTGCAGGATGCCCTCCCAGGGCTTCTCCACCGACACGCCGCCCAGGTGAATCACGCCGTCGCAGTCCGCCACCAGGGCGTTGACCGCCGAGGCATCGGCCAGGTCGCAGGATACGAGCTCCTCGTGCTCGGCCGCCTCGCCCAGGTCGGCGACGTCCGACAGCCGTACCTTGTGAGCCAGACGCGCAAGGTGGGGGCGAATGGCCTTGCCCACGCCGCCGGCGGCGCCGGTCACCAGAATTCGATTCAGCATCAGGTTGTCTCCTTCGCGTTCGCGTCGCTCCCGGCC
Source organism: Halomonas getboli (assembly GCF_023094245.1). Taxonomy (GTDB): domain Bacteria; phylum Pseudomonadota; class Gammaproteobacteria; order Pseudomonadales; family Halomonadaceae; genus Halomonas; species Halomonas getboli. The sequence continues at coordinate 7,302 of NZ_JALMEW010000011.1, read as the reverse complement.
CCGAAGGACGGGAGCGAATGAAAAAAGTGGGGGCAGCATCGAGTGTTGACGTCAGTCGACGCCGAAGCCATAGAGTGCGGCCGGGTTGTCGACCAGGATCTTGCGTCGCGCCTCGGGGCTCGCCCATTCCAGCAGCACGTCGAGCTGCTCGGCATCGTCGGGGTACTGCGAACGCGGCACCCCGACGTGGGGCCAGTTGCTGCCCCACAGGATGCGCTCCGGCGCGTGGGCGATGACGCGCCGGGCGATGGCCCCGACATCGGCGTAATGCGGCCCGCCCGTCAGGCTGGCCTCGTAGCCGGCGCAGATCTTGAACCAGGCGTTGCCGCGATCGAGCAGCCGCAGGATCTCGTCGACCCGCGAATCGTCTGCCGCCACCGGGTCCATGAACTTGCCGATGTGGTCGATGATGTAATCGCCCTCGAGGCGGCGTAGCGCGTCACGGTAGTCGTCGAGATGGCGGCCGTTGAACTGCACCATTAGGTGCCAGTCCAGCGGTCGGATGCGTCGCTCGACCTCGGGCATGCGCTCGATCGGCACCGCGCCGCCGGGCAGCTGCATGATGCGCGCGCCGCGCACGCCTCTCTCGTGCCAGGCCTCTAGCTCGCGGGGCGAGGTCTCCGGCGTCACCGCCGCCACGCCGCGGGCGCTGTCGGTGCCGAGTTCGGCGAGCGCCTCGAGCAGCGCTGCGTTGTCGGTCTGGTAGGCGTTGGACTGAGTGACCACCACCCGTTCCAGCCCCAGGCGACGCTGTACGCGGCGATAGTCCTCGACCGTGGCGAGCTCGGGGATCGCCGGTCCGCCGGGCTGGGCCCGATGCCCCGGCAGGTAGAGATGGATATGACAGTCGGTAGCGCCGGGCGGTGCCTGGAGTCGAGGAGCAGGCCCGTAGAGGGGCCGAGTGTTGGCGGGGACCTCGGTCATGCGTCTTGCTCCTCGAGCGCGAACCGCCGCAGGGCATCGCGGTCGATGGCGATCCCCAGCCCCGGGCCGTCGGGAATGCGCATGATGCCGTCCCGATGCTCGAGGGGCGTCTCGACCACGGCCTGGCGGAAGGGGTTGGTGGTACGGTCGAATTCCATGATCGGCTCGAGGGGGCGACGACGCGGCGGATTGGGCGGCAGCGCGGCCATGGCCTGCAGGCTGGCGGCAATGCATACCGCCGTACCCCAGACGTGCGGCACCAGACGCACGCCGAACATCGCCGCCATATCGGCCACGCGGCGCATTTCCGAGAAACCGCCGACGCCGCAGACGTCCGGCTGAGCGATGTCCACCGCCCGAGTCGACAGCGGCTCGAGCATGGCGTAGCGGCCGTGCCAGTTCTCGCCGCTGGCGACGGGGATCGGCTGGCCCCGGCGCACGGCACGATAGGCGTCGAGCTGCTCGGGCAGCACCGGCTCCTCGAACCAGTCGATGCCGAAGCGCTCGGCGCGCTTGCCGACCTCGATCGCCTCGAGCACGTCATAGCCATGGTTGGCGTCGATCATCAGCCGCCGCTCGGGGCCGATGGCCTCACGCACGGCGGCGATGACGCGCAGGTCCTCCTCGACGTCGAAGCCGATCTTGATCTTGACGCCATGGAAGCCCTCCCGGGCATGGTCGGCCACTTCCTCGGCGACGTCCTGGACGCGGTCCACGCCGTCGCGGCGGAACGAGCCGGTGGCGTAGGCGCGGACCTCATCGCGGAAGCGCCCGCCGAGCAGCTCGCTGACCGGCGCGCCGTAGCGCTTGCCCTTGATGTCCCACAGCGCGATGTCGATGCCGCTCAGGGCGGTCATGGTCAGACCACGCTGCCCCTGGTCGCGCAGCCGGTTGTAGAGCTCGAGCCACAGCTTCTCGGTCTCGAGCGGGTCGGCGCCGATCAGCGCCCCGGCATAGAGCCCGACGATGGTGGCATTGGCCCTGGCCGGGCCCAGGCACTCGCCCCAGCCGACGGTGCCATCGTCGCAGACGATCTCGACCAGGCAGTGCTGGCGCCGCTCGAAGCGCATCGAGGCGCTCTCGAAGGCCTGGTCGAGCCGGTAGTCGAGGATGTGCGTGTGTACGCGTTCGATCTTCATCGTGGTTTCCTGTCCTGTCGCTTGCGATGAGCGTTACTGGAAGAAGGAAGGCAGCAGCAGCGACACCGCCGGTACGTAGGTGACCAGCATGAGCACCGCGAACAGCGCCAGGTAGAAAGGCCAGATGGTGCGCACCGTCTGCTCGATCCTGATCTTGCCGATCACGCTGCCGACGAACAGGCAGGACCCTACCGGCGGCGTGCACAGCCCGAGCCCCAGGTTGATCATCAGGATGATGCCGAACTGGATCGGATCCATGCCGAACTGGGTGGCGACGGGCAGGAAGATCGGCGTGCAGATCAGGATCAGCGCCGCCATGTCCATGATCATGCCCAGCCCGAGCAGCAGCAGGTTGAGCAGCAGCAGGATCACGTAGGGGTTGTCGGAGATCGCCAGCAGCGCGTGGCTCAGCATCTCCGGCACGCTGTACAGCGCCAGCAGGTAGGAGAAGGCCGAGGCGCAGCCCACCAGGATCATTACCAGGGAGGTCGTGCGCACCGACTGGTAGACGGCCTGCTTGAACGATTCCCAGCGCAGCTCGCGATACACCAGACCGGTGACCACGATGGCGTAGATGGCCCCGAAGGCGCCGGACTCGGTCACCGTCAGGATGCCCGAGAGCACGCCACCGACGATGATCACCGCCGTCAGCAGGCCGGGCAGCGCCGCGGCGAAGCTGACGGCCAGCGCCTGCCAGCCGGGGAAGGCCTCGCCGGCATAGCCTCGCTTGACGGCCACCACATAGGCCGCGACGGCCAGGGCCAGGCACATCAGGATGCCGGGCACGATGCCCGCGATGAACAGCTGGGTCACCGAGATGCCGCCGCCGGCGGCCACGGCGTAGAGGATCATGTTGTGGCTGGGCGGAATCACCACCCCGGCCACCGACGAGGTCACGGTCACGTTGACCGCATAGTCGGCGTCGTAGCCCTTCTCCTTCATCACCGGCACCAGGATCGAGCCCAGCGCCGAGGTATCGGCGACCGCCGAGCCGGAGATGCCGCCAAACAGCATCGACGACGAGACGTTGACCATGCCCAGCCCGCCGCGCATGCGCCCCACGGCCGCCGAGGCCAGGCGCACCAGGCGATTGGAGATGCCGCCGTGAAGCATCAGCTCGCCGGCGAAGATGAAGAAGGGAATCGCCAGCAGCGAGAACACCGAGATGCCGGACAGGATGCGCTGGAAGCCGACGAACAGCGGCAGCCCCTCATAGAGGAAGGTGACGACCGACGCCAGGCCCACGGCGAAGGCCACCGGCGCGCCGACGATCAGCCCCAGGAAGAAGACGCCGAAGAGGATCGTGAGTCCCATGAGATTACCTCCCCCGATGCGCGACGAGACGCTGGACGATGTTGGCGAGCGAGAACAGCATCATCAGCCCGCCGCAGATGACCAGCGGCAGTGCGCGCCAGCTTTCGGAGAGCCCGATCATGGGAATGGGGCGGCCGATGTTGTCCAGCACCATGATCCCGCCCTGCCAGGCCATGAAGGCCCCGAACAGGAGCACGAAGAGATCGGCCACGTGGCACATCAGCGTCCGCGGCAGCGCCGGCAGCCCCTCGCGCACCATCTCGATGCTGAGGTGGGTCCCGTTGCGCACGCCGGCGGCCGCTCCCAGGCAGGTCACGTAGACCACGATCAGCAGGGATGACTGCTCCACCCAGGTCGGGGTGTCGTTGAGCACGTAACGGCCGAAGACCAGCCAGCCGAACGAGGCGATCAGGAACACCAGCAGGATGCCCGACAGGGCAATGCAGGCATGAGCGACGCCATCCAGCACCTTGTCGACGGCGGATGGCGCCACCGCCTCCTCTTCCGCGTCGGCGGCGTGTTCAGAGTAAGCACACACGATATTCCATCCTTGCGGGGTTTCCCGACCCGAGGCCGGTGCCGGGAAACCGGGTGGGATTGGCAGGATCACTCCTGCGCGGCCTGGACGTCTTCGACCAGCGATTCGAGGTCAGGGTGCTCGGCGACGAAGTCGTCATAGATGGGCTGCATCTTGGCCTGGAAGGCGGCCTTGTCCTCGACCTCGTTGATCTCCACGCCGGCATCGAGCACCCGCTGGCGGCTGGTCTCGGCGCGCTCCTTCCACAGCTGGCGCTGCTCGACGGCCGCGTGCTGCGCCGCCTCGCGCACGATCCCCTGGTCCTCAGCGGACAGGGTGTCCCAGCTCGACTTCGCCACGCACAGGCACTCCGGCAGGATCAGGTGTTCGGTGAGGGAGTAGTACTTCGCCACCTCGTAGTGGCCGCTGGATTCGTAGGAGGGATAGTTGTTCTCGGCCCCGTCGATGACGCCGGTCTTGAGCGACTGATAGACCTCGCTGTAGGCCATCGGCGTGGCGTTGCCGCCCAGCTCGTCGATCATCTGCACGTAGAGATCGTTGTTCATGACCCGGACCTTGAGGCCCTCGACGTCGACGGGGGTGTTCACCGGATGATCGGTGTTATAGAGGCTGCGCGCGCCGGAGCCGAACCAGGACAGCGCCATCAGGTTCTTCTCTTCCAGCGCATCGGCGAAGCGGTCGCCGATCTCGCTATCCATCACCCGGTACATGTCATCGGGGCTCTTGAAGATGAACGGCAGCGACAGGATGTTGGTCGCCGACACGATCGGCCCCATCGGCCCCATGTTGAAGTTGGCGAAATCCAGGGCCCCGTTGCGGGTCTGCTCGATCGCATCCGGCTGATCGCCCAGCACGGCGTTGTGATAGATCTTGGGCTCGATCCTGCCTTCGGTCTTCTCCGCGACCTCGTCGGCGAAGCTCTCCAGGGCAATGCTGTTCGGGTAGGAAGGCGGATGGATGTTCCAGCCGCGCCACTGATCGGCCAGGGCCGAGGCCGAAGCGGCCGATACGGCGCCAGCCAGGGCGACGAGTGTCAGGGTCTTGCTGAGATTGATGGTCTTGTTGATCAGCATGACAAGCTCCTTGAGTGCAGGGTGAGGTGGCGTGTTGTGGCGAGGCATCTGCCCGTCGCCGGGCGACATGCAGCGGCGTTTCAGCCGCCCTCTTTCTTCCTGACGAGCGTCTACCGGCCGTGAACGCCCGCCCTCGACGAATGCCTGGAAATTAACGCGAGAAATCTATGTAATACATCATATGAATTACAAGCTAGACGGACGTCATATGACTGACAACGCCCCGGAGCGCTTTTCATACCAAAGTGCAATGAAACAGAGCCTGGGACGAAGCCAACGTCAGACCGCCGATGACTCGCGAGACGATCGCGTGACATGCGCCGATGTTGCCGCGGCTTTCAGGGGCGTTCGATCACCAGGAAGAGAGGGGTAAGCGATGGAAAGCATCCTGCACGGGACACTGGAAGTCAGTCTCCCGGTCTTCGCCATGGTGTTCATTGGCGCACTGCTGAAACGCCTGGGCTGGATCGATCAAGCCTTCGTCAATACCGCGTCCAGCCTGGTGTTCAAGGCCACCATGCCGACGCTGTTGTTCCTGAGCATCCTGCGCGCCGAGCCCGGCCGTGCGATCAACCTCGATCTGGTCGGCTTCTATCTCGGCGTGTCGGCCCTCGCCTTCGGGCTGATCTGGCTATGGGCTCTGCCCCGCTGCCCTCGCGAAGATCGCGGCGTCTTCGTGCAGGGCGCTTTCCGCGGCAACTGCGGCATCGTCGGCCTGGCGCTGTCGGCCAGCATGTACGGCGATCTCGGGCTGTCGCTCGGCGGCATCATGGCCGGCGCCATCATCGTGCTCAACCTGGTGCTGTCGGCCATCGTACTGGCGGTCTATAGCCCCACCATCAGCTCGCACCCCCTGGCGATCCTCAAGGACGTTGCGATCAATCCTCTCATCCTCGGCATCGTGGCGGCGCTACCGCTCAACTATCTGGGCGTGCAGCTTCCGGCCTGGCTGATGACGTCGGGCGACTACCTGGCCTCGCTATCGCTGCCCCTGGCGCTGATCTGTATCGGCGGAGGCCTCAGCGTATCGGCGATCAAGCAAGGCAGTGCGCTCTCCCTCGAGGCGAGCCTGTGGAAGGTCATGCTGATGCCGGCCCTCGGCATCCTGCTGGCCCTGCCGATGGGGTTCCGCGGCCCCGAACTCGGTATCCTCTTCCTGTTTCTGGGCAGCCCCAGCGCGGCGGTGGCCTACGTGATGGCCCGTGGCGCCGGCGCCAATGCCGCCCTGGCTGCCAGCATCATCGTGGTCAGCACCACGCTCAGCCTGTTCACCATCAGCGCGGGGATATTTACCCTTAAAGTCTTCGGGCTGGTATAGCACGACGTTCTCCTGGCGCCTCGCATCGAACAGCGTCTGCCGCCGCCTGCTCCCCGCTTCAAGCATAAAAAAGGCGGCCCGAAGGCCGCCCCAAGACGTGCTTGCTTGCCTGTTGCGATGCTGGACCTCAGGCCTCGCGCTGGCCGTCGACCAGGCGGCTGACGCCGGCCGGGTTGCCGTCGCGCAGGGCCTTGGGCAGCAGGCCCTGCGGCAGGTTCTGGTAGCACACCGGGCGCAGGAAGCGATGGATCGCCGCGCTGCCCACCGAGGTGGTGCGGGAGTCCGAAGTGGCCGGGTACGGGCCGCCGTGCACCATGGCGTGGCACACCTCGACGCCGGTCGGCCAGCCGTTGGCCATCACCCGGCCGGCGCGACGCTCGAGCGTCGGCAGCAGCGCACGGGCCGCATCCAGGTCGGCGTCGTCCATCTGCAGGGTGGCGGTGAGCTGGCCTTCCAGGGATTCCGCCACGCGCTTGACCTCGTCGAGGTCGGCGCACTCGACCACCAGCGAGGTGGCGCCGAAGACCTCGGCCTGCAGCGCCTCGTCGCTCATGAAGTCCTCGGCGGCGGCCACGAACAGCCCGGTCTGGCAGGCGTTGGGGCCGTCGCCGGCGGCGCCGCGGGCGACCTCGCGGGCCTTGCGGCTTTGAATGAGGCCGTCAACGCCCTGCACGTAGGCGTCATGGATGCCCGGGGTCAGCATGGTCTGGGCCGCGGCGCCCTTCACCGCCTCGCCGGCGGCGGCCACGAAGGCGTCCAGGCTCTCGCCCTTCACGGCGATGACCAGGCCGGGATTGGTGCAGAACTGGCCGGCGCCCATGGTCAGCGAGCCGATAAAGGCCTCACCCAGCGCCTTGCCGCGCGCCTGGAGCGCTTCCGGCAGCAGGAACACCGGGTTGATCGAGCTCATCTCGGCGTAGACCGGGATCGGCTCGGGGCGCGCCTGGGCGGCCTGCATCAGCGCGGTGCCGCCGCTGCGCGAGCCGGTGAAGCCCA
>NZ_JALMEW010000010.1 GCF_023094245.1 Halomonas getboli | reverse complement strand
GCAACGTTGCCCGTCGCCGGCAGCGGATGCGTACTTTACGGATTCTCCCGCCGCGACGCAAGAACTATTTTCAGGCAGGTGGCGAGCGCATGACATCGCGTCCGCCATAACCTTATCCACACCCTCTTCTGCACCCGACCACCTGTGGACAGGCCGACCCACCCTCCGGAGACAAGAACGCCCGCACGAGGCGGGCGTTTGTCTCGCCACTCGCCACCACGTCAGGCGACGATGACTCGCGCATAGCGTTTCTTCCCGGCCTGGATCACGTAGCTCTTGCCGGTATCAAGCATCGCGCTCGGCTCCACGACCTCGCCATCGACCTTGACCCGGCCGTTCTTGAGCATGTCCTTGGCCTGGGCGCTGTTCTTGGTCAGCCCGGCGCGATTGAGCAATGCGGCGATCGGCGCCTGTTCGCTGCCCTCGAAGTCGACCTCCACTTCCGGCAGATCTTCCGGCAGCTCGCCGTCGGCCAGCTGGTTGCCGGCGCTGCGGTGGGCATTGGCGGCGGCCTCATCGCCGTGATAGCGGGCGATCAGCTCGCGGGCCAGCTCCATCTTCACGTCGCGCGGGTTAGCACCGCCCTCGACGTCGCGCTTGAGCGCCTCTATCTCTTCGTTGCTCTTCAGCGAGAGCAGCTCGAAGTAGCGCCACATCAGGCTGTCGGGCATCGACACCAGCTTGTTGAACATGGTGCCCGGCGCATCGTCGACGCCGACGTAGTTGCCCAGCGACTTGGACATCTTCTGCACGCCGTCCAGGCCTTCCAGCAGCGGCATGGTGATGACGACCTGGGAGGACTGGCCGTGATGCTTCTGCAGCTCGCGGCCCATCAGCAGGTTGAACTTCTGATCGGTGCCGCCCAGCTCGACGTCGGCCTCCAGCGCCACGGAGTCATAGCCCTGCACCAGCGGATACAGGAACTCGTGAATGGAGATCGACTGACCGGACTTGTAGCGCTTCTCGAAATCGTCACGCTCGAGCATGCGCGCCACGGTGCTCTGCCCCGCCAGCGAGATCATGTCGGCAGCGCTCATGGCGGAGAACCACTCGGCGTTGAAGCGCACCTCGGTCTTCTCGGGGTCGAGGATCTTGAACACCTGCGCCTTGTAGGTCTCGGCGTTGGCCTTGACCTCTTCCTCGGTGAGCGGCTTGCGAGTGACGTTCTTGCCGGTGGGATCGCCGATGCGGCCGGTGAAGTCGCCGATCAGGAAGATGACCGTGTGGCCGAGATCCTGGAACTGGCGCATCTTGGTCAGCAGCACGCTGTGCCCCAGATGCAGGTCCGGCGCGGTCGGGTCGAAGCCCGCCTTGATGCGCAGCGGGCGGCCGGAGGCCAGCTTCTTCTCCAGCTCGTCTTCCAGCAGGATCTCGTGGGTACCACGCTTGAGCAACGCTAACGCGTCGGCGACATCGGTCATGCTCTCCTCTCCACTCGGCAGGGCGGCCCGTTCGGGCGACGCAGGACATTGGCAATGGCCGGGGATGTTACCATGCCAGCCATCGACGGTTGAGCCCCAGCGAGAGCCCTTATGCCCTACTTCATCGGCCTGATGTCCGGCACCAGTCTCGACGGCATCGACGCCGCCCTGGTCAAGTGCTCGGCGACGCACCCTCCCCGCCTGATCGCCACCCGCGGCGAGCCGATGCCTCCGGCGCTGCGCGATCGCCTGTGGACGCTGTGCCATGCCGACGGCGCCCGCTTCGCCGAGCTGGCCGCGGCCGAGCATGACTTCTGCGAAGCTCAGGCCCGAGCGGTGGCCGGGCTGCTGGCGGATACCGGACTCGCTCCCGACGACATCGCCGCGGTGGGCAGCCATGGCCAGACCGTCGAGCATGCCCCCCGGGGCCACCACGGCGGGCCGGCCTACACCCTGCAGCTCGACAACCCGAACCTCTTGGCCGAGCTCACCGGCTGCGCGGTGGTCGCCGACTTCCGCCGCCGCGACCTGGCCGCCGGCGGCCAGGCCGCGCCCCTGGCGCCCGCCTTTCATGAGTCACTGTTCCGCGCGCCGGGCCAGTGGCGGCTGGTCCTGAACCTGGGCGGCTTCGCCAATCTCACCCTACTGCCGCCCGCGGAGGACGAGCGCGCCCCGCTCGGCTTCGACAGCGGCCCGGCCAACGCCCTGCTGGACGCCTGGCACATGCGCCATCGCGGCGGCGCCTTCGACGCCGACGGCGCCTGGGCGGCCTCAGGCCGGGTCGACGAGGCCCTGCTCGAGCGGCTGCTCGCCGAGCCCTTCTTCCACCGCCCGCCGCCGCGCAGCACCGGGCGCGAGGTCTTCCATCTCGACTGGCTGGATACGCATCTCCATGGTGACGAGCGGCCCGAGGACGTCCAGGCGACCCTGGCCGAGCTGACCGCCACCAGCGTGGCGCTGGCCGTGGACATGGCCCGCGACGCCTACGACGCGCCGCCCGCCGAGTGCCTGATCCCCTGCGGCGGCGGCGCCCATAACCCGGACCTGCTGGCCCGCCTGGCGCGACGCATGCCCGACACGCGGCTGGAAACCGCCGAGGCCTTCGGCTGGTCGCCCGACTGGCTCGAGGCCGCCGCCTTCGCCTGGCTGGCCTGGTGCCGCCTCGAAGGCCTGCCCGGCAACCTGCCCTCGGTCACCGGCGCCACCGGCCCGCGGGTGCTGGGCGGCCTCTTCGCGCCCTGAGTACGACTTTCAACACGCCGGTGATAAAGCGTCGCGAGGGCGCTATGAACCCATCCTTGGGCGCTACTTTGGCCCTGCGGTGATCTTGCATCCTGTGCCGCCTGCAGGGCCGGTGCGGGCCGTCCATGGCCCGCCCGTTCGGAGCAGTGCTCCTCACCCCTGGCCAAAAACCCCTCGCTCTGCTTCATCACCGCCAGCCCCCTATTTCAGAATCAGATAGCCTGACTCAATAGTCGTCCTCGCCGCGCAGGGACAGATGACTGGCCGCCTCCTTGGCCTGCGCCAGCCCCACTCCCTGCTCGTCGCCGTACTTGATCATCATGCGCAGATCGTTGGCCGAATCGGCGTGCACCAGCGCCACCTCCTCGCTGATCTGCCCCTTCTTGTAGAGATCGTAGAGCGCCTGATCGAAGGTCTGCATGCCCATGTCGCGGGAGCGGGCCATGATGTTCTTGACCTCGGAGACCTCGCCCTTGCGGATCAGGTCGGCAATCAGCGGCGACTTCAGCAGGATCTCGATGGCCGGACAGCGGCCACCTTCCCGGGTCGGCAGCAGCTGCTGGGCGACGATGGCCTGCAGGTTGAGCGACAGGTCGAGCCACACCTGATCGTGCCGCTCGTGGGGAAAGAAGTGAATGATCCGGTCCAGCGCCTGGTTGGCGTTGTTGGCGTGCAGGGTCGCCAGGCACAGGTGGCCGGTCTCGGCGAAGGCCAGGGCATGTTCCATGGTCTCCCGGGTGCGGATCTCGCCGATCAGGATCACGTCCGGCGCCTGACGCAGGGTGTTCTTCAGCGCCACCTCGAACGACTCGGTGTCGATGCCCACCTCACGCTGGTTGATGATCGCCTTGTTGTGCGGATGCACGTATTCGATCGGGTCCTCGATGCTGATGATGTGGCCGCCGATGGTCTCGTTGCGCTGCTGGATCATCGACGCCAACGTCGTCGACTTGCCGGTGCCGGTGCCACCGACCACGAACACCAGCCCGCGTTTGATGTTGGCCAGCTCGCCGAGCACCGTCGGCAGCGACAGCTCCTCGAGATGGGGAATCTCGAAGGCGATCCGGCGCAGCACCATGGCCGCCTGGTTACGCTGACGGAAGGCGCTGACGCGGAAGCGCCCGCGTCCCGGCAGGCTGAGCGCGAAATTGGCCTCGTTCTCGTCGGCGAAGCGCGCGCGGTGGGTATCCGGCATCGCCGCCGCCACCAGCTCGTCGACCTGCGCCACCGACAGCCCCTCCTCGCCCATCGGCGTCAGCTTGCCGGCCATCTTCAGCGTCGGCGGGGCGGCCACCGAGATCAGCAGGTCCGAGGCGTCCTTCTCGATCATGATATCGAGCAGCTGATACAGCCATTCTTTCGCGGTCATCGTCATTCTCCTTCGCCGTCAGCTGGCGAGCAGCGCCTTGGCCTTGGTCTGGGCCTCTTCCCGGGCCACCACGTTGTCGGACACCAGCCGCGACAGCGCCGCATCCAGGGTCTGCATGCCCAGGTTGCCGCCGGTCTGGATCGCCGAGTAGATCTGCGCCACCTTGTCCTCGCGAATCAGGTTGCGCACCGCCGAGGTGGCGATCAGGATCTCGTGGGCCGCCACCCGGCCGCCGCCCTGGCGCTTGAGCAGAGTCTGGGAGATCACCGCCTGCAGCGACTCCGAGAGCATCGAGCGCACCATGGCCTTCTCGTCGCCGGGAAAGACGTCGATGATACGGTCGATGGTCTTGGCCGCCGAGGTAGTGTGCAGGGTACCGAACACCAGGTGGCCGGTCTCGGCCGCGGTCAGCGCCAGCCGGATGGTCTCCAGATCGCGCATCTCGCCGACCAGGATCACGTCCGGGTCCTCGCGCAGGGCGCTGCGCAGCGCCGGAGCGAAGCCCTGGGTATCGCGATGCACCTCGCGCTGGTTGATCAGGCAGCGCTTGCTGCGGTGCACGAATTCCACCGGATCCTCGATGGTGAGGATATGCTCGAAGCGGTTGTCGTTGATGTAGTCGATCATCGCCGCCAGGGTGGTGCTCTTGCCCGAGCCGGTGGGCCCGGTCACCAGCACCAGCCCACGCGGCAGCATCGCCAGGCGGCGGAACGTCTCGCCCAGCCCCAGGTCCTCCATGGTCAGCACCTCGGAGGGAATGGTGCGGAACACCGCCCCGGCGCCGCGCGCCTGATGGAAGACGTTGACGCGGAAGCGCGAGACCCCCGGCACCTCGAAGGAGAAGTCGGTCTCCAGATATTCCTCGTAGTCGCGCCGCTGGCGGTCGGTGAGGATGTCGTAGATCAGCTTGCGGACCTCGCGATCCTCCATCGCCGGCACGTTGAGCCGGCGGATGTCGCCATCGACCCGGATCATCGGCGGCAGGCCGGCCGAAAGGTGGAGATCCGAGGCGTTCTGTTTTGCCGAGAATGCCAGCAGTTCGGTAATATCCATGCGATTCCCCTGCTCCCGGGATAAAGGTGTTCTTAGTATGGTAGACCTCGCGACATGACGGACCTGGCACTTTGTGACGCCCTGGCCAACGCCCGCCGCCGCCTCGACGCGGCGCTGGCCGAGGCCGGCCGCGCGCCCGGCGAGGCGACGCTGCTGGCCGTGAGCAAGACCAAGCCCGCCGCCATGATCCGAGAGGCGTATGCCCTGGGCCAGCGCGACTTCGGCGAGAACTATCTCCAGGAGGCGCTGGAGAAACAGGCCGAGCTCGCGGACCTGAACGCTATCGTCTGGCACTTCATCGGCCCATTGCAATCGAACAAGACCCGCGACGTGGCCGAGCACTTCGCCTGGGTGCACAGCCTGGACCGTGAGAAGATCGCCCGACGCCTCGACGCCCAGCGCCCCGAGAGCATGGCGCCGCTGAACGTCTGCCTGCAGGTCAACATCAGCGACGAGCCCTCCAAGTCGGGCGTGTCGCCGGCCGAACTGCCGGCGCTGGCCGAGGCCGTGCTGGCCATGCCGCATCTGCGACTGCGCGGGCTGATGGCGATCCCGGCCCCGGCCGACGATCCCGCCGCCCAGCGCCTGCCCTTCGCCCGACTGCGCGAGGCGCTGGAAGACCTGCGCAAGCGCTTCCCCGAGGCACGCCTCGACACCCTCTCGATGGGCATGAGCGGCGACCTGGAGGCCGCCGTGACCGAGGGCGCTACCCAGGTGCGACTCGGCACCGCCATCTTCGGCGCACGAGACACCTCCGCCTGATCACCACACGGCGCCACCGGCCATGCCGCCGGCGGCGCCTTCGCCGACCCACACAGGACTGAACGCATGGCAAGCCAAGTCACCTTCATCGGCGCCGGCAACATGGCCGGCGCCATCATCGGCGGCATGATCGACAGCGGCTATCCCCGCGACGCCATCACCGCCACCTCGCCCAGCGACGAGATGCTCGCCCCGATGCGCGAGAAGTATGGCATTCACACCGCCACCGACAATGCCACCGCCGTGGCCGAGGCCGACGTGGTGGTGCTGGCGGTCAAGCCGCAGATCATGCAGGACGTCTGCGCCGGCATGCGCGACGCCGTCCAGGAGCGCAAGCCGCTGATCCTCTCGGTGGCGGCCGGCCTGTCCGCCGAGACCCTCGAGGCCTGGCTGGGCGGCGATCTCGCCGTGGTGCGCTGCATGCCCAACACCCCCTCGCTGGTCGGCGCCGGTGCCGCCGGGCTCTACGCCAACCCCCGGGTCAGCGAAGCCCAGCGCGACCTCGCCACCGAACTGCTCGAGGCCGTGGGCCTGGTCGAGTGGGTCGACGAAGAGCGTCTGCTGGAAGCCGTGACCGCGGTCTCCGGCAGCGCCCCGGCCTACTTCTTCCTGATGTTCGAGGCCATGGAGGAGGCCGGCGTCAGCCTCGGGCTGCCCGCCGACACCGCCCGCCGCCTGGCCATGCAGACCGCCTTCGGCGCGGCGCGCATGGCGATGGACAGCGACAAGACCCCGGGAGAGCTCAAACGCAACGTGATGTCGCCCGGCGGCACCACCGAGCGCGCCATCTCGCACTTCGAGGACGCCGGCATGCGCCGCATCGTCGCCGAGGCCATGAACGCCTGCGCCGCCCGCGCCCGCGAGATGGCCGACGAACTCGGCCAGCACTGAGCACAGCGCCGCGGCACCGATCGCACAAGACATGGAGGAGCCCCGATGGGCAGTCAACTGGGAAACGCCGGCCTGCTGCTGGTCAACACCCTCGTCAATATCTACCTGTTCCTGCTGATGCTGCGCTTCCTGCTGCAGGCATCCCGGGCCGACTACTACAACCCGCTCAGCCAGTCGGTGGTGAAGATCACTCAGCCGGTGGTGCGCCCCTTCCAGAGCTTCCTGGGGCCGGTGATGGGCCGCTTCGACCTGGCCACCCTGGCGGCCGGCTTCGTGGTCAAGCTGATCGCCATCGTCGCCATCCTGCAGCTGGCCGGCTACGGCATGGCGCCGATCGCCAACCTGGCCATCGGCGGCGTGGCGGCGCTGGCCAACGCCATTCTCAAGATCTACTTCTTCGCGCTGATCGTGATGATCATCCTCAGCTGGGTCTCGCCTCGCGCCAGTCATCCGGCGGCGATCCTGGTCATGCAGCTGGTGGAGCCGATCATGGCACCGGTGCGCCGGGTGATCCCGCCGCTGGGCATGATCGACCTCTCGCCGATCGTGGTGTTCATCGCCATCAACCTGATCGACGGCGTCGTGGTGGGCTCGCTGATCCGCGCCTCCGGCGTCGTCGGCGCGCTGGTGGGGCTCTAGCAGACACGTCGCCGACGATCAGGGATTCGCGATGAGCGTTTCCGGCGACAAGCCGTCGCGAGGGCGCTACGAACCCATCCATGGCCAAGCCCCCCTCGCGCCGGCTCATCCCCGGCGCTGATCGAGCCGAGCCTCCCGGCCCCGCCCCGAATACCAACGAAAACGACTGGACACCCCTGAACAGATGACCGAGCTGCCCCGCGATTCGGTCGGCCTGGTGACGCCGCAGACGGCGCACTTCGACGACCCCCTGGACCTGGCCTGCGGCAGAACGCTGCCGGCCTACGACCTCGTCTACGAGACCTACGGCACCCTCAACGCCGAGGGCACCAACGCCGTGCTGATCTGCCACGCCCTGTCCGGGCATCACCATGCCGCCGGCTATCACGCGCAGGACGACCGCAAGCCCGGCTGGTGGGACGCTCATATCGGCCCCGGCAAGTCGATCGACACCGATCGCTTCTTCGTGATCTCGCTGAACAATCTCGGCGGCTGCCACGGCAGCACCGGGCCGACCAGCGCCAATCCCGAGACCGACACCGCCTGGGGCCCCGACTTCCCGATGATGACGGTGATCGACTGGGTGCACAGCCAGGCGCGACTGGCCGACCGGCTCGGCATCGCGCGCTTCGCCGCGGTGGTCGGCGGCAGCCTCGGCGGCATGCAGGCGCTGCAGTGGAGTCTGACCTACCCGGAGCGCGTCGCCCACGCCGCGGTGATCGCCGCCACGCCCAAGCTGTCGGCGCAGAACATCGCCTTCAACGAGGTCGCCCGCCAGGCGATCCGCTCCGATCCCGAGTTCTTCGAAGGCCACTACGCCGAACACGACGCCCTGCCCCGACGCGGGCTCAAGCTGGCGCGCATGGTCGGTCACATCACCTACCTGTCCGAAGACGCCATGGGCAGCAAGTTCGGCCGCGACCTGCGCAGCGACGACTTCAACTTCGGCTATGACGTGGAATTCCAGGTGGAGTCCTACCTGCGCTATCAGGGCGACGCCTTCTCGACCTCGTTCGACGCCAACACCTATCTGCTGATGACCAAGGCGCTGGACTACTTCGACCCGGCGGCGGCCCACGGCGGCGACCTGGCCGCGGCGCTGGCCCCGGCCGAGTGCCCGTTCCTGGTGGTCAGCTTCACCAGCGACTGGCGCTTCCCGCCGTCGCGCTCGAAGGAGCTGGCCAACGCCCTGGTGCGCGCCGGAAAGGCGGTCAGCTACGCCAACATCGACTCGCCCCACGGCCACGATGCCTTCCTGCTGCCCGAGCCCCGCTACCAGGCGGTGTTCGCCGCCTTCATGGAACGCGTGGCCCGCGACCAGGGACTGGAGGACCGCTCATGATGCGCGCCGACCTGCAACGGATCCACGACTGGGTGCCCCAGGGCGCCCGGGTGCTCGACCTGGGCTGCGGCGACGGCACCCTGCTGGCGGCCCTGGCCGAGAGCAAGAACGTCACCGGCTACGGCCTGGAGATCGACCCGGAGGGCATCACCGCCTGTCTGGCCCGGGGCGTCAACGTCATCGAGCAGAACCTCGACGCGGGGCTCGCCAACTTCGAGGATGACGCCTGCGACCTGGTGGTGATGACCCAGGCCCTCCAGGCGCTGCGCCGCCCGGACCGCATGCTCGACGAGATGCTGCGGGTGGCCGGCGAGTGCATCATCACCTTCCCCAACTTCGCCTACTGGCGCCATCGGGCCTATCTCGGACTGCGCGGCTACATGCCGGTGTCCAAGTCGCTGCCCCACGCCTGGTACGACACCCCCAACATCCACCTGTCGACCTTCAACGACTTCGAGCAGCTGTGCCGCGACAAGGGCCTGGTGATCGTCGACCGGGCGGTCGGCGTCGGCAGCCGTGGTGGCAACTGGGCCTCGCGCCACTGGCCCAATTTGTTCGGCGAGATCGCGATCTTCCGCGTCACCCGGCGCTGAGCGGACGGGGCGCTGCCGGCTGCCGGTCGAGCTTGACCGGCAGCGCCTCGCCCAGGCTCACGGCCACCGGCCGCTCGCCTTCCCGCGTGAAGCGACAGGCCCGCGCCAGCACCTCCACGCCCTCGCCGGCCACCCGACGCAGCGCTTCGGCATAGGCCGGGTCCAGGTGGCCGGCCGGCGCCACCGAGCGGATGCCCTCGTGGGCCACGCAGAACAGCAGCACCGCGCGATGGCCCTCGGCGGCGAGCGCGGCCAGGGTCTCCAGGTGCCGCCGTCCGCGCTCGCTGACCGCATCGGGGAAATAGCCGTGGCCGTCGTCCTCGCGCAGGGTCACCTGCTTGACCTCCACGTAGGTGGTCTCGCCGGCGTCGCCATCCAGCCGGAAGTCCAGCCTCGCGCCCTCCACCCTGGCCTCGCGCTTCACCGTGCCGGCACCCGCCAGATCCTCGACCGCGTCCGTCGCCAACGCCTCCTCGACGATGCGGTTGGCGCGCCCGGTATGCACCGAGGCCAGGTCGATGCCGCCCTCCGGCCGAGGCAGCTCGATCAGTTCCCAGGTCCAGGCCAGCTTGCGCTTGGGATCGTCGCTTTGGGACAGCCATACCCGGCAGCCGGGCACGTTGACCGCGCGCATCGAGCCGGTGTTGGGGCAGTGGGCGACGACCTCGCGGCCATCGTCGAGGCGCACGTCGGCCAGGAAGCGCTTGTAGCGGCGCAGCAGCACGCCCGGCACCAGCGGGGCGGCATAGTCCATCAGGCGCCCTCCTGACGACTCAGGAACCGTCCCAGCCGCGTCACGGCCTCCTCCAGCCGCTCGACGCCGGTGGTGAAGGCGATGCGCACGTGATGCTCGCCGCCCGCGAGGGCGAAGTCGGTGCCCGGGGTGATGGCCACGTTCTCCTCCTCGAGAAGGCGCCGGCAGAAGGCCTCGCTGTCGCGGGTATAGCGGGACACGTCGAGCCACAGGTAGAAGGCACCCTGGGGCGGCTGGTCCGGCGCCAGCCCCAGCCGCTCGAGGCCCGCCAGCAGGGCGTCGCGACGCTGCGCCAGCTCGCGGCGGCGCGCCTCGAGGATCTCGCGGCACTCGGGCTCGAAGGCCGCCAAGGCGGCGTGCTGGGCCGGGGTCGGCGCCGACAGGAAGACGTTCTGGGCCAGCCGGGTCAGCGGTTCGACCGCCGCCTCGGGCGCCACCAGCCAACCCAGGCGCCAGCCGGTCATGCCGAAGTACTTGGAGAAGCTGTTGACCACGAAGGCCTCCGGCGCCACCGCGGCGGCCGAGAGCGGCGCGAGGTCGTAGCACAGCCCCTGGTAGATCTCGTCGACCAGCAGGTGGCCGCCGCGCGCGGCGACGGTATCGGCCACGGCGCCCAAAGCCGAGGCATCGAGCATGTGCCCGGTGGGATTCGACGGCGTGGCCAGCATCGCCAGCCGGGTGTCGTCGCGCCAGTGGCGGGCGACGCTCGCGGCGTCGAGCTGCCAGCCGCTGGCCGGCCCCACCGGCACCGTATCGACCTCGGCGCCGGCCAGGGCCATGAAGTGGCGGTTGCAGGGATAGGTAGGATCGGCCATCAGCACCCGGTCGCCGCCCTCGACCAGCAGCTGGCTGGCCAGCAGCAGCGCGCCGGAAGCGCCGGGGGTGACGATGATCCGCGCCGGGTCGACCTCGGCGTCGAAGTGGCGCGCGTAGTGCCCGGCGATCGCCTCGCGCAGCGCCGGCAGCCCCGCGGCCGGCGTGTAGCGGGTGTGGCCCTCGGCCAGGGCCCGCTGGCCGGCGGCCTGCACTGGCTCGGGGGTGGGGAAGTCCGGCTCGCCGACCTCCAGATGGATGACGTCGTGGCCGGCGGCCTCGCGGGCCTGGGCGGCCTCGAGCAGGCGCATCACGCGGAAGGGAGCGACGGCGTCGAGTCGCGAGCTCCAGGACATGGGCATCTCCTTGCACGGCATGTCGTGACCGGCATCTTTTCGGCCGCTCACGGTCAAAGCTCGCATGTTACGACTTTTGTTGCGCTGGCGCAGTCCGGCGCTTCGGGGGGATTGCAAAGACCGCGTTTTTTCGCTAAACAAGCATCCCTTTGGCGTGAGATACCTTGAGCAGTTCATCGGGTATTGATCCGCAGTCACACAAGTAACGAGGCAGTCCCATGCCAGTAGCAGAAAAGAAGATGGAAGCGCCCAAGAAATTCACCCCGTACGAGCCGGCACCGGGTGAAGAGTACATGAACGAGAAGCAGCTCGAGCACTTCCGACAGATCCTGCTGGGCTGGAAACAGGAGCTCATGGAGGAAGTGGATCGCACGGTGCGTCATCTTCAGGAGGAGGCGAACAACTACGCTGACCCTGCGGATCGCGCCACTCAGGAGGAAGGCTTCAGCCTCGAGCTCCGCACCCGCGACCGCGAGCGCAAGCTGCTCAAGAAGATCAACGAGACCATCGAGAAGATCGACGAGGACGACTACGGCTTCTGCGACGCCTGCGGCGTCGAGATCGGCATCCGTCGCCTCGAGGCGCGCCCCACCGCTACCCTGTGCGTCGACTGCAAGACCCTCGCCGAACTCAAGGAGAAGCAGCTGGGCGGCTGATACCCGCCAGGCTCGCTTTCGCGACGGGCGCCGCCGGCGCCCGTCCGCACTCCTCTATCATCCTGTCTCATCCGCTCCGGAGCCGCCCATGAGTGCCTATCGTGGCCGCTTCGCCCCGACCCCCTCGGGTCCGTTGCATGTCGGCTCGCTGATCGCCGCCCTGGCCAGCTTCCTCGACGCCCGCCTCGCGCGGGGCCACTGGGGCCTGCGCATCGAGGACGTCGACCCGCCGCGCTGCCCGCCCGGCGCCAGCGATGCCATCCTGCGCCAGCTCGAGGCCTTCGGCCTGCACTGGGACGGCCCGGTCGCCTGGCAGAGCGCGCGCGACGACGCCTATGCCACCGCCCTGGCCCGCCTCGAGGCGCTGGGCCTGGCCTACCCCTGCAGCTGTTCGCGCAAGCAGTGGCGCGATTATCCCATCTACCCCGGCTGGTGCCGCGACGGCTTGTGCGAGCCGGACAAGCCTCACGCCTGGCGGCTGCGCAGCGACCTCGGCCTGCGCCCGGTGCGCTGGGAGGACCGCCTGTTCGGGCCGCAGCGCTTCGACCCGGCCGAGCTCGGCGACGTGGTGCTCAAGCGCAAGGACGGCCTCTGGGCCTATCAGCTGGCGGTGGTGGTGGACGATGCCGACCAGGGCATCAACGAGGTCGTGCGCGGCGCCGACCTGCTCGACAACACCCCCTGGCAGCGCCAGCTGCAGCACGCCCTCGGTCTGCCCGAGCCGCGCTACCTGCACCTGCCGCTGGTGATGGGCGACGACGGCCAGAAGCTCTCCAAGCAGAATCTGGCCCCGGCGTTGCCGGAGACCGAACCCGAGGCGCGACCGCTGCTGCACCACGCCCTGACACTGCTCGACCAGGCACCGCCGGTGGAGCTGGCCGAAGCGCCGGTGGCCGAGCAGCTCGCCTGGGCCATCCCGCACTGGTCGCCGGCGCGACTGCGCGCCGACCCCGAGCGGCGCCTGACGGACGCCGCCGGCTGAGGAGACGCCGTGTACGTCTATCGCATCGTGCTGTTCCTGGTTTTCGCCGGCTACCTGTTCTCGCCGCTGCTGATGAGCGGCTGGGGCAGCCCCGGGGCCGCCTGGTACCGCCCCTTTTTGATCTGGGGCGGGCTGATCGCGCTGACGATGTGGCTGGAGCGCAAGCGCCGGCTCGATGAGCGGCGCCGGGAGGAACTCGAATGAGCCTCGTCGGGCTGCTGGCACTGGGCATCGGCTACCTGCTGATACTCGCCCTGTGCGCGCTGGCGGTGGAGCGCGGCTGGCTGCCGACACGCCTCGTCCGCCATCCGGCGATCCACACCCTGGCCCTGGGCGTCTACGCCAGCGCCTGGGCCATCCATGGCACCCTCGAGCAGGCCGACCGCAGCGGCTACGGCTACCTGGCCTACTATCTGGGCGCGGCCGGCGCCTTTCTGCTGGCACCGATGCTGCTGGTGCCGATCCAGCGCATGGCCCACACCTACCAGCTGGCCTCGCTGGCCGACCTGTTCGCCTTTCGCTTTCGTTCCCGCTGGGTCGGCACCCTGGTCACGCTGGTCAGCCTGCTGGCGGTGCTGCCGCTGCTGGCGCTGCAGATGCAGACCCTGGGCAACGCCATCCGGCTGCTGTCCGGCAGCGCATCGCAGGCGTGGCTGGCGCCGGGCCTCAGCGCCCTGATCGCGCTGTTCGCGATCCTGTTCGGCGCCCGCCATACCCACCTCAACGCGCGCCAGGACGGCCTGCTGGCGGCGATCGCCCTGGAGTCGGTGGTCAAGCTCGGGGCCATGCTGGCGCTGGGCGCCGTCGCGCTGTTCGGCATCTTCGACGGCCCCGGCGATCTCCAGAGCTGGCTCGACGGCCCGGGCCATCTCGCCCAGGCCGAGACCCATCCGCTGGCCCCGGCCCAGTGGCGCACCCTGCTGATGCTGTTCTTCGCCGCGGCCTTCCTGATGCCGCACATGTTTCACATCACCTTCGCCGAACCGCTGGGCCGCCGCACCCTGCTGCGCGCCGCCTGGGTGATGCCGCTGTTCCTGCTGCTGATGGCGCTGCCGGTGCCGCTGATCCTGTGGGGCGCCCAGCGCCTCGGCGTCGACGCCTCGCTCACCGGCAGCGCCTATCTGGCCTTCGGTCTGTCGTCCTCGTGGTGGATCGGCGCCCTGACCTTCATCGCCGGCCTGGCGGCGGCCAGCGGCACCATGATCATCATCTCCCTGGCGCTGTCGGGGATGATCCTCAACCACCTGGTGCTGGTGGCCCATCCGCCCATCGCCCAGCCCGATCTCTACCGCTGGCTGCGCTGGCTGCGTCGCGCCCTGATCGCCGCGGTGATCGGCGGCGGCTGGCTGTTCTATCGTCTCGTCGGCGTGCACCACGATCTCTCGTCCCTGGCGATGGCCTCGTTCGTCGGCATGGCCCAGTGCCTGCCCGGCATGCTGGCACTGCTCTACTGGCCCGGCGCCAACCGCAAGGGCATGGTCACCGGCCTCGTCGTGGGCGTAGCGATCTGGCTGGCCGGGCTATGGCCGTCGCTGCTCGGCGGCGCGCCCTGGCTGCCGCCGATCCCGCCGGGGCTGGAGGCGCTGGCCGACGAGCCCGACTGGTATCTCGTCACCTTGGTCTCGCTGGCGGCCAACGTGCTCAGCTTCATCCTGGTCTCGCTGGCCACCCGCACCTCGGCCGGCGAACGGGCCGCCGCCGAGGCCTGCTCGGTGGACGCCGTGGTGCGCCCCATGCGCCTGCCGCTGGTGGCCGCCAACGGCCTGGAGATCAAGCGACACCTGTCTCGCGCGCTGGGCCAGGAGGTCGCCGAGCGCGAGGTGGAGCGCGCCCTGGCGGCGCTGCAGATGTCGCCGCTCGACGGCCGCCCCTATGCCCTGCGCCGGCTGCGCGACCGCATCCAGGCCAATCTCTCCGGGCTGATGGGGCCCTCGGTGGCCCAGGACATCGTCGACCGCTTCCTGCCCTATCGCCAGGACGGTCCCGGCGCCACCGAGGACATCCACTTCGTCGAGAATCGCCTGGAGGACTATCGCCCGCGGCTCAACGGTCTGGCCCGGGAGATCGACGGCCTGCGCCGCTACCACCGCCGCACCCTGACCCGGCTGCCGGTGGGGCTGTGCGCCTTCGGCGAGGACGGCGAGCTGCTGATGTGGAACGACGCCCTGGCCGGGCTCTCGGGCATTCCCGGCGAGTCGGTGATCGGCGCCCACCGAGATACCCTGCCACCGCCCTGGAACGAGCTGCTGGGTCGCATCCTCGCCGAGCCGGCCAGCCAGCTGTACAAGCAGCCGGTGACGCTGTCCGGCGGCCAGCGCTTCCTGAGCCTGCACAAGGCCGAGCGGCAGGACGAGCGCGCCACCCACGGCGGCACCGTCATCCTGGTAGAGGACCACAGCGAGATGAAGTGGCTGGAGGACGAGCTGGTGCACGCCGCCCGCCTGGCCTCCATCGGCCAGCTCGCCGCCGGGGTGGCCCACGAGATCGGCAACCCCATCACCGGCATCTCCTCGCTGGCCCAGAACCTGCGCTACGACACCGACGACCCCGAGCTACGGGAGACCGCCGACCAGATCCAGCAGCTCACCGACCGGGTCTCGCGCATCGTCGGCTCGCTGGTCGGCTTCGCCCACGGCGGCCGCCACGTCACCGGCGCGGCCTTCCAGCCGGTATCGATGGCCGAGGTCACCGACGAGGCCCTGCACTTGATCCACCTCGCCCGCTCGGGGGAGGATGTCGTGTTCGAGAACCGTTGCCCGGCGACGCCGCGGGTGACCGGCGACGCCCAGCGCCTGCAGCAGGTGATGATCAACCTGCTCGGCAACGCCCGCGACGCCAGCGCGCCCGGCGGCCGGGTGATCGTCGCCGCCGAGCCGGAGGGCGAACGGCTGCGGGTCACGGTCACCGACGAGGGCCACGGCATCGACGAGCGGGTGCGCGACCACCTGTTCGAGCCCTTCACCACCACCAAGCCCGCCGGCGAGGGCACGGGACTCGGCCTGCCGCTGGTCTACAGCATCGTTGCCGAGCATGGCGGCCAGATCGACATCGAGTCCCCGCCCGCCGGGCAGACCCACGGCACACGAATCCTGCTGTGGCTGCCCCTCCACCGAGAGGATGCTGAGAGTACCGATGAGCCGGATCCTGATCGTTGAAGACGAAGCCATCATCCGCAGCGCCCTGAAGCGCCTGCTGGAGCGTCACGAGCACCGGGTCAGCGAGGCCGGCTCGGTGGACGAGGCGCTGGCCCTCGATCCCCAGGGCTTCGACCTGGTGATCAGCGACCTGCGCCTGCCCGGCGACCCCGGCACCGAGCTGATCGCCCGCGCCGCCCCGGTGCCGGTGCTGATCATGACCAGCTACGCCAGCATGCGCTCGGCGGTGGAGGCGCTGAAGCTCGGCGCCGTGGACTACGTGGCCAAGCCCTTCGACCACGACGAGCTGCTCGAGACCGTGTCCCGGGTGCTCCACCAGCGCGCCCTGCAGCAGGGCGAGCCGCCCGACGTCACCGCTCCCGGCGGCGAGCGCCAGCCGATGATCGGCAACTGCCCGGCCATGCAGGCGGTCTACACCCGCATCCGCAAGACCGCGCCGGCCGACGTCACGGTGCTGATCCAGGGCGAGTCCGGTACCGGCAAGGAGCTGGTGGCCCGCGCCCTGCACCAGCAGAGCAAGCGCGCCGCGGCGCCGCTGGTGTGCGTGAACTGCGCGGCCATCCCCGAGACGCTGATCGAGTCCGAGCTGTTCGGCCACGAGAAAGGTGCCTTCACCGGCGCCAGCGCCGCCCGCACCGGCCTGGTCGAGGCCGCCGACGGCGGCACCCTGTTCCTCGACGAGATCGGCGAGCTGCCGCTGGACGCCCAGGCCCGGCTGCTGCGCGTGCTGCAGGAGGGCGAGATCCGCAAGATCGGCTCGGTGGAGACCCGCCACGTCGATGTGCGCCTGATCGCTGCCACCCACCGCGACCTGCACGCCCTGTCGCGCACCGGCGGCTTCCGCCTCGACCTCTACTATCGCCTCAACGTGATGCAGATCGACCTCCCACCGCTGCGCGACCGCGAGGACGACATCCTCGAGATCGCCGACACGCTGCTTGAGAAGGCCTGTCGCCGCCACGAGCGCGAGGGTCTCAAGCTGTCGCGCGCCGCGCGCCGCGTGATCCGCGACTGCCCCTGGCCCGGCAACGTGCGCGAGCTGGAGAACGCTCTCGAGCGCGGCGTGATCCTCGCCGAAGGCCATCTGATCCATCCCGACGACCTGGGGCTCGGCCCCGCGCCCCGTGGCGGCACGGCCCCGCCGACACCGCCCGCCCCACCCGAGCTCGACGACGAACCGCCCGCCGCCGGCGAACGAGCGGAGGACGAAGAAGAGGACCTGTCGCTGGAGGACTACTTCCAGCACTTCGTGCTCGAGCACCAGGATCAGATGAGCGAGACCGAGCTGGCCCAGAAGCTCGGCATCAGTCGCAAGTGCCTGTGGGAGCGTCGCCAGCGCCTCGGCATTCCGCGCAAGAAGGGGCCCCGCCGCAGCGCCGGCTGAGCCCTCCGAGGCCATGTTCCAGCCCTACGACCAAAGCACTAGCGCCCGCGGCCGATGCCGCGGGCGTCGTTTTTGAGGCATTCAAGGACGCACACGCACCATTTGTTACCTTCCCACACAGCCTTTGCCCCATAAGCGGGCAGCCTGGGTAACACTTTCCCGCCTCATGCCGGACCCTGCCAAGACCAACACCAACAACTCTATGTTTTTAAAGTATTTTCAAGATAATGGCACGCAGCCTGCTATATACAGATCAAGAAAAACAATGCCGGATGTCACCCGCGGCCAATAACAACAACAAGGCTCGCGAGCGGAGACAGGCCCGACTCAACAACAACAAGACCACGGGCCACAGACACTCAAGCGCCATTGCCGACAACAAGCACAACAGCGGCAGGCGGCGCGAGTCCTTCGAGGCAACAACAACAAGACGCTCGAAGTCCGGAATCAGGACGCGACGCACCCGCCCCGGCCGCCAACAACAACAAGGGCCGCCAGAGGTGCACCCCCGTCAACAACAACAAGACGTCGGGGGGAGGCAATCATCAGCCGTCGTGGTTGGATTATTGTTTTGAATACGAGACGGTCACCTTCAGGAACGTCCACAACGACAACAACATTGCTTGCCTGAGCTGCTTGGTGACTGTGGTGCGTATTCAAGGCGATGCGCCATCACGAAGAAGAATCAGCAGCAGGGATGCTGCATCCTGCTTTCGGGGGAGGCCAGATGGCCTCCCCTTTCCATTGCTAGCCGGATAACCAACAGGTCCCACGCTTTGCAAGGTGTCGGGTGTTCGCTACACTCAACGCTTTTCGTACCCTCATTTGTATCCCCCGCGAGTCGACAACGCCGCATGATCAAAGGTTTTACCCGCTTTCTGCAGAGCCCGGGCGAGCGCCTCCGGTCGCTGTTCGGCCCTCAGGAGCCGTCGGCCGCCCTCCCCGCGCTGCGCATCATTCCCCGCGACGAGCACCCGGTGTCGCGTCAGCACTTCAGCGACGCCGCCCTCAAGGTGCTTTACCGGCTGCACAACGCCGGCCATGAGGCCTTCCTGGTGGGGGGCTGCATCCGCGACTCCCTGCTCGGCCGCATGCCCAAGGACTTCGACGTGGCCACCGACGCCACCCCGGAGCAGGTCCGCGAGCTGTTCCGCAACTCGCGCATCGTCGGGCGCCGCTTCCGTATCGTCCACGTGCGCTTCGGCCGGGAGGTGATCGAGGTCACCACCTTCCGCGGCAAGCCCAGCGACGATCACGCCGACCATATCGCCCAGCAGTCGGACGACGGCATGCTGCTGCGCGACAACGTCTGGGGCAACATCGAGGAAGACGCCATACGGCGCGACTTCACGATCAATGCCCTTTACTACAACATCGCCGACTTCTCGATCCACGACTTCGCCGGCGGCGTCCGGGACATCGAGGACCGCATCCTGCGGCTGATCGGCGATCCGGCGACCCGCTACCGCGAGGACCCGGTGCGCATGCTGCGCGCGGTACGCTTCGCCGCCAAGCTCGACTTCGACATCGACCCGGCCACCGAGGCGCCGATCGTCGAGCTCGCCGAGCTGCTGCTGCAGGTGCCGCCGGCGCGACTGTTCGACGAAGTGCTCAAGCTGTTCATGAGCGGCCACGGCGTCGAGACCTTCCACCTGCTGCGCGACTACGGCCTGTTCGCCATGCTGTTCCCCGAGGCCGACGAGGCCATGGAGGAGCTGCCCTGGGCCGAGGCGGTGATCGAGCGCGCCCTGACCAGCACCGACCGCCGCGTCCGCGACGAGCGCCCGGTGACGCCGGCCTTCCTGTTCGCCGCCCTGCTGTGGGGCCCGGTGCAGCTGCGCCAGCGGGCGCTGGAGGATGACGGCATGCCGCCGATTCCGGCCCTGCAGGCCGCCTCCCAGCAGGTCATCTCGCGCCAGCTGCAGCACGTGTCCATTCCCAAGCGCTTCAGCCTGCCGATGCGCGATATCTGGGACCTCCAGCAGCGGCTGCCGCTGCGCCGCGGCAAGCGCGTCTTCCAGACCCGTGAGCATCCGCGCTTCCGCGCTGCCTACGACTTCCTGCTGGTGCGCGAGGCCGCCGGCGAAATGGAGCCCGGCCTGGGCGACTGGTGGACCGCCTTCCAGGACGCCGACGAGCACGAGCAGCGCCGCCTGCTGGGCAAGGTCGACGCCGACCCGGCCGGCACGCCCGCGCCGCGCAACAAGCGCCGCCGCCGCCGTCGTCGCCGCAAGCCGTCCAACGGCGACTCATGAGCCTTCCGCATCGCGCCTGGATCGGGCTCGGCAGCAACCTCGACGACCCCCACGGGCACGTCGAGCGCGCCCTGGCCGAGCTCGATGCCCTGCCGCTGACCCGCCGGCACCGCGCCTCGTCGCGCTACGCCAGCCGCCCGCTGGGCCCGGCCGACCAGCCCGACTTCGTCAACGCCGTGGCCGAGCTCGAGACCCGGCTGTCGCCGCTGGCCCTGCTCGACCAGCTGCAGGCCCTCGAACAGCGCCACGGCCGCGTCCGCGGCCGCCGCTGGGGGCCGCGCACCCTGGACCTCGACCTGCTGCTGTTCGATGATCGCAAGATGACGACGCCGCGGCTGACGCTGCCCCACGCGGAGATGATGAAGCGCGCCTTCGTGATGGTTCCGCTGGCCGAGCTCGCCCCCGAGCTGCGCCTGCCGGACGGTCGCGACGCGGCAAGCCTGGCCGCCGCCCTGGACGATGACGGCCTGCGTCGAGTGTTACCCCAAGCCGACTAAATTGCCTCGGGTGTTACCTATCGACACTCTCCCCTGGATCGGGTAACAATGCGCGGTTACACAAGAGCGCGGCCTTCGCCGAGCGCCGGATCACGATACGAGAGCACGCCATGAAAACCGTCACCCTAAGCACGCTGCAGGCCTTGAAGCGCGCCGGTGAACCCTTCAGCTGCCTGACCGCCTACGACGCCACCTTCGCCCGCACCGCCAGCGAGGCCGGCATCGAAGTGCTGCTGGTCGGCGACTCACTCGGCATGGTCCTCCAGGGCCACACCAGCACCCTGCCGGTGACCCTGGACGACATCTGCTATCACACCCGCTGCGCGGCGCAGGGCAAGGGCGCGAGCCTGCTGATGGTCGACCTGCCCTTCATGAGCAACGCCACCACCGAGCGCATGCTCGAGGACGCCGGGGCGCTGATGCGTGCCGGCGCCGAGATGGTCAAGGTGGAAGGCGAGGCGTGGATGGCCGACGGCATCCGCGAGCTCTCCCGCCGCGGCGTGCCGGTGTGCGCCCACCTGGGTCTGACCCCTCAGACCGTGCATCAGCTGGGCGGCTACAAGGTCCAGGGCCGCGACGCCGACCACGCCGAGCGCATCCTCGAGGACGCCCGCACCCTGGCCGAGGCCGGCGCCTCGGTGATCCTGCTGGAATGCGTGCCGGCGAGCCTCGGCCGCGCCGTGACCGAGGCCCTCGACGTGCCGGTGATCGGCATCGGCGCCGGCCCCGACACCGACGGCCAGATACTGGTGATGCACGACGTGCTCGGCGTCACCGGCGGGCGCACCCCGCGCTTCGTCAAGAACTTCATGGCCGAGGCCGACGACATCCAGGGCGCCTTCCAGCGCTACCACGAGGACGTCAAGGCACGGCGCTTCCCCGCCGAGGAGCACGGCTTCTGATGCAGACCCTGAACGACGTCGCCGCGCTGCGCGAGACCCTGGCCGCGCATCGCCGTGCCGGTCGCCGCATCGGCCTGGTGCCAACCATGGGCAACCTGCACGCCGGCCACCTGGCACTGGTCGCCGAGGCCCGGCGCCGCGCCGACGTGGTGGTGGCGACCATCTTCGTCAATCCGATGCAGTTCGGGCCGAACGAGGACCTCGACGCCTATCCGCGCACCCTGGCCGACGACCAGGCCCGTCTCGAGGCCGCCGACTGCGACCTGCTGTTCGCCCCCGACGTGGCCACCGTCTATCCGCGCGGCCTCGAAGCCCAGACCCGAGTCAGCGTGCCCGAGGTCTCAGAGGGGCTGTGCGGCGGCGACCGCCCCGGCCACTTCGACGGCGTGGCGACCGTGGTCACCATGCTGTTCAATCTGGTGCAGCCCGATCTCGCCTGCTTCGGCGAGAAGGACTACCAGCAGCTGGCGGTGATCCGCCGCCTGGTGGCCGATCTGCACCTGCCTATCGCGATCGTCGGGGTGCCGATCGAGCGCGACGAGGACGGCCTGGCGCTGTCCTCGCGCAACGGCTATCTGGACGCGGCGCAGCGCGCCATGGCCCCCGAGCTCTACCGCACCCTGGGTGCCCTGCGCGAGGCGCTGGAGGCCGGCGCACCGGTCGAGGACAGCCTGACCCGCGGCCTCGAGCGGCTGCGCGAGGCGGGCTTCGCCCCCGACTACCTGGAACTGCGTGCCGCCGACCTGGGCCCGGTCGGCGACGCCACCCGCGATGCCGTGCTGCTCGCCGCGGCGCGCCTGGGCCCGACCCGACTGATCGACAATCTGTCGCTGACCCTCCCCCGCTGAGGATCCGGCCACGCCGCCCAGGCGGCGCCCCTTGCCGTCCTTGGCCACCGGGACGAACTCGTCACGCGCCCTCCTGGTCTACCTCGAGGAAGGCAACCTCGTCAGCCACACCAGCAACGCCATTCCGGCCCAGCTGGCCCGATGGCTCCGCGCCGGGGCGCCCGCCCCGGCCATCCCCTCTTCATCCCCCTTCCGCTTGCCTATACTGAAGTTCTAGCCGAACCGCCCTCAGCGGGGATTGCCGCAGCGCACAAAAGTCCCCTATGCTGAGCGGACGCTCGTCCGCGAATCTTCAGGAGTAAGCCTCATGCAAGAAGTGGTGATCGTAGCCGCCCGTCGTACCGCCGTCGGCGCCTTCGGCGGTTCCCTCGCCGGCATTCCCGCCAGCGACCTCGGTGCCCATGTGATCAAGGACATCCTCGCCGGCACCGGCGTGGCCCCGGACCAGGTCGATGAAGTGCTGCTCGGTCAGGTGCTGACCGCCGGCACCGGCCAGAACCCCGCCCGTCAGGCCGCCATCAAGGGCGGACTGCCCGACGCGGTACCGGCCATGACCATCAACAAGGTCTGCGGCTCGGGCCTCAAGGCCCTGCACCTGGCCACTCAGGCGATTCGCTGCGGCGACGCCGAGCTGATCCTGGCCGGCGGCCAGGAGAACATGTCGCTCTCCCCGCACGTGCTGCCCAACTCGCGCACCGGCCAGCGCATGGGCGACTGGAAGGCCATCGACTCCATGGTCCACGACGGCCTGTGGGACGCCTTCAACGACTTCCACATGGGCATCACCGCCGAGAACCTGGCCGAGAAGTACGGCATCAGCCGCGAGGAAATGGACGAGTTCGCCGCCGGCTCCCAGCAGAAGGCCTCCGCCGCGATCAAGGAAGGCCGGTTCAAGGGCCAGATCGTCCCGGTGGAGATTCCCCAGCGCAAGGGCGACCCGGTGGTGTTCGACACCGACGAGAACCCGCGCGAGGTCAGCGCCGAGAAGCTCGGCGGCATGCGCCCGGCGTTCAAGAAGGACGGCAGCGTGACCGCCGGCAACGCCTCCTCGATCAACGACGGCGCCGCGGTGGTGATGCTGTGCTCCGCCGAGAAGGCCAAGGCCCTTGGCCTCGAGCCGCTGGCACGCATCAAGGCCTACTCCAATGCCGGCGTCGACCCGGCGATCATGGGCATCGGCCCGGCTCCGGCCACCCGCCGCTGCCTCGAGAAGGCCGGCTGGAGCCTGGACGACCTGGATCTGGTCGAGGCCAACGAGGCCTTCGCTGCCCAGGCGCTGGCGGTGAACAAGGAGCTCGGCTGGGACACCTCGATGATCAACGTCAACGGCGGCGCCATCGCGCTGGGCCACCCGATCGGCGCCTCCGGCTGCCGTATCCTGGTGACCCTGGTGCACGAAATGATCGCCCGCGATGCCAAGAAGGGCCTGGCGACGCTGTGTATCGGCGGCGGGCAAGGCGTGGCTCTCGCGATCGAGCGTTAACGATCACGGAAGTGGCTGCGTTCGGCAACGTCGCATGAAGGCTGCCAACCGCTAAATGCAAAAGCCCCGCTCGGATGAGCGGGGCTTTTGCGTTCTGCCAGGCGACTCTCGGCCTCAGCCCTGGGGCGGACCGACCACCCGCGAGGGCGTGCGAGCCACCAGCGCCGCGGCCAGCACGAACAGCCCCCCGGCGCCGAGCAGCACGCCGCTCAGCCCGATGGCGTCCACCACCCGGCCGCCGGCCATGGCGCCGATGCCGATCGACAGGTTGAACACGAAGGCCATCAGCGCGGTGGCGGCCTCGGTGTTCAGCGCGCTCCTGAGAATCCAGGTCTGCAGGCTCACCGAGATGCTGCCGAACACCGCGCCCCACAGCATCAGCAGGGCGATCGCCATGGCCGGCTCACGCCCCAGCCAGGGGAAGGCCAGGGTGGCGACCGCCAGCAGCAGCGGAATCACCAGCACGGTGGCGTAGGGCCGGCGCCCGGCGGCGGTGCCGGCGAGGAAGTTGCCGCACAGGCCCGCCGCCCCGTAGCACAGCAGCAGGGTACTGATGCCGGCCAGCGGAATGCCGGCGATGTCCTGCAGGATCGGGCTGACGAAGGTGTAGGCGGCGAAGTGGCCCATCACGATCAGCGCGGTGGCGGCCACGCCGACCCGCACGCCGCGGCTGGCAAACTGGCCGGCCAGGTTGGACAGCCGAACCGGCTGCTGTGCCGGCAGGCGCGGCAGCAGCCGCCACAGGGCGATGGTCACCAGCAGGCTCAGGCCCGCCAGCGAGCCGAAGGCGATGCGCCAGTCGGTGTGCTCGCCGAGCCAGGTGCCCGCCGGCACGCCCAGCACCGAGGCCCCGGCCACGCCGCTGAAGATCAGCGACATGGCCCGCGGCACCTGCTCCAGGGCCACCAGCCGCGAGGCCAGCCCGCCGGCGATGGCCCAGAAGCCGCCGATGCACACGCCCACCAGCACCCTGGTCGCGAGCAGCATGACGAAGCCGTCGGCCAGCGCGCCCAGCAGGCTGGCCACGGTCATCAGCGCCATCAGCCCGGTCAACA
Source organism: Halomonas getboli (assembly GCF_023094245.1). Classification (GTDB taxonomy): domain Bacteria; phylum Pseudomonadota; class Gammaproteobacteria; order Pseudomonadales; family Halomonadaceae; genus Halomonas; species Halomonas getboli. The sequence continues at coordinate 41,073 of NZ_JALMEW010000010.1, read as the reverse complement.
GCCAGCGCCGGTCGAGCCGCCCCACCGCCACCGGCAGCAGCGGCGCGGCGAAGGCCGCCACCACGCCGGGCACGGTGATCAGCAGCCCGGCGATGCCGGAAGTCACGGACAGCGAATCGGCCACCTGAGACAGCAGCCCGATGGGCAGCTGCTCGGCGGTGACCAGCAGGAAGATGCCGATCATCACCGCGCCCACGCCCAGCCAGTCGCGACGCTGGGTGACGGTCTTGGGGGCGGAGGATGACGGGTGGGAATCGTGGCGCGTCATGGGTCGTCCCTGATCGATGGTGGGGCCAGTGCCCCGAAACGAGAACGCCCCCGCGGCGTGAGCCACGGGGGCGTTCGGCTCATGACCGCTCGCTTAGAGCTCGTCGGTCTCGGCTTCCTCGGCCTCGAAGGCGGCCTTCTCTTCCGGGGTGATCTCCTTGATGGTCAGCTTCACCCGGTTGCGGTTGTCGATGTCGAGCACCTTGACCACGGCCTCGTCACCCTCGTTGAGGAAGTCACGCACGTCGTTGACGCGCTCGGGCACGATCTGGGAGATGTGCACCAGGCCGTCGGTGCCGGGCATGATGTTGACGAAGGCGCCGAAGTCGGCGATGCGCACCACCTTGCCGCGATACAGCTTGCCGATTTCCGGCTCGGCGGTGATCGCCAGCACGGTGTCGATGGCCGCCTTGGCCGCCGACTTCTCCTCGGCGTAGATGCGCACGGTGCCGTCGTCGTCCAGGTCGATGGAGGCGCCGGTGTCCTCGCAGATCTTGCGGATGGTGGCGCCGCCCTTGCCGATGACGTCGCGGATCTTCTCCGGATCGATCTTGATGGTGGCCATGGAGGGCGCGTTGTCGGAGACTTCCTCGCGGCTCTTGGCGATCACGGTGTTCATCTGTTCGAGGATGCTCAGGCGGGCCTCGTTGGCCTGCTGGAGCGCCTGCTCCATGATCTCCTCGTTGATGCCCTCGATCTTGATGTCCATCTGCAGGGCGGTGACGCCCTCGGCGGAACCGGCCACCTTGAAGTCCATGTCGCCGAGGTGATCCTCGTCGCCGAGGATGTCGGTCAGCACGGCGTAGCCGTCCTCGTCCTTGACCAGGCCCATGGCGATGCCGGCCACCGGAGCCTTCATCGGCACGCCGGCGTCCATCAGGGCCAGCGAGGAGCCGCACACGGAGGCCATGGAGCTGGAGCCGTTGGACTCGGTGATCTCGGACACCACGCGGATGGTGTAGGGGAAGTCATCTTCGCTCGGCAGCATGGCCTGGACGCCGCGGCGGGCCAGGCGGCCGTGGCCGATCTCGCGACGCTTGGGACCGCCCATGAAGCCGGCCTCGCCCACGCTGTAGGGAGGGAAGTTGTAGTGCAGCAGGAAGCGGTCCTTGCGCTCGCCTTCCAGCGATTCGATCAGCTGGGCGTCGCGCAGGGTGCCGAGGGTGGCCACGACCACGGCCTGGGTCTCGCCACGGGTGAAGATCGCCGAACCGTGGGTCTTGGGCAGGCCGCCGACCTCGATGTCCAGCGGACGCACGGTCTTGTGGTCGCGGCCGTCGATGCGCGGCTCGCCCTTGATGACGCGGGAGCGCACGACGCGCTTCTCGAGGCCGGCGAAGGCGCCCTTGACCTCGTCGGCGGCGAACTGGCCTTCCTGCTCACCGGCCAGCTGGGCCACGGCTTCGTCCTTCAGCGCGGACAGGGCATCCTGGCGGGCCATCTTGTCGGTGATGCGATAGGCCTCGCCGACCTTGGCCTCGAAGCCCAGCGCCACGGCGTCCTTGAGGGCGGTGTTCTCGGCGGCCGGCTGCCAGTCCCAGCGCGGCTTGCCGGCCTCGGCGGCCAGCTCGTTGATGGCGGAGACGGCGACCTGCATCTCCTGATGGCCGTAGAGCACGGCGCCCAGCATCTCGTCCTCGAGCAGCTCGCTGGCCTCGGACTCGACCATCAGCACGGCCTTCTCGGTGCCGGCGACGACCATGTTCAGCTCGGAGGCGGCGAGCTCCTCGACGCTCGGGTTGAGGAAGTAGCCCTTGTCCTCGGTGAAGCCGACGCGGGCGGCGCCGATCGGCCCGTTGAAGGGCACGCCGGAGACGGCCAGGGCCGCGGAGGTGCCGATCATGGCGGCGATGTCCGGATCCTGGTTACGGTCGGCGGAGAGCACCGTGCAGATGACCTGGACCTCGTTCATGAAGCCCTTCGGGAACAGCGGGCGGATCGGGCGATCGATCAGCCGCGAGGTGAGGGTCTCCTTCTCGGTGGGACGCCCCTCACGCTTGAAGAAGCCGCCGGGAATCTTGCCGACCGAGTAGGTCTTCTCCTGGTAGTGGACGGACAGCGGGAAGAACGGCTGGGCGGGATTGACGTCCTTCTTCGCCACCACGGTGCACAGCACCACGGTGTCGTCCATGGTGACCATCACGGCACCGGAGGCCTGGCGGGCGATGCGCCCGGTTTCCAGGGTGACGGTGCTGCGACCGTACTCAAACGTTTTCTTGACCGGGTTCACGGCGACTTCCTTCAGCTTTTCGATTCATGTTCGGGTCGTTTCGACTCGGCGACCATTTTAGGGGGTGTCGCCCGGCGCGGCCACCAGGGGGTGAGATTTCCCCCTCTTGCGTCGTTACCAGCCATCGAGGAAGACCCATAAACGCAAAACGGGCAGCCCCGAAGGGCTGCCCGTTTCGCGTCGTTCTGGACGCCGTCGTTTAACGACGGAGACCCAGACGCTGGATCAGGGACTGATAGCGCTCGAAGTCCTTGCGCTTCAGGTAGTCCAGCAGCTTGCGGCGCTGGTTGACCATGCGAATCAGACCACGACGGGAGTGGTGATCCTGCTTGTTGGTCTTGAAGTGATCCTGCAGGCCGTCGATGTTGGCGGTCAGCAGGGCCACCTGCACCTCAGGGGAACCGGTGTCGTTGTCGCCACGGCCGTATTCGTTGACGATCTCGGCCTTCTGCTCGGCTGTCAGTGCCATCTGTCTCTCCAGTTCAGCAATATGCCTGAATGATGTGAATGTCGGAGACCACGCATATTTGCAGTCTCCACGCCGGCCCCGAAGGGTCGGTTCATGCCGAGTCCGCCTCGGCGGTGCTCAGCAGGCGGCGCGGGGCAATCTCCCCCGCCGCTCTCACCACGCCGAGCCCCAGGAAGGTCTCGTCGCGATAGAGTCTGGCCAGGCCGTCGACCGGCAGATCACCGGTATCACACCTGGCGCTCTGGCCATGCAGCAGGCGGCTGGCCGCCGCCTCGTCCAGGGCCAGCCTGGGCAGGTCGGCCACCAGCACGTCCACCGGCAGCAGCACGCCCTCGCGTGTGGCCTGATCCGACAGCGCCTCGAGGGCCTCCGGCGTCAGCATGCCGTCGGCGCCGAAGGGACCGGTCGCCAGCCGTCGCAGGACGCTGATATGGGCGCCGCAGCCGAGCGCCTCGCCGATATCCTCGGCCAGGGTCCGGATGTAGGTGCCCTTGCTGACCCGCACCTCGAGTTCGAAGGCCGCGCCCTCGAACGAGAGAAGGCGCGCATCATACACCGTCACGCGGCGCACTGCACGCTCCACGCTCTTGCCCTCGCGGGCCAGCTCGTAGAGCTTGCGCCCCTGGTGCCTGAGCGCCGAATACATCGGCGGCACCTGGTCGATCTCGCCGGTGAAGCGTTCGAGCACGCCGCGCAGGTCGGCCTCCTCGAGCGGCGGCACCTCGCGGCGCTCGACAACCTCGCCCTCGGCGTCGCCGGAGTCGGTGATCGTCCCGAGCTCGACCCGGGTGCGATACGTCTTGTCGGCGTCGAGCAGGAAGGCCGAGAACTTGGTCGCCTCGCCGAAGCACACCGGCAACAGCCCGGTAGCCATCGGATCGAGGGTGCCGGTGTGGCCGGCCTTCTGCGCCTGGAACAGGCGCCGGGCCCGCTGCAGCGCGTGGTTGCTGGACGCGCCCTGGGGCTTGTCCAGCAGCAGCACGCCGTTCACCGGCAGCCCGCGACGGCGACGCGCCATCAGTCGCGCTCTCCCTCGCCGCGCTCGCCGTCGTCACCCTCGGCCTCGTCGTCGTGACGGTCGCGATCGCTCGCTACCGCCTCGTCGATCAGCGAGGACAGATGCTGGCCACGCACCACGCTCTCGTCGTAGTGGAAGCGCAGCTCCGGCACGTGACGCAGCTTGATGCGGCGGGCGATCTGACCACGCAGGAAACCGGCGGCGCGCTTGAGCACGCCGAGGTTCTCCTTGATCCGCTCGGCATCCTGCTCGCCGAGCAGCGTCACGTAGACGTCGGCGTAGCCGAGATCACGGCTGACCGTGACCCCGCTGACGGTGACCATGCCCAGGCGCGGATCCTTGATCTCGCGCTGGATGAGTACCGCCAGCTCCTTCTGGAGCTGGTCGGCTACCCGGTCGGTACGCTTGAACTCGCGCATGATCGGCTCCTCGCGGTCAGAGCGTCCGCTCGACCTTGACCTGATCGAAGACCTCGATCTTGTCGCCGACCTGGACGTCGTTGTAGTTCTTCACGCCGATACCGCATTCGATACCGCTGCGAACCTCGTTGACGTCGTCCTTGTAGCGGCGCAAGGACTCGAGCTCGCCCTCGTAGATCACCACGTTCTCGCGCAGCACGCGGATCTTCTTGTGGCGATAGACGGTGCCCTCGACCACCATGCAGCCGGCAACGGCGCCGATCTTCGGGGCGCGGAAGACGTCGCGAACCTCGGCCACGCCGACGATCTCTTCCTTCCACTCCGGCGCGAGCATGCCGCTCATCGCCTGCTTGACCTCGTCGATCAGCTGGTAGATGACGCTGTAGTAGCGCAGGTCGAGGCCTTCGCGCTCGATGATCTCGCGAGCGGCGGCGTCGGCACGCACGTTGAAGCCGACCACGATGGCGTCACTGGCCAGGGCCAGGTTGGCGTCGGTACCGGTGATACCGCCCACGCCGGAGGACACCACGGCGACCTGCACTTCGTCGGTCGACAGCTCCTCGAGCGCACCCTTGATGGCTTCCAGGGAGCCCTGGACGTCGGCCTTGAGGACGATGTTGACCTTGGCGACCTCTTCCTGGCCCATCTGGGAGAACATGTTCTCCAGCTTGGCCTTCTGCTGACGAGCCAGGCGCACCTCGCGGTACTTGCCCTGACGGAAGTTGGCGACCTCGCGGGCCTTCTTCTCGTCGTCGAGGACCATGAAGTCGTCACCCGCTTCCGGGGTGCCGTCCAGGCCCTGGATCTCGACCGGCATGGCCGGGCCGGCTTCGTCGACCTGCTGGCCGAGCTCGTTGATCAGCGCACGCACGCGGCCGTAGTGCAGGCCGGCGAGCACGATGTCGCCCTTCTTCAGGGTGCCGTTCTGGACCAGCACGGTGGCCACCGGGCCGCGGCCCTTGTCCAGGCGGGACTCGACCACCACGCCCTTGCCGGGCGCCTCGGGCACGGCCTTGAGCTCGAGCACCTCGGAGACCAGCTGGATCGACTCGAGCAGGCCCTCGATGCCTTCGCCGGACTTGGCGGAGACGTGCACGAACTGGGTGTCGCCACCCCACTCCTCGGAGATCACGCCGTGCTGGGACAGCTCGTTCTTGACGCGATCCGGATCGGCGCCCTGCTTGTCGATCTTGTTGACCGCGACGACCATCGGCACGCCGGCGGCCTTCGAGTGCTCGATGGCCTCGATGGTCTGGGGCATGACGCCGTCATCGGCGGCCACCACCAGCACCACCACGTCGGTGGCCTTGGCACCGCGAGCACGCATGGCGGTGAACGCCGCGTGGCCCGGGGTATCGAGGAAGGTCACGCCGCCGTGATCGTCCTCGACGTGGTAGGCGCCGATGTGCTGGGTGATGCCGCCGGCCTCGCCGGTGGCGACCTTGGCACGACGGATGTAGTCGAGCAGCGAGGTCTTGCCGTGGTCGACGTGACCCATGACGGTCACGACCGGCGAGCGAGTGATTTCCTCGCCCTCGTAGGAGATGTTCTCGAGGACCTCGGTCTCCAGCGCATCGTCCTTGACCAGCTTGGGCTTGTGGCCCATCTCCTCGACCACGATGGCCGCGGTGTCCTGATCGATGGTCTGGTTGATGGTCACCGCCGCGCCCATGGTGAACATGGTCTTGATGACCTCGTTCGCCTTGATGGACATCTTGTCGGCCAGGTCGGCGACGCTGATCGACTCGGGGATCGAGACCTCGCGGACGATCGGCTGCGTCGGCTTCTGGAAGCCGTGCTTGCCGCCGCCCTGGCTGCCACCGCGACGGCCGCCGCGACGCTCGGCGCGCTTGGCCTTCTTGCCGCCGCGACGACGCTCCTCGCGATCGCCACGATCGTCTTCACGCTCGTGACGGCCCTTCTTGCCGGCCTTCTTGCCGGCCGGGGCGGCGCGACGATCGGTACGGCCTTCCTTCGGCGGCGCCGGCGGCTGCTCGGTCGGGGCCGGGGTTTCCAGCTCCGGCACCGGGATCTCCGGCTCGACCTTGGCGGCCGCTTCGGCCTGGGCCTTCTCCTCGGCCTCGCGAGCGGCCTTCTCCTCGGCACGCTTGGCTTCTTCCGCCTGGCGCTTGGCCTCGGAATCGGCCATGTCGCCGACCAGCTGACGCGGACCGTGATCCTCCGCCTTCGGCTCCTCGACGGGCTTCTCTTCCTCGCGCTTGACGTAGGTGCGCTTCTTGCGGACCTGCACCTCGATGCTCTTGCCGCGATCGCCACTCTTGATGCGGCTGCGCGTCTTGCGGGTCAGGGTGATACGGTTCTTGGGTGCGGCCTGCTCGGCGCTCCCGCCGTGACTCTTGGTGAGATAGTCCAGCAGCTGACGCTTGTCCTCTTCGGATACGGCGTCGCCTTCGGACTTGTGCTTGAGCCCGGCTTCTTTCATCTGTTCCAGCAGACGAGGCACTTCACGCCCCACCTTTGCTGCAAAATCCTTAACGGTCATTTCTGACATTACGACCCTCCTCAGCCCGTGACCCGTTTACTGTTCGCTCTCGAACCAAGGCGCACGGGCAGTCATGATCAGTGCCGCGGCGCGCTCCTCGTCCAGTTCCTCGATGTCCGTCAGATCGTCGACGGACTGTTCGGCGAGGTCCTCCATGGTCTTGATGCCGCGGCTGGCCAGGATGTAGGCCAGGTGACGCTCCATGCCGTCCATTTCAAGCAGGTCGTCGGCCGGCTCGGCACCATCGAGTTCTTCCTCGGAGGCGATGGCCAGGTTCAACAGCTCGTCCTTGGCGCGAGCGCGCAGCTCCTCGACGAGATCCTCGTCGAACTCTTCGATCTCCAGCATTTCCTCCGCCGGGACGTAGGCGACCTCCTCCAGGGAGGTGAAGCCCTCTTCGACGAGCAGACGAGCCACGTCGTCGTCGATGTCCAGGTGCTGGATGAAATGCTCGACCAGGCTATCGATCTCCTGGTCGCGCTTGGCCTCGGCCTCGGCCTCGGTCATGACGTTGAGACGCCAGCCGGTGAGCTCGGAGGCCAGGCGCACGTTCTGGCCGCTACGGCCGATGGCCTGAGCCAGGTTGTCCTCGGCGACCGCCACGTCCATGGCGTGGGAATCCTCGTCGACGAGAATCGAGGCGACATCCGCCGGCGCCATGGCGTTGATCACCAGCTGGGCGGGGTTGTCGTCCCACAGCACGATGTCCACGCGCTCGTTCTGCAGCTCGGTGGACACCGCTTGTACCCGCGAGCCGCGCATGCCCACGCAGGCGCCGACCGGGTCGATGCGACGGTCGTTGGTCTTGACCGCAATCTTGGCCCGCGAGCCCGGATCGCGGGCCGCGCCCTTGATCTCGATGAGCTGCTCGGCAATTTCCGGCACCTCGATGCTGAACAGCTCGATGATCAGCTCCGGGCAGGTACGCGACAGGATCAGCTGGGCGCCGCGGGCCTCCGGATCGACCTTGGTCAACAGCGCGCGGACGCGCTCGTTCATGCGATAGCGCTCGCCCGGGATCATCTCGCTGCGCGGCAGGAAGGCCTCGGCGTTCTCGCCGAGATCGATGATCAGGCCGTCGCGTGTCGTCTTCTTGACGATGCCGGCGACCAGCTCGCCTTCGCGGTCGGCGTAGAGGCGCACCACCTCGGCCCGCTCGGCCTCGCGCACCTTCTGCACGATGACCTGCTTGGCGGTCTGGGCCGCGATGCGACCGAAGGCGGCGTTCTCGATCTGCTCCTCGACCACGTCACCCAGGCCCAGCGGCGGATCGCGACGCTCGGCGAAGGTCAGCTTGATCTGGGCGTCCGGGCCGTCGAAGTCGTCGTCCTCGACGACCTCCCAGCGGCGGAACGTCTCGTAGTCACCGGTCACGCGGTCGATGTGTACCCGCACGCTGACCTCTTCGTCCTCGAAACGCTTGCGTGACGCGCTGGCCAGCGCCGCCTCGACGGCCTCGAAGATCACCTCGCGGGGGACACCCTTTTCGTTGGAGATCGCGTCGACGACCGCCAGAATCTCTTTACTCATGCCTTAGCCTCGCCAGAAAACCCGTCCTTGTGCATCGACCTCAGTCTTCGAACTGCGGCACGACCCGCGCCTGATCGATGCTCTCGATGGGAAAGCAGTATTCCTCGTCGTCGAGCCGCACCAGCACCTCGTCGTTCTCGACGCCGGCCAGCAGGCCCTGGAACTTGCGCCGCCCGTCGAACGGCACGCGCAGCTTCACCGCCACGTGGTGGCCGGCATAGCGCGCGAACTGCTCGAGGGTGAACAGGGGACGATCCATCCCCGGGGAGGACACCTCGAGCCGATATTCACCGCTGATGGGATCCTCGACGTCGAACACCGCACTGACCTGGCGGCTGACGTCGGCGCAGTCATCCACATTCACGCCATCGGCGTGATCGATGTAGATCACCAGACGGGAGTGTTTGCCCTGGGACAGGTAGTCGATGCCCCACAGCTCGAACCCCATGGCCGAGACCACCGGTTCGATCAGCGCGTGCAGCGCAGCATCCTTGGTTGCCACGGAAGAAAGCTCCTACAGCCGTTGCATCAGGCACCTGGCCGGGAGTGAACAGGAAAGTCAGGTGGCTGATTGGCGTTGCCCGGATCAGCGCCGCCGATGCTTGCCGGCGAGCTGGCCGCTAACAAAAAGCCCCTTCACAGGAAGGGGCTTTTCAAGAAACCTGTATACCACTTCTCGGCGTCTGACATGCCCCTTAAAGGCCCTGCATGTCGACAGGAAGATGGTAGCGGGGACCGGATTTGAACCGATGACCTTCGGGTTATGAGCCCGACGAGCTACCAGACTGCTCCACCCCGCATCAATCTAGGTCGGTGATTCTATGCTGACTCAGCGTCTCCGTCAAGCCGCATCACACCGTTTCGCCAATCCTGCGATGAAGATCCGATGCACAACGATGAGATCGTCGGATCGGCTTCAGGAATGGTGCCGAAGGCGGGACTTGAACCCGCACGGCCGTAAGGCCACTACCCCCTCAAGATAGCGTGTCTACCAATTCCACCACTTCGGCATCAGGGGAGGCCGGATTCACGACTCAGTTTCCGTCGCTGCTCTCCAGCACTGGCGCAGCATTATCCGCACTCGAGGAGCCTTCGTCAAGGGACGGCACGGAATTTTGCTGCTGTTCGATCAGCTTGGCATCGGGAATCCCCGTTTCCTTCGGTGCCTGGCCGGCCTGGGAGGCGAAATACGCCAGGGTCAGGGAAGTGGCGAAGAAGGCCGCGGCCAGCACGCCGGTGGCGCGCGACAGGAAGCCGCCGCTGCCGCGGGAGCCGAATACGGTCTGGGAAGCGCCGCCGCCGAAGGAGGCACCGGCGTCGGCGCCCTTGCCCTGCTGCAGCAGGATCAGGACGACCAGAGCGATGGCGATCGCCACGTGGATCATGAGAATGGCAACTTGCATGGTATCAACCTGCTGACTGGCAAATGGCTAGGAAATCGTCGATTTTCAGGGAAGCACCGCCCACCAGGCCGCCGTCGATGTCCGGCTGGGCGAGCAGCTCGGCGGCGTTGTCGGCCTTCATGCTGCCGCCGTAGAGCACCTGCATGGCGGCGGCGAGCTCGGCATCGTAGCGCGTGAGCCGCGCGCGGATGGCGCCGTGCACCGCCTGGGCCTGGTCCGGGGTCGCGGTGCGGCCGGTGCCGATGGCCCACACCGGCTCGTAGGCGATCACCAGCGCCGCGCGCTGGGCTGCGTCGAGGCCGTCGAGCACCGCCTCGAGCTGACCGAGCACCACCGCCTCGGTACGCCCGGCATCGCGCTCCTCGAGAGACTCGCCCAGGCACAGCACCGGTGTCAGCCCGACGCCCAGCGCCGCACGCACGCGGGCCAGCACGGCGGCGTCGTCCTCGCCGAACAGGGTCCGCCGCTCGGAGTGACCGACCAGAACCATCCGCACGCCGCAGTCGCGCAGCATCTCGCCGCCGACCTCGCCGGTGAAGGCGCCGGAGGGCCGATCGCTCAGGGTCTGGGCCCCGAGGGCCAGCGGGCCGCCCTCGAAAGCACGAGCGGCGGCTTCCAGATAGGGAAAGGGCACCATCAGCGCCACCGACACGCCGTCCGGCAGCGCGGCATCGCGAAAGGCCCGGCCGAACTCATCGACCAGTTGACGGGACCCGTTCATCTTCCAGTTGCCGGCAATCAGCGGCGTAGGCATGCAGCTTCCCTCTTTCAAGGTGGAGCGAAATGGTATAGGAGCGGCCCTGTCAAGACAACCAGCCTCAGGACAGCAGCCCCTCCACGTCGGCCGCCAGGCGGCGAGCCAGACCGTCCACGTCCAGGTGCGGGCGTCCCTCGACCATCACCCGGATCAGCGGCTCGGTGCCGGAGGGACGCAGCAGCACCCGCCCCTGGTCGCCGAGCTCGGCCTCGACGGCGGCCACCGCGCGCTGCAGCGAGGCCTCCTCCATCAGCGCCCGGGCATCGCTGCCCGGCGTCAGCCGCACGTTGACCAGCGCCTGGGGGGCCTTCTCCAGGCCGTCGAGCAACCGGCCCAGCGGCTTGCCTTCGCGCACCATGATCGCCAGCACCTGCAGGGCGGAGACGATGCCGTCGCCGGTGGTCTGCACATGGCCGCAGACGATATGGCCGGAGGACTCGCCGCCGAGCCGCCAGTCGTTGGCCGCCAGGCGCTCCATCACATAGCGGTCGCCGACCCTGGCCCGCTCGAAGGGCACGCCCATCGACTCGAGCGCGGCGGCCAGGCCGAAGTTACTCATCAGGGTGCCGACCACGCCGCCGCCCAGCTCGCCGCGGGCGTGGCGGTCGCGGGCGATCATGTAGAGGATGTCGTCGCCGTCGATCTCGCGACCGTCGGCGTCGACCATCAGCACCCGATCGCCGTCGCCGTCGAAGGCGACGCCCAGATCGGCGCCGCTGCGGATCACCGCGGCGCGCAGCGCGGCAGGATGGGTGGAGCCGACCTCACGATTGATGTTGAGGCCGTCCGGCTCGGCGCCGATCACTTCCACCTTGGCATCCAGCTCGCGGAACACGCTGGGGGCGATGTGGTAGGTGGCACCGTGGGCGCAGTCGATCACCATCTTCAGACCGTGCAGGTCGACGCGGTCGGGAATGGTCGACTTGCAGAACTCGATGTAGCGGCCAGCGGCGTCGTCGGCGCGACGCACCTTGCCCAGGGCATCCGGCGCCACCGTGGTCAGCGGCTCCTCGAGCATCGCCTCGATGCGCTCCTCGACCGCGTCGCCGAGCTTGGTGCCGGCGGCGGAGAAGAACTTGATGCCGTTGTCGGCGAACGGATTGTGCGACGCCGAGATGACGATGCCGGCGTTGGCGCGGAAGGCCCGCGTCAGGTAGGCGATGCCCGGCGTCGGCATCGGGCCGAGCAGGATGACGTCGACGCCGGCCGCGGACAGCCCGGCCTCCAGCGCCGACTCGAACATGTAGCCGGAGATGCGGGTGTCCTTGCCGATCACCACTCGCGCGCGGCCGACCTTCTCGGCCAGCACCCGGCCGGTGGCCCAGCCCAGCTTGAGCATGAAGTCGGCGGTGATGGGCGGCTCGCCCACCGTGCCGCGGATTCCGTCGGTTCCGAAGTAACGCTTAGTCATCGTGGCGGCCCTCCTCGAGCACGGCCCAGGTCATGTTGATCGCATCCACGTGGGGGGCCACGTCATGCACGCGAAGAATCCGTGCGCCGCGCTCGACGGCCAGCGCCGACAGCGCCAGGCCGCCATGCAGGCGCTCCTCCACCGGGCGATCCAGCACCTTGCCGATCATGCTCTTGCGCGACATGCCCACCAGCAGCGGCAGGCCGAGCGCCTCCAGACGCCCCAGGCGATGGAGCAGGCGCAGGTTGTGCTCGACGCTCTTGGCGAAGCCGAAGCCCGGGTCGAGGATCAGCCGTTCGCGACGCAGGCCGGCGGCCTCGCACTCCGCCACCCGCCGCTCGAGGAAGTCGGCCACCGCCTCCTCCACCGGCACGTCGTAGCGGGGCGCGTCCTGCATGTCGCTGGGCTCGCCGAGCATGTGCATCACGCACACCGGCAGGCCGCTGGCGGCGGCGGCGCGCAGGGCGCCCTCGCGGCGCAGGTTGCGCACGTCGTTGAGCATGCCGGCGCCGGCCTCGGCCGCGGCAGTCATCACCTCGGGGGCGCTGGTGTCCACCGACACCAGGGCATCGAACTCGCGCACCAGCGCCTCGACCACCGGCACCACCCGGTCGAGCTCCTGCTGCAGCGGCACCGCCTCGGCGCCGGGCCGGGTGGACTCGCCGCCGACATCGATGATCGCCGCGCCTTCGGCCAGCATGCCCTCGGCGCGCCGCAGGGCATCGTCGAGGGCATTGTGCCGACCGCCGTCGGAGAAGGAGTCGGGAGTGACGTTGAGGATCCCCATCACGCGGGGAAAGGAGAGATCGAGCCGGTGCCGGCCACACTGGAGAGAGGTGGGAGCGCTGTTGTGCATCGTTGTCCTGAGCGTGTTCTGAAAGCGGGGAATGACGTCCCCTGCCACGGCAAGGGCGCCCCGCAGGGCGCCCGATGATCGTCTAGCTCGCGGTGGTTCAGTTGCCGGCCGGCCCGCCCAGCGGGTCGGAGGGACGGCGACCCGAGGATTCCTCCTCGTCGCTGTCGTCGTCGGCCCTGGGCTCCTCCTGGGGCGCCTCGCCGATCGGCGCGCCGGGACCGGGGCCGTCGTCGTCCCAGCCCTTGGGCGGACGCGGGGTGCGGCCGTCCATGATGTCCTTGAGCTGGTCGGCGTCGATGGTCTCGTACTGCACCAGCGCCTCGGCCATGGCGTCCAGCTTGTCGCGGTTGTCCTCGAGGATCTGCTTGGCCTGGGCGTAGCACTCGTCGATGATCCGCCGCACTTCCTTGTCGAGCTTGGTGACCGTCTCACCGGACTTGAGCTTGCCGCCGCTCTGGCCCGGGCCGCCGAGGAACTGGTGGGACTCGTCCTCGTCGTACATGATCGGCCCCATCTCCTCGGACAGTCCCCACTTGGCCACCAGATTGTGGGCCAGCTCGGTGGCGCGCTTGATGTCGTTCGAGGCGCCGGTGGTCACGCCGTTCGGGCCCAGCGTCATCTCCTCGGCCAGGCGGCCGCCGTACAGCGAGCAGATCTGGCTGATGATCTGCTGACGCGACAGGCTGTAGCGATCCTCCTCGGGGAGGAACATGGTCACGCCCAGCGCGCGGCCGCGCGGAATGATGGTGACCTTGTAGACCGGATCGTGCTCCGGCATCACCAGGCCGATGATGGCGTGGCCCGACTCGTGATAGGCGGTGTTGAGCTTGTCCTTCTCGGTCATGACCATGGAGCGGCGCTCGGCGCCCATCATGATCTTGTCCTTGGCCAGCTCCAGCTCCTCCATGCCCACCAGTCGCTTGTTGCGACGGGCGGAGAACAGCGCCGCCTCGTTGACCAGGTTGGCCAGATCGGCGCCGGAGAAGCCCGGCGTGCCGCGGGCGATCAGCGACGGTTTGACGTCGTCGGCCAGCGGCACCTTGCGCAGGTGCACGTTGAGGATGTGCTCGCGGCCGCGGATGTCGGGCAGCGGCACGGTGACCTGACGGTCGAAGCGGCCCGGGCGCAGCAGCGCCGGGTCGAGCACGTCGGGACGGTTGGTGGCGGCGATGACGATGATGCCTTCGTTGGCCTCGAAGCCGTCCATCTCGACCAGCAGCTGGTTCAGGGTCTGCTCGCGCTCGTCGTTGCCGCCGCCCATGCCGGCGCCGCGCGAACGGCCCACGGCATCGATCTCGTCGATGAAGATGATGCAGGGCGCCTGCTTCTTGGCCTGCTCGAACATGTCGCGCACGCGCGAGGCGCCCACGCCGACGAACATCTCGACGAAGTCGGAGCCGGAGATCGAGAAGAACGGCACCTTGGCCTCGCCGGCGATCGACTTGGCCAGCAGCGTCTTGCCGGTACCCGGCGGGCCGACCATCAGCACGCCGCGGGGGATGGTACCGCCCAGGCGCTGGAACTTGGTCGGATCGCGCAGGAAGTCGACCAGCTCCTCGACCTCTTCCTTGGCCTCGTCGCAGCCGGCCACGTCGGCGAAGGTGGTCTTGATCTGGTCCTGGGAGAGCAGCTTGGCCTTGGACTTGCCGAAGCTCATCGGCCCGCCCTTGCCGCCACCGCCGCCCTGCATCTGGCGCATGAAGAACATGAAGATGGCGAGGATCAGCAGGATCGGGAAGCTGGCGATCAGCAGCCGCGTCCACAGGCTCTGCTGCTCGGGCTTCTGACCGATCACGGTGACGTCGTGGGCCAGCAGGTCATCCATCAGCTTCGGGTCTTCCGCCGCCGGCCGGATGGTCTGGAACTGGGAGCCGTCGGTACGCTTGCCATTGATGGTATAGCCATCGATGGTCACGCTCTCGACCTGCTCGTTCTGCACCTCTTCGACGAACTGGGAATAGTTCATCGTCTGGGGTGTATTCTCGACGCTGAAGTTGTTGAACACCGTCAGCAGCACCGCCGCGATGACCAACCACAGAATCAGGTTCTTCGCCATGTCGTTCAAGGGACTACCCTCAATTGCAAGAATCTGTCGGCCGTATACGCCTGGCCCTTCGACACTACCCTACCACGCCCGTTCGGCCAGCAGGCCAGGCACGGCACCTGTCCTCACTGTGACACAGACACGCGATGATGTCCGGCCATGGCATCGTTAGCCTGAAACTATCGGCTACCCGCCCGGCGACGCGGCTCAGCCGCGGAACCCCTCCGCCAGCAGGTAGACCTCGCGGGAGCGCGCCCGGGACGCCTCCGGCTTGCGCGTCACCACCCTCTTGAAGCTACCGCGCAGCTCCTTCAGGTAGGCATCGAAGCCTTCGCCATGGAAGACCTTGGCCAGGAAGGTGCCGCCGGGCGACAGGGTCTGTCGCGCCAGGTCCAGGGCCAGCTCCACCAGATACATCGCCTGGGGCTGATCGATGGCGGCCATCCCACTCATATTGGGGGCCATGTCCGACATCACAAGGTCCACCGGGCGATCGCCGAGGCGGGCGAGGATCTCGTCGAGCACGTGCTCCTCGGTAAAGTCGCCCTGCACGAAGTCGACGCCGGCCAGGGCGTCCATCTCGAGGATGTCGGAGGCGATGACGACGCCATGGTCGCCGACCTTCTCGGCGGCGATCTGGCTCCAGCCGCCGGGGGCGGCGCCCAGGTCGATGATCGTCATGCCGGGCTTCAGCAGCTTGTCCTTCTCGTCCAGCGCCAGCAGCTTGTAGCTGGCCCGCGAGCGATAGCCGTCCTGCCAGCTCTGCTGGACGTAGCGGTCGTCGAAGTGTTCCTTCAGCCAGCCGGCGCTGCTCTTGCTGGCGCCACGCTTGGAGCCCTTGGCCCGGGCGTCATGGGAAGATGCCACGGCATCACCTGTGAGAAATCTGGATGACAGGGGGTCGAGCGGATTCCGGAAACCGGGGATGGGGAAGCTGACCTTGCGGGCCGGTCGAGGAGGCGGTGAGAGCCGGCCGCGCTTTCGCCGCGAGGCGATTCACCGTACCATGTGCGCTGCGCGCCAACCGGGAAGAAGCAAGATACCATGAGCTTGTCACAGGCACAAAAGAAAGCATTTCGCAGCATCGGCCACCATCTCGACCCCGTCGTCACGGTCTCCGAGAACGGCCTCTCCGAGGGCGTGCTCGCCGAGCTCGACCGGGCACTGCGCGACCACGAGCTGGTCAAGGTCAAGCTGGCGCTGAGCGAGCGCGAGGACCGCGCCGCCGTGCTGGAGGCCCTGGTCGCCGAGAGCAAGGCCGAGCTGGTGCAGAAGATCGGCAAGGTCGCCCTCTTCTACCGCCACAACCCCAAGGCCAATCCGAAGCTCTCCAACATCAAGCGCTTCGAGGAGCATCACGGCCGGCGCTGAGGTGGCCAAGCGGCCAAGAATAGCTAACGGCCGCCCAACGAGAAGCCCCGCCGACAAGAGTCAGCGGGGCTTCTTTATGCCGATTTGCCGCCTCTACACCAGCCGCCCGTCACCGAGCGGCCTGGCGCCTGCAGCTTGACGCTCGGCGCTTACAGGTGCTCGACGCTCGAGATCTCGTACTCGACGTCGCCGCCGGGGGTACGCACCAGCACCACCTCACCCTCTTCCTTGCCGATCAGGGCACGGGCGATGGGCGAGGTCACGGAGATCTGACCGGCCTTGATGTCGGCCTCGTCCTCGCCGACGATGCGGTAGGTCACCTCCTCGTCGGTATCCAGATTCATCAGCTCCACGGTCACCCCGAAAATCACCTTGCCGGTCTTGGGCAGCTTGGTGACATCGATGACCTGTGCGTTGGAGAGCTTGCCCTCGATCTCCTGGATACGCCCCTCGATGAAGCCCTGCTGCTCGCGGGCCGCATGATACTCGGCGTTTTCCTTGAGGTCGCCGTGCTCGCGCGCCTCGGCGATGGCCGCGATCACGTTCGGGCGGGCCTCGCTCTTGAGGTGTTCGAGCTCGTCGCGCAGACGCTGCTCACCGACGACGGTCATCGGGACCTTGTTCATTGACTGACTCCTGCATGCTGTTCCTGTAGCCGCCGCACGGTGATGGCATTGCCGTACTCGAGCGCCAGACAAACGGCCTTGGCCCCTGCCAGGGTGGTGGCATAGGGAACCTTGCGGGCGAGTGCGGTGCGGCGGATCACCGAGGAATCATTGATGGCCTGACGGCCCTCGGTGGTATTGACGATATAGGCGATTTCGTCGTTCTTGAGCAGATCGACGATGTGTGGACGACCCTCGTAGACCTTGCTGACGATCTCCACGGGCAGATCGGCCGCTTGAAGGGCCGCCGCCGTGCCACGGGTCGCACAAAGGGTGAAGCCCAATGTTAACAGAGAACGGGCCACCTCGATAACACCCGCCTTGTCGGGCTCGCGCACGGACAGGAACGCCTTGCGCTCGCCTTCCAGCGACGGAATCGCCTCGCCGGCACCCAGCTGCGCCTTGTAGAAGGCCTCGGCGAAGGTCTCGCCGGAACCCATCACCTCGCCGGTGGACTTCATCTCCGGCGACAGGATCGGGTCGACGCCCGGGAACTTGTTGAACGGGAAGACCGCTTCCTTGACGCTGTAGGTCGTCGGCACGATCTCGGCCACGAAGCCCTGGTCGGCCAGGCTGATGCCGGCCATGCAGCGCGCCGCCACCTGGGCCAGCGAGGTGCCGATGCACTTGGAGACGAAGGGCACGGTGCGCGAGGCGCGCGGGTTGACCTCGATGACGTAGATCTCGCCGTCCTGCCAGGCCAGCTGCACGTTCATCAGGCCGTTGACGCCGAGCTCCACCGCCATGCGCTTGACCTGGTCGCGCATCTCGTCCTGCACGTCGGCCGGCAGCGAGTACGGCGGCAGCGCACAGGCGGAGTCGCCGGAGTGCACGCCGGCCTGCTCGATGTGCTGCATGATGCCACCGATCACCACCTGCTGGCCGTCGGAGACGGCGTCGATGTCGACCTCGATGGCGGCATTCAGGAAGTGGTCCAGCAGCACCGGCGAGTCGTTGGAGACCTTGACCGCGTGGGTCATGTAGTTCTCCAGCTCGGAGGCGTCGTAGACGATCTCCATGGCCCGGCCGCCGAGCACGTAGCTCGGGCGCACCACCAGCGGATAGCCGATCGCCTCGGCCTTGGCGAAGGCCTCGTCGAAGCTGCGCGCGGTGGCGTTGGGCGGCTGCTTGAGGCCCAGCTTGTCGATCATGGTCTGGAAGCGCTCGCGGTCCTCGGCGCGGTCGATGGCGTCCGGGGTGGTGCCGATGATCGGCACGCCGGCGGCCTCGAGCTCGCGGGCCAGCTTGAGCGGGGTCTGGCCGCCGAACTGCACGATCACGCCGGCCGGCTGCTCCTTGTCGGCGATCTCCAGCACGTCCTCCAGAGTCACCGGCTCGAAGTAGAGGCGGTCACTGGTGTCGTAGTCGGTGGAGACGGTCTCGGGGTTGCAGTTGACCATGATGGTTTCAAAGCCGTCATCGCGCATGGCGAGAGCGGCGTGGACGCAGCAGTAGTCGAACTCGATGCCCTGGCCGATGCGGTTCGGACCGCCGCCGAGCACCATGATCTTCTTCTTGTCGCTGACCTCTGCCTCGCACTCCTCCTCGTAGGTGGAGTACATGTAGGCGGTGTCGGAGGCGAATTCGGCCGCGCAGGTGTCCACCCGCTTGTAGACCGGGCGGATGCCGGCCTTCTGGCGCGTCTTGCGGAACTCCTTCTCGGCCACGCCGAGCAGCCGCGCCAGGCGGGCGTCGGAGAAGCCCTTGCGCTTGAGCTGCCACAGGTCACGGGCACTCAGCTCGGACAGCGAGCGCTTGGCCAGGGACTGCTCGGTCAGGATCAGGTCCTCGAGCTGGACCAGGAACCAGCGGTCGATGTTGGTCAGCGCGAACACGTCCTCGACGCTCATGCCGCTGCGCATGGCATCGGCGACGTAGAAGATGCGGTCGGCGCCGGCGGCCTGCAGCTCGCCCTTGATCTGCGCCATCGCCTCGTCGGTGAAGCGGGTGATCTTGGGGTCGAGGCCGTCGTTGCCGGTCTCCATGCCGCGCAGCGCCTTCTGCAGCGACTCCTGGAAGGTGCGGCCGATCGCCATCACCTCGCCCACCGACTTCATCTGGGTGGTCAGACGATCGTTGGCCTGGGGGAACTTCTCGAAGGTGAAGCGCGGAATCTTGGTCACGACGTAGTCGATGGACGGCTCGAAGGACGCCGGGGTGCGACCGCCGGTGATGTCGTTCTGCAGCTCGTCCAGGGTGTAGCCGACGGCCAGCTTGGCGGCGATCTTGGCGATCGGGAAGCCGGTGGCCTTGGAGGCCAGCGCCGAGGAGCGCGACACCCGCGGATTCATCTCGATGACCACCACGCGGCCGGTCTTCGGATCGACACCGAACTGGACGTTGGAACCGCCGGTCTCGACGCCGATCTCGCGCAACACCGCCAGGGAGGCGTCGCGCATGTTCTGGTATTCCTTGTCGGTCAGCGTCTGGGCCGGCGCCACGGTGATGGAGTCACCGGTGTGCACGCCCATGGGGTCGAAGTTCTCGATGGCGCAGACGATGATGCAGTTGTCGTTCTTGTCGCGAACGACCTCCATCTCGTATTCCTTCCACCCCAGCAGCGACTCGTCGATCAGCAGCTCGTGGTTGTTGGAGAGCTCGAAGCCGCGGGTGCAGATCTCCTCGAACTCTTCCTTGTTGTAGGCCACGCCGCCGCCGGAGCCGCCCATGGTGTAGGACGGACGGATGATGACCGGGAAGCCGAGCTCGCCCTGGATCTCCCAGGCCTCGTCCATGGTGTGGGCGACCTTGGCCTTGGGGCACTCCAGGCCGATGCGCTTCATGGCCTGGTCGAACAGGTCACGGTCCTCGGCCATGTTGATGGCGTCGGCGTTGGCGCCGATCATCTCCACGCCGTGCTTGGCGAGCACGCCGTGCTTGTCCAGGTCGAGGGCGCAGTTGAGCGCGGTCTGGCCGCCCATGGTCGGCAGCACGGCATCGGGCTTCTCGGCCTCGATGATCTTCTCCACCGCCTGCCAGGTGATCGGCTCGATGTAGGTGGCGTCGGCCATCACCGGGTCGGTCATGATGGTGGCCGGGTTGGAGTTGACCAGGATGACCCGATACCCCTCTTCGCGCAGGGCCTTGCAGGCCTGGGCGCCGGAATAGTCGAACTCGCAGGCCTGGCCGATGACGATGGGGCCGGCGCCGATGATCAGGATGCTCTGGATGTCGGTACGTTTTGGCATGACGGTTCCCGCGGCTAATCGGTGTAAAGAAGGACTCGATGGTGACTGAGGATCAACGCTTAGCGGCGTTCCTTCATCATGGAGATAAAGCGGTCGAACAGCGGCGCGACATCGCGCGGCCCCGGGCTCGCCTCCGGGTGGCCCTGGAAGCTGAAGGCCGGACGGTCGGTGCGCTCGATGCCCTGCAGGGTGCCGTCGAACAGCGAACGGTGGGTCGCGCGCAGGGTCGCGGGCAGGGACGCCTCGTCCGCGGCGAAGCCGTGGTTCTGGCTGGTGATCATCACGTGGCCGGTGTCGAGATCCTGGACCGGATGGTTGGCACCGTGGTGGCCGAACTTCATCTTCTCGGACGTCGCGCCGCTGGCCAGCGCCAGCAGCTGGTGGCCGAGGCAGATGCCGAAGATCGGCAGCTCGGTCTCGAGCAGCTCGCGGATGGCGGCGATGGCGTACTCGCAGGGCTCGGGGTCGCCGGGGCCGTTGGAGAGGAAGATGCCGTCCGGCTTCAGCGCCATGACCTCGCTGGCCGGGGTCTGGGCCGGCACCACGGTCAGCCGGCAGCCGCGGGAGGCCAGCATGCGCAGGATGTTGCGCTTCACGCCGTAGTCGTAGGCGACCACGTGGAAGGGGCGCTCGGCATCGGCGGCATCGGCGTAGCCGGCACCCAGGGTCCACTCGCCCTCGCTCCACTCGTAGGCGGACTGGCAGGACACCACCTTGGCCAGGTCCATGCCCTTGAGGCCCGGGAAGGCCTTGGCGGCTTCGAGGGCGCGTGCCTCGGCGCCCTCGCCCTCGGCGTCCGCGCCGGCCAGGATGGCGCCGTTCTGGGCCCCCTTGTCGCGCAGGATGCGGGTCAGGCGGCGGGTGTCGATGTCGGCGATGCCCAGCACGTTCTGGCTCGCCAGATAGTCGGAGAGCGACTGCTCGGAGCGGAAGTTGCTGGCCAGCAGCGGCAGGTCGCGGATCACCAGGCCGGCGGCGGCGATGGCACCGGACTCGACGTCCTCGGCGTTGATGCCGGTGTTGCCGATGTGGGGATAGGTCAGGGTGACGATCTGTCGGGTGTAGGAGGGGTCGGTGAGAATTTCCTGATAGCCGGTCATGGCCGTATTGAACACCACCTCACCGCTGGTTTGCCCATCGGCGCCAATGGCGGTGCCATGAAACACACTGCCATCTTCCAAGGCCAGTATCGCGGGTTTGTTCAATGCAACGTCCTCCCATATTTTCACAGACAGCTTTCGAGACAGCTCGTCAAGGATAGGCTCGGCAGGCCCCCGTCGGGTGAAACGCCCCACCGCCCTTCGGCCCGTAAAAAAGCGGGACGAAACCCGACATGGAAGACCGGTTTCATCCCGCTTGTTGTCATTCGCTCGGAATGCTGGGCCGACGCAACAAGCGCTTGCGCGGCGAAGGGCCGTCGCCCGGCCAAAATTTGGGGGATTTTAAAGCATCCGCGGCCGCTCGACTACCCCCTCGATGCAGATCGATGGCTCACTTCAGGCCGATCACGTCCTGCATGTCGTAGCGGCCGGCCGGACGCTCGTTCACCCAGCGCGCCGCTCGCACCGCGCCCTTGGCGAAGGTCATGCGGCTGGAGGCCTTGTGGGTGATCTCGATGCGCTCGCCCTCGGTGGCGAACATCACCGTGTGCTCGCCGACGATGTCGCCGGCGCGCACGGTGGCGAAGCCGATCTCCTTGTCGGTGCGCGGACCGCACTGACCGACGCGCTCGAACACGCCGTATTCCTTGAGCGGACGCTCCAGGGCGTCGGCCATCACCTCGCCCATCTTCAGCGCGGTGCCGGAGGGCGCGTCGACCTTGTGACGATGGTGGGACTCGATCACCTCGATGTCGTAACCCTCGTCGCCCAGCGCCCTGGCGGCGGTCTCGAGCAGCTTGAGGGTCAGGTTCACGCCGACGCTCATGTTGGGGGCGAAGACCATCGGCACGCGATCGCGGTAGCCGTCCAGCTCGGCCAGCTCGTCGTCGGAGAGGCCGGTGGTGCCGATCACGATGCGCTTGCCGTGCTCGGCGCAGAACGCCAGATTGGAGAGCGTCACCTTGGGGGCAGTGAAGTCGATCAGCACGTCGAAGTCGTCGACGATCTGCGCCAGGGAATCGACGGCAGCGACGCCGAGCTTGCCCTGACCGGAGAGCTCGCCGAGATCGGCGCCGATGAGCGAACTACCCGGCTCGACGATGCCGCCGGCCAGGGTGGCTTCGGCATCCTGCTGCACGGCGTTGACCAGGGTGCGGCCCATGCGGCCGGCGACACCGACGATGGCGATACGGGTCATGCGAGACTCCTGACGTTGACGGATCGAAAGATGGCCGGAGTATATCAGAGGCCCGAGGCCGGCCGCGCCGTCAGCCGCGCCGCCCGCCGGCCTCAGGCGCGTCGTCGCCGCGGGCCAGCAGCAGGCCGGTGGCCAGCACCACCAGGGCGGCGCCCGGCAGCCACACCCAGCCGAGGCGCGACGGCGTCTCGACGAACAGCCACAGCATCGAGACGAAGGGCACCAGGTAGCCGTAGGCGGTGATGCTGGCCGGGCCGAGCACCGACGTGGCGCGCTGCATCAGCCAGAAGGTCAGGGCACTGGAGCCGAGCCCCAGATAGACGATCAGCAGGGCGTCGCGCCCGCTCATGGTCGCGAGCCTGATCACCGGCTCCACGGCGAGCCCGAGCGCCCCGACCAGCACGCCGCCGAGCGCCAGGCTCCAGAAGGTGCGCACCGCCGCCGAGGCGGGCAGCCGTCCGGACACCAGGCCGCGTCGCGACAGCACCGGGTACAGCGCCGAACACAGGCAGCCGAGGAAGAACACCGCCTCGCCGGTGCCGAAGCGCCACGCCCCGCCGCGCTGCCAGGCCTCCGCCGCGGCCAGCCCCAGGGCGCCGAGCGCCCCCAGCGCGAGGATCGCCGGCAGCCGCCAGGCCAGGCGCTCCACGCCGACCGCCAGCCCCATGCCGTAGGCCAGCAGCGGCACGCTGACATAAAGGGTCGACATGGACAGCGCCGTGGCATGATGAGCGGCCCAGAACATGGCACCGAAGAAACCGGCCAGGCACGCCCCCATGGCGGCAAACCACGGCAAGGCCCGGCGCCCAGGCCAGCGCTCGGGCGCGCGGCGCACCAGCGCCCACAACCCCAGGCAGGCGATGAAGAAGCGCAGCGCGGTGAGCGAGAGCGGAGGCAGCTCGCCGAGCCACCCGACGACGGGAAACGACAGCCCCACCAGCAGCGCCCAGGCCAGCATGCCGAGATGGGCACCCCGCACCGGCGAGGCGGCGAGGCTCAGTTTTCCCAGACGATCTCCAGCGTTTCCTTGCCAGCCATGCGCTCGAGATGGCTCGCCACCACGCCCTCGAGGCGGTCCAGGCCTTCCTCGTCCAGCGCCTCGACGGCCACGTGCAGCCTGCCCGGCTCACTGGTCATCAGGCAGCTGCCCACGTCGAAGGTCACGCGTCCCTTGCCCTCTTCCTGCTCCACCTCCAGCTTGTGAGCCCAGTGCTTGCACAGCCGGTTGATCAGCTTGTCGCCGGACTCGGTGGCGATATCGGCACGTGAAATCGGCATCTCTGCTCTCCGCGTTCCAGTAGGGTGGGCCACCAGACTATGACGACGCCCACCGCGAACGCCAGCCCCGGCGACGGCAGCCTCGCGTTCGGCCAGGCGGGACCGCCGTGCCTGACGGTGGCCCGCGCGCTGCAGCGCCTCGCTCCGCCCGCCTCGACGGCGCCGGAGGATGCGGGCATACTGGCCGCCACTCGCGAACAGTAATGAGTCGCAAACGCTGGCGAGACCGAGAAACACCCTCGCCTTACCGAACCATGACAACGAGCCCGACACCGCCATGCCCAGCCCACTGTTGAACGCCGTCGCCGGCGCGGCCCTCGCCCTCGGCGCCACGACTGCACTGGCCGAGGAAATCACCGTCACCGACGTGGCCGGTCGCGAGGTCACCGTCGACGCCCCCGTGGATCGCGTGATCCTCGGCGAGGGGCGCCAGATCTACCTGCTCGGCGCACTCGAGCCGGAAGATCCCTTCCAGCACGTGGTGGGCTGGCGCGAGGACTTCTCCCAGGCCGACCCGGACAACTACGCCCGCTACGCGGCGAAGTTCCCCGAGCTGAAGGACATCCCGACCTTCGGCGGCTTCAAGGACGGCACCTTCGACGTCGAGCAGGCCGCCGCGCTGCAGCCGGACGTGGTGCTGATGAACCTCGAGGCCAGGGCCGCCACCGAGGACGCCGCCTACGACGACAAGCTGGCGCAGCTGGGCATCCCGATCGTCTACGTCGACTTCCGCGAGGATCCGCTGGCACACACCACGCCCTCCATGCGGCTGATGGGCGAGCTGCTCGGTGAGCAAGACGCGGCCGAGGCCTTCATCGACTTCTCCGAAAAACAGATGGCGCGCGTCACCGACGTCATCGAGGCCGCCGATCCCGAGCGTCCGCGGGTGTTCGTCGATCGCGCCGGCGGCTACTCCGACGACTGCTGCATGAGCTTCGGCCCGGGCAACTTCGGCGAATACGTCGAGCTCGCCGGCGGCACCAACATCGCCGACGGCATCATTCCCGGCACCTTCGGCACCCTGAATCCGGAGCAGATCATCGCCGCCAACCCGCAGCAGGTGGTGGTGACCGGCGGCCACTGGGACGCCTACGTGCCCGGCGGCGACTGGGTCGGCGTAGGCCCCGGCGCCGACCTGGACGCCGCCCGTGCCAAGCTCCAGGCGCTGACCGAGCGCACCGCCATGACCGGCATCGAGGCCGTCGACAACGACGACTTCCACGCCATCTGGCACCAGTTCTACAACAGCCCCTACTACTTCGTGGCGGTACAGCGGCTGGCCAAGTGGTTCCATCCCGAGCTGTTCCCCGACCTCGACCCTGAAGCCACGATGGAAGAGCTCCACAACCGCTTCCTGCCGGTGGACTACGCGCCGGGCTACTGGGTCTCGCTGAAGGATGACTGATATGCCGGCCAGCGCATCGACTGCCTCACAAGGCATGCCCGCCGCCGAAGAGGGGCGCGACTTCTACCGCGCCCTGGTGGTCCGCCGCCAGCTGATCCTCGCCGCCCTGGCGCTGGCGCTGTTCCTCAGCCTGTGCGTCGACCTCGCGCTGGGGCCGGCCCGCTACGGCCTCGGCGAGGTCATCGCCGCGCTGTTCACCCCGGACGACGTCAGCCAGCAGGCCCGCGTCATCCTGTGGGAGATCCGCATGCCGGTGGCGCTGATGGCGCTGGCGGTCGGCGCCAGCCTGTCGGTGGCCGGCGCCCAGATGCAGACCATCCTCAGCAACCCGCTGGCCAGTCCCTTCACGCTGGGCATCTCGGCGGGCGCCAGCTTCGGCGCCGCCCTGGCGCTGGCCTTCGGCGTGACGATCGTGCCCGCGGCGGTCGACTACGTGATTCCGATCAACGCCTTCGTCATGGCCATGATCACCGCCTTCGCGATCCATGCCCTGAGCATGCGCCGCGGGGTGACGATCGAGACCATCGTGCTGCTGGGCATCGCCATGGTGTTCATCTTCAACGCCCTGATGTCGCTGATCCAGTTCTTCGCCAGCCAGCAGGCCGTCTCCGCGGTGGTGTTCTGGACCATGGGCAGCCTGACCAAGGCCACCTGGCCCAAGCTGTGGATCGCGCTCGGCGTACTGGCGGTGGTGATGCCGCTGCTGGCACGTCACGGCTGGGCGCTGACCGCCATGCGCCTGGGCGACGCCAAGGCCGAGAGCCTGGGCGTGAAGCCCCGCGCACTGCGCCTCGAGGTGCTGGTGCTGGTCTCGCTGCTGGCCGCCATCGCCGTGGCCTTCGTCGGCACCATCGGCTTCATCGGCCTGGTGGGCCCGCACATCGCGAGGATGCTGGTGGGCGAGGATCAGCGCTTCTTCCTGCCCGGCGCGGCGCTGTGCGGCGCGCTGATCCTGTCCATCGGCTCGGTGCTGTCGAAGGTGCTGATCCCGGGCACCGTCATCCCCATCGGCATCATCACCTCGCTGGTCGGCATCCCCTTCTTCCTGTTCCTCGTCCTCCGCCACAAGAAGGCCTCATGGTAACGCTCACCCTCGACGGGCTGTCGGCCCGCTACGGCCGCCGCCGCATCCTCTCCGAGGTCACCACGCCGCCCCTCGAGGGCGGCCAGGTGGTGGCCGTGCTCGGCCCCAACGCCGCAGGCAAGTCGACCCTCTTCCGGCGCATCTTCGGGCTGCTCGACGGCGCCGGCACGGTGCGCCTCGAGGGCGCCACCCGCGAGCGCCCGGTGGCCTACATGCCCCAGGACACCGGCGCCAACGCGGTGCTGACGGTCTATGAATCGGTGCTGCTGGCGCGCATGCAGGGGCGGCACCTGAACGTGCAGGCCGAGGATCTGGCCGAGGTCGACCGCGCGCTGGAGGAGCTGGGAGTCGCCGCGCTCGGCGAGCGCGACATCGGCGACCTGAGCGGCGGCCAGCGGCAGATGGTGAGCGCGGCCCAGGCGCTGGTGCAGAACCCCGAGGTGCTGCTGCTCGACGAGCCGACCTCAGCGCTGGACCTGCATCGCCAGATCCAGCTGCTGTCGATCCTGCGCCGGCTGGCGAAGGAGCGCGGCATGCTGGTGATCGCCGCCCTGCACGACCTGGGCCATGCGCTGCGCTTCACCGATCAGGCGATGGTGCTCAAGCACGGCGAGCTGATCGCCTGCGGCCCGACCGAAGAGGTGGTGACCCCCGAGCTGCTGCACCGCGTCTACCGGGTGACCGCGCGCATCGAGCGCTGCTCGCGGGGCCGGCCTCAGCTCATTGTCGAAGAGGCCGTCTGAGCCGACGCCCCTCCAGCGCCGCCAGGGCCGCGCCGCCCAGCACCAGCGGCAGCGCCACCAGAAAGCCGCTGGACGGCGCCAGCCCGAAGATCAGCAGATCGGCCAGCACCGGCCAGATCAGCGCCACGTACTCGAACGGCGCCAGGCGCGAGACCTCGGCGTAGCGCAGCGCCAGGGTCATGCAGATATGCGCGGCGCCGCCGAACAGCCCCGCCAGCACCAGCAGCGCCAGCGTCTGCCCCGACACCGCCACCCAGCCCAGCGGCAGGGTGGCCAGGCCGGCCAGCGCCGTGACCAGCACGAAGTAGAAGGCGATGGACGCCGCCGTCTCGGTGCGCGAGATGCGCCGCACCGTCACCAGCGCTCCGGCCGTCAGCAGCGCCGCCAGCACGCCCAGGCCGTAGCCCACCACCTGCCCGCGGGACTCGCCCAGGTCGGGCAGCACCAGCGCCGCCACGCCCGCCAGCACCAGCGCGAACGCCGCCGCCCGGTGCAGGGTGAAGCGCTCGCCCAGCAGCACCACGCCGCCCACCGCCATGGCCACCGGCGACAGCTGGGCCAGCAGCGTCGCCTCGGCCACCGGCAGCCGCGCCACCGCGGCGAAGGAGGCGAACATGGCCGCCGCCCCCAGCCCCGAGCGCACCAGATGCCCGAGCGGCTTGCGCGTGACCAGCGCCCGGGGAAACTCCCGCCGCCAGGTCATGAAGATCACGATCGGCAGCAGCGCGAAGGCCGAGCGGAAGAACACGGTCTGGCCCAGCGGCACCGCGTCGCTCACCGCCTTGACGCACACCATCATGCCCGTGAAGAGAATGCCCGACAGCAGCCTGAGCACGATGCCGGCCAGCGGCCGATCCGTGGCGTTATCCATGAGCGTCCCTGTGTGTGATGGAATCGGTCGGGCGCGGCCATCGTCGCGCCCGTAAGAGCCCGACATGGTACACCGTTGACGGGAATGATTCCCATCTGAAAGCTGGCGTCTTTCACTTCCCTTCCGGAAGGCGGCATGACAGCCATCGCCTGTGCGCGATACGTTGTCCGTTCTCATGACGATCGGAAAGACCGCGCACATGGACGAGCGACTCGAATGCCTCAAGCGCCTGCGAACGGGCAGCCCCTTTCACAAGCCCGGCCTCATGATGGCCATCATTTGCGAGATTCAGGCAGGGCACATCACATCGTCCCGAGTCGATCTCGACGATCGCCTGCTGGCGCGCTACCACGATATCTACGAAGCCCTGAAAGGCGAGAGAAGCAACGCGAGCCCCTGGCTGCCGCTGTGGCACCTCGCCAGCGACAAGGGGCCATCGGGGCCACTATGGACACCCGATTACCTCCCCGAGATCGCACCGCTGGCCAAACAACTGGGGCAACCGAAATCGCTGAACCAGCTGTTCGAACGCTTTTCCTCCGCACGCCTGGACGCCGAACTGTTCGAGGCACTGCAGGCCCCCGGCATGGCAGAAGCGGCCTGCCAGTTGATCGCCCACCATCATCTCGCATCGGAACCGGATGCCCTCGGCCGGCTGCAGAAATATCTTCGCGTCGCCCTCGCCAGCGGCGAATACGAGCGACAGCCGGATCGAATGCTCGGCAGCGTCGAGGAAGCAAGCCAGCAGCAATATGCCCGCTCCGCGGCCTTTCGCTCCCTGGTGCTGGAAGCCTATGACTATCGATGCGCGGCCACCCGACTGCGTTACATCACGCCGGACTACCGCTATCTAGTGGAGGCCGCCCACCTGATTCCCTTTTCCGTCAGCCAGGACGACCGCCCCGTGAACGGCTTGGCCCTGACGCCCAACCTGCACTGGGCCATGGACAATCATCTGATCGCGCCGGGGCCGGACAAGCGCTGGCACGTCAGCCCCGTCATCGACGCTCTGGTGCCAGACAATCGCTGGCTGTGCGAACTGGATAACGCGCCTCTTTCCCTGCCACGGGACGAACAGCGCCATCCTTCTCCCGAAGCACTCGCCTGGCGACTGGCACACCTGCAGCACTGAGCCAGACACGACGAGGCCCCGCCTCCCTGGGGAGTGCGGGGCCTCGAGCCTGTCGCCGGGAATGTCGCCTTACGGCTTCATGTCCTCGAAGAACTTCTTCACGCCGTCGAAGAAGCTGGTCTTCTTCGGCGAGTGATGGCTGTTGCTGCCTTCCAGGCTGTTCTGGAACTGGCGCAGCAGGTCCTTCTGCTCCTCGCTGAGCTTGACCGGAGTCTCGACGACCACCTTGCACAGCAGGTCGCCGGCGGGGCCGCCGCGGACCGGCTTGACGCCCTTGCCCTTGAGCCGGAACAGCTTGCCGGTCTGGGTCTCGGGCGGAATCTTCAGCTTGACCCGGCCGTCCAGGGTCGGCACCTCGAGCTCGCCGCCCAGGGAGGCGTCGACGAAGTTGATCGGCACCTCGCACTGCAGGTGGCGCCCGTCGCGCTCGAAGATCGGGTGCGGCTTGATGGCCACCTGCACGTAGAGATCGCCGGCCGGCCCGCCGTTGAGCCCGGCTTCGCCCTCGCCGTTGAGGCGGATGCGATCGCCGGTGTCGACGCCCGCGGGGATCTTCACCGACAGGGTACGGGTCTCGCGCACGCGACCCTCGCCGTTACAGCCGTGGCACGGCACCTTGATGTGCTGGCCGCTGCCGTGACAGGTCGGGCAGGTCTGCTGCACGGCGAAGAAGCCCTGCTGCATGCGCACCTGGCCATGACCGGCACAGGTCGGGCAGGTCTCCTTGGTGGAGCCCGGCTCGGCGCCGTCGCCGTCGCAGCGCTCGCACTCGACGTGACGCGGCACGCGGATGTCGACGCTGGTGCCGGACACCGCATCCTCGAGGTCGAGCTCGAGGTTGTAGCGCAGGTCGCTGCCACGCTGCGGGGCGTTGGGATGACGACGCGCGCCGCCCCCGCCGAAGATGTCGCCGAAGACATCGCCGAAGATGTCGCTGAAGCCGCCGGCACCGGCACCGCCGAAGCCGCCGCCACCACCGGCCTGGCCGTCGACGCCGGCATGGCCGAACTGGTCGTAGGCCGCGCGCTTCTCGCTGTCGGTCAGGACCTCGTAGGCCTCGGACACCTCGCGGAATTTCTCCGCCGAAGTATCGTCGTCCGGATTACGGTCCGGATGGTATTTCTGGGCCAGGCGTCGATAGGCCTTCTTGATCTCTTTCTGATCGGCCCCGCGCTCGACGCCCAGAACCTCGTAGTAATCACGCTTGGACATGAGTCTGTCCGCCTCCGTCGCGACGCTGCTGCGGAAACACCAACGCGGGAGTCTGGCCCCCGCGCTGGCGTCACCCGATGTCAGGCGTCGTGGTTACTGCTTCTTCTGGTCGTCGTTGACTTCCTCGTACTCGGCGTCGACCACGTCGTCTTCCTGCTTGGCGCCCGCTTCGCCGGAGGCGTCGGCGCCCTGGGCGGCCTCACCCTGCTCGGCGTACATCTTCTGCGCCAGGTTGCCGGAGGCCTCGGTCAGCTTGTCGAGCTTGGCCTGGATGTCGGCCTGATCGTCGCCCTTGACCGCTTCCTCGAGCTCGGAGGCAGCGCTCTCGATGGCCTGCTTCTCCTCGTCGGTCGCCTTGTCGCCGGCTTCCTCGAGGGTCTTGCGAGCGGCGTGGATCATGCCGTCGGCCTGGTTGCGCAGCTGGACCAGCTCCTCGAACTTCTTGTCCTCGTCGGCGTGGGCCTCGGCGTCCTGAACCATCTGATCGATCTCTTCATCGGACAGGCCGCTGGAGGCCTTGATGACGATCGACTGTTCCTTGCCGGTGGCCTTGTCCTTGGCGGACACGTTGAGGATGCCGTTGGCGTCCAGGTCGAAGGCGACCTCGATCTGCGGCACGCCGCGCGGCGCCGGCGGAATGTCGGCCAGGTCGAAGCGACCGAGCGACTTGTTGCCGCTGGACTGCTTGCGCTCACCCTGCAGCACGTGGATGGTCACGGCCGTCTGGTTGTCATCCGCGGTCGAGAAGGTCTGGGTCTTCTTGGTCGGGATGGTGGTGTTCTTCTCGATCAGCGGAGTCATCACGCCGCCGAGGGTCTCGATGCCGAGCGTCAGCGGGGTGACGTCGAGCAGCAGCACGTCCTTGACGTCGCCGCCCAGCACGCCGCCCTGGATCGCGGCGCCCACGGCCACGGCCTCGTCCGGGTTGACGTCCTTGCGGGCGTCCTTGCCGAAGAACTCGGCGACCTTGGACTGGACCATCGGCATGCGGGTCTGGCCGCCGACCAGGATCACGTCGTCGATCTCGGAGGCGGACAGGCCGGCGTCGGCCAGCGCGGTCTTGCATGGCGCCAGGGAGCGGGTCACCAGGTCTTCCACCAGCGACTCCAGCTTGGCCCGGGTCACCTTCACGTTGAGGTGCTTGGGACCGGTGTTGTCGGCGGTGATGTACGGCAGGTTGACCTCGGTCTGCTGGGCGCTGGACAGCTCGATCTTGGCCTTCTCGGCGGCTTCCTTGAGGCGCTGCATGGCCAGGTTGTCGCCGGACAGGTCGATGCCGCTGTCGGCCTTGAACTGGTCGACCAGATAGTTGATCAGCGCCAGGTCGAAGTCCTCACCGCCCAGGAAGGTGTCGCCGTTGGTGGCCAGCACCTCGAACTGGGTCTCGCCGTCGACGTCGGCCACTTCGATGATGGAGATATCGAAGGTGCCGCCACCCAGGTCATAGACCGCGATGGTCTTGTCGCCGCGGGACTTGTCCATGCCGTAGGCCAGCGCGGCCGCGGTCGGCTCGTTGATGATGCGCTTGACCTCGAGACCGGCGATGCGGCCGGCATCCTTGGTGGCCTGACGCTGGCTGTCGTTGAAGTAGGCCGGCACGGTAATGACCGCTTCGGTCACGGACTCGCCGAGATAGTCTTCGGCGGTCTTCTTCATCTTCTTCAGCACCTCGGCGCTGACCTGCGGCGGTGCCAGCTTGTTGCCCTTGACCTCGACCCAGGCGTCGCCGTTGTCGGCCTCGGCGATGGTGTAGGGCACCATCTTGATGTCCTTCTGCACCACGTCGTCGGCGAAGCGACGACCGATCAGGCGCTTGATGGCGAACAGGGTGTTCTGCGGGTTGGTCACCGCCTGGCGCTTGGCCGCCTGGCCCACCAGCGTCTCGCCGTCTTCGGTGTAGGCAATGATGGACGGAGTGGTGCGTGCGCCTTCAGCGTTCTCGATCACCTTGGGGCTGTCGCCGTCGAGCACGGCAACGCAAGAGTTGGTGGTCCCCAGGTCAATACCGATGATGCGTCCCATAGGAAATCCTCGAAAATTAGCTGTTACGTGTTTCGTTCGTTCGCGGCGTTCACCGCGGGATGACGTTTATCTGGGGGCCCTCGACGCCATTTCAAGGGGGTCGGGGCGATTTCGCGTCGCCTCAGCCGGCGGCCTGGCTGACCACCACCATCGCCGGGCGCACCAGGCGACCGTTGAGCAGGTAGCCCTTCTGCATCACGTCCATCACGGTGTTGGGCTCGAGCTCGGGGTTCGGCACCATGGCCATGGCCTCGTGGTACTGCGGGTCGAAGGGCTCGCCGGACGGCTCGACCTGCTCGACGCCGAACTTGTTGAGCACGTCGAGCTGCATCTTCAGGGTCATGGAGACGCCCTCGCGGTGCGCCTCGGTGGCGTCCTCGCCCATGGCCTCGAGCGCCTTCTCCAGGCTGTCGACCACCGGCAGCAGCTCCTTGACGAACTTCTCCAGCGCGAACTTGCGGGCCTTCTCGGCCTCCTGCTCGGCGCGGCGACGCACGTTCTGGGCCTCGGCCGCGGTGCGCATCGACTGGTCCTTGGCCTCTTCCAGGGCCTGCTCGAGCTCCTCGACCTTGGCGGCGAGCATCTCGGCCTCCGGATTGTCGGACTCGACCTCGGCGTTCTCTTCGGCGGCCTCGGCCGCGTCGACGGCGTCTTCCAGCTCGCCCTCGACGGGCTCGGGCTCGACTTGGGTGTCGGCCTCGTCCTGCTGGCGGGCCAGCTCGTCGTCCAGCGGGGTCTGCGGATCTTTGGCCATGCGTCTCTCCTGAAATGCCGGCCGGCGGCCGAAGCCGCCAGCGAGACTGATATGTCGGTGAAAAATGCCGTTGCCAGCTATATGGGGCTGGCCGCGTCGATCTCAAGGGATGAAGACGCGCGGGAATCGGAGCGTGCGTTGTCCCCCTCCCTGAACTACTGTATAAACGCACAAGCCAGTGGATGAATAACCAGTAGTTTCGCCCGTCATTCCGAAACCGGCCCCGGGAGGCATCATGCTGACAGAGCTCGCCATTCGTGACTTCGCCATCGTCGACCATCTGGAGCTCGAGCTCGGCGGCGGCATGACCGCCATCACCGGCGAGACCGGGGCCGGCAAATCCATCCTCCTCGGCGCCCTGGGGCTGTGCCTCGGCGAGCGCGCCGACGCCGGCAGCGTGCGCCACGGCGCCGAGCGCGCCGACCTCAGCGCGCGCTTCGACATCGCCGCCCTGCCCGCCGCCCGGGAGTGGCTGGCCAGCCGCGAGCTGCCCGAGGACGACTGTCTGCTGCGCCGCGTGGTGACCCGGGGCGGACGCTCCAAGGCCTGGATCAACGGCCAGCCCGCCACCGTGGCCGATCTCAAGGCGCTGGGCGGCCACCTGATCGAGATCCACGGCCAGCACGCCCATCAGGCGCTGCTCGGCGAAGAGACCCACCTGCGGCTGCTCGACGACTTCGCCGGCCACGACGAGGCGGTGATCGCGCTGGGCGAGACCTTCCGCGAGTGGCGCGAGACCAAGCGCCGCCTCAAGCGGCTGGCCGAAGACGGCGACGAGCTGCGCGCCCGCCGCCAGCTGCTGCGCTATCAGGTGGAGGAGCTCGACCAGCTGGCGCTGGCCGACGACGAGCTGTCCGGCCTGGAGGCCGAACAGGAGGCGCTGGCCCACGCCGAGGAGCGCCTGCGCGAGGCCCAGTTCGCCGCCACCTGCTGCGACGGCGAGGAGGGTGGCGCCCTGCCACTGCTGCAGCAGGCCGTGAATCATCTCTCCGCGCTGCCCGGCAGCGACCGCGGCGCCCTGGCCGAGGCGCTGACGATGCTCGGCGACGCCTGCATCCAGGTCGAGGAAGCCGGCCGCGAGCTCAACCACTTCGCCGCCGGGGTCGAACTCGACCCCGAGCGCCTGGCCTGGGTCGAGGAGCGCCTCGGCGAGGTCCACCGCATCGCGCGCAAGCATCACATCTCGCCCGAGGAGCTGACCGAACTGCACCAGCGGCTGGCCGCCGAGCTGGCCGAGCTGGAAGACGGCGGCGACGACCTGGAGGCGCTCGCCGCCGAGGTCGACGCCCTGGAGGCGCGCTGGCGTGAACAGGCCGAGACCGTGAGCGCCGCCCGCCGCGCGGCCGCCGCGCGCTTCGGCACCGCCGTGCAGGACCAGCTAGCCTTCCTGGCCATGGGCAAGGCGCGCTTCGAGGTCGAGGTCCGCGAGCGCGAGGCACCGGCTCCGGAGGGGCTCGACCGGGTACGCTTTTTGATCAGCGCCAACCCCGGCCAGCCGGCCCGCCCGCTGGCCAAGGTGGCCTCCGGCGGCGAGCTGTCCCGCGTCAGCCTGGCGATCCAGGTGGTGGCGGCCCAGCACTCCACCATCCCCAGCCTGGTGTTCGACGAGGTCGACGTCGGCGTGTCCGGCGCCACCGCCGAGATCGTCGGCCAGCTGCTGCGTCGACTGGGCGGCAACGGCCAGGTGATGACCGTAACCCACCTGCCCCAGGTGGCAGCCCAGGCCCACCAGCATCTGCACATCGCCAAGCAGGCCGAGGACGACACCACCCTGACCCGCATGGCGCTGCTCGACGAGGCCGGCCGCGTCGGCGAACTGGCGCGCATGCTCGGCGGCATGAAGTTGACCGACCAGACCCTGGCCCACGCCCGGGAGATGCTCGACGCCAGCCAGCGCGCCCGCCACTGAGACGCGCCGACGCCCGCCGGCACGCCGTCATGCCCACCAATGAGAACGGCCCCGATCCAGTGGATCGGGGCCGTTCGCTGTTCGGCGGCGGTCGTGCCTACGCCTGCTACTTACTCGGGCGTCACTTTTTCAGGTTCAGCTCCTGACGGGTCGCCTTGGACCCCTTGGGGCGCACATAGAGCACCAGCGCATGATCGACGAGCTCGTAACCGTGCTCCTCGGCAATCTCCTGCTGGCGGCGCTCGATGGTCTCGTCGAAGAACTCGACGATCTCGCCGCTGTCCAGGCACACCATGTGATCGTGGTGCTCTTCCTGGGTCAGCTCGAAGACGGCGTGGCCGCCATCGAAGTTGTGGCGGGTCACCAGTCCGGCGGACTCGAACTGAGTCAGCACCCGATAGACGGTCGCGAGACCCACGTCCTCACCGGAGTCGAGCAGCGTCTTGTAGACGTCCTCGGCGCTCAGATGATGCTGATTGGTGGCATTCTCGAGGATATGCAGGATCTTGACGCGCGGCAGGGTCACTTTGAGACCGGCCTTGCGCAGTTCATGGTTCTGGTCGGCCATGGTTGCTCTTCGCAGTATCGGGTAGGGTCGGTTATGATCGACCGAAACCACGATAGTGAAGAACGGCCGCAAATGCAAAAGCTGAGCAGAATTGTCACCCTTTCCATCGCCCTGACGCTGATCAGCGGCTGCAGCTACTTCGGCGTCTACAAGCGCGACCTGGCCCAGGGCAACCTGGTGACCCCGGCGATGACCGAACAGCTGCACGCCGGCATGACCCGCCAGCAGGTCATCGATCTGATGGGCAGCCCGCTGCTCGAGGCGCCCTTCGACGCCGACCAGTGGGACTACGTCTATCGCCTGGACAAGGCCTACGGCGACGTAGAGCAGCGCCGCCTGACGCTGACCTTCGATGGCGACCGCCTGGCCGCCATCGAGCACGAAGGCGACTTCTCCCATCCGCCGGCGCTGATCTCCAAGCAGGGCATCGGCCCGTCCGGCGAAAGCGACACCTCGCGCGGCAACCTCTTCAACGTGGTGCCGAACGAGGAATAAGCGGGCGAGGCCTCAGGAAGAACGCGCAGCGCGGGCGGCCCTGGCCGCCCGCGCTGCCTTGGGGTCCAGCTCGAGCGGGCGATAGACCTCGACCCGATCGCCGTCTGCCAGCGCATGGGTCTCGGGCTCGCGCAATGCCCTGCCGAAGATGCCCAGATCGGCCTCGGCGAAGGTCTCCGGCGCGAGCTCGGGAAAGTGCACCTCCAGCTCGGCCAGGGCCACCGCCCGGCGGGCCGTGGTGCCCTCGGGCACCGTCAGCTCGACGATGCGCTGGCGCTGCGGCATGGCGAAGGCCACCTCGACGCGCAGCATCTCAGTAGCGCCCCCGGCCGTAGAGATCGTCGGCGCGACGAGTGAAGGAATCGACCAGCTGGCCGGCGACCTGCTGGAAGAGCTTGCCGAAGGCCATGCCCAGCAGGCGGCTGGCAAACTCGAACTCCATCTCCAGGCTCACCTTGCAGGCGCCGTCGCCCATCGGCAGGAACTGCCAGCGGCCGCGCAGCCGCTTGAAGGGCCCGCTGACCAGCGACAGTTCGATGCGCTCGGGCTCGTGAAGGTCGTTGCGGGTGGTGAAACTCTGCTCGATGCCGGCGCGCCCCAGGGTCATCTCGCCGACCAGGTGCGCCTCGTCCCGCTCGATCAGGCGCGCCCGTCGACAGCCCGGCAGGAATTCCGGATAGCGTTCGAAATCGTTGACCAGATCGAACATTTCCTGAGGGGTGTGCCGCACCAGGGCGGACCGATTGACCGTTGGCATTGACCTCTCCGCTGACTTCAAGGGGCCCAGGGCGTATCATGAGCGGTTATTTCGGCCTTGAATGGTATCACGCTTCCCCCCATATCGGAGGGGGCAGGCCGCCACCGGCAAGCACAGACACGAGGTTCCATGGCCAGCAAGAAAGGTAAAGGCAAGGGTCCCGGCAGCAACGCCATCGCGCTGAACAAGAAGGCGCGTTTCGAGTACCACATCAACGAGACCTTCGAGGCCGGCCTGTCGCTGGCCGGCTGGGAGGTCAAGAGCCTGCGCGCCGGCAAGGCGCAGCTCACCGACACCTACATCCTGGTCAAGAACGGCGAGGCCTGGCTGCTGGGGAGCCACGTGACGCCGCTCAACACCGCCAGCACCCACGAGGTCGCCGACCCGACTCGGACGCGCAAGCTGCTGCTGCACAAGAAGGAGATCGCCAGGATCTTCTCGCGCACCCAGGACAAGGGGCACACCTGCGTGCCGCTCAAGCTGTACTGGAAGGGCAACAAGGTGAAGTGCGAGCTGGCGCTGGTGTCGGGCAAGAAGCTGCACGACAAGCGGGCCACCGAGAAGGACCGCGACTGGCAACGCCAGAAGGGCCGCATCATGCGCGAACAAAACCGCGGCTGAGGTGTCATAAGATCGGCCATCCTGATAAGATGGCGACGTTCTGGGGGCGACATGGCTTCGACGCCGATGACAACCCCTGAGGTGCATGCCGAGAGCGTGATGTATCTCGTAAATCCAACATCACGATTAAATAGTCGCAAACGACGACAACTACGCTCAGGGCGCGCTGGCAGCTTAAACGCCGCTAGCTTCTAGTCCTACCCGGCGGCGATGTGCCCATTCATCGCCAAAGGGCACGAGCTCAGATTGATGGGATCGCGGTTGGCTTCGTCCTCGCGTCAACCGTTAAATCTTAGAGGAATCGCGTTTCTGGATCCTGCCCGTCGGAGCCAGCGACGTTAAAACAAATGACGGAACTAAGCATGTAGAGCCGATGGGCGAGTGTCGGCGGACGCGGGTTCGATTCCCGCCGCCTCCACCAAACTCAGAGAAAGGCCACCCTACTCGGGTGGCTTTTTTCGTTTGAAGAGGGCGAAAGACACCGGCTCCGCCGACGCGGTGTCGGCCCTCTCTCGACCACCTGGGCCCGATTCCCGCCACCCCCACCAAACTCAGAAAGAAGCCACCCCACCCGGGTGGCTTTTTTCGTTTGAAGAGGGCGAAAGACACCGGCTCCGCCGTCGCGGTGTCGACCCTCTCTCGACGACCTGGGCCCGATTCCCGCCACCCCCACCAAACTCAGAAAGAAGCCACCCCACCCAGGTGGCTTTTTTCGTTTGGGAATGCTCATAGAGACCGGCTTGCCCGGGATACGACGCGCTGCGATATGATGATGACCTACCCGCCAGACGCGAGCCCCGCATGGCCGATCATCTTCCGCCCGTTCCCGAATGCCCCGAGCCCGACTGGGCCGTCGTCGAGCGCCGGACGATCGTCGAGTGCGACGAGCCGCTGGTGCCGGTCAGCCTCGCGCCCATGCCGCTGCGGGCGTACCCGGTCTATGCGCGGCTCGGCATTCCCGGCGCCGTCCATGACTGCTACGTGCGCGAGGGCGTATATCGCCGACTGCTGGCGGTGGCCCGCGCCCTGCCCGAGGGACTCAGCCTGCTGGTGCTGGATGGCTGGCGACCCTGGCGGGTGCAGCAGCACCTCTTCGACACGCTGCAGGAGGCGATCCGCTCGCGCCACCCCGAGCTCGATGCCGAGACCCTGGCGACGCGCACCCGAGAGTTCGTCGCCCTGCCGAGCCAGTCGCCGGAGGCGCCGAGCCCGCACCTGACCGGCGGCGCCGTGGACGTGACTCTGTGCGATGCCGACGGCCTGCCGCTGGACATGGGCACACTGTTCGACGAGGCCGTGCCGGCGTCCCACAGCGCGGCCCTGGAACGCCTGGACGCGCCCGGCAAGGCCGAGCGCCGGGCCCGCGACCGTCGCCGCCTGCTGTACCACGCCATGGCCGCCGAGGGTTTCACCAACCTGCCGAGCGAGTGGTGGCACTTCGACCTCGGCGATCCGCTGTGGGCCCACTACGGCGATCATCCCGCCGCCCGCTACGGCGCCACCCGGCCGGTGACGCTGGAGAGCCGCTGGCGGCGCGGCGTCTGACCTGTCCGCCCCGCCTCGTCTTTCCAGCGGCCAGACGCAGCGACGCCGGGCCACTCGCGTGGCCCGGCGTCGCTCGGCGCGGCATTCCCGCCAGGATCAGGCCGTGGCGTGCATCGCCAGGGCGGTATCCAGCATGCGGTTGGAGAAGCCCCATTCATTGTCGTACCAGGCCATGACCTTCACCAGGCGACCGTTGGTCACGCGGGTGTGATTGCTGTCGAAGGTGGAGGAGTTGGCGTCATGGTTGAAGTCGATCGACACCAGCGGCTGCTCGTTGACCGCCAGCACCGGCGACGCCTGAGCCGCCTCGGCGACGATGGCGTTGATCTCTTCCTTGGTGGTGTCGCGGCTCGCCGTGAAGGTCAGATCCACCAGCGAGACATTGATCACCGGCACGCGCACCGCCAGACCGTCGAGCTTGCCGTCCAGCTCCGGCAGCACCAGCCCCACCGCAGCGGCGGCGCCGGTCTTGGTCGGGATCATGGAGTGCGTGGCGCTGCGAGCCCGGTAGGGGTCCTTGTGATAGACGTCGGACAGGTTCTGATCGTTGGTGTAGGCGTGCACCGTGGTCATCAGACCGTTCTCGATACCCACCGTCTCGTTCAGCACCTTGGCCACCGGGGCCAGGCAGTTGGTGGTGCAGGAGGCGTTGGACACCACCTTGTGCTCGGCGGTCAGCACGTCCTCGTTGACGCCGAAGACCACGGTGGCGTCAGCGTCCGGGCTCGGCGCGGAGACCAGCACGCGACCGGCACCGGCCTCGAGGTGCTTGCCGGCATCGGCGCGCTTGGTGAACAGCCCGGTGCACTCCATCACCAGGTCCACGCCCAGGCGCTCCCAGGGCAGCTGGGCCGGGTCGCGCTCGGAGATGATCTCGATGCGATCGCCGTCGACCGTCAGGCTGCTCTCGTCGTGAGAGACCTCGAAGGGGAAGTGGCCGTGCACGGTGTCGTGGCGCAGCAGGTGGGCGTTGAGGGCCGGATCGCCCAGGTCGTTGATGGCGACGACCTGCACCCGGTCGCGATAGCCACCCTCGTACAGCGCACGAAACACGTTGCGACCAATGCGACCGAAACCGTTGATGGCGATCTTGAGCGTCATGGCGTGATCCTCTCGAAACCAGTTACCGACTTGTCGGATGGGAGCGTGTCGAGCCGGAGAAGCGGCGGCCGCCGCCTCGCGAACGACCCGAAGGCTCGTCTTGTCCTTCAATGTGGATCAGGATGGCGCTCGAGACAAGCGATTTTTCGTAATTTTACAACACCGCCAACTCCCTCATTCCCTCCGGACTTTGCTAAAAGCTTCTCCTCAAAGGGGGTTGTATGAAAAAATCTCGCCAGGAGCAGGGTGAGGACGACTTTGGTCGAAGGCGCTTTGTTTCGTAATATCACCACTACTACGATATCTTGACCCTTTCATTTCCCGCCGCACCGACCGCGCCACAGGAGAATCGGCATGTCTGATCGCCCCACCCCGCTCCGCCGCACCAAGATCGTCGCCACTCTCGGCCCCGCCAGCGACCGCGAGGGCGTGCTGGAGCAGATGATCGCCGCCGGCGTCGACGTGGTGCGCCTCAACTTCTCCCACGGCTCGGCGGACGACCATCGCCGCCGGTTGAGTGCGGTGCGCGAGATCGCCGCCCGCCAGGGCCGCAGCGTCGCCGCCCTGGGTGATCTGCAGGGACCCAAGATCCGCATCGCCCGCTTCGGCGCGGGCAAGGTCGTGCTGGAGGAAGGCGCGCCCTTCGTCATCGACGTGGCCCTCGAGCGCGAGGCCGGCGACGCCGAGCGGGTCGGCTGCGACTACCGCGCACTGGCCGACGACGTGGCCGCCGGCGACCGCCTGCTGCTCGACGACGGCCGGGTGGTGCTCGACGTCGACCGCGTCGACGGCAGCGCCATCCACACCACGGTGGTGGTCGGCGGCGAGCTATCCAACAACAAGGGCATCAACAAGCAGGGCGGCGGGCTCTCCGCCCCGGCGCTGACCGACAAGGACAAGGCCGACCTCGAGACCGCCATGGCCATCGGCGTCGACTATCTCGCCGTGTCCTTCCCGCGCAGCGCCGCCGATATGCAGGAAGCCAGAGCCCTCCTCGGAGACGCCGGAAAGGAAATCGGCCTGGTGGCCAAGCTCGAGCGCGCCGAGGCGGTGGCCGACGACGCCACGCTCGACGGCATCATCGAGGCCAGCGAGGCGGTGATGGTGGCCCGCGGCGATCTCGGCGTGGAGATCGGCGACGAGGCGC